>NZ_RBMG01000001.1:0-1351879 GCF_003989155.1 Rothia sp. HSID18069 | reverse complement strand
CCCTGTGGTGTTGATGGTACTGCATCTTGGTGGGTGTGGGAGAGTAGATGGCTGCCGCAATTTTTTTTGTGAGTGGGGGTCCCCTTTGTGGGGGGCCTCCTTTTTTTGTGCCCCCAAGGGGGGGGTGTGGGTGTGTGGGGTTTTGGTTTTAGTGTGGGTGTGCTGCGTGCGTGGGGGTGTTTGGGGGTCTACACAAAAAACCAGAGCATTTTGGTGGTTCAGTGCTTGAACCATACTATGCACTAGGCAGCCCGAGTAGGTTGTTGACGGGGTGTATCTCGAAGAAGTATTCACCTTATGGGACCTCAGGTGCACATTCACCCAGTCTGTAATAGACTATAACGGAGTAATAGTGCGCCTATAACCCTGAAATGGCGTATCCCGCCCCAAGGAGCTTCATGTCTGAGAAACCCCGCCACACATCCAACGCGTCTGGCGATAATCGTCCCATGTACAAAGGTAACCGTACTGAAAAATCACGCGGTAAAAAAGGTGGCTACAAAGGTAAAGGGTTTAAAGACAACCGCCGGGATGGTAACGGATACGATCGTAATGGAGCCTCCGGCCGCGGCGATAAAAAATTCAACCGAAATCACCAATCAAGCCAGCGTTCCAGCACTCGCAGGCAGCACGGTTCAGAAGACATGCCTCAAGAAGATGTGCGCACTATTGGAGGGCGCGCAGGGTACCGGCCCTCAAAAGCGAAAGCCCCTGAAATTGATAATGATGTTACTGGGCGGGAACTAGATGGGGCCACCAACCGCCAGCTGCGAGCCCTAGAACCTCGTAATGCCGAAACTGTGGCAAAGCACCTTGTTATGGCCGGGCGCTACCTTGATATTGACCCTCAGTTCGCCCTTGAGCACGCTATTGCAGCCTCACGGAGTGCTGGGCGCATCGCCGCAGTACGCGAAGCCGTGGGTGTTACTGCATATGTGGCCGAAGAGTACGAGACCGCGCTGCGGGAGCTGCGCACCCACCGCCGAATCAGCGGATCCAATGAGCATCTTGCACTGCTGGTCGACTGCGAACGCGCTCTGAATAGGCTCCCTAAAGCACTTGAAATGCTTAACGAAGCACAACGCGAAGACCTACCAACAGCGGTACGGGTGGAATTGGCAATCGTCGAATCGGGCATCTACATCGATCAAGGCAAAAAATCTCAGGCCATTGCTGTATTACGTATCCCTCAGCTTGACCCTAAACGTGCCTATCACTATAGCCCCCGCCTATTCACTGCTTATGCGGCTGCCCTCGCTAATGCAGGGAAAAAACAGGAAGCACAGCGGTGGGAACGACTAGCCCACATGGCCGAAGCAGCTCTGGGACAAGGCGACTATGCCGAACCCGAAATTTTCGACATCTATGGGGAATCGGATCTTCTGGAACCCGAAGAAAACCCCGCAACTGACGAACAACCAGATAGCGTAGAAACAGCTGATCTTTCCGAACAAGAGGAAGCGGAAACCACCTCAGAAAATACCGGTGTAAAAGAAACAGAGGCTAGTACTGATGAGCTGCATGGGGAGAATGCCCCAAATGTTGCTGACGAGGAGTCCGAAGAAGACAGCATCATTGACGTTGCGGAAACCGCGGAGAACAAGGTAAAGACCAACCAGGATACCCTCAACTCTGTGCGAGCGCAGCAACAAACGGAACCTCAGTAAGAAACCGGCTCTTCAACTAACCCTGCAAAATAGCTGTAGAACCTATCCCCAACCCGCCTACAGTACTCCGGAGGGAAACCCCTGAAAGGTGCACTATGAGTGAAACCCTGCTCAGCGGCTACGATGCGCTACTATCTGACCTAGACGGCGTGGTGTACGCTGGTCCTTTCGCCATACCCGGCGCCACCGAAGCGCTCAACCGTGCCGAAGACAGCGGTACCCCCGTGGTATTCGTGACTAATAATGCATCCCGTTCTGTGGACTCAGTCGCTGAACACCTACGCGAATTAGGCGTGAAAACCCGTGCCGACCGTGTGGTCAGCTCCGCTCAAGCTAGTGCAGCTCTTCTCACGCAGCAGCTACCCGCAGGGGCGAATGTGCTCGTGACAGGCACAGACGCCCTCGCCAACTGCGTGCGGGAGGCCGGGCTCACCCCCGTACGGTCACAGCACGAAAACCCGGTAGCGGTCGTTCAAGGATTCAACCCACGCCTCATCTGGGAAGATCTGGCAGAGGCATCCTACACTCTTGCTGACGAGCAGGTGCTATGGGTGGCGACTAATACCGATAAAACCATCCCCAAAGAACGCGGCCAAGCGCCCGGAAACGGGACTCTCGTCGCTGCTGTAGCGACCGCTACAGGACGTACTCCACAGGTGGCGGGTAAGCCTGAGGCAGCAATTTTTGAAACAGCGGCCGCATCGGTTAAAGCTCAGAAACCAGTGGTGGTCGGCGACCGGCTTGATACCGATATTCTGGGCGCGAACCGCGCCGGTATGCACGGGGCGATAGTACTCACCGGGGTACAAACCTACGCTGATGTGATTGCAGCTGTACCTGACCAGCGACCAGTCTACATCCTGCGCACCCTTGACGACTTCTTTGCTCCCTACCCGAATATTGAGGTGGTGTTTGAAGGGTACGAGACCGTAGCCTACGGCCCCCGCTGGCAGGCAAATGTTCGTGGAGAACACATTCAGCTCACGGCCCCTGAAGGATTCAGCACGACTGCTGCGCATAAAAACTTTGCTGGAAGCGACGATGAAGCAGAAGCCTGGCGTGTAGCATGTGCCGCGTGGTGGGCTGCCCATCCCAATCGGGGAGGGATGCCCGAAGTACACGGGTTACCCAATGCGAGCGGTGTCGAAGGAGCCTCATGAGCGAAAAAAGCACCGGCGCTGAACTAACCCTAGAAGACGGCCCTGAAACACTGTTGAGTGATGAGGAACGCGCGGAGTATGAAGCCTTCGAAGAGAAGCTGGCCGCAGCACTCGCCCTAGATCCTTTGGAACGCATTAACGCCTATGGGAAACTCGTGGAAAAACTCACCGCTGAACTCGAAAGCTGAGCAGCGTGCGGTTAGACAAGTACCTCGCCCACAACGGGCTAGCAACCTCCCGCACACTTGCTGCAAAACTTATTGCTGCAGGTGCTGTGAGCCTCAACGGTCAACCCGTTCGTAAAGCATCCCTGGACGTGACGCCAGGCGATAACGTACAGGTGCACCGTAGCGAACTCACTGAATATGTAAGCCGGGCGGGGCACAAACTGGCGGGGGCCCTGAATGCATTCCCGCAGGTGCAGGTGAGCGGTAAACGCTGCTTAGATGCAGGGGCCTCAACCGGTGGATTCACTGATGTACTCTTACGTGCCGGTGCTGCTCACGTTGCCGCAGTAGATGTGGGCCATAATCAGCTGGTGCAGCAGCTGCGGGATGACGCACGGGTAAGCGTCTATGAAGGGCTGAACGTGCGCTACCTGAAGCCTGCTGATATTGGCGGGCAGGTTGATGTGACAGTTGGAGACCTGTCGTTTATTTCCCTCACTCTCGTCATGCGCCCCTTAGCGGAGGCAACAGTACCCGGTGGAGACCTGCTGCTAATGGTGAAACCCCAATTTGAGGTAGGAAAACACCGTATTGGTAAGGGCGGGGTAGTAGTTGATGCACAGGCCCGTGCGGAGGCTGTGCAGGCTGTGCAGAACTCGGCGCGCGAGTGCGGTTTAACGGTGTGTGCCACCTCCCCGAGCCCGTTACCCGGGCAGGATGGAAATAAAGAATACTTTCTGTGGTGCACCAAACCGATGCGCTAAAAACAACAACTCTTATCGAAAAAATTTTCTAGAATTTGTGTTCGTATCATTATTTTTTCGGGTAGACTTAGGAAAGACACCGCGCAGGGCAAAATATCTGAAAGGGATGTACATGGCAGAGGCAGAAAGCCGTAAAATCCTGGTGTTCGCCCACACCGGACGTAAAGAGGCACGTGAGGCTGCCCGCCAAGCGTGCACACAGCTGTATCGTGCGGGGCTCACCCCGGTCATGAACCGTTCAGATCTTGAGACCCTTACCGAAAACTGGGCGGATCCCGTGCCCGTGCAAGTGGTACACGAAAGCGTACCGCTCATTGATATTGAGCTGGGGGTAGTGCTTGGGGGTGACGGGTCGATTCTGCGTGCGGCAGAGATGGTACGCCGCACCACTATTCCGCTGGTCGGGGTGAATCTCGGACACGTGGGATTCCTCGCAGAATCTGAAGAAAGCGACCTAGGGGAGACCGTTGAGCGTATTGTAAGCGGAGAGTACACCGTTGAAGAGCGCATGGCGATCGAGGTTGAAGTCTGGCATGAGAGCAAACGGGTGCACACCGACTGGGCGTTAAACGAGGTCAGCGTCGAAAAAGGCAACCGCGAAAAAATGATCGAAGTCATCATTGAAGTGGACCGAAAACCCCTGAGCACCTTCGGATGTGACGGGGTGGTAATGGGCACCCCCACCGGTTCCACCGCGTACGCATTCTCGGGGGGCGGACCTGTTGTCTGGCCGGAGGTAGAAGCAATACTCATGGTGCCGCTTTCAGCACACGCCCTATTCGCCCGGCCACTCGTTGCGGCCCCTACCTCAATGGTTGCGGTCGAGATGATGCCTGGTAACGGCGCATCCGGGGTGCTGTGGTGCGATGGGCGTCGTACCGTGGATTTACGCCCCGGCTCGCGGATTGAGGTACGCAAATCAGAGAAACCGGTGCTGCTGGCCCGTATTCACCCGGCTCCGTTCTCTGAACGGATTGTCCGTAAATTTGAGCTGCCTATCCGCGGCTGGCGTGGCCCCCAGCATCAAAGCTAAACCCCTCGCCATTTTTACTGTTGCGCCCAGCGCCGGAATACCACGGTGAATCCCAGAACCTGAGTAGATGAGGACCTTGCGTGATTGAAGAAATCCATATTCGTGACTTGGGCGTTATCACCGATGCGCGCCTGCCCCTGCAGCCCGGGCTGTCAGTACTTACAGGTGAGACAGGGGCCGGTAAAACGATGGTTGTGACCGCTCTTGGGATGCTTCTCGGAGCCCGAAGCGACGCCTCTAGTGTGCGCAGCGGCGCTAAGAGTGCCCTCGCAGAGGCTGTGGTGCGCCTTCCCAATAGCCATCCGGCCCTTACTCTCGCGCAGGATGCTGGTGGGTCGGTAGAAGAACTTGACGGTGAGCAAAGCGAGTTGCTGCTGGCGCGCACCGTGAACGCTTCGGGGCGTTCACGTGCCCACATTGGTGGGTGCTCCGCCCCTATCGGCACCCTTGCAGATATTGGGCACACCCTCGTTGCGGTGCATGGACAATCCGACCAGCTGCGCCTCAAATCTGCTGCCGCTCAACGGCACGCCCTTGACTCGTATGCGGGCGAGGCCCTCACACGTCTGCTGGGGGAGTACCGCACCACCTATGACCGTTACCGCGCTGCTGCTGCCGAGCTTAAAGAAGTACGCGAAAACTCTCGCGCCCGCGCCTTGGAGGCACAAACTCTGCGCGGGGCGCTTGAAGAAATCGATAGTGTGGACCCGCAGGAGGGTGAAGATACTGCTCTTAAGGCTGAAAGTCTTAAGCTCATGAATGTTGAGGCGCTGCGTACCGCCGCCGCCACGGCTTCGGCGGCGCTGGCAGGCAGCGAATACGCTGAAGGGGGTGAGACGAACGTGCTGGGTCTGCTTGATACTGCCCGAGGCGCCCTGCAGCACCAAGCCGAGGCCGACGAAGAATTGGCCTCACTCGCTCACCGTTTGAATGAAGTGCTAATCCTTAGCACCGACATTTCATCTGATCTCGCCTCTTACACGGCTTCTCTCGACGGAGAAAGCCCTGAACGGCTTGCACACGTGCAGAACCGCCTGGCGCAGCTGAAAAACCTCACCCGAAAATACGGTGCAGATATTACCGAGGTACTTGACTGGGCGCAGGCATCCCGCGCCCGCCTGAATACTCTTATCGACGACCCCACCCGTCAAGAAAACTTGGAAGCCGAGCTGGTCACTTTACGCCAGAAACTTGGGGAACAGTCGCAGGCGCTTCTGGAAGCCCGCCGGGGCGCCGCCCGAATACTGGCCGAGGCTGTCAGCGAAGAACTTACTGCACTCGCCATGCCCAACGCCTCCCTCATCGTGGAGGTTTCAGAGGCAGAGAAGTTCTCACCCTACGGTAAGGACACCGTCACCTTCATGCTCGCCCCGCACAAAAACGCAGCCCCGCGTCCGCTGGGTAAAGGCGCCTCCGGTGGTGAGCTTTCCCGCGTGATGCTGGCCCTTGAGGTGGTGCTGGCTGAGGTGGACCCTGTACCCACCTTCATCTTTGATGAGGTAGACTCCGGGGTGGGCGGTAAAGCGGCCATTGAAATCGGCAGGCGCCTTTCGATGCTCGCCCAACACGTGCAGGTGCTGGTGGTAACCCACCTGCCGCAGGTGGCTGCGTTCGCTGATCAGCATATTCTGGTGCTCAAAAACGATGACGCTTCACTCTCAAAAGTGCAGGTGCTCACCGATGAGCAGAGGGTAGTTGAACTTGCCCGGATGCTCGCCGGACACGACCAATCGGAGGCGGCTCAAGAGCACGCCCGCGAACTATTGCACGCTGGCGGCCAGCTGTAAAGAAGAACCATGCACCCATAGCGTAGGTTCGGCAGGCGGCGTTTGACCACCCAGTATTTGGGCGGTTGTGTGGGTATTATTGGCGGGTTATTACGCTGCGCCCTATTGGATAAGAAAGAAGAAAATGGTAAGCTTGAATTCCGTGGTGAATGAAAATATGAGCGCATCCGGCGCGTCTTCCAACGGCAAAGTAACCCGTCAAATCTTCGTAACCGGCGGTGTTGCGTCTTCTCTAGGCAAAGGCCTTTCAGCATCTTCTCTGGGGCAGCTTCTGCGCTCACGCGGTCTTTCTGTGACTATGCAGAAGTTCGACCCCTACCTAAACGTTGACCCCGGAACCATGAACCCTTTCCAGCACGGTGAGGTATTCGTGACTGATGATGGGGCGGAAACCGACCTCGACATTGGGCACTACGAGCGTTTCCTTGACGAGAACCTTGACCAGTCCGCGAACGTGACTACCGGTCAGGTGTACTCGTCGGTGATCGCCAAAGAACGCCGCGGCGAATACTTGGGTGATACGGTGCAGGTGATTCCGCACATCACCAACGAGATTAAGGCGCGTATGCGTTACGCTGCCGAGATTGATAACGCCCCGGACATTATTATTACCGAAATCGGCGGTACCGTTGGTGATATTGAGTCCCTGCCATTTATGGAAGCCGCGCGGCAGGTGCGCCGCGATGTGGGGCGTCAGAACGTGTTTTTCCTGCACGTCTCCCTGGTGCCGTTTATTGGTCCATCTGGCGAGCTTAAAACCAAACCCACCCAGCATTCAGTCGCCTCTCTGCGGGGTTTGGGGATTCAACCTGACGGACTGATTCTCCGCTGCGAGCGTGACGTGCCAGCCTCACACCGGGCGAAGATCGGCAACGCCTGCGACGTGGATGTGGACGCCGTCATTTCGTGCCCCGACGCGCCGAGCATCTACGATATCCCCAAAACTCTGCACGGGCAGAAGCTGGACGACTATATCCTTGATTACTTTGGGCTTGAGGCCCCCGACCCCGATTTCACCCAGTGGGATCGTGTGTTAGGCGCCGTGCACAACCCTAATACTGATGTGAAGGTCGCGCTCGTTGGCAAATATATTGACCTGCCCGATGCCTACCTTTCCGTCTCTGAGGCCCTGCGCGCTGGCGGCTTCGCCAATAATGTGAAGGTCAAGATTAACTGGGTGGCGGCAGATTTGTGCTCCACCGATGAGGACGCCGAAAAGCACTTGGGCGACATGGACGCTATCCTGGTACCTGGCGGGTTTGGCATCCGCGGCCTTGACGGCAAGATCGGTGCGCTCAAATACGCTCGTGAGCATAAAATTCCCACGCTAGGAATCTGCCTGGGGCTGCAATCTATGGTGATCGAGTATGCGCGTAATGTGCTTGGGCTATCTGAGGCGTCCTCGACTGAGTTCGATCCGGACACCACCGAGCCGGTGATCGCCACCATTGAGGAGCAGAAACAGTTCGTGCACGGTGCTGGGGATCTTGGCGGTACCATGCGTCTGGGCCTGTACCCTGCGAACCTGGTTCCCGGCTCTCAGGTTGCTAAGGCGTACGGTGCTACTGAGGTCGCTGAGCGGCACCGCCACCGCTATGAGGTAAACAATGAGTACCGTGAACGGCTTGAAGACGCGGGGCTGATGATCTCGGGCACCTCACCCGACTCCTCACTGGTGGAGTATGTGGAACTGCCCGCCGAGACGCACCCCTACTATGTGGCGACTCAGGCGCACCCCGAATACCGTTCCCGCCCGACCCGCCCGCACCCGCTCTTTGCGGGCCTTATTGAGGCAGCACTGGCACAACGCGATATGTAACGGCTAAGGCAGCAACACCACGAGGCGGGGCCTGTTACATACTTTGGTGAAGGCTTCGCCTCGTGTTGGTCTGGTGCGGATAACTGTGTGGGCGTGTGATGCAGGGATGTTCAGTGTCATTCGCTAAACCGCCGACTCTCTGTGCCCTGACGCTGCACCGGGTACCCGCCTGGAATCCACGTTAGAATGGGGGATATGAGCACCAAACCGGCGGCATCATCGCTTAACCCAGAATACGCAGATATTGTTGACACTCCCTCTTTGCGGGAAGTTACCTCCCGCGAACATAAATACTGCGGGCATGTGCTCGATGTGACCGTTGAAAAATACTTGCTGAGTCCCCACGGGCCGGAACTGACCCGCGACGTTGTGGGTATGCCGGGTGCTGTTGCCGTGGCCACCCTTGATGAACACGACCGTATTCTGCTGCTTAACCAGTACCGCCACCCGGTGCGCATGAACCTGTGGGAGGTACCCGCTGGGCTTCTCGACATTGAGGGGGAAGACCCGCTGGCGGCGGCCCAACGTGAGCTTGCAGAGGAAGCCGACTTAGAAGCTAAGACCTGGCACACTCTTATCGACTACTACACCACCCCGGGTGGGGCCGACGAGGCGGGCCGAATCTACCTGGCGCGGGGTCTGCGCCGCATTCCAGAAGGGCAACGCATCCCGCGCGGGGAAGAAGAAGCCGAGATCACCTACCGGTGGGTTCCTCTTGACGCTGCCGTACAGCTGGTGCTGGCAGGGCACATCCATAACGGGTTAGCGAACCAGGCGATTATGGCGGCTTACGTTGCATCCCAGGTGGGGTTTGCCAACCTGCGCTCGGCCACCGATAGCTGGGATTTTCACCCTTATCTGGGCGGGCGGCGCACCCGGTACCGGAATGTTCACTAAAACTGTGCGATGGTGTCTCCTGTGACTGGGCGCTCTTCCCGCAGCCACACCCGGCCCACCCCACTGCAGGCTGGTGTAGAACAGTACCTTACCTATTTACGTGTTGAAAAAGGCAGCAGCGACAATACGATACTTTCATACACGCGCGATTTGCGCCGCTACAGTGCGTACCTTGCCACGCGCGGTATTATCGCTCCCGAGCGCATCCGCACCGCTGATGTGCGTGCGTTTATGCGGGAACTCGCTAACCCCACCGTTCCACTGCCCGAGCCGCAGACAGCGCAAGACCGTAAAGCCGCTGAGCAGGACGCTCATGATGCCCTTGCCGCAACGATTTATGCGGGTGATAAAGCATCTGCTGCGCCCCCGCCGCACAATTCGCTCAGTGCACCAGCGGGGCAAATTCTGCCAGTTCCGCTGGGTCCTAACTCTATTGCCCGCACTATGGCAGCGGTGCGGGGCGCGCACGCTTTCTGGCATAGTTCCCGCACCACTGACACCGACCCGGCGGCGGCGGTGAAGCCTCCCAAAAACGTCAAACGGTTACCTAAGGCTGTCACTGTTGAGCAGATGCAGCGGCTTCTTGCGGTTCCGTCCCTGGAGACCCCTACCGGTTTGCGGGACCGGGCGATCTTGGAATTTTTGTATGCCACGGGTGCGCGCGTCAGTGAGATGCTAGCCGCTGATATAGACGATGTGCACCTGGGGGAGAGCACCACCGATGAGCACGGTGAAACTGTTACTCTACCCGGGTATGTGCGGCTATTCGGTAAAGGGGGGAAAGAGCGGCTGGTTCCGGTGGGGTCGTATGCGCAGCGGGCCCTTCAGAACTATCTGGTGCGTGCCCGCCCCGTATTTGCCGCACATGGTAAAGGTACCGCCGCGCTATTCCTCAATGGGCGCGGTAGCCGCCTGGGTCGGCAGGGTGCGTGGCTGATTCTTAAAAGCGCCGCCGAGCAGGCGGGGCTAACCCAGGATTTTTCGCCTCACTCAATGCGGCATTCTTTTGCTACACACCTGCTGCAGGGCGGGGCCGATATTCGGGTGGTGCAGGAACTTTTGGGCCACGCTTCTATTGCCACCACCCAGGTGTATACCAGGGTGAGCCCCGAGGGGATGATGGAGGTGTACCGGATGGCGCATCCGCGAGCCAACTACCCCACACGGTAGGAAATGTATGCGTGCGCCTTGGTGCACTGTACCCATCCGCTGCGCCGGTTCGCGCGCAAGGCTACCGAAAGATTCTGCGGTGCGCAAAATCATGTGTAATATTTATTCTTCGTGTTACAAAAATGTAAAAAATGTGTTTCTCCGTGTAAAACCCACCAAACCCACTAGGGTGGCCCGGTAGTATCGTGACTATCGCCGAATCGGCCGCGCCCAACCGCAACTATCCCAGAGCGTGGCCGTTCATGAGATTAAAGGCTATCTCAGGCGGTGCAGACGCACAGTATCGTGCGTGCTCCGAACGGAAGGGATACATGTTATGAGCACGGCATCAGCCCACAACTCATCACCCAAAAAAACGGTAGAAAAGAAGCCGTTCTATAAAGACCCCACCCACATGCTGTACCTCTCGGTGATTGCTGCCGTCATTATCGGCTGCGTGCTGGGGCTGACCGCGCCGGGCTTCGCTAAAGGTCTGGCGCCCATCGGTACCGGGTTTATCGCGCTCATTAAAATGATGATCGCCCCCGTCATTTTCTGCACCATCGTCCTCGGGGTCGGCTCCATCGCAAAAGCTGCGACCGTGGGGAAAGTGGGCGGTATGGCACTGCTGTATTTTGTGCTCATGAGCACCTTTGCGCTCGGTATTGGTCTAGTGGTTGGCAATATTATTGAGCCCGGCAGCGCCCTGCACTACGACCCTGCCACCACTAAATACACCCTCCCCAACAACAGCAGCGGGAGCCATGGCGGGGGAGATACCGTGAGCTTTCTGCTGGGCATTATCCCCACCTCCCTGCTTTCTGCACTGACAAACGACAACATTCTGCAGACCCTGTTTGTGGCTCTGCTGATGGGTTTTGCGCTGCAGAAAATGGGCCCGGTCGGCCAGCCCATCCTAAAATTCCTCACCTACTGCCAAGCGCTGGTGTTCCGCCTGCTCATGATGATTATGTGGCTGGCACCGCTGGGGGCGTTGGGTGCTATTGCAGCGGTTGTTGGGTCCACCGGGCTGCAGGCAATCTCGTCCATGTTCGTGCTCATGGCCGCTTTCTATATCACCTGCATCCTATTTGTCGTGGTGGTGCTGGGCAGCATCCTTAAACTGTTCGCAGGGGTGAACATTTTTAGCCTGCTGAAATATTTGGCGCGGGAATACCTGCTAATCTTCTCCACTTCCTCTTCCGAGGCGGCTTTGCCGCGGCTGATCGCTAAAATGGAGCACCTTGGCGTCTCAAAACCCGTAGTGGGTGTGGTTGTGCCCACCGGGTACTCCTTTAACCTGGACGGTACCGCTATCTACCTGACCATGAGTGCACTATTCGTGGCTGAGGCGATGGGCACCCCACTGGCGTTGGGTGAGCAGCTTTCTCTGTTGGTTTTCATGATTATTGCTTCAAAGGGCGCCGCTGGGGTCTCGGGTGCGGGTATCGCTACCCTGGCTGGTGGTCTGCAGTCGCACCGCCCTGACCTTGTGAACGGTGTGGGGCTGATTGTGGGTATTGACCGTTTCATGTCTGAGGCGCGCGCCGTTACGAACTTTACCGGCAACGCTGTGGCAACTGTGCTCATGGGTAAAGCCGTTAAAGAGATCGACATGGACAGGGTGCGTTCCGTCCTAAAAGGCGAACTTCCCTTTGATGAGAACACCATGGGGGATGCCTTACACGGCGACCAGTACGTGGATGATGCAGTGGCTCAGAAATCGCCAACCAAACAGATTCCCGTTGTGCCGCCCGAGAACATAAAACCGCGCACGCATATCGACTCTGGGCAGTAGCAGAGAGTTTGAACGCATCCGTTCAACCTCAACCGCCCCGTACCCCTGAGTTCCACCTCACGTTTAGGCTCTGGGATACGGGGCAAATACTGTAACCTTATAATCAACAGTAAATTTCGCACACGAAGGTGACATAGTTGACTGAAGCACCGGAACAAGAACTCGGGCCCACCGGCCGCCCCCTCCGCGAATACCCCGACCCCGCGCCCATACAACAGCACGGTCCCGCGCGCATCATCTCGATGGTGAACCAGAAGGGTGGGGTGGGCAAGACCACCTCAACCATTAATCTTGGCGCGGCCCTTGCTGAATGCGGGCGTAAAGTTTTACTCGTGGATTTTGACCCGCAGGGCGCGCTCTCTGCGGGATTCGGTGCGAACCCGCACGAGCTGGACTTGACCGTCTATAACGTCATGATGGACCGCAAGGTAGACATTAAAGACGTCATCCAAGGCACCGGTGTTGAGAACGTAGACCTGCTCCCGGCGAATATTGACTTGTCCGCAGCTGAGGTGCTGCTGGTGAACGAGGTGGCTCGTGAGCAGGTGCTGGCCTCTGCGCTCCGTAAAGTTCGCGACGAGTACGACGTAATCCTCATTGACTGCCAGCCTTCCCTGGGACTGCTTACTGTGAACGCTCTCACCGCCTCCGACGGCGTGATTATTCCCCTCATCTGCGAGTTTTTCGCCCTGCGTGCTGTCGCGTTGCTGAACGACTCAATCCAGAAAGTGCAGGATAGGCTCAACCCCGACCTGGACATTGTTGGCGTACTTGCCACCATGTTTGATGCACGCACCACCCACTCCAAAGAGGTACTGGCACGCATTATCGACGCATTCGGCGATAAGGTGTTCGACACCGTCATTAAACGCACCGTTAAATTCCCGGATGCGACCGTCTCATTTGAGCCGATCCTGAACTACGCCACCAACCACCCAGGCGCACAGGCGTACCGGCAGGTGGCGCGTGAGCTGATCTATAAGGGCGGCGCACCCTAGCCCTGGATGTGTTTCCCCAATACGTACGCGGATGCTGTAGCACGGTGCGGGACTGCACCGGGTACGGCGTCCGCGTTTTCACCGGGGTACCGGCGGACCGCTGTTGAGGCTGGGGCCGCCTGCCGCAGTGCCGTGTTGTTTAGCCTCCGCTGGACCCGGTAAAATATGTGACGTTAGGTTTGCCCCTGTAGTTACAGGTGGCGTGCACCTGCCCTAAGTATTTTGAAGCATCCAAGAATGGAGCATAGGTCACCCATGACCGAAACCGTCGCTGCCGAGAGGGTACCGACACCGACTGGGCCAAACAGCCCTACACCCCCGGTGCCAGGTGCCGGGTTCACTCTCACACTCACTAATTTTGAGGGCCCCTTTGATCTGCTGTTGACCCTCATATCGCGCCGTAAACTCGATATTACAGATATCGCGCTCGCTGAAGTTACCGACGAGTTCATCGCCTACCTGCATGCCCTCTACGAGCATGGCACCGCCGAGGCGCTGGATGAGGCGAGTGACTTTATGGTAACTGCCGCAACACTGCTTGAGTTAAAGGCTGCTCGTCTGCTGCCGCACCATAATGATCCGCTGCAACAGGATGTTGCACTTGTAGAGGCCCGTGACTTGCTGTTTGCACGGCTCCTGCAGTACCGCGCCTACCGTGAAGTTGCCGCTATTTTTGCTGCACGCTGGCAGGCGGAAAATCAGCGGTTTGCCCGCACCGTGGCCCTAGAGCCGGTTTTTGCGAAGGCACTTCCGGAGCTTGTGTTTGAGGAAGGGCCCGAGGAATTCGCACGTATCGCTGCGGCGGCGTTCGCACCTAAAACTCGTCCCGCTGAACCAGAGCCAGAGGTAATTGTTGAAGAACTCAACGAACACCTGCACGTTTCCACCACCACTATAGCCGCTGAGGAACGCACTATTTTAGATGCGCTCCTAGCGGGTGCACCTGCGGTACGGTCGGTGCGGTTCAGCGAGCTTGTGCGCGGGGCCGGTGAGCTTGAGACGGCAGTAGTGCGTTTTTTGGCATTACTGGAACTCTATAAAGAGGGGGCGGTGACCCTCAACCAGGACGCGCCTCTGGGAGAGATTTCGGTGAGCACAACCGCATTGTCCCGCGATTTTGTGCCCCACGACCCGGCCGACTCTACAATGGCAGGCAGCGAGACCGTACCCGCCGTAGCGGCGCCTGAGCTGCAGGCACACCCTGGGAAAGGGGAAGCATGAACACTAGCGCCACCGGCGGTAACCGTTTTGAGGACGAATTTACCGAATCAGACCTGAATATTGTGAACCTTGGGTATTGGGACCCCGGATCCGATACGGAAATAGCGCCGGACATCGAGCAAGAAGGCACAGCGAGCGGTGCTGACGCACCAGAACCCAACAACACTGTGGAGACACCGCCCCAGAGCAAAGGGCTTACAGTATCTAGCCTCCCCGATAAGGACGCAAACAAGACCCCGTCAGGGCAGCGAGCGCCCCGGCGCCCCAGCGGCCGAACCATGGGTGCTGCTGCTGTTGATGCTGAGGACGAGTTTTCCCGCGTGGAGCGTATACCGGGCGGGGTGAAAGCAGCGATTGAGGCTGTCTTAGCGGTCGCTGACGCCCCGGTGAGTGTGCGTGAGCTATCGGCTGCGCTGATCGTGAATGAGCGGGCGGTGGAGGCTGCCTTAGACGAACTGTACCGTGAATATAACGGGGACGAATCAGACTACGGTGATGATGGGCCTTCTCGGGAGCCGAGAGGTTTTGAACTGCGCCGGGTAGGGGGCGGCTGGCGTTTGTACTCTCGTGCCGATTTTGCGCCCTGGGTGGCCCGGTTTGTGACCCGCAGCCAGAGCGCCACATTGAGCAAATCGGCGTTTGAGACGTTGGCTGTGATCGCGTATCAGCAGCCGGTTACCCGGGCTCGTGTTGCAGCGGTGCGCGGCGTGAATGCTGATGCCGCGGTGCGGCAGCTGGTGCACCGCCAGTTGGTGCGTGAGGCTGGTAAGGAAGAAGGTACAGGGGCGGCCCTGTATGAGACGACTGAGCTTCTGCTGGCGAAACTGGGGTTGGACTCGTTGGATGAGCTGCCGGAGCTTGCCCCGTTTTTGCCGGATGATACGGAGGCGGCACTTTTGGCAGATGATGCGTAGATACTTATAACGGGCTCCGCAGATGGGTAATGCGTGTAATACTTCAGGCCCAGGGGAGTGCTGCTGAACGTGCGGGCAGTGAGCTCGGGATATAACAGATAAATTGTAGAAAATACTGACAGGATATTAGGAAAACTGATGGCATACGGAAAGAATAATTCCCGCCCCGGACATACGGGCGGTTCCAAGGGCGCGGGCCCGCAAGGCGGTGGCCGCAAGGCTAAGGGGGGCGCCCCCAAAAACTCGAAGTATGGCGCCTCACAGGCTGGCGCTTCCAGGGGCAAAGGCAAGGGGAAAGGTAAGTACTCTGAGCTACCTAAGCGTGAACGCCGGGCACCGGGCCGCCCGTACCGTTCGGGGGAGGCGTTTGCGCATGAGCGCGGCGAGTACCGGGCCAACAAATGGGCGGGGCCGCATCGCCCACGACGTCCGCGTGCTGCGCCGGTGGATCATTTCGATTTTTATGACGAGAACGGTGTGCGTCTGCAGAAGCTAATGGCCCAGGCCGGGGTGGCATCACGCCGTGTGTGTGAGCAGATGATCACCGAAGGGCGGGTCACTGTTAATGGTGAGGCCGTGACCGAGCTAGGGGTGCGTGTGAACCCTGCGGATGTTGTGGTTCAGGTGGATGGTATGACCGTGCAGACGAACGATAAGCTCGTGTACATGGCATTTAATAAGCCTGCCGGGGTTGTTTCAACAATGGAAGACCCCGATGGCCGCCCCTGCATTAAAGATTTTTTGCGGTCTTCAATGACGGAGCGGGTGTTCCATGTGGGTCGTTTGGATGTTGAGACTGAGGGGCTGCTGCTGCTGACGAATGATGGTGAGCTGGCGAATCGGCTGACGCACCCCTCCTACGAGGTGCCTAAAACATACCTGGTGCAGGTGCGTGGCCCGGTTGAGTCGGGCGTGGGTGCGCAGCTGAAAAAGGGTGTGCGTCTTGAGGATGGCGTGTCTCGTGTTGATTCGTTTAAGCTGGTGGATTCGGCCCCGGGGCATGTGCTGATTGAGGTGAGTATCCATTCGGGGAAGAACCGTATTGTGCGCCGCCTGTTTGAGGCTGTGGGGTACCCGGTGGAGAAGCTGGTGCGTGTTGAGATGGGCCCGGTACGTATTGGGTCGCAGAAGCAGGGTACGGTGCGTAACCTGTCGAAGGTTGAGATCGGGCATCTACTGGCAAGCGTGGACATGTAATGGGTTCTCAGGATATTTCCCCGGTGCTTACCGGCCCGGTGCTGGTGATCGGCACGGGCTTGTTGGGGGCATCTATCGGGTTGGGCTTGCGTGCCGCAGGAGTGCCGGTGTACTTGCAGGATATTTCGCCTACCGTGGAGGCGGTCGCTGAGGATATTGGTGCGGGTACCCGTTGGTCCTCTCTTGGGGAAGCTAAACGTGCCTCATGCGCGCCGCAGCTGGTGCTGGTGGCGGCCCCGCCGGACGTGGCTGGTGACCTGTGCGTGCAGGCACTCAATACATATGCGCCGCACGGGGATTACCCGGGGGCCACCGTCACTGATATTGCTTCGGTGAAGTCTTTGCCGCTGCGGCAGGTGCTTGAGTCGGGGGCTGATGCTTCACGTTATGTGGGGTCGCACCCGATGGCGGGGCGGGAGAAGTCCGGTCCGGTTGCTGCACGCGGAGAGCTGTTTCAGGCCCGACCCTGGATTATTTGTGAGCATGAGGCTGCCCGCGCTGAGTGCGTGAAACTGGTGCGGGCTTTAGCGGTTGAGCTGGGGGCTATTGTGACCGCCTTGAGTGCGTCTGAGCATGATGAGACGGTGGCGCTCATCTCGCATGTGCCGCAGGCGGTGAGTTCTTTACTTGCCACCCGCCTGCAGCACACACCGTTATATGCGCTGTCGCTGGCGGGGCAGGGCCTGCGTGATACGGTGCGTATCGCGGGGAGTGACCCGCGCCTGTGGGTGCAGATTTTCGCGGCGAATGCGGAGCCTATGGTGCGTACACTCTATGGTATACGTCAGGATCTGGACCGTCTGATTGCTACACTTGAGAACCCTACCGCCCCCGGCGCTCGCCTGGATTTGGCGCAGCTAATGAGTGAGGGGAACGCGGGGGTGGCTCGCATCCCCGGTAAACATGGTACGGTGCCGACCGCATTTGCCACGCTCACGGTGTTGGTGGATGATACCCCTGGGTCTTTGGCGCGGCTGCTGGCCGATATTGGTGAGCTGGGTGTGAATGTGGAAGATCTGCGTCTGGAACATTCAACCGGGGCAGATGTAGGCATGGCCGAGTTGTCGGTGAGCCCCGCTAAACATGATGAGCTGGTGACCGGACTGACCGAGCGGGGCTGGAAGGTCGTCACCTAGTGGGTGGGGTGTCCCAATGTTTGCGGGGAGGAATAAACGCTCCAATCCCGTATGCTAAAAGCAGGTAAGTACCTGCGCATCACCATATGAAAGCGAATAAGCATGCATGAGAAACCTAAGTTAACGATTGCTATTGATGGCCCTTCCGGGTCTGGAAAGTCTTCAGTCTCAAAAGAGGTGGCGCGTCATTTTGGGCTGGCGTATCTTGACACCGGCGCCATGTACCGTGCGGCAACCTGGTATGTGCTGGAGCGGGGGATTGACCTGGCTGACGCTGAGGCTATCTCCCAGGCGGTGGTTGAGATGCCGTTGGTGTTTGGCACCAATATTAAGGAAGAAGAGATCCTGATTGGCTCTACCGATGTGCGTGAGCAGATCCGCTCTGAGCGGGTTTCGGCGGCGGTCTCAGCTGTGGCGTCCGTCCCGGCGGTACGTGAGCACCTGATCGGGTTACAGAGATGGGCCATTGGGCACGCCGTGAACGGTATTGTCGTCGAGGGGCGTGATATTACCACTGTGGTGGCCCCGGACGCGGACGCGCGTATCTTGCTGACTGCTTCAGAAGAGGTGCGTATGGCCCGCCGCGGCCTGGAAAATACTGAGAAGTCGGGCTCTGCGGGCGATTTGACGCAGCAGATCTCTGAGCGTGACGCCAAAGACTCGAAGGTTAATAATTTTATGCAGGCCGCAGCTGGTGTTGAGCTGATTGATAGCTCCGAACTGGACTTTAACGCCACCGTTTCGGCTGTGATTAATGCGGTCAACGCGCAGGTGAAAGCAAAACGCGGGGGATAACCCACGCAGCAGTACGTAATGTGCGAACCGCCCGACTCTCAGGTTCCTTAGTGGGATGTTTATTGGGAGGTGGTTCGGGTGTTTGCAGTGTAGAAAGGGGACGCGCATGGCTGAGAACGATGCTATCCGCGATGACTACGAAGACAAATATTTAGGCGGCGGTGAGGATGATGTCACCGAGCGTCTAGCTGATATTGACGATGAAACCGCTGAGGCGCGTGCGCAGGCTCTTCTGGAGGGGCTTGAGGATTATGATCTTGATGAGGAAGATCGTGCGCTCTTGGGCGCCTGGGGTTTTGAGCTTGATGAGGAAGAAGAGCAGCTTGCTGACCCGGTGGTAGCGATCGTGGGGCGCCCCAATGTGGGGAAGTCCACGATTATTAACCGTATTTTGGGTCGGCGTGAGGCCGTGGTGGAGGATAAGCCGGGGGTGACCCGCGACCGTGTCTCCTATAAAGCTGAATGGTTGGATAAACGTTTCACCCTTGTTGATACTGGCGGCTGGGAATCTGATGCACGCGGTATTGACGCCCAGGTGGCGGATCAGGCGGAAATCGCAGTTGAGCAGGCCGACGTTGTTATTCTTGTGGTGGATGCGCGCGTGGGTATTACCGCCTCGGATGAGCAGATTGTGCGCATGCTCCGGCGCGTGAAGAAACCCATTATCCTAATGGCCAATAAGATTGATGACGCTCACCTGGAACCGGAGATTTATAACCTGTGGTCGCTGGGCATGGGGCAGCCTTTCCCGGTTTCGGGTTTGCACGGTCGTGGCCTTGCAGATGCCCTTGACGAACTTCTAGAGGTCATGCCCGAGCACTCCCAGTATGCACAGCCGGATGCGCCAGGTGGGCCGCGCCGTGTGGCGCTGATTGGTCGCCCCAACGTGGGTAAATCCTCGCTGCTGAATAAGCTAGCGGGCTCTGAACGTGCAGTTGTGAATGACCTTGCGGGTACTACGCGTGACCCTATTGATGAGGTTATTGAGCTGGGCGGCTACCCGTGGCGGTTTATTGATACGGCGGGTATTCGCCGCCGCCAGCATATGGCGAAGGGGGCAGAGTTTTATTCTTCGCTTCGCACTCAGACAGCCCTGGAACGCTCCGAGGTCGCGGTTGTGCTTCTGGACGTGTCTGAGCCGCTGAGTGAGCAGGACGTGCGTATTATTCAGACCGCTATCGATTCCGGTCGTGCAATGGTGCTGGCTTTCAACAAGTGGGACACCCTTGATGAGGAACGCCGCGAGATGCTCGAACGTGAAATTGACCGCGACCTGGCGCACGTGAAGTGGGCTCCGCGCGTGAATATTTCGGCGAAAACCGGTTGGCATAAAGATAAACTGGTGCCCGCCTTGGAGCGCTCGCTGGAGTCCTGGGATTCGCGTATCCCAACGGGGCGGCTGAACGCTTTCTTAGGGGAGCTGGCTGCGGCGCATCCTCATCCTTTGCGTGGCGGTAAGCAGCCGCGTATTCTTTTCGGCACGCAGGTGTCGTCGCGCCCGCCGAAGTTTGTGCTTTTCACAACCGGGTTCTTAGACCCGGGGTATCGGCGTTTTATTACGCGCCGCCTGCGTGAAACTTTCGAGTTCACGGGCACGCCGATCGAAATTTCGATGCGCGTGCGTGAACGCCGCTCCTTGGGGGAACGTCAGGGCGGTAAGACGAAGAAGAAGGGGAAGAGCACCCGCAAACGGTAGTCCCCTGCCCCGTGGTGTACTGGGTGCCTTGTGGTGGTCTTGAAGAAGCCGCTGCGAGGCGCCCGTGCTGGCATGGTGACCCCTTATGTGAGCAGCTGAGAACGGTAGCGCAAAAATTTCTGTTCCTTAGTCTGTGCCAAGTTGCACGGGGTAAAAACCTGGGGTATAGTTTATCGAGTGTTCAGGGGAGGGTTCCCCGGAATCATCGGGTTGTGGCGCAGCTTGGTAGCGCACTTGACTGGGGGTCAAGGGGTCGCAGGTTCAAATCCTGTCAACCCGACGCAGAAAACGCTCTAATCGGTAGAACTATCGGTTGGGGCGTTTTGTTGTATCTGGTATTGTGCATCATAAGTTACTGGTTTTGGCGGTTGAAACAATGTACGTGACCGCAGGCTAGCTATGACCGGAAGGCAGCGACTTTAGCAGCCTCACGTGAGCGGATGCCGCTTATGCCTTCATCGTTGTCTCGCCAGCGGCACCGCGTAATGGTGAGTTAGCTGCCGCCGCTGGTAATAACAGCATCGCGGCCAATCCACTCAGCATCGCGGGCGGCACGGTACATAAAATGGCCCACATCGGCGCGGCTCACCTTTAGTACCGCGGATTTCATGGAAATATTCTCTCCCACCCGGTAAGTGTCAGTGGCTGGGCCGTTTGTTAGAGCGGTAGGGTACACGATGGTGTAGTCCAGGTCGCTGGCGCGGAGCAGCTTTTCTGCCTCAGCCTTATTCTCATAAATATTGCGCAGTATTGTCTTATACACCGCTTTCTGGCTGAAGGTGGCCGAATCGTAGGTGTGCGCAACACCGAAAGACGATAACCACACCAGGCGGTGAACACCGGTGGCAGATGCCGCCTGCAGAATCGCCAAGATGGCGTCCGTAAAAAGGTTCTCCGCCCGCAGGGCTTTACCACGGCCTAGAGTGGAGATGATGACGTCCTGCCCGTCCATAGCTTTCGTTAGATCCTCAGCTGAGGTGGCATCACCGCGAACAACCTTCACTTGCTGCCCGAACTGTTCCAACGTTTCGGGGTGCCGGGCTAAGGCGGTGACGGTATCCCCATGCTCCAGGGCTTGCTGAAGCACTTGTTGTCCGGTGGGGCCGCTGGCTCCAAGTAAAAGGATATTCATAATTATTCCTCCCAGGCGGTATAGGCGCGCTCTGACAACATCTGCGAGTTTACTTAACAATGGTAGTAAAGTTCATGTAGAAGATAAATGTTTTAGGCGCACGGAATCTGCCCCCAAGTAATAGCCCTAAAGGCCGTTGAGCTGTCTGGGTATCCAACGTGTTGAGGCGGGTAGTGGAATAATAGTGCGGAGCGTAGTGAAATCTTCAGGTTGTGATGCAACTATGATGTTTCAGTCTTTAGGTGGGGATATTTGCGAACAAGTTGTTATGAAGTGGTACATTCATAAGTGGGACGGGGAACACATAAGCCACCGTAACCATCTGGCAGGCAGGTTTAGCGTTTTCTCCGTTTGAAAACACATCAATATGCTGCCGCCAACCCCACAGAAACGCAATACTACCGGTAAGGCGCTCGCTGAGGGAACGACGGCACAGCCCGCATAGAACCATTGCGGGCGCACTGCCGGAAGGACACACCCTCATGTGGCAACAGGTATACGACCCGTTACATTCCACCGTGCTATCAGCCCTCGTTGCGGCCATACCCATTATTTTCTTCCTCCTTGGGCTTACCGTTCTCAAAATGAGCGGCATTAAAGCGGCTATAGTTTCTCTCGCTCTCGCTCTAGGCATCGGAATCCTCGTCTTCGGGCTGCCAGCAGGTGCCGGGGCGGGTTCGATCCTTTACGGTTTCTTGGCTGGCATGTGGCCTATTGGGTGGATTGTGCTCATGGCTGTGTGGCTGTACCGCATTAGCGTGCGCGCCGGGAACTTCGACATCGTCCGTTCCTCCATCTCAGCTATCTCAACAGACCAGCGCATCCAGATGCTGCTGATTGCGTTTTGCTTTGGTGGGTTCTTGGAAGGGGCCGCCGGGTTCGGTATTCCTATCGCCATCTGCGCCGCGCTGCTGGTAAGCCTGGGGTTCAACCCGCTCAAAGCCTCCATGCTGGCGTTGGTTGCAAACGTTTCCTCCGGGGCGTACGGGGCCATCGGTATTCCTGTCAGCACCGGTGCTGAGAAAGGCAGTATTCCCCTTGCTGAACTATCGGCAGATATGATCCCTGTGCTGCAGATTTTTGCGCTTCTTACCCCTGTGCTCCTTGTGGTAATCCAAGACGGGCTGCGCGGTTTACGCGAAACAGGTCTGGTAGCGCTCATTGTCGGCGCCGTGTACTCCGGCGGACAGTCGCTACTGCTACAGGTGCTGGGCAACCCCGAACTGGTCGATGTGATCCCGCCGCTGCTGGCGCTTGTGGCACTTGCGTTAATGATGCGTGTGTGGCAGCCCAAAAATACTTACCGTGAACCTACCGCTCCCACACTCGAAGAGGTACAAGAACAGGGGGCAGTTAAGCACACCGCCGGGGAGATCCTAAACGCCTGGAGCCCGTTCGTATACCTCTCCGTCGTTATTCTCTTGTGGTCCACCGTCCTCAAGCCGGTATTTGTTAAAGCCACCAAACCGGGGGAGAGCGACGGGCTGCTAGGATTCACCAATATCCCTATTAATATTCCCGGCGTGCACAAGGCAATAGCGCAGGCAGCCCCTATCGTTCATGAACCCACCCCAGTGAAGGCTGTGTTTACCTGGAACATTTTGGGGGCATCCGGCACCGCGATTCTGGTGGCCGTCGTTATTACCGTGCTGTTCTCCAAGATTAGTTGGAAGGCTGCGTTCGAAGAACTCGGCGGCACCTGGAAACAGCTGCAAACCCCCATCATTATGATTTGCCTGGTCATGTCCTTAGCGAATGTGATGAACTACGCCGGAATGATCTCTTCCATCGCGCTGGCGGTGGCGGCCGCAGGTGCCGTGTTCCCGCTCCTATCACCCATTATTGGCTGGATTGGTGTGTTCGTGACCGGCTCCGTGGTGAACAACAACATCCTCTTCGCCGGTCTGCAATCAACCACCGCACACCAGATCGGTGTGAACCCCACTCTGTTGGTGGCTGCCAACACCTCTGGTGGTGTGATGGCAAAAATTGTTTCACCCCAGTCAATTGCTATCGCTGCGGCCGCAGTGAACAGCGCCGGGCAGGAATCGAAGATTACCTCCATGTCCATTAAATACAGTGCAGGGCTGCTGATCGTTCTGTGCGTGTGGGTGTACCTACTCTCACTGGTGATGACGCACTAATCACCTCGGGCGGCTTCAACTCACATGCCACCATAGCAGCCACTACAACTGGCGGGTTCCGCAACGGAAATAACCGAGCGGAACCCGCCTGTTTCATGCGTCTACACCGCAAGTCAGTGCCGCCTCATATGAGTCACTCCCGCACTCATGGTACTTTTGAAAAGAAAAGGTTGTGTGTACCCTTATTAGTCTCACATGTCCACGTCTCACTACAGCAATGGGTACAGAGCGGGAATAACACCGGTACACACCACTGTTATATACACACAAATACAGATAAAACGCACGATGCCGCCCACACACCTGCCAAACCAGTAGCAGGAACCGTGGCGGCATCACATCGTGAAATACCGAGCGGGAGCACACACAGCACCGCCGGGAAGGACTAAAAACTTATGTGGCAACAGGTCTATGACCCACTCCACTCGACTGTGCTTTCGGCACTGGTCGCGGCGGCGCCCATCATCCTTTTCCTACTGAGCCTTACCGTTTTCAAACTCACCGGCATTAAATCCGCGCTCCTCTCGTTGGCGGCTGCGTTGGGTATTGGGATCTTCGTGTTTGGCCTACCTGCCAGCGCCGGGGCGGGTTCGATCCTTTACGGTTTCTTAGCTGGCATGTGGCCTATTGGGTGGATTGTGCTCATGGCCGTGTGGCTGTACCGCATTAGCGTGCGCGCCGGGAATTTCGATATTGTGCGCTCATCGGTCTCGGCAATATCCACCGACCAGCGCATCCAGATGCTGCTAATAGCGTTCTGCTTTGGCGGGTTCTTGGAAGGGGCTGCTGGGTTTGGTATCCCCATTGCTATTGCGGCGGCGCTACTGGTGAACCTGGGGTTCAACCCGCTCAAAGCCTCCATGTTCGCACTTATCGCTAACGCCGCCTCAGGGGCTTATGGGGCTATCGGTATCCCGGTCACTACTGCCGCCAACTACGGAAACATTGATCTAGCAGGTCTATCCATAGATATTGTTCCGGTACTGCAGATTTTCTCAATGCTTATCCCCGTGCTCATGGTCGCCATTCAAGACGGGGTGCGTGGTGTGCGTGAAGTTGGGCCTGTTGCCTTGCTTATTGGTGCAGTGTTCTCTGGTGGGCAGTCAGCGATTCTATTCTTCCTCGGCAGCCCCGAGCTGGTGGATATTATTCCGCCGCTGTTGGCGCTTGTGGTGCTTGCACTAATAATGCGTGTGTGGCAGCCCAAAAATATTTACCGTGAGCCTACCGCTCCCACCCTCGAAGAGGTACAAGAGCAGGGGGCAGTTAAACATACCGCCGGGGAGATCCTGAACGCCTGGAGTCCCTTCGTGTACTTATCGGTCGCCATCCTGCTGTGGTCTACCGCCCTCAAACCGGTATTTGCTAAAGCTGTTAAACCGGGGGAGAGCGACGGGCTATTGGGGTTCTCCACCATCCTGTTTAATATCCCCGGCGTGCATGGGGCAATTGAGCAGGCTGCCCCTATCGTCACTAGACCCACCCCTGTGAAGGCTGTGTTTACCTGGAATATTTTGGGGGCCTCCGGTACCGCGATTCTGGTGGCGGTGCTGGTGACCGTGCTGTTCTCCAAGATCAGTTGGAAGGCCGCGTTTGAGGAGCTTAGCGGCACCTGGAAACAGTTATGGCTTCCTATCCTCATGATCTGCTTGGTCATGTCCCTAGCGAATGTGATGAACTACGCCGGGATGATTTCCTCTATCGCACTTGCGGCCTCAGCTGCGGGCGCGTTCTTCCCGCTTATTTCGCCAGTAATCGGCTGGATTGGTGTGTTCGTGACCGGATCAGTAACAAACAATAACGTGCTGTTCGCCGGTTTGCAGTCTGCGACCGCGCATCAGATTAATGTGAATCCCACTCTGCTGGTAGCCTCGAACACTGCGGGCGGTGTGATGGGTAAGATCGTTTCACCTCAATCGATTGCTATTGCTGCGGCTGCTGTGAATAGTGCCGGGCAGGAATCGAAGATTACCTCCATGTCTATTAAATACAGTGCTATTCTGCTGGTTTTGGTATGCGTGTGGGTGTACCTACTCTCACTGGTGATGGCCCGCTAAAGAGCTCCTTGCTCTTCGTGCAATACCCGTTGTCCGGCTCATCGGTACAGCGAGAAACCGAGCAGGCACGTGGTGAGGCGAAGTATGTGCGTTATAAGTTACGGGCATGTATCTTCACTGGTCTGAGGGAGTAAAATTGTTCCTGTTTACCGATTGACACTACAGCAAGGAGAAGAACTTTATGCCAGCTATGCTGACCGTAGTCACTGTGTTCGCGTTTGTGGCAATTGCCATTCACGTGTATATCTGGATTCTTGAATCGTTTCTGTGGACCAAGCCGAAAGGCCGTGAAGTGTTCAACATGAGTGAGGAATTTGCGGAGTCTACAAAAGATATGGCGGCAAACCAGGGGCTGTATAACCTGATGCTGGCTTGGGTTGCTGCCACCGGCTTGCTCGCTTTCTGGTTTGGTGGGCTCCCGCAGGTGGGTATCGCCCTCATGTTTGCTGGTTTGGGGTCGATGGCTGTAGCTGGTATTTACCTGTTTCTCACCTCAAAAGATAAGCGTAAGCCCGCGCTCATCCAATTTACCCCGCCGCTGCTGGCGCTGATTTTCCTGCTGGTGGTGATCTAGCCTCAGAGGTTTTTAATAGGATGCGCCCGCACCCGCGTATTGTAATGCGCCGGTGCGGGTGCATCTTACTGTTTACGTCATTCTATTGTGTGGTGTTTTCTGAGAAAAGTGTGAGGCGCCCAGCAGGGAGAGGCAACATAACCCTAAAATGAGAGGGGTTAAAGTGCCTCGGGGGAGGGCAGGAGCCTGCCGTTTTCGTCGAAAAGCCCCATGACGCCCCTGCGATGAGAATCCAGCAGGTGCGCATCCACCATACCGATAGCGCACATGAGCGCGTAACAGCTGGTGGGCCCTAAAAATTTTCCGCCCAGTTTCTTAAAAGCCTTCGCCATAGCAGCGGACACGTCGTCCTGGGCGGGGACCTCGCTGAGTTCACGCGGGGTAATGGTGCGTTCGGGGAGGAAAGACCAAATGAAGGCTGGCAGCCCGGGCTCAACCCACTGACCATTTGGCAGATAAAAGCCAGCCAGCGAGGTGTCCCCAGCAGCCGCACGGTCACGCAGTTCGATGGTTAATAGCGCGTTAGAAATAGTAGCCTGTATTTTCAGGTGGTTGCGGATAATGCGCTCATCCTGCAACAGCCGTTCCACATCGTCGTTAGTGAACTTTACCAGAGCGTCCGGGACAAAATTTGCGAACAGTTCACGGAATGCCGGGCGCTTCACAAGAACCGTGTACCACGAGAGACCCGACTGGAAGCCTTCAAGGCAGACCCGTTCAAGCATTCCGCGTTCATCGGTAACGGGCACACCCCACTCGGTATCGTAGTAGTCACGTTCCAGATCGTTACGAACCCACGCGGGGTAATTCTCACGGGGCGCTTGATCCCCGGTGCCTATAGCCATGACTCTCCCCATCATCGAAAGTATCTATTGGAACAGCGCGTAGTTCTCAAATATACCAATCTTTATCGGAAAAATATGGTGGAAAATTGGTGGGCATAACACTAAAACAACCGCCCGCTACGTATATCTTTAGGCTCTTCACGATCCAATAACCAACGTTTACGGTCAAGGCCGCCAGCGTATCCGGTGAGCTTCCCACCCGCACCGAGCACCCGGTGGCAAGGAATAATGATCGCGATTTTATTATGACCAACTGCCTGCCCAACAGCCTGGGCGGGCGCACCAGGGCCAACCATCCGCGAGATTTCACCGTAGGTAACCGTGTACCCGTACGGAACTGTTTTGAGATAGTCCCACACAGCCAGCTGAAAATCGGTGCCGTCGGGATCCAGCGGTACCTCAAAATCTGTGCGCCGACCCCTAAAATATTCGTCAAGTTCCCGCTCCGTTTGAGCGAGGATACGCGCCGGGGCCACATAGATGTGTTCGCCACGGCGTTCGGCATCGGCCCCTATTACCTGGGCCACCTCGTCGGCCTCAACGACTAGACCAGCGGGGTCGGTGATACGTTCGCCCAGCTCATGGGGGAGCGGAAAATGGGCTTGCTCTTCATACCAAATGCCGGTCAGGGCGTTATCACTGGCCGCCACATACAGACGTCCCACTGGGCTGTTGATAATACTATGCCAACGCGGCGGGTACTGCCCCTGAAAGGCCCTCGGTTTGACGCTCATGGTCGCTCCCTGATCGTGAGGTTACTGCGAACCCGCCTATAACAGGGGTGGGCGCTATGGCGTGCCCGCATCATAATTAACCATCATATCGGTTAGCAGAAGATCTGGTTGAGGCGAGATTGTATAACCGATAGCGGGGATTCATAAAGGGCAAACAGGTGATAAAACTTGTGGACTGTGTAGCGTTTCTTACCGTTATGTTTCCTGCGGTTAACGTGTCGGTATTCTCAATCAAGCGATACCTTGAACGTATCGACCCTGCCCCGCGACAGGCAAAACCTGGGAGTATGATTTGAAAGTCTTCAGGGGCCAACTGGCAGAGTTCAGAGGGTGAGGTATGCGGCTAGAATATTGTCTAATCACAGACGAACGCCGGACGGCATCACCACGCCCGCGCGCGGTAAATTTCAGCAAGGACGCCCTATGACTACAAATATGAATACTCAACAACCCGACGACGAATTACGACACTGGCGTTCCTCAGTGCAGGACTACATCAGCCGCAATGATGACATTAACCTTTATATCGCTGCGCAGAACCTGAACCGACTAGCCCCCGCCGATCCGCTCGGGCTGTTCGGTCTTGCCAAGGCCCAGCGGCACAGAGGGGAGCTTGAGCCCGCCTACTTTAACATCACCCAGGCGCGCCAGCGCTCCGCAGAACCCGTTGAAGGGATGCTGTTGCTGGAGGCACAGCTCGCCCAGCAGCTCAACCAACATGCTGTCGCCGCAGACCGGTACGCTGAGCTCATTGCTCTTAATCCTCTTGAACCTGGTTACGTCACAGCCCGCGCCGACGCACTCAGGCTCAGCGGCCACACCGAAGAAGCCGATAAAGAACTCCGCAAAGGTCGCGATTTCTTTCAATACGACCAGGCCCTACACGACTCAGGAGTTGCAGCCGCCGTAGCAACCGCAGAAAAAGACGCTATTAATATTAACCAGAAACCCGCATACCTTACCGCCGAGACCGCGAAAAACGCCCTAGAAATACTGCGTAAACCCGAGCCGCTTGAAAGCGTCAGAACTGCCTCAGCCCACCTGCGGGAACGCTACGAGAACCTTCAAACCGCCGCAGAATATGCGCTCAAGAGGCACTTCGTTTGGCGCGAATGGTGGCAGATGATCATTATCGGCCTGTTCCTGCTCTTCCTCATTCCTTTCGAATATGGTGTGCTGCATGGGGCAGTGGCAGGTATCCTGGAAACCCCGACCTTTACAGAGATCTTCGGAACGGTATTTGCAGTACTCGTGCTGCTGGGTATCCCGCTACTGCTGGGGTTTATTTTCTTCTTCCCTAAAGGCTATAAGATTAGCCGCTCAAAAGCCCGTAAAACAGGGATTCTTTTGTCACGTTAAAGCCCTCACAATATGTACTCATAGCATGGGATAACGGGTAGGATGTCATCAGAAGAAGCCGCTTGTTCCTAGGGGCGCTGTAATGCCTAATTTTCTGGTACTGCATAATGTTCCCGCATGTCTATCTTAGTAAAGCAAGAGCCAGCCATATATACTGAAGCTAGTAGTGACCTGCAATAAGCATCTTATGTATATTTGAATATAGGATGATGCCTGAAAAGACCAGCCACCACTGAGAGGGAATACATGGGGATCGCTATAGGAATAGATCTGGGGACGACGAACTCTGCGATAGCTGTTGTACGGCCTGATGGAAGACCAGAGATCCTTAAGAACCGTGAGGGGGCTGCTACTACCCCCTCTGTTGTCCTCTTTCAAGACTTTGGAGGTGGCGATGAGCCGTTGGTGGGAGAACAAGCTAAAAGGCAGGCGGGCATAAATCCTACTGACGTTGTGCAGCATGTGAAACGTTATATGGGGGATGCTTCGTGGAGGTTCGATTCAGAATCTGGCGCTCAGTATAGCCCTGAAGAAGTGTCTGCAATCGTTCTCAAACGGCTCAAAGAAGACGCTGAACTAGCCCTTGGGGCAAGCGTTACTGACGCCGTCATTACAGTTCCAGCATATTTTGACGACTCACGCCGCATTGCCACAAAACACGCCGGTCAGATCGCTGGGTTGAATGTTTTACGGGTGCTGAACGAGCCAACAGCTGCGGCACTATCGTACGGAGTTGAAAATAACTCTGGGGGGCATGTGCTTGTCTACGATTTAGGTGGCGGAACTTTCGACGTCACTATTTTGCGTATTGCCGGGGCAGAGTTTGAAGTGGTTGCTACAGATGGCGATCGTAACTTGGGCGGGTTTGATTTTGACAATGCCCTGATGAACTACCTAAATGATGAGTTGAAAAAACAGGGTGCTCCTGACAGCTTTGAAGATGTTTCATTAATGGTGCAGCTGCGTGAACAGGCAGAAGATGTGAAAAAATCTCTCTCCACAGTTCCGGCCACGAATGCATATGTAACCATTCACGGCAGGAGCTACCGAGTGCCTGTGAACCGTGGAATATTTGATGCGCAGATTGCTGGGTTATTGCGTCGTACGGAAGAAATTTTGGAGGACGTCCTGCAAGAGGCACAGCTTACTTGGGCGCATATTGACAAGGTTCTTCTGGTGGGCGGTTCCACCCGTATGCCTGCTGTGCGGCAGATGCTTGAAAAGGTAACGGGTAAAACCCCAGAGTTAGGGGTTAACCCTGATGAAGCTGTGGCTCTTGGTGCTGCTATACGGGCGGCTCTGGAGTCTGAGCCTGAGGAAGAAACCATTGGGTTTATCGGTGGGCGTACAGCAGTTGAAGGGTTGTTGGGTGGTCCGGTACGGGTGAAAGACGTAACCTCACAGGCATTGGGGGCAATATTATTTAAGTATAATACGGATGAGAAGATTAATAGAATTATTATTCCCCGTAATTCTGAAGTTCCAGCAAAGCATAATCGAGAAGTTTACACACGTTATGATTACCAAGAAAGTATTTTGGTTACAGTCACCCAGGGAGATGATGAAGATCCTGAATTTGTGACAATTGTGGGTAAAGGTGTTCTTGACATGCCAATAAAATATCCCAAGGGTGCACCGTTAGAATATATTTATAAGTACGATGTGGATCAGATTATCAATGTTGAAGTTATTGATGTAACTGCCAATATATCCCTGGGAACTTTTCAGATTGATCGTGTTGCTAACCTTACCCAGGAGCAGATAGAAAAAGCGAATTATAAGATTGGAAGTATGATGATTATGTAGGTTGATGTATATAAAAATATACTTTCTATTGTGTCATAGATATTTTTAGTTCGATCTAAAATAGTTATTACGCTTAGATATAAGCTGTTTATTATGAACTATGGTTCTGCCGCTGTGTGGATCCTATGTTCAGCTTATAGAGACGCTGCAACTAGCGGAAAAGGAGCATGTATGGGAATCGCAGTTGGAATTGACCTTGGCACCACGAACTCTGCGGTGTCAGTGGTACGTCCCACTGGTAAACCGGAAGTCTTGAAGAATAAAGAGGGTGATTCCATCACCCCATCGGTTGTTCTATTCCAATCATTTGGAGGGCCAGATGAGCCACTGGTGGGGGAGCAGGCTAAACGGCAAGCGGCGGCTTTCCCTGACGATATTGTGCAACACGTAAAACGGTATATGGGGGATCCGTCGTGGCGGTTTGACTCCTCATCTGGGGCACAGTATTCCGCTGAAGAAGTGTCGGCTATTATCCTCAAGAGGCTGAAAGAGGATGCCGAAATTGCGCTTGGTGAAGAAGTCACTGATGCTGTTATTACAGTTCCTGCGTATTTTGATGATGCCCGCCGAACCGCTACGAAACAGGCTGGTCAGATTGCCGGGTTAAATGTTTTGAGGGTTCTGAATGAGCCCACTGCGGCTGCGCTTTCCTACGGTATAGATGCGGATGCCAATGGTACGGTGTTGGTGTACGATCTAGGCGGCGGTACGTTTGACGTAACGATTCTAAAAATTGCTGGTACCGAATTTGAAGTGATCGCGACTGATGGTGATCGTAACCTAGGCGGATTCGACTTCGATAATGCCCTGATGAGCTACCTGAATGAGGAGCTGAAAAAACAGGGCGCACCGGATGCTCTGGAAGATGTTGCGCTCATGGCGTCTCTGCGCGAGAAGGCAGAATTTGCCAAGAAAGCACTATCCACTGTTCCTAAGACAAATGTACAGTTTTCAGCGAATGACCAGCACTACCGGGTGCCTTTGACTCGTGAAGAGTTTAATGAGGTTACTCAGTCGCTTATGGTACGCACCCAGGAATTGGTAACTGATGTCTTAGAGGCTTCTAAGCTCACGTGGGATGACATTGACAAGGTTCTTCTCGTTGGCGGTTCGACCCGTATGCCAGCGGTGCGTGAACTTGTTGAGCAGATGTCAGGGAAGAGTCCTGAACTGGATGTTAACCCGGATGAAGCAGTAGCTCTTGGTGCGGCCATTCAGGCCACTCTGGAAGGGGATATTGAAGTCAGCACTGAACAGGTGGGCTCTAAAGCCACTGTTGAAAGTTTCCTAGGCGGTCCTGTGCATATTAGCGATGTTACGTCGCAGGCACTGGGAGTGATTCTCATAGAGGCTGACGGGGTGACCGAGTTCAACCAGGTCATGATTGAACGTAACACGAAAGTACCCGCAAAGACCGAACTGAAGACAAAGACTGCTTATGATCGGCAGACCGCAGTGCACGTAAAAGTGACCCAAGGGGATGGGCGGGATCCGCAAAATGTCACTATTGTTGGTGAGGGCCAACTGGAAATCCCTGTTTACCCTAAAGGTTCTCCTTTGCGCGTGAGCTATGAGTATGATGTCGATCAGACTGTTGTTGTTGAAGTGTACGACCTGACTGCTAATAAATCACTGGGGACTATTAAGATCGAGCGTGTCGCAAACCTTGGAGAAGGTGAGCTCGGAGAAATGGAGCAGAAGATCGGCGGTATGCAGATTAACTAGATAGAATCTGCAAAACATTAGGTGCCCGAGGTTTATCTTGCAGGAGCAGATTTTAGCTAGCGGGAGCACCTCGGGCACACATTCTATAATACCTTGGTTGTATTTTAGGTAGCTGTAATAAAAATATGTTTTTATTTCGGATTGCCGCACTAAAGTAGCGGAGGAGAGATATGGATTTTAACGACTACTATGACATCCTTGAAATTGATGATTCGGCAGCGGAATCTGAGATTAAGGTAGCAATCCGTAAAACTCGTTCTCGTTACCGTAACCTAACGGGATCTCCTAATAAGGATCAAGCACGCAAAGCAGAACATATGATTGACGTGCTTGCTGAGGCAGAGAAGGTTCTCTACGATCCTGCTGCCCGAGCCGACTACGACCAGAAACTTGCTATTTATCGCACAAAGAAAATCCTAAACGATGATGAGAGGAAAGGGCCTTCCCCATCTGAAGAAGAAATTCGCCGTGAATATGAATTGCGGCTTGAGAAAGAGTGGCAGCGTCGGGAACGGAAACTCCGTGATGAATACAAGAAACATAAAGAAGAACGGCACGATGACTCCATAATAGAGGATGACATTAGTGACGACGAATTCCTAGACCGTTATGAAGAGCGTTTAGAACGGGCACGCCAAGAACGAGCTGCACGTGAGGAGCGTGAACGTCAGGAACGTTTGGAGCGCGAGAGACAAGCTCGTGCTGAGCGGGAACGCCTCCACAAACTTGCACAAGAGAAACGTGCCAAGGAAGAAGCTGCGCGCTGGGAGAAACAAGTTACCAGCTATTTAGAGGATCAAAATCGTGATTATAAAGCTCTTCACTACGCCGCTCAGCAACTTACCTCATATAACCCTCGCAGTGCTATAGGGTGGCAGGCTCTGGCAATGGCCCAGTATGACCGTGGGGAATTTCCAGCAGCTGCTACATCAATCCGGCAAGCAAAACAGCTTTCGTCAACGCCCAGTGATGACCTGCTTTCCCTAGAAGCACTAATAGCCGTTAAAAACGGAAACTATACCCAGGCGCTCGCGAATTATCGTCATCTTATTCAAGAGTATCCTGATAATCAAAAATATATTGCCCAGTATATTCAAGCCCTTACCGTCAGTGGAGATCCGCAGCATGCTGTTTCTGAAAGTGAGCAGGCTTTAGCTGTCCATCCTGATAGTTCAGAGATAAAGAAACAATATGCTGTATCTCTTATGAGGGAAGCGCAGAGCTATTCTATACCATATAATGGACTATTGTATGTTGCTTCACGGCAGCAGTTAAAAAACGCCCGTAAAGCTTTTGCAAAGGTACCCAAGCCTCATACGCTGCCTGAAGATATAAGGCCCATATATCATCAAGTGGCGGATCATATGAAGATTGCTACCAAGCGGCGGTGGACTGGAAATTTTCGGCTGATGTTCCTGTATTTTTTCTTTTTGGGTGGGGCAATGGTGTTTATGCCGCTGATGACACTTATGGCTTTAGTAGATTCGATATCAAAATTTTATAGTGATATTTATGGATTTCTGGCTGATATAATCATCGCATTTATTGGAATGGGCATCTCGGTACCTGTGTGGTGGTTATTCTTTTACTGCTTCTATCAGCCAATGTGGCGTCACAATCGACGATGGCTATCAAGTATAGGAGTTGCTGTGCCGAGGTAATTTGCGTATAGAGAGCTAGCAGCTCTCTATACCCGCCATTGACCTTTAGTATGTATCCGTAGAAATGTATTTATAGTTATAATTAAGGGAAATAATGTCAGAAAATATACCTGAAACCTTGTATACCTCCCAGCCTGCCCACCATGCTCGAGAGGAAGAACAAAATACTGAGGATAAAGCGGCAAACACCGATTATCCTCGCACTGCGGATGGCTCTACCGCAACCGCTCAGGCTATCCCCCAAGAGAACATCCACAGCCAGAGTGTGACTGTTTCAGCGTTCGTTACTCCAGGATTTGAAGAACGTGTGCTTGGAGAACTAGAAGAGTTACGTAACCGTTTTACTCATAAGATTGCTGAGGACCGTGCGAAGAATCAGCTGATTGTTTCGGTCCAACAGAGTTTACGTGAGCGTGATGAGACAGCTAAGGGAGAAGCATACCGCTCTATATTCAAGGAGATCCTCGTCGCCTTGGACCGGTTGATCTCTCAAGAACCCTCAGCAGCTCTTACAGAATCAGTGCGGGAAGAAATCCTTGACATTCTCGCGCTGCGTGGACTGGAACACATTGAGGCAAAAGGCCTCTACAACCCCGCAATTCATGAAGTTGCTGGTGTGGTACCTGCTGATGAGACGCATCCAGCGGGGAGTATCGTATCTGAGGTGAAGGAAGGTTTTATGCTTGCTGACCGAGTGCTCCGCCCTGCCTTGGTAACTGTGGCGCGTGCTGCTCAAGTTTCTAACGGCGTTCAACCTGAGACTACTTATACCGAACCTTCAGAGAACACCGTCGAAGCATCCGGAACATTGCAGCCACATAACCCAACAGTTGCTCCCCAGGCAGAGCCTAACGAAACGCATCTGTCATAACTTTCCCTGATATTGTCTCAGGGGTGCCTAGGCACTAGCCTAGACACCCCTGATATCGGTAGGTCGCAAATTTAAAGTTTATGCGGTGGGCACGTCCTCATCCACCCAGTCGAGGGTGCGCGCCACAGCCTTCTTCCAGAGGCGGTACTGGCGGTCTACCTCGGACTGCTCCATGGCAGGCAGCCACCGCTTATCCTCAGCCCAGTTCTCGACGACGTCTTTCTCGCCGTCCCAGAAACCGACTGCAATACCGGCTGCGTAGGCGGCACCCAACGCGGTAGTCTCAATAACCTTCGGGCGGATCACCGGGACCCCCAGAATATCCGCCTGGAACTGCATCAGGAACTCGTTTGCGGTCATGCCGCCATCCACGCGCAGCTCGGAAAGCTTCACGCCGGAATCGGCGTTCATCGCGTCCAGAACCTCGCGGGTCTGGAAAGCGGTTGCCTCCAGTGCCGCGCGCACAATGTGCGCCTTGTTTACGTAGCGGGTCAAGCCTACAATCACGCCGCGCGCATCGGAACGCCAATGCGGGGCAAACAGGCCCGAGAATGCAGGAACCACATAGCAGCCACCCGAATCCTCAACCGAAGTTGCTAGTGCTTCGGAATCGGAGGCGTTGGTGAGCATGCCCAGGTTATCGCGGAGCCACTGAATCAGCGAACCGCTCATTGCGACCGAGCCCTCTAGCGCGTAGACGGGGTCGGCGTCCCCAATCTTGTATGCCACGGTCGTCAGAAGACCGTTATCTGAGAACACGGGCTCATTTCCGGTGTTCATCAGCATGAAGTTACCGGTACCGTAGGTGTTCTTCGCCATGCCCTTCTCGAAACAAGCCTGCCCGAAGGTTGCCGCCTGCTGATCGCCCAGGATACCGGCAATGGGTGTGCCGCGCATCAGGCCGGTCGGGCGCCCATAACCGTAGATCTCAGAAGAGGACTTAATCTCGGGGAGCATGCTCATGGGAATACCCATATCGGCAGCGATCTGCGGATCCCACTCAAGAGTACGAATGTTCATGAGCAGAGTGCGGGATGCGTTCGTCACGTCAGTCACGTGCACGCCGCCATCAACACCGCCGGTCAGGTTCCACACCACCCAGCTGTCGGTGTTGCCAAAAAGCAGATCACCGCGTTCGGCACGCTCACGAGCGCCGGGAACATTATCGAGAATCCACTTAATCTTGGGTCCTGAGAAGTAGGTTGAAAGATTCAGGCCCACAACATCGTGGTACTTGCCCACACCGTCATCGCCAGCGAGCTCATCAACAACTTCTTGGGTGCGGGTGTCCTGCCAGACAATTGCGTTATAGACCGGCTCACCAGTGTTCTTATCCCACACCACCGTGGTCTCACGCTGATTGGTGATGCCTACTGCGGCAATCTCGTGATGGTTTACCTCACCGTTTGCCATCGCCATTGCAACGGCTTTACGCACGTTATCCCAAATCTCAGCGGGGTTGTGTTCAACCCAACCTGCCTTGGGGAAAATCTGCTCGTGCTCAAGCTGACCCACAGAAACGATCTTGCCCGCCTTATCGAAAAGGATAGCCCGGGAGCTGGTGGTGCCCTGGTCGATAGACATAATGTACTTGCGCTCAACATTCAGGGTGGCGCTGTGTAGGGGGTTAGTCATAGTGATTTCCTCACTGTTGTGGGAGACAGGCGGCCTGAAATACGCCAAACCTGTTATCTGACACGGAATAAAACTTTTAGGAGTAGAAACGGCAGAGGATACGCCGCCCGTCTCTTACATAACGGTGCCGGGCGGCGTATCACGCCTTAACAATTAGAGCGCCAACAGCGCCGGAACAATCAGGCCAGCGAGCACACCACCGATGGTGGGGCCAAGCACCGGCACCCAGGAGTACGACCAGTTAGAGCCGCCCTTGCCGCGGATCGGGAGCACAAAGTGGGCGAAACGCGGGGCCAAGTCACGTGCCGGGTTAATGGCATACCCGGTTGCACCACCAAGGCTCATACCAATCACAACCACCACTAGGGCCACACCCAGCGGGCCAATCTGCGCGGGGGTCTTGCCCGAGGCAATAATCCACCCTACCAGCACGAACGTACCGAGGATCTCCGTCACCAGGTTCCAGCCGTATGACTTAATAGCGGGGCCGGTTGCGAAGATACCTAGGCGGTCGCCTTTCTCCTCATCAAAGTGTTTTTTGTACGCGAGGAAAGCCGCCACAGCACCGCAGAACCCGCCGAGCATCTGCCCGGCAATATAGATCGCAATATTAGTAGCTGAAGCGGGTACATTCTCGGCAAGGTCACGCCCGGCTGAGGCCAGGCCGAGAGTCACAGCAGGGTTGAGATGGGCGCCCGAAGGGAAAGACAGGTACACGGCGGTGAACACTGCAAGACCCCAGCCAAAGGTAATAACAACCCAGCCAGCGTTCTTAGCGTATGACTTGGGCAGGTTGACTGCGGCGCACACACCAGCACCAAGCAGAATCAGGATGAATGTCCCGAAAAATTCAGAGACAAACAAGCCTAACGTGTTGGCCTTACCGGCGGTATCCGCAAGGGCGCTACCGCCATCTGCGAGAAGCGTGCCGACGGCGGCAGCTAGAGGAATTGACATAATTATCCTTTCAGCACTGCATTGTGAACTTCACATAACTATACGGGCAGCTAAAAACCTGCGGCAGTTAGCTGTGGTGCACATTGAGCGTGCGGCGGGGGGCCACCGGCTCAACGGCCTCAATCTTAGCGGATGCTTCGGCGTCGGTCGAGGCTGTCTCTGCCTGACGAATAGCCGCTACACGGGCCGCGTAGAGATCGAATTCTTTTTGGGCTTGTTCCGGTGACCAACCGAGTTCGGAACGCATAATCTCAAGAATCTCGGGGGCCGCAGCCAACCCGCGATCACGCTGTTCAAGGTCAAGACGCACGCGGCGAACCAGTACATCTTCCAGGTGCAGGGCACCTTCGTAGCGAACAGCGAATACAACGTCGGCCCGCAGGAACTGTGGTGCGTGTTTAAGAGGCGCACCAAGGTCCGGATCAGCATCAATAAGTGCACCAAGATCCTCAATCTGTGCGCCGTAGCGTTCCAGCAGATGGGTAATACGGTCTTCATCCCAACCATAGCGTTGTGCGTAACGGCCACGGCCGGCCTCAATAGCGCGATACCCATCAGCACCCACCAGTGCGATCGTCTCCGTTACCGATGGACGTTCCTGTGCACGATCACCGAGTGCAAAATCAACCGCATCCGCCGCCATTACACGGTAGGTAGTCAGCTTGCCGCCGGCAATAGCGCTCATACCGGGGGCAACCTCTGTGACAGTATGCTCACGAGACACCTTGGTGGACTGGGCACCATCACCCTTAACCTTCGGCTGCAAGAGAGGACGCAGCCCCGAATAGGTGCCGATGATGTCATCATGGGTCAACGGGTCAGCAATCAGCTTGTTCGCCTGCTCCAGCACGTAATCAATATCTTGACGTGTTGCTACGGGGCGCTCGCGATCCTCGGTATACGGGGTATCGGTCGTACCAATAATCCAGTAACGCTGCCACGGGATAATGAAAAGTACCGATTTTTCGGTCTTTGTGAAAATACCGCTAGTAGCCTGAATACGATCACGCGGCACGACAATGTGAATACCCTTAGACGCGAGTACCTCAAGGCCGGCATCCGGGTTCGCCAGAGATTCAGACTCTTCGGTCCAGACTCCGGTGGCGTTAATAATGTGCTTGGCTTTGACCGTGAGTTCCTGTCCGCTTTCAAGATCGGCCAGTCGCGCACCTACCACCTTGCCAGAGGTGTCTTTATCAATACCCACCACCTGGGTACGTGAGGCAGCCAGGGCACCATAACCGCTGGCGGTGCGAACAACATCAACAACTAGGCGGGCATCATCTACGCGTGCATCATAGAACTGAATAGCGCCGGTAAATGCAGAATCTTTGATATCGGGGAAAACCGTTTTAGTGCCCTTCTTCGTGAAGTGACGCTGCGAAGGAACTCCCTTTTTGCCGCGCGAACCAATGTACGCGAGGGTATCGTACATGCCAATGCCGATAGCGGAATAGGAGCGCTCAATAACAGGAGTCTTCAATGGCCACAAAAAGGGCTGCGCGTGCACGAGGTGAGGCGCAATTTTCTCGAGCAGCAGACCGCGTTCCTTGAGGGCCTCAGCTACGAGTTTGAAATCCAGGTTGTAGAGGTAGCGTAGACCGCCGTGAATAAGTTTTGAGGACCAGGCGCTGGTACCTGCTGCCCAGTCTCCCGCTTCCACAATCCCTGTACGCAGGCCGCGAGTCGCCGCGTCGAGGGCGATACCGGCACCGGTAATACCGCCGCCAATGACAAGAACGTCGAGTTCGGGTCCTTCCGCCATATCAGCCAGTGCGCGTGCACGAGAGGAAGCGGTGAGGTGAGAAAGTTTATTGAACTGCTGAGAGCCCATTTGTGTTCTAATCCTTTTCTTCAGGGGCGTCTTTGTCGTCTGTGGTTGGGGAGGGAATAGGCCCACCTGTGCCGGGTGGGAACCGGCGCCAAAGCCAGCAAACTGTGTGCTTACACCGTTTTGAGGTTGCACTCAGTAAAACCTGGTGGTGAAATATTTACCAAGTATTATGAACGGATTTTCATGCGGGGGAGGGTGCATGTGAACGGACGAATCAATCAAGCCTATGAGGCCGCACAACTGTATTACGTACAAGATATGACTATGGACGGTATCGCTAATCGGCTTGGGGTTTCCCGCGCTACCGTCTCACGACTTCTCAAAAGCGCTCGTGAAACTGGCATGGTGCAGATTCGTCTGGATGATTCTTTCCGGGTTCGCAGCGAACTTGAGCGGCGCATTAGCGAACGATATAAGACCCGTGTAAGCCTAGTAAACACTCGGGCGGATGCTACACCTATCGCGGTGATGGGACAGGTGGCCCGTACTGCCGCCCAGCTTCTAGACTCTTTGATTGACGACGGAACAAGTGTTGGGGTGGCATGGGGTGCGACCGTCACTGAGGTGTCTCGGCATCTGCCGCGCCGCCCCCTCAATGGGGTAAAAATAGTGCAGCTCAACGGAGCGGGAAACGCCCACCACACCGGAATACCGTACCTGGACACCCTGCTGGGACGACTTGTTACAGCCTATGACGCATATATAGTGCATTTCCCCGTTCCAGCGTTTTTTGACTATGCCGACACGAAAGACGCTATGTGGCGGGAAAGGAGCGTGCAGGCAACTCTGCGGGCCCAACGCAAGGTTGACGTGGCGCTCTTTGGTATTGGTGCTTTCGGTGGGGCAATCCCATCGCATGTGTACTCTGGCGGGTATTTCGATGCTGCCGCGCAACGTACACTGCGTGAGCAGGGGGTGGTGGGGGATATATGTACCATCCTGTTGCGAGAAGACGGCTCGTGGAAAGATCTGGAGATGAACCGCCGGGCCTCTGGCCCCACTCCGACAGAGCTAACTCATATTCCGCGTAGGTTGTGTGTGGCATCTGGGGTGCATCGGGCAGCTGTGCTGCGGGCAGCATTGCGCACGGGGGCCATCACTGACCTGGTGCTGGATGAGCAGTTGGGGCGGGCCCTCATTGAGAAGTAAGAGCGAGGGCGTTTCGGTGTGGAGGGCAGCTGCTAAGAGTCGAACGCTTCACTCACCGCATACCGCATGGCTTCACGTACCATGGCAAGGGCGGGGGTTGTGACCGCATCGGCGCGTACCGCGGTAAAAATACTGCGGTAGGGGGCTCCCGGCAGATCCACTACCCGTAACCCTTCAGAGTTGGAGAGTGAAGCGAGAATAAAGCCGGGCACAATACTGGCGACAAAACCGGCACGTACCAAGTTCACGTTAGTGATCATGTCGTTGGCGCTGTATCGGATCTCGGGTTCGAACCCGGCGGCTCGGCATTGGTTGACGGCCCACCGGCGGGAGGTATTTTCTTCCCTTTCAAGAACCCACGGGATGTGTCGTGCCTCGTGTAGGGAGCGGATGGGGGAGTCTGCTGGAACGATGAGGCTCAGAGGGTCTTCAACCAGCAGCTCGGAGTGAAGTTCGGGGTATTCAGGGATGTAATGGTGTGGGTAGGATTCGGCGATTACCATGTCGTATTCGCGGCTTCTGGTCATTGAGATGCCGGTTTCCGGATCGATCTGAAGAACCTGCAGCACTAGACGTGGGGCATGGTCGTGAAGGTAGGCGAGGGTGCGTGGCAATAAGGCGAATGATGCGGACTGGAAAATTGCTAGACGTACAGTTCCGGCTGGCTCTCCGGCGAGGGTGGCTACGCTGGTTTGCATACGGTCCACTTCCCGCAGAATACGTCGGGCTGTTTCGATGACTACTAGCCCGGCGCTGGTAAGCTGCACACGCCTGCCTACGCGTTGGAGCAGGGCGGTTCCTGCTTCTTTTTCGAGGTTAGTGATCTGCTGGGAGACAGCTGATGGGGTGAGATTAAGTGCATGCGCGGCAGAGATGATGGTGCCTCGCTCATGGATTTCAAGGAGCATCTGCATGCGGCGGATGTCGTACATGGCTGTCTTTCTGCTGGGTGAGGTGGGGCTGCGGCGTCTCTACTATGATTTCAAGATTAGTATATAGAGATTAGCCTCACATCTACTCTGGGGTGATGAGTCCCACTATTTTGGGGTGTTTGGGGGAGTAAAGTAAGCGGCTGAAACCTCCTGCACTCCTGAGATGTGGCGGATTTTCGGGAGAAAATGATGCCACGGCAATTATTTAGAAATTTTAAACAATATATGGCATAAACATTTATTTTTTCTAATGAGGTATTTCCCACCCTTTTGTGGTGAAATAGAGACATCATTAAGCTTCGTGCGCATCGCGCGCACCGTAGTTAGTTAGGAGTCAAGGATGACGCATCCTTTCGCATCTGAGCACTACCAGAACATGGCGGACGAGGCTCGTAAGCTCGTCCGTCAGTGGGTCACTGAGGCGCAGAACGAGAAATCAACCTTTGCCGCTGAGCAACTCGCTGGCGTGCTCAAGGATCCGAATGGTCTGCCTTTTACTGTCGGTTTTGTCGACGGCGTGATCCGCCCCGAAGACGATAATGTCTCGGGTCGTAACCTCTCCCATATTGCATCTCTTGTTCCTTCCTTCCTGCCGTGGTATATGAAGTCCGCTGTTGGTATCGGCGGTAAGATGGCGGGTAAGCTCGCCTGGCCGACCGTTCCCGTAGCACGCCGAGTGCTCCGCGAGATGGTTGGGCACCTGATCGTTGATGCCTCCGATGAGAAGCTTGGTGGCGCAATTGCAGAGCTCACTAAGACTGGCAACCGCCTAAACGTGAACCTTCTGGGTGAGGCTGTGCTGGGTGATAATGAAGCAGAACACCGCCTTTCCGAGACCAAGCGACTGTTGGCACGTGACGACGTTGATTATGTCTCCATTAAGGTATCGGCTGTCTCCGGCCCGCACCAGCACTGGGCGTTTGACGAAGTTGTTAATGAATCAGTCCGCCGCCTGACCCCGCTGTACGAACTGGCTGCCTCCACCAGCCCCACCAAGTTCATTAACCTGGACATGGAGGAGTACAAGGATCTGGACATGACCATTGACGTGTTCACCAAGATCCTGGATCAGCCGCAGCTGAAGAACCTCGAAGCGGGTATCGTGCTGCAGGCGTACCTGCCTGATACTCTTGCCGCTATGATCCGCTTGCAGGAGTGGGCTGCACGCCGCGTTGAGAACGGTGGCGCAGGTATTAAGGTTCGCCTCGTTAAGGGCGCCAACCTCTCCATGGAGATTGTTGAAGGTGTGATGCACGGTTGGCCCGTCACCACCTGGGACACCAAGCAGGCAGCGGATACTAACTACAAGCGTATCCTTGATTACGCCCTGCGCCCCGAACATGCCAAGAACATCCGCTTGGGTGTTGCTGGCCATAACCTCTTCGATGTGGCGTTTGCACTGCTGCTGGCTGAGGACCGCGGCGTTGCCGACCGTGTCGAATTTGAGATGCTGATCGGTATGGCCGAGCAGCAAGCAAAGGTTATTCAGAAGCGTGTGGGCCACCTGCTGCTGTACACCCCCGTGGTAAACCCCAAGGAATTCGATGTTGCTATCGCCTACCTGATCCGTCGTCTGGAAGAAAACGCATCAAGCGAGAACTTCATGTCGGGCATCTTTGACCTGGCAACTGACGAGGCTATCTTCAAGCGTGAGGAAGAACGCTTCCTGCGCTCACTGAACTCTGTCACTGACGAGATTCCCTCCGCTAAGCGTACCCAGGACCGTTCCCACGAGAACGCTGAGAACGTCTTCGTCCCGGCAGGCCGCTTCGAGAACACCCCCGATACCGACCCCTCACTGGCAGGTAACCGTGCATGGGGTCGTGCGATCCTTGAGCGTTCCAAGAGCACCCAGTTGGGTATTGACATCCTCAAGGAGAATGAGCTGACCTCTGTTGCTGAGGCGGAGGCACTTATTGAGGAGACCGAGCAGGCTGGCAAGGCTTGGGGTCGTCTCTCCGGTGCTGAGCGGGCTAAGATTCTGCGCCACGTGGGTAAGGGTATTGCTCTGCACCGTGCAGACCTGCTGGAGGTTATGGCTGCCGAAGCTGGCAAGACTCTTGAGCAGGGTGATACCGAGGTATCTGAGGCTATCGACTTTGCGTACTACTATGCAATGCTGGCTGAGGACCTCGATAAGATGGACGGTGCTCGGGCCAAGTCTGTAGACCTGACCCTGGTCGTTCCGCCGTGGAACTTCCCGACTGCTATTCCCGCCGGTGGTGTGCTTGCCGGTTTGGCCGCAGGTTCTGCTGTTATCTTCAAGCCCGCGACCATTACCGCCCGCACCGGTGCTCTGATTGCAGATATTATGTGGGACGCTGGCGTGCCGAAGGAAGTTCTGAAGCTTGTCAAGGTTGTTGACCGTGAGGCAGGTAAGGTACTCATTTCCCACCCCGAGGTGGATCGTCTGATTCTTACCGGCGGCTACGAGACCGCTGAGCTGTTCCGCTCCTGGCGCGATGACCTGCCGCTGTTCGGTGAGACCTCAGGTAAGAACTCCATTATTGTTACCCCGAACGCTGACATCGACTTGGCTGTGAAGGACGTCGTATACTCGGCGTTCGGCCACGCAGGTCAGAAGTGCTCTGCCGGTTCAACTGTTATCCTGGTTGGTTCCGTGGCTCAGTCTGAGCGGTTCCGTCGTCAGCTGCTTGACTCCGTGAACTCCCTGCACGTGGCGCACCCGCAGGACATTGAGTCTCAGATGGGCCCGGTGGCGCAGAAGCCTGAGGAGAAGCTACTCCGCGGTCTGACCACCCTTGGTCCGGGTGAGCGTTGGCTGATTCAGCCTAAGGAACTGGATGAGACCGGCCGCCTGTGGAGCCCCGGCGTTCGTGAAGGCGTCAAGCCTGGCTCTGAGTACCATATGACCGAGTACTTCGGTCCGATCCTGGGTATTATGACTGCTGACACCCTTGAAGAGGCTATTGAGCTGCAGAACGCTCCCGACTACGGCCTGACTGCTGGTCTGCACTCGCTTGATGCTGATGACCTTGAGCTGTGGCTCTCCAAGGTGCAGGCGGGTAACGTATACGTGAACCGTGGTATCACCGGTGCAATTGTTCGCCGCCAGCCCTTCGGTGGCTGGAAGAAGTCTACCGTCGGTTCCGGTACCAAAGCTGGTGGCCCCAACTACCTGGTCGCACTTACCGACTGGGAGCCGGATCACGCAACCGCTACTACCGTTCCGCAGTCTGTGGCGGTACGCGAGGTATTGGCCACTGCTGAGGGCGCTAGCCTGTGCGGCGCAAAGGACTTCGAGTTCATTAAGCGCTCGGCATCCTCCGACGCTCACGCTTGGGAGACTGAGTTTGGTTACGGCCACGATCCCTCGAAGCTGGGTGTTGAGCGTAATATTCTGCGCTATCTACCCACTCAGGTGCTGGTGCGTGCCGATGAGTCGGCACCTGCGGCAGAGGTCGTACGTGTTGTACTGGCTGGTTTGGCAGCCGGTGCCCCGATCGCTCTGTCAACTGCACGGGATCTGCCGGTCGCCGTCCGCGGTGTGCTGGAGAACAAGGGCGTGAAGTACTCGATCGAGTCTGATGAAGCATGGCGTAACTGGCTCAAGTCCAACGCTAAGACCCCAGTTCGTGCCCTGGCTGGCACCCCTCTGGAAGGTACTCGTATCCGCTACATTGGTAGCGATGTAAAGTCCGTGTACACCGCTCTGGGTGGCCGCCCGGACGTGGCTGTGTACTTCCAGTCGGTAACCGAAGCCGGGCGTATCGAGATGCTGCCGTTCCTGCGTGAGCAGGCCGTCTCGATTACCGCACACCGTTTCGGTAACCCGAACCCCTTCTCTGAGAAGGTCATTGCTTCTCGCTAGAAGCTGTAGGTAACTCATAGGATGCGCCTTGCCTCCTTCGTGGAGGTGGGGCGCATCCGCCTTTAAAACAGCCTCGTCATACTGGTAATCAACGTGCTCTCGGTTACGTTATATGCGATAATCTAAGGTATATCGTGCGCGTTCCCCACGGCGCGAACGTGGCTCGCGTGGCTCACGCGGCCTGCAAGGAACACAGTGAAAGGAAACCACCGTTATGAGCAATGTTCCCGCAGAACTTTTGTACACCTCCGACCACGAGTGGGTTTCGGCTCTCACCGATGAGGGCACCGTTCGTATTGGCATTACCGACCACGCACAGGACGCTCTGGGCGACGTCGTGTATGTTGATCTTCCCTCGGAAGGCGATACTGTCGAAGCTAACGATTCTTTCGGCGAGATTGAATCCACTAAGTCCGTTTCGGATGTGCTTGCCCCGGTTGCTGGCGAGGTTGTGGCCGTTAACGAGGCTGTGAACGACGATTCGTCCTTGGTCAACAGCGACCCTTACGGGGAGGGTTGGCTTGTTGAGCTGCGCCCTGCAAACGCTGATGATCTCTCTGGTTTGCTCTCTGCTGAGGCTTACAAAGCAGAGTTGGACTAGGGTGAGTACGATGGTTTAAGCCCTCGATTCAAAAATGAGAGCTTAATCTCGGTTGCAGCGAATTTGTAGAGGTGCTGGTGAGTTTTGAACTTGCCAGCACCTTCGTTTTTCAAGCAGGGTAGGTTCCCCTTAGTTCGGCGTTATTTCACGGGTAAAACGGTGTATTGGCTTCAACCCCGGCTTCATATTCGGGCGTTGAGGGGGCTAATTGGTATTCTTTCTCCCAGCGCTTAATAAAGTACTTTCTCCGTAAAAAATCATAAAATTTACCCAGAATCTTCGGGAGAAATGGCATTCTCTCGCTTAAAGCTATAAGATTGAACAGCAGGTTAAGTGTTTATCATTTCGTGATAATTCACGAAGGCCTGCTCTCACACTCAAACACAGGCGCTAAATAGCTGGCTACCGTGCAAGCCTCCCGGTCATGTACGTGTCAGGCGCTGGGGTACCTTGAGCGTACCCCAGCGTGTATTTAGCGAAAATCTATAAACCCGAAAGTTGTTCTCATGAGCTCACTCATTGATGAAAACCTCGCAAGGGCCGAGGCTCTCGTAGAAAGCGTCGGGCGTGGCGAAAACAGCCGCGACCCCCGCGACATTAAAAGCCGTACCATCGGTCAGGTTCTTAGTCAGCTAGACCTGGACTTCCCCGGCATTAGCGCTTCGAAGATTCGTTTCCTCGAAGAACGCGGACTGGTGTACCCCAAGCGTACTGACACTGGGTACCGCAAGTACTCCCAGACCGATATTGAACGCCTGCGGTACATCCTCACCATGCAGCGTGACTACTATATGCCCCTGAAGGTCATCCGCCAGCACCTTGACGACCTTGAAGCCGGACGCGCTATTAACGCAATCCCTGCGCCAGTCTCTGACGAGGTGCTGGACCAAGTACTCGGATCCTCCGATAACGCAAGCCGTAAGTACACCCTGCGCGAGCTGGCAGAGTACTCAGGGGCCTCAACCGAACTTATTGATGACCTGGTTGAATACGGCCTGATCGAGGCTAAGGACGGCGAATACACCGAGTATGATGTGCTGACCGCCCGCACCAGTGCTGAACTGACTCAGCACGGTATTCAGCCCCGTCACCTGCGTTCCTTCAAGTCTGCTGCAGAACGCGAGATTTCTCTGGTAGAAATCGCGGTAGCTCCACTGGCTTCCCGCCGCGACCCTTCATCGCAGTCTCAGGCTCAGGAGCGTGCGGATAAGATCCGCAAGCTGTGCCTGCAGCTGCATGCGACTCTGGTCGAATCGGCAATGCCCAGTTACGAATAATTCGGCATTATCGAAAACACTCTGTTATTCCGGCACCGGGACCGGGACGGGGCGTTTTCCCCAGAATCCGAGACACAATCAATAACCCCGCCGATGGGTTTATAGTGGATTCACTCACTCAGCATGAGGATGCGCGCCTCGCCCACTGGGCGAGGCGCGCATCCTCATTTAAGTTATAAAATTTTTTGCTGAAATACGTTCTTATTTAGGTGCGTTGTCCCGTGCAAACGTATCCTTCAGCCGGTACGATAGCTAAGTAGGATTCTCATGGTGCATGTCCTAACCGGACGGCCCCACCTCGTACCCTCACCGTGGGGAGAACGTAAGAGAACACAAAGAATAGGAAGTAACCTCAGTGGCGCAGCAATCCAGCCGTGGGCAGAACGCGAAAGGCACCGCATCCGCTGCGGATGCAGCAGACTCTACCCTTTCGCACCCGATGGATCAGCCGCTTGAAGGGTTCGGCTCTCTTTTTCCCACAACGCCACCTCCGCGAGGAGAACAGGGGGTGCTTTTCGCAGACCCTCTGTCCCTGGTAGATGAGAACCTGGGGTATCGCGGGTCGGTAGCCCGCAAAGCGGCGGGTATAAGCTACCGCCAGCTGGATTATTGGGCGCGCACCGAGCTAGTGGTCCCCACAGTTCGTTCAGCCTCCGGGTCTGGTACCCAACGTCTCTATAGTTTTAGGGACGTGTTGGTGCTTAAGATCGTAAAGCACCTGCTTGATACTGGTGTTTCCCTCCAGCAGATCCGTACCTCCATAGAGCACTTACGCACCCGAGGCGTGGAAGACCTGGCGGGAGTGACCCTTATGAGTGATGGCACAACAGTATATGAGTGCACATCCCCGAGCGAAGTGATCGACCTGGTACAGGCGGGGCAGGGTGTGTTCGGTATCGCCATTGGCCGTGTCTGGCGTGAGATTGAGCAGAACCTTAACGGCGAGCCGGGAGAAGACACCCTCGGCGGGGCGCATGAGCACGTAGACCAGTTGGCGGCTAGACGTGCCCGCAAGGCCGGGAACTAAGTCCCGGCCCTGCCTTGCAGGCTGCCCTAACCCACGATACAAGAGGCGGCAGGGAGGCAGTCCCTGAGAAAGAAACCTACACACTAGCAGGTACCCATAGTATTTTTGAATCGTGGGTTTCAAGCGTACCCTGCAAAAAGCCTCACCATTCGGTGAGGGTGCAGTTATTTCGCTAGAATAAGTTGTAAGCACTCATTCATTGGAATACTCAACGGAAATATACTCTCAATGCCTAGAATCGTCAGTATCAGTAGCCTCAAAGGCGGCGTAGGCAAAACTTCCATAACACTCGGTTTGGCATCTGCCGCGCTACATGGTGGGCTCAAGACCCTCGTAATAGACCTTGATCCACACGCAGACGCCAGCACAGGGTTGGACGTTGCCCCTACCACCCCCGATATTGCCTCCATCATGGATGGAGACGATGAGGACGCGTTCACGGCCTCAGTCGGCCCATCTGGGTGGAACCGCCACGCCGGTGCCACTACGCTCTTAACCAGCCACCCCGCCACTACCGGCGAGATACAGGTGGCGCGCGGCTCTGCCCGGTCAATCCTCTTCGATACCCGGCAGCATGTCTCCTACAGTGAGCGGGTGCGGAAACTTATCCGCGCGACTGACGCTACCTACGATCTGGTGCTCATTGACTGCCCTCCTTTTATGGGAACCCTCACCTCGGTGGGGTGGGCTGCCAGCCAGCGGATACTTTCTATCGCGGAACCTTCCCTTTTTTCGGTTGCCGGAACCGAACGCACGCTACGCGGTATCGCCCGTTTTAAGGACAATAACGAACAAGATATTGAGGGGGTTGCGGTCATCATTAATAGGATGCGCCCTAACGACCCTGAGCACCTGTACCGCCGCGAAGAAATGCGTACCCTCTTCGGTGGTCTCGTGGTTGAGCCAACCCTGTGGGAAAGCTCAGCGGTGCAACGAGCCCAAGGCGCGGCTTTTCCTATCCATTACTGGCCCGATGAGGAAGCCGTGGACCCGGCAACCCGTTTCACCCGCCTGCTCACGGGGCTTGTCGCCGCCCTGTAGCCGTTGGATATGAAAGAGCCGCAGAAAGTAAAGGACTTCTTCATGCCGCAGAACAGCAACTCGCCGCAGCACCCAAACGAACATACTCTACACTCAAACCAGGATGATCTGGGGCCCACTATAGTGTGTGCACCGTTCGCCGGGTACCTGACTCTGCTCGTGGGTCAGGGCGAGCATGTGGACGCGGGACAGAAGCTCGCTATCGTCGAAGCCCTTAAAGTGGAAACTCTGGTAACGGCTCGGACGCACGGTCGGGTTGGGCGTATTACCCACACCGATGGCTCATACGTAACTGGCGGGCAGCTGCTACTGACTATAGTGCCGGAATAAAACCTAAGTCCCCGTGTTATAGCTACCGTTAGAATGATACGAAGGGCACCTGAGGCCCTAGAAACTGGCAAACCAGAGAACCGGCAGGCCCGGGACCACCACATGATAAAGGTAGGAGCGCATGAGCATTAAAGACCTCGAAGTCATTGACGGGGTGGCACAGTACGACCTTGTAGTGATCGGCTCTGGGTCGGGCAATAGCATTATTGGACCCGAGTGGGATGATAAGACAGTCGCCATTATTGACGGCGGTATATTTGGCGGCACCTGCCTAAACGTGGGGTGTATCCCCACAAAAATGTTTGTGTATCCGGCCACCGTGGCAGTTAAAACGCAAGAAGTTGCTGAGCTTGGCGTTGAAGCATCCGTGCAAAACATTTCGTGGCAGAACATGCGCGACCGCATTTTCCCACACCGAATCGATAAGATTTCTGAGGCTGGCCGCCAATGGCGTGCTAACCTGCCGAACGTTGACTTCTACCCAGAGTATGCGCACTTTACCGGCCGGCACACCCTGCAGACTGCATCGGGCCGGAAGGTCCACGGTAAGCAGGTGGTTATCGCCGCCGGTTCACGCGCCACGCGCCCTGACGTGCCCGGAATTAACCTGCCGCAGGTGCTCACAAATGATACCGTGATGCGCATGGAACACCTACCGCAGCGTATGGTGGTGCTTGGCGGCGGGGTAGTGGCCGCAGAGTTCGCACATGTTTTCTCAGCGCTGGGCGTTGAGGTAACCCAGGCGAACCGGTCAGCCCGCCTGCTGCGCGGCGTGGATGAGGAGGTTGTGAACCGTTTCGCCCAAGCCGCATCTCAACAGTGGAATCTGCTGCTGGAGCACGCTCTCATCGAGATCCGTCAAAACGATGACGACTCAGTAACCGTGGTTCTTGAGAACGACGGCGAACTAGTTGATGTGGTTGCCGATAAGGTGCTGGTGGCTACGGGACGGCGTCCAAATAGTGATAGCCTGCATGCTGAGAAGTTCTTTGACGTAGATGCCCGCGGCCTTATTGGTGTGGACGAGTATCAGCGGGTACTGTACAACGGCGCCCCCGTTGAAGGCGTTTTTGCTCTGGGGGATATCTCCTCCCCATATCAGCTTAAACATGTTGCTAACCACGAGGCGCGCATCGTGCAGCATAACCTGTCCCACCCGAACGAGCTACGCGCCAGCGACCACCGCTTTGTGCCCGCGGCTGTGTTCAGCCACCCGCAGCTGGCGTATGTGGGCCTCACCGAGGAGCAGGCGCGTGCCGCCGGTGAACGTGAAGGCTTTGAGGTGACCGTTAAAAGCCAGGAGTTTGGGGATACCGCCTATGGCTGGGCGATGGAGGATAAAGTGGGGCTGTGCAAGCTGATCGCCCGTAAAGACACCGGTCAGCTGCTGGGGGCGGCGCTGGTGGGCGAGGAGTCATCCGTGCTCATTCAGCCGCTCATTCAAGCGATGAGCTTCGGGCTGGGGGTGCGCGAGATGGCCCGCGGCCAGTACTGGATTCACCCCGCACTGACTGAAGTTGTTGAGAACGCTCTGCTGGGGCTTGAAATCAACGCATAGCTATAGCTGCAAAATATGCCGCAGGGCAAGTTTTCCCGGTTTGAGGAGACTCGGTGGGAAAGCCTGCCCTGCGGCATGCATCTTCTGGGAAACATATACCTGGCAGCCGTCAGCGCACATTGCGTACATGCGGCACCCGACTGTTCCGGCCCAAGGCCGAACTTATTGCTCGTGGGAGCGAGAAGTGTCATCTTCTGCTGCTTCGATCACAGCGGTATCCTTGGGGCCGTCAGAGGTCACAGCAGTCGCCTCAACCTGCTCGGTACTTTCGGTTTTCTGCGCTCGCGCAGCCTGATACCCCTGCAGCCTCTCACTGGCCTGCTCCCTGAGCTCCTCAATGCGTTCGCTGGCCTGCTCCGCGTATTCGTGCAGTTTCTCGGACGCCTGCTCTTTTATCTCCTGCAGCCGCTCTAGACGCACACCCATATCGCCGGAGACCCGGCTGTACATATCGTCCACATATGCGGAGAAATCTTTCAGAATCTTTGAGCGTTTAAGCTTCTGCGATGGCGTCAGGTAACCGTCGGCTTCCGTCAGGTCTTTGTTCATGATGCGAAATTCACGCACTGCCTCTGCCCGAGACACCAGCAGGTTTGCCTCGTCAATAAACATCTGCACTGCCTCACGCACCTTCGGGTGCACCGCTGCCTCGGGGATGCTCATGGCACGCGGTAATCCCAGGTGTTCCAGCTGCTCCGGCAGCGTATCCGGGTCAAGCGTCACCAGCGCGGCAATAAACGGTTTCTGGTCTCCCACCAGCATTGCTTGAGATACCAAGGGGGAGGTGCGGATGTGATCTTCCGCCACGGACGGTACCACATTCTTACCGCCCGCAGTCACAATAATTTCTTTCTTGCGGCCCACAATTGTCAGGTTGCCGCGTTCATCAAAGCGGGCCAGGTCCCCGGTTTTAAACCAGCCGTCTTCAGTAAATGCGGTGGCGTCTTCCTGAGGGTTCTTATAGTATCCATCGATCACACCCACGCCGCGCACCTGCAGTTCGCCGTCTTCGGCAATACGCCCCTGCGCTCCCGGTAAGAGCGGGCCGATGGCCCCGATCTGGAACTCGCTAATACGCCCCGCTGCAATCGGCGCGCAAGTCTCCGTGAGACCGTACCCTTCAACCACCCGGATACCTACAGCGTGGAAGAAGTGGCCTAGAGTATCGGATAGCGGGCCACCGCCCGAGACGGCGTACTTTAGCTGCCCGCCCATCGCCGCTCGCAGCTTCGCGTACACGAGCCTATCGTAGAACGTGTACTGGGCCGCCAACGCGAGGGGAACCCGCCCGGAAATTTTAGCGCGCGACCACTCAACAGCAACCTTCACTGAGCGGTCAAATAGGGCTTTGTTGAGTGTTCCGCCTTTAGCTGCTTTAGCCTTCGCCCCCTCATAGATTTTCTCAAACACGCGGGGCACTACCAGCAGCATAGTCGGTTTAAAACTGTCCAGATCGGCAGCGAGGTTTTTAATATTGGGGGAGTGCCCAATCTGTACGCCCGCGTCCATCGCCAATATCTGAATCAGCCTGGCGAGCACATGCGCCAACGGCAGAAAAATAATAGAGGAATTATGGGGATTCGCAATCTCTGGTTCCGCCAGTTTGGTGTTTACGCTCAGGTTCAGGAAATGCCCGTGTGTTAGCGGGCACCCCTTCGGCCTGCCGGTGGTACCTGAGGTGTACACAATAGTTGCCAGGGAGCTGCAGGTGGCGGTGTCACGTGCCGTATACACTGCTTCTTCCGGCACGTTGAGCCCAGCCGTAATGAGTGCATCCAGGGCCCCGTTATTAATAACCCAGGTGTTTTCAAGGTGCAACGGCTCAATGCTGTTTGCCTGTTCGATAACACCAGCCAGCTTATCGTCCTCAACGAAAACTGCTTTCGCTTCGGAGTGAGAAAGAGCCCACGCCGCCTGGGCGGGCGCGCTCGTCTCATATACGGGAACAGAGACGGCTCCCGCATACCAGATAGCGAAGTCAATGAGAGTCCATTCGAACCGGGTGCGGCTCATAATGCCGATACGATCTCCGGGAACAATACCGGAGGCGATCAGCCCTTTAGCCACCGCTACCACCATGGCCCGAAATTCGCGGGCCCGCACCGGCTGCCAATTCCCCGGTGACATCTGCCAGCGATACAACAACGGGTTGGTAGTGTCAGCGCAACGGCGTTCTAAGATGCTGGTGATATTCAGCTGCGGGTCGCACATTACCTCTGCTGGAACAGAGAAAACCTTCATGAGTTACGCCTTCCACGCCCTAGCTTAAGGACTGTACAAATTTGTGTGTGAATTCTTTAACAAGCTCGGCATCGTAATCAAGGGTCGCCACATGGTAGCTACGGGTGAGCCATTTAAATTCTACCGATGCCGAGACATGTTGCAGAAAATAGTGGTGTGACGCGTCAGTAACGGTGTGGTCTGATACGGAGCGCAAGTACAGTACAGGTGCATGCAGTTTCGGCAGTAGCTCGCGGGTTTCTACCCCCAGCAGGTGTAGCTGCCGGATAGACGCGGTGGGAGTGCGTGCATATGCCCCTTCATCTACACCCGGCACGGCAATATCGGACCCTATTGAGCGCATTACCGGCAGCACTGGTGCCACCCGGTGGGCAATGCGCATGAGCGGGTTGACATCAACAAAGAACGGGTTAATAAGCACTGTGCCAGCAACCGGGCGGCGTGCCGCAAGGTGCGCGGCAAGGCATCCACCCATAGACATACCGATAACAATTACTCGATATCCCGCACCAGTGAGCCGCTCGTACGCCTGCTCAACACTATCTATCCAATCGGTGTAGTGGGTGACTGCCATATCACGCCAGTGAGTTCCGTGGCCGGGTAAGCGGGGTAACTCCACCGGGTACCCTTTCTCTGCTAAATACGCTGCTAACGGGTGCAAGCTGTGCGGAGAGCCTGTGAACCCGTGCACGATGAGGATACCTAAGTCACCCGCATACTTTTTGGGGTCTGCGGGGGACGACAGCGGTTCGTGGTTAAAGTCCGGCTGCTGCGCAGGCACCCCACCTGTCTGTTGCCTCTCGTGTACTTTGCGGCGTATCCGACGCACTGGCTCTAACGAGTTCTCAAAAATATTCATACATCCCCCAGGAAGCTGTGTAACCCCACACTTAATATCTAGCACTATTATTGCTTTCAAGGTGAGATAAAAACTCACGCTATTGAGCTGTGAGCGTGATTTCGTGCGATTCACAGGTAACTGGCAGGTGAAAATGGGCTGTATAACACCCAATGGACCCCCTGGTACCCGGCTACAATCTACTAGGAAGGCACTCGCCCCTCCGATGACGCACACCGGTGTGAATTAATCGAACCGTGCCGCGTTCAATAACCGGAAACACTCCAGGAGAAAACTGTGGTCACACACCCCGCCACAACACCCGTATATGCGGTACTTAAAGCAATAAGCGACCCCACTGTCCGGCGGATCTGGCCGCATGAAGTCATAGGTGCTGAAAACATGCCCAATGGTCCAGCCATTATTGCCAGTAACCACTTAGCCTTCTGCGATTCGGTGTTTATTCCGCTTGCGGTTAAACCCACCGTAAATTTCTTAGCGAAAAGCGACTATTTCACTACCCCCGGCTTTAAAGGGCGTGCAATGGCAGCTTTCTTCCGCAGCGTGGGCCAGCTTCCTATGGATCGTTCGGGTGGGGAGAAAAGCAGGGCTTCTTTAGAAGCGGGTCTAAAGGTACTTCGTGCAGGGGGAGTGCTCGGCATCTACCCTGAAGGAACCCGCAGTCCTGACGGACGCTACTACCGCCCTAAAATTGGGGTGGCGCGTCTTGCGCTGGAATCTGGTGCACCCGTGGTACCTGTGGGTCAGCTGGGCACCGACCTAATACAGCCAGCCGGGACGAACAGGCCACGTTTTCGGCATAATGGGAAACCCATTACGGTACGCACTATTATTGGTAAACCGTTGGAGTTCGCACATTTGCAGGATAAAGCTAATGACCACGCCACGCTCAGGGCTGTGACCGATCAGATTACTGAGGCTATTCGCGCCCTCTCGGGGCAGCAGTACGTGCCTGTGCCCGCCGACAAAGTTAAACGGCTCATGGCGGCTCATGGGTGGAGCGCCCAAACCGCAGTAGCTAGTCTTCTCACACACTAACAGCCACATTTTGGTTGTACGGGCCGCTTTGTGGCGTGTGATTTCACGCAGCGAGGTAAAAACATGACCGCTCCGTACCGTCTTGCCCATAGCGGGAGTACAATAACGTAGTACTGCCTCATGGTTTTAACTATGGGGTACCGCAACCGCAGACAACCCAACCTGAGTGATAGAGCGAGACAACATACATGAGCAACACGATTCGCCCGCAACAGCCCAGCGACCATGGGCTGGATATTTGGCGCACCCTTAACGCTGACCAGCAGCCTACCTGGGCGGATCATCCCGACTACACGCCCACAGTGGCAGAACTCGAAAAGCTGCCCCCGCTGGTCTTTGCGGGGGAAGTAGACTCAATGCGCCACCAACTTGCTGAAGTCGCTGAAGGTCGCGCTTTTCTGCTTCAGGGCGGAGACTGCGCCGAAACGTTCGCGGGAGCCACCGCCGATAAAATTTCAGGCCGTGTTCGCACCATCCTACAGATGGCAGCGGTACTGACCTACGGGGCCTCTATGCCTGTGGTTAAGATGGGCCGCATTGCCGGGCAGTTCTCTAAACCCCGCTCCTCGGATGTGGAAACCCGTGATGGTGTTACCCTGCCTTCGTTCCGTGGAGAAACCGTTAACGGTCATGAGTTCACAGCAGAGGCGCGCACTCACGACCCCAAGCGGATGCTGCGCGGGTACCACACCTCCTCGGCAACCCTGAACCTGGTGCGGGCTTTCACGAAGGGCGGTTTTGCCGATCTGCGTTCCGTACACCAGTGGAACCGCGGGTTTACCGAAAACCCTGCGCATGCCCGCTATGAAGAAACTGCGCGTGAAATAGGCCGTGCCCTCAAATTTATGGAAGCCTGCGGAGTGGACTTTAACGCATTGACCACCACCGACCTGTACGTGGGCCACGAGGCACTGGTGCTTGATTTTGAACGTGCCCTCACACGCATCGATTCGCGTACCCACCAACCGTATGACACGTCCGCACACTTTTTGTGGATTGGCGAACGCACCCGAGGAATTAACGACGCCCACGTAGACTTCCTCTCTAAGGTGCGTAACCCCATCGGTGTTAAGCTGGGCCCCGGCACCACCACCGATGACGCACTAGCTCTTATCGACAAGCTCGACCCTGAACGGGAGCCCGGTCGTCTTACTTTTATCACCCGCATGGGGGCAAAGAACATTCGTGAAAAACTTCCCGCTCTCGTTGAGGGGGTTAATGCATCCGGGGCGAAGGTCGTGTGGGTTACCGACCCCATGCACGGCAACACTATATCGGTTCCATCGGGGATTAAAACTCGCCGGTTTGACGATATCCTGGATGAGGTGCGCGGCTTCTTTGAGGTGCATGAGTCCCTGGGCTCTTTCCCCGGTGGCATCCACGTTGAAATGACTGGGGATGACGTCACCGAGTGTTTGGGCGGCTCAGACCCCGTGGATGAGGCAGCACTGGCTAACCGCTACGAATCGCTGTGCGATCCGCGACTGAACCATTCACAGTCTCTGGAGATCGCATTCTTGGTATCTGAGTACCTGAAGAGCCAGTACGTGCGCCAATTGGGTAATACTATGCGTTAAGCACACCCACATAAACGTATGATGAGGCCGATGAGCCGTCCTAAAGAGGGCAGCGCATCGGCCTTAAAACATATGAGGTGTGGGGGATTAGAGCCCACCAAACATTTGTGACAGGTTAGCCCACCACGTGCTCTGTAATACCGACTGGGCCAGCAGCCACCCCACGAACCCTGCCAAAACTAGAGCCACCAAGAGTACGACCACTCCCGTCACTACTGTAAACGGCGATGGTGGCGGACCTAGCCGTTCAGCAGGGAGCCTCCTGTTACGGGGGAAAGGACGCGGGCCGGGCCGCGCTTGCGGATGCGATGCTGGCCTGCGCTGTGGGGAACGGTTAGGGCCCGGTGGGGTGCGTGGAAGTCCAAAGACATTATTCGGGGAACGCTGAGCAAGCTCTGGGCGCAGCGCGCCATAGTGCATCCGCGCCGAGGAACCGTCCAAGGACCGCTGGCCGCTCAGGGGGATATCGCCACGCGCTAAGGCAGGGTTTACCGGCCGGGTTTCAGGGCCGATACCGATCGAGAGCGGAACGTATTCTTCCATGGGCAGCACAGGTTTTGCGGCCTGGGCCCGCCGGTTAGTGTCCACCAGCAGATCCTCAGCACGGCCAATACCACTGATGGGGCTGTTGTGCACCATCTGGGCCAACCCCGTAGTCTCAGCGATGTGTTCCACAGCCTCCCATAGCGGAACTTCAGGTTCCTCCACGAGGGGAGTGCGCCAGGCAAGCTCTTCCTCGCTCATGTGGGCCGTCACATCCCGCAGATCGGTTAGAACTTCAAGCGCGTTCTCTGGACGGTCTTCAGGCTGCTGACGGGTACACCAGCTAATGAGCCCCGCAAGCCCTGGATCTAGGCCGGGAGCAGCCTCCGCGACGGGCGGGATTTCGACGTTTGCATTGTAACGGTGAACCTCGCTGCTGTTGGCGATGCCATCAAACGGCAGATGCCCGGCGAACATGAGGTACATCATCACGCCCAAGGCAAAAATATCGGCGGGTGCACCCGTCTGCTGGCCTTTGACCAGTTCCGGTGCGGCGTATGCGGGGGTGCCCATAATCTCACCGGTGAGCGCCTGGTCGTCGCGGCGCGTCAACCCGAAGTCTGCCAGTTTTACCGTTTCGGTCACATCCAACAAAATATTGCCGGGTTTAATATCGCTGTGTACCAGCCGTCGCGCATGAGCCTCAGACAGTCCCTCCACTACCGGCAGCAGAATTTGCAGGGCTTCCCCCACAGAGAGGGCACCGCGCTCCCGCAGCAGCTGGCCTAGAGTACACCCGTGCACGTACTCCATGACAATGTACCGTAGCTTCTGCCCGCGTACCGTCTGTTCACCTGAGGAAAGCACGCCGATCACATGTCCGCCGCCCATCTGCCGTAGCGATGACTCTTCACTGTAAAACTTGCGCTGATTCTCGGGTGAAGCGGCAAGTTCAGGTTTCAGAATTTTAATAGCCACCGGGGAATCGTTGAGCCATGTGTCGGTCGCGTAGTACACTTCGGCCATACCGCCGCCAGCAATGAGCGGGCCAGCCAAGTAGTGTTCATCGAAGATGATGCCGTTTAACCAGTCACGCCCCCGCGTCGCAGAACTCGCGGGGGAAGAAGACGGTGTTGAAGATGGGGGAGGATTCATCATCTACGATTCTAGGGGATATGTGGTGCCCATGCCGCATGGACAACTCTCACTGAGCAAAGATACAGCGGATTCATAGGTAAAGAGGGGAAAACCGGCCAAGTAATAGAGCCCGGACTACACACCATAACAGAACCGGCAATAATGGCGGCGTATAAGTAGGCAAAATTGGGGAGATTCTGGCACTCTTAAAAGGTGAGTAGCGAAAAAACTGTACAGACCTTTGCCCTTGTAGGTGACTGGGTCACTATTCCCGATATTGCCGAGGCACTTGATTTGAAAGTTACTCGAGTGCACAACCTTATCTCAGATGGCACTCTTGTAGCCCTGCGCGAACCAGACACGAATGTGCGTAAAGTACCCGCGCTTTTTCTCAACGGCGATCATGTGCTCGAATCTCTCAAAGGCACCTTAGTAGTGCTCAAAGACGCTGGTTTTAGCGACGAGGAAGCCATCACCTGGCTCTACACTGCGGATGATTCTCTGCCGGGACGTCCCATTGATGCGCTCATTAACGGGCAGAAGACGGAAATCCGCCGCCGCGCACAGGCCTTAGCCTGGTAAAACCCAAGTCCGATAAAACCGCGCGCCGTTGAGTACTTGGGCGCTTTTCTCAAACTAGTGACGGTGGAGGGGCCACCCGCATGATGGAGTGGTCCCCTCCACCTTTTACAGTTACGCGGCTCGATGCAGCGCTTTTGCTGCAATAGCTTCTAAGGCTTCCCGTACCTGCTCCGGTACCGGTAAAGCAGCCAGCGCCGTATCAATGGCAGCAGACTTGCGGGCAATGAGTTCCTCAAGCTGCGCCACTGCACCACAAGAAAGCATGAGACCACGCACCCGCTGAACATCGTGAACATCTAGGTTCGGGTTCCCCAAGCATGTCTCAAGCAGGGACCGTCCCGCCTGATCCGCATTCTTTTCCGTAAGTGCCACCAGTACGGTGCGTTTTCCTTCCCGAATATCATCCCCGGCAGGTTTTCCAGTGGTTTCAGGCTCACCGAACACCCCCAGCTGATCATCACGCAGCTGAAAGCCTTCACCCAGGGGTAAGCCGAAGCTGTGGTACGCATTAAGAATGGGGTGGTGCTGGTTCTGCTGTGCATCAAGGGCTAGAGCGCCGCCAAGAGTCAGCGGGTGCTCGCATGAATATTTGGCTGACTTATAACGGATCACGTTCTGGGCACGCTGTAGTGCCGCATCATAATCTTCGGAATCGATGACTTCCGAGAGCACATCCAGGTATTGCCCGGCCATGACTTCGGTGCGCATCGTATCGAAAACAGTTCGTGCGGTGCGGTCTGGTAGGGAGCCCACCCCCGTGCGCGCAAACATTGTCTCCGACCACGATAGGCACAGATCTCCGGCGATAATACCCCCCGTAAGACCATAGTTAAAAGTATCGCCGCGCCAGGCACTACTTTTATGCTGGTTCTCAAAACGCTTGTGCACAGCGGGTGCTCCACGCCGAGTATCGGAACGGTCAATAATATCGTCGTGGATGAGCGCAGCGGATTGAAACAGTTCAATGGCCACCCCTATACGCACCACCGACAGGGGCTTTGGGTCCTCAAGAATACTCACCCCACCTGCGCCGCGCCATCCCCAGTAGCTCAGTAGCGCACGCAGCCTTTTACCACCTGTGGAGAGCGCTTCAATGGCTGCTAACAGGCTGAGTGCATCTGGTGAAATATTGGAGAGCATCTCGCGCTGTTGGGTAAAAAAACGCGCCATTTCGGCCTCAACCTCTTGCAGATATGCCTGCTGTTCGGCCTGAATTTGCGTTTCAAACGCGCTCTGCGTAGCCATTGTTGCTCCCGTCGATATATATCTGGCGGTGGTCGATACCCATCTAGCTTATGCTATCTCCCATAATTCGCGGTATTTTCGCGTGGGGCTAGCCAACTCGATTTTTTATAGAACAAGAATACTATATAGAATATATATGCTATTATGGGGTGGTGGGAGGCTGAAGATACATCAAAGCTGAGGCACAATAGTCATCCAGGGCCTCCCTCTATCAAGGGGGTGGAATGTCTGAGAACGTAAAAAACATCTTTAATACATCTCGCTTCCAGCGGGGGAATACCGCTGATGACCGAAGCGAGAAGCCCCGCATCATGATGCATCTTGATATGGACGCATTTTTTGTCAACGTAGAGCTGCTGAATAAACCAGAATTACACGGAACTCCTATTATTGTGGCGCATGAGGGCCCGCGCTCAGTGGTATGTTCTGCTTCCTATGAGGCTCGAGACTCGGGTGTTCATTCGGGTATGCCGCTGGCACGTGCTAAACGCCTGAGCCCACAGGCAACTATTCTGCCTCTGCGGGGTGATTACGGCTTTTACTCTCGTGCGGTCATGCGAATACTGCGGGATGAAAGCCCGCTTGTGGAACAAGTAAGTGTTGATGAGGCATTCATTGATCTCACCGGTGCCACTGCCATCGGCGGATCCCCGGTTGCGATAGCACAGCGGGTGCGAGAACGTATTGCAGACGAGCTGTCTCTACCCTGCTCGGCGGGGATATCTATTAATAAGTTTCTTGCCAAAATGGCCTCAACTGGCAGTAAACCCAATGGGCTGTGGGTGGTGCCACCCCACAGGGTGCAGGAGTTCCTGGATCCTATGCCGGTTAATAAACTGTGGGGTGTGGGGGCGCGAAGCGCCACTTTGCTGAACGAATACGGAATCTACACGGTGGCACAGCTGCGTGAATTTGACGCCCAGTGGCTGTGCGGGCGTTTTGGTAATGCGGCAGGGAACCATCTCTATGCTCTTGCTCGTGGTATTGATCATCGTCCGGTGGTCACTGAACGTGTTGAGAAAAGTATGGGAGCTGAACATACCTTTGCTGCCGATACTCGCTGCGTCGCAGATATTGAGCGAGCGGTGCAGGGTATTGCTTTACGGTTGGGGCGGCGGCTGCGCGCAGCAGGGAAAACCGCCGGTGCGCTGACCATTAAATATCGTTATGAAGGTTTTGAGACACACACTAAATCTATACCCCTAACTGAGCCTGTAGATTCTGGGATGCAGATATATCGTATTGCTTGCGCCGCCCTGAGGGCGATGGGGCTTTTGATCAAAAGTTGTGATGGTCAAAAGGAACAAGCGTCACGGGCTTTACGGTTGATAGGGGTACGCGCCGAGCGGCTGCAACAATGCGCCTCTGGTGTGCAGCAGACGCTTTTTGCCTTGGACCCACAGGAAGGTGACGGTGCAGAGAAAGCTGACTGGGGTCGTGTGGAGCGTGCCCTTGACGGCATCCATACGCGATTTAGTGCAGAGGCGGTGCGCCCGGCCTCTCTGATGGGGTATACGGCGGGGCGAACACATATGCACAGGGTGCAGCATCGTCAGGGGTAAGGCAGGATGAGAGGCGTAGAAGTGCGAGCTTTTAAAGAATATACGGCTTAGAAATCCCCTGAGTGTTAAGCGTTGAGGCAGGTTCATGGGCCGCTGGGTACTCTGATGCATCCGCGGCAACGCAGGGATGTGGTGAGTGCGGCTTTTATTCTCAGTACATACACAGAGATTTAGCTCAAGAAAGAGTACCTATTGGGGGCCTAAAAGGGGTACTATGATGAACGTACGCTAGGCTACATGTGATGGTCTTGCCCCGGGGTGGATATGTGCCGACGGCAGGGCTTTTGGGCACGGTTTTAAGGAGAATGCTATGGCACTTTCGGAGCGCGAACAGAAAGTCCTTGATCAGCTTGAGGAGTTAATGCACGCCGAAGACCCGCAGTTTGCAAGTTCGATGTCTTCGACGGGCAATACCGCGCCCGTATTTAGCGCCCGCCACATGGTGCTGGGTATCCTGTGCGTGCTTGCTGGGCTGGGCATTATTATTGGGGCGGTTGCCTCAAAGATTATTCTGCTTGGTATTGTCGGCTTTATAGTTGCCGCCGGGGGCGTGTATTTTGCGACCACCAGTAAGAAAACCCCTATTGATTCGTTCTTAGGTGGTAAGGCTAAAGGTGCCTCCGCTGAGAAGGCGCAGCAACAGCGCAAACAATCGAAGCTCATGGAGCGCCTGGAAGAGCGCTGGGATGAGCGCGAACAGGGGCGTTAGTATATTTTTCTTCTTGTGATACGTCAGTGCTGGCGTGAGGTACCACCGTGGTAATAGGCTGGTACGTTTAAACCGTGTTCTACCTCAGACTTGGTGGTGGGGCGGGGCTTCCATAAGGGAGGCCCCGCCCCACTGTCCGTTAAAGGTCGCTGTACTTGCAGCTACTGTACATGCCACACCGGGGTGGTGGTACTAAGAGCCGGTATTTATCCCAAGCTAGCGTTAGCTTCTGATTATGGGTGTTTTCCCCACCGTAAGCGGTACTCACGCTGAAACTGAGGATGTTTCCTCCACTTTTCCCTCCACAATCCTCCACCGCCCCACAATAACCCGTGTAGCGGCGGGATTGTGTCTGCTGCCGCCAATAACTCTAAAACTGCCTGCGTGGAACGGGCAATGATGTGGTTTTTCAAAATATGTTGGCTATTCGTGCGTCGAATCAGCGGGTGGCGAACTCCTCAATAACGGTCCTATCTGGGGTGAAGCTGCGGGATTCAAGGGCTTGACGTGCAGGTTTATTAAAATTTGCGGGAAAATTTGGGTGCTTAAAAAGGGTTAAGTGGTGGAAAGTGGGGTAAAGTGGAGGGTAGCAGATTGTTCAAGTGCGCTGTGAGGGGGTGGGTACGTGTTTTTAGGGACGTATTCGCCTCGGTTAGACACCAAAGGGCGCATCATTCTTCCCGCGAAATTTCGTGAGGAACTTTCTGCTGGTCTAGTGCTCACCCGCGGACAGGAACGTTGCTTGTACGTGTTCTCTGCGGAAGAGTTTGAGCGTATTCACGAGCAGATGCGTTCAGCGCCACTGTCTTCACGGCAGGCTCGGGACTACATGCGTGTGTTCCTGTCGGGCGCATCTGATGAGGTGCCCGATAAGCAGGGGCGGGTCACCATCCCGGCGGCGTTGCGTGAGTACGCTCGGTTAGACCGCGAGCTTGTCGTCATCGGCGCGGGTTCCCGAGCCGAAATCTGGGACGCTCAGGCTTGGGACGAGTACCTTGCTCGTACCGAAGCTGAATTTGCACAACTGGATGAGGAGCCTTTCCCCTTCCTGTAAACCACCCCATCTGTTAGCGCATTCGCTGCGGGAGCAGATCCTAGTACGTGACCCTCAAGGAGCGAATATGAGCGCTAAGGAAAGCACCCACGCCGGTGCTCAGGGAGCGGTAGCTCCCGCACACACCCTTACGCTTACTGAAACTCCCGATGCGGGGCTTTCGAAGAAAGAAGCGAAAGAACGCCACGTACCGGTTATGCTTACCAGGTGCCTTGACCTGCTAGCCCCGGCCCTCGAACGTGAAGGGGCAGTGGTCATTGATGGGACGTTAGGAATGGGCGGGCACACCGAGGCAATGCTTGAACGTTTCCCCGAACTGCAGGTGATCGGTATCGACCGAGACCCGCAGGCGCACACTATTGCGGGGCAGCGGCTGGAGCGGTTCGGCGAGCGGTTCATCCCCGTGCACGCTGTGTACGACCAGATTGAATACGCCATGGATGTCGCCGGGGTGAATGCCGTCGATGGCGTCCTATTCGACTTGGGTGTCTCCTCTATGCAGCTGGATGAGCGTTCACGCGGGTTTGCTTATTCTTACGACGCTCCGCTCGATATGCGGATGAATAGTGAAGATGAGCTGACAGCACGCACCGTAGTGAACGAGTATCCGCTGGAGCGGCTGCAGAGAATTATCCGCACGTGGGGCGAAGAGAAGTTCGCCGCGCGGATTGCCGAACGGATCGTTGCTCAGCGGGCCGTTCAGCCGTTTGAGACCACCGGTGAGCTGGTAGCCGCTATCCAAAAGGCGGTGCCAGCAGCGGCACAACGCAAGGGCGGGCACCCTGCGAAACGCACTTTCCAGGCGCTACGCATTGAGGTGAACCACGAACTGGAGGCACTGGAACGCGCTGTGCCGGTCGCAATCGACTCGCTCTCCCTGGGCGGGCGGTTCGTGGCCATGAGCTACCACAGTTTAGAAGACAAGATCGTCAAGCGGGGCCTGAGTGCTGCCGCCACCTCTAAGGCGCCCAAAGGGTTCCCCGTGGAGCTTGACGAACATAAGCCAACGATGAAAGTTATCACGCGTGGCGCAGAGCCACCGACTGAGGCTGAAATCGCAGAGAATTCACGCGCCGCAAGCGCAAAATTGCGGGCTGGCGAGAAGATTAGGGTTACATAAATGAGCGTAACAACGAAGACCACCATGACGGGGGAGCGTAGGAACACGCCCAAACCCCCGGGTCGTAAAACACGCCCGGAAGGGACAGCTGCTGCGCCGGGCCGAGCAGGCTCCTCACACCCCGGGTCGGCTCGTCGTGCCTCCACAACTTCGACAAGCACCCGCCGCACCGCACAGAAGGAAAAAGTTGGTGCATCATCTCGGGCTGCTACCGCTGGCAGCACCACCCGAACCAGCACCCCCAGCCGGGCTCGAACAACCGAAACAGCCCGGTCTCAGGGCGCTGGTGCCATGCGCACCTCCCGGGGGGCGACCCTGCTAGACGCTCCTGCCCGTTTCTTGGCGTACACGCGCGGGGTAGCGGGAGTATTTGAGAAGCCCTCAACCGCGCAGTTCGAAGCGAATACCACCTCGGCGCGGCCTAAACCTGCTCGGGGCGGTACAGCTGGGCGCGCTGAAGTGCGTGAAGCCTCCGGTGCAAAAAAACGTGCGCCGCTGGCCCGTTCTTTACGTAAACCCACCCGCCGGGGAGGCATCATGAGCCTTCTGATGTGGGCGGTGTTTTTGGTGATCCCGCTATTTCTCATCTTTAACCTACTGATGAATATCCTAGTGGCTCAGCGTCAGTACGAACTGGTAGACATGCACGCCCAGGAGCTGGCTCTCACCCAGCAGAACGAGGCTCTGCATCAGGAGCTGGGGTACAACGAAGCTCCGCAGGATCTAGCGATCCGTGCTTCTCTGCTGAATATGTTCCCCAGCACCACCCCGGCAACTTTGGACGTGCAGAACGGTACGATTCAGGGCACCCCAACCCCAGCTGCTTCGCCCACCTCAGCTAATGGGACCCGCGGGAATCTGGTGCCAGCACCCGCGACCCGCGATAATGACCCCTCCGGGCAGAAGGCTGCGGATGCCCAGAAGCAGGCGCAGGAGAAAACCGCGAAGCAGAACCGTGAGCGGGAAGAGAAAGAGAAGCAGGAAAAGGAGAAGGCAAGTGCTGCCGCCTCGCCTTCACCCTCTGCATCTCCGCAGGGTTCACAGAGCCCGCAGCAGGCTCAGCCATCACAGGCTGCGCCTAGCGCCTCCGCGAATCGCTAATACAGTTCACACCCCGGGTAGGGGCGGTGGCGCCGATTGGTGTCACCTAATCTACTCGGGGTAGTGTTCTGTTCGGGGCAAGTTATAAGCTGCCCCGGCAGGTGCCAGAAGAGCCCGGCGATATAGGAACAACAATCCAGGAAATAGCGCAGGAATGTACCGGAAGGAACACTGTGGCCCACAAGAAAAAAGCGGTATCCTCACAGAGCGAGCGTAAACTCAGCCGACGTGGATTCATGATAGGCGCCAGCAGCACGGGGCTACTTGGCCTGCTGAGTTTACGTCTACTGTACGTTCAGGGGCTTGACCCGCAAAACCTGGCTGCAACCTCCCGGGATTCTCGAACCCGAACCCAGAAAGTTCCCGCAGTCCGCGGGCAGATTACCGATGTGAACGGGCATGTACTGGCCCGTAGTGTGCAAAGGTACAATATCATCGCGGACCAGACGATCGTGGCGGAATTTAAACGTTACGACCACTCCCAAGAGCGTGTGACAGTCACCCCCACCGAGCTGGTGTACGAGGTCACCGATATTTTGCGCACCGTGGACCCGACCATCACCGATGACTTCGTGAAGTCAAAACTTGAGGGAGACTCCCGGTATTCGGTCATTAAAACCAACGTAACCCCCGAAATTTACAATCGTATCGACGCATTAGGGGCGCCGTTCCTCTTCGGGGAAGTAATCAGCGAACGCCTGTACCCCGACGGGCCGGTGGGTGGTTCTGTGGTAGGTCGCTACCGCATCGTTGATGAAGCAGTTGAGGGTAAAGAAAACGAAACCGTTGAACGCAACCTCTCGGTAGGGATTGAGCGCACCTTCGAGAAGGAACTCGCTGGGGTGAACGGCAAACGCGTGTACGAGATCGGGGCCGACGGCGTGCGTATTCCTGTGACCCAGGAGCAGGTGAGCGAATCAGTGAACGGTAAAACCGTGCGTCTGACCCTCAACCGGGATATCCAGTACTACGCCCAGCAGGTTATGAAAGCCCGTGTAGACGAACTCAAAGCAGAATGGGGATGCGCCATTGTGATGGATGTACGCGACGGCTCAATCCTGGCACTTGCTGATTCAACAACGATGGACCCGGGCGCCGAAAAAGTTGAGAACACACAAGATATGGTGCCACGTGCCATTTCTCAGATTATTGAGCCCGGATCGACGGAGAAAATCCTCACCGCATCAGCGCTCATTGAGAAAGGCATTACCACCCCCACCGATACATATGATGTGCCCGCCACCCTCACCGTTAACGGGCAAACCTTCAAAGATGCTTTTGAGCACCCCGCGCAACGCCGCACGTTCTCGGGTATTATTACCGATTCGATGAACACCGGAACTGTGCTGGTTGGCCAGAAGATGCCCAAAGAAGAGCGCTATGAGTGGCTGAAAAAATACGGTATGGGCGAGTTCACAGGTATTGATATTGCCGGGGAGCAGCAGGGCCTAGTCTCCGATTGGAAAACCTGGGACGGACGCCAGGAATTCACGGTGTTTTTCGGCCAGGGCCTTGCACAGACCCCGCTTCAGACCGCTATGGTTTTTCAAGCCGTAGGTAACCTGGGGGTTAAAGTGAAGCCACGGATTGTGGATGCGATTATCGACCCCGACGGCACCGAGCATAAGGTTCCCGTAGAGGGCGCCCAGCGTGTGGTGAGTGAAAAAACCGCCCGAGACTGCCTGACCCTCATGGAGAATGTGGTGACTAAGGGGCAAGCGAAACTTGCCCAGGTCAACGGGTACCGTGTCGGGGGTAAAACCGGTACCGCAGAGGCGCCCAGCGAAAAAGGCGGCTATGAGGGATACACCACATCTTTCATTGGTGTAGCACCCATTGAGAACCCCCGGTTTATGGTGAGTATCACCCTGCAGCGCCCCAAAGGTGAGGTGGGAACTATCGGCGGCACCGGGCAATTCTCCCAAATCATGGAGCGAGTTCTGCACACCTACAATATTCCGCACTCCACCACCGAGCCACATATTATCCCCATTTTTGCGGATGGTAAGAACAGCGGCTAGTCTCGTGAGGGTGCCGAGCACCCGTTGGCTCATTACAATGAGAAGGTACCAATCGCCCCAGCCCAGCTGTGGCACATCACAAGACGATAAATAGGGCGCCCCATGCGCGAAGGAAGAAGGACAATGAACGGCGAACAGCCCGGTGAGAAACTCTCAGACGAAGCTATGCCCGGCGAAGAGCTGTTCGGCAAAGATGCCCAGAACTTACGGCCCCGCCTAACCACAGGCTACCCGCTAGATACGCTCATTCAGAAGCTGCAAAACCTTGAGGCACAGCCGCACCTAGCCCTATCCGGTTCCCGAAACGTGACCGGTATCAGTATGGACTCACGCTCCGTACGCGAGGGGGATCTATATGTAGCGCTGCCAGGTGCTAAAACACACGGAGCTAGTTTCGCTGCAGCTGCTGTAGCCGCAGGCGCAGCGGGTATTCTTACTGACGCTCAGGGGCAGCGCATTATTGCTGAGGCGCACCTTGATTTAGCAGATACTGCGCTTATTATTGGCACAGATTTACGCCGGGTGCTGGGTTCCTTGGCGGCTTTCATCTACGGTTCAAACGACTACCCGCAACTGCAGCGGTTCGCGGTGACCGGAACAAACGGGAAAACTACCACCACCTATATGCTTGAATCCGTTTTCCGTGCCGCTCTGGGCGTCAAAACCGGGTTGGTCGGTACCATCCAAATCCTTATTGACGGTGTGTCGATTCCCTCCGCGATGACCACCCCCGAATCTGTGCATGTGCACGCCCTGCTGTCTCTCATGGGCCAGCGTGGAGTACGTTGTGCAGCTATGGAAGTCTCTTCCCACGCCATTGATTATCGCCGCGTTGACGGGGTGCGTTATGCAATGAGTGGTTTCACAAACCTCACCCAAGACCACCTAGACCTACACGGTGGGATGGAAGAATACTTTGACTCAAAAGCACAGCTGTTCACCCCTGAACGTACTGAACGGGCCGTGATCACCGCAGACGATCCATGGGGGCAGCGGATGCTTGTTCGCGCACAACAGCAGCTGGGTGCGCAAAACACAATTCGGTTGCTGACCAATCACGGTGCCGGGTTAGAAGCGGTACCGGCAGATTTTGGTGTCAACGATTGGGCTGTCACTGAGGTGATGGCTCAAGGGTTAGGGCATACCTTCGTACTTGCTAACGGGGCTGGGGAGCGTGTTCAGGCTCGTACCGGACTTCCCGCAGATTTTAACGTTTCCAATGCGGCCCTGGCGGCGCTTATGGCCTGGCTCAGCACAAGCGAAGAAGAGAGAGAGCCGTTGGCGGCTGCGCTCGCCAGTGGGGAGGCACTCACCCCGGTAGTTCCTGGTCGAATGCAGCTTATTGGGCACAGCCCCCACACTATTGTTGATTTTGCGCATAATCCTGACGGGCTAATCCGTGCGTTAGAGGCGATGGACCGCCCCGGTGAGGGCCGAGTCATTATCGTGTTCGGTGCTACCGGTGAACGTGATCAAGGCAAGCGCCCCATCATGGGTGAGATCGCTGCCCGCTACGCAGATATTGTTATTGTGACCGATGACGATCCGCATGGGGAAGACCCGGCCCCCATTCGCGAGGCTGTTGCTGCCGGTGCGCAGCAAGCTATCGCCGCTGGGGCGCGGGCTCATGAAGTACATAATATTGCCCCGCGTGCTAGGGCTATTGCGCAGGCCATCGATATGGCCACCCCTGACGATGCCGTGCTCATTGCGGGCCGCGGCCATGAAACAGCCCAAGATGTAGCTGGGGTAGACGTGCAGCTGGATGACCGTATTGAAGTGGCCCGCGCCATGGTTACTCGCGGATTTGAGATTCTGCCAGATTATCGGCGTATGCTGGAAGAAAACGCTGAGGATAAGAAATAATGATTAAACTAAGTGCCGCCGAGATTATCCAGGCGACCGGAGGTGCCGCGCTCGGGCTTCAAGACCCCGAGACGGTCTTCTGTACCTTCGCCACTACTGATTCACGGGAAGTAGTCCCCGGTACCCTTTTTATTGCGAAACCGGGAGAAAGTACCGACGGGCACCGTTTTGTTGCCGCGGCTTTTAACTCTGGTGCTTCCTTAGCCCTTGTGGAGCGGCCCGTTACCGCTGAGCCTTCAGGTGAGCTGTATCCTGCCGTGCAGGTGGATGATGCGGTACTGGCGATGGGGCGCTTGGCGGCATACGCTATCGAGAAGATGCGTAGTCTTGGTCCCGTGGAAGTCATTGGGATTACTGGTTCCGCAGGGAAAACCACCACCAAAGACTTGCTGGCAGCTATTTTTGGTGCCGAGGGTGCTACGGTGGCTCCCGTGGGCTCCTATAACGGTGAGGTTGGGGTGCCGCTGACGGTATTCCGTGCGGATGAAACCACCCGGTACTTGGTTATTGAAATGGGTGCCGACCATGTAGGCAATATTGAGTACCTGGCGAATATCGTACAGCCGGACTACGGGGTTATCTTAAAGGTCGGTACCGCCCATGCGGGCGAGTTCGGCGGGGTAGACAATATTGAACGCACCAAAGGTGAACTGGCCGAAGGCATCCGCGCCGGTGGGGCGCTCGCCCTCAACGCTGACGATGAGCGTGTGCTGCGCATGGCAGCGCGTGCGTGTGTTCCCGTCACCTATTTCGGGGTGGGGGATAAGCCACAGTACGAGCGGTATGTGGCGGCCCTGAACTTGAGCACGAATGATGCGGGGTGCCCGGAATTCACTCTGCGGCTGCCCAACGGGCAGGAACACCTGGTGTCGTCACAATTAATTGGTGAGCATCATGTGCATAACCTGCTGGCGGCCGCAACTATTGCGTATAACGCTGGCATCGCGGGGGACAGGATAGCTCACGCGCTCAATACCAGCGGTGCTGTGTCTAAATGGCGTATGGCCCGCACCGACCGCTCTGATGGGGTGAGCATCATTAACGATGCGTACAACGCGAACCCGGAGTCAATGTCGGCTGCGCTACGAACTCTGGCGCAGCTGGGCCGCGGCAGCGAGCCGCGCCGCACCTGGGCCGTGCTGGGGGCGATGCTGGAACTGGGAGAAAGCAGCGTCGAAGAGCACGACCATATTGGGCGGCTTGCAGTGCGGCTCAATATTTCTAAGCTAATCGCCGTGGGAGACACTGCCAAACCAATCTACAATGCCGCGCACCTGGAAGGTTCCTGGGGTAATGAGGCCACCTGGGTACAGACCCCGCAGCAGGCATTGTCGGTGCTACGCGCTGAGCTGCGCCCCGGCGACATTGTGCTGTTTAAATCCTCCAACGGCGCCAAACTTGGGCAGTTGGGAGATGAGGTGGCATTCAGCAGTGACCGGTTTGGGTCCGGCTCTGAGCCTGCTCCTACCTGGTTGAGCGCTGGCGACTTTGTTGAAGTGACCGATTTGACGGGTTCTGTCGCCCCCACGGCGAGTGAGCCTGCAACCACCTCCAGCCCGGTGGCCACTACGGCCTCCGCTTCCACCACATTCACCGGCCAGGAAGGCACACGCTAGAGAATGATTACTGTGCTCATTGCGGGAGTTCTGGGTTTTGTCCTGTCATTTGGGGCGATCCCCCTGTTCATCCGCCAGATGCAGAAGCTGAAGCTGGGTCAGCTTATCCGTGACGAAGGCCCTGCTGCGCACCAGCATAAAGCGGGAACCCCCACCATGGCGGGGCTTGTCTTCATCCCCGCCGCCGTGCTCGCCTATTTCATAGCTCTGCTGCTGAGCGCCTGGTTCTACGGCACCTCCCCAGCACCCAGTGCAACAGCATGGCTGACTCTGGGGTTTACGGTAGGGATGCTCGCTGTGGGAGCGGCAGACGACATTATGAAATTCCGCAATAAGGGCAATGAGGGGCTGACGGAGATTCAGAAAACGGTCGGGCTGCTGGCCGTAACCCTGCCGTTCTCTTACTTGGCGTTCCAGTTCCCAAACTCCGCAGGGGTTACGCCCGCGTCCACAGCGGTTTCTTTTGTACGTGATTTGCCGCTGGATCTTATGGCCCCAGGGGCTATTGTGGGTACCCTACTGGTGATGGCGTGGATTAACCTGATCGCTCTCTCCGGCACTAATGCTGTGAATTTCACTGACGGCCTGGACGGCCTGGCTGGCGGGGTGATGATGACGATATTCACCGGCTATCTGGCAATGACTGTGTGGCAGTATTCGCACCGGTGTGTCTCGGCTGCTGGGGTCGGGTGCTACGACGTACGTGATGCTGGTGCCCTGGCCATGATCGCTGCAGCTTTTGTGGGGTCGCTGGGCGGGTTCCTGCTGTGGAACGTGTCGAAGGCACAGATCTTTATGGGTGATTCCGGATCACTGGCCTTAGGCGGGGCTCTTGTAGCGTTCGCTATTTTCACCCGCACCGAGCTGCTGCTACCCATTATTGCGTTGGTGCCTGTGCTAGAGGTTTTCTCGGTAATAGTGCAGAAGTTCGTTTTTAAATTTAGCCGTAAAGGCTCGGTGTCCCGCGGTGAGAAAGTTCCGCATGCACACCGTTTCTTCCGTATGACACCGTTCCACCATCACATGGAGAAGACCGGCGTGAATGGTATGTATTCTATTGATAAGAAGGGTATCGCACCCGGTACCGTCAGCAGCGGCGAGGTAAACTCGGTGTTCCGGCTGTGGGTGGTGAACGCTTTGTGCGTACTCATCGCCTTAGCCCTATTCTTTGGTGATTGGTTCTCGCAGAATACCGGGGTGATTAACTAGTGACGGAGCGGAACATGAAAACTGCTGAGCAGCTGGCCCGTATTGAGGCGAATAAGGACGCGGTAGCAACCAACCCCGTATTGAATAATCCGCGTCTTGCTGAGCTGACCAGTTGGGATGCTCCTTGGGCCGGACTTCGCGTGGTCGTGGTCGGTCTGGGGGTCTCTGGTGATGCCGCAGCTGATGTGCTGGCTCAGAAAGGTGCGCACGTAGTTGCTATTGACGCTAAAGACACCGCAGAGAAACGGGAGCGTATCCGCCTTTATGATCAGGCATACGGTCATGTGAGCGGCCTTTTCGGGCAGGAGCACATGAGCTCTTTACCCCTGGTTGATGGGCAGGAGCCGGACGTAGTGGTGGTGTCCCCAGGGATCCGCCCTGATAGCGATATTATGTTGGACGCCTATGAGCGCGGCGTTCAAGTGTGGAGCGAGGTTGAGTTGGCGTGGCGCTTAAACACGCGTGCTGGCCGTCGCAGCACCCAATGGCTGTGCCTGACCGGCACAAACGGGAAAACCACAACTGTTGGTATGGTCGATTCAATCCTCAAAGCAGCCGGACGGCATAGCGCTCAGGTGGGGAATGTGGGCCTGCCTATTGTGTATGCTGTGGCTGATGACGAAGAGTACGAATTCTTCGCTGTGGAGCTTTCAAGTTTTCAGCTGCACTGGACCTATTCGCTTTCGCCCTTGGCTTCTGTGGTGTTGAACGTTGCTGATGATCACGTGGACTGGCACGGTAGTTTTGAGGCGTATAAGGCCGCGAAGGCACGTATCTACGAGAATACGCAGGTGGCCTGCATCTTCAACGAAGACCATGCTGATACGCGTCGCATGGTTGAAGAAGCTGACGTGGTTGAGGGTGCCCGTGCGGTGAGCATCAGCAGCACCGAGATCCCGAGAGTTTCCATGCTTGGTCTGGCTGAGGATATCCTCGTGGATCGGGCGTTTTTGAAGGACCGTTACCATCAGGCCCTTGAGCTGGGGGTGCTAACTGATTTAGCGCAGGCTCCCGGTCAAGTTCCCGCGCAGCACACGGTTGAAAATGCGTTGGCGGCGGCGGCGCTGACTCGCGCGGCGGGTATAGCCCCGGAGCATGTGCGTGAGGGGTTGCGTACGTATTCCCCAGGGGCGCATCGTAACCAGTTGGTGGCCTCAGCTGGCGGAGTGCAGTGGGTGAATGACTCAAAGGCCACGAACCCGCACGCTGCAAACGCCTCCATGAGCGCCTACCCGTCGCTGGTGTGGATAGCGGGGGGCCTGTCGAAGGGTGTCACCTATGATGAGCTGGTGAAGAAGCATGCTGAACGCCTGCGTGCGGTGCTTATTATTGGTACTGATTCTGCGGCGTTGATGTCTGCCTTGGCCATCCATGCGGGGCAGGTTCCTGTGTATAACCTCACCGCGAGTGTGGCGAACCCAACGGATGGGGCGGCTGCGATGGAAGCTGCGGTTATTAGGGCTCGCGAGGTGGCTGAACCTGGCGATGTGGTGCTCATGGCCCCTGCGGCGGCTTCCATGGATCAGTTTAAGAATTATGCAGAGCGCGGTAACGCTTTTGTTGAGGCTGTGCAACGAGCCGTTGGTGAGGGTATTTCAACCACCTAAGAGCAGGTGCGGTGTTGAGCTAGACCACAAGACGCTAAGCTAATAACTGGACGGGAGTAACGGAATAAACGGGGAGATTAGTGTGAGCGGTGCATCTGGCAAGACGCAAAACACGGCGGCAGACCATCGTAAGACGCGGCGTGTGTGGCGTGATGGCGTGCTGGCCAGGCGCTATGCTTCCGCCTATGCGCGTATTTCCCGCGCTGAACTGTCATATGTGTCCCGCCTGATCCTGCTGGTGAGTGTGAGCCTGACGTTCTTCGGGTGCATTATGGTGCTGTCCGCTTCGTCGGTGCGCATGATTTCGCAGGGTATGTCCCCGTTTAACCAGGGGGAACGACAGCTGCAGTACGCCGTCGGGGGTCTTGCCCTCATGCTGGTGGTGGGGTTCCTTCCGGTGGGGTGGTATCGGCGCCGGTGGGTGCTGAACACGGCCGTGGTGTTGGGTATCCTGCTGCAGGTTGCGGTGCTTGTGGTGGGCGTTGAGGTTGGCGGTAACCGTAACTGGATTGTGCTTGGCCCGGTGCAGCTTCAGCCTTCTGAATTGTCGAAACCGATTCTTATTCTGTGGATGGCCCTCATGCTGGCTAGGCAGGGGGACGTTTCGAAGAACAGTTGGCGAGCTCTTCTCCCCGCGCTTTTTGGCTTTTTGCCGCTGGTGGGCACTATCATGTTGGGCCGAGACTTGGGTACCGCTATCGTCTACGGTGTCATCTTTATGGGAATGCTGTGGCTGGCGGGTACCCGTAACCGCACCATGTGGGTATTGGTGGGGTTCGCATTGGTACTCGCAATTTTTGCGGTTGTCATGAGTGAGAACCGTATCCAGCGTGTGTTTGGTGCTGCCGGCGTATGTGACGGGGCCACCTGTGACCAGTCGAATGCGGGTAAGGTCGCCTTGGCAACCGGCGGTTTATGGGGTGTTGGGCTCGGGCAGTCCCGCCAGAAATACAACTACCTGCCGGAAGCACATAACGACTATATTTTTGCGATTATCGGCGAGGAGCTGGGTCTAGTAGGCACCCTTGCTGTGGTGCTTTTGTATTTGGGTCTTATCTACTGTTCTGTCACTATTATGGTGCGCACTTCGGACCGTTTTGTGCGCTTGGCGGCGGGCGGTATTACGGTGTGGATTACGGCGCAGGCGCTTATTAATATGGGCATGGTCACGGGTGTGCTCCCGGTGATTGGTGTGCCTCTGCCGTTTATTTCTTATGGTGGTTCGTCTCTTCTTGCATCAATGTTTGCGGCGGGGTTATTATTTGCATTTTCGCGGCAGGCGCCGGTGTACCCGTTGCGGAGGGACCCGAACCGTAACCTTTCTCCGCGTGAGATTCGCCGTGAGAATGAGGATTGGCAGCGCCGCCTGGTTTTAGGGCAGGCAGTTGCTGAGGAGAACCGGCGTATGGTGCAGGCAGGCGGCGCATTGGGTCTTGACGTGTGGCATTGGCGCAGCCAGCTGCGGGATGCGATACATGGTTTGCTCGTATGGTTGGGCCTATCCAGTGAGCAGCGGGCGCGTGCGCATCAGCGTCGGGTCCAGCAGCGGGAGCTAGCTGCCCGTGAGGCACAGAAACAGCAGGCCGCGGAGCGTGAACGTGAGCTTCTTGAGAGGCGGCGGCTTCAACAGGCGCAAAAACAGCAGGCTCAGCGGGCAGAACGTACAGCGACCCGACGGCCTAGTGCGGCAACTTCGGGGCAACAGCGGCCCGCAACCCAGGCCCGCCCAGCTAAGCAGTCTCAGGCAGCTGACAGGAGTCGGGGAGAACGGCAGCGGCCTGAGTCAAAACGCCCCGCTGCAACTGTTTCGGGAGGCGGTGCGGCTCGCCCTCGCACTGCTTCTGAGCAGCGGCCGGGTGCTGCACGGAGCAAGACCCAAGGCACAGCGAAGCAAGGGGCGCCTCGTCGTCAGGATGCGCGGCGTACTGCCGTGCGCGGCTCGCAGGCTCAGGGGAGTAACCATACTCAGGGCAAAACTCAGCCCCAGGCGGCGCGTACGCGCCGTCCGCAACGCACTGCTTCGCTCCCGGAGGGCCTGCGTCCGTTGCATGGGGGCGCTCCGAAGAATGCGGCATCAAAGCCCCGTCATGGTTCCGGGAAAACCCCACGGGAGTCAGGCTCAGCTGCGGCGGGCCAGCGGCGCACCATAAGGCAGGGCAGCAGCCCCCAAAAGCGTGGCGGGTCACCCGGCAGGTCGAAAAATACTGGCCAAAGTGCACAGGGCAATCGTTCCAATCCTCGGCGCTAGAGAAAGCAGCATTGGTGCTTTCACACCCGGTTCTGTGTACGTTGAGATCCGACAGTAAGGGGCAGCGTCGCGTTAAAATATAGGTCTGTTTTGCCGGATGAGGAGGGTGTATTGCATGTTGTACGGGGACGGTTTGTGCCGTGTCTGATGCCGTAGAATGGGGAAGAACCGATTTTTAGGGAGATTTTTATGTCTAAGGCACCTTCTGTGGTTTTTGCTGGGGGCGGCACGGCAGGGCACATTAACCCGATGCTTGCTATCGCCCGCGAGATCCGTAAGATAGAGCCAACTGCGAAGATTACGATGCTTGGTACGGCTGATAAATTGGAGGCCCAGCTGGTTCCGGCAGCTGGTTTCGATATTGAGTTCATCCCCAAGGCTCCGTTACCGCGTTCGTTGAATAAAGAGGCTTTTGCGTTCCCCGGAAGATTCTTGGGTGGTATTCGTAAGGCGCACGAGGTTTTTAAACAAGTGGATGCGGATGTCGTGGTGGGCGTGGGCGGGTATGTGTGCCCTCCAGCTTATATGTGTGCGGCTAAGGAACGTATCCCGATTATTATTCATGAGGCGAATGCGGCCCCGGGGTGGGCTAATAAGCTGGGCGGGCGCTTTGCGGAGTTTGTGGGGGTGGCGTTTCCTAATACGCCGTTCCGCGGCGCTGAGCTGGTGGGGATGCCCATGAGTGATGAGATTGCGAACTTAGACCGTAAGACGCAGCGTTCTGAGGCGATGCGCAGGTTGGGGCTGGATGAGTCGCTGCCGACGGTGATAGTGACTGGTGGTTCCCTGGGGGCACTAACGCTCAATAAAGCGGTGGAGGCTAATATTGATGCTCTCGCCGACTGGGGGTTTCAGGTGTTGCACATTACGGGTAAGGGCAAAGCTATCCTGGATGAGCAGGGTAATCCGCGCACCGCGAAGAATTATCACCAGATGGAGTTTTGCACCAGCATGCAGGATGTGTACGCCGCTGCTGATCTTTTGGTGGTGCGTTCGGGTGCGGCGACCGTGAGTGAGGTTGCTGCCGTGGGGGTTCCTGCTGTTTTTGTGCCGTTGCCGCATGGTAATGGTGAGCAGAGTTTAAATATTCGCCCTCTTCTTGAGGAAGGAGCAGCTCGCCTGGTGGAGGACCAGGATGCCACCGCTGAGTGGTTTGCGAGCGAGATTCCGGCTTTAATGGCGGATTCGGCGTTATTAGAGCGGATGGCGCAGAAGGCATATAAGTTGGGTATCCGCGATGCTGCGCGGGTTATGGCTGAACGGACATTGAAAGCGGTTAAACACAGTGACTGAGTTAATGAACCTTGATCTGGTGCTTCCTGCACCGTTGAATCCGCCGTTTCCTGAACGGGCACGGGTTGCTGATTTAGGGCGTGTGCATTTTGTGGGTGTTGGTGGCGCGGGGATGAGCGCTATCGCATTGCTAATGGCTCAGTTGGGTGTTCCGGTCAGTGGGTCGGACCGTGCCGAGTCGGCTAACCTTCAGTCGTTGCGACAGGCTGGGGTGCGTGTATCGGTTCCGCAGGATGCCGTGAATATTCATGACGTGGATACTGTGGTTATTTCGACTGCTATCCATGAGGATAACCCTGAACTGGTGAAGGCCCGTGAGCTGGGGCTGCCGGTTTTGCATCGTTCTGAGGCGCTTGCCGCAGTGATGGGGGACTCCCAGGTGGTCGCGGTGGCTGGTACGCACGGTAAGAGCACCACCAGTTCCATGATTTCGGTCATGTTTGATGGGCTGAATGCGAAACCGTCGTTTGCGGTGGGTACTGTGATCGCCGGGTTTGGTACGAATGCCCGGCTGGGCACCATAGGCCCCGGATCGTGGTTCGTAGCTGAGGCTGACGAGTCTGACGGCTCATTTGTACGCTACCGCCCGAAGGTTGCGGTGGTGACGAATATTGAACCGGACCATATTGATTTTTATGGCACTGCTGAGCGGGTGTATGAGGCGTTTAACCGGTTTGTGGCCTCAATGGTTCCTGATGGGGTGCTGATTACGTGCGCGGATGATGCTGGCGCTGTTTCGCTGGCTCAGCGCAGTCGGGCGGCTGGCCTTCAGGTGCTCACATATGGTGAATCTGAAGATGCCGATGTGCGTTTATCACAGATTACAAGTCATGGTTCACAGTCGTCATCGGTGTTAAGCTGGTCGTTTGATCTTGCGGGGCAGCACTATTCGGGTGAGCAGGAGCTCAACCTGCAGGTTCCCGGTGTCCATAATCAGCTCAATGCTGCGGCGTCGTTTGCGACGGCGCTGGTTGCTGGGGCACGCCCGGCGGATGCTGCCAGTGCACTGGGTGGCTTTGTGGGCGCGGATCGTCGGTTCACACTGCGGGGAGAAATAGCCGGGATTAAGGTTTTTGACGACTACGCCCACCACCCTACAGAGGTGTTGTGCGCTTTGCAGACGGGGCGTACTGTTGCGGGTGGACATAATCTGTATGTTGTATTCCAGCCGCACCTATTTTCACGCACTAAGGAGTTTGCTCAGGAGTTTGCTCAGGCGCTGTCCTTGGCGGACAGGGCATATGTGCTTGATATTTACCCGGCGCGTGAGGAACCCATTGAAGGTGTAACGAGCGAGTTAATTACCGGTGCCGGGTTCTCTGAGGTGCACTACGCCTCTGATGCTACGGTAGCTATTGATGACATTGTGACGTGCGCTAGCGCGGGGGATATTGTGATGACGGTGGGGGCGGGCGATGTTACCGCACTCGGGGAGCGTTTCTTGGAGGCTCTCACCTCGCGTCATGGTGCCTCTGATGAAGGTGATGCTGGTACCGAGTAGAACGGATAGAGTGTAGCGGAAGGCTGGTATGGGCGAAGAAGAACAGAAACGGAAGGGATCGCCGGAGCATCGTAATGCCCCGGCGGGGGCTCCGCGTGTGCCTGTACACCGCCGACTAAAAAAGAAATCGGCGGCAGACGGTTCGTCCCCTGCAGCACCTGCCGAGCAGAAACAACAGGTGAATAACCCTCGCCCTGCCTCTGCTGCATCCGCAGATTCTGCTGCTCAAAAGCGGAAGGTATCTGAACCTGATGCACCGGAAAGTTCAGCGGGTCAGCAACCAGCCGCACGACGGGCTGAGCCCATGCCAAAGCCCCGTAACCCTAGGGCTCGTGTTTTACCTCCTCATGTCATCGCTACGGAGGTGCAAGAGGGCACCGCACAAAGGGAAGCTGAGACACCTGCAGAGGCGTCGGTAGGCGATGTAGCCTCTGGACGGCAAAAGCCGTCTAGGGAGGCTTCACAGTCGTCTCAGAAGCATGAACCAAGTGATGCTCTCCCGTCCTTGCCTGACGCCGCAGATGAATCCACCGGGAAACGGGAGCCTGCCGTCTCTCAACCCGAGGAGAAAAGCTCGGGACAGAGTCGTTTTGGTCGTTGGCGGGCAGACCGGGAGCAGCAGCGCGAGGCTGAGATTGCGCGTGAGAATGAGCGGGTGCGGGAACATAACAGGCGTGAGCAGATACGTCGCGATCCCGCTCTGGATGGTTTACGTGCTGAAGATAAGGTTGAGCCGGAGCGTGCTCCGCTCTCGCGTATGCGTAAGCTGGCTTATACCGCGTTGGCTCTGGTGCTGGTGGTGGCACTCTATATTGGCGTGGTATTTTTCTCTCCGTTGTTGGCGGTTGAGAAGATTACGGTGCGGGGTGCCTCTTTGATGGACAGCGCACAGGTTGAACAGAAGCTGAGCTCGCTGCGGGGGGTTCCGTTATCACGGGTGAGCGAGGACCGGGTGCGTGAGCTGGTTGGCTCTGACGGGGCTTTGCGCGGGGTCCAGATGGAGATTCGCCCCCCGCATGAGCTGGTGGTGACGGTAAAGGAGCGTGTGCCGATCGCTGCGGTGAAACGCGGCGAGAAATATGCGCTGGTGGATAATGAGGGGCAGACCCTGCGCGAGGTTGATTCAGCACAGCAAGCCGGTGTTCCTATAGTTCAGGTTGAAGATGAAAATCTGTCGCAGAGCGCCGCATTCCGCATTATCTCGAATGTGTTGGTGACCTTACCAACGTCGCTGTTAGCGGAGGTCTCTGAAGTAAAAGCTGACTCCACCTCAAGCATAACTCTCATCTTGAAGGATAAGGTTACAGTGCTATGGGGTACCTCACAGGAGAATGAAGTTAAAGCTAAGGTTTTAACTAAGCTGCTGGAAGCTACTCGGTCTGAAGATTCGCAGTCGAGCGGGGCGCAGGGGCAGGGGAAGAAAATTTCTGTGTATGATGTTTCTTCACCGCTTCTGCCGGTGACTCGGTAGGTGCTATCTTCAAGTTGGGGTTTAGACAGATGTAATTTTTTGGCTAAATCCCCACAAATTTGGGTGTCAGTACACCCCGCAACTAGGAACCTGGTGAATCTGTTGGTATCCTTGCAAATAAAGCCAATTTGAGAGCGAGTATGTCTAAGGTTAAACTCGAACTTTGGACTTTTCTCAATAAATCAACGAAACAATTGAGGGATAAATGGACGCTGGAACTCCCCAGAACTACTTGGCAGTCATCAAGGTCGTCGGTATCGGCGGCGGTGGTGTCAACGCAGTCAACCGAATGATTGAGGTTGGTCTGCGCGGCGTTGAGTTCATTGCAATCAACACCGATGCCCAGGCGCTATTGATGTCTGATGCGGATGTTAAGCTTGACGTTGGTCGTGAGCTGACCCGCGGTCTTGGTGCTGGTGCTAACCCCGAGGTTGGCCGCCAGGCTGCAGAGGATCATGCGCAGGAGATTGAGGAAGTCCTCAAGGGTGCAGACATGGTCTTTGTGACTGCCGGTGAGGGCGGTGGTACCGGTACCGGTGGCGCTCCCGTGGTGGCACGTATCGCTCGCTCGCTTGGTGCTCTTACCATTGGCGTGGTGACCCGTCCGTTTACCTTCGAGGGCCGCCGCCGTTCAAACCAGGCAGAGACCGGTATTTCCGCTCTGCGCGATGAGGTTGATACCCTCATTGTTATTCCGAACGACCGACTGCTGTCTATCTCTGACCGTAACGTGTCAATGCTTGATGCCTTTAAGTCAGCAGACCAGGTGCTTCTGTCCGGTGTGCAGGGTATTACCGACCTGATTACCACTCCGGGTCTGATTAACCTTGACTTTGCGGACGTGAAGTCTGTGATGCAGGGTGCTGGCTCCGCGCTTATGGGCATTGGCTCCGCTGCTGGGGAGGACCGCGCAGTCAAGGCTGCCGAGCTCGCTATTGCCTCTCCTCTTCTGGAAGCTTCCATTGACGGTGCACATGGTGTTCTGCTCTCCATTCAGGGTGGGTCCGACCTCGGCCTATTCGAGATTAACGAGGCCGCACGTTTGGTTCAGGAAGTGGCCCACCCGGATGCGAACATTATCTTCGGTGCTGTGATTGACGACGCGTTGGGTGATGAAGCTCGTGTGACCGTGATTGCTGCTGGCTTTGATGCCGTGAACCCCGAGACAAATTCAAATGCATCCGCTGCCGCCGCAGTGCAGGCTCAGGCCCAGCGCACTCAGCAGACTTTCGGCGGTCAGAACGCACCTACGGCTGCTCCTGCTCAGCCTGATTACGGGTTCAACGCTCCCGCAGCTCCGGCATACCAGCAGAATGATGTTCCCGCATCAGCTGGGTTCGATGTTGATCTGCCTCCGGTGGTGGAAGAGCCTCCGGCTCGTCGCGATACCCTAGACGTTCCTGACTTTTTGAAGTAGAGCGTGTAGAACCGCATTTTGAATGTGGGAGTCGGTGCGCGGTACGTGACAGTGCCGTGCCCGGCTCCTTCCTTTGTGCCTTTATAACTTCTAAGGGGTGCTGGTTATGTTCCACCCCGTCAATATGTACTAAAGATATATCGCAAAATCATGGATAATACCGAACATATTTACCATACTAGTGCACCGCTATTGTTCTCATATCAGCTTTTTCGCTCTGGAGCGCATGAGGTAAATATTGCTTTTACCAGTGTGGCTGCGGGCAATGTAGGACTGCATGTTGATACGGGCGAACCGCAGGCGCAGACGCTACGCCATAGGTTACGTTTAGAGGGGATGCTGAGCACAGGTTTACCCTTTCTGTACCTGAACCAAGTGCACGGTACCACTGTGGTATGCGCTGAAGACTATGAGCCAGCACAGTATGCTCCGCAAGATTCAGCCGACGGATTTAGCGATACACACGCACAGCACCTGTTGGAGCAGGCGCCCGTAGCGGATGCGGCATATAGTACGAACGGTCGGCCGTTGGCGATTATGGTTGCTGATTGTATCCCTGTGGTGCTGGTGGGACAGTGTCAAGATGGTGGGCTGGTGCTGGCCGTGGCCCATGCCGGTCGTAAAGGGCTGCTGGATGGAGTGCTGCAACGCACGGTTGCGGCCATGCATGAGGCTGGAGCTGAGAATATATGTGCATGGCTGGGGCCGAGCATCTGCGGGAGCTGCTACGAGGTTCCCGAGCAGATGCGCACTGCCTCAGCTGAGCGTATTCCACAGGTTGCTGCGCAGACCCGCACAGGAACCCCAGCTCTTGATTTACCTGCGGGTGCTATTGCGATACTAGAAGATATGGGGGTTGAGGTATCCACCGAGCTTGCGGCGTGCACCTATGAGACCGGTGAACTGTATTCTCACAGAGCGTTCACTCACGGGTCTCGACCCGCAGGGCGTATCGCAGGGCTAGTGTGGCTTAGCGCCGCATCGGAGGAGAAGGAAGAGACCACAAACTAGCTGTCTCTTAGGGGCATCTTTGCAGGCTGCTAGAGGTATAGGTGCCTTCTGTAGGCTATCTTCGGCCTATCTATTTCGGGTCATTGGGGAGGAAATAATGAGCACTAATTCTCTAACATATACTGCCGATCGTGCGGAACAGCTTGCCAGCGGTTACCAGCGGGTGGTTGAACGTATTCGGGCAGCTGAGCAAGATACTAGCGGCGCCCGCTCCGCCCAGAGTGAAACGGTGCAATTGGTGACCGTGACAAAGTTCTTTCCGGCCTCCGACGTGATGGCCCTCTACGATGCTGGTGTGCGGCTTTTTGGGGAGAACCGCGATCAGGAGGCTGCACCAAAGGCGGCGCTGGTGAGCGAATCCGTCCCGTCCCATGACCCGGCTCGTTGGGCTTTTATTGGCCAGCTGCAGACCAATAAGGCGAAATCTGTGGTGCGGTACGCCCAGCAGGTGCAGTCAGTGGACCGCCCGTCGTTAGCGGATGCCTTAGCGAAAGCCTATGCGCGGCAGATAGAGCGCTTTGAGACTGAGCATGCTCCTGCCCCCGCAGCATATAAGGCTGGGAAACTGGAATGTCTTATTCAGGTGTCTCTGTCGCAGGGACAGGCTACGGCGGGTCACGCCTCAACCGGTGCCCGCGGCGGGGCTGACCCTGAGCAGGTGTTGGCATTGGCCGAACATATTGAAAACTATGAACAGCTACACTGTGCGGGAGTGATGGCCGTTGCGCCTTTAGGATCTGAGCCAGATATGGTATTTGAGAAACTATGGAATATTTCTCAGATACTTCGAGAGTCTTTTCCCCAGGCCACCCAGATTTCGGCGGGAATGAGCGGGGATTTAGAAGCGGCTATCCGCTGGGGGTCGACATGCGTTCGAGTGGGGTCTGACATTATGGGGCCACGCCCAAGCGCATAGTCCTGGTGACGCGTTCGTTACCAGCTGAGGGGCTTCCCGTACCAACTATTCAGGAACCATGGTTTTGAAGGTGTCTGAAGCCTGCAGCGAGGTGTTGTAGCGCGCATCACTGGAAAAAACCAAGGTCTGGGCGCAATTTATGCGTAAGATACGCAAATCTATAAGGTTTAGCGGCACATCCACTGATAGAATAGTGAACAGCAACGCACCCGCGTGACGGAGTGCTCACCCGGCATCCGCCTCCTGGATGTGTTTTAAACGGGATTATTTCCATCTGACTGACTGCGAAGCGAGATTTATAGTATGGCTAAACAGGGCGGCGGTATAGCCCGAATTACCTCGTTCTTTGGTGTTGCGGAGTATGAAGGTGCTCATGAACATCAGGGGAATAGCGAGGCTGAGGGAGCTGCTACTTCCGCCCAGCCTGAAGAGTCGTCGGCACGTCTGAACGCTCTGCCCACCCCGTTAGATGGAGGGCATAAACGTCGCTACGCGCGTCAGGAGTCTTCCGCGGCCGCGGATCGGGGGTATGATAATTCCGCAGATAACCACTGGGAGGATGATACGGTGCAGGACAACGCAGAGGTCGAGTACACGCAGGATCAGTACGGCTACGAAGACGGCGAGCTGGCCGAGGAGTATCCCGAGGACTACGGTGCTGACGATTACCCCAGTGAGGAAGAAGAGGACGAATTGCGCCGCATCACTACTATTCACCCCCGATCCTATAATGACGCCAAGATTATTGGTGAGGCATTCCGTGAGGATATCCCCGTCATTATGAACGTTGATGATATGCCGGATGCGGACGCGAAACGCTTGGTGGATTTTGCCTCGGGGCTGGTGTTCGCGCTTAACGGTCGTATTGAGCGGGTGACTGCCAAAGTCTTCCTGCTCACTCCTTCTGACCTAGAGGTTCTCGGTATTACCAGTAGTGATGATATGCCGCAGGCCTTTGACGATGAGGGACTAGTTCCCTTCGACCAGGGTTAGAGGATCTTGCCCGATGGGTTATCTTTTTGCGGTGCTGACAATCGCCCTGTACGTATTGTACATTGGGCTTCTGCTGCGCATGATGTTTGATTGGGTGCGTATTTTTTCCCCCACGTGGCGCCCACGCGGGCCAGTGTTGGTCGTGGCTTCTGCGGTGTACGGGGTGACTGACTGGCCAATGAACCTTCTGAGGAAGGTAGTGCCTCCGCTTCGGCTGGGGAACGTGGCCCTTGATATGGGTTTTTTGATTCTTATTATTGCGGTGAGTTTTTTGTTGAATGGGCTACAGTATCTGACGGCTATTACGTCGTAGGGGATACCAGTCCGATAGGGATCTTGAAATTTTGGACTTAAAACTCCTAAATCTTAAGGTGATATGCCTCTCTTTGACGGGTCAGTAAAAACCCTGGAATAGCGTCAAGTTTTGCTTTAGGTGTAAATGGTTTTCGCTTATCGGCCCGTTAAAGGCGATTTTGCCACCCAAAGGGGGGTAGAATAATTACGGTATACCGATTTCGTGCGGCCCATCCGTGCGGATTCATTGTTTAACTTCCGAGGAGAAACCCCAGTGGCTATTACCCCCGAAGACCTGATTAACAAGAGTTTCAAGGTCGTTAACGTTGGACCCAGCTACAGCATGAATGAGGTCGACGATTTTCTTGACGAACTGGTAGGCGAGCTGCGTCGTCTGAATGCTGAGAATAATTCACTCAGGCGCAAGCTTGAAGATTGTGAGTCGCGTAAGGGCGGCGCATCGACCTCCGAGACCACTGCAGCAGCGGCTGCCCCCGCCGGCGGTGGTTCTCAGGATGCTGCTGGCCTGCTGGCCATGGCTCAGAAGGTTCACGATGATTACGTGAGCCAGGGTGAGCGCACGAAGGCTGAACTGATCGCTGAGGCCGAGAAGAAAGCTAACCAGCTGGTAGTTGAGGCCGAGATTAAGCGTGAGAAAGCTCTGTCGGCTCTGAAGGAGGAGCAGGCAAATCTTAAGAGCAGCGTTGAGTCGCTACGTGGCTTTGAGTCCCGCTACCGTACTCAGCTCCAGGAGCACCTGAACAGGCAGCTAGACGATCTGCGTCACCTGAAGAGCATCGAGGCTGAAGCGAGGTACTAAAAGAAGAGGTACTGGTTACGGTACCTATGGTACCCGCGCCTCTTACTGTGACGCGTGGCGGCCGCCTGTGTTCCCTAACCGCCTTATGGCGGGCGAGTTTATGAATTGGGGATGCGGGCGGTCGGTTATATTCTGGTCAATGTTTTAAGCGGTTGAGCATTCTTTGTGCCGCACAATAGTGAATATTTTTTCGCCTGCTTCTATATGTAACCTTTATGTATACCTTAATCGTTGCTTAATGATACGTTCGAACGTTTTTAATGCACGATAATAAGAGAAAAGACTATTCTTAATAACCGTATTATATGCATTATGAGAATGCTGCTGGTGCCAGACCTTATTAATAGCTCGCAGGTCTATAAAGAATTAATAGGGGAGTAGCTATCTGCAGTTAGTATCTGTATTGCTGCTGCCCGGACCCCTGAACTCTATAGGTTACTGGTGCAGTAGTTAAGATGCGATAAGCTAGAGGGTGCGGGGCCACCCCCGTCAGTTACTGAACGAGGAGCCGCATGAAGGACGAGCACACACACGCCGCAACCACCTCCAAAGAACAAGCCGCAGAATCCGGCAGCGGATCTACCGGCAGCCCGCGACCGCACGTCATATCCCGCCGCGTTTTTAGTACACGTAGTGCTTGGACGCTGGCTCTTCTTCTAGCAGCTACCGTTTTTATTATCGACCAGGGGACCAAATATTTAGTGGTAACCCGCATGGAGATAGGGGAGCGTATCCCCGTTATTGAGGGGCTGCTGTGGTGGTACTCAATCCGTAATTCCGGTGCGGCATTCTCGTTCGGTGAAGGGGCCACCTGGGTGTTCACCCTTATTATGGCTATCGCAGCGGTAGTGGTGGTGTATACGCTTCGTAAAACCCGGGCTCTGGGGTGGGTACTGGCGCTGGGAGGCCTGCTCGGTGGGGTCCTGGGAAATCTTTTTGACCGTCTTTTCCGTGAGCCTGGTTTTGGAACCGGGCATGTAGTGGATTTTATCTCAGTACCAAACTTCGCCATTTTCAATATCGCTGACTCCGCGATATGCGTATGTATGGCATTGATCGTGCTTTTGAACTTTAGGGGGATGACCCTCGCCGGAACTCGTGCCGAAAGCCCTCAGCGCACCACACCGGAACGCCACACTGATGACACCCCCAGCGACCTGGAGGAAACGGCATGAGCGGTACAGGGCATATGCGAGAGAACGAAGAAGGCATTCACGCTGAATTTGAAGTGAGCGAACCCATCGCTGGAATGCGCCTAGATGCAGCGCTTGCGGGGGTCTTTGATGTTCCCCGCACCCGAGCCTCCGCATGGATCCGAGATGGGCATGTGCGCCTCACCCGGGCTCACCAGCCAGTTAAAATCGGCAAATCTCATAAATTGTCGGTGGGGGAACTGGTGAGCGTAAACGCTCCCGCACCGCGTGATTTAGCGGATATTCGCCCCGAAAAAGTAGACGGCTTCTCCATCATCTACTGCGACGACGACATTGTGGTAGTTGATAAACCCGCCGGGGTGGCGGCGCACCCTTCGCCGGGATGGCACGGGCCAACCGTACCGTCGGCCCTGCTGGGAGAAGGAATTAGCGTAACAACCTCCGGTGCCGCCGAGCGGCAGGGCATCGTACACCGGCTGGACGTGGGAACCAGCGGACTTATGGTACTCGCCCGCAGCGAGCGCGCCTACACCGAGCTTAAACGTGCCTTTAAAGAACGCACAGTGGAGAAGGTGTACCACACGCTAGTGCAGGGGCTGCCCGACCCGCTGCGAGGAACTATCGACGCCCCGATTGGGCGTCACCCAGGCAGTGAATGGCGGTTTGCTGTGGTAGAGGACGGGCGAGAATCCATCACCCACTACGAAACGCAAGAGGCATTCGGGCCAGCCACCCTGGTTGAGGTGCACCTTGAAACCGGACGCACCCACCAGATCCGTGTGCATTTTTCAGCGCTCCACCACCCCTGCTGCGGGGACCTCACCTACGGGGCAGACCCCACACTGAGCGCGGAGCTGGGGCTAACCCGCCAGTGGCTGCATGCCCACCGGCTGGGTTTTACGCACCCCGCCAGCGGTGAGAGAATGAGCTTTGAGAGCCCCTACCCGCGTGATTTGACCTACGCGTTAGAAGCGCTCCGTGAGGGGAATATTCGGCGAGGATAAGGCGACGAGTGCGGCACAGCCTCTGAGCCGCACGAACAACCAGTGACGTACTAGATAGCGAACGAACGGAGAGACCGTGGCGAAAAAAGGCTTCGCACACCTGCATGTGCACACTGAATACTCCATGCTGGATGGTGCCGCGCGACTGAGTGACCTCTTTACGCACACCCGTGAGCTCGGTATGGACTCCATCGCCACCAGTGATCACGGTTTCTTATTCGGCGCCTTCGACTTCTGGCGGCAGGCAAAAGCTAATGATGTGAAACCCATTATCGGGGTGGAAGCGTACCTGACTCCCGGAACGCATCGTAGTGACCGTTCCCGTGTGCGGTGGGGAGACGGCTCCCGCGATGATGTTTCTGGTGGTGGCGCATACACACACATGACCATGTGGGCGGAAACCACCGAGGGTATGCACAACCTATTCCGGGCTTCCTCTATCGCCTCCCTGGAAGGGCAGCTGTATAAGCCGCGCATGGACCGTGAGGTGCTGCAAACTTACTCCAAAGGTTTGATTGCCACCACCGGGTGCCCTTCAGGTGAGATTCAGACGCGTCTACGCCTGGGACAGTATCAGGAGGCGGTTGCTGCCGCCGCAGAATTCCGCGATATTTTCGGTAAGGGTAACTTCTATTGTGAAGTGATGGATCACGGCCTGTCTATTGAGAAAAATGTGGCTGCTGATCTGATGCGCCTCGCTAAAGAACTTGACCTGCCGTTTGTGGCAACTAACGATCTGCACTACACCAAACACGAAGACTACAATGCGCACGCGGCGCTGCTGTGCGTACAGTCAGGCTCAACCCTGGAAGACCCCAACCGCTTCAAATTTGATGCGGATAACTTCTACCTGCGCTCACCCGAGGAAATGTACTCCATCTTTGGCGATATTCCCGGGGCGTGCGAGAACACCCTCGAAATCGCTGAGCGGTGCAACGTTGAGTTCAACACCAAAGCGAACTATATGCCGAACTTCCCGGTGCCTGAGGGGGAGAGCGAAGAATCATGGTTCGTGAAAGAAGTTGAGGCGGGGCTGCATTACCGGTTCCCCAACGGCATCCCTGATGAGGTACGTAAACAGGCGAATTATGAGGTTGAGGTTATTACCTCAATGGGCTTCCCCGGCTACTTCTTGGTGGTGGCGGACTTCATTAACTGGGCGAAACGCAATAATATTCGTGTGGGTCCGGGGCGTGGCTCCGGTGCGGGGTCGATGGTTGCGTACGCTATGCGCATCACCGAGCTGAACCCGCTGCGGCACGAACTGATTTTTGAGCGGTTCCTGAACCCTGACCGCGTCTCAATGCCTGACTTCGACGTGGACTTTGATGATCGCCGCCGCCCCGAGGTGATCCACTATGTGACTGAGAAGTACGGTGAAGATAAGGTCGCGCAGATCGTCACCTTCGGCACCATTAAAGCGAAGCAGGCGCTCAAAGACGCCTCCCGAGTGATGGGGTACCCTTACTCGGTGGGGGAGCGGCTCACCAAGGCAATGCCGCCGGATGTGATGGGAAAGAACATTGCCCTAGCGAACGTCTACAACAAAGACGATAAACGCTACGCCGAAGCTGGAGATTTGCGTGAGCTCATCGAAACCGATGACGTTTCGGGCAAGGTTTTTAAAACCGCTCAGGGCCTTGAAGGCCTAAAACGCCAGTGGGGCGTGCACGCCGCCGGTGTGATTATGTCCTCGGAGGTACTCACCGAAGTCATCCCTGTGATGCGCCGTGAAGCAGATGGGCAGGTGATCACCCAGTTTGATTACCCCACCTGTGAGGGGCTGGGTCTGATTAAGATGGACTTTCTGGGGCTGCGTAACCTCACCATCATCTCGGACGCTATTGAAAACATTAAAGCTAACCGTAATTTTGACCTCGACTTAGAGACGCTTGAGCTGAGCGATAAAGCATCCTACGAGCTGCTGGCGCGCGGTGATACGCTGGGTGTGTTCCAGCTTGATGGCGGGCCGATGCGTTCGCTTCTGAAGCTTATGGAGCCTGAAGAGTTTGAGCATATTTCTGCTGTGCTTGCTCTCTACCGTCCCGGGCCGATGGGGGCGAACTCGCATACGAACTATGCGCTGCGCAAGAATGGTAAGCAGGAGATTACGGCTATCCATCCCGAGCTGGAGGAGCCTCTTTCCGATATTTTGGGTACCACGTACGGTTTGATCGTGTACCAGGAGCAGGTGATGGCGATCGCCCAGAAGGTGGCGAACTACACCCTTGGTGAGGCAGATCTTTTGCGCCGCGCAATGGGTAAGAAGAAAAAGGCTGAGCTGGATAAACAGTACGCCACGTTCCATGATGGCATGATTTCGAACGGATACTCTGAGGGTGCGGTAAAAGCCTTGTGGGATATTCTGCTGCCTTTCTCCGATTACGCGTTTAATAAGGCTCATACGGCTGCTTACGGGCTGGTTTCATACTGGACCGCATACTTGAAAGCGCACTACCCGCAGGAGTACATGGCTGCGCTGCTGACCAGTGTGGGCGATAACAAAGATAAGCTTGCTATGTACCTGAACGAGTGCCACCGTATGGGTATTACCGTGCTGCCGCCTGATGTGAATGAATCGGAGCTAACGTTCGCCCCGGTGGGTGACGATATCCGCTTCGGCATGGGCGCAGTCCGTAACGTGGGCGCGAACGTGGTGGATGGTATGATTACCGCCCGCAATGAGAAGGGCCGGTATGAGTCGTTCAGCGATTTCCTGCAAAAAGTGCCGTTGAGCGTGTGCAATAAGCGCACCATTGATTCGCTCATTAAAGCGGGTGCGTTTGACGATCTGGGGCATACCCGCCGTTCTCTTGCGCTCATGCATGAGGAGGCGATTGACGCGGCTGTCTCGGTGAAACGTAAGGAAGCCGCCGGGCAGTTTGACCTGTTCGGTTCCCTCGGGATGGGGGAGGAACTGGGCGAGGATCTGTCGGTATCGGTACCTGATGTTCCCGAGTGGGAACGGCGCGATAAGCTCAACTTTGAGCGTGACATGCTGGGGCTGTACGTCTCGGATCACCCGTTGCGCGGGCTGGAACGCGCCCTTTCTGATGCGTCCAGCACCTCGATTCACGACATTATGGAGGAAGAATCCCACATTAAAGACGGCGAGTTCGTCACAATCGCCGGGATGCTCACGGGCGTGTCACGGCGTATCGCTAAGTCAAGCGGTAACCAGTACGCCACTGCCGAGCTGGAAGACCCCTCAGGGGTGACGATCACCGTCATGTTCTTTGCCCGCACCTACGAGACGGTGGGCGGGGTACTCGCTGATGACCTGATCTGCTCAGTGCGTGGACGTGTACAACGTCGAGACGACGGCAGCGTGAATATTAGCGCCCAGGAGCTGACGATCCTGGAGCTTACCGAGGATGGGCGTACCGGACCGGTGACGATCGCTATCCCCGAGTATCGTGCCACCGAATCGAACCTGGTGCACCTGCGGGATGTGCTGCTTGATCATCGGGGTTCGACGGATGTGCGCCTGGCCCTGCGCGGTCGGGAGAAAGAACAATTGGTGCTGCTGGAAGCTAAGCTGCGGGTGGAACCAAACCCCAGCTTATTCGGTGAGATTAAGACGATTTTCGGCCCCGGGTGCATCCGCCGCTAGGCTGTTGAACCCTCATGAGGCAGCTGACGTGAGATGAGGTCGGCAGGGGCTTGGCTCTGCTCAAGCAGATGCGTTCAGGGCATATATACAGCAAACTATGCGGTTAGGGCCCCCTGTAGCGGGGTACACTGGGAATAAGTATGCTCACAGTGGGCGGTTATACCCCGTCCGACCGAGGAGGCTCCCTGTGTATTGCCCCTACTGCAAACACACCGATTCCCGAGTGGTTGACTCCCGCACCACCGATGACGGTGCCGCAATCCGCCGCCGCCGCCAGTGCACCGACTGCGGGCGCCGGTTTACCACGGTCGAAACAACCAGTATTTCTGTTATTAAACGCTCCGGGGTTACCGAGCCGTTCGACCGCGCTAAAATCGCCTCGGGTGTGCGTAAAGCCTGCCAGGGCAGGCCGGTCGGTGAGGATGACCTGGCGAAGCTCGCCCAGGAGGTAGAGGAACGTATCCGCGCCAAGGGGCTTGCCGAAATTAACGCGCATGAGGTGGGGCTGACTATTCTAGAGCCGCTATCGAAGCTGGATGCGGTGGCGTACCTGCGGTTCGCCAGTGTGTATCAGGCGTTTGAAAACCTTGAGGATTTTGAGGGGGCCATTGCTTTGCTCCGTAAAGATGCTGTGGGGGATGCACTGCCCGAGGCTGAAGCACCTGCACCGAAACCCCGCAAGGCCAAGACGGAGACGGCCAGCACCAAAAAACCTAAAGAAGCCCCTCTGCAGGACACCCTGTTATAGGGCCACTCTGCACCACGTATACTAATGTGCCCTACCGGTTGGAACTTGAACACCGGTAGGGCACACCTCTTTCTTATTGGCAGGTTTTCCCGGCGGGCTCTTTACGCCTCTCCACGGCGTTGACGTTCGGGCAGCATACCGCCAGCCCACAGTGCCGCCCCCACAATACCGGCATTATTGCGCAGGGTTGCCATGACCATGGGGGTGCGAATCTCGTCCTCAAAATAAGGCATGAACTTTTCGGGGTTCTTCGAGATACCACCGCCGATAATGAAAAGGTCAGGGGAGAACAGTGCCTCAACATGCTGGAAGTACCGGCGCAGACGTTTACTTGCGTACTTCTTCCAGGAGAGCTCATGGACTTCGCGTGCTCGGGCGGACGCGCGGGATTCTGCATCGTGCCCGTCAATTTCAAGGTGCCCAAGTTCGGTGTTCGGCACCAGCACACCGTTATTAATGAGGGCGGAACCAATACCGGTCCCCAGGGTGATAACGGCGATGAGCCCCATCTTGTCTCGCCCCTGCCCGTAGGTAGCTTCGGCAAGGCCAGCGGCATCGGCATCATTAATGCCGTAGACAGCTCTTGAATCCAGGGCGTCACTGATGAGCTGCTCAAGGTTAGTGTTAATCCAGGTCGGATCAACATTCGCGGCTGAGAACACCACACCGTTCTTCACCACAGCGGGGAAATCAACGCCAATAGCCGAGTGAGGCTCGGGAGCCAAGTCGCGGGATTGAAGCTCATCAACAATCTGGCGCGCCACCTGGGCAATGGCCTGCGGGGTTGCCGGTTGCGGGGTGGGGATGCGGAAACGCTCAGACACCAGGTTGCCGGTGCGCAGATCAACGATCCCGCCTTTCATCCCGGTGCCGCCAATATCAATACCGATCATTAGGTCTTTCGGCGTGGGCGCCGGGATATCGACATACTCTACTGACTCTTCGGCTGCGGAATTTGCCGCTGTACTCTCGCTCATGGGTTTCTCTTTCCTTGTTGTGTCTGCGTTATGGAGGGAATGCTGAATTAAGGCAGGGTGAGAACATCCACGCCGTCTGATGTGACAACCATGGTGTGCTCAAACTGGGCGGTACGTTTACGGTCACGGGTGACCACGGTCCAATTGTCGTCCCACAAATCCCACTCAATGGTGCCTAGGGTCAACATGGGCTCAATAGTGAAGATCATGCCTTCTTTAATCTCGGTATCGTAGGCGGGCGCCGCATCGTAGTGGGGAATAATAAGGCCTGAATGGAATTCGCGGCCCACACCGTGCCCGGTGTAGTCACGCACCACACCGTACCCAAAACGCGCCGCATATTTTTCAATCACGCGGCCAATAACGTTAATCTGACGGCCCGGTTTAACTGCTTTCATCGCACGGTTAAGGGCCTCTTCGGTGCGTTCAACCAACAGGCGGGACTCCTCATCAACGTTGCCCACCAGCAAAGTCTTATTGGTATCGCCGTGCATTCCGTCAAGGTAGGCGGTGACGTCAAGATTCAGAATGTCGCCATCCTCAAGCACCGTAGAATCGGGAATACCGTGGCAGATCACCTCATTCAGCGAGGTACACACCGACTTCGGGTAGCCGCGGTAGTCCACGGTGGAGGGGTAGGCGCCGTGATCACAAATATACTCATGAACCAGCACATCAATCTGGTCGGTTGTTGTCCCCGGGACGGCAATCTTCGCCGCTTCCACAATGGCACCGGCGGCGACCTTACCGGCTGCACGCACCCTCTCAACCTCTTCAGGGGTGTACATATTTGAATCGTTGCCCTCATTGGCGGTAGGTTTCCCCACGTACTCGGGACGAACAATGTCTGCCGGTACTTTACGCATGGGGGTGATGGTACCGGGGGCCAAGCACCCTACGGGTGCGGTACCCGGTTCTGCGGGAAGATTATGAGAAGTAGCCATACCTAATATTTTAGCGGCGCCCGCCCGCACTGGGACCGGGCAGACACCCAAATCCTGAACCTTTTGCCAACTGGTGTATTATTTTCCGCGCTGTTTTCAGCGGTGCGGGGGTAAACACATGCGAAGCGAGCACGGATAAGATACCGTGAAAGGTACATACCGTACATATAGATACACTCATGTGGTGTGAGACTAAGGAGAGACTGTGAGCCTGAAAAATGATATGACCCCCGGCCCCCACGAGACCGAATACTGGTACAACACCTCCACTGGGGAGGTTGAAGAAGGGCAGCAGAGCAAGATCACTCACCTGTGGGGCCCTTATAAGACCCGTGAAGAGGCGGAACACGCTATGGAAACCGCCCAGAAACGCAACGAAGAATGGGATAACCAGTGGAAGGACTAGATCCCACCAGCGGTAGGGGTGTCCCTCAATGATGCGTTAAATATTTCCGGCTGGCCCATACACATGATGCGTACGGAACCAGCCGGAAAAACATGCTGGCTGTGGGCTGGCCTTAGTTGAATGTGTGCTCATCGGCTGGGAATGAGCCAGCCCGCACCTCAGAACGGTAAGCACGGGCTGCATCCTCCAGCAGCTGCCCCACTTGGGCGAACTGCTTCACGAAGGTAGGCATCCGTCCTTGACGCACGCCCATGGCGTCCTGCCACACCAGAACCTGCCCATCAGCAGTATTACCCGCACCAATGCCGATGGTGGGTACCGCACCCACCGCCTGGTTAACACGTTCAGCGGTTTCTGCGGTTACCATCTCCATGAGGATGCAGAAAGCGCCAGCAGCGGCGAGTACCCGAGCGTCCTCAACTACCCGGTCGGCGGTACCGTGACGGCCCTGAACCCTGAAACCGCCCAGGGCGTGCTCAGCCTGCGGGGTGAACCCCACGTGCGCAACTACCGGGATGCCAGCGGTTACGAGAGCCTGCACCCAGTCGGCCATGCGTGCATCGGCCTCAATTTTTACGGCGTGCGCCCCGCCTTCTTTCATGAGGCGCGCCGCAGAAGCAACCGCCTGCTGCGGCGACTGCTCGTAGGTGCCAAACGGCAGATCGGCGACTACCATTGCCCGTTTCGCCCCGCGTGATACTGCGGCCACCATCGGGATTATCTCATCAAGGGTGATGGCTAGGGTGGAGTCGTAACCAAGCATCACATTCGCGGCCGAGTCACCAATAAGGAGCATCTCAATGCCTGCGCGGTCAAAAACCTGCGCTGTGGAAAAGTCGTAGCAGGTGAGCATTGAGAACTTCTCACCCTCAGCCTTAGCCCGCTCCAGGTGGATGGTGCGGATTTTTTTCACCGTATCAAGGCTAAAGGGCGTTTGGGCCATGCCGGGTGTCTCGGCAGTATTCGTTACAGTGGACGTTGCATAGGGTGCGTTTTCGTTCTCACTCATGCCTATAGTTTATCCTGCCTAACCCCTGGCACCGGTACCTGCGTTAGCGTTTAGTGAACGCCGCGCGTGCCGCCTCTAGGGCACTGGTAGAACGCTGGTATCGTTCTGCCAGCGGTTTCTTGTGTGTCGATAGAGGCTGAGTAGCTCTCTGGTACAGCCACTGAGCACGTTCCAAGCGGTTTGTTGAAGCAGGTTTTGTCTTCTGCTTATCTTGCACGGGTTGCGTTTTGGTGCTTATGCGCGCGCATGCGATATACTGCTCGGCCAGCGCCACATGTGCACCTATTAGGTTTTCCTGGGTTTTTGTGCGCGCCTTTGAACCGATGAGTTTCTGCTCCTGAGTCAGCAGGGAGGCGGTGTCCTCCAGAACGCGGGACATATAGTCTAGCGGCGCGAAATCTTCGGTTTCTAAACGGTCACGCAGGGTGCGGCGAAGCGCCGCCCGCTGTTGTTCGGCAACCGAAAAATTATGGGAAACTTCCTCAGATAAGAAAGCATCCAGCAGGGTATTTGCCGCCGTCTCACATTCGCGCACGGCCAGAGGCAGACGGCCCAAAACTTCCAGAGACTCAAAGAGAGAATCCAGAAGATCATTCGCCTCATCCACCCAAGAGCGTAGCTCTTTGAGCTTCTTCCGGGTCTTAGGGGTATTCACCGGCTGGTCGGTTGTGGAGGATGCTTCTGCCAATTCTGTGTGCTCACTGCTGGCACGTTTCAGCAGCTTTTCAGCACGGCTGTTTAGGGCCTGCAGATCGTTAAGCGGCAGGCCCCGGTACGCCAGCAGGGCACGTTCTATGAGCGCAGCAGCTTGGGAGCGGCGGTTGTGGGCTGCGGCAATAGCTGCGCCTAGGGTATCTACCTCATTCTTCACTACGGAATCTTTATGTGAGGGCTCACGCTTTGAGGGTGCTTTTGACGTATCCTCATGTTTTTGCGTCTTGTGTGTGCGCTGTTTTCTTCTCACCCAGAGGTAGCGGAAGATAATCCATGCGCCGTAAGGCCCAAACAGTATGGCTAGCGCGGTGAGGATAATCCCTACCTTCCAGGATTCGTTCCCAGAGGATTGTGAGGAAGTACCTGGTTTTACACCGATATCGGCTTCAGCCGATGCCTTGGCGGAGGCCTCTTGATCTCTCTGATAACGGGCGAGCTGGGGAGGCTCTTCCCTGCCGGGGGAACCAAAAAGAGTTGAAGCATTTATCCCTGCCTGCTCGATAGCATCACTATTTCTATGATGCTGTGCCCAATCAGCGGCAGATTTATCGATCTCCGCATACTTGTACAGGTATTGCGCATCCTCATCACTGAGCCACGAGGGGTCTTTAGCTACCAGAGAGATCTGATAGTTATCGGCGGTCGCTACCAGCAGTACTGCATGATCGGGGGCGTTATTACGCTGCAGAAAATCACGCCCCCACCGTATGCGTTCCGCCTGCAGCTCTTCATCACTGCGTTGCTGGCCGGACTGTTGTTTGGGGCTGCCGCCGTCAGTATTATCGATTACCACAATATACAGGTGACCGTTGTACTTGGCGGCAATTTTTTGCGTCATACTCTCAAGATATTTAAGGTCATTGTCGGTGAGAATAAGACCGGTGCGGTCAATAACTGCGTGCTGAGAATCCAGCGGAGTGGAGAAAACCTCTGTTGCCTGTGCAGCACCAGGGGACAACACACCAGCGGCTACAGTACAGGCGGCGCCTAAAAGTACTGTGAGCACGACAGAAAAGAGCAGACGCAATAACTTTAACCCTGTTCTTACCACGGGCACCTCACTATCAGGCTGCGGTTACAAAACCTACAAATACAAGACATAGACAAGGCCACCCGCACACTAATTTTTCGGGGTGTTGAGTGTGCGGGCGCGGCGGCGACGCATCCACATATAGCCAATAACCCCTGCCGCAACTACAGCGCCGAGAACCGCAAGAATCACTGCACCGTCTGGTGAATCTTGTGAAGAACTTCTCTGCGCCGCCTCAGCACTGGGGTTGGGGCTCCACTTACCGCCCGCGCCCGGGCCCTCCCCGAAACCCGGGTTATACGCGGGGCCGAACGCGTGCGGGGAGGGCCGTGCCGCAATAATGCGGTCGTACAGGCCGTCTTTCTGAAGTGCAGCTTCGAGGCTGGTAAGAGCGGCATCCCATTTGCCCTCATGTACAGTGCTTTCGATGGAGGGCACCCCGTCTGCCGGGTGCTCGGAGTATAGCTTTTGAGCTTCATCATTCTGCAAAGGACCGTGTGGAGAATGGTAGAGGCTCGCTCGATGGGTGTCCGTTTCTACTACCAACAGCACATCGCTGGATTCGAGATGATTCTTCTGAGTAAACTGATACGCCCACAGTAGCCGTTTCTTATCTTCCGGGGTTTGACCCGTAGGCTTCGGGGCGGCATCGGGGGATGCACTCGAGGGGGCCGAAGGAACCTCTGTAGGGGAAGCATCCGGCACCGCAGTTTTTACAAACACAATATAAAAACGGAACGGGCGTTTTGAATGAATATTTGTCAGCTTTTGTGAGGCCTCCTGTACCTGCTGCTGGCTCAGCACGTCCGCCTTATCAACAATAGGGTGCGAGGGGTCAAACCGGTGCTCGAAAACGCTTTCAGCATGGGCGGCAGGTGCGGCGGGAGAGGGGAGGAACAGCGGGGCACCTGAGCCACCCAGCCCAAGAGCCACAGCTAAGGCAATTTGAGTGATTCGCTGTGACCACTGGGAATGGCACGCGTTGCCTGCGCCCGCACGCGTACATGTGAGCGGGGCGTCCTGCAGACTGCGGTGGGAAGAATAGCGAGCAATAACCCTGTTCAATAAGCTACTCATTAAGACTGTATTTCTCCCAGTTTTCTATGGCCAACTTGTCGATATTCGGAATATTAGTGCGTGATTGGTCGAGATTGTTGCTATCTGCCAGCGTGTTATTTTTTGGTGCGCCAGCAAAAATGCGGGATAAGCCGCGATATACCTTAATAATAAAATTGCCGAACCCTATAATAGCGGCGCATATAAACGCGATAAAAAGACCAATAATTAAAAATACTAATACGGTATCTAAAAATCCTTTACTTTCTTTAGGGGCGGCTTTTGTCTTGGTGTCCAGCGATTCTTTTCTGATGCCTTCTAAGGCGGCTCTTATAATGCCCCCGAAATCGTTGTAGTTTAATTTCTCTTTAATGTAGTCATTATTAATCTTATGTAATGAGTCATCGCTAATGAAGCCGCTGTCATTAGTGGTTACCAAGCATTTCCGCGGATCATCACGTGTCCCGTCTCCCTGGCAGACAAGCACCGCAGTGCGTGCGGGGGCATTATTAACGCGTAAGAACTCTTTGCCCCACTCCTGTAAATCTGATGGGTTTTCTGGTTTGGCCAGCAGCACAACATACAGCTGGGCGTCGTTGTTTTTATTAAAACTTATAAGTTCGGGCCATAATTTCGGGTCGGCGAGTGAGTATGATGTGAGACTAAAGACTGGGTCTTCAGGATTAAGCTCTGTTTTCATAACAGACTGGCCCGCTGCTGTGGGCGAAGGTGTAGGTGATGGGGTGGGTGTGGATGTTTGCGGAGCGGGCTGAATATTATATGTATCTGGGTACCCTGTGCTATTGTCAAAAGCTTTAGCCATAGCTTGCGCTATACCTGTAAAATCACGTTTTTCAAGAAGTGGGTTTATTATTTTATTTCTTATTTCAGAGCCCTCAGTGGCACCCAGATAATGCATATTAAGAGAGTGGAAACTGGCTTCTGGGGTGGCGTTTTTATCACCAGTACCCTGCGGGTCTAGTTCTATGAGAAGCAGCGCAGTTTTATCATCGGGGCCTGCACCATTCTGCCGCAAAAATTTATGCCCCCAGTCACCCGCCCATTCAGGGGCGGCCCTGTCAATCACCACAACCTGCAACGAGACTCCTCGTCGTGCGGAAACATCCGCAAGAGGAACACTCATCTGTTGGATTTGTTCTGTACTGAGCGCACCTGTTTTATCAATGACTGGATGCGCGGGATCCAGCTGTGAGTCAAAAGTGCGGGTGCCTACTACAGCAGAAGATGCAGGCGGAACAATAACGCTGGTCACCGCAGTATTCCCAACACCTAACGCGGCAGCGAGCGCCATTGCCAGAAGGGTGCGGTGCGTCCTGCGGAATGTGCGGCGGATGCGCTCAGTGCACGTGCGGGTGGGGAAAGTATTCACTAGCGCCTGTTCCTCACAAAAGTTCGGAGAATAAATACTTTAAATAAGTATAAAGTACGTTGATTCTGCGTTGGTTGCGAGGGTTACCCCGTGCACGCTGTCTGCAAAGTGTAGTACTGGGTTTGCGGTGCAGCTCTGGTGGGCGGCACCTTCCCCGCTACCCCTAGAAGAAATGAGCGTGTGGCTATGCGGCGAAACCTTCTCGTGTGGCCTTGGAGAGCACATACTCCAGCTCTTGCAGGATCGTATGGTTCTTATACCCCAAATGAGGCAGCAGCTCCTGGCACCAGTCAAAGTGCTCCCAAATATCCGTATTTGCCTTGTCCCAGAAGAGCTGGTGCATGAACCGGATGGCCGCTGATTTGCGGATAGGAGCATATGTTAGGTTGTGTGAATCTAGATATTTCCAGATAAGCACCCGGGCGTTCTCAAGGGCTTGAGGTGATACGTTTCCTGCGTGCCAGTACCCTTCGGCAACCTCAAGATGTGCCCTGAGCTTTTCGGGGATTTTATGCTCGATTCGTGGGATAAAACGGAAGCAGAACTCAATGTAGATTCTGTATGCTTCCTGCTCCGTAAAGTTCTCTTCTAAGCCATCAATAATATCTAAGATACGCTGTTCATCAGCCACGGGTTCCCTCTTTTTCCCTCGTTTAGTGCGGGAGGTTAGTAGTGTATGGGCATGAGGATTTAGCGCATTTTCCAGACTGAGTTTTCCTAGAGCTCCGCGCACGTTCCGCATATTCTACAGGCCCTATTGTATGCGCATCAGAGAAGAAACCTGGGGCGGACTGTTGCACACGAATTGATGTGGCGGGAATTAGAAACGTGAACTGGTGGCTGTGGCTGCCTGCACAACGATGGGAACCTGCACACCGCAGAAGCAACACGGGCGCACAGAATTTACATAAACGAAACCTGCACCCTGGGCGTTCCGCCGCAGAACCCGATAGGCTAGAGAAGAGACAAACCGTGACAGCGCACGCGTGTGCGCCCGGTACCGCTCACCGCCGACTCAACGACCGCCCGGATCGAGGGAGAAACATATGGACCGTCAGCAGGAATTCGTGATGCGCACCATTGAGGAGCGTGACATCCGCTTTATTCGCCTCTGGTTCACCGATGTGGTTGGCACCCTCAAATCTGTGGCGCTCGCCCCCGCCGAGGTTGAAAGCGCCTTCGAGGAAGGGCTGGGGTTTGACGGTTCGTCCATTGAGGGCCTCTCCCGGGTGTACGAGTCAGACATGCTGCTGCAGCCTGACCCCTCAACATTCCAGATCCTGCCGTGGCGCGGCGCCGAATCCCACACCTCCCGCATGTTCTGCGACATCCTCACCCCAGATGGGGAAGCGAGCGCATCCGACACCCGCGGCGTTCTTAAACGCACCCTGAACCGTGCCGCCGAAATGGGGTTCACCTGCTACACCTCACCCGAGATCGAGTTCTACCTCCTTAAATCCACGGAGCTGGGGGCTGACGGGTTCCCCGTCCCGGTGGACTACGAGTCGTATTTCGACCACACACCCGGCGGGATTGTGCAGGATTTTCGCCGTAATGCGGTGACCATGCTGGAAGAGGTCGGTATTTCGGTGGAGTTCAGCCACCACGAAACCGGCCCCGGGCAGAACGAGATCGACCTGCGTCACGCCGACGCCCTGCAAACCGCCGATAATGTGATGACGTTCCGCACCGTCATTAAAGAGGTGGCGTTTACCCGAAACATGTACGCCACATTCATGCCCAAACCTTTCACCAAATATGCTGGCAGTGGGATGCACACCCATTTCTCCCTGTTTGAGGGGGACACCAACGCATTCTTCGAGGCGGGTGCCGAATACCGGCTCTCAAAAACGGGGCGGCATTTTATTGCCGGGGTACTCAAGCATGCCCCCGAATTCACGGCGGTCACCAACCAGTTCATTAACTCGTATAAGCGCCTGTGGGGCGGCGGGGAAGCACCCAGCTACGTTTCGTGGGGGCACAATAACCGGTCTGCGCTGGTGCGGGTTCCGCTGTATAAACCAAACAAGATGCAGTCGGCCCGCATTGAATACCGCGGCCTTGACTCGGCCTCTAACCCGTACCTGGCGTATGCGGTGATTCTTTCTGCCGGGCTGAAAGGCATTGAAAACGAGTATGAGCTGATGCCAGCGGTGACCGAAGATTTGGCGGCAATGACAACCGCTGAACGCCGCGCCATGGGGTACCACCCGCTGCCAGCGTCGCTGCGGGAAGCCATTAACCTGACCGAGGACTCCGAGTTCATGGCTGAGGTGCTGGGGGAGCAGGTGTTTGAGCATTTCCTGCGGAATAAGCGGGCTGACTGGGAAGACTACCGGGCACAGGTGACCCCGTACGAGCTTAAACACAACCTGGGCATCCTCTAACGCTGCTTGCGGGCAGGCTATGAGGGAAACGGCGGGTACTACGTACCGGGAAGGTGAGTATGAATCAAGCGGAACCAGGGCATACACCCCAGAACGGGCGGGAAACGCACCCCAGAGGCACCGCATCTGGCACCGAGAGCCACCTCACCAGTGCTGCCCATGCGGTGGGAACAGCAGATGCAGCCGACGCTGATGTATCTAAACCCGCTGATACCGAGCAGGCTGAGGAGCAGCGCCGCACCCGCACACGGTTACGGGCGCAAATGGTCAGCGCGGGTTTCTACGACTCCGGCAAAAGCGAACGCTGGCTAGAGGCCCCTGAGCTTGCCTCCGTGGACCGGGTAAACCTGTTCGCGGGGCTGCGGTACGCGCCTTCACCGGATACCGCCCTACCAGCGTTAGTGCGGCTGATTGAGAAACACCCGCCGGTTGCTGAACGGGCTAATTGCGGCGAAAAACAGATGGGCCTGTTCCGGCTGCTGGGCGCATCCCAGGCGGTGGGAGATTTTCTGTACCGCCACCCGCAGACGATCGACCCGCTCTTTGACACTGATACGGTGCGCGGCGAGACGGAGCTGGCGGCAACTGAACACCCGGAAACAGTACTAGATACCCCCGAAACAGACACGTCGAATAAAACACCGGAACAGGCACAGAAGAACCCCCTTCCCCAAAGCGCCCCGCTTAATACCCCGTATCGAACCCGTCTGCTGCACGCCGTCGGCGCCGACCCGGACGCTGAGCGCCCGCGCGCCCGCGCAGAACTCACCGGCAAAGACGGGTACGTGGCTTTACGCGTGGCCTACCGCGCGGAGCTGGCAAAAATAGCGCTGATTGACGTATGCTCACCCGACCCGGTGGAGCTCATGCCCACCATTGGGCGGCACCTTGCTGACCTGGCCGCAGCCGCCCTGGAGGGGGCGCTCGCTATCGCCCGCACCGAAGTCGCTGAAGGCGCTGGCGGGGGGCTGTGCGCCGCCCCCGCGCGTGGCGCATCCGTGGACGCCCTGGATCTGGCAATTATTGGCATGGGCAAGTGCGGGGCACGTGAACTGAACTATATTTCTGACGTGGACGTGGTGTACGTGATCGCCCCCGCACCCGCCAGCGACCTGCACGAGGGGGCTGAGCCGCTCACCGAGCAGGAGTGCGCGCAGATCGGCACGGAACTGGTGCACGCCCTCACGAAAGCAATCATGGCCCCAGCCCCGGAGCCGCCCCTGTGGGAGGTGGACGCAAACCTGCGCCCCGAAGGTAAGGACGGGCCGCTGGTGCGCACCGTCGAATCCTACGTGAGCTACTACAAGCGGTGGGCGGAGAACTGGGAGTTCCAGGCGCTGCTGAAAGCCCGCCCGGTTGCAGGTTCGGCGCACCTAGGGCGGCGTTTCGCCCACGCGATCGACCCGTTCGTGTGGGACTCAGCGGCGCGGGAATCCTTCGTTGAGTCGGTGCAGGCGATGCGCGCCCGCGTGACCAACAACATCCCCCCAGCACAGGTGGAACAGCAGATAAAGCTCGGCCCCGGCGGGCTGCGTGACATTGAGTTCACGGTTCAGCTGCTGCAGCTGGTGCACGGGCGCACCGACCCCACGGTACGCACCAAATCCACCATCGAATCTTTAGAGGCGCTGACCGGTTCAAGCTACATTAGCCGCGCCGACGCGCAGACATTCGCGCTCTACTACAAGAAACTGCGTCTGCTGGAGCACCGCATCCAGCTGTCCCAGCTGCGCCGCACCCACCTGATGCCCGCCAAAGAGCACGAGAGGCGTGCCCTGGCCCGTTCGCTTGTTTCCCCGGAGAGGCTGGGCACTCTCTCGGCGGAGCAAATGTATAAGGCGTGGCAGAAGCTCAAACGGAACGTGCGTTCCCTCCATGAGCGTGTCTTCTTCCGCCCGCTGCTGGCGGCGGTCTCAACCTTGAGCCGTGACGAAGTGGTGCTCACAGAATCAGCCGCCCAAGACCGCCTGGCTGCGCTCGGGTACCGCGACCCGCGCGGCGCTATGCGGCATATTCAGGCGCTCACCAGCGGGGTGAGCCGCCGCGCCGAAATTCAGCGGCACCTGATGCCTGTGCTCTTGGGGTGGTTCGCTGACGGGGTGGACGCGGACGCCGGGCTGCTGGGGTTCCGCATTGTTTCTGAGTCGCTGGGAACCACCAGCTGGTACCTGCGCATGCTGCGCGATTCACCTGCCGCTGCGGAGCGGCTGTGCCACATACTTTCAAGCTCCCGGTACATCACCGACCTGCTGGAGGATGCGCCCACCTCCATCACCTGGCTTGATAAGGTTGCCGACTTGCAGCCACTGGGTGCGGCTGCGCTCAAAGCCGAGATAGCCTCACTGCTGTCACGGCATGACGACTCTGCGGAGGCGATGCGTGCCGTGCGGTACCTGCGCCGCCGCGAAATTTTACGCATCGCCATGGGGGACGCCCTGAACCTGCTGGGCGTGCAGCAGGTGTGCACCGGGCTGGCGACCGTGGACGAGTGCACTATCGGTGCGGCGCTCGCCCTAGCTGAGCGTGAGGAAATAACGGCGAAAGAACGTGAAGAAGCCGCCGGGATTAGGGAAATCCCCGAGGAAGAACCAGAGAACCCGCTGCTGACTGAGATCACGGTAATTGCCATGGGCCGTTTAGGCGGCGCCGAGAACGGCTTCGGTTCCGACGCGGACGTGATGTTTGTGCACCGCCCCGTGGAAGGCGCCGGTGAGGAGGAAGCCCAGTCGCAGGCGAACCGTATTGTAAACCGGCTGATGCAGCTGATTAAACAGCCGGTACGCCCGGCGATCCGTGCCGAACGCCCGCTTGAGGTGGACGCGGATCTGCGCCCGGAAGGTAAGCAGGGGGCGATGGTGCGCTCGTTGGATTCATACCGAGCCTACTATGAGCGCTGGGCTGAGACCTGGGAGTTTCAGGCGCTTTTGCGGGCGCGCCCTATCGCCGGTTCTGAGGAGCTGGGGCGTGCGTTTATTGAGCTGATTGACCCGTACCGGTACCCGCGCGAGTTCACGGCTGAGCAGGCGCAGCAGGTGCGGCGCATGAAGGCGCGCGTGGAGCATGAGCGCATGCCGCACGGGGCAGACCGCACCCGGCAGCTGAAACTGGGGCGCGGCGGGCTCTCTGACGTGGAGTGGTTAGTGCAGCTGATTCAGCTGCAGCACGCCCATGAGGTGCAGGGACTGCGCACCACCTCAACCCTGGAAGCGCTGAACGCCGCCGTGGAAGCAAACCTAGTGGCTGCCGAGGACGCCGAGGTGCTGCGAGACGCGTGGCTGCTGGCGACCAAGATTCGCGGCGGCAACGTGCTGCGCGGCGTGCGCCAATCCGATCTGCTGCCTACCCTGCGCGATGCCCTGGAGGCGGTCGCCCGCTGGAGCGGCTACACCCCAGGCAACGCCCGCCAACTAGAAGAAGACTATCTACGGGTTACCCGAAATGCCAGGAAAGTTTATGAAAGGCTTTTCTTTGAGGGGTAACTATTTCTTAAGAAAATAATATAAATCACATTCAAATGAGTTTGACAAAATTTTTCGGGGGGGGGGGGTAGTCTGTGGTGTATGAGTATTGAAAATTATATAAAAAAGATTAAAGACTACTGGGTGTTAATCTCTGTTGGTTCTTTTGCTCTGATGATTGCACTTTTGGTTGGCGGGTACTCTTCTGTTTTCTCCGGAGATATTGGGGCTTCGATAGAGTATGTCCAAGCTTATATATCTTCAATGGGTATTACTAAGATTGCTGTAATCTTAGTGGTAGTTATGTTATCTTTTACCGTCTTATTCTTTGTACCAGCACATGCATCTCGATGGTGGTTTGAGGAAAAGTGGCAAGGGAAATCAATACTAAAGGGAATTCTCTGGGCGGGTGTTGTTTATGCTATATGTATAGTAGGTGCTCTTTTTGCTGGTCTTATATTCACTTTTCTATCAGGTGGGTATTCGACTGATCCACGTACAACAGCATATTATTTTATATTTTTTCTAATTTGGACATTTATTCTTGCAACTTTGTTTATTATTGCGACACCGATTTTATCGGGCTTCATGGAGATGTTTCATGTTAAAGAAAAAAGGCATCGCCGTTCCTGGACTACCACAATAGTTGTGGTTATTGCGATGGGTGGTTTTTTGTGGAATCCAGGAAATATATTGTCAGTCATTAATAGTGGTAATGATAAGGGATATATAGCGTGTGTATCTGGTGATAGGGATATTAACGGAAAATCTGAATTTTTTGCAAAAACTGTAATTCCTGTATCCTATGATAGTAGGGGAGTGCAAGTATTTGCGGGAGATTTTAATGATAAAACTAAAAATTGGACTAATATTCGGCGAGAGTATCTATATTTTAATGAAGGATACGAAGTAAAGCTTGGGGAAACGTGTCCTGGATGGGCTGAAGGTAAATAAAGAGCGGATAGCTATATAATCTAACTGGTCTTATTCAGAAAATTTATTTCCTGAATAAGGCCAGTTTTAGAATGCTTTTCTGATTATATGTTAATATGGGTATTCGTTAATACTGTTTTAAAATTATTCACCTAAAATTCAAGGATAAATCTATACTAAAAACTGGCATAAAGAATTTATTATCACTTGTGTCGGGAATGAGTCTGCTGTGATTCTCCCTTTTTGAGTATAAGCCGTTTCGTGAGACTATGTATCTAATGATTTCCCCGATGAACGCGCTTTTTATGGCTTCTGTCGCCCGCATTGAACCACAAAAGAGCTTAAAACAGTAGTTTCCTTAAAGACCTAGTTCAGGGTATTGCTAACAAAGTGGGCACAAGGGTACAAACAGTATTTCTCATCCATCAGGAACTCTGCCTCCCAGAGCTGAAGCTTCCTCTGCGTCTGCGTGCCGTATCCTTAATAGACACGTTCTGTGGCGCCGTCCATCCGTTGGGTTGCAGCCTCGAACATGCCTAAATTATTCACCAAATATGTTGATAGGAAGGCGCTGTTATGGATACGAACATTGAGCACATCATCAAAGTAGATGAGATTATCCACAGCATGGGCGCGTTACAGGCCCTCAAACGTAAACTCCAGGACGGGGAACGCGACCCCGAGAAGCTGGGGGAGGTGTGCGACCGTATCGTGGCCGCCACCCAGAAGGTTATTAGCGAGTCCGGGGACGAGGGGGAGGCTATCGCCGAGCTGCTGCGTGACTCCGTTTCAGACACCGTCTACTTCTTCCTGGAAGAGCACAACCTTGACGACGATTTCGATATCCACGCATTCGTCACAGACCGCAGCTGGTAGGCGGCCCGCCCCTCACAGAACCCGCGATGACCGATCCGGTTGCCTGCCGTCTTTGGTGCGTGGGATTATAAAGCTCAGCTCCGGTACACGCCGGGGCCACACCTCACAATTTTTGAAGGAAAAACTATGCTGAAAAACGATGACTACGTCTACGACATGCGCGACGACGACTATTACCCGCCCCACCTGGTGCAGAAAGTCGCTGACGAGCTGCGGAAATTTGATGAGCTTCTGGACGCGGGAGAGCGTGACCCGCAGAAAATCCAGGCCCGCGCCGACGAAGTCACCAAGAACATTAACACCCTCGCAGATGAGTTCGATGAGGCAGACAGCGAGATTGAGACCGTTGCACGCGAGTCTATCGCTGAGACCTTCTACCTCATCCTCAAAGAGTACGGGCTTGAGGAAGACTTCGATATTGAAGAGCTCATCGCAGAGCGTGACTGGTAAATTAGACCCGCTTTACACATAAAGCTTCGTCATCTCATGGATTCTATAGCTCGGCTTGAGTAGCATATATAAAAAACGGGAGTGGTTTCTTGATCTCAAGAGCAGCTCATACGCTCTTGGATCAAGAAACCACTCCTATACATTAGTGACAACCCTATGTCTACGTCTCTGCTGAACGTTACACCTGGTGTCCGCTTAGATTCTGACCGATGGGGTTCTCCGTGAGGTATTGCTGAGCGGCTGCTAGTGAAGCTTCTGGTGCTAACACCTGCTGATCTTCGGGGCTTGTGGGTGAAGGCCAGCGACCATTAATCTGACGGAAAACTAGCGTGCACATCACCCGCTCGCCCCTGAGAAAACGGGAGGTAAAAGCAATCTTGCGCTTATCCTGCGCTTTGAGAACCAACCATCCGCCGGGATGACTTGAACTATAGGCGTACGAGTCAATCTCATGGAAGGGTATACGGGTAACCTTGCCGTACCAGGTGCACTGCTCAATATAATCTAGACCGGTCTCAACATACTGGCGCTGACCCATGAGAATTGCCCAGATGCCAAATATTAGGCAGATCCCGATAATCCCAAACGCCATATATGGCGGCATCGGATTACTGCCTGAAAGTAGGGTAGGGGTGATGAGAGTGAAGAGTGCTCCCACCGCGACGAGGAAGTAGCCGCAAAATTTGTACCAGCCGGGCATTTTCGCCCTGATCGTCCCATCGGGTTGGGGCTTGATGCGGGCGGCATGTTTTCTGTAGAAGTAAGTGCTGATCGCACCAATGCACACCAGCAGAACGGCAGTAGTAATAAAAGTCATATACCCATCATACGTGTTCAAAAACTAAGAAAGGGGAGCCCAGATATTTGGGGATCGATCTTAGAATATTTGAAGATACGGTTTTCTTAATTGCTTTCCCGTCAAGTTTTCTGTACGGTATACTGTACAGAGAAGGAGAGCGCTTATGAAAACCATGTCTTACACTGAGTCTCGGGCTCGGTATGCTGAAGTACTTGATCACGTTGAAGACCACCGCGAAGAAGTTGTCATCACTCGATCCGGGCATGAGCCTGCAGTTATTCTCTCATTGTCTGAGTACGAATCTCTTCAAGAGACTGCTTACCTTATGCGTTCCCCGGCTAACGCACGTCGTCTTATGGAGTCTATTTCTCGTCTTGAAGCTGGTCTTGGAACTGAGCAGCAGCTGATTGAGGAATAGCCGTGAGAATCATATTTGATGATTCAGCATGGAGCGACTATCTCTGGTGGCAGGCTCAGGATCGGAAGGTTCTCAAACGTATTAATCTACTCATTAAAGATGTTGAGCGAAACGGTAACGAAGGCATAGGGAAGCCTGAAGCTCTCAGACACCAATTCTCAGGTTGGTGGTCACGCAGAATTACCGATGAACACCGTCTCGTATACAAGCTTACTGACGACTCTATCGTTATAGCTTCATGCCGATATCACTATGGAGCCTAGAAGGGCGTATTGTCACAAGATTCTGAACCTTGTGACAACATGCAATCCTTTTTAAGCACGAAACCCCAGATAGAGCCGCCGACAACCTACTTCTTCACCTGCTCCAGCGCCTCGCGCTGCGCCTTAGCGATGCGCTTCTCTGAGACCGTGTACGCCGTGCCGAGTTCCTGGGCGAAGAAGCTCACACGCAGCTCCTCAAGCATCCAGTTCACGCGGGCGAGCGCATCGGGAATAAGAGTCCCCTCGGGCAGCGACTTGATAGCGGAATCGTAGGAGTCCTCCAAATCCTGCACCGTGAGCATGAGCTGATTATCTCGGTTCAGGTTCGGTCCCAGCTTCGTCAGGCGTATCTGCGCGGCTTTCAGATAGCGCGGCAGGTGAACCAGCTGATCGTACCCGGTGCCCGCCACGAATCCGGGGTACACCAGGTTATCAAGCTGCCCCTTTACGTCTGAGACGGCGTGCATGGTGCTCAACGAGGTCGCCTTCTTAACGGCTTTGCGCAGCGCCGCCGCCTCTGAGAGGATTTCGGCAACCAGCTTGGTGACCTCAAAGACGGTATCGATCAGCTCGGCGCGCACATGCTCGAACAGCTCCCGGTATTCGGCGCGTGTGAACACGGGCGTGTGCGGCACCAGCTTGTCGAGCGCGGCAACCGTGCAGTCCCGAATCAGTTCGTCAATCGAGCCGTGCGGGTTCTGTGTGAACACAATCTTCTCTTTATTTGACAGGTGATCGCTCACGTACCGTTCGGGGGAGGGCACCTGCAGCTGCAGAAGACGAATAATACCGCGCCGCTGCGAATGTACCTGCTCGGCCTCGGTGGGGAAAATACGGATGCCCACGCTCGTTTTTTCGTCCACCAGCGCCGGGTATCCACTGACTGCCTGGGTCGCAATAATGCGCTGTACTTTGCGTGGAATCTCCTCGCCAGGAAAATCGGTCAGGCCCGTGGTTTCACGGATAGAATCTTGAGAATCTGCGCCCTGAGTGGCGGTTTTCCCGGGTTTTGCGCCCGAGCCCGCACTGTTTTTCTTCACGCCCTGCTGCGCCGAACCGGTTCGCGATGAGGTACCCTGGGCGGAGTTCCCACCTGCGAGCGCCGCCATCTTCGCCACCGTATCCTCCGAAGCGCCCAGCGAATCTGCCAGGGCTGAGCGAATCTGCGCATGGAGTTTTTGCTGCAGCTCACGAATATCTTTGCTTTCGCCCAGAATCTTATTGCGGGCATCGCGCACCTGGAACGTGAACTTCAGATGATCCGGCACGGAGTCCCAGTCGAAGGCATCCGGCTCAACCACCACGCCGCGCAGACGGCGCAGCACCAGCGCGAACGAGGGCAAAAGCTCGTCAGTCGCGGGGGAGTAGTCCGCCTCCAGAGACTCCAGCGCCATGCGTGCAACGTCCGGGGCGGGCACAAAATTACGGCGAATCGCCTTCGGAAGTGACTTAATGAGCGCCGTTAAAAGTTCGTGGCGCATCCCCGGAATCTGCCAGCGGAACGGCTCGGGGGTCAGCTGGTTCAAGAACAGAATCGGTACCTGAACCGCCACGCCGTCGCGTTTTGCCGCATCTGTGCGGGTACCGCCCACCCCCGCACCCGGGGCGTATTCGTACCGTAAATCCAGGGTGAGTTCGCCGCCGTCGGTACGCTGTACCCACTGGCGCGGGAACTGCGAATCGTCATAATCGGCGGCATCCTCATTAATAAGGTTTTCCGGGTTGAAATCGAGCAGGTTATCGTTTTCTAAACGCGCGTGCTTCCACCATTTATCGAAGGACCGAACGTCCGTCACATGCTCGGGGATGCGCGCATTATAGAACTCGAAAAGCACTGAGTCATCCACTCGCAGATCGCGGCGGCGCAGGCGGGCCTCAAGCTCCTCAACCTCAGCCAGGGCACGCAGGTTGCGCTTGTAGAACTTGTGCTGGGTGCGCCAGTCGCCCTCCACCAGGGCGGAACGAATAAAAATCTCACGTGCAGCGGCGGCATCTACCCGGGAATACTGCACAGCACGGTCGGCATAAATCGTCAGTCCGTACAGGGTACCTTTCGTATACGCCACGGCAGCACCCCGGCTTGCCGACCAATGCGGCTCGGAATACTGCTTTTTCAGCAGGTGCCCGCCCACTTCTTCAACCCACTGCGGCTCAATCGCGGCGTTTGTGCGCGCCCATAGCCGGGAAGTCTCCACAAGCTCGGCAGAGAGCACCCAGTCGGGGTTCTGTTTGAAAAGCCCGGAACCTGGGAAAATAGCGAATTTTGTGCCGCGCGCGCCCAGATATTCGCGCGGGCCACGCGGGGCTTTGCCGTAGGTTTTCTCACGCTCCTCTTTAGCGCCCACATGCGAGAGCAGACCCGAAAGCAGGCTCTTATGAATCTCAACCTCACGCCCCGACGCGTCAATATCGCGCCCGTTCGACACGCGGATATTCGCGGTGCGCCCCATCTCACGCAGCTGGGCGAAAAGATCCTGCCACTCACGAATACGCAGAAAGTTAATAAACTCGCGGTGGCACATCTTTCGCAGCTGTGAAGAGGAAAGCTCAGCCTGGCGCTCATTAATGTACTGCCACAGCAGCAGGAATGACGAAAAATCAGATGTATCGTCCGTGAAACGGGCATGCATCTCATCGGCGGTGCCACGCACCTCAGCCGGGCGTTCGCGCGGATCCTGAATCGTCAAAGCAGCGGCAAGAACCATCATCTCTTTAGCACAGTCACGGCGCGAACCCTCAATAATCATGCGTGCCAAGCGCGGATCGACCGGGAACGCACTCATTGCACGCCCCGTAGCAGTCAGCGTCGAGGCAGCACGATGATGCTTCCCCCTTTTATCCGTGCGCGCCGGTTTTTCAGAAAGCGCCCCAAGCTCACGCAGCAGATTCACGCCGTCATTAATCGCGCGCGATGCGGGCGGCTGCACAAACGGGAAACGCGCAATATCGCCGGGCTCACGCACCACGCCGATCGCAATCATCTGCAAAATAACAGCCGCCAGGTTCGTGCGCAGAATCTCCGGGTCGGTAAACTCGCTACGCGACGCGAAATCCTCCTCAGAATACAGCCGAATTGCAATACCATCGCTCACACGGCCGCACCGCCCCGAGCGCTGGTTCGCGCTTGCCTGCGAAATCCGCTCGATCGGCAGGCGCTGCACCTTCGTGCGCGCCGAATACCGCGAAATGCGGGCGGTACCGGTATCGATCACATACTTGATACCCGGCACCGTCAGCGAAGTTTCCGCAACGTTCGTCGCCAGCACGATGCGCGGCCGACTCCCCGGCGTAAACACACGATGCTGCTCCGCGAGAGACAGACGCGCATATAGCGGCAAAACCTCATAGTTCATACGTGGGGACTTGGCGACCAAAGACTCCAAAGCATCGTGAGCATCGCGAATTTCACGCTCGCCCGAGAAGAAAATCAGGATATCGCCAGGTGCTTCCTTCGACAGCTCCTCGACGGCGGCAAGGATTCCATCGGTTGGGTCACGGTCTTCGTCGCCTTCATCTTCATCAGCGTAGCCGTCCCCATCGAGCGGGCGGTAGCGAATCTCCACCGGGTAGGTGCGCCCCGAAACCTCAATAATCGGGGGAGCATCATCGGGAAGAATCTGCTCGGCAAGCTCACGTTCCTCATCGCTGAGAGAATCGTCTACCACACCCTTACCGGGCACGAAACTCGGTGCGAAATGCCGCGCGAACCGTTCAGGATCAATGGTTGCGGAGGTAATAATGACCTTCAAATCGGGGCGCTTCGGCAGAATCCGCTTCAGGTACCCCAGAATAAAATCAATATTTAGGCTGCGCTCATGTGCCTCGTCAATAATGAGCGTGGAGTACTTGCGCAGCAGCTTATCGTGCTGAATTTCGGCGAGCAGAATACCGTCGGTCATGAGTTTAATGGCGCTGTTCTCGCCCACCTCAGAGGTGAAACGCACCTGGTAGCCCACGGTCTCACCAATTTTCTGTCCCAGCTCTTCGGCGATGCGCTCCGCCACCGAACGTGCGGCAAGGCGTCGCGGCTGGGTGTGCCCAATCATTCCCTTTTCAGCAAGACCTAGTTCCAGGCACATCTTGGGCAGCTGCGTGGTCTTACCCGAGCCGGTCTCGCCAGCGACAATGATGACCTGATGATCACGAATAGCCGCCTTAATGTCTTCGCGGCGCTCGCTGACGGGCAGCTCTTCGGGATAGGTGATTACGGCGGGAATCAGCGGGTTATAGGGGCGCTGTTCGGCCCGGTCCCGGTGGTTCTTGCGGCGTTCGCGTTTTTGCGGGTTTTTGGGGCGTGAAGCGTTATTTTTACGCGAAGAATTTTTACGGGAAGTATCCCGCGTTGCACCTGACTCTGTTGTGGAAGTATCGCCGGGTTTCTCACCAGATGTTTGGGAAGCGCGCGCGGGCTTTTTGGGTGCGCGCATCGGCGCTGCATGAATAGCAGCCGCCATACTCGCCATACTGGGCGCGGTTCGAGCGGTCTTAGGAGTATCTGTGTGTTCGGTGGGTTTCTGCTCAGACATATCGTTACTAGTTTACTCTTCTGTATTTGGTACCCAAGAAACCCGTTTTTTCGGCGAAGTCTTGTGTAATCTTGGAGCAGATACTAATAACCTCAAACGCGGAGGAAGGTCATGAAAATAAAACTGCGGGCTTGGCGGGAAGATGATGCCGCAAGACTCTATGACATATACCGTGCAACGCCCGATCTTGTACATCAGATGCCAGCTCTCGGTGGTGTAGAAGATGCGCGAACTCTCATCTGCGAAGAGCTTCTTCCGTCTTCTGAACACATAGCATGGTGTCTGGAAGCTGATAACCAAGCTGCCGGGTGCGTAGGTTTCAGATGTATGGGGCGCCAGCCTTCTGGAACCTGGGATAGAGCTTGGGTTTATTACTGGATGTCGGCAGAAACCCGTGGGCTCGGTATAACACGTCGATGCGTGCGTGCGGCGTGCGACTGGGCACAGAATATAGACGCGTCGGATGATAGCGCTGTATCACCTGGAAAACCCGCAGAACAAGCCAAGATCAGCTACGATTTCTCAGCTCTTACATCCGCGAGGTCCCCACGTGTTCGCCGTTTAGAGCTTGGGTACCGTACCAATAACCCGGCATCAGCGGCAGTGGCGCGCCATACGGGGTTCGTGGTTGAAGGCGTAGAACGTGAAAAGTTCTGCTACAACGGCGTGCTCTATGATGCCGCCATAGCCGCGCGTCTTCACAGAGACGTGGACCATATGCTGGCAGCCACCTCATCGTCTGGAGCATCAGCAGCCCTATAAAGATTCAGGATCGTCTTCTTCCAGAGAACACGTGGAATCTAAGGAACAAGCACCACTTTGCCGCGCACATGACGGGAACCCACAAGTTCATGAGCCTTTGCCGCTTGCTCTAGCGGGAAAGTCTGATCCACGTGAACCTTCACGATCCCCAGCGACATGAGTCGAGCAATCTCACCCAGCTGATAACGGTCGGGATGCACCGTCAGCCACTCTGCCGTAAACCCGCGCTCGCGTGCAGTCTCTAAAGGATCGGGGCTTGTGAGGGTCACGATTCGACCGCCCGGAACCAGCACATCCAAAGAATCTATGAAGGTTTGTGCACCCGTAGAATTCAGTACCACATCAAGGGTAGAACCTAGAACCTGCCGGAAATCCTGGGTTGTATAGTCGATAAATTCTGCGCCCAAAGACTGTATAAAATCACGGTTTTTCTCAGAAGCCGTGGCGTAAACTGTAGCGCCAGCGTTGAGGGCAAGCTGAATCGCGAGATGACCAACACCGCCGGCGCCCGCATGGATCAGCACGCGCTCGCCTGCAGCAAGGCACGCCACCTCAAAAAGCGCCTGCGTCCTGGGGTTGTGACCGATGCCAAGGCGGCGTTTAGTTCCCTCGACTGGGCGTGTGCCGCCGGTGCCGACCCGCGATGCATCGCCATGTACGCCAACCACGACCCGGAGGTTGACCCCGGTACTCGGGTGCTGAGGTAATAGTGGACGCAGCATCTGCATAATAAATAGTGAAGGTATCATCCCATATTTCGAAAATTTCGAATATATGATAAGGTGGAGGCACAGAAATATCGTAAATTGGCGAGAGAGTGTGATCGTATGAGCACCAGAGGGCAGGGGCGATATTACGAAGAGGAGCCCGATCCAGCTGGCCAGCACAGCACACCCAGCGAACTATTCGACATGCTTTTAAACGCCCAGCGTAAACGGGACGCTGAGCACCACACAGAAGAAGCCGATACCCTCTACATTGCAAATAGCAAAGGGGAAAAAATACCCCTGAGCCCTGATATGTACGCGCCGCTAGAAACCATTCTGCGGGCACAGCTGGAACACAAAGCAGTCACGCTTGTGCAACAGGATAGAATGATGACCACCCAGGAAGCCGCCGATTATCTGGGAATGTCACGCCCCACGCTTGTTCGGCTTCTTGAAGACGGGAAAATCCCCTTCGAAAAACTGAAAAAACACCGCCGTGTAGCGTTTGCCGACGTAGAAACATACCGGGCGCACCGGATGAATAAAAAGTAGGGCATAACCCGGCTCGTACCTTAATTATTTCACCCGGTTAAGGCGGCTTACGCTGACTCCGTGGGACTATCGGTACTGTCTGTGGGCATGTGCTGTTGCAGAAACTCTAAAAATTGTGCGGTAATCCTCGGGCTGAAACAGTTCGGGTCCGCATGTTCCGCACCGGGAACTAACACCAGATCGGTGGGTATTCCGTGCGCCTTTAAAGCGTTAAAGACGCGCACCGACTGCTGATACGGCACACACGAGTCGGCTATGCCATGCGCCAAAAACAGGGGCACGCGCGGGCACCTCTGGCCTTCAGCCCGCACCATGTCAAGAGGATGCGCCCGCGCCCAGTTCACCCGGGCTGGCGCATCCGCCGCAGTATCAGCCGGAACCGGGTACACGCTGCCCAGCAGGCGCCACTCAGCGCCATCATCATCACGATGCGCCAGTCGGCACCCCGCCAACGGCCTATCGCTAAAAATCGTGCGCACATCACTGACCCCGTAGAACGACCCGGCGCACACCACCGACGCTGAAACATCAGGGTAGGTGCTAGAGCCAAAACCCAGATAATACTCGGCCAGCTCAGCGTCCAGAGAACCTGATGCGGCGCTATCGGCGGCGAACGCGCAGAGCATCGCCAAATGCCCGCCCGCACTGCCCCCAGCGATAGCGATACGCCCAGCATCCACCCCAAACTGGGCCGCATTCGCCCGGAAAAACCGAACCGCCTCAGCCACATCATGCAACGGGGCAGGGAACAAACCCTGATGCGAATACCGGTAATTCACCGAAGCAACCGCCCACCCCGCCCACTGAAACAGCGCCCTCATGGCACCCTGGGCGCGAGAAATATCGCGTAAACCATGGTTATCACCAAACCGCCAGGCACCGCCGTGCACCCACACCAAAAGGGCAGAGCGAGCGTCGGAAGCCGCGGGTGAGACAGCGGGAAAGAAATCGTAGGCAAACGCTTGCCGCTGCTCAAAAGGGAACGAATCCGGGCGGTAAAAACCAGTCACATAATCAGGCATACCACCATTAAACGGCCTCCAAGCCTTAACCACCCAACCGTTCACCCACACCGAAGCGTACAAGCACGAGCCGCAGCGCCTACGGAACGAGCACTAGCTTACCGCGCGCGTGCCGCTGCTCAATATACTCGTGGGCCGCCGCAGCCTCAGCCAGCGGAAACACCCGGTCAAGGTGAACCCGCAGCGTGCCCTCCTGCAGATAATGCGCGATCTTAGTAAGCTGCCCGGCATCAGGGTGCACCGTCAGCCACTGTGCCGTGAAACCGCGCTCCCGAGCCGTCTCCAAAGGGTCGGGGCTGGTGAGCGTCACAATACGCCCCGCCGGTGCGAAAATACGGTCGGCGGGGGCCAGCACATCCAACGAGTCCAGGAACGTCTGCGCGCCGGTTGAATTCAGCACCACATCAATATGCTCACCATCGTCGGCAAGAGCCTCACGAAAATCTCCCGAGGTGTAGTCAATACACACCGCACCCAGGGACTCCACAAATTCACGGTTCCGCGCAGATGCGGTGGCGTACACCTGCGCCCCGGCAGCTGCCGCCAGCTGAATCGCCATATGGCCCACCCCGCCAGCGCCAGCATGAATGAGGATGCGCTCGCCCGCAGCAAGGCGCGCCACCTCAAAAAGCGCCTGGTATGCGGTGAGGGCGGCAAGGGGAGCGGCCCCCAACTGCTCCATTGGAACATTATCTGGGGCGTGAGCCAGCTGGTAGGCGGGAACCAGGGCGTACTGTGCGTAGGCGTTCCCCAGAACCGGGAAATTCACCATCCCGAACACCCGATCACCCACTGCGAACCCGGTGTAGTCACCCGCAGCGGCGGTTACCACCCCGGCAATATCCCAGCCCAGAACTACCGGTTTGCTGGCATCTGCCAGCTGCGCGGCGGGGCCCAGCCCTTTACGGGTGGTGGTATCAATCGGGTTCACGCCCGCCGCCTGAACCCGTACCACCACATGCCCGCGCACCGGCTCGGGGACGGGAACCTCCGCAAGGTGCAGCACCTCAGGCCCACCCCACTCCACGAGCTGCACCTGCTGCATGGTATCTGTCACGGTTACCTCCCTAGATGTTCTGTTACTGAACCTATTACCCAATTCTCTCAGCGTCACAGCGGTAAGAGCCAGCAGAACCATGAGAAAAATAGATAAGAGCCGTGCCGCCGTCGCGTATTAAACGCTCGGATACAGGCAGCAATAATACGCCGACTAGGGGCTTTAGAAAGGGCTGTGATTAGTGGCAGCTAGCCCCGGCGCATCCGCAGCTAAAAGGCCGTACTATTGGTGTACAACAACCAACCACCAGGGAGCGAGAATTGCCTGAAAGACCATCTGAAACGGCGAATGCAACAGCTATGAGTGTTAAGGAACGCACCGCCGCGATCCGCATGATTCTCACCGGCTCAGATACCGAGAACTGGCATATGCTAGAGACCTACTTGATTGAGACAACGGAAAAAGACCGAACCGCTATCGCCCGCAGTCTTGGTGGGATGTACGGGCTGTATGAGGCCGAAGGCCCCACCCTGCGGATGCTCTACCTGTGGGCGGCACTGGCTTCCAACCCCGAGTATCTTGCCGGGGGCGGTTGGGCAGATACCCTGGACTACTGGGGGAAACAACGCAGAAAAACCGCCTACCCCGTATACACGCCCGCCGTCATGCGCGCCGATAAGCAAGCCCTCAACCGTGCGGTACACGCCTACACTGCGGGTCTTATATCGCGAGGGGACATTGCGAAACGATTAGAGACAATCTGCGCCTCTGTGTGGAACAGGCGCGAATGGGTGTGGCGGGTATGCCGCACGCTCGCCGGGCACCTCACCCCGGACCAGTACCCGCTGCCTTATTTGCGGATGGTGCGTAACTATATATCTGGTGACGGGCTGAACCTGCCGCCGCAGCCCATGACGGAGCGTATAGTGCGTATACTCACGGACGATGAGGCGCTGCGTAAGAAAGAATTCTGGGCGTTTTTTACCGTCGAAGGGATGGGCGATGAGCAGTCCCTAGAGCATCGCAACGATACGGCACTCATCTGGGATGCTGCGCGTGCGAAAGAAGCCCGAGAGAAGATTAAAAACGCCTACCTGTGTGCGTTTAGTGAGCTGTGTGAGCGTATTCCCGGGTTCCGTGACCGCCTGCTGGAGGCCACTCTCACGGGAACACTCAGCGACTTTTCGGCCCGCAACGTTGCGTGGTACGTAAATATTCACCGTTACCTAAAGCCCACCAGCACTGAGATTTCGGTGCGAGAACCACGCTACGCGGCGCTTCTTACTGTGCCCTCCGGGGCGGCTGTTGCCCTGGGGCAGAACGCCTATAAAACCCTCATGAAAACCGGGGAGCTGGGGGAGGTAAACGGGCTGATAGAAGCAAGCCGAACAGTACTTGCCCGCACCGATAAGAAAAGCGTTAAAGCGCAGCTGAGCCTGCTCCGCTCACTTAATAATTATGCAAAGAAAAATGGGCTTTCTGAGGTTCCCCAGAAAGTATCTGCACTAGTGAACGAGTTTCTGCCATCGTTTCCGGTAGATACGGTTGAGCCCGCTAAAAGACTCATCATAGCCGCCGATAATAGCCCCGCAGATAGCGAAACAGAGGCCCTCGACGCAGAGAATGCACCGGCTGAAGCCCCCATTGTTCCCGAACCACGTGCCGTACCGCTACCGGATAACTATGCGCCCGAAGCCCCTGTTACTGATGCTGCCGAACTCAACGAACTAATGATTGAGCATCTGCTTAATGTCGGCAACGGGGCAGATCTGCCGCGTATTCTCGACGCGATCATCACCTTAGGTATTGACGCAATAAGCGCACCAACTCTGACCCGCATTAAACGCCTAGCCCGGCAACAATGTAAGAACCAAGATAACTCCCACCATGCAGGAACCGGGCAGACAACAGGCCAGTGGGAGCTCGTCCCGTACGGAACGCTCCTAGCGTGCGCGCTCGCTACAGTGACCGTGAACGCTAGCGAACCTGAACACGCTAGCTGGGATGCTCTAATAGCTGCCATGACTTCAGGCCGGGGAAAGACACTAACCGCCACATCTCACCTGCCGAATCGTGCAGCAAGCACCCTGCTCATCCGCGAACTTGACCGGTTCACCCGTCAGGTTGCTGGCGGGCAGGCAACAGTACCGTTCATGCGGCCAGTTCCCCAGCAGCAGCGCCAATGGACGCGTAAACGGTATAAATTATCGTCACTGGCGCGTGCCTGGGAAGGGCACGGGTGGAAAGCCCCGCTGTGGTTTGCCCCGGCTATTAAAGCCGGAAAAAATATTAGCCCTGTGGAGTCCGCTCTTCTGGGTGGCCCGTTCACCCGCACCAACGGCAATTTTGGGGTGGCCGACTACGTTGATTTTAAAGGCGAGCAGCGGGTGTATGAGTGGATGGTGTGGGCCCTGAGTCATAACCTAGACACCCTCGCGGCGCACGCACATATGAGCCTCATCGCTGGGATGAACTACCCGCACCGCCCTGAGATTCGGGTTTTTCTGAATACTTTTGAACGCACCAGGTGCATACCGGGTGAGCCTGTATATTCGGCCTTGGGGTACGCCTGCCGGGCTAAAAACGATGCCGACTGTGCTGCTGCCGCGGAGGCGATTGCTGGGCTGTGCGCCTCGAACCTGCTTGACCCGCACGTGTTTGCCGAACAGCTCAAACTGCTCATGGCTGATGGGGCGATGATTGTGGGGCGCCTTGCCAAAACCCTCAACGATGCGGCGCAGCTGAACGAGCTGGCCGGGTATCGGGTGCTTCAAACTCTGCACGCTATGCTGCAGGAATCCACCGACGTGGTAAATGAGTACCCGCTGGTTGCTCTTCTGGCCCAGTTGTGCGTGCAGTACGGTGTGAGCGTGCCAATACCCGACCGTCTGATCCCGGCACCGAAAGCCCGCGGCACGGTGGCAACAGCGCTGCGTACCATTCTGGCTCTTGAACCGCACCCCACCGAACTATTGGCGAAAGCGGCGCAGCAAGCAGAGACAGCGAACAGGCTGCAATACGATGATGAGGACAAATAAATGACCGACCCTGTGCATCTGCCGCCGCATACCTCACAAGTAAAAAGCCTGGCCGAGATGATTCGTGCAATCCTTACTGCACCAGAGACCGGGAACTGGCAGAGACTAGACGAGATTCTGGTGGGGACGGGCGAGAAAGAACGCTCCGCTGTGCTGCGTACCCTAGGTGGTTTTACCGCAGTGTATGAGAGGGAAGGGCCAACCCCGCGTATGTTCTATCTGCGGGCGGCTTTGGCGGGGCGTAAGAAAGTGGGCGAAATATTCGTGTGGCCCTCCGCCAACGACCCATGCACTTCGTGGATTGCCCGGCACCCAGGCACTAATTACCCGGTGTACTCCGGGGAACAGCTATGCACAGATGCGTCGGTACGGGAAGCAGCGGCTGAAGCATTCGCTGTGGGTATTCTGCATCGTGGGGGCGCGTGGGTTCAGCGAGTAATGGACGATATGCTCGGTGTGAGAAACCTGTGGGCACTGCACATCATGCGCCTGCTCATGCGGGACGTACCAGCCGAACGGTACCACCCCAACTATTTACCAACAATCCGCGATTATCTGCGTCGCCCCTACTATGGGGAACCCAAAAAACGTGAGCCCCGCCCAGAACGTATCGCCCGCATCCTTACCTCAGATGAGCGGCTGTACCAGCGGGAATTTTGGGAATTTTTCTCCGTTGAAGGTATGGGAGATACGCGCCGGTTCGCAGAGATCGGTTCAGATGTTCGTGGTATGAACGCGCGAAAACGCGCCGAGGCGTGCAGCAGGGTCGAGCACGACTTCACCGCCGCATTCGATATTCTGTGCCGTCAGGTGTCGGGTTTCCGTGACCGTCTCTTAGATGCCGCGCTCGCCGGGATGCTCAGTGACTTCTCAGCGCGAAACATCACGTGGTACGTGAATATTCATCGGCACCTGCACCCCGATAGCCGTGAGCTTTCCCGTCGGGAAGGAAGCTATGCGGCGCTTTTAGCAGCACCGTCTGCGGTAACGGTGAGTGTGGGACAAAACGCCTATAAGAGCCTCATACAATCAGGGAGCCTAGAGACTATGAGCGGGCTCCTTACAGCGAGCGAAGCGGTACTGAGCCGAGTCGATAAAAAGAGCGTCACGACCCAGCTGAGTCTGCTCCACGCCCTGAATAGCTATGCAAAAAAGCACGGCTATGCAGAGGTGCCTGAGAAAGTCAGCACACTAGTGGCAGGACATCTGCCAACATTCCCCGTAGACCTCGCTGAGAAGGCACAAAAACTTATAACACTGGAGGGGACGCAGGGTGCAGGCATCACGGGTGCTATAAAAACAGATGCTGATTCGCTGGAAGTACCCGCCCCACGCGCCACACCAATACTGCATTATTATGCACAAAAGGTGTCTGTCCCATGCGTAACCGAGCTGAACGAGCTTATCGCTGAACACCTCATTGATGCCGGAAACGGGGCGGATCTGCCGCGCATCATTGACGGAGTTATTACGCACGGTATAGGCGCGGTAGATGCGCAGAATTTTGACCGTATTCGGCAGCTGGCCCGCCAAGAATACGTGGGCAGCTACCGTGAGCGCAACGACCGTACAGACGAAGGGGCCGAAGCTCACCTGTGGGATAACATTCCGTACAGCTCCCTAATGGCGCTTGCCTTCGCCAAAATCGCGGGGCTGCCTAAGCCAGCGGGTGCCGCATGGGATAGGCTCATAGCCCATATGACAGTCGGCGGGGATACCGGGTTGTTCCTGCCCAACCGCGCCCTCAGCACCGTGCTCATCCACGAACTCAACCGGTTCGTTGAATGCATCATCGCAGGCGAAGAAGGCGCCCCGTTAATGGTTGCGGTACCCCCGCAACAGCGGTCGTGGGAACGCAGGCGCTACCGGATCCCCTCACTGGGATACGGCAGGGATGAGAACCGTGAAGCCGCATGGTGGTTTGCCCCTGTACCGCAGGCCTACCGCAAAGACCCAGCCGTGAGTGCGCTCCTGGCGGGTACCGCAGATCGTATAGACGGTAACTTCGGGATCCACGACGCTATGGTTTTTAATGGCCGCCAGCGGGTGCGCGAATGGGCGGGGTGGATGCTTCAGCACAATAATGATACCTACGCGGCCCACGCCCACATGGAGCTGGCCCACGGTATGCAGCCGGTATTGTTTCTACGCTCTCTTGAACACACCGGACGGGTGCTGCAGGAGCCCGTTTATTCTGCATTAGCGCACGCCTGCGGGGCGGCGCAGGCCGAAGGAAGAGCCGCCGCTGCTGAGGCACTTGCCGGGCTGTGTGCTTCGAACCTGTTTGACCCGCAGTTTCTCGCGAAAGAGCTGATACTCCTTTTTGATGAGAAGGCGATTATTGCATCTCGTATCGCGAAAACCCTTGACGATACGGCGCAGCTGAGCGCCCTAGCCGGGTACCGGGTGCTTCAGACTCTAGCTGCGGTAGTAACGGGGGAAACCACGATTCCTAGAGGGCATCAGCTGACCGTTCTGCTGGCCCAATTGTGCGTGCAGTACGGTGTGAGCGTGCCAATACCTGATCGTCTGATTCCCGCGCCGAAAGCCCGCGGCACGGCTGCAGCGGCGCTGCGTACTATTCTGACTCTTGAACCGCACCCCACCGAACTATTGGCGGAGGCGGCGCAGCAAGCAGAGGCAGCGAACAAGCTATAACCAGCACCAGCCCAGCCCCAAGTACCACTGAATAAATATGAGGAAGATTATGGCCGGTAATACCACCGCAGAACCGGGTCTTGTCACCCCACCTAGCCAGAACCGCTTCGAGGCGTTACGCACTGCTCTAGCCCATAAAAACACCGAAGACTGGCACACGCTTGATAGCATCCTAGCTGACGCAGACGAAAAAGAACGCACCGCCATCATGCGCGCCCTAGGCGGGTTTGCTGCGGTGTACGAGGCTGAAGGGCCAACCCTGCGTATGGTTTATCTGCGTGCGGCCGTTGCACGCCGCGACCACGTGACATACCCGAAAGGGCTATTCGCGCACTCTACCGGGCAGGAAGACGCAGACGACCGTTGGGTGAAACACCACCCAGACCCCGGGTACCCGATCTACCCCCAGGAGAGCTTTCACACCGACGCAGCGGCACGGCAGAAAGCGGGTGAAGCGTTTGCGGCGGGGATTATGAGCCGCGGCGGAACCTGGGTTAATAAAGTTTTTGAGGACATTCACTGGTGCCACGATTTGTGGAGCCTGCACATTATGCGCCGCCTCATGCGGGATGTACCGCCCGAGCAGTACCACCCGGAGTATCTGCGTGAAATCAGGTACTACCTGTGCCGCCCCTACCAGGATGAGCCGTTCACCCGTGAATCACACGCGGAACGTATAGTGCGTATTCTCACGGAGGATGAGGGGCTGCGTGAGAAGGAATTCTGGGCATTCTTTACCGCCGAAGGGATGGGGGACACGCAGGCAATACTCACCTCTTCCACTGGCACCCGCGCCGGCGATGCGCAAGAAAACCAGCTGCTCGAAAGCCAGCTCATGGCTGCCTTCGATAGTCTCTGCGCGAGGCTGCCGGGGTTCCGTGACCGTCTCTTAGACGCCACACTGACGGGGATGCTCAGCGATTTCTCGGCGCGTCATATTGCCTGGTACCTGAATATTCAGAAGCATCTTGCCCCCACCGTGGGTGAGATACTTGCCCGTAAAGATCAGTACCTGAGCTTGCTCAGCACCGAGCCTGGCCCAGCTGTCGCTTGGGGCCAAGCCGCCTATAAAACCCTCCTAGCTGAGGGTACACTCGATAACCCGTATGAGCTGATAAACGCCAGTGGGGCCGTGCTGAGCCGTGCCGATAAGAAAAGCGTCAAAGCCCAGCTGAGTCTGCTCCGTGCCCTGAATAATTATGCTAATAAGCATGGTTACTTAGAGGTGCCTCAGAAAGTGTCTGAGCTGGTGCGGGAGTTTCTTCCGTCGTACCCAACGGATATTTCCCAGAGTGCCCAAAAACTCATACTTGAGAAGCCTTCGGGGGAGAGGATGCATCATACGCAGAGCAGCTGTGAGTCGGCACCACGGGGCGCTGAAATCCCCCTTATTCCTGCCCCGCGCACCGCACCGTTACCGGATAACTATGCCCCCGGTGAGCCTATTACAACCCCGGTGGAACTTAACCGGCTTCTTGCGGAGCACCTCAGTGAAGTATCCGGGGAAACACACGGCATGGGCGCAGGTGAAGAGCTGGCACGTATCCTTGACGGAATCATTACCCTGGGAACTGAGGCGATTGATAAGCAGAACCGGGAGCTCATGCGCCGCACAATACGTGAGATTCAGGGTATCCACACCCCAGAGGCGAACTGGAGTGTTAGCTCGTGGGGGTTTCTCTGCCGGTACAACGTGATTCTTGGGCTTGCCCTCGCCGAGCTGGCTGAGGTTAAAGATAATGACGGCGCCCTTTGGCAGGAGCTTATTGCTACTATTACCGGCGGCACCATGGCAATTACCCGAAATGCCCGCCTTGAAAACCGGCGGGTGAGCCTGCTGCTGATCTTTGAGATGATGCGTTTTATTGACGAAATGCGCTCAGGCTCCGCAGCCGCCCCGTTCATGCGCCCCATACCTGCACAGTCCCGTCCCTGGACGCGGATACACTACCCGCAGTCGCATCTGGGCATGTGGTGGGACTCAACGCGGGATGAACAGGAGCTGCCCATCTGGGAAGCCCCCATGATGACCGAAGAGCAGGGGGTAGGAGCCATGCAGTCGGCGGCCCTTGGCGGCCCGTGCACCCGCATTGACGGCAGCTGCGATACGCACGAGAGGGAAGAATGGACGCACACCCAGCACGTGCCTGAATGGTTCGCCTGGCTTATGCAGAATAACCCGGATACCTATGCCGCTCTCTCTCACATTCGTTTAATGCGCGCCCTGACCCAGAACCGGGTGCCAGAGGTTCAGCGAACCATGCGGCTGCTTGAAGCTAGCCGCCAAGTGCCAACGGCTCCGGTGTACTCCGCGTTGGCTCTTGCCAGCAGTGCGAAGAGCGCTGAAAACCGGGCGGCTGCGGCGGAGGCGATTGCGGGTTTATGCGCCTCGAACCTTTTTGACCCCGCCGGGTTTGCGCACCAGGTGCGGCTGCTGCTGGCGGAGAAGCTGCTGACGGCCGGGCGCCTCGCTCAAACCCTTGAGGATGCGGCGCACATGAGCGCCCTGAGCGGCTACCGGGTGCTGCACGTTTTAGCTGAACTGCTGAATGAGACAAAGCCCGCCCACCAGCTCCTTGACCTGCTGGGGAAGCTCTGCGTGTACTACGGGGTGGCGGTACCGGTTCCTGAGCATCTTACCCCCGCACCGAAAGCACGTGGTGTTGCAGCATCCGCCCTGCGTACTATTGCTGCCGTTGAGCCGCATGCTACGGATGCCCTCATAGCTGCCGCTGACGAGGCTGCTGCGGCAGAAGCATAGAAAACACAGAATAGGGTAACCGCCACGAAGCGGCACTAGCTGTGCTTCGTGGCGGTACAGCCACCTATTCCAAGGGGCCGCGCATATATGTATCGAGAGTGGGGCCAATGAGCCGCGCCGTCTGCTCAATAGAGAGCTCGGTCAGGGGCGGAATCTTCAAAATGTACCGGGTGTAAATCAGCCCAAAAATCTGGGTCCCTGCGAGGGCAAGTCGCGTTGTGGCGTTTTCCACCGGAAGCTGCGGGGCGAGGCGCTCTAAAAGTTCTTCGTTAATAAAACGAAGGAAAACCTTTTGTGATTCTTCGTGGGTGCCAAGGCAGCGCAGCAGCCCGGTGAAAGCTGACTCTACAGGGGAGGGAACCTAATAGCGGGGGAGCGCTTGCGCAACCAGAAAGAACGGTTAAGCGTATTACGCAATTTTTTGGATTAACGTTTCAATCTTTCCTGAGAGCCGGTAAAGCATCTGTAGGTTAATAAGAACCACAGCGCTCAAGACCACGGTCAAAATAACTAATGTGAGGTAATCGATATGCTGGGTGGCAAAGATAGCGTATAAGGTAATAGCGTTAAACGGCATGGTAAATACTGCGGTCCTGCTGCCTGGTGCCCATCCCGGGAAGATTATTGCCTCACGAATATGGATGATGAGATGCAACGTGTAGGCGATAAATATAGCTGCCACAACCTCAACGGATTCAAGGATAATCCCGGTACACAGGATGAGGCAGGCAACAACGAACTCTTCAGCGATCATGGCCGCAATAGTCGCGGTTGAGGGGTAATGATCTTGCCCAGCCACGAAAAGCTCGTCATGATATCGGTTATCGTCGGCATGTTTATCAATGTAACGGCGCACAAAAATAATCTCTTCAAATTCGTGCACCATAAACAGCACAAGGGTGATTAAAGCAAAACCGCTAATAGTCATTGCAGCCTCCCGAGTTTCCCGTGTAATTTCATGCTACAACCATGGGTGCACGGGGGAGAAGGGGACAGCGGGTGCTGCTCTGTGCCTCAAGCCGTGGTTTTACGTGTTGTCTTCTTTGCTGCTCTGATGGTGTGGGTATTATTGCGGGGGTACTTGGGCGATGGGAAAGGGCGGTTAACCCTTAAACAAGTGCGGTCTGTCTAAATTACTGTTTAGACAGACCGTTTTTGTGCCCTTGAAAGGATTCGAACCTTCGACTTCTTGCTCCGGAGGCAAGCGCTCTATCCACTGAGCTACAAGGGCTAACATATGAAATTTTAGACGCCCCCAGCAAAGTTGCAGATGATAAAAACCTTCGACTTCTCAGACTCACTAACGTTCGTCTGCTTCGGCACGAAATATAATTCCTTGTGCGCTCGGAATTTCGTGCCGCAGCGGAGAATCAAGTGCTCTATCCGCATCGGTTACAAGGGCGAACCTCATCTATCCTAGCAGAGTATTGCTAAACTATTAACTTATGACTCCAGAAGAACTCTCAGACGCTATCACTCACGTTCTTAAAGACACCATTGCCGCCGGTCAGCTGACCCTCGTTGATGGTGCCGACCTGCCACAGGTTCGTGTGGAGCGCCCCAAATCTCGCGAACACGGTGACTGGGCGACTAATATTGCGCTGCAGCTCGCCAAGAAAGTTGGCAAGAACCCTCGCGAAGTAGCAACCGTTCTTTCCGATAAAATTGCCTCAATTCCGGGGGTGTCAACGGTAGATATTGCTGGCCCTGGCTTCCTCAATATCACCCTGGATGCGGCAGCGGCAGGCACACTAGCCGCAACTATTGTAGAAGCAGGCGAATCTTACGGTACGAGCGATAAGTTCGCGGGGAAAACCATTAACCTCGAGTTCGTTTCGGCTAACCCCACCGGCCCCATCCACTTGGGCAGCACCCGCTGGGCGGCCGTGGGTGACGCGTTAGCGCGTATGCTCAACGCCGAAGGGGCGAACGTGGTGCGTGAATACTACTTCAACGACCATGGAACCCAAATTGACCGGTTCGTCAACTCACTATTGGCCGCCGCCAAGGGAGAGCCTACCCCTGAAGACGGCTACGCGGGCGACTATATTACCGATATTAAAGATCAGATTCTCGCCCAACGTCCAGACGCGCTTGATGCCGAGAATCCCGCAGAGATTTTCCGTGAAATCGGAACCGAGCTCATGTTCGCGCAGATTAAAGAGTCCCTGCACCGTTTCGGCACCGACTTTGATGTCTTCTTCCACGAAAACTCGGTATTTGAGTCTGGCGAGGCCGACCGTATCATTGAGCAGATGAAACAGGACGGTCAGCTTTTTGAAGCTGAAGGCGCCTGGTGGATGCGCACCACCGACTACGGTGACGACAAAGACCGTGTGGTCATTAAATCTGACGGCAACCACGCCTATGTGGCTGGCGATATCGCATACTATAAAAACAAAATGACCCGCTCCGAAAACCCCGCCGACGTGGCTATTTATATGCTTGGCGCAGACCATAGCGGCTATGTGGGGCGGCTGAAAGCTATCGCCCAGATCCTTGGGTACCAGCCCGAGCAGATTGAGGTCATGATTGGGCAGCTGGTGAACCTCGTTAAAGACGGTAAACCCGTGCGCATGTCAAAACGTGCCGGTAATGTCGTCACCCTCGAAGACCTGGTAGAGGCTGTGGGGGTGGATGCGGCACGCTATGAGCTCACCCGCTACTCAGTGGACAGCACTATCGACATTGACCTGGACCTGCTGGTGCAGAAAAGTAACGATAACCCGGTCTACTATGTGCAGTACGCGCACGCCCGCGCATGCGCCGTTGCACGTAACGCCGCCGACGCCGGGGTGGATACCGCAGCCGGGGTGGATACCGCGCTGCTGGATTCCCCTGCGGACACGGAACTGCTTGCAGCACTGGGGCAGTACCCGGCGGCCGTGCGCACCGCAGCCGAATTCTATGAGCCGCACCGTGTTAACCGTTATCTCGAAAACCTGGCAACCGCATACCACCGCTGGTACGGTATCTCACGGGTGGCCCCGAAGAGTGATGAGCCGGTGACCGATCTGCACCGCACCCGTTTGCTTCTCAACAATGCAGCCCGGCAGGTGCTTGCCAACGGATTGGGTCTGCTGGGAGTCACCGCCCCCGAACGTATGTAACGCTAACCGGCCCGAAGCCGCGTACCCCTCCCATCTTGGTGGGGTACGCGGCTTTTGTTGATCGGAGGCTCATCCGCTATCTGAACACCGCCCATCAGCAGCATCGTGGCGGCGCGGCGTTCCGATATAGTGGTGATGGCATCACGAATCTGTGACCGTGACACAAGACCCGAGGACTATGCATGAGCGACGCGCAATCTCTGTACGCCCCCAACTGGCTTACCCGCCCTGACCATCCCGCTGAGCTGAACCGCACCATCTGGACGGACTCATTTCAGCGTAATCACGGGGGAGAACTCACCATTGACGGCATTGCAGCGAGTGAGCTTGTCGAAGAGTTTGATACTCCGCAGTACGTATTTTCGGAAGACACATTCCGGGCTAGGGCACGCGGGTACCGCCGAGCATTCGAGGATGCCTTCGCCCGGTATGGGGCGCAGGCGAGTGTCTACTACGCGGGAAAGTCATTCCTGTGCACCGCCGTGGCGCGGTGGGCGCATGAAGAAGGATTGTGCCTTGATACGGCATCGGGCGGGGAACTGGCGATTGCCCTGCGGGCACAGGTTCCCGGGCAAAATATCGCGCTGCACGGTAATAACAAGTCGTATGACGAGATTAAGCGCGCCATCAAACACGGGGTAGGGCGCGTGGTGGTGGACTCCATTGATGAGCTTAAACTCATTACGGATGTGTATGCTGAGCTGTGCGCAGAAAGTGTCGCAGAGGGGCTGGAGCCGTATCCGGCGGTTCCCGTGCTCATCCGGATTACGCCCGGTGTGCACGCATCCACGCACGAATCTATTGCCACGGCGCATGAGGACCAGAAGTTTGGGATGTCGCTTCAGCCGGGAACTGCACGTCTTGCCGGGCTGGAGGCCGACGAACTTGAATATTGGTCAACCACCGAGGACGAATCCTACGCGATGCTCGCCGCCGGTATTCTTGCCGTCACGGATTCCCTGGAATTTAGGGGGATTCACTGCCATATAGGTTCGCAGATTTTTGAGGCTCAGGGCTTTGAACAGGCGGCAGATACTGCCCTCACTTTTATGCATGCCGTGAACCAGAAATACGGTCTTAGCCTGCTGGAGCTTGACCTGGGCGGCGGTTACGGCATTGGCTATACCGAGGCCGATACTCCGCGCAGTATTGAGCAGATTACTGTCTCGATTGCGGATGCGGTCGCGGCAACCTGTGAGCGTCTTGGCATGACGATTCCGCACATGTCTTTTGAGCCTGGCCGCTCGATTTCCGGCCCCTCGGGGGTGACGCTCTACACCGTCGGGACCATTAAAAACGTGAGTATTGAGGATGAGCACGGTCAGATTCGAGTGCGTCGGTATGTCTCGGTGGACGGCGGTATGAGTGATAATGCGCGCCCGGTGCTCTACGACGCCGACTACACGGTAACCCTGGCAAACCGCGCCCCGGTGGGGGAGCAGGTGCTTTCTCGTGTGGTAGGTAAACACTGCGAATCGGGTGATATTGTGGTGCGGTATTGCTATCTTCCCGCTGACCTTCAGGCGGGGGATATTCTCGCGGTGCCAGCCACCGGGGCGTACTGCTATGTGCTGGGGTCGAACTATAACTACCTGAGCCGCCCGCCGGTTATTGCTACGTCGGCGGGGGAGGCGGCGCATCCTATTATTCGTCGACAAAGCGAAGATGAGATGCTCGCTCTGGACACGGGCTTCTAGCGCGGGCGCCGCAAATCTTTTCCGTGCGATGACCCCGCAATCGCGAGTTCGGCCAGGAAGCCGCCCGTAATATAACGACACCCCCGTAAATGGCGGTAATGTTGGCGTCTTGACCGCGCCCAGGTGCCGCTCTCTTGATACAGTTGATGATGACGTTGCCCGTTTGTACAGGCGCGTTCACCACTCGGTCAAAATGTAGGAGATAACGTGACTGACACCATTAAGGTTGCTCTGCTCGGCGCTGGGAATGTGGGTTCCCAGGTAGCGCGTATTTTCAGTGAAGATAGCGCGGTTCTCAAAGAACGGATAGGTGCGCCTGTTGAGCTGATTGGTATTGCCGTGCGTGATACTGCGGCTAAACGCCACTGGGACGCTAACCCAGCACTGTACACTACCGATGCGGACGCCCTGATTGATGCCGCCGATGTGGTGATCGAGCTGACCGGCGGTATTGAGCCTGCACGAACCCGCATTCTGCGTGCCCTAGAGGCCGGTAAATCGGTGGTTTCGGGTAATAAAGCGCTTCTGGCAAAACACGGTGTTGAGCTTCAGGCTGCTGCCGATAAGTCCGGTGCACAGCTTTCTTATGAGGCGGCTGTCGCCGGTGCAATTCCGATTCTGCGCCCCCTGCGCGATTCTTTGGCAGGCGATACTGTCACACGTGTGCTGGGCATTATGAACGGCACCACCAACTACATTCTGGATCAGATGGATACCACCGGCGCAACCTTTGCCGATGCGCTCAAGGATGCCCAGGAACTCGGCTACGCCGAAGCAGACCCCACCGCCGACGTTGAAGGCCACGATGCCGCATCAAAGGCGGCTATTGTAGCCTCATTGGCGTTCCATTCTGATTTCACCATTGATGACGTTCACGTTGAGGGTATTACCGCTGTAAGCGCCGATGACGTTGCCGCCGCAGATGCCGACGGCTATGTGATTAAACTTCTGTCCGTTTGCGAACGCGATGGTGAGGGGGTCAATATCCGTGTGGCTCCTACGCTTATTCCGCGGCAGCATCCACTGGCGGGTGTTCATGGCGCGTTTAACGCCGTGTTTGTGCAGGCGCAGAACGCAGGCGAGCTGATGTTCTACGGCCCCGGCGCCGGTGGGGCGCCGACCGCTTCCGCCGTTCTGGGTGATTTTGTATCGTTAGCGCGCCGCCTGGTACTGGGCGGCCCCGGCGTGCCCGAGTCCTCTTACGCGCAGCTGCCCGCTACCGGATTGGGCGACATTATCTCCCGCTACTCGGTAGGCATGCTGGTTGACGACAAACTGGGCGTACTCGCAAATATTTCCCGTATTTTCGCCGAGCACGGCATTTCGGTGGATTCTTTGCGTCAATCTACTCCGCAGGACGGCGCCGCACAGATTCGCCTGGTGACACACTCCGCCAAAGACTCTGACCTGCGCCGCGCGATCGCGGTGATCGATGGCTTAGACACCGTGCGCGAGATTATTTCCGTGATTCGCGTCGAGTCCGGTAAATAACCCAAGAAGACTAGAATTTCAGCGCGGAAATTCTCAAGTCCGCGCGAGCAACACCACCAGCAGAAAGTAGGAGAATCCCATGGCACATGTGTGGCAGGGCGTCATTAACGAATACCGCGACCGTCTCCCGTTCGGGGACGACGTAAAACCGGTAACTCTAGGCGAAGGCGGAACCCCGCTAATTCACGCACCGGCGCTGTCAGCGCAAACCGGCAATACGGTATACCTCAAATTCGAGGGGATGAACCCCACCGGGTCCTTCAAAGACCGCGGCATGACGAGCGCTATTACCGCCGCTAAACACGAAGGTGCGAAGGCTGTTGTGTGCGCTTCGACCGGTAATACCTCAGCGTCGGCAGCGGCATATGCGCTTCAAGCGGGGATGCGCTGCGCGGTACTCGTGCCGGACGGCAAGATTTCAATGGGCAAACTCTCGCAGGCCATCGCCCACGGCGCCGATATTATTCAGATTGACGGAAACTTCGATAACTGCCTCGAAATTGCCCGTAAACTCAGCGAGAATTACCCGGTATTCTTGGTGAACTCGGTGAACCCCTACCGCATTGAGGGGCAGAAGACCGGCTCTTTTGAGGTCGTCGACACCCTGGGAGACGCCCCCGACTATCACCTGCTCCCGGTAGGTAATGCGGGCAATATTACCGCTTATTGGAAGGGATACAAGGAGTACTCAGAACCCTACACGAACCGTGACGGCAAGGTCCTGGAGCCGGTCGCCACCAAGCGACCCATCATGTGGGGTTTCCAGGCAGCCGGCGCGGCGCCGATTGTTGCAGGGCACCCGATTGACACTCCCGAAACGATTGCGACCGCGATCCGCATCGGCAACCCCGCCTCATGGGAGAAAGCTGAGGCGGCACGTGATGAATCTGGTGGTGTGATTGAGGCTGTCACCGATGAGGAGATTCTTGAGGCGCACCGCTGGCTCTCTTCCCGCGAGGGCGTTTTCGTTGAGCCCGCATCAGCCGCTGGCGTTGCAGGTCTGCTCAAGAAACACCGCGCGGGTGAGGCCCCCGAAGGCAAGACCATTGTTATTACGGTGACGGGTCATGGTTTGAAGGACCCGCAGTGGGCGCTGGAACCGGTCAACGGCGCGAAGGTTGAACCGACTAAGGCAGCCTTCGATGTTGTGGCTGTGGCAGATATTCTTGACCTGAATTAAGACCACCGCCCCCTTGAGGAAGGCGCCTCCAGTATCCGCATAGCGGATGCGGCGGGGCGCTTTTCTATACCGCATTACATGCAATGCTAGGATAAAATCCGTAATACACCACAATGTTTGTGTTCGGGGCAGAAACCCCTAACACACCCCACAACGCCCCGAGTACGAGGTCCCCATGTCACTCAATTCGATACCCCTTACTCTCACCGACATTCCGGTGGGTAAAACCGTGACCGTCAAGGTTCCCGCTTCAAGCGCCAATCTCGGCCCCGGGTACGACACCCTGGGACTTGCCTTAGGGTACTATGACGAACTGACGGTTGAGCGTATCGCCGAAGGGCTGGAATTCGAGCTGTCGGGCGAGGGCAGCGATACGGTGCCACGCAACGAAAACCATCTGGTGGTTCGGTCAATGCGCGTTGCCTTCGAAAAGGCCGGGCTGGGTGAGTTCCCTGCCCTTAGACTGACGGCGCACAACCGTATTCCGCACTCGCGCGGCATGGGATCATCCGCCTCCGCTATTGTTGCGGGCGTTGCGGCGGCCTCAGCGCTACTGCCGGAGTATGCTCGGTTAAGCCGCGACCAGATTTTCCAGATCGCCTCGGATGTAGAGGGGCACCCCGATAATGTTGCCCCGTCGGTGTACGGTTCGCTGTCAATATCCTGGGGTGAGCTGGGGGGCTGGCACTCACTGATCGTGCCGGTGCATCCCACCATTGTGCCTGTGGTTGCGGTGCCTGATTATGAGGTCTCCACCAAACTTGCGCGCTCGCTGATCCCCGCTGAGATTCCGCATGGGCAGGCGGCGGCCAACTCTGGTCGGGCGGCACTGCTGATTCAGTCGCTTGCGCAGGCGCCGGAGCATCTCATGGACGCGACTGTGGACTACCTGCACCAGGGGTACCGTGTGCCCGCGATGGAGCCGAGCGCGGCTCTGGTGGCGTATCTGCGTGAGCAGCAACTTCCTGCTGTCATCTCGGGTGCTGGGCCCACCGTTCTTACGTTTGCGCGCGGCGCCAAGGAGGCCAGCCGGGTGTGTGAATTCGTTGAGAAGTTCACGGCGGAACATCCCGGAAATATTTTTGAAAATCGTCATCTGTCATGGCGCGTCATGCCGCTTGAAATCGATGGCGAAGGTGTTATAGTTACACAGTAGGCACATACAGCCGAGTCACCGATTGGCGTGTCTAAAGCTTCCGGGATCTGTTTCAGTAGCGGCCTTGACCGCGTCGGAAGTGTCAAAAAATCACCGGTGGTTTCTCCACCAAAGCTCCGTGTTCTTCGTGGGTGCCGCTTGTGGTTTTTAGACGTAAAAATGGCGCCGTTCAGGGTTGTCGCTTCTTATCGTAGGGTTCTTCCTTTACGGCAAAATGCGGTAGCTTAGCGAACGAATGCTCCAAGAACTTTGAAAGGATTCCCCCGTAAAAGTACGCGTCGAACTCTACCCGAGTTCGGCGGGGGCCGCGCTCAATAGTGAGAAACCCGATCCTTAAGTTTCTGTAGGGATTTTCTGGGTGTTTTAAAACAAATATAAGGAAATATTTAGTGGCAAAAAATATTGTCGTGACTGAAGACGAAAACGCGTCGGGCACACTCGTAACGAGCTCGAAGCTTGGCGAGCTGAAAGTCGCTCAGCTACGCACCCTAGCCCAGCAGTTGGGCATTAAAGGGTACCTGCGTCTGAAGAAGGCGGATCTGGTTGAGGCTGTGGCGTCTCACCAGCGCGGAGGCGTGGTGGCTGAACGCGATGAGGCCGACGCTGAGAAAAAGAGCGAAAAGACCGAAAAAACTCCTTCCTCTAAGGCTGAAAAGTTCGAAAAGAGTGAGGGCGAGAAGGCCCCCGCAAAGCGAACCCGCACCACGCGTACCCGTAAAACGCAGGAGGCTAAGAAAGCCGAAAAGACCGCTAAGGCGGATGCGGACCTTCCTCCCCTGGACGTAAAGGCAGAGCTGGCTTCTGAGAAAATTCGTGAGCGCCGCGAACAGCGTGAACTCCCCGAGAACTCCGCCGATTTGAAGGCCGAAACCGCAGACGGGGCAACCAGCCTGGATTCCATTACCGCCGCCTTGGATATGACGTTCGGTACCGACCCGGAGAAGCCGGTGAAACGCACCCGCACCCGTGAACGCACCAATAACCGCCGTAAGAGCGAAGAGGCTGAAAGCACCGAGCAGAACGAGCGCACCTACCGCCGCACCAATAAACGTGAACGGTACGAAAAAAACGAGCGGTACGAGAAGAATAATGACCGCCAGGCCAAGGCCGAACGTTCTAACTCCAATGACGATGAGCGCCGTAACCGCCGCAATAAGCGCACTAATGAGCAGCGGGAGCGTCGCAATAACCGCGGGTTCGATAATAAAGTCAGTGAAAACGATGTGCTGGCACCGATCTCCGGTATCCTCGAAATCCTCGATAATTATGCATTTGTGCGCACCTCAGGCTATTTGCCGGGCCCGGATGATGTGTACGTGTCGCTGGCTCAGGTGAAGCATTTCCGCCTGCGTAAAGGCGACCATATTCTGGGTGCTATCCGGGTGCCGCGTGAAGGGGAGCAGAACTCCCGCCAGCGGTTCAACGCACTGGTTCAGATTGAGGCGATTAACGGTCAGAGCGTTGAAGACTCGACGCGCCGCCGCGAATTCTCAAAGCTCACCCCGCTGTACCCCAAGGAGCGTTTGCGCCTTGAGACCGATAAGAAGAAACTGGGCCCGCGCGTAGTGGACCTGGTGTCCCCGATCGGTAAGGGCCAGCGCGGCCTGATTGTTTCACCCCCGAAGGCGGGTAAGACTCTTATGCTCCAGTCGATCGCGAATGCGATCACGGAGAATAACCCCGAAGTGTACCTCATGATGGTGCTGGTGGATGAGCGCCCCGAAGAGGTGACCGATATGCAGCGCACGGTTAAGGGTGAGGTGATCGCCTCAACCTTCGACCGTCCCGCTGAGGACCACACCACGGTCGCGGAGCTCGCTATTGAGCGCGCGAAGCGTATGGTTGAGCTCGGCTACGACGTGGTGGTGCTGCTGGATTCGATGACCCGTCTGGGGCGTGCCTACAACCTGGCAGCGCCCGCATCCGGCCGTATCCTCTCCGGCGGTGTGGATTCTGCCGCGCTGTATCCTCCGAAGAAGTTCTTCGGTGCGGCCCGCAACATTGAAGAGGGCGGTTCGCTGACTATTCTGGCGACGGCTCTGGTGGAAACCGGCTCGAAGATGGACGAGGTGATCTTTGAGGAGTTCAAGGGCACCGGCAATATGGAGCTGCGCCTGTCGCGCCAGCTGGCGGATAAGCGTATCTTCCCCGCAGTCGATGTGACCGCCTCCGGTACCCGCCGTGAGGAGAACCTGCTCAGCGGCGAAGAGGTGAAGATCATGTGGGGTCTGCGCCGCGTGCTGGCTGGTATGGAGCCGGAGCAGGCGCTGAGCGTGCTGACGAACCAGCTGCGAAAGACTGAAACGAACGCCGAGTTCTTAATGACCGTGCAGAAGAACGGCCTTCGGATGAGCCCCAACTAGTCGCGGTGCTTCTATCGCCCGCCCCGTGCGTTTAATAGCGCAGCAGGGGCGGGCGATATTCGGCGTTTAGCGCCGGTAGCGTGGTGCGTTCTGCGGTTCGCACGGCATAATTGGCTTTGAGAGGATGCGCACCGGGTGGGTGCGTTCATGAATTGTAAGAGAGTAATAGACAATGTTTGAATCTATCCAGGTGCTACTGGATGAGCACGCTGATTTGCAGGCGCAGCTGGCGGATCCTGCGGTGCAGGCAAACCAGGGTAAGGCGCGCCGTGTGGGCCGTCGATACGCCGAGCTGACCGGTATCGTGAGTGCTTATAACAAATACAAGGGTTTCAGCGATGACCTTGAGGCGGCCCGTGAGATGGCGGCCGAAGACCCCGAGTTTGCCGCCGAAGTACCCGTTTTAGAGGCTGAACTTGAAGCGGCGGGGGAGAAACTGCGCCGCCTGCTCATCCCGCGTGACCCGGATGATGGCCGTAACGTGATTCTTGAGGTAAAAGCAGGCGCGGGCGGCGACGAGGCGGCGCTGTTTGCGGGCGACCTGCTGCGCATGTACATGCGGTACGCCGAGCATAAAGGCTGGAAAACCGAGATTATTTCCTCCACCAGCACCGATGTGGGCGGCTATAAAGATGCGCAGATTGCGATTAAAGGCACCTCTAATGAGCCCGCCGAAGGCGTGTGGGCGCACCTGAAATATGAGGGCGGTGTGCACCGTGTGCAGCGCGTTCCGGCAACCGAATCGCAGGGACGTATTCACACCTCCGCGGCGGGTGTGCTGGTTTTCCCTGAGGTGGATGAGCCCGAAGAGATTGAGATTAGCCAGAACGACTTAAAGATTGACGTCTACCGTTCCTCCGGCCCTGGCGGTCAGTCCGTGAACACGACTGACTCCGCCGTGCGCATCACCCACCTTCCAACGGGTATTGTGGTGGCGATGCAGAACGAAAAGTCGCAGCTGCAGAACCGTGAAGCCGCGATGCGTGTGCTGCGTGCGAGGCTGCTGGCGCATCAGCAGGAGCAGATTGAGGCGGAGAACGCTGCGCATCGTGCCTCTCAGGTGCGCACCATGGACCGGTCGGAACGTATCCGCACCTATAACTTCCCCGAGAACCGTATCGCTGATCACCGTACCGGCTACAAAGCGTATAACTTGGATGCAGTACTGGGCGGAGACCTTGAACCGGTGGTGCAGTCCGCCATTGAGATGGATGAGGCGCACCGCCTATCCCAGGTGGGTCAAGAGCAGAAATAACCGGTGCCACGGCAACGCCGGCAGGTGGACGCGATGACGCGGAACATGGACATGGCCGATACGACAGGAACATCCCTTACCCCGACGCAACGTGAAGGGGTGAGCCTTGCGCAGGCGCTGCGCCAAGGCGCCGCCACGCTGCGGCAGGCCGGGGTGCCGAGCCCGGTGGCTGATGCTGAGCTTTTAGCGGCGCATCTGCTGGGTACCGATGCCGAAGGTAACCAGCGCGGTACCGCCCGTGAGGGGTACACGCGCGGCGCGGTGCAGCAGCGGGCGCTTCTGGGGGACGCTCTCACCGCGCAGGATACGCAACGGTATGAGTCGCTTATCGCCCGCCGTGCCCGCCGCATACCCCTGCAGCATATTACGGGTGTGGCGGCGTTTCACCGTATCCAGGTGCGGGTTGGTCCGGGAGTGTTCGTGCCCCGGCCCGAGACGGAGCTGCTGGTGGAAGAGGCACTTAACGCACTCCGAGCGTACCCCCAGCGGCGCCTGCGGGTTGTTGATTTGTGTGCCGGTTCGGGCGCGATTGCAGCTGCAATAAAAAATGCCCTGCCGAATGATGCCCTGGTGACGGCGGTGGAGCTTTCGGAACATGCCGAGCCCTGGGCCCGTATTAACTGCGAAACATACGGCGTGAACTTCGTACACGGTGATGCGCTCAGCGCCCTTGAGGGATTGGGTGGGTACTTCGATGCAGTCGTGTCGAACCCGCCGTATATCCCGCAGGGGCGGGTGCCCGCAGAACCCGAGGCCGCACAGCACGACCCGGATATGGCGCTCTATGGGGGGTCAGCGGATGGGATGCGGATACCGGCTGCGGTTGCTGCCAGGGCCGCATACCTTGTGAAACCGGGCGGGTTTTTTATTATGGAACATGATGAAACCCAGCAGGAGGCGGTGGCCGAGGTGTTCAACGAGCTGGGGTTTGTGAGAGTGCGGTGCGTGCACGATTTAACTGGCAGGCCCCGCCATACGTGCGGTTACAGGCCAACCGTGTAGGCGGTAAGAAGGCCCGCAGCATTTTGTGGCCCTGGGCTGAACCAACGCAACCTAAAAACATGAGAGAATAGGGCACGTGAAAGCTAAGCTGTACCCCGTATCGAGTGAGACTGAGGTTTCGGAGGCCATTACGGCCGCCCGTGAAGCCTTGAACTCGCACGAGACTATCGTTATTCCCACCGACACCGTTTACGGCATCGCCTGCGACGCCTTTTCGCATGAGGGCGTGGCGAAGCTGCTCTCCGATAAGGGCCGTTCACGCACCATGCCGCCGCCGGTCATGATTTTTGATCAGGCGTCGCTATCCGGTGTGGCGGATGAGATTCCTGATGAGGTGTACGAGCTGGGTCGTAAATTCTGGCCGGGTGCACTCACCGTTATCTTGTACTCTTACCCGTCACTTAACTGGGATTTGGGGGATACCCAGGGCACGGTGGCCGTGCGTGTACCCAATGATGAGTTCGCGTTGAAGCTTCTGACGGAGCACGGCCCGCTGGCTGTTTCTTCGGCGAATAAAACGGGTCAGCAGGCGGCGGTGAACGCGCAGCAGGCAGCCGATCAGCTGGGTGAGAACGTGAGCCTGATCGTGGATGCTGGTGACCGGCCAGCACCTGCTGGCAGCACAAAAGAGTCCACGGCCGCCTCTGACAGTAAATCTCAAGCACCGGATACCGATGCGCCAGGCTCAGAGGACACAGAGACCGCAGATTCGGTGGCTGAGAGTGCCCCCGCCGCTGAAACCACCAAGGATACCCCCACCGAAACGGCGGAAGGTACCGGAAGTGATGACGCACCGGCACAGGCTCTGCCTTCAACAATCCTGGACTGCACCTGCACCCCGTTTGTGGTGGTGCGTGAGGGCGCTATTTCCGTAGAGGCGCTGCGTGAGGTGGTTCCCTCAATCGTGACCCGCGCCGAGCTGGATGAGCGTAACGAGCTAAAAGCGAAGGAACGTGCCGCTGAGGGTGAGACTCATGCCGCCGCCGGGCAGGAAGATTTAGACGAAGCATACGAGCAGTGGGATAAAGAACATTCGCAGGGTTCGGAGTCCGCTCGCCGTGCTGGCGCACCAGCTGAGGGGTCTATCGCCTCGGCACTCATGGGTGCGGTAGGGGTGCTGGGGGAGGTGTCTGCCTCAGCGGGTATCGATCAGCAGCGTACCCGACAGTACCGCAATAACACTCCGAAACCTGTTAAGCGGGATGAGGCTCAGGCGCAGCCGTTCTCCGCTCAGCAGGCCCGTGCTCTCGTTTTCGGTGAGCAGACGGAGAAGACAGAGAGCGCTTCCACAGATTAGCGGGGCGAGCTTTCTTCGCCTATAAGCCCCACAAGTACGAGTGCGCAGTTTCTGAGGCGTATGGCCGGTTTATCCCGGACCTCGCAGAAACTGCGGACTGTGTGCTTAAACGAGCTGTGTGTTCGTGCTAGCGGAATCGTTTGTCTTTTTTCTTACCCAGTGCCGTGTGGGCGTTGCGCAGCACCTCGCGCACGCGCGGCTCGGGCACCAGGTTATTGGCACGCGCCCACGAGTCGTCAAGCTCCTGACCGAACCACATGAGCTCCACTTTACGCACCGACCCCTGAAACTTATCGTTCAGCAGCTCCGAGACGGTGTAGCCAGCTTTAATAGCGCCACGGCACAACCACTCCGGTAGGTGTTTGGGGGCGCGGCGGCCCGCATCGGTCATGATTGAGTTAACCGTAGCTCCCTCCCAGGGCTGTAAGACAATAGGCGGCAGCTGACCCGGGAAACGGCCCAGTTTGACGGTAAATTCAGCTAGGGCGTATGAGCTGGAGACGGGCGATTTGCGGTTTCCTGCCCCCGCCACCGAGGCGAACGGGGAGGAAGCCATCTTTGCGAACAGCTCGGTGGTGCGGCGCCCACGCCCCTGTACGCTGGTGGCGCGTAGGATACACAGCTCAACCGCGTGATCGGGGGCTACATAGGCGGGAGCGTGGGAAGGCGCGGCGGGGTAGGGGGAATTTGCTGAACCGGGTGCCCGCCCCTGTGCCGCCGTTTCTTCTATTAAGTCGTATAGGTCAAGCAGGCACTCTTCACCGAGCGCTTTCGAGAACGAATAAGCACTGAATGGTTCAGTGTATTCGGTCGCATCCAGCACGGGTTTAGCACCCTGCACGGCGGCGGAGCTGAGGTGAATCATGCGGCGCACCCCGGTGCGCTGGGCGGCGATAGCAATGACGGCCGGTAAGAGGGCGTTCGCGCCCACAAGCGCTGGCAGGTCCTGCATATTGGGGGCTGCCAGCCCGGCGGCGTTGACGATCACGTGCGCCCCCGCGAATGCGTCGGCGAGAGAGTCGATAATACCTTCGAGACGGCGTGCCTCGTCAATGATGATTTCGGGGTCGGTTGCTCGGGTCGCCAAACGCGGCGCTTCGATGGGGTCTGCGCTGATACCCTCGGCGTTGAGTCGGGCTACGATGGAGGAGCCGACGAAGCCGCTGGCGCCGATTACTTTCCACTGGGGGTCGGACACGTCATTCACCTTTCTTATCCCCGAACCTTTACGGGGCTCACTCCAACTTTCGCACATGTGCACGGGTTTTGGAAACGAAACGCGCCTGTATATTCAGGCGGCTAAATATGGGGTGCGACATATTTACCGTGAGTGCCTTTTCTGGGGGTAAAATAGAGAGTCTGAATTCTAGTATTCTTTCGGTGAATCACGGTATTTTCTTTGAGCAATGTGGGAGGGAGCTGTTCGTGAACGCAGAGGATGCACGTACTATTGTGGCGCCCAATAATGCTCAACACTCCGATACGCTGTATCGCACGGTGGCGGTGGTGGTGACCTATAACCGTAAAGACCTGCTGCCGTTGACATTAGCCGGTATCGCTGGGGGAGAGGCCCAGCCAGCTGCGGTGGTTGTTGTCGATAACGCCTCCACTGACGGCACCGCGCAGTACCTTGCGGACCTTCACTACCCGCTCCCGCTGGATGTCATAACCCTGCCCCGCAATATGGGCGGAGCTGGCGGGTTCGCAGCTGGAATTGACCGGGCACTTGCGCAGTATGACCCGGATCTGGTGTGGGTCATGGACGATGATACTGAACCCACCGAAAACACCCTCTATGAGGCGGTAAAAGCCTGGGAGGGGTACTCGCCGGTACGGGCTTTACGCCCTGCCCTTGTCGCGTCCAAAGTTGTGTGGGACGACGGGCGGGATCACCCCATGAATACGATGCGCACCATGTTTGCGGCAGGCGCTGAGCGTCACGCCCGTGCCCAGTCGGTGGGTGCTCGGCCTATCCGCAGCGCCTCGTTCGTGTCAATTCTGATGGATGCACAGGTGATGCGTCAGAACGGCGGGCTGCCGCTGACGGAGTTTTTCATCTGGAATGATGATTTTGAGTTTTCTACACGTCTGGCACACCACCGTGACGCTATTGCGGTACCATCCTCGGTGGCGGTGCACCACACGAAAACCTTCGGTACCACCGATGCTAAACCAGGGCCGCGGTTTTACAATGATGTGCGCAATAAGCTGTGGGTTTTTACCCGGTGCCGCACTCTCAGCCCCCTGGAAAAGCTCCTCTACGGCGTATCCAGTGCCCGTCTGTGGGTTTCCACCGTGGTGCGTACCGATGAGAAAAGAACCTATTTCGTGTACTTTGTGAATGGTATAAGGGACGCAGTACGCCCGCCCCGACCTAATGCCGAGGTCATGGCGGGGGTGTATCCCCTGCATTTCCCGGGGCGTTACGGTTCGTCACAGGAACCTGTCATTGTGCCGGATACGGATAAAACCCCCGATTTTTCGGTTCTCATGAGCGTATACGCTGAGGAAATCCCCGAGTACCTGGACGCTGCGTTGGCTTCGAATGCGCGTGAACAGTCGCTTCGGCCAACTGAGCTGGTGCTGGTGCTGGATGGGCCGCTCACCCCAGAACTTAATACCGTGATTGAACGGTGGGTTGCAGAAGGGCAGGCGGGCCGGTGTGCACCTATTCGTACGGTGCCGCTGCCGCAGAACGCTGGCCTTGCCGCCGCTCTCAACGAGGGGCTGGCAGCGTGCACCCACGAGCTGGTGGCTCGCGCAGATTCCGACGATATTTCGGAACCCTCCCGGTTTGAGAGGCTTATCCCAGCACTGGCCGCTAGCGATTGTGCGGTACTTGGTTCGGCCATGCACGAGGTGGATGCGCAGAACACGGTGTGTGAAGCGAAGCGCTCCACCGTTCTGGGCGCGGAACGGGTTCAGGCAGCGATGCCGTCCCGGAACCCGCTGTACCACCCCACCGTGGCGTTCCGAAAAACCCCGGTGCAGCAGGTGGGCGGTTACGAATATGTGCCCGGGGCCGAGGACTGGTGGCTGTGGTCCCGGCTGGCTGCCGCTGGGTACAAGCTGGATAACCTTTCTGAGGCTCTGGTGCGGTACCGGGTGGGTGCGGGAGCCTACACCCGGCGCGGGGGTCTTGTAGCATGGAAACAGGATTGGGCGATTCAGCATCGTCTGTACACTGGGCACGCCATCACCAAGGCGGGGTGGGTGAAAAATATGGGGGTGCGCACCGTTTACCGGTTTATCCCCGAGTCCGTGCGCCGCACCGCTTTTAGGGCTCTTGTAGGTGCTAAAAGCATAAACCAACCACATACATCTCAGCGGCTCTTTAGCATCCGCTCACAGTTTCGAAAGGGGACTTAGTGACCTCTGAACCCACTAAGCGGTCTGAGACACAGACTGATATTCCAACATATTATGAACGTAAGCTCTCCTGGATGCTGGGGCGGATGTTCTTAGATTCCATCGCGTGGGCTTTAGCCCTCGTGGTGGCGTTCATGTTGCGTTACAGTGTGCTGCTGAATCAGCGTAGCGTGCTTGATGTGATTGACGCTCAAGCTCTGGCAATAAACATTGCGTTGGCGGCTGTCTTACAAGTGGGCTTTGGCCTGTGGTACAAGGTGTACCGTCGGGACCATGAGTACGGCTCATTTGAAGAGATCCTTCTAGCGGGCGCCGCCGTGGTGGCCACCGGGCTGGGGCTATTTGCCTGGAGCTACCTTGATGAGCTGCTGCACTGGCCGCATCTGCCGCATTCTGTGCCGCTGATCAGCATGGCGTTTGCCCTCATGCTGATGGCCGGTATGCGCATGGCTAAACGCACCTATGTTGAGTGGCGTCTGAAGAAGCGGCAGGACGGCGAACCTGTCATTATTTATGGTGCTGGTTTGGCGGGGCGTTTGGTGATTCAGTCGATGATACAAGACCGCCGTTCAAAGGTTTTCCCGGTAGCTATTATTGACGACAACCCGCGCCTATTAGGGGCGAAGGTGCACGGTATTCCGGTGCGCGGCAATATTGATAATCTGGATCAGCTTATTGATGAGCTGCACCCGAAGAAAGTGATTGTTGCGATCTCAAAGTACCCTAAAGACACCTTCGACGTGCTGTGGGAGCGGATGCGGGAGAGGGGTATCGAAGCCCGTCGCATTGCGAGCACCACCCAGCGCCTGGTGGGTGACGATACGGTGTATGAGACGGACGATAGCGAAATCATGCAGCTGGTGCGCGGCGAGATTAACTATGAGGTGGACGACCAGCTGCTTAGCTCGTATATTACGGGGAAACGCGTACTGGTCACCGGGGCCGGTGGTTCTATCGGTTCGGAATTGTGCCGTCAGATTCACCGTTTTAACCCGCAGCTGCTCATGATGCTTGACCGGGATGAGACCCTGCTGATGGACACTAAGCTGTCGATCACCGGCGAGTCGAGTCTGGATGATGAGCGCATTATTCTGGCTGATATCCGTGAGGGCGAGAACCTGCGCAAAATCTTTATGGAACGTAAACCCGATATTGTGTTCCACGCAGCTGCCCTGAAACACGTCTCAGCATTAGAGGCGTACCCCGAGGAGGCGTGGAAGACTAATACCCTGGGCACTCTTAACGTGCTGCGTGCCGCGGAAGCTTCGGGTGTTGGGACTCTAGTGAATGTCTCAACGGATAAAGCAGCTGACCCGACCACGGCTTTGGGGCAGTCGAAACGTGCGGCAGAGTGTCTGACCGCCTGGTTCGGGCACCAGACCGGACGGAAGTACGTTTCGGTGCGCTTCGGCAACGTGTTTGGTTCCCGCGGCTCCATTAAGCCGCTATTTACCCGCCAGATTGAGAGCGGCGGGCCTATTACGCTCACCCACAAGGATGCCACCCGCTACTTTATGCTGATCCCGGACGCTTGCCTGCTGGTGATGCTCGCCGGTAAAATCGGTCGACCGGGGGACGTGATGGTACTCGATATGGGCGACCCCGTGCATATTTATGATGTTGCACGGGAGATGCGTAAGGCATATGGCCGTTACGATGTGGAGATTGTACTCACCGGCCTGCGCAAGGGCGAGAAACTAGGTGAGGTGCTGTTTGGGCACGGGGAGCACTATGAGCGTAGCGCCGAGAACCGGTACATTTCGCACTCGACTGCCCCCGCCCTAGACCCGGATACGCTGGACTACGATACGTGGCTGCGTGACTATGAGGAACACCGCGGCTATGAGCGGCACGGCTTGGAGCGAGCACCTGATCTGGGTACAGCCCAACGTATTACACGTTAGGTGCGGTTACGAACAGAAGTAAAGGACACCCGATGCTACCGATAATCACTGTGGCCCTGACCGCTACCATCCTAGGCGGTGTGCTCCCGTTCCTGGTGCGTCCGCTATTGCACACGCTGAATATGGTGGATTTACCGAATGAGCGTTCCTCCCATACCACCCCCACCTACCGGGGGATGGGATTGGCGACCGCCTTGGCGGTGTGCGCAAGTTTTGGGGTGGCAACTGCTGCGGGGTGGACGGTGAATACCGGTATTTCGGTAACCCTATTGGCGGGTATGGCTGCCGCGCTGCTGCTGGGCTGGATTGAGGATGTAAGCGGCATTGGAATCGCTATACGGGCCGGGGTGCAGTTGCTGATTGGTGTGGGGGTTGCCGGGGTTTTGTCGGTGCTTATGAATGCGCCGATATTCTGGGCAGTACCGGCAGCTATTTTCGTGGCCGCGTACATTAACGTGGCGAATTTTATGGACGGTATTAACGGTATTTCCGGCTGCCACGGTTTGGCGGCTGGATTGTGCTACTCCTTCACGGGGTACCTGACGGAACTGCCGTGGCTGACCCTGGGCGGTCTGGCAATCGCGGGTGCGTTCGCGGCGTTTTTGCCGTGGAACGTACGCAGCGGTCGTAATGTTTTCTTAGGTGATGCCGGTTCGTACCTGCTGGGGGCGGGGCTGTCGATACTTGCGGTGGGCACCTGGTTTGCGAATGTGAATCCGCTGGTGGCTTTGGCCCCGCTGCTGGTGTACTTGGCTGATTCGGGTACCACCTTATTGCGTCGTATGGCTGCGGGGGAGCAGTGGTATAAGCCGCATCGGACGCATGTGTACCAGCGTTTGACTGATGTGGGCTTCACACATTTAGGGTCTGCAACGGTGGTGACTGGACTAACAGTGCTGGTGTGGGCTCTCATACTTAACGGCCTTAACTTTTGGAGTAGCGACCTTCCTATTCTGGGTGTGGTGTTGCTCGCATTTGCGGTGTTAGTTGTGCTGCTATATCTGTCTCTGCCCACGCTTATTGCGCGTCAGAAGACCGCAGCGCCGTCAGATAATAACATTGCGGCCCCCGAAGGCGGCACAGGGGGTAGTTTGGGGAGTTCACAGGCGTCCTTCCGCGGAGGTCAAAACCCTCATGATTCGGGAGAAGTTCAATGATTCTGCAGAGGGTTAAAAACCTGCTGTGGTATCCGCCATCAGAACGAAAAGGGCGGCCTCTGGGCTCCTATTCGCGCACCTTCCCGTGGAAGACTCTTTACTACCGGGTGAGTGTCTGCTCCGTCCCGCCATTATTGCTGGGTGTAACAGGCGCGTTAATTGTACGCGGACCCTCTGGTTTGGCGGGATTTATGCTCGGGTTTCTGATAGTCTATATATGTTTCACCTTAGGCGTATTAACGGTGTTGGGAGCCACCCGATTAAGGGTTGGAATACCCCAGGCCCTAGTATGTGCCTACGTGGTGAAAGCAAGCTTGATGGGGGTGGTGCTCCTGACGGTGCCTATCCCCGAAAATATAAAACACGGGTGGACACTCGCCGGAGCCATTATTGGGGCTGTACTCTGGCTGAGTATTGAGGCCATCACCATTAACAACATACGGATTCTATACTTTGACTCCGAACCATAAAAGCACACATTTTTGGTTTGGAGAAAAACGACAGGAAGATTTTTGGCCGAACCTGAGAAGAAATGGTGGCGTGGAGACAGGGAACTCCGAACCACCGGGGAACTGGTATCTGGCGGGGGCCTCTCCGGCGCCGTCATGACCATTCTTTATCTACTCATCGGCGCCGCCGTCTGGGGGCTTATCGGCTTTGGGCTCGATAGTCTTCTAGGCACCTCCTGGATCGTGTGGGTCGGCGTACTGGTAGGGGTCTGCGGAGGCTTATACCTTGTATATATCCACATGAGTCAGGAAAAATAACTAGGGTCGCAAGACCCCGCGCACACCAATCCCCCCATAGTTAGTTGAGTAAATGCTCGCCCGGCGGGCAGCCAACTAGCAGCAAGAAAGGACTTGCTTTGATCGAGAACGGGTCTGTACTCGCGGAAGGCTACGTGCCGCCGACCCCGGATGAAATGCACCTTCCCGACCTATTCGCTATTGGGTCTTTTGGCGTGGGCAAGCAGATGCTTCTGGTGCTTCTCTCCGTCGTCATTATCGCGGGCTTTTTCCTGTGGGCCGGGCGCAAACGCGCCATGGTCCCTTCCAGGACACAGTTCGTAGCTGAGTCGGGGTACCTTTTTGCCCGTAATTCACTGGCCAAGGAACTTATTGGTGCGCATCACTTCAAGCCCTTCATCCCTCTGCTGTTTGCCTCGTTCTATTTCGTGCTGGTGAACAACCTGTACGGTTCAATTCCGCTACTGCAGCTGCCTTCGTTCTCACACCCCGGCAGCGCCTACGCATTGGCAGCTATTGCCTACCTGAGCTGGGTAGGTGTCGGTATTAAGCGCAAAGGCTTGGGCGGCTTCTTTAAAGATTTGACAATGCCTTCGGGGGTTCCCGTTTGGGTGTACCCGATTCTAATCCCCATTGAGCTGCTCTCCAATATGGTGATTCGCCCCGTGACGCACTCCCTGCGTCTTTTCGCCACCATGTTCGGCGGGCACATGGCAATGATGGTTGCCGCATCTTTGGCGCAGTACATGATTGACTCAATGGGCGGGGTTGGTTATGCAGCTGCTATCGCCCCCGGGGCGCTCGGTATGTTCCTCTACTTCCTGGAGCTTATGATCCAGGTTATTCAGGCCTACGTGTTCGCGCTGCTACTGGCCGTGTACATGCAGGGCTCGGTCTCCGAAGGCCACTAAATAAGGTTTTCGTTCCCCTGCTTTGGGTAACGAATAAAGCAACCCGTTGCAAGCGGGCTTAGCACACTACAAAAGACTCTGTTCGGCGGAGGAAAGGTTCCTTCCCGGGCACTGTTGAAAGGAAAAATAATGGAAATTACCGGTTCGATCACCGCAGTTGGCTACGGTCTGGCAGCAATCGGCGGCGGTATCGGCGTGGGTCTGATCTTCGCGGCTTATATGACCAGCGTGGCACGTCAGCCTGAGTCTCGCAAAGCCCTGCAGCCGATGCTGTTCATGGGTTTCGCACTGGTTGAGGCGCTGGCCGTGCTGGGCCTGGTGCTTGCGTTCATTAAGTAACCGGCCCCGATACGTCCCGACGACCAACCCATAGAACAGGATTCCTTCCATGACTTATCTGGCAAATGATGGGGGTGCGGAGCACGCCGCGTCTAACCCCCTGATCCCCGCGACCGGGGAAGTCATCATGACCGCCATCGGATTCCTGATCCTCCTCTTCATTGTCATCAAGTACATCGCCCCGGCATTCGAGAAGATCTACCAGGATCGTAAGGAAGCCATTGAAGGCGGCCTCGCCAAAGCTAAGAAGGTTCAGGCAGAGGCGGCAGCGGCTCGCGAAGAGTACAGCCAGCAGCTCGATAGTGCTCGACTGGAGGCACAGCAGATTCGTGAGGAAGCCCGCGCTGAAGGCGAAGCGATTATCGCTAAAGCCCGTGAGCGTGCGACCGCCGAAGCCCAGCGTATCACTGAGAATGCGCAGAAAACCATTGAGGCTGAGCGCGCGGCAGCGGCTGTTTCGCTTCGTAGCGAGGTGGGCAGCCTGGCAACCGCTCTGGCCGGGAAGATTGTGGGCGAAGCTCTCACCGATGATGCACGATCGGCCCGTGTGGTAGATCGTTTTCTTGCTGACCTTGAAACCGAGCAGCAGAACGCAGGTGCAACTCGGTAATGGCAGGAGTATCTACTGAATCACTGAGCAAGGTGGAAGCGGCTCTCGACGCGAACGCGTCGCTCAACCCGCTGCACCTAGCGAGCGAGCTTTTCGCGGTGGTCGATGTTATTGACCGCGATGGTGGTCTGCGCCGTGGGCTGACTGACACCTCCCGGGTGGAGGCTGCGCGTCAGAACATTGCCAGCACCGTATTCGGCAGCAAAGTTTCGTCCCAGACCTTATCTGTACTGACTGTTGCTGTTTCTCAGCGCTGGTCTGCAGAACGAGATCTGGCGGACGCGCTTGAGAAGTGCGCCGTACTCGCCGCCATTGTGTCTACCCATTCACATGGTGGTGTTGAGGCACTCGATACCCTCATTAATGAACTTCTCACGTTCGTCCGAAACGTTGATGGCACCGCCCAAGCACAGACGGCACTGTCTAACAATCTGGCAAGCAAAGAAGCAAAGCAGAAACTCGCGGTAGCGTTGGGCGGCCCCGCCCGCAGCGCTGAAGGCGTGCTTCTGCTGGAACGGATCGGTAGCGAAACTCGCGGCATGCACGCTGCGCGTCTGGCCGACGAGTTCGTAGAAATCATCGTCAAGCGACAAAACCGCTACATTGCAAAGGTAACCTCAGCTGTAGCTCTTTCGCAGGCGCAGCTGAACCGCCTGGGGCACGCCCTCAGCAGGGTGTATAACCGCAAGTTAAAGCTGGACATTTCGGTGGATCCGACGGTTCTGGGCGGTCTGCGCGTTCAGGTTGGTGACGAGGTAATTGACGGTACTGTTATCGCTCGCCTCGACGAACTGGAACGTAACCTTGGCTAGGCCACCCCTAACCAGCGATTCGTCGCAACGGTGATTTAGAAGATACCCCGGGCGATGGGGTGGACACCCCGATTTTTCGCCTCGGACAACAAGTTTCGGTTAGCCCCTGAGGGGCCAGCCACAAGAAGGAGAGCAGGGACACAAGATGGCCGATTTGACCATCAATGCCGACGACGTCCGTAATGCGCTGAATGAGTTCGCGGCGTCTTACGAACCCGGCAATGCAGAACGTGTTGAGGTAGGCCGAGTGGTATCGGCCTCCGATGGTATTGCGCGTGTTGAGGGTCTTCCCTCAGTCATGGCGAATGAGCTGCTTCGTTTTGAAGACGGCACCCTCGGTCTTGCACAGAACCTAGATACCCGCGATATTGGTGTGATCATCCTGGGTGATTTTACCGGTATTGAAGAAGGCCAGCAGGTACACCGCACTGGTGAGGTGCTGTCGGTACCCGTTGGTGACAAGTACTTGGGCCGCGTCGTTGACCCCCTCGGTAACCCCATTGACGATCTGGGGCCTATTGAGGCTGAAGGCCGCCGCGCACTGGAGCTGCAAGCACCCGGTGTGACGCAGCGTAAGTCGGTGCATGAGCCGCTGCAGACCGGCCTGAAAGCTATTGACGCGATGATCCCGATTGGCCGTGGCCAGCGTCAGCTGATTATCGGTGACCGTCAGACCGGTAAAACCGCGATTGCGGTCGATACCATTCTGAACCAGAAGACGAACTGGGAGAGCGGTGACCCCTCCAAGCAGGTACGCTGCGTGTACGTTGCGGTCGGGCAGAAAGCCTCGACCATTGCGGCGGTGCGTCATACCTTGGAGACTAAGGGCGCACTGGAGTACACCACCATTGTTGCTGCTCCTGCATCGGATGCCGCAGGCTTTAAATACTTGGCACCGTACACTGGTTCAGCGATTGGCCAGCACTGGATGTACGGCGGCAAGCATGTGCTGATTATCTTTGATGACCTTTCAAAGCAGGCAGAAGCATACCGCGCCGTGTCGCTGTTGCTGCGCCGCCCGCCGGGACGTGAAGCATACCCCGGTGACGTCTTCTACCTGCACTCCCGCCTGCTGGAGCGTTGCGCTAAGCTCTCCGATGAGCTGGGCGCCGGGTCGATGACTGGGTTCCCCATTATTGAGACGAAGGCGAACGATGTGTCTGCCTTCATTCCCACCAACGTCATTTCGATTACCGACGGTCAGATCTTCCTGCAGTCCGACCTGTTCAACGCTAACCAGCGCCCCGCAGTGGACGTGGGTATTTCCGTCTCCCGCGTGGGCGGTGCGGCGCAGACTAAGGCGATGAAGAAGGTCTCCGGTACTTTGAAGCTGGAACTGGCGCAGTACCGCGCAATGGAAGCGTTCGCAATGTTCGCATCCGACCTGGATGAGGCTTCGAAGGCGCAGCTGACCCGCGGCGCCCGCCTGACCGAGCTGCTGCGCCAGCCGCAGTACACCCCGTACGCGGTGGAGGAGCAGGTTGTCTCTATCTGGTGCGGTACTAACGGGTACCTGGATGACCTTGAAGTTTCTGACATTCTTCGTTTCGAAGCTGAGTTCATTGATTATCTGCGTCACCGCACCTCAGTACTGACTGATATCGCTGCCTCGGGGAAGCTGGAGGACGATGTTGTGGAAGCTCTGAAGTCTGCTGTGACAGAGTTCAAGAAGGGTTTCCGCTCTGAGGGCACCAGCCACCTTGTTGATGCCGGTCATGAGGAGTATCAAGCTGCCAAGGACCAGGACATCACCCAGGAAACCATCGGTTAGCGATTATTCCTAGCCCGCTTTCAGCCGTGCACCCTACACCGGGTGCACGGTGGGGGAGAAGGGCAGGAGAAAGGAAGCTCTATGGGAGCCCAGATTAGGGTTTACCGACAGAAGATTGCTTCGACATCGTCTATGAAGAAAATCTTCAAGGCGATGGAGATGATCGCGACCTCCCGCATTAATAAGGCACGCCGTAGCGCACAGGCGGCAGGCCCGTACGCGAACGCACTCACCCGCGTGGTGACGGCCCTGGCAACCCAGCAGAGCGTGCAGCATCCGCTGATCCACGGCCCAGGGGCGATTGGGAAAAGCAAACATAAGCGTTCGGCGGTGCTGGTAGTTACTAGCGACCGTGGTTTGGCGGGCTCGTACTCTTCATCGGTTTTGAAGAAAACCGAGTCGCTGATCGAAAAGTTGCGCGGCGAAGGCCGTGAAGTGAACCTGTACCTCGTGGGGCGTAAGGCGAAATCTTATTTCGAGTTCCGTGAACGTCCTTACATTCGGGCCTGGGAGGGGCATACTGACAGCCCGCGCATCGATACTGCGGTTGAGATTCGGGACGTGTTTTTGGAAGCGTACTCTAAGCCTTTTGAAGAAGGCGGGGTGGACGACCTTCACGTGGTCTACACCGAGTTCAAATCTATGGTCACCCAGGAGACCAAGATTCTGCGGCTGCTGCCCATTCATGTGGCTGAGGCCCAGCATCTTGGGGAGGAAATCGTGCCCGATGAGGAACTCACCCAAGCTGACTACGTACAGCCAGCAGTGTTTGAGTTTGAGCCTTCCCCGCAGGAGGTTCTGGATGCGCTGCTACCGCGCTATATTGCCTCCCGTCTGTTTGCCTGCCTGCTTCAGGCGGCCGCCAGCGAGCTTGCCTCGCGCCAGCGGGCCATGAAGACTGCGGGCGATAACGCCGAGACGCTCATTAATAAGTACACCCGCTTGATGAATAACGCTCGCCAGGCGGAGATTACGCAGGAGCTTTCAGAGATTGTGGGCGGCGCTGACGCCCTCGCCTCGTCGTAGCCTGACGCTACAGCATCGAAACCGCCTACTGTTCCAAACTTTTTATAGGTAAGTGAGAGAATATGACTGCCACCTACAACGAATCGGTCTCAGCACCGACTCAGGGCGCAACGGGCCGTATTGCCCGCGTGATTGGCCCCGTGGTCGACGTTGAGTTCCCCGCCGGCCAGGTACCGGATATTTATAACGCGCTGACCACCGAACTCACCCTCGACGGTCGCACCCGTACTATCACCTTCGAGACCGCCCAGCACCTCGGCGACTCCCTTGTGCGCGCTATTTCGCTGCAGCAGACCGACGGGCTGGTGCGCGGCCAAGCCGTGATTGACACCGGCGCACCCATCTCTGTGCCTGTGGGCGATGGCGTGAAGGGTCACCTGTTTAACGTGCTTGGTGACGCGCTGGATGTGCCTAACTCCGAGATTACTGCGGATGCATACTGGCCCATTCACCGTGCCGCCCCCGGCTTCGCGGAGCTGGAGGGGTCGACCGAGATGCTGGAGACCGGTATTAAGTCGATTGACCTGCTCACCCCCTACATTAAGGGCGGTAAGATCGGCCTGTTCGGTGGCGCTGGTGTTGGTAAGACCGTGCTGATTCAGGAAATGATTACCCGTGTGGCACGCAACTTCGGCGGTACCTCGGTATTCACCGGTGTTGGTGAGCGCACCCGTGAGGGTAACGACCTGTGGGTTGAGATGGAAGAAGCAGGGGTTCTGAAGGACACCGCCCTTGTCTTTGGCCAGATGGATGAGCCCCCGGGAACCCGTCTGCGTGTGGCCCTGACCGGTTTGACCATGGCGGAGTACTTCCGTGATGTGAAGAACCAGGACGTGCTGCTCTTTATCGATAATATTTTCCGTTTTACCCAGGCTGGTTCTGAAGTTTCGACTCTGCTGGGCCGTATGCCCTCTGCTGTGGGCTACCAGCCTAACCTGGCGGATGAGATGGGTCTGCTGCAGGAGCGTATTACCTCAACTCGCGGTCACTCCATTACCTCGATGCAGGCGATTTATGTTCCTGCGGATGACTACACCGACCCCGCACCGGCAACGACCTTCGCGCACCTGGATGCAACCACTGAGCTTTCGCGTGAGATCGCATCGCGTGGCCTGTACCCGGCAATCGACCCGCTGACCTCCACCTCCCGTATTCTTGACCCGCAGTATATTGGCCAGGAACACTACGACACGGCTATCCGTGTGAAGGCTATTCTGCAGGAGAACAAGGAGCTGCAGGATATTATCGCAATTCTGGGTGTGGACGAGCTGTCCGAGGAGCAGAAGGTTGTTGTCTCGCGCGCCCGCCGTATCGAGCAGTTCCTCTCACAGAACACCTACACCGCGAAGCAGTTCACCGGTGTTGAGGGGTCCACCGTTCCGTTGAAGGACACTATCGAGTCCTTCCAGATGATCTGCAACGGCGACGTGGACCACATCCCGGAGCAGGCGTTCTATAACATCGGCGGTATGGACGATGTGATGCGCCAGTACGAGGAAATCAAGGCACAGACTGGAGCCAAGTAATTATGGCACTAACGGTTGAAGTTGTTTCCCGCGAACGCGTGGTGTGGACCGGTGAGGCATCCTACGTGCGTGTGCGTACCGTTGAGGGCGATCTGGGTATCTCACCCGGGCTTATCCCCACGTGCGCGCTGCTGGCGGAGGACGGCGAAATGCTGCTGCGCCCGGTGGGCGGGCAGGATTTGAAGACCCGCCTGCATCAGGGGTTTGTGACTGTCTCGAATGATAAGGTCACAATCGCGGCTAAACACGCGGACTTCACAGTTCCCGTCACATAGCGCGGCCTGTAATAACAACGAACCGGCGTGTCCTCTTTACGGGGACGCGCCGGTTCGTGCGTGTTTATATTGGTTCTCGTGCAGGTTCACCGGGTGGTACTTGGGATAGGGGCGTGAGCGCCTCCGCCAGAAGCACGGGGGAGCGCAGGCCGGCTGGAGAGAGGCGTAAAACTAACGCGGCAGAGAGCTAGAAAAGCCTGTCTGCGGCGTCGTCTACGCCGCGCATTGCATCGTAGTCAAGGGCGATGCACCTAATACCGCGGTCTTGGGCGAGTGTGCGGGCCTGCGGCTTGATTTTTTGGGCCGCGAATACTCCTTTGACAGGCGCTAGCAGCGGGTCTCGGTTCAGCAGCTCCAAGTAGCGGGTGAGCTGCTCCACGCCGTCAATGTCGCCTACTCGTTTAAGCTCCACGGCAACGCTTGCCCCGTTGGGGTCTTTTGCCATAATATCCACCGGGCCGATAGCGGTTGGATATTCACGGCGCACCAGCGAGTATCCTGAGCCCAGCGTCTCAATTTGTTCGGCAAGCAGACGCTGCAGGTCGGCTTCCACACCATCCTTAATGAGCCCCGGGTCGGTGCCAAGCGAATGCTCATGCTCGTGGATGACCTCAAAAACTTTAATGAGCAGCCGGTCGTCACTTTTAGCGGCCTGCACCGTCCACAGCTGCTGCACTTCCTCTTCCAGCTCTTCTAGGGCGGCGGCGGGGATATCATCACGTGCGGCCACAGCCAGGGTGCAGGGCGGGCTCATCCAGTTCAGCGGCTTATAGGAGCCGCCATCGGAGTGAATCAGCACCGAACCGTCCCCTTTAACCATGAGCAGACGGGTGGCGCGGGGCAGGTGAGCCCGTAGGCGGCCTTCGTAATCGACGGAACATTCAGCTATAACAACTCGCACCCATCCACTCTACCAGCAGCGGGTCATTGTGCACACGCCATCTGCGGGTTGGTTATTTATAGTCTCTCCCATGTGTAGGGCAGGCCCACGTGGGAGATACGCCCAGTCTTGAAATACTGTACCGCACACTCAAAAGCCTGCTCTTGAGTCACTAATTCGTGTTCCGTGAAGAGACTCAGCTGCCCACCCACCAGTATCTTAACTGTTGCTGTGTCACTCATCTGCGGGTTTCTGACGTTTAGAATGGTGCCCTCTTCACACCCGGTGAGCACATACCGTTGGGGCCCTCCACCGATCATGAGGTGGTTGTTATCGGGGTCTTTACTGGGGTGATACAGGCTGAGCAGGGTGTGGTGGTTGGTGCCGAGACGTTTCAGCAAGGCCAGCAGTTCCCCCGTTGATACGATGGTGTGCTCTGTATCCTCGCTGCGGTTTCCAACCCAGTGATCAAGAATAGCTTTCATGCGGCATTCTCCTAGGTGCGCTCATCATGATGTGGGTGATACACGAGTGTATTTTATAGTGTATGCGGGGGTAGCGTTGTTTCTTGGCCGCTGATAGCCCGGTGAGAAAAACCAAATACATGAAACAATAAGAAAGTGCAGGCTGTGAAAGATTTTGCGTATGGTCAGCCATTAGAAGCGACTGAGGCGGAAAAAGTAGTGCAGCGTCTTATCCGTGTATTATTCAGAGGACATATGCTCTGCTCAACACCTAATAACTCAAACGAAAATACAGTGAGTTTCTCGTATAAGCGACCATTCGGGTGCGAAAGCGGCCAGCCTCAGCTGGTTCGCCCCCACCGGCTGGGTGAGCTTTTTCCTCACCAAATGCTTTATGTGCTGCGGCATTATGTGTATGACGGTCTTCAGCTGCCTGTCTTCACTGCCCTCAGCGGCGAGATCCAGCACGATTTAGAAGACGTGGATTCTATCGATTTCTACGAGCACGCCTATATTTTTGATAAAAATTTTTTGCGCTGTTTTTACGTTATGGATTCTTGCAATCTTCACGGCAATACGTATGAGGCTATCCTCACCGAGTATGCTCCTTTAGAAGAGACCCCGGTATAACCTTTAAAACTGGAATGGGTAGTAGCTAGGGATAAAATAGTGAGCATGGCACGTAAGAATCACCCCGGTAAACGCCCTTCGGGCACCACCTCCAGCAAATGGTTACGCACCACCGCAGGTGACGGGCGTGATATTTCACGTATTCTTGACCCGGCGCCAACCGTTGAGAGCGACCGGTACGGAGACTGGTTCGTGCAGTATATCCCGGCTGTTAATGCCAGAAAAACTTACACCTGCCCCGAATGTTACCGTCCCATACCGCCCGGAACTGCGCACCTGGTGGTGTGGCAAGAAAGCCACGTGCTGGGCAGAGAACGTGCCATTGATGAACGCCGCCACTGGCACCGGCACTGTTGGCGCAGCCGCCGAAAATAACAGCAGAATCCTATGCGCATCACCCCCATTTTTGGGCTTGAGATACACCTACCCCGATTGAAAGACACACTATGAGCGAAGAAACCCGCACAGAATTCGACCCGTCCCGCTATATCTTTACCGACCCCGGGGTGCCAACCGCGATCCGCTCCCGCACGGTGCTTCCTGCGCGTCGTGAGAACTTTGAGGTCACGACAGCCGATGGAAAACGCCTCGTGGGTGAACTGGCGCTTCCTGAGGGGGACGTTAAAGCGACTCTCGTAACTTTTCATCCGCTTCCAACGCATGGCGGGTATATGGATTCGCACGTGTACAAGAAAGCGTCGTTCCGTCTGCCCGCGCTTGCCAATATAGCCGTACTTCGCTTCAATACCCGCGGCACCTCCTCCATTCGAGGCACCAGCGATGGGGTCTTCGACGGCGGATTTGCTGAGAAGAAAGATTTCGATGCGATTCTTGACTACGTCTTAGGGCGTGCTCTGCCTAACCCGTGGCTTATTGGCTGGTCATTCGGTACAGAGCTGGTGCTCAAATATGGACCCGCGCGCGCCAACGAATTCACCGGTGCGGTCCTCCTTTCCCCGCCGCTTCACCGGGTACACCCGGCGGAGATGGCTGAATGGAACACGATCAGCAACCCCCTGTACGCACTCATCCCCGAACACGACGACTACTTACAGCCCGCTCAGGCGCGTGAACGGTTTAGTGCCATTAACCGTGCCCAGGTAATCCCCTTTGAGGGATGTAAGCACCTGTGGGTGGGCGAGAAGTCTGTGAATGCGGTGCTGAACTCTATAGCAAGTATTGTGCTGGGGGAGCAGACCGTGCTGCCGAGCGAGTATAGCGGTCCGGTCGCAGAAGAGATTACTGAGCTCTAAAGCCCTCTCTGGCACCACCGGGTAAATTATTTCAGACAGCAATCGGCGGCTACATCACCGTATGGGGTGCAGCCGCCGATTAGTGTATGACCAGGTGCCGTAAACCTTCCGGTTCGTCGCAGGCTACTTTGTGTCTTGGTAAGGGATAAATACTTCTTTCACCAGAATGAGCAGGGAAGCCGCCACCGGTATGGCGATAAGCGCACCCAACACGCCCCACAGGGCACCACCTGCGGCCACCGCAATAATTGCCACGCCACCGGGCACTGAAACCGCCCGGGACATAATGCGCGGCGAGATAATGTACGCCTCAACCTGCAGGTAAATGAAGTACACGATGGCGAAGGTGAGCGCCATCTGCCACCCCGAAATCAGCAGGATGAGCGACACTACTACGAGCGCCACCACGCCGCCGACCAATGGGATAAACGCCAGGATCAGCACGAATAGCGCCAGCAGTTGAGGGAACGAAAACCCCAGGATACTCATCGTAATCAGGGCAAAGGTGGCGTTAAGAATAGCCACTAGCGCCTGCCCCATCACATAACTGCCAACCGATCCGGTGATACGTTCCACCAAGTAGGAGACACGCTCACGCTGGGACGCTGGCGCTAGGCGCACCCCCCACGCCTTAATCGTGTTCATAGACGAGAGGAAGTACAAGGACAAGAACAACACAATCACGGTGCCGGTGAGCACCTGAGCGATTGTGGATCCTGCTGTAACCAAGTTCCCCATGAACCCGCTAATCGCGTTGCTGGATGTAATAGACTCAATGAACGCGGGCACATTCTTATCGACCCAGTCGCGGATGTGCACCATATCGTCAAAGTTTTTGAACGCCTCTGACTCCAGGAAATCCTGAAAAATGGCGGGGGAGCGGTAGATAAAACTATTCGCCTGTTCACTAATAATGGGCACAATCCACAGGGTGAGGCCGGTAACCGTACCAGCAAATACAGTTACTACCAGCAGCACACCAACGCCTCGGCGGATACCCCACTTCTCCAGGCGCCGCACGGCGGGGTCAAGGCCCAGCGCAATGAACACGGCCCCGGTCACCCACCCCGCGAGTGCCCCAACGTTCGTAAACGCATAGTAGGCCAGCAGCGCCAACCCCACACCCACGGTACCTAAGAAACCGAGTTTTACCGGGTTGGTCACAAGCGAGACTTTCTGAACATCGCTGTTCTCCGGGGACTCAACCGGGGGCACCACATCGGTGGGGGCGGTTGGGGGAGGCATTGACGCCTGTTTCCGTTTATCGCGGGCCTGTAGAACCGATCCGCTGAATTCGGTAATTGTTTCGGTGAGGTGCTCAGTGAATGGGCGCCGCGCCCCTCGCGACTCGTGGGCTTCTCTGGGTGAGGCGCCGCTTTCATCCGGTTGGGGGCGGGCGGAAGAGTCCTGCTGCGGCTGCGTATGAGCGTTGGAACGCCGAGGCCTAGGCGGCGTCGGCTGGGCAGGGGGGCGGTGATCGGTCATGTAACTGCCTTTCGACGAAGCATTTACTTTTTAGTCTACCGGGCGGTTGGGGGATAACGCCGGTGCAGGCGTATTGGTGGTGCTACGCCAGCAGTAAAATAGCGGCCGATGCGGCGCACCTCGGGTGAAAAAACCCCGGGGAGTTGAGATAATCAAGGGGAACTATCAGCCTGAGCAGGAGAGGGCGCATGTCAGAGAACAGTCATGAACTACAGTGGGGCAACCCGGCAGCGGCAGGGAAGCAGCCGGAGGCTGCGCAGATTCCAGCTTCGGTACGGAATGTCCCCGATTTGGGGAGTTTAGCGGCATCTGCTGGTGTGCCGCCGCAGCCGGGCAACACTGACCCTCATGCTGCTGCCCAGGGCACCCCTACGTGGCGTGTTGAGGTAAACACACCCGAGGATTTCCAGAAATATGTGCAGGAATCCAGCCGGGGTGCTGTTATTTTTGCGCTCTATGCTGAGCACTCTCCCTCGTCGGTGCAGATGGTCGATGCGGTGCAGAAACTGGTTGATTCCGCCGCTGGGAGTCTGCTGTTGGCAGCGGTAGATATCGCGAAACTTCCTGAGGCCGCACAGGCTTTTGGGGTGAGCGGTGTGCCCGCTGGGGTGGCGGTGCTTGCGGGTCGGCCCGCACCTATTTACAACGGTACTGTGGGTGAGCAGGAACTTGCCGATGTGCTCGGGCAGCTTATACAACTGGCGGCGCAGTACCAGCTGCCGGGAGGTTTTGAGCCCATCTACGCGGAGGAAGAGAAACCGGTACCTCCGCTGCATGCTAAGGCCGTTGAGGCACTGGACGCTGGGGACTATGAGGGCGCTCGCGCCGCCTACAAGCAGGCTATTTCTGATAACCCGGGCGATAAAGAGGCCAAACTTGGCTTGGAACAGGTGGAGCTTTTGGCGCGCGTGAAGAACCTTGATATGGCTGCCGAGCGTGCCGCTGCGGCGGCTGATCCGCTGAATATTGAGGCGGCCTTTAACGTGGCTGATTTGGACGTGGTTGGTGGGCACGTGGAAGATGCGTACGCCCGTTTGCTGCGCTTGTTTAAGGCCGTGCCTGCGGATGAGAAAACTCGTGTGCGTGAGCGTCTTGTTCAGCTTTTTGATGTGGTGGGTACTGCTGATGCGCGCACTGTAAAGGCCCGCGCGGAGCTGACGGTGGCGCTTTTCTAAAGGCATGTTTCTGCAGGAACCTGTGTAAAGCTAAGAAATAAAATACAGAATATTTATTCTTTATGTGTTCCCCATGCGGTGTTATTGCCGTCACGGGGAACACGTATCTTATAGTTATGCTTAGGGGTGAGTAAAAGCTCCGCGAACGGGGCAAAAATAAGGGCATACTATGCTCATACTTGTTACCGTTAATCTATGGAAGATAAAAACTCTCTCAATAACTCGTATCCCTCACCACCTGTCCCCGGGGCAGAAGCAGAGCAACCGAAGCCGGAAGTTCACCTGCCCACCTCGGTGCAGCAGAACATAGCCCCGCAACGGGGGGCCGCAACCACCAGAAACGCGATTGAAGTTCGCGGGCTCACCAAAGCTTTTGGGCAGACCGTGGCCGTGGATCGTATTAATTTAGGCATCCCAACCGGCTCATTTTATGGGCTGGTGGGGCGTAATGGTGCCGGTAAGACCACCACCATTTCGATGGTCTCAGGTATGCTGCAACCCACCGAAGGTATGGCGTTTATTAACGGGGTAGACATGTGGCAGGCCCCCCTAGAAGCCAAGAAACACCTGGGGGTGCTCCCTGACGGAGTGCATCTTTTTGATAGGCTCACGGGTGAACAGCTCATCACATACTCCGGGTACCTGCATGGGCTTGATAAGGCAACTGTTGCCGAACGCACCGCCGATCTGCTGCGCGCTATGGACCTCACCGAGGCAGCGGGGCGAACTGTTGCCGACTACTCCGCCGGTATGACGAAGAAAATCGCGCTTGCTGCCGCGCTCATCCACGCCCCTTCTGTGCTTATCCTTGATGAGCCGTTTGAGGCTGTTGACCCAGTCTCAGCGGCGAATATTCAGGACATTCTTAAAGGATTCGTCGGCTCGGGGGGAACCGTCGTGCTCTCATCCCACGTGATGGACTTGGTGCAGCGTTTGTGTGACCACGTGGCCATTATGAACGAAGGCCATATTCTTGCCGCCGGAACCGTCTCTGAGGTACGCGGAAACACCAGCCTAGAAGAACGTTTCGTGCAGCTCGTGGGTGGGCGCACCAGCTCGGAAGGATTGTCATGGTTGGGCACCTCGTCTCACTAAAATGGCGGTATGTGATTGCCTCACTCAAACGGAGCGTGTGGGCCCTGATTGGGATAATCCTCGGTCTTCTATACCTGGTGGGGATTCTGATAGGGTTGGGATTCCTCTACAGTTTTCTGGCTTTTGAATCCCCTGAGGGGGCGGCCTCGCTTGCCCTGCTGATAGGGACGCTGCTGTGTCTGGGGTGGATGCTGGTACCTATCTTCGTCAGCGGCCTTGACGGAACCCTGGATGAGAGCCGTTTCGTGCTTTTCCCCATAGAACCAAAAACCCTGCAGAAGGGCCAATTTCTTGGTGGGTTTATTGGCATACCCGGTATCGCAACCATAACTATGGTGCTGATCGGTGCCCTTGGCTACCTTACTAACCCGTTGGGGCTTCTCCTGTATCTTCTCTGCGCCCTGCTGGGGTTGGCCACCCTCATGTGCATAGCTCGTATCGGTAATCAGGTCGGTGTGTACCTGAACGCTAACCCGCGCATTAACCTCATCCTCATGCTCACTGCGGGGATCCTGCTCATGAGCTCCGGTTTTATTTTTGCGGGTGCAACAGCTTACATTGGAGAGAACTTTGAGCAAATAGCGCCCTACGTTGTATGGCTTGGGTATACCCCGTTTGGTGCTGCGTTTGCTGTTCCCCTGCATGCTGCGGCGGGTAACTGGATTCTTGCGGCAACGTGCCTGGTGCTTGCACTTGTTTACCTGGCGGGCACCTGGTGGCTGTGGGGGCGTCAGCTGGAACGCTCCATCCGTAACGTGAGTGGGCAGACTCAGCGCGGGACAGCTAAGGCATTGTCCGTTGGTAATATTGGGGTGTTCGCTAAATTCCCCAGCACCCCGGTCGGTGCGGTAGCGGCACGCACCCTTCACAGCTACCTGAAAGATGCGCGCATGAGTGTATCGGCGGCCACGTTAGCCATGATGTACGTGCTGCTGGGAATATTTTTACCGATGGCCAATAGCGGGTTTTTTAGGACCGGTAGGATTCAGCTTGGTATGGATACCAGCACCGCTGGTATTGAGGCGGCCTTTAGCTTCTGGGTGTACTTCAGCACCATCTCTGCGGGGTACTACATTATGTACTCGGTCTCATACGATAACACCGCCTTTAGCCTGCACGTGCTCTCGCCGCTGCGCGGGCGTGATGACAGGCTGGGCCGTGCCCTGGGGTACTCTGTTTTGATGGTGCCTGTGGTGGTTATTATGACCTTCGCTGTGTGTCTTATTCATGGTGTTGTGGGGATGTACCCGGCGGTGCTCCTGCACCAGTTGGGCACCTATGCGGCGGCTCTGGGCGTGGGCCTGTATGCCGATACCCTGCTATCTCCACCGGCTCCGGCACCCGGGTCGAACCCGCTCAAAACCCCGAAACAAACGGACGGCATGGCCAAGAACCTCTTGACGATGGTGGTGATGCTGATTTGCATGGCTGCAACGATCCCGGCATTTATCTGTGTACTTATTTATATGTTCAGCTCCCATGAACCCATGCTCCTATGGGTGGGGGGAATCATCCAACTGGTTGTGGGCGGCATTCTTCTGGCCCTTGGCGTTGTGATTGGCGGTAAGTCTTACGACCGTAATAGCCACGCCATGCTTCAGCGAGTGGCTAAGTTCACCGCAGCCTAACCTACCAGACAACCACAGCGCACAGAGGCGGCGGATCAGAATACGATCTGTATGAGATATTCTGCTCCGCCGCTTTTTGCTGTGCTTTTACTGCTGCCTGGTTTCGGTGAACGGGACAATACCCGGTACCCGCCACTACAATGGGAAGAGTTATCTACACAACCGCAGAATGCCCATGCGGCATTGTCTAAGGAGAGAACTATGAGCTCCATTGAAGGTATTGAGGACCCGTTTGGCACCAAACCCGCAGGTGGCACCAGCCTGCTGGAGCGTGAGGAAACTCAGCTTTCTGAGCCCGGTGACCACGAACGCTTCTCGCACTATGTGCGGAAAGAAAAGATTATGGAGTCCGCGCTGACCGGTGAGCCGGTTCGCGCCCTGTGCGGTAAAGTCTGGACTCCCGGGCGTGACCCGCAGAAGTTCCCGGTCTGCCCCACCTGCAAAGAAATTTATGAGGGTCTTAAGCCCGGTAAAGACGGTGGCGATAATAGCGGCGACAACTAGCCGCAGCTGACTGGCAGGCCTCAGCAGGCCCACGGCAGCCAACACCAGCAGACAGGGCGCATCCGAATAAGTATGCATAGTACTGGATGCGCCCTTCTTTCGCGTTCGGCGTATCCACCGTACAGTACTGGGGGTACCGTTGAGCCAGGCAGCGTGCAAGGCGGTACACTCTTAAGGCGTCCGCACCGCACCGGCCACTTACGCCCGTGCGAGCTGCAGCGGGGGCATGACGTATAGAAATGATTAAGGGGTAGGGGAAGAATGAGCGAACACGAAGAACCCACACTGTTTGAAGGCGCCATTAAGCCGAAACTTTCCCCGGCCTACCCCGGCCGTGCCCCGTGGGGAACCTCCGTCAGTTTACGTGCTTGGCAGACGGAGGCTATGAAAAAATATTTTGAAACCAACCCGCGTGACTTTATGGCGGTGGCAACCCCGGGTGCTGGCAAAACCACTTTTGCCCTCACCCTGGCTCGTGAACTTTTTAGCCGCGGTGTGGTGCGTAAGCTCACCGTGGTAGCGCCCACCGACCACCTGAAAAAGCAGTGGGCGGATGCCGCCGCTAAGGTAGGCATACCGATCGACCCGAATTTTAAAAATGCCGACATTCATGTGGGCCGCCAGTACAAAGGGGTGGCACTTACCTACTCCCAGGTGGCGAATAAGCCGCAGCTGCACGCCCGTAACACTGAGAACGACAAAACCCTGGTTATTTTTGACGAGATTCATCACGCCGGTGACGCGCTCTCGTGGGGAGACGGACTGCGGGAGGCTTTCGACGACGCCACTCGACGCCTCGCCTTGACCGGCACCCCGTTCCGCTCCGATGCAGCACCTATCCCGTTTGTCAACTACGAAGAAGACCACGAAGGGATCCGCCGATCCCGCGCCGACTATTCTTATGGATATGGTCCCGCTCTCAAAGACCATGTGGTGCGGCCGGTAATTTTCATGGCGTACTCGGGGCAGATGCGGTGGCGTACCTCCGCCGGGGAGGAAATGGCGGCAAATCTGGGGGAGGGATTCACCAAGGATGTGACCGCCCAGGCGTGGCGCACCGCCCTTGATGCGAACGGTGAATGGATACCCACTGTTTTGGCTGCTGCCGATAAGCGCCTCACCGAGGTGCGCCGTACCGTACCTGATGCCGGGGCGCTCGTGATCGCCACCGACCACGCTGACGCTAAAGCATACGCCGAAAAACTGCATGCTATCACGGGAGAGAAGCCAACTGTGGTGCTCTCAGATGACCGCGAAGCCTCCGCAAAAATTGACGAATTCCGTGAGAGTAAAAAGCGGTGGATGGTGGCGGTCCGCATGGTCTCTGAGGGCGTGGATGTGCCGCGCCTTGCGGTGGGTGTGTACGCCACCAGCACCAGCACACCTCTCTTTTTTGCTCAGGCAATCGGGCGTTTTGTGCGGGCCCGCAAGCGTGGGGAGACCGCCTCCGTGTTCCTGCCGTCGGTTCCGCAGCTGATGATGCTCGCTAACGATATGGAGCTAGAACGCGATCACGCCCTCGACCGCGGCGCCACCCAGGAAGAGATCGACCCCATGGTTGAGGGGCTGGATGATGCGGCGCTTGAAGAAGCAAACCGTGAAGAGCGAGCCTCGGAGCAGCTGGCTCGCGGTAAATTTGAGGCAATAGGCTCGCAGGCCTCTTTCCACGGGGTGCTTTTTGATGGGGCGGAGTTCGCGTCGGGCGGGCTGGAAGTCGGTTCGGAAGAGGAACAGGATTTTCTGGGCATCCCAGGCCTGCTTGACGCTGAACAGGTCGGTACTTTGCTGCGGGCCCGTCAGCAGGAACATGCTGCCCGCCGCCCGGCCACTGCAGCCCCGGCGGTGGTGGACCACCGCCAGCTCAAAGAAATGCGTAATAAGCTGGCGAAAAACGTGTCGGCCTATTCGCTGAAAAGCGGCAAACCGCACGGGGTGATCCATAATGAGCTGCGTAAAATCTGCGGCGGCCCGGCGGTGGCTCAAGCATCAGCGGAGCAGATTCAGGCACGCCTTGATAAGCTCGCGGACTGGTTTGTTGGCAGGAGGTAATGGCCCGGCTCGGTCTGTGAACGGTTAGGGGATGGCAAAAAATCCGGTGTTCGTCACGAGCGGGAAGTCAACCGCCGTGCCATTCCATTTAACCTCAACGCCGTGGCCTTCGAGCACCGGGATAATGCGGTTTTGGATAATCGCGCAGTCTGCATCGTGAATCTCTTGATCGCTTACTTCCCCAGTATTGCTGAAGGTGCCGCAGTGCAGTTGGGCGGCGTCGTAGAGCAGTAGGGCCTCCGCGCTTTCTGCACTGAGCGATACATACCCGTATCGGGTGGCACCGTCTTCGGGCCCTTCCTCAGGGATGCCGCACCAGTTACCGTCCGGGTAAGCAATAATCCCCGTTCGTTCCAGCGCTTCGAAGGCACACACCAGGTTGCCTCGGCACCCTTCAATACCGATCTCTTTAGCATAGGCACGGCGGGAGGCAAGGAGCGCCTGAGCGTACTCTTCTAGCTTTTGGGGCGGGATAAGAATATGCCCTTCACCGTCGTCAAGGAACGGTTCAAAAACCTCCGTGTAGCACGCAATATCTGATTCGCCGACCAGCAGGCATGCCATGAGCCTGCGTTCTACGGTGGGCCGATCCATCTCTGGGATTGGCCAGCTGCGGGGTATAGGTGGGTCAATACGCGGTGCGCGCCATAGTTTTAGCTGTTCTGCAGTCACGTGAGGGCTACTCATGCTCCCAGTGTAACCGGGATACACAACCATCATCCACGCATGGAAGGAATAATATTGTGCATAAAAGGCTGATTTATGGGGGCAATTATGCAAATTTATGCTATGGGGGTATGTCGGTACTGGGCAAGCGTATGGTACCCGCAAGACCATTGTGCAGCCTGTTAGGGGATAGCAATGTATTTTATGTTCATGACATTAGGACAATAGGTAGTATCGCCGCCCCACCGTACCTGCAGTCCGTGACGTTCAAGTACCGGAATAACGCGCTCTTGCAGAAATTGCTCCGTAACCCGGCGATGAGCTGCACTGCGTTCCTCTTGACTCATTGACTCCCACTGCTGCTCAGAATACTGTTGGCGCAATGCTGGCGGGAAAACGCCGTGTTGAAGGTACACGCTTGCTGTTTCTGAAATATCAGCTGCACACTGCTCGCTGAAAAATACATACCCGTACCAGTCGCGGGAGTCATCTACCTCGTCGTAAATACTCCATGAACCGCACCTGCTGCAGCAGGAGAACGCCTCACGCGCTACAACACCCTGACGATTGAGCTCTTTAAAAGCGAGAGAGATATTGCCCCAGCACTTTTCGATCCCCAGTTCCTGGGCATAGGCACGGCGGGAGGCGATGAGAGCACGGGCGTAATCGTCGAATTCCTCCATATGTTTCTCATCGCAATCCCACTTATCGCTCTCAGCTATAGTGCTGTCGTTCAAAATATCAACATAGGAAAATGGATCACTGTCACCCCTGAAAAGCGTACCCCACAGAACCTCACCCACGAATTCACTCACCTCATCAGGCATGCCCCAGTGGGCCGGAAGGGGTGGAGCAATGCGCTGGGTGTACCAAAGTTTGAGCTGCTCATCAGTAATGCTAGGTGTAGTCATGGGGTTAACCTTAGACCACAAATGCATACATGTCGTTGCACGCGGTCAGTCACAAAACCGGTGATCCGCAGACCTTATAAGGGAGGAAAAGACAGCACAACACCCGCACGGGGGCAACGCCCGTGCTATAGGTGCATTACGAATAAGGATGGGCAGGCGCTCTACCTACCACGGGGGCTAAGGTGCAGCGAAAAACTCCGCGTTTTTCAGCACGGGAAGCTCAATGTACGTGCCGTCCCAATCTATCTCAACACCGTGGCGCTCAAAAACCGGGAGGATGTGCTGGCGGATCACAGCACTATTAATGCGGTTATACTCCGCATCACTCATCTCTTCGAGCTCTTCGCCCGTTACAAAAGCCCCGCAGCTGAGACGGGTCTCGCCATTTTTAATGAGTTCTTCGGCCTCTTCGGGGCCGAGCGACACATACCCGTACCAGGTATGCCCATCCTGCGGAGCCTCATGCGGTATGCCGCAACACCCGAAATCGGGGTTCATCTTAACACCCTGACGTTCGAGCTCAGCAAGTGAAAGGTTCAGGGGAGTGCCCGGCACCCCGCCTAAGGCGGCAATATAGGCACGGCGGGAATCAATGAGCTGCCTAATATAGGCGCGAACTTCCCCGTCCCAGTCAGCGGAACCATAGGCATCCCTGAGCGAGGGAGTCTCCCAGAAGTAATACTCATAACGGGCCGTATCAGACTCACCGGTGCTGAGCAGGCGCCAGAGGGCATCTTCTAAGGTGCCACGCTCTTCACCGGTCACAGGCCAGTGCGCCGGGATAGGCGGATCGATACGCGGTGCGTACCAGCTGTCACGGAATTCTGTGGTGATGATATCGGTGGTCATAGTTTCAGTGTAACCGGATATTTAATGCATGAAAAGCGTATATTTCTATAGAAACTTTAGCTAAATAAAAACTTTTTACAGAAATAAATGCTTCTCGAACCAAAAGAGGTCTTTAAAACTATAGACGGTTATTCATTGAGGATATCCTGCCACCAGATTATGAGCCAACATTTTGCGGCTGCAGCGCTGACATCTGCTGGTATTGCTCTTCCGCTAACGCTGGTGGAGCGCATCGTGCCGCTCTTGCCGAATAGATGCTGTAATATCCAGTGTGATAAAATCCTGTTATTTTCTCAGCCAGTCCGTGGTGTTTTCCTGATGAGAGGGCGTCCAGTACAACGATAGGGTACCGAGCTGGTCTTTGACTAGTCATATAATGACGTTTGTTCGCTGTAATTTTGTTCCGGTAAAATTGCAGCAAATAAACATTATTATAATTTTTGTAGGAGATGAAATATGAGCGATCAAAATAATATAAAATACTACGAAAAAATTATTATACTGGAAGATGAAATATACGATTCTGATGCCCTGGATAACTATGATGCTTTTATTTTAAAATGTATAAAATTCGCCGAGAAAAATATTATTCCATTAAGCCAGTACAGGAAAGAACTGGAAGGTGTAATTAAACAATGCACAGACTTTTTGGAAGGCAAGATTGGTAGATCTGAACTGGAAAAATATTATATCCAACTAGGCAGAAAGATTCGCTTGTCAGGAAGCTTAGATAAAAAAGAAAAAGAAATACATATTTTTATGTCTATTTTTCTTGACTCCAATTTCTTGCAAAATACGGCACCCGAGGAACAGCAAGATAGCGATATTTGTTATCTGTTATGTAACCTGTATAGGATAAAAGATGATCTTGAATTATGCAATACATTCTATAGCAGTCTTTGTTCGGTAGGGGCAGATGATGCATAAGTAAATATGTAACTATCGGTATCTATAGGGGAAACCAGTGCCCAACTGACGCAATAATCGGATCTGCTCGCCAGCACACCTGCGCCCTATTCTACTGAGGGATAAAATGCCTGCCGGTCGTAACGTAATCCATGGGGGTGAAATGTGTGGGAAGCTCCGCATTTTCAATAGCAAAAATATAGTTTCGATAAAATAGGCTATGCACTGAACGGTTATCTATTTTTAAAATATCTTCTTCAAAGTTTCTGGCAAGTTTCAACCGTGCGTTTTCCTTGTCAATACCCTTCCCAAGAGCGTAAAACAAGACCGATAATAATAAACAATAGCAGCACCTAAATTGGTGCAATGATGAGTTTATAAACAGTGGTTCTTGAATATCTGAATAATGAAATGGGATAAGCCATACTTCTTTGTTTTTATTGACAGTAAAGAAGCCATTGCTATTCTTTCCAAAAACAATAAATTTATCTTTATTGCTGTTTTCGAAAATAACTTCTTCGTCTTTGAACTTTATGAATTCAAATTTATCTTTATAGTAATTCTCCAACCTTGAATATTCGTTGCTTGCCATATCATTTAACAACTCGGAAAATGAATAAATTTGCTTATTGAAACTTTTTGAAATCTTATAGTCCGTACCTTTTAAATCACTCTCATTAATAATCATCAAATATTCCTTATTGGGCAGATTCCTTCTGCAGATTTGCGGCTCATATCTGGTAAATTGCTACGGGATATGGCTAAACTGCGATGAGAATACCTGTGGCCGTACAGAATAAGAGCCTTCCCAATCTACCCATAATCCGTGCTGCTCGAACACCGGAAGTACCTTTTCGCGCAATAGTTTTACACTCAAACTCTCGTACTGCTGCTCTTGGGTTTGGGCATCAAGTGCGTCCCATTGCTGCTCGGTAAAATATGCATCCAGAAAAACCCCATAATTGAGGCATACTGATCCGCTCTCGTATGCGGATTCAGCATCCTGTTCGTGGTAGAAAACGTACCCGTACCAAGTGCGTGAATCGTCTCTCTCATCCCAGATTTCGGCTGAACCACACGAACCGCAACAGGTAAAACACTCCCGTGCCACCACGCCCTCATGCGCTAAAGCGTCAAATGCCAACGTTAAATCATTATTCCGAGGCTCCAGTCCAATAGCTGCAGCATAGGCGCGGCGTGCGTTAATAAGCTGCTGGGCGTACTCTGTTATCTCTTCCCTGTATTTTTCACCCAAGCCAGTGTTCTCATCGGGCAAAATATAATCAAATACTTCCACATACGCTTCCGGGGTAGATGCGCCGTGCAGAAGCATCTCCCACAGAAGCTCTTCAAGCTCGGTGCGGCTCTGGTCGTTGAGCCCCCAATGTTCTGGGAGAGGCGGGTCAAGACGCGGGGTATACCAAAGACTGAGCTGATGATCGTCACACTGCTTATTCATACCCATATATTAGCTGTTGAGCCGGGGTGCTACACTGCTAGGTCCAGCAGCACTGGCAGCACCTGGTGACAATGCGGGGTACTCCGGTCCGTACTGCACGCCATTCGAACATGCAGATATGTACCACCAGCTCCCCTAGCGTAGCTATTGAGCCGGGCGGCAGGTAGCACTGGGAGAGATTTTACTGTTAGCTTTCGTATGATGTATAATTTTCGTCAGATAGATGTATCTATATATATTCACTCAAGTTTTGAAAGGCTAATGATGGTCTTTGCGTTAATCAGTGATAAAAAGTTAAGTATTAGAAAGCTAGTTTCTGTAACTACTTTAGGATTTTTTTGTTTGGGACGTCATATGTGCCTGCTCTTAGTTTTGAGTCATCTAGTGCCAGTAGCTCACTAACAAATATCAAGTACAGTTTTTCTGACTCATCACAGGGTTTATATAACCAATTTATTGTGACGTTTTCACATGGCTTTGTTGCCCAGCATGCTCCTAATGCGGATACGTTGCTAAGCAACGTTGAGTCTAATAATATGGTGGATGCAATTAAGTATAATTTTGCCGATAAATTTGGCTACACTGTTTCCTATAGTCATACGATTGCTATAAAAAACTCTGTAGTAATTAATATATCAAATTATATTAGTTCAGACAATATTGATTCTTTTATAGAATCAGCTAAAGATATCTCTGGTGTTGAAGATATTTTTCCAGACTATAATATAGATTATCAGGGAATCTCTGACCCTGAGATGAACGAGTCTTCTCAGAATCAACAAGAAGATACTCCTGTACCTGATCTTTCTGCATATTCAAAAAACTATGTCACTCCAAATGATGAATACTTTGATAAGCAATGGGATTTACATGGTGAATATGGAATTAATGTAAAGTCCGCATGGCAACGCTCCCTGGGTGATAACGTTACAGTTGCAGTTATCGATACTGGTGTCAATCATCATCCTGATCTGGTTAATAATATTGTTCCGGGTTACGACTTTTTATCTGATGCTATACAAGCAGACGATGGTGATGGGCGCGACTCAGATCCTTCGGATAGTGCGATGGTGCCTAAAAATGGAATCTGTTCTAATGGGCGAAAAGCAGAAAGTTATATGCGTTGGCATGGTACTCATATTGCGGGTACTATCGCAGCTTCAGCAAATAATAAAATTGGTATGTCTGGGATTTCTCCCAATGCGAAGATTCTGCCTGTACGTGCTTTTGGGCCTTGTGGAACTAGGTTCTCGGATGTTACTGATGCGATAAAATGGGCTGGGGGTCTGAAGGTGCAAGATACTCCAGAAAATAGGTATCCTGCTCAAGTTATTAACCTGTCGTTTGGCTCATATTTAAATTCTGGCAGTAAATGTTTTAAAGGATATCAGGACATATTTGATGAATTGCATGCTAAGGGTATCGTGGTTGTAGCATCTGCTGGTAATAAGAACCTTGACGTCAAATATTTTACCCCTGCAAATTGTAATCATGTTATTTCTGTGAGTTCTACTACTCGAATGGGTGAGCGGCCTGTTGCCTCATACGGTTCTAGCGTTAGCATAAGTGCTCCTGGAGGGACTCATGCTCCTAATCAAGGTATATTTTCTACTTTTAATACAGGAATGATTTCTGTTGGAGAGCATAACTACAGCGAGAACGCGGGTACTTCTATGGCTGCTCCTCATATTAGTGCTATTGCTGCTTTGGCTAAATCAGTCAACCCAGATGCTACTCCTGATCGTATACTTTCTGCGATGCAGAAAAGTGCTCAAAACCGTCCTATACAAAACTGTGATCAGTATAGCTGTGGTCCTGGTATTGTAGATGCGGGCAAGACACTGGAATATCTGGACAATCCTGTAAAGAACCCTGATCCATGGAATAATGGTCCAATATTTTACGATATACATAAAAACATGCCATTTTATCAAGAGATTCAGTGGATAGGAGCGCAGGGTATTACTACTGGATACCCTGATGGCACGTTCCGCCCAGCAGATAATGTAGAACGTGGCGCAATGGCAGCGTTTTTCTACCGATATGCAGGACAGCCAGAGTATGTGATGCCAAGCACTTCTCCATTCAGGGATGTTTCGGTTGGCAGCAGTTTCTATCGAGAGATTACCTGGTTGCATTCTACTGGTATAGCTAATGGGTGGCAGGATGGGACGTACCGTCCTGTAGACCCCATCCGCCGTGATGCAATGGCAGCTTTTATTTATCGCTACGCTCACAAGAAGTAAATACGCAGTGTGCGCGGTGTATCTAAAGGTCAAAATACGTTAGGGGTGTGCCGCACGCTCTATGGTGAAAGAGATAACAATGAAAAAAGTAACTACTCGTAGAACCTCTCAGGCAGTAGGTACTGCCATGTGCGCTGTTGCACTGGGAGCTACGTTGCTAGGCCCAGCAGCACTGGCAGCACCTGGTGACAATGCGGGGTACTCCGGTCCGTACTGTGCGCCATTCGAACATGCAGATATGTACTACCAGCTTTTCCCCATCACGTTCACCGCTGCGGCTATTGAGGATGCGAAAGCCCAAACCGAGCATCGTGGGTGGAACAATGAGCAGATACACCAGTACTTGGTGGCCCAGCTGAGTCAGAAACTCACCGAGGATAACTATCCTGTGAATATCCAGTACTACAGCTACATACAATCTGGAGACAGAAACTATGCTGAAGTAGAAGTATCCCACTTTGTCACCGCCGCGCAGGGCAAGGGACTTCTGCAGAAACTGCTCTCATACCCCACCGTTCAAGAAGCTCAGGTGCAGCCCGTCCCACACCCAACCGTTGACGGCCCCTGCCGATTTAGTGATGTGCCCCAAAATCATCCGTTCTACGAAGAAATCACGTGGCTAGAGTACCGAAATATCACCACCGGCTGGGCCGATGGTACCTACCGACCGCTGAATAATATTGAGCGCGGGGCGGTTGCTGCTTTCTTCTACCGGCTGGCGGGTTCGCCGGAGGTTACCTTGCCCGCCGCCTCACCTTTTACCGATGTGAACCCCTCGCACCAGTTTTACCATGAGATTGTGTGGATGCATCAGCAGGGTCTTACTACCGGCTGGGCCGATGGCACCTACCGACCGCAAGACGCGGTTACTCGCGAGGCAATGGCCGCATTCTTCTACCGTTACGCTGGTAAACCTGACTATGTAGTGGTTGGGCCAGTTTTTAAGGACGTGCCTCATGATGGCGCATTCTACCGCGAAATTAACTGGCTACGTTCAAGCGGCATTACTACCGGCTGGGCCGATGGCACCTACCGCCCTAGTGAGCCGATTCACCGTGACGCAATGGCTGCGTTTATCTACCGCTACGCGCATCTTGACACCTAAATCATCCGCATATTACACGTGCAGAGGCGACATTCTTACCGGGGCATACTACAGGGAACCCACTAAGAATGTCGCCTCGTACTCTAAAAGCGCTCACGATGAGCGGGACGCGCTTACAGCGCCTGCTTGACCGTAATGCCCTCGTCCTCCATCTCGGCGATTACTTCGTCGAGCTTATCCTCGTGCACGGGGGCTGTCAGATCGATCAGCACACGGGTCTCATACCCAGCATCCACCGCGTCCTTAGCGGTTGCCAGCACACAGTAGTCGGTGGCGATACCCACAATGTCGACATCCTGTATCTCGTGTTCATCCAGCCAGTCCGCCAGCGGGGTTTTCGGGCCTTCGTCATCCAGCGTGGCACCCGGCTCATGCTCACCGGTCATGACCGACTCCTCGGGGGCCTGCAGCCCCTCGAACCCTGAATACGCAGCCTCATACCGGCCCTTACGGAAATACGCTTCGATGTAGTCGGTATCAAGATTCGGGTGAATCTCGGCTCCTTCGGTATTCGCCACACAGTGCACCGGCCAGGAATCCACAAAATCCGGGGTGTCAGAGAAATGCGCGCCCGGGTCAATATGCCAGTCCTGGGTGGCCACAACCGCCTCGTACCGGTGGTGGTTATCCTCAACGTATTCGCTAATGAGCGAGGCGACCTTGGCTCCTCGGTCGGTTGCCAACGCCCCACCGGCGCAGAAATCGTTCTGAACATCAACAATAATGAGTGCTTTTGCCATGAGACTATCCTAGAAAATCCTTGGGGCTCAGTGAAAGGGGGACAGTTGCTAAAGAACTATATGAACTCGGTGGGGATCACTGGCTCACCCTCCGAGAGACGGCGGGCCGCCTCGGGGAGCTCTGCCAGTGAACGCTGATGCCGTGCGGCGGCGGCACGTACCGCATCCTCGCCCGTAAAACCGGGCAGATGTTCACCATCCACCACAAAATCCACCATGAGCGGGCGGGTATTCTCGATCTGTGCCGGATCCTCGGTGACGCTCAGCAGCTCTGCACTGGCTATTCCCATAGGGGAAAGCTTACGCGCGGCGCGTTTAGCACCGCCCACCGATGCCTTACCGGCGGAGGCCTTTGCCACAGGCTCCATCTCGCCCGCCGAGTTCTCGCGCGCCACCACCTTATACACCATGGAAGAGGTCGGTGCCCCGGAGCCGGTCACCAGTTTGGTCCCCACCCCGTATGAATCCACGGGGGCCGCCGCGAGGGAGGCGATAGCGTACTCGTCAAGGTCGCTGGTGACCGTAATCTTTGTGTGCTCGTTCCCTAAAGAATCGAGCAGCTCACGCACTCGCTGCGCGGTTGCCACCAGGTCACCAGAATCCAGGCGTACCCCGCCCAGCTCCTCACCCGCTAGTTCAACCGCGGTGCGTACCGCATTATCCACATCGTAAGTATCGACCAGCAAGGTAGTGCGTGCACCCAGCGAACGCAGCTGAGCTTCGAACGCTTCCCGTTCCGAGTCGTGAAGCAGGGTAAAGGCGTGGGCGCTGGTACCGACGGTTTCAAGCCCGTACCGGCGGCCTGCCTCAAGGTTGGAGGTTGCGGCAAATCCCGCAATAGCGGCGGCGCGGGCAGCAGATACTGCGGCGCGTTCATGGGCCCGTCGCGAACCCATCTCAATGCAGGGGCGGGTTCCGGCGGCGGCGCTCATGCGCGAAGCGGCAGAAGCGACCGCTGAGTCGTAATTTAGGATCGACAGCAGATAGGTTTCAAGGACACACGCCTGCGCGAACGTTGCCTCAACCTGCAGCACGGGGGAGTGAGGGAAGAATAACTCGCCCTCAGCGTAGCCACGTACTGTGCCGGTGAACTCAAAATTTTCGAGATATTTCAGGGTTTGGGTGTTCACAATATTGCGGGCCGCCAAGAACGATAGCTCTTCGTCATCGAAACGGAACTTATCGAGTCCTTCAAGAAAACGCCCTGTTCCAGCGAGCACCCCGTAGCGGCGGCCTGCTGGCAGTCGCCGGGTGAACACTTCGAAGGTGCACATGCGGTGAGCCGCCCCTGAGGCGAGCGCGGCCTGCAGCATAGTTAATTCATAATGGTCGGTGAGCAGTGAGGTTGTTGCCATACACCTCATTCTAGAGGGGTGGGTGGCTCAAAACAGCATTGTGAAGGTGTGTTGTCCATGACATACGGTAAAAATGACCATAAGAGTTCGCTGTGAACCGAAACCCATAAAAAATAAGGGAAGCAGGCAGATTATGCGGTACAATCGGCCCATGAGTAGCACGCCCGCCCACACCATCATCACCCCGCCAGTGCTGTCTGCACACACACTCGGTGAAACCGATCTTGATACCCACTTGAGTGACTCACTTGAACTCAATACGCCGTGGCAAGTGATCGTGTGGAACGACCCCGTGAACCTCATGACCTATGTGTCCTATGTTTTCCGTTCACACTTTGGGTTCAGCCGTGCTCGCGCTGAAGAACTTATGCTCCAGGTGCACCATAACGGTAAAGCCATAGTATTTACCGGCAGCCGTGAAGAAGCCGAAAAACACACCCACGCCATGCACGGCTGGGGACTGCAGGCAACCTTCGAGAAAGTTGATAACTAATGGCGCGCGGCTTCAAAAACACCCCGCGCGGGTACACTGCGTACTTCGAAAAACCCGAGCTGCTTCTCATCCGCGACCTCGCTGAAGACATTGTTGCCCTGCTGCAGCCCGAAACCGGGCAAGACGCCGACCCGCTGGATGCACTTATCGGTATCACCGACAACCCGCAGGTGCCCACCGACCCCGCCGTATCCCGTCTGCTGCCGGTCGGCAGCAGCGACGAAGAAGCAGCCGCAGAATACCGCCGCTACACCGAACGCGACCTGCGTGAACGTAAAATCGCGAACCTTTCGATGCTCGCCTTCGATATCGAATCCGCCGACCTGCTCCTTGACGAAGAACACGCACGCGCTTGGGCATCGGCCCTCTCCGATATCCGCCTGGTGCTGGCCACCCGCCTCGACATTACCGACGACGCGCGAGCTGAAGAAATCCACCGGTACGTCGACTGGTCACAGATAGAAACCGAAGACGAATACCTGGCGATGGTGTACAACTTCATTAGTTGGGTGCAGGAATCGCTCATGAGCGCGCTGATGGACGGGCTGCACACCCCCTAACCCGGTGCACCCCGGGCCGGTGCTGCCCCGTTGTGCAACGCCACAGGTGAACACGGCGCCCGCAGGTAGAAAAACGGGGAAAACACCCCGTAATATCCGTAATATAAAACCGCGCACCCGAGCGGAATACGTTTTAAGGCACCCAAACCGTAGAATGGGTTACGGCGCCTAAAACGGTACAACCACACAAAACCCCAAAACTCGATCTGGCCCTCAAACCATATGTTTGAAGGCAACAACAAAAGTGCAGGTAAAACCACAGTGAGCGAAAGCCACAATACGACCGAGCAAACCCACGCTCGCACCCCCTGGGGAACTCTCGCCCCCATCACCCCGAGTGCTTCCGCCCCTATCGGCGTCTTCGACTCCGGTGTGGGTGGGCTCACCGTGGCCCGCGCCATTATGGACCAGCTGCCGTATGAACGCATTATCTATGTGGGAGACACCGCCCACGGACCCTACGGGCCCCTCAAAATAGCGCAAGTGCGGGCCAACGCCCTACGCATTATGGACGAGCTCGTGGACTCCGGCGTGAAAATGCTCGTCATTGCCTGCAACACCGCCTCGGCAGCCGTGCTCAGAGACGCCCGTGAACGGTACACCCGTCAATATAATATCCCCGTGATTGAGGTGATTCAGCCCGCCGCGCGCCGCGCGCTCGCAGCAACCCGCAACCGCACCATCGGGGTAATCGCAACAGAAGCAACCGTCACCTCCCGCGCCTATGAAGACACCTTCGCCATCGCCCCCAACCTGCGCGTGCACTCGGTGGCCTGCCCCCGCTTCGTCGAATTCGTAGAACGCGGCATCACCTCCGGACCCGAACTGCTGCAAACCGCCCAAGACTACTTACAGCCCCTCAAAGATGCGGGAGTAGACACCCTGGTGCTTGGGTGCACCCACTACCCGCTGCTGACCGGCGTCATCTCGTACATTATGGGTGAAGACGTCACCCTCGTCTCCTCCGCCGATGAAACCGCCAAAGACGTATACCGTGAACTGCTCACCGGCGGGCTCGAAACCCCGGTACTGAACAACCAGTTTGAACACGAATTCCTCGCAACCGGCCAATCAGAAACCTTCGAACACCTAGCCCGCAGGTTCCTCGGCCCTGAAGTCACCAACGTGCGCCACACCTCCTCCGTCGCTGAACGGTTCCCCACCGGCTCACTCACCGCCCTCACCCCCGACATGATGAACACCCACACCCGTATCGACCCGCAACTTACCCCCACGAAGGACTAACCCCATGCGCCTGACCGTCATCGGATGCACCGGCTCGTTCCCGGGACCAAACTCCCCGGCGAGCTGCTACCTGCTGACTGCAACCGACCGCCACGGCCGCACCTGGCGGGTACTCATGGACATGGGCAACGGAGCGCTCGGGGTGCTGCAGCGGCATATAAACCTCGCCGATATTGACGCGATCCTCATCTCCCACCTGCACCCCGACCACTGCATCGACCTCTCCGGGCTGCACGTGGCCGTCAAATGGGACCCGCGCGGCTGGCCCGCCGGGCGCATCCCCCTCTACGGTCCAGCGGATATTAACGAATACCTCTCAGCCACCCACGGGCTCGACCCCGACCCCGGCATGAGCACCGAATTTGAATACCACACCTGGACCGAAGGGCAGAAAGTGCGCATTGGTCCCTTCACCGTAGAACCGTTCCGGGTGATACACCCTGCCAAAGACCCCTACGCCCTACGCATTGAATGCAACACCGCCACAGAAAATATTCTGTTCGCCTACTCCGGCGACACCGACCTGTGCGACGGACTCATTGAGGCGGCACGCGGCGCCGATCTGTTCCTCTGCGAAGCCGCCTACCAGGAAGGGCGTGACGACGCGCTGCGCGGCATTCACCTGACCGGCAAACGTGCCGGGCAGGCGGCCCAAGCTGCGGGGGTGCGCAACCTGCTGTTAACCCACCTGCCCGTCTGGAACGACCCAGATATTGCCCGTGCTGAAGCGAAAAGCGTGTTCACCGGATCCGTGGGGGTCGCCGAAGTCGCGGCAAGCTACCGCATCCATCCCCGGCCGAAACCCACCAACCCGCCCACCAGCACCCTGAACGTCATCGAGCGGTTCGACTCGCACACCTCAAATATTGAGCTGCCACCCACCATGGACGACAACTAAACACCCCGCCCCACCGTACAATACAGCGAAGGAGACACCATGAGCGAAAACACCCGTGAAGACGGCCGTGCCTGCAACGAGCTGCGCCCCATCACCATAACCCGCGGCTGGTCACTTAACGCTGAAGGGTCAGCCCTGATCGAATTCGGCAACACCCGGGTGCTGTGCACCGCATCCTTCACCGAAGGCGTGCCTCGCTGGCTCAAAGGTGAAGGCAAAGGGTGGGTGAGCGCCGAGTACGCCATGCTGCCGCGCGCCACCGGGACCCGCTCATCCCGTGAATCCGTCAAAGGTAAAATCGGTGGGCGCACCCACGAAATTTCCCGTCTTATTGGACGCTCCCTCCGCGCCGTTATTGATATGGATGCCCTTGGAGAAAACACCATTGTGCTTGACTGTGACGTACTCCAGGCAGATGGGGGCACCCGCACCGCCTCCATTACCGGGGCATATGTGGCGCTCGCTGACGCCATTGGGTGGGCTAAAAAGAACGGCCTGATCGCATCCGGTGCGAATCCTCTCACCGACTCCGTCTCGGCGATCTCGGTCGGTATTATCGACGGCACCCCCATGCTTGACTTGCCGTACACCGAAGATGTTCGCGCTGAAACCGACATGAATGTGGTGGTCACCGGATCGGGTAAATTTGTTGAGGTCCAGGGCACCGCCGAAGGTGCCCCGTTCGACCGGGACGAGCTGAACGCGCTCCTTGACTTGGCGTTGGAAGGCACCGCCGAGCTTGCACAGATTCAGCGTGAAGTGCTTGGTACCGCATAAACTAGCTCACACCATTCTGCAACTAACAAGGGGAGAAGAGGTATGGCAAAAATCGTTCTAGCAAGCCATAACCAGGGTAAACTGCGTGAGCTGCGCGAGATCCTGCGCGGGCGGATCGACGGGCTTAACGTAGAGACGGACGTGGTAGACGCCTCGGCTGTGCATGCCCCCGACGTACCTGAAACCGGGGTGAGCTTCGCAGAGAACTCCCTCATAAAGGCCCGCGCTATTGCAGAAGCAACCGGGCTCATCGCCGTAGCCGACGACTCTGGGCTGAGCGTGGACGTGCTGGGCGGGGCACCCGGTATTTTCTCGGCGCGCTGGTCTGGGGCGCACGGGGACGACACCGCGAACCTTAACCTGCTGCTGCGCCAGTTAAGCGATATTGCCGATGAGCACCGATCCGCGAAATTCTGCTGCGCCGCTTCCTTGGCCGTGCCGGAAGCTGACGGCGGGTATGAGGCCGTCGAATACGGGGAACTGCCCGGGGTGCTCCTGCACGCCCCGCAGGGTGACGGCGGGTTCGGGTACGACCCGATCCTGCAGCCTACAGAACTTAACGGCGATAACGCCCTCTACGGCGGCGACTATGCCGGGCAATCGTGCGCACAAATACCGGCCGAGATTAAAAACTCCATAAGCCACCGGGCTCGCGCATTTGCCGCGCTCGTACCACACCTTGAAAAAGCCCTCACACACAAGACCGTCTAGCCTTGTGCACTGCCCACAGCGCGGTAATATACCACCCGCACCAATAATTCGCGCAATGCTATGGTTTTCATGCGAAACGGGCCGAAAAGGCGCACAATAGGTAGTACAAGCCAACCACTCAACCTCCCTAAGGGCATTGATGATTGTACTGCTCATACTCATGCTTCTGCTGCTTGCGCCCGCCCTGTGGGCCTACATCTACATTTGGCGCGGGCTCAACCGGCGGGTTATAGCCGCCGTAAAAGTCGTTGACCCCATCATCACCCTGGGACCCTACGCGATGGGGGCGTGGGCGGCGCTGAGCACGTGCGTGGCAGTCAATATATGGTGTGAAGGGCCAGCCCGTCTTATCGGTAATATCATCACCCTCACCATCGCGGTAGGCTGTGCCCTGTGGGCCGGGTTCTGGCTTCTCATGCACTGCCTCGGCGGGCAGACCCCCGGCAAACGACCCACCTGGTGGCGTGAGGCGGTGGCCGCAAAATTCGCTTGGCGCAACCTAGAGTCCATGCCCGCCTACCTGGGGGCGCGCACCAGTATCCTGCCGGTGGCAAACCCGCGCATCGTCAAACCCTACAGCGGCTCCTGGACGCGCCCGATCGGGGCCACCATGGAAGGGTACCTGCCGGATGGCTCCCACACCGAAGGTTTCGACGAGCACGGGCGTAAAATGCCACGCATCTACCCGGTAGGCCCCGAACCGACAGCATTCGAGGTGGCACGCTGGGGAAAATCCGTCAGCTCCGACCTGCTGCTGCACACTTTCCTCCCCACAGCCCCATTTGAGCGGCTGCGCATGGCCGGGACCATCACCGGGCCCTTCACATTCGCCGGTGCCGTACCGCACGGGGCCGTCACCAAATGGCCGCGACGCTCCGGGGCAAACCGGGCATTCGGCAACTACGCGCGGCTCGGCGACATTACGCAGCGGCGCGTCGAACTGCTCGTAGACTACCGGCTAGTTGCCGCGTTACAGACCACCCGCGAAAGCTACGAGAGGCGACACAGCTGGGTGCTGGCCTTTACCGATATCACCGCGGATGACCTCACCTTCGACACCAGCGACAACGGTAAACTGCAAATAGTGTTCGGGCAGGCCGGGGAAGACTACCCCACCCCCTGGGTGTTTACCGCCACCGTGAATGACACCCCCAGGCTGCGCCGAAAAATTATGCGCGCCATGCGTGAACGTAAAATCCTCAAACAAACCAGTGCCGAACTCATGGACTGGCATTTCCGGCCAAAACTTAGCGAATTCCCGCACGGGCCCATCCAGAATGAACTGCCTGAAGAGTTCTACTTTAAATCAAACCGGCTGATTGTGAGCCACCGCGAAACCTCCGCAAAAGGCGAAGGAGAGGCGCACTGACCCCGTGCGGTAGCTTCCGCTGGGTAGAATAAACGGTATGGCTGAATTCACCCGAACCCCCGATGCATCCAGCGAAAAATACCCGCTCGCGGTGCGCACCGCCCTGCTATGCGCCGCTATGGGGGATGCCCTGGGGTACCCACTGGAGCTGCTGAGCGCCAAAGAGATCGCAGCCCGCGGCCCCCTAACGGGTGAGAACGAACTCATCTTCAGCGACGACACGCAGCTAAGCTGCTACACCCTTGATGCGCTCACCGAAGTTCTGGAGTGGAATAATCAAGGCACCCCCGCCGACGAACTGGCGTGCCTGTGGCTGGCGTATCTGCGCTGGTACCGGGGGATGGGGTTCACACCCGCAGCGCACGCACCGTTTTCCCTTGACCGCGAAATCGACACGAGTGCGCCCCTGACAGCCCGCGAAGGGCCGGGGCAAGCGACTCTGAGGGCTTTAGAGAGCGGCGAAATGCAGACGGTGGCACAAAATATTAACCCTGATGCGCTTGGGACGGGGGCGCTGGTGCGTTCCTGCGCTTTCGGTTTCCTGCCGGTAGCCCCCGAACGCACCGTAGTGTTACTGGCGGCGCGGGCGGCGGCATTGACCCACGGGCACCCGGAGGCCCTGGCATCAGCGGCGGCCTATGCGTTACTGACCCGTGATGTTCTAGCGGGCGCCTGCGGGTCTGAACAGGGCAAAAAGAACAGCATAGCCGATTCGGTGCGGCGCGTCATCGACTGGTGCGGCAGCATCCCCGCGGAGGAGGCTTTCCCCGCCGATGCGGCGCACACTCGCGAGGCGCTGGTGAAGGCGCTCGCCCTGCAGGACACCGAACCAACACCCGAAGCAGTCGCAGAGCACTTCGGTACCGACTGGTTATGCTACACAGTGTTGGGTATTGCGGTGTGGAACACTCTGTACTGTTCAGCCCGCATAAGCGCCCCCGGGGAAGGGCTTCAGGCGGGTCTTATGCGGGCGGTCTCGGCAGATTCCGACTCCGACTCGATTGGTGCCATTACCGGCACCCTGCTGGGCGCACACGTGGGTACGCTCGGGGACACGCAGCCGCTACTTGAGAAGCTGCGCGGGGCCGCGGATGTGCGGGCGGTTGCCGACCGCTATATCGCGCAGCTGGGGCAGACACCTTAAAACGGACGTATGAGACACGCGCGCCTGGTGACCGTGCAAGATGCGTACCTATTGCTGCCGGTGCGATACTGGGAGGCATGAAAATACTGCACACCTCCGACTGGCATTTGGGCCGTACGTTCCACGGCACCTCGCTGCATGATGTGAGTGAGCGGTTCATTGATGAGCTGATCGCCACCGTAACCGAAGAAAACATCGATGCTGTGCTCATTAGCGGAGACGTGTACGATAACGCCACCCCCTCCACGGAAACTATTCAGCTGCTCAACCGGGCACTCACCGGCCTGGTGGCTGCCGGGGCACAGGTTATTTTCAGCAGCGGCAACCACGACTCACCGCGCCGCCTGGGATTCGGGGCTGAACTGTTTGCCACAGCCGGGGTGCATATTATGACCCGGTGTGAGCAGGCCTGGCAGCACCCGGTGATCCTCAGCAAAGACGGGGCGCGTGTGGGCGTATACGCCATCCCATACCTGAACCCGCGCTATCACGGCCCTGTTCTTGGGGTGGAACCCACGCACGCGGGAGTGCTGGGCGCCGTGACTGAGCGCATCCGTGAAAATATTGCTGAACTCCGTAAGGAGGGCAACTTAGACTACAGTATTGCGCTCGCCCACGCCTTTATAACCCGCGCCCCCGCCGCCCGGGAGCAAGAGGACACCGGTGGGGAGCAGACCGCCCTAACGGAGCCAGCCCGCTCTGATTCGGAGCGGGATATTAGCATCGGCGGGGTGGACGCGGCACCCGCCAGCCTTTTTGACGGTATAGACTACACGGCGCTGGGGCACCTGCACAGGCGGCAGCGGGTCAGCGACACTATACGCTACAGCGGCTCACCGCTGGCGTTTTCCTTCTCGGAAGAGAACCATGTTAAGGGTGCCTGGCTGCTCACCCTCACCCGCGACGCCGGTGGGGTCAGCGCCAGTATCGACCCCATCAACTGGGATACCACGCTACACCTAAAAACCCTGCGCGGAACCCTCACCGAGCTTTTGAACAACCCCGCGTTTGAGCCCTATGAGGACGCTTTCTGCCGCATCTACCTGGAACAGGAGAACCGGCCGCTGAACCCTGTTGAGCAGCTTCGCAAACGGTTCCCGCATATTGCGTCCTTCGAATTTCGCAGCACCGTCGAACAGGTACAGCGCAGCCCCTACCACCGCACCCGTGAAAATATTACCCCGCAGGTGATGTGCCGCGAGTTCTACGCCTACGTGCGTGGGGCTCCTTTGAGCGAGCGTGAAGAAGAAATACTCACCGCAATCATTGAAGAAGCCACCGAACCCGGCGGTGACGCCGCAGACAGTAAGGCATCCGCATGCTCATCCACCGACTAGAGTTCCGCGCCTTCATGGCGTACCCCCACCACGAAAAAATCGATTTTGAGCGGCTTAACGACGCCGGTATATTCCTGCTGAACGGCCCCACCGGCGCCGGTAAAACCACGGTGCTGGACGCCATCTGTTATGCGATCTACGGCACTGTCTCGTCTCAACGGGCCGAAAGCGAGCTGCGTTCCATTTTCGCTGACCGTGATGTGGCGCCTTTTGTGGAGCTGGAACTGACGGTGCAGGGGCGGCGGTTACGTATTCACCGCACCCCCGCCTGGATGCGCCCCAAAAAACGCGGCACCGGGCTAACACAGGAGAAAGCCACCCACCATGTGAGCAGGCTGCGCCCCGGGGCAGACCCGCTGGAGGCCGCCAGCTGGGAGGAAGTCGGCAACCGCCACCGTGAAAGCGCGGAGTACGTGCAGACCCTGATCGGGCTCACCCGTGAACAATTTCTGAAGGTTATGCTGCTGCCGCAGGGGGACTTCTCGAAGTTTCTGCGCACCGTGGGGCGAGAACGCCAAGAACTACTCAAGAAACTGTTCCCCATCGAAACGTATGAACATATTGTGGAGCGCTTGAATGAGCTTGCGCGTCAGGCACACGACCGGGCCCATGACGCCGCCCAGGCGCTGGATACGTTACGGGATGAGGGGGTGAACTCTCTAGCACGTTTAAAACAGCAGCTACCGCCGCTTGACGAAGAACCCGCAGCCGCACCCGAGGAAGAAGCAGTCCGGACGGTAACGGACGGTCATAAGCCGCACGAGCAGGGGCAAGAGCCGCCCGCGATTGACCCGCTGCAGCTTCCCGCCGCAGAGTTTACGGACTGGGTGCGGCACCAGCTGAAACTCACCCTGCGGGGTGGGGAGGCGGAAGATACCCGCCGCGCCAGCATTGAACAGCGTATTGCTGCACAGCGTGAGAAACTGCATGAACTAACGGCTCTGAGCCGTGACTGGGCGGAATATGAGAGCCTCACCGCCGATAAGGAACGCCTCGAAGAGCAGAAACAGGACCGCCACACCGATAAAACTACTCTTGAGACAGCCCGTGCCGCAGAGCCCGTGCACAGCGCCCTCACCCGCGCTGAAGCCGATCAGGCAGCGAACGAGCAGGAGCTCACCGGCGCCGTCGAAAAACACCGTGCGGCACATGAAATCGCCGAAACCCAACTGGGGATCCTAAAGCCTGGCCCCGGCGGGAAGGAGCCCTTAGAGGCCCGCGCCTACCGGCTCACCGCAGCAGCGAGGCAGCCCCACAACGTGGAATATGAGGAACTAGCCACGCTCATTAGCTCCTGCCTGTCGGAGCTCAAAGGGTACCGTAAAGACGACCAGGCGCTCACCGCGGCCCGCGCTGAACAGCGCAGCGCCGAAGAGACGTACACCACCGCCTGCGCGGCCGTCACTACGCTGACCGAAGAGACGCATCAGGCGGTTACCGCAAAGGAGAAGGCCGGGCAAGATCTTGACGCCTTCGCCGGGGTGGAGGAAGCCCTAGCCCAGGCACAAACCGCCGCCGCTGCTGCGCGGGAAACGCTGGAACAGGCGCAGCGGCACGCCCAGTGCCTTGCCGAGGCGTCAGCGGAGGTGCAGCGCACAGAAACCCTGTACGCAGCCGCCCATGCTGCCGCTAATACGGCACGTCAGCGCGTTACCGAGCTCAGCAGTGCACGCATGAGCCAGGCGGCGCTGAGCTTGGCGAAGAACCTGCAGCAGGGTCAGGAGTGTATGGTGTGCGGTTCGCGCCAGCACCCCAACCCCGCCACCGGTGCCCCCAACGAAACCCTTATCGAACAGGCTGATATTGATGCGGCCTGTGAGGCGTCGGATGCGGCGAACACAGCCGAATCCGCCGCGCACTCGGCGCATACTAAGGCGCGCACAGTGCTGGAGCAGCTTACCGAAACCCGCGCCGTAACCCCTCAGGCTGCTGCTACACGCCTGAGCGAGGCGGAGCACGCCCTCACCTCCGCCGAACAGACGCACACCGCAAAACAGGCTGCGCAGCAAAAACTCAAGGCCTTAGAACAGCAGCTTGAGGTGCTCGCTGAGAAAAATACTGAGGCTGCCCGGACGCAAGCCGCAGCCCGCGCTCAGGCTGAGGCCGCCCAGGAGCGTGTTACGGCGCTGGAAGCATCCCTGGAACCGGTGCGTGCCCGGGTAGATTTCACCCAACGCATTGAGGCCCTCGAACGCTACTTTAGCGCCGTGCGGGCAGCCGAAACTGCTGTCACCCGTGCGGAAGAAGCCGCTAAACGCGCCGCGCAGAGCACCGCTGGGGCACAGGCCGCACTGGAAGATTCCCCCTTTGACACTGCTGAGGCTGTGTGTGCTGCCGTGCTGTCGGGTACCGAGCAGAAGGCTATTCAGGAGCGCCTTACCGAGTATGAGCGGCAGCTGACCCGAGTCTTTTCGGCTCTTGAGCGTGAGGCTATGCGCGATATTGCGCGGCGTGTTGCCGCCGGGCAGAGCGTCCCCGAAGCGGCAGAACGTGAGAAAGTGAGCGAGCGTATTAGCGGTTTGGAGAAAACCCGTGATGAGCTGCTGGCTCGCCACACGCTGCGTGAGAGTGGTGAAGAGCATCTTAAGGAGTTCATTGTACGGTTTGAGAAGCAGCATACCCGCAGCGCCCAGGCTATTGCACGTCATGAGCTGTACGGTTCGCTGGCGGCGGTGGCGAGCGCATCCTCTGCGAATAATACCCGCCGGATCGACTTGGTGAATTATGTGCTTGCGGGCGAGTTTCAGGCGGTGGTGCGGGCTGCTTCGGCGCATTTGAAGCAGATGAGTGGCGGCAGGTTTACCTTGGTGCATAGCGAAGATAAGGAAGCTAAAGAGCGAACCAGCCTGGGGCTGGGGGTGCGTGTTTTTGATACGTGGCAGGGTACCGACCGCCGCACCGCCTCACTCTCGGGGGGTGAGACGTTCATGGCCTCGCTCGCTCTTGCGTTGGGGCTGGCCGAGATTGTGCAGGAAAATAATGGCGGGGTTGAGATTGACACTCTGTTTATTGACGAAGGTTTTGGTACTCTTGACGGTGAAACCCTAGAGCAAGTGATGTCCACTATTGATGGTTTACGTGAGAATGGCCGCACTATCGGGCTGATTTCGCATGTTGAAGAGATGAAGAATCGTATCCAGGCGCAGGTTGTGGTGAGTAAGGGGCAGGGCGGCTCAACTTTACGGGTAGACTTCTAGTAGCGGTTTTTCCGCTCTGTCCTACTGCACGGAAGGCATCCTATGCATAATTTTTCTGGCCCGGAACTCGGCAAGAGCGCCGGTGTTCTTCGGTCCTATTCCAGACCGAGTTTTACGGAGCCTGTCGATTTTGTATTAGATGATTATCCGCGTAGTTCAATGATGTGGGGCAGTATCCGTTTTACACTGCGTAAGCAGTGGCGGAATTTTCGCCGTAGTCACCGTGTGGGCAGGGCGCTTCTGTGGCGGCAGCTGCGGTCGGACGGTTTTGCGAGACTCCTGCTTGATGTGCTCATGCACCTGCCCGTTGTGCTGGTCGGTATTTCTCTTTTTATTATTGTCACTAATCATAGTTTTAGCGTTCACCTGAGTGGCTACTCGGTGGGCGCAGCTGTTTTTGCTTTTGCGTGCACTAGCCTCTTGACCTCGGTCATGACGCGGTTTATTGGTATCCGCTGGCTGCTGGGCATGTATGCGGTGGTTAATATTCCTGCGCTCGTGTACCTGTCACATTTGTCGGGGGGTGGGGGGAGTGTCGGCACCACCGAGTATGCGCTCATGTGTTTGGCGGTGGGGGTTACGATACCGCCGTGGTCGGTGCTGAGCCAGCGGCACCGTGCGCATAACACCGAGTTTGCGGGTAATGGGCCGGTGGTGATGGCCTGGTCAAATATGCTGAACCTGTCGATGTACCCTCTGGCTGCGCTTTTAACTCTTCCCGCAATGTACTATGGCGGCGGCCGTGCTGGCCTGTGGGTTACCGCCGCTTTGGATGTGCTTCTGATCGCTGCAGTGCTTTTCACCCCGTCGCTGCTGCCGGGGTCCCGGCCCCGAACAGCCGCCACCGCCGCGCCGACTCCTTCGGCGGCTTCGGCGCTGCTGCAGCACCCTGAGACTCAGCTCCCGCATACCGGGCGGGGTGTGCATGTTAATGTGCTGAAGCTGCTGCTGGTGCTGGGCACGGCGATGCTTGGGGCGTGCCTGGGGTCGGCGGCCACTGGCCTTCTGGGTATGGTGATGTCCTATGATTCGCTGTACCTGTACCCGGTCATGATTGCGGTGGGTACGGGCGTTATAGTGGTGGTGGCTGTGCCTATTCTGCTGGGCGGGTTTAGGATTGTGCCGTGGCAGGGCTGGCTGGTAAGTGGCGTGACACTGGTTTTCGCGGCGATGCTGCTGCCTGCCTCCAGCAGTATTGAGGGCACTACTGGGGCGCTGGTGCTATTTGGTGCGGCGTTGGGGGCGTCGCTGGCGGGGCAGTCGTTGAGTCTGTCGATGCTTATGGGGCATTCGCCCGATTCTCAGGTTAGTTTTATTGCCCGGTCAATGTCTGCGGTGGGTATTACGATGGGCAGCATGTGGGGCGGTTTCTTGGGTGATTCGCCGTACTACCGTAATGCTTTTATGGTGCCGATTATCGCGGCGTGCCTATACCTGGTGCTTGGGCACGTGTTTGGGTATGTGTGGCGTCTTGACTATGAGGAGCATTTGGAGCCGCTGCCTGAGGCTGATTAGTGCCCGCAACCGGCTGGTTTACGTCAAATGTTTGTTCCCCGCTCACCCGCAATATGCGGTGTGGCGGGGAACAAACTGTGTGAGGGGGGCGCTGTCCAGCGGCGCTTTGGTTTTACAGTTTCTTACACTGCCAGCGTTGTTTTAGTGCCCGCGTTTCTTCCAGGCGTCGAGGTCGGGTGCCTCCACGCCGATGCCTGTGGAATCTCCGTGACCGGTGAGAACCGCAGTGGATTCGGGCAGGGTGAGCAGCTTCGACTCGATGGAGTCGATAATGGTGTCGAAGTCGCTGTAGGAACGCCCCGTCGCTCCAGGGCCGCCCTTGAAGAGGGTATCACCCGAGAAGAGTACGCCTTCGCTGTTTTCCCAGCTGAGTTCAGGTGCATAGAAGCAGACCGAGCCGGGGGAGTGCCCGGGGGTGGCGAGCACCTGCAGCTCGGTAGCGCCAACACTGATTTTCTGCCCGTCGTGCAGGGGCTGGTCGAAGTCCCAGGAGGGGTACACCATCTCCCAGAGCACCCGATCCTCAGGGTTCAGGTAGACGGGTGCTTTGAAGCGCTCGGCGGCTTCCTTCGCGGAACGAATATGGTCGTCGTGAGCATGGGTCAGCAGAATTTTTTCGACCGTGCGCCCGGCAACCTTTTTTGCGATTTTATCGACATCATGCGCGGGGTCAATGATTGTCGCACGCTGGTCATCACCAATAATCCACACATTATTATCGACTTCCCAGGTGCCGCCGTCGAGTGAGAACGTCCCGTGGGTAACAACCCGTTCAATAGCTTCAGTCATTAGGGGTTCCTTTCCCGGTTTTAAAGTTCCACCACGGAGCGCAGCACGCGACCGGTTTTCATGGTTTCAAAGGCATCATTGACGTCTTCCAGCTTAATACGCTCGGAGACAAAGCCGTCCAGATCGAGGCGGCCGAGCAGGTACTGGTCCACGAACTCGGGGAAGTCGCGTGAAGGCAAGGTGTCACCATACCAGGCGCTCTTAATGGAGCCGCCGCGCCCGAAAACCTCATCCAGCGGAATATCCCAGGTGGTGCCAGGCTCAGGGACCCCCACAAGTACCACGCGCCCGGCAAGATCGCGTGCTTCGAAAGCCTGTTTGAAGGTGGGGGCGATACCTACCGCGTCTATCACCAAGTCTGCACCAAACCCGCCGGTCAGCTCCCGGATAGCCTCGATTGGGTCTACCTTGGCGGAGTTCACGGTGTGCGTTGCGCCCTGCTGACGTGCGCGTTCAAGTTTATCGTCATCAATATCAACGGCGATAATGGTCGTTGCCCCGCCCAGCTGCGCCCCGGCAATTGCAGCGGTACCCACACCGCCGCACCCAATAACGGCTACAGACTCTCCGCGCTTGAGCGCACCCGTATTGAGAACGGCGCCCAGGCCTGCGGTCACACCGCACCCGAGCAGTCCAATAGCGGCATACTGTTCGGGGGAAATGTCGGCGGTGATCTTCGTGCACTGGCCCGCAGCGACCAGGGTTTTTTCGGCGAAAGAGCCAACGCCTAGAGCAGGAGTGAGCTCGGTGCCGTCCTCCAGAGTCATCTTCTGGGTAGCGTTATGGGTCGCAAAACAGTACTGCGGCTCGCCCTTACGGCATGCACGGCATTCACCGCAGACCGCACGCCAGTTCAGGATAACTAAGTCTCCGGGAGCAATATTGGTGACATCTTCTCCCACTGCCTCTACAACAGCGGCAGATTCATGCCCCAGCAGGTAGGGAAATTCATCGCCCACACCACCGGCAACATAGTGATGATCTGTCTGGCACACGCCGCAGGTAAGAACCTTCACGAGGGCCTCGCCCTGACCGGGGTCTGGCACGTTAATGGTGGTTACGGTGACGGGTTCGTTCTTAGCGAGCGCTACAACTGCTTTAACTTTGTGCATGTTGTTCCTTAGGGGGTGGGCTTCTACCACAACGGCAGATAAAAGAATGTTTATACGTTTATTCTAAGGTCTGTGCCCTCGCCGCAACAGGTAGACTCGCATTCGGCGAACACATTTGTTTGGGCTCTTCCTCAGATCGGGGAGGACTATACCTTGGCGGCTGCTTCCGCTTCTTGTGAGAACGCCAGGGCCGCCCGGCGGAAAACACCGGCAGTGAGAGCGTTCACGTGGTCCCTTCCGGGTAAGAGAAGCAGCTCGTTTCGGGGGTTGTCGGATGCAACCATATCGTAGAGTTCGTGGGCGTCTGCAGCCACGCTGTCTTCGGTACCTACGGCCATGAGAATGGGGCAGCGTGGGCGTTGTCCGCCCCGTATGGCGTCCGGGTCGAAGGGGGCGAAGGAGAGAGCCACAAATCGGTGGAGCGCCTCCTGGCGGATGGGGGAGGAACTAATGATGCTGGTGAACGCCTGCAGCGTTTCGGTGTCATCAATGGTGCCGCCGTCAAAGAGCACCTTTAAGTCCTGAAGATGGTCGCACAGCGGCAGCCCGCCCAGCACGAGGGAAGCTACCAGCTGCGGGTGAGCGACCGCTAGATCCCACCCCAGGTGCGCCCCGAAGGAGAATCCCACCACGTGCACGGGGTGCCGTTGTGAGGTGGTGTTGCCGCTTTCTTGGAGGCCATCCAGCAGACGGGTGAGCGCTTCGACGAGCGCTCCCATCGCATCGGTGGTGTCTGCCCCATCAGGTGCAGGGGCCAGGGTTCCCACCTGCACGGCTGTTCTAGGCGGCAGTTTGGCCGCTACGGAGAACGAGGGGTCTTTGAGCCAGCCCCGGCCGTGGTACGGCAGATCAACGGCGATCACGGTGTACCCTGCACGCAGGTATTGGCGCACCCACCCGGTACCGCCCCAGAGCTGGTCGCCGCGGGTGGCGAACCCGTGAATCATGAGCACCAGCGCCTGCTGCGTGGGGTGCTCGGGCGCGTAGACGGTGTATTCAAAGTTGGGGATCGTGTGGGTCATAATCCCTATTTTCGCATTCTTTGGGACAGCCCATGGTCACCCCTGTAGTGGCTTCCAGAAACCCGTTATGGGTGTGTCGGCAGCAGAATTCACAGGCGCCAGGCCACCGGTTTGTGACTGCCCCGTGTACGTCCCAGGGCCTGGGGGTATTTACGCGGCATATGAATCCGTCCGTCCCCCAGACCCTGTACCGGAAGCGGACACTAGAAAAGCGTGGGCTGGTTGTCCGGGTTTTCATCGGGTCCGTCGGGGTCATCTGCCCGGGTGTCTGCTTCGGATAATGTGGCAGAGTTGGAGGGTTGGCTGGTGTTTTGGGAATTATCAAACATGCCGCGCACCTGGTCTGCTTTGTCCTGCACCTGTTCGAATGTTGCGGTGACTTTCTGTGATACCTGCTGGGCTAGTGACGGTTCTTTGGGCTTGGGCATGATTTGCTGTCCCCCGGACTTGCGCTGCAGCATATTGGCCTGAGATATGAGCGTCTCGTTCTTATGATCTAGTATTTTGAGGGCGCGGTCATCACGCACCTCTACTCGAATAATGTCTTCTGAGCGCTCTCCGGCAACTAACTGCCGCATCCGCTCAATTTCGGCGTCTAGGTGCGCGCCGTAGAGGAGCATATTGTTCATAATCCAGGTGAAGAGCAGCATGACGATCACACCACCGATCAGGCCATAGGTGGCGTTATATTTACTGAAATTATTGGTGTAGAGGGTAAAACCGAAGCCGCCTAGGGCCATACCAATCAGAGCTACGAACGCCCCGGGACTCATCCGGCGCATTTTTTCGTGGCGAATATTTGGGGTGGCCGTGTACAGCATGGCGATAAGCCCCACAGCCGCCAGGAAGATGAGTATCCAGCGCCCATTGAGCCAGAGCACTTTCACCAGTTCTATATCAACGTGAGGCGGCAGGTGAGAGCCAATAATGTTCAGCACATCCACCCCCAGCAGCAGCATGAGCATCATCAGCACCGCCAGTACCACTACGGCCGTGGTGATGAGTATATTGAACGGTATAAGAACCCACACGGGGCGGCCTTCACGCACCCCGTAGATGCGGTTAATGGCGCGGCCGAAGGAACTAATATAGCCCGAGGCAGACCAGAGGGCGCTCAGAATACCGATAAGAAGCGCAATACCCGCGCCCTGGCCGTTGGTGAGCTGCCGGATGGGGTTTTCGACGATACTGTACATCTGCTGCGGCGCGTTTTCTTGCAGAAATTCCAGGATGACCGTGGCGCTTTCCTGGCCCTGCCCGACAATACCGAGAAGAGAGACGAAGGCCAGCAGCCCCGGGAAGATAGACAGCACCGTGAAGTAGGTGAGTGCGGCCGCCGAATCGGTTCCGTTGCTGCTCAGAAAATTAAAACCTGCACGTCGAAAAATGTGGCTGATGCTTCCCCGGGGGAAATCTTTCAGACGCACCTGCGCGGTTTTTGCCGGGTTCTGGTCAAACTCTAAAGCTGTTTCTGTATTCGTACCGTTATCCATAACGGAAGGGGCCCTTCGTGTGTGCGGGTTCGTTTCCCACATCATACCTGAGAGCAGGCCCCTCTGTGGCAGCCGTACCCTTGGTGTCTGGGTGGGCGCAGTAGGTAAGTAAGCCCCCAGGGGAACAGGTTCACCCTGTCCTCCGGGGGCGTGCGCGGTAGTTAGCGGAATCTAGTTGTAGATGCCCAGAACCTTCGCAGTGTATCCCATGAGCTCATCGGCTAGGGACGGGTTATCATTGAGCTTCATACCGTACCCGGGCACCAGCTCACGGATACGCGGCTCCCATGCGGCCATACGGGAGGGGAAGCAGCGGTTGAGCAGGTTCAGCATAATCGGTGCCGCAGTCGATGCGCCTGGGGAAGCACCCAGCAGTGCCGCCAGTGAACCGTCGGAAGCTGAAACAACCTCGGTACCGAACTGCAGCACGCCGCCTTTCTTCGCGTCACGCTTCATAATCTGCACACGCTGACCGGCGGTAATGAGCTCCCAGTCGTCCCCCACGGCTTCGGGGTAGTAGCGGTGCAGCGCACCCAGCCGTGCCTCACGGCTCTTGAACAGTTCAGTGACCAGGTACTTCACCAACGAAGTGTTCGCGGCACCGGCGCGGGTCATGGGGTACACATTATTCAGCCGTACCGACAGCGGCAGGTCGAAGTATGAGCCCTGCTTGAGGAAGTTCGGTTTGAATCCCGCGTAGGGCCCGAACAGGAGGGAGCGTTTGCCGTCCACGTAGCGGGTATCAAGGTGCGGCACTGACATGGGCGGCGCACCTACCGACGCCTGACCGTACACCTTCGCATTGTGCTGGGAGGCGGTTGCCTCGTTGGTGCTGCGCAGGAACAGGCCAGAGACCGGGAAGCCGCCGTACCCTTTGCCTTCTTCAATCCCAGACTTCTGAAGCAGGTGCAGGGCGCCGCCACCGGCACCGAGGAACACGAACTTCGTGTGAACCGTCAGCGGCTCTTCCTTATTGATGCGGTTCTTAGCCTGAATAGTCCACGAACCATCGGATTCGCGGGACACATCAGTCACCTGGTAGCCGTAGCGCACCTCAACACCGTGGGTTTGCAGGTAGTCCACCATGCTCTTGGTGAGGGCCCCGAAATCAACATCGGTGCCTTCGGGCGCCCACGTGGCGGCGATCGGTTCGTCTGCGGCTCGGCCCGCAACGGTCAGCGGCGCCCATTCAGCGATCTTGTCCCGCTCGGTTGAGAATTCCATCCGTTCAAAGAGTTTCTGGGTGCGGAACGCCTCATAACGGGCCGCCAGGTACTTTGAGTGCTCATCCCCGAATACCAGCGACATGTGCGGCACCGGGTTAATGAACGAGTTATCCGGCAGGATGCCCTCGTTCACCAGGGAGGCCCAGAACTGGCGGGACACCTGGAACTGCTCGTTAATGCCCAGCGCCTTAGTGGGGTTTACGGTGCCGTCGGGTCCTGCGGGTGCGTAGTTCAGCTCGCACAGGGCGGAGTGGCCGGTACCCGCGTTATTCCAGGGGTTTGTTGACTCCTGCGCCACTTTATCTAGACGCTCAAGAAGAATGATGTTCCAGGAAGGCTCAAGTTCCTTCAAAAAAACGCCCAAAGTGGCGCTCATAATACCGCCGCCTACGAGGACGACATCGGTGCGTTCAGTACGTGCTCCCACAGATACTCCCAAATCTCGGTGTTTCCCACCGTCAGTGGTGGTTAACAAGCGCTTGCCAATACTTCTAGGGTACTCCTCTTTCACCATTTAGCGGCTACCGGCAAGAACCATGAAGTAGTGATACAGCTCTCGTGCAAGCCGTGAGGTAGACACGGAAGGGTCGCCTCTAGGCCACCGTAATCTTCGTAAAATACTCAATGGCGTTCTGCTCGGTCACATACCCCTGCACGTCACGGCTAAGAGCCACGTTCGAGGTCACATTCATGAGTGGAACCCCCGGCATGTACTGAGCCAGTAGCGTGCTCACCTGCCGATACCTGGAGCGCTGATCTTCCACGTTCTCCGCAGAATCAGCATCTCGAATATCGCGCATAATCTGCTCAAGTGAGGGGGCCGGGTCAATATGCGCGGGCTTAACCGTTGGCGTTGGTGATGGGGTCGGTGAGGGCTGCCCCTGCTCACCTTCGGCAGGTGATGCACTGGGGCTCGCCGACTCGCTCTCAGAGGCGGAGGGGGAAGCCGATGCACTCGCTGAGGCCGAAGGCTGCGGGCTTGCAGAAGCTGTAGCGGAAGAGACAGGGTTTTGCGCGGTCTGGGGGAGAGACTTAGCCCGGTTGGGGTCTTTTTCGTTGAGCCACTGTGCTACCAGCAGGGGCGCGAGCACGGGCCCCAGAAAAGCGTACGGGTCGCGGTAGGCACCGTAGAAACCGCCCAGAACCATACCGCGTTCGGCCCCGTTGCTGCGGGCCTTCTCACAGTATTCTGCCCACCCAAGCGGAACGGGTTTAATGTTCAGACCCACCTCAATGAGCGAGCCGATCAGCTGCGAATAGATCACCTGCGGGGTGCTCATCCACGGCAGTGAAACATCCACCGGGTAATAGCATTCGATCGCCTCGTTTTTGTAGTTTGCGGCGGCCAGCAGCGATTGGGCGGTACCGGTATCACGGCGGTAGTAGGGGTTCAACAAGTCTTCGTCGCGGGTGCGGAATAGTGCGGGGAGGTACCCCAGAGCATCACTGGTGCCTTGTAGATAGTAGGGGACAATGGTGCCGCGCTCTACGGCTCGGGCAATAGCGCGGCGCACCGAAATGTTTTTGAGCACCGGGTGTTCAAGGTTGAAATCAAAATACACCAGCGAGAACGGGTCACGGGTGGGGGTCAGGTACCCCTCACGCACCAGCGGTGCCAAGTCGTTCCTGCTCACCTGATCGCAGGCATCGATTTTACTGGCAACCAGCGAGTAGTAGCGTTTGTCAGATGATGAGAGCGTATGGAACTGTATTTCGTCCAGCTCAACCTTGGTGTTATCTCGTTTAAAGTGTTCGTTACGCACCAGCACGGTACGCGCCTGTTCGAAGGACTGCACCTTAAAAGCGCCAGTGCCTACAGGGTGGTCTTTAATCCGTGAATTCTCGTCCAGGCAGTTGGGGGAGAGGATACCGAAGGCGGGCTGGGTGAGCATCCGCAAAAATGCGAGAGAGGGACGGCTGAGCGTCATGACGATTTTGCCCTCACGCTCCTCAACTGACTGCAGCAGCGGCTGGTGGCGGTATGTGGCGTGTTCTTTCTGCGTCGAGTCGTGAGGTGCCGCCCCGGAGGCGCTGGCGCTCGGCTCGGCGGATGCGCTCGCTGTGGGGTCTGCGGTGGGCTGCGGGGATTCGGCGGGGGAGGCGCTGCCTGTTGCCGTGGGCGTTGGTGTGGCAGAGGGGCTTTGTTGTTTCGTCTCTACCTTTTCAGCGGTCCCAAAACCCCACCCGTAGAGCGGAAAAAGCGGTACGCACAGGTGTGCGGTGTCGGTATTAGTGGCTAGGGCACGCCAACGGTCGGCGTTGCGCAGCACCGCACCGGTATTGAGTGCAGCACCGTCACTGAATTTCACGTTCTCACGGAGGGTGAAGGTGTAGGTGCGTCGGTCGTCGGAGATGTCCCATGAGGTAGCTAACGCCGGTTCGGGTTCGCCCGTATAATGGTTCGCCGCCACGAGCGGTTCCAGGACTTGGGAGGTGATACGGGTGGTGCTGGTAACCGGCGCCAAGGCCGGGTCGAGGGACACGGCCGGGGCGCCTTGGGCGAAACGGAAAACACGGTGTTCACCGTCCTGACCCCCGCTTCCTTTGCGCGAGTCGCAGGCTGCGAGCGTAAACCCACATGTGAGTAGGGCACCCAAGCGCAGTGCATCGCGGCGGCTGACCCGGGTTGGGGGTAGCGGTGCTGTGGGCATCGGGTGCGTCCTTTCGGGTATATGGGTTGGGGCGCCCGGTGCGGGCACTGCGGTACCGATAGATGTCTGCGGTGAGAAATTCTTTAGTCGGAACTTTCAGCATACCGCTTACAGGTTCGCCGTATAGAAGATTAACCGTGTGCTGCGTTGAATCCTCAGACAATCTTCAGGTTCGAAAGTGGCGGCAGATACATCCGTGGGCTGGTACTGCCAGAGGGAACCTCTCGGGGTGGGCAGTTCTTTAAAATATGTGGTTTGTGTTACCGGGCTGAAAATTATTGTCGCTATGTTCCTATTGTTTGATAGCACTATGCGCTGCGTTCAAGGAGCTCACGTAAAGAGCCTCCGACCATTGCGGACGGAGGCTCTGAATAAAGAATATGGTGCGCGAGGGGGGACTTGAACCCCCACGCCGTAAGGCACAGGAACCTAAATCCTGCGTGTCTGCCAATTTCACCACTCGCGCGTGATGCCAGTGCTAAACCAACGTATGCAAGTCTACACTAGCGGCAAAAGGGTTCACAAATAGCGTGAGCGGTGGCGCAGCGGGGCGCTTCCCCCCCCCCACAATAGGGGATGCTGGTGCTATTTGGGGTCAATGCCCATATCGCGCCGTAGTTTTGCTACGTGCCCGGTGGCTCGCACATTGTACTGGGCAATCTTAATGGTGCCCTGCTCATCAATGACGAAGGTTGAGCGAATAAGCCCTTCGTACACTTTCCCGTAGTTCTTCTTCTCGCCCCACGCGCCGTATGCTTCGGCCACGGCGTGGTCGGCGTCGGACAGCAGCGGGAAGGTGAGCTCTTCGTTCTGGGTAAATTTCTTGAGGGCGGGCAGCTTATCGGGTGAGACACCCAGCACCGTGTACCCGAGTGAGGAGAACGACGCCAGGTTATCCCGAAAGTCACATGCTTCTTTAGTGCACCCGGGGGTGGACGCCTTGGGGTAGAAGTAGAGGATGACGTTCTGCCCCCGATAGTCGCTGAGGGAGCGGGTGGTTCCATCCTGGTCTTGTAGTGTGAAGTCGGGTGCGGCGGTGCCGGGTTCCAAACGAGTGCTCACGGTGTGCCTTTCGGGTTATCGGGGCCAGAAGTGTCTTTACCACAAACCATCATGGCACGGCCTCAGGTGCGCCTCAAGATGAACGGGTCGAAGCTGTTTTCACTACTGCCCCCACACACCCCAGCTTTAGGGTGGCGAGTATCACCCCAACTGGATTTGCGAGGGTGAAGCAAGTGCCGTATAGTTTTTATCTGTCGCCAGCGGTGCTGGTGGATAAGTAAATAAGCGCCTCTAGCTCAATTGGCAGAGCAATTGACTCTTAATCAATGGGTTCTGGGTTCGAGTCCCAGGGGGCGCACACTATAGCGAGAACCCCGCCAATATCGGCGGGGTTCTCGCCTATTTTTACTCTGCACCCGCGCCCACGCAGCCAAGCGCGGTACCGGGTACATGCGGGTAACCTGCTAAAAAGGCGCACCCCCTAAGCCGTGGGGTGCGCCATGAACCGGTAGCCGCACAGGCCTAAAGCACAGGCCAGATAGTGGTCACGAACGTCCGGAAATCTTGCACATCCAGCGTCTGATCAATAGTGCCCGTACCAGCGTGCGTGGTAATCTCGGGCTTATCTAATAGCGTGAGCCTGAACCGGCTCCCATTAATAGACTCAAGCATAATAGTCAGATTGTCATTCGTCAGATGCGCATGCAGAGCGTTTGTGTTGTCGATGGTTGTTGCCGCACCTGCCGGGGTCACCTCAGGCATATGAATAGGTGCAATAATCACCTCATCCGGTGAATCCTGATAACCTACCAGAAAGCACTCTTGGTGATCCTCCTGAAGAGCCGCAATATCGGGGTTGCGGTAGGTCGCGGAACCGGTCGCATACACCAGGTTGTAGGCGCCGTAATTAATGATCTGATTATCAAAAGCAGGGTGCAGTACTCGGATTACTTGCTCTCCGGTTAGTCGTTGTGTGCCCTGCTGTTGATTGGCCTGCGCTACATCGGTGTCGGCCGTATTTTTCACATCGGTCATACCCCCAATTCTACCGGCAGGCGCGTTCTACGTCACCGTTTTATGTCACATAAATGCACTAATTTACTGGTGAAATACTCCGGTAGTGGCCGGCAGATAACACTTGCATCCCGTTCACAAGCCAACTTCTCAAAAAATACTGCAAAAAATTCGTTAAAACGGCACGGGAGATTTGACTCACGCACGCCAGCGCGCGAACATAGAAGGGTGCAAAAGCAACAGATGCAGCTGATTCTTAGCCTCGTAGTCGTCGCCTAGGGCGCCGCAGGACGAGGCTTTGATGCTGTCTACGTAAGCGCCCTTCGCTACCACCACCAGCGGAGGGTATTTTTTGTAGCTACGGAACCACCGGGGCGCACGCGCGAAAGGCACACCAGCTTATCGCACCTCACCTCAGATTACAGAGAACTGAAGAACCGATAAGAGGCATTAATATGACCACGGGATACTCGGCTAAGACCGCCCCTGAAACTTCGGCGGCGGGCGAAACACACACCACCGAGCGCATGACCGGCTCCCAGGCGATCATCCGCTCCCTTGAAATGCTTGGCGTCACCGACGTTTTTGGTTTGCCCGGCGGGGCAATCCTGCCCACCTATGACCCGCTCATGGATTCCTCCAAGATTAACCACATCCTGGTGCGCCACGAGCAAGGTGCAGGGCACGCCGCTCAAGGGTATGCGACCTCCACCGGCAAAGTAGGTGTGTGTATTGCAACCAGCGGGCCCGGTGCCACCAACCTGCTCACCCCCATCGCGGACGCAAACATGGACTCGGTGCCCATCGTCGCTATCACCGGGCAGGTGTCCACGAAGCTGCTCGGCACCGACGCCTTCCAAGAAGCAGACATTGTGGGCATGACCATGCCGATCACCAAGCACTCCTTCATGATCTCCGACCCGCAGGAAATCCCGCGGTGCATCGCCACCGCCTTCCATCTCGCCGCAACCGGACGCCCCGGCCCCGTGCTGGTAGACATCACCAAGGACGCGCAGGTGGGCATGATGGACTTCAGCTGGCCCCCGAAGATTGAGGTGCGCGGCTACACCCCCGTCACCCGCGGGCACTCCAAGCAGATCCGTGAAGCGGCTAAGCTCATTACCGAGTCCAAACGTCCCGTACTGTACGTGGGCGGCGGCGTGGTGCGTGCGGGCGCCTCCGAAGAGCTGGCTAAACTCGCAGAACTCACTGGCGCACCCGTAGTTACCACCCTCAACGCCCGCGGCGCCCTGCCCGACTCGAACCCCCAGAACTTGGGGATGCCTGGCATGCACGGCACCGTTCCCGCCGTGGCAGCCATGCAGAAGTCAGACTTGCTGATTACTCTCGGAGCCCGCTTCGACGACCGTGTGACCGGTAAAGTCGACTCGTTCGCCCCCGATGCGAAGGTCATCCACATTGACGTTGACCCGGCGGAGATCTCAAAAATCCGTTTCGCAAACGTGCCGATCGTGGGCGATTTGCGATATGTGCTGCCCGAACTGAACGAGCTGCTCGCCACCGAGTTCGCCCCGCACATGCCCTCACTGGCCGAATGGTGGGTTGAGCTGGACAAGATTAAGGCGGACTACCCGCTGGGGTACGTTAAAACAGATGACGGGCTGGGCTCACCCCAGTACGTGCTGGAACGCATCAGCGCCCTCACCGGCCCAGACGCATTCTACGTGGCTGGCGTGGGCCAGCACCAGATGTGGGGTGCGCACTTTGTGGGGCACGAGAACCCGCGTCACTTCCTCAGCTCCTCCGGTCTGGGCACTATGGGCTACTCCGTGCCCGCCGCAATGGGTGCACAGGTGGCAAACCCCAACTCCGTGGTGTGGGCGATTGACGGCGACGGCTGTTTCCAGATGACTAACCAGGAGCTGGCCACCTGCGCGCAGAACAATATCCCCATTAAGGTTGCGATCATTAATAACTCGTCCCTGGGTATGGTGCGCCAGTGGCAGACCCTCTTCTACGACGGCCGCTACTCCAACACGCACCTGCGTACCGGGCACGGCACCGACCGCATCCCCGATTTCGTGAAGCTCGGCGACGCGTACGGCTGTGCCACGTTCAGGTGCGAGCGTGACGAGGACGTGGACGAAACCATTAAGCAGGCGCTCGCGATTAACGACCGCCCCGTGGTGATTGATTTCACCGTTAGCCCGGATGCGATGGTGTGGCCGATGGTGCCCGCTGGCGTGTCGAATGATTTGATTCAGATTGCGAAGAACACCTCGCCCGATTTCGGTCGAGAAGAGGGGGAGAACTAATGAGCCTGCATACCCTTTCAGTACTGGTAGAAGACAAGCCCGGCGTGCTCTCACGCGTTTCTGGGCTGTTCTCCCGCCGCATGTTTAATATTGCCTCCCTCGCGGTGGGCCCCACGGAGGTTCCCAAGGTTTCACGCATCACGATTGTTGCGGATGGCGATTCTGAAACTCTGGAGCAGCTCACTAAACAGCTGAATAAGCTGATCCATGTTCTTAAAGTGGTGGAGCTGCCGCCGGAAACCTCAACACAGCGCGACCACATTATGGTGAAGGTTAAGGCGGACCCGGCGGTGCGTCTGCAGGTGGTTCAGGCCGCCGATCTTTTCCGTGCTTCGGTAATTGACGTCTCTACGGAGTCGGTAGTGATTGAGGCGACCGGTTCGGCTGAGAAGCTTAACGCCCTGCTGGATGTGCTCGAGCCCTACGGCATCCGTGAGATTGTGCGTGCTGGCACTATTGCGCTTTCTCGCGGGCCGCGGTCGATGAGCGAACGCATTTAGCGCCCTCTTTCGGCGGAAGAAGCCGCTGGCAACCGTGGGTGGAGCCACTATCGTTGGGTGCGGGTATGCGGTGCCGTGTGGTGCTGGTGCCCGCATCCTGAGAAGAGGCGTTTAAACCTTCTGCACGGTACCGCATCTAGTAAACTTATTCACTGAGCCCTTAGCGGGTAAACACCAAAATATTAGGAGAAGAAATGGCAGCAACCATTTTCTACAACGACGATGCAGATCTTTCCCTGGTCCAGGGCCGTACCGTCGCGATTATCGGTTACGGTTCGCAGGGTCACGCCCACGCATTGAACCTGCGTGATTCTGGCATGAAGGTTATTGTTGGTCTGGCTGAGGGCTCCAAGTCCCGCGCCAAGGCTGAGGCTGAAGGGCTGCGTGTGGCGACCGTTGCCGAGGCCGCCGCTGAGGCAGATGTCATTATGATTCTGACCCCGGATCAGGTGCAGGCTAAGGTCTACGCTGAGAGCATCGAACCTAACTTGAAGCCCGGCAATGCGCTGTTCTTTGCGCACGGTTTCAATATCCGCTTTGGCTACATTACCGCACCCGAGGGTGTGGATGTCGCTATGGTCGCCCCGAAGGGTCCGGGGCACACGGTTCGCCGCGAGTACGAGGCAGGCCGTGGTGTTCCCGCTCTTGTTGCCGTTGAGAAGGACGCCTCAGGTGAGGCTCTGGCATTGGCCCTGTCGTATGCTAAGGCGCTGGGTGCTACCCGTGCGGGCGTTATTAAGACCACTTTCACTGAAGAGACCGAGTCTGACCTGTTCGGTGAGCAGGCTGTGCTGTGCGGGTCTACCTCGCAGCTGGTGCAGTACGGTTTTGAGGTGCTGACTGAGGCAGGGTACCAGCCTGAGATCGCGTACTTTGAGGTGCTGCACGAGCTGAAGCTGATCGTGGATCTGATGATTGAAGGCGGTATTGCTAAGCAGCGCTGGTCGATTTCTGACACCGCCGAGTATGGTGACTATGTTTCTGGCCCGCGCGTGATTTCTCCCGAGGTGAAGGAGAACATGAAGGCTGTGCTGGCTGATATTCAGAGCGGCGCGTTCGCTAAGCGTTTCATGGACGACCAGGCTGCTGGTGCACCCGAGTTCAAGGCTCTGCGTGCTCAGGGCGAGTCGCACCCGATTGAGGCTACCGGCCGTAAGCTGCGTGAGCTGTTCTCGTGGAACACCGTGGATGATGACTACACCGAAGGTTCGGTGGCTCGCTAAGCGCTGAGCTAATAACGTTACAGGGGTGCCTGCCATTCATGGTGGGCACCCCTTTGTATGCGTTTGGTCTTTGAAGCGTTTATTGCAGCTCATGTAGTACCCTAAAGTTTTCTGCCAGCAGCTTGGCGGTTCGGAACTAGATAATGCTGTGCCTATCCTGATGAGGGGTATATCAGGTGAGGAAAAACGGGCAATGACGAAACCAATTGTGTGCTGGTTCAGGAAGGTGCTCTAATTAATGCGGAGAACACAGGCGGTGACGCCTGTAACCCCTAACTACCGTAGCTCAGAGCCATCGAAGGAGTTCCCATGAGCAGCACTGCCGAGAAAGCTATCGCCCTTATTAAACAGCTCAATGCTGAAAACCCGTTACCCGTTATTGAGGTTAAGGCATCTAAGGCTGCTGAGCCGCTGCCGGTGACCGTCTCAAAGTTCGGGGGAGTGCCGTATCTTCCTGTCGATGTGGAGGCACCCACCGACTCAGATGGGAACCCAATGGCCATGATCGCGCAGATTAACTGTGCTGAACTGCCTGAGAACCCCATTTACCCGCCTACCGGTATGGTGCAGTTCTGGATAGGGGGCGGTGACGATTGGGGATTAGGCGGCGAAAATGACCGCCGCGTTATCTATTACCCTCAGCTGGGTGAGGCGAACCCGGAAGCGACAGCAACTATGAATGACGATGAACATGATATTTGGCTGCCGGTGGAGCACGAATGCGCACTCGAATTTGTGGTGTTGGAGCATGAAATATTCTCCCCGTACAAGGATTCAGTGAACCACCCGCTGATTGAGAAGTGGAACCAGGCATACCCGGAACAGACCATTAAGTCTCTTTTTGACCTTGACAATTTTGAGGACGGCGATGTTCTAGAGGAAATTGAGAAGTTCACCGGTTCACGGGATTACTCGAAGATTGGCGGTTTACCAGACTTTGTGCAGGGCGACCCGCGTTACTACCATGAGAATGCTGAGGAGCGTGAGTGCACTGTGAACCTGCTGACGATGGACTCAGTCTGGGATGGCGAAGAATATTTGGTGATCTGGGGTGATGGCGGTACGGCGAACTGGCTGATTGCTCCCGACCGGTTGGCAGCCCGTGACTTCTCACAGGTCTTCTATGAGTGGTCATGCTGTTAGCGGCCTCTGTAAAAACACGGGCTAACCTCCTGGCACATTCTGGTGCCGAGCGCTGCCCCTAACCGGGGCTTGTCAGATGAGAAAAAGCGGGTAATGACGAAATCGGTTGTGTGTTGGCTCGGGAGAGTGCTCTCATTAAACCAGGGCGCAGGTGGAAACACCTGCACAACCCAGCAATGACCATAGATAGAACCGTTGAAGGAGAGCTTCCTGTGAGCGATATTGTTGAGAAAGCTGCTGCCCTTATTGAAGAGCTCTATGCCGAAAACTCATTACCTGCTATTGGGATTAAGCCCTCTGAGGCCGCTGAGCCGCTGCCGGTGACCGTCTCGAAGTTCGGGGGAGTGCCGTATCTGCCCGCTGGGGTGGAAGCACCCACCGACTCGGACGGGGTGCCGATGGGCATGATCGCGCAGATTAATTGTGCTGAGCTGCCCGAGAATCCCATTTATCCGCCCACCGGCATGGTGCAGTTCTGGGTGAGCACAAACTCAGGTTGGGGGATAGATAAGGAAGAGGACCACCGTGTGATCTACTATCCTCAGCTGGGTGAAGCGAATCCGGATGCGGTAGCGACCTGTGAGGACCGTGAGCGAGACTTCTGGTGGCCTATCAAACATGAATGTGCACTCGAATTTACGACACTTGGGCGGGAAATATTTGCCCCGAACGATTCGATAAATCACCCGCTGCTTGAGAAATGGAACCAGGCATACCCGGAACAGGCTATTACGAGTCTTTTTGACCTTGATGCATATGATGTGGAAGAAATTGAGGAATTTACTGGTTCAGGGGACTACTCAAGGCTTGGTGGGTTACCGCACTTCATGCAGGGCGATCCACGCCGCGAAGAGCCTGAACACTCTGATATCCGCAGGTGTACCGTGAACCTGTTAACGATGGATTCGTATGGGAACACGGTGCTCTGGGGCGATGTTGGTACAGCGAACTGGCTGATTGCCCCGGACCGGTTGGCAGCCCGTGACTTCTCGCAGGTCTTCTATGAGTGGTCATGCGGCTAGCGAGCCCAGCCTACAGTGCACTGCTGTAAACGCAGGCGGCCCCTTCGCACATGCTACGTGCTGAGCACCGTCACGGTGTACAGCGTGCAACATGTGCGAGGGGGTCTGCTGCTGCAGCTGGGGTTGTGTGTGGGTACATGACGGCGTGCTTGTCGCATTACTGTTTCGCCGCATCCAGCGCCAGAAACTGGGGTAAGATTAATAATTATGACTGCTACCCCGTACTACATCACTACAGCGATTTCATACCCCAACGGCAACCCCCACATTGGGCACGCCTATGAGACTATTGCCGCAGACGTTATGGCGCGTTTTAAACGGCTCGATGGGTTCGATGTGCGGTTTATGACCGGCACCGATGAGCACGGGCAGAAGATGCAGACCACCGCCGAGAAGCAGGGCGTAACCGCCAAGGAACTCGCCGACGAGAATTCCGCTCGTTTCAAGGCGATGAATGATGCCCTCGGTATTAGCTACGATCGCTTTATCCGCACCACAGACCCCGACCATTATGAGGCGTCGCAGGCGATCTGGAAGCGTATGGAAGAGAACGGAGATATTTACCTCGATAAATACGCCGGATGGTACTCCGTACGCGATGAAGCCTACTATGCTGAGGACGAGACAGAAGAACGTGACGGGCAGCGTTACGCTATTGCCACCGGAACGGAAGTCGAATGGACTGAGGAAGAGTCGTATTTCTTCCGCCTCTCAAAGTATGCCGATAAGCTGCTGGAGCTTTACGCAACCCAGGGCTACATTTACCCCGAGTCGCGCCGCAATGAGCTGACCTCGTTCGTCAAGGGCGGACTGAATGACCTCTCAATTTCGCGCACCACCTTCGACTGGGGCGTGCCCGTACCCGGTAATGATAAGCACGTTATGTACGTGTGGGTGGATGCGCTGACTAACTACCTGACTGGCCTGGGCTACCCGAACACTGAGGGGGAGCTTTTCACCAAATACTGGCCGGCAGACCTGCACCTGATTGGTAAGGACATTACCCGTTTCCACTCTATCTACTGGCCTGCGTTCCTCTGGTCTGCCGGTCTTGAGCTGCCCAAACGCGTATTTGGGCACGGGTTCCTGCTGGTTAATGGCGAGAAAATGTCGAAATCGGTGGGTAATGTGGTGGATCCTGCCGACCTAGTGGCGGCCTTCGGGCTGGACCAGGTTCGGTTCTTCCTAATGCGTGAGGTCTCATTCGGGCAGGACGGCTCGTATTCCGCCGAGGCGATTAAGAACCGTATTAATTCGGATTTGGCGAATAACCTGGGAAATTTGGCGCAGCGTTCGCTGTCGATGGTGGCGAAGAACTGTGACGGTAGGGTGCCTACCCCCGGCGAGTTTACCGAGGCTGATCGTAAGATTTTGGCTGATGCTGCCGCCCTGTATGAGCCGGTTCGCGCGGACTATGATGAGCAGGCATTCCACCGTGCCCTAGAGCGTATCTGGACGGTGCTTGCCGATACGAACGCCTATTTCGCGGAGCAGCAGCCGTGGGCTTTGCGTAAGAACGGTGAGCTGGAGCGCATGGGCACAGTGCTGTATGTGACCCTTGAGGTGGTGCGCCAGGTTGCTATCCTCATGCAGCCGGTGATGCCCGCCTCCATGGCGAAGCTGCTGGGTCTGCTGGGTGTTGCTGAAGGTGATGCGCGCCAGTTTACCGCGCTGGGTGATGCTCTGGTCGCCGGTGCTGAGCTTCCGGCCCCGTCGCCGGTGTTCCCCCGGTATGAGGAGCCGAAAGAGGCGTAACCGGTGCGTATCTTCATACGCTAAAAGTCCCGGAAGCAACGAATACCGTTGCCTCCGGGACTTTCTGTTGCTCGTAATGTTGGCGGGCTACTGCTGTGAGGGCAGGAAGAAGCCCCCGGCTCCAACCGACAAAAGCACCGGGGGCTTTTCCCCTTCCGGGGATCCTTATGAGGTTAGCGGGACCTTAATCCCTCCACTGGGGATTGCCGTGCCGACCGGAAGGCCGGGATGGCTGACGCCGCGAATGCGGCGAATAGGCCCACTACCAACACGAGTACCATGCCGGTAATTGGCAGGGCCGGTACCATTTCCATGGATTCACGCATGGACCGCACCAGTACTCGTGAAAGAACTAAACCAATGAGTACGCCTGAGACGATGCCCATCGCCAGCGCTCCGAGGGTAATCATGACGGCTTCGGTTGAGACCATGCGGCGCAGCTGCTTGCGGGACAGGCCCAGCGAGCGGAGCATCGCATTCTCACGGCGGCGCTCGTTCACCGACAGGGTCATAGTGTTTGCCACACCGATCACCGCAATAACGACTGCCAGTGCCAGCAGGATCAGGGACGCATTGAGCATAATACTCAGAGTCTGATCGTTACTCTTACGAATACTCAGTCCGCCCTGGAACTCGGTTCCGTCATTTGCCTTAGCAAGCTCGCTCTGCAGCTGGCTATTATCGGAGCTGGTGAGCGGGGTTTTTGCCCGCATGAGCACCATAGTTGCGGTACCGCGTGCCGCAAAGCTGCGTGCCAGGGCCGGGTTTTCCTTGGCAGCCTTCATGAGCGCTTCCTGTGCGGCGGGGTCTTCCGGCATAGCCTGTTCACTAGTGGCTGGCTGCGGGTTGGAGGCATCCTGCACCTTAGCACCAGTTGCCGGGTTCACCACGAAGAACGGCTCTTTGGTCTCTGCCTTAATGGGTTTGGCCTCGACCGTTCCCAGCGGCCCGGTGAGCTTCAGACGGGTGTTGTTATCGAACTTGCCCAAGTCCCAAATATCCTGGGGCACGAGCACCTCGTCGTCCTTCAGGTTAATGTTGGACTCGCCGGTGGATACCTTGTGCAGGTCATCATTGCTCAGGGACATCACATTGTCTTTGAGGTTAATGGAGTCTGCATTATCGGGCTTTGCGGTGTATTCGATCACGCCCGCAGCCGAGCCAACACTAACGGCTTCAACGTTTTTAAGGCCCTTAATCTTATCGGCCACATTCTTTGCCTTGGTCACGCTCGCACTGCTATTGGTCACGGAGGACTCACCGAACGGTGCGTACGCTGTTACCGGGTATAGCCTATCCAGCTCTTTGGCGATGGATGTGCTCAAAACCGAGTGGCCAGTTAGCACGATGCCAATCACCAGGGTTCCCACCAGCACGGCGCGCCCGGTTGAAACGGTGCGTTTAGGCGAGCGCAGGGAGTTCGCCAGTGCGAGTTTACCGGTCTGCCCGCGCAGTACCGATCCAATAATCCGAACGAGCGGCAGCAGGATCCACGGGGTGAGCAGGAATACCGCCAACGCGTAGAGGAGGCACGCCCACATGATGGTGGTAATGGCAGTGCCGCCGTTATTATCCTTCAGCGCGGCGGTGGTGAGAATACCGCCCACAATGGCGAGGACGACGCCGATAATTCCCCCAATGATGCTGGGCTTCTTCACGGCCTGCTCAGTATTTGCGCTCATGGCGCTAATGGGGGAGATGCGCAGGGCAGTACGGGCCGGGACGAGCGAGGCAAGCACGGTCACAACAGTGCACATGAGTACGCCCACAATAAACGCCATAGGGGAGAAATTCACGACGAATGTGCTATACATTGCGTTCAAAATCCCGCCGACTGCATACACCGCCGCCGAACCAATAATGGAGAAGAACAGACCAATCACCAGCGACTCCATAAGCAGCATTCGCACCAGTGAACCACCGCGGGCACCGAGGGTGCGCAGCAGGGCGAGCTCACGAGTCCGCTGGCCCACCAGCACCGCGAAGGTGTTCGAAATAACGAATGAGGAAACCAACAGAGCCAGGATTGCGAAGGCAACGAGGATAGTACCCAGAACGTCGAAGAGCGATGAGAACGTCTTCTTGAGGTGGTCCATCATCTGCGTATTAGAGAACACCTTGGGGGTGGTGTTCTTATCGCCGGTGTTCAGCTCTTTCTGCAGGGCATCGCGTGATTCCTGGGTATCGTTCTTGAGCTTAATGAAGGCCTGAGGCGCCATAGGTTTGGAGGGGTCTGAGACGATCCCGCCCTCTTCATCGGCAAGCTGACGTGCGATATCCGCAAGGCTGGTGCCTCCAATGTAAAGGTCATTGCTCATCTGCGATTCTGAGATACCGGTGCTGAAGGTAGCCGTGAGGGTATACTCGGTGTCTTTCGCGTTGTCCTTATCGGTAGCCGAGGTGACAACATTGGGCATGGTCACCTTATCACCGATTTTCAGATTGTGTTTCTCGGCGAAAGTCTTAGAAACCAGGAGCTCGGTGTCCTTAGAGGGGAGATTCCCCTCAATATTAAAGGGCGAAAGGTCTTTTGACGGTGGCGCAGAACCGTATGATACCTTCTCTTTATCGGCCCCGTAGGTACCAGAAAAAGTATACAGAATCCAGGATGAGCTAACCTCCGGGGATTCCTGAATCTTCTTAACCGTGTCATTGGACATCGGGAACTTAGCGGTGGGGTTCGCGCCTTGGCTCTCCACGCCCGCGGAAATCACCACGTTTTGGGAGTTAGCGTAGACATCGCCAATGGTCGCATCCAGCGTCGCCTGAAGCGAAGAAGTAAGCATCAGTACCGCCGAAATGAAGAACGACGAAATGGCAATACCAATACCCGTGAGAATATATTTCTTCTTGGAGGCGCGCAGGTTCGCCCGCGCCACCGTACTTAGTGTAGTAGTAGCCATTTTTACTTACCTTCCAACTGTCCCATGGCCTGCAGGACGGCGTCGTGGGTGGGGTTGAGCATCTCGCCAGCGATCATGCCGTCTTTGAGGAAGACCACGCGGTCTGCATACGAGGCGGCATGCGCATCGTGCGTGACCATGAGGATGGTCTGCTGGTGCTCAGTCGCAGCATCACGCAGCAGCCGCAAAACCTCAGACCCCGAGTTGGAGTCGAGGTTACCGGTCGGCTCGTCAGCAAATACGACCTCCGGGCGAGCCAGCAGAGCGCGCACAATGGCAACGCGCTGCTGCTGGCCGCCGGAGAGCTGTTCGGGGCGGTGATCCAGGCGGTTCTGCAGCCCCAAAGTCTGAACAAGATAGTCACGCCATACCGGGTCGGGTTTTTTGCCGGCTAGTCCCAGTGGCAGGTCGATGTTTTGCCCGGCGGTGAGGGTGGGTACGAGGTTAAAGGCCTGGAAGATGAAGCCTACGTGTTCGCGGCGGAATTCGGTGAGCTGGTTGTCTTTCTGACCGTATAGTTCGGTACCGCCGATACGGATAATAGTCTGGGGGTTACGGTCGGGCGCATCAAGGGTAGCGAGCGTCTGCATCAGCGTGGACTTGCCAGAGCCGGAAGGCCCCATAATGGCGGTGAACTTACCGTGCTCGAAGTCAACGCTCACATTGTTCAGCGCGTGAACGGTTGCTTCGCCCTTGCCGTAGGTTTTGAACAGGTTTCGTGTGGCTACCGCAGGAGTGCCTGCGGGGATGGTTGAAGTAGTCATGATTTAATTGTTTCAGGAATTGAAAGCGATATCCCCTGACATTTGTCATCCTTTGGGGTGAAGTTTTTGAAGGCCCCAAAAACGGTTCTCATACTTTCGGATGATATGCGGCCCTGACCAGGGTTTAAGGTGGCACGGTGGGGAACGGTGTGGTAAAAGTGGTAGATGTGCTGCATTTAAGCTGCATTCAAAGAGTATGAGGTAATGTATACCCTAAGTGGTGTATGTGATATATAGCACTGTGCCTAATAAAAGGAAAATAAAGATTTAATAACATGCCGCCGTGTAAGGATTATAGGCAGAATAGTACACCCTCAACACGTTTCGGCAGACAAACTGTATTAACTTTAGCGGGCACAATAAAAACACAGGGCGGGTTCCCCACACCGGGGAACCCGCCCTGTGACGGTTCAGAACCGACAGCGAATCAGCGGTTAGCTGCGCATCCCCTCTACGGGAGACATACGCGCTGAACGTATCGCCGGCAGCGCCGAGGCGACCAGTGCTGACAGCAAACCAACCAGCACCACAAAGGCCAGCCCCAAGAACGGCAGCTCAACCACAATCTCAGCGGAACTATTGGATGCCGTGAAAATAACCTTCGCCGCGAGCAGCCCAATCCCAATACCGCCTAAGATGCCCAGCAGCACCGCGCCTAGGGTAATGAGAATTGCCTCGGCCGAAATCATGCGGCGCAGCTGCTTGCGGGACAGGCCCAGCGAGCGGAGCATCGCGTTCTCACGGCGGCGCTCGTTCACCGACAGGGTCATAGTGTTCGCCACGCCAATCACAGCGATCACAATTGCCAGAGCCAACAGTGCCAGGGTGCAGCCCAGCAGAATAGTCAGTATCTGGTCAATCTGTTTCCGTGACTGCAAACCGCCCACAAAATCAACGCCGTCATTAGCTTTAGTCAGCTCATCCTGCAAAGCGGCGTTATCGGAGGACGACAGCGGAGAAGCCGCACGCACCAGAACCATCGTCTGGTTACCGCGCGCTACGGTTCCCAGCTCCTGCTGCCCGGCACCGTCCTGGCCCGGCTGCTGGGCACTCCCAGCGGATGCACCCGCAGCAGAGCCTTGAGCGCCTCCACCGGCAGGGGCGCTGGCACCCTCAGAACCGGCACCGGTAGCGCCGGGAGATGCGTCGCCCTCAGCCCCAGCGGTGGGTGCACCCTGTGCTCCATCGGCAGGAGCCTGGTGCTCACTACCCTGGGCGGGCTGCCCCTGTGCACCCTGCTGTTCCGGTGCGTTTGCAACAGCAATCGGTTTCGGGTCAGAGGCATCCTGCAGCTTGGCCCCGGTTGCCGTATTCACGATGAAGAGGGTCTGCTGGGTCTGCGACTTAATCGGTTTCAGCTCCACAGTCCCGCGCGGGCCGGTTGCCTTGAGCCGGGTTGAATCGTTATACGAGCTGGCCTCATAAATCTTGGTGGGAACCAGCACCGTATTATCGGCAAGCTGCTGCGAAGCCTCACCCGGAATGACCTTCCCCAGCTCGTCTTGGCTCAGCGCCACCAGGTTACTGGCGTGATCCACCGACTTGTCGGTATCCTTCACAGGGATCGTGTACTCCACGGCACCCGCAGCAGAGGCCACAGTTGCTGCTTCCACATTCTTCAAACCCCGCGCCTTATCGGCAACGCTGCGGGCTTTCTCCACGCCCTTGGCACCGGCCGATGAGCCATCACCGTATACGGCCATCGCTGAGATCGGGAAGGTCTTATCCATTGCCTTTGCCAGCGAGGCGTTCATGACGCTGTAACCGGTCAGCACGGTAGCGACCACCAGTGCACCCACCAGCACTGCACGGCCCGTTGAGACCGTACGTTTGGGGGAGCGCAGGGCGTTAGCGACCGCCAATTTACCGGTCTGGGTGCGGAACATTGTGCCCAGCCCCCGCACCAGCGGCAGCAGAATCCAGGGAGTGAGCAGGAAGATCGCCACACCGAGCAGCAGGGCAGCCAGCATCACCAGCAGCACAGCCTGTTCGGAGTCCTTCTTGTCGTTGGTCATCCCGATGGCAATACTGACCAGTACGGCACCGCCAATACCCACCAGCACGCCCGCGATCATCCCAATAATGCTGGGCTTTTTCACAGCCTGGGCGGTGGTCTCACCCATTGCACTAATGGGGGAGATGCGCAGGGCGGTGCGGGCCGGGGCCAGCGAAGCCAACACTGTGACGATGGTGCACAGCGCCACACCAGCGACGAACGCCATGGGGTCGTACGTGATCAGAATATTGTTAAACAACAGTGACAGCAGGCCCGCGACAGCATACACCGCCAACGCCCCGATCGCTGAGAATACAATACCCACCACAAGAGCCTCAACGATGAGCATGAGCACCAGTGATGAGCCGCGCGCACCCAGGGTACGCAGCAGGGCCAGTTCACGCACTCGCTGCCCAATCAGCACCGCGAACGTATTAGAAATGACGAAGGACGAGACCAGCAAGGCCAGTGCCGCGAAAGCGCCCAGGATCGTGCCAATAAGCGCGAACCCAGCCGAGATTTGGTCCTGTATCTTCTTCAGGTACTCTTTCCCGGTTGTTACCTTCGGCTCGGTATTTTTGTCCCCGGTGTTGAGCTTATTCTGCAGCTCAGTACGGGCAGCGGCCTGGTCATCACCCTTGAATTTCACGAACGCAATGGTAGCGCCTGGATACACGTACTCGGGTGCCCCGGCAGGCCTGTTCTTAAGGGCCTTGGTGGCGGCTTCCCCGTAGGTGGTGCCGCCAATAAAGACCGCATCATTTGAGCTGGCGCCCGAGAATCCGCCGTCGAACAGGCCGCTGACCGTGTACTCCTTAGTGTCGGTGGTGCTCGGATCGGAGGCGGAAGCCACAATATCCTGCGAGGTGACCTTATCACCGGTTTTCAGGTTGTGTTTTTGCGCGAAGATTTTAGAGAGCATAATCTCTGAATCATTCGCGGGCAACTTACCGTCAATGCTGAAGGGGAATGCGTCGGTGCTGGTGGGGGCCTGGTTGTAGTAGGCCGTGGTCTTATCAGCACCGAACTTACCCGAACCCTGGTAATCAATCCAGGCTGAGGCAACCGACGGGTCTTCCTGAATTTTCTTAATGGTCTCCTCATCCAGGTAAATGTTCGCGCTATTGTTAGACTGGTCGTTTGCCCCGGCAGAGATCACAATATTATCGGCCTTGGTCAGCACATCGCCGATTGAGGCGCTAACGGTGCCTTGCAGCGAGCTGATCAGCACAATCACGGCCGCAATGAAGAACGACGAAATGGCAATACCAAGACCCGTGAGAATATATTTGCCTTTGGACGCACGCAGGTTCGCGCGCGCCACTGTATTTAGATTACTAGACACTACTTACCCTCCAACTGCCCCATGGCCTGTAGGACGGCGTCGTGGGTGGGGTTGAGCATTTCGCCAGCGATCATGCCGTCTTTGAGGAAGACCACGCGGTCTGCGTACGAGGCGGCGTGCGCATCGTGCGTGACCATCAGAATTGTTTGTTTCTGTTCGGTGGCTGCATCCCGCAGAAGTTTAAGCACCTCAGTACCCGAGTTAGAGTCGAGGTTACCGGTCGGCTCATCCGCAAAAACCACCTCGGGCCGGGACAGTAGCGCACGCACAATCGCCACACGCTGCTGCTGACCACCCGAAAGCTGCTCGGGCCTGTGGTTCAGACGTTCGGCAAGACCCAGGGTTTTCACCAGGTAATCGCGCCATACCGGGTCGGGTTTTTTGCCGGCTAGTCCCAGTGGCAGGTCGATGTTTTGCCCGGCGGTGAGGGTGGGTACGAGGTTAAAGGCCTGGAAGATGAAGCCTACGTGTTCGCGGCGGAATTCGGTGAGCTGGTTGTCTTTCTGCCCGTACAGCTCGGTGCCGCCAATCTGGATGCTTGTTTCAGGGTTTCGATCCGGGGTGTCGAGGGTCGCTAAGGTTTGCATGAGCGTGGATTTACCTGAGCCGGAAGGCCCCATAATGGCGGTAAATTTACCGCGCTCAAAGTCAATGGTCACATTATTCAGGGCATGAACGGTTGCTTCGCCCCTACCGTAGGTTTTGAACAGGTTTCGTGTGGCTACCGCAGGTGCAGCTGCGGCAATAGTCGTAGTACTCATGCCCTCAATTGTTGCAGATGATACCCTCAAATACCTGTTATATCCCTCATCCTTTAGGATGATTTTTAGGGAAACACCGCAGTGGGGAGTCATGACGGGCTAAAAAGTAGCCTTACATGCGTTAGTGCTTTACATAGCAACTAATTTATTTACAAGGTAATAAATAATCCGTCATGTGTGCACCCGCCCAAGACATTATTTAGTCGGTCCGCAGCCCCTTAGTCGGTCCGCAGCCCCTCCACCGGGGAACGCCGCGAAACGCGCACCGCCGGGATAAACGAGCAGAGGATAGCCGCCACGAGAGAGGCGAGAAGCGTGAAACCGTACCCCACCCACGGTATGGTGTACACCAGCTCGTACTGCTCCGGAACCATTGCCCGGGCGCCTACGAAACCGATGATGGTACCGCCAGCAAGCCCAATGGTGACGGTCGCGAATGTAATCAGCACCGCTTCCATGATCACTACCGAACGCAGCTGTGTGCGCGAGAGCCCCAGCACCCGTAAGAGCGCGTTTTCATGTGCCCGCTCGTACCCTGAAAGCGCGATAGTGTTCGCTACCCCCAGCATTGAAATCAGCAGCGTGAGCGACAGCAGCGCCATATAAACATACACGGCATAATCCATGCTTTGGGTGAGAGCAGCGCGCGTGTCAACGGTGCCAAGCACGTAATACCCCTGATGCTTCGAGGCAATATGCTGCAGGTTTTCGCGTAGTTCTTTAGCTTTATTGCCGGTAAGCGGTTTGGTCTGCATGATCAGCTGGGAGCCGCCCCCAGTGCTTCCTTCAACCGTGCGGGGGTGCTCAAGGTCTTGTACTTTTGCGGCCGTTGCACGGGAGACATACGGGGAGTGGTTGTCAAGGTTTGACGGTACAGGTTTAAGCTTGATCTCCCCGGTGGGGCCAACAAACCGGAATTCGCCGGTTTCGCCAGCCCGGTAGGATTCCCAGTCCTGCCGGGAGAGCGCCACGGTGTCCCCATCCAGCAGATGAGAGTCAGCTCCGGGAAGTATCGTAGTAATATCTGCGGTATCAACCGCATACGTATTCGCCAGGGATGCGGCAGATTCTTCGGCGCGCAGACGCTGGTATTCCTGCTCGCTCATGCGGTTTTGAACGAACCTGTGGTACGGCTCAGTCTCCAGATAGTCGAACCCGCCAGCATACTCCACCAGAGAAACCGAGGATACATCCGTTAGGCTGCGCACCTGTTGGGCTGCTTCACGTGCCTGAAGCAGCGATGTCTCAGCGGCAGAAGGATTTGAGCCATTATGCTGCTGCTGCGGCTGTTGCTCGGCAGTATGTTGCGCATCGGATGGTGTAGTGTGTGTGGGCAGCGCAGAGGGCGCACCAAAATACAGGGACGCTGCCGCAGCCTTCTGCTGGTCAACGGTGTGCATCGCCATTGACTCCAGCGTGGCCCGACCAGAGAGCACAACACCCACCAGAACCGCCCCCACCAGCAGGGCACGCCCGGTCGCCACTGTACGTTTGGGGGAGCGCAACGCGTTCGCTCGGGCAATCTCACCCGTTAATGTGCGGGCAATAAGCGCCGCCCACCCGCGTACCAGCAGCGGTATAAACCGATAAGCAAGGAACACCAGCGCCACCAGCAGGCACGCTATCCCAAGTGCCGAGAATATGAACCGTTTCTGCCATCCTGTATCAGTAATGTCATCTACACCTAATGAATGGAACAACCCCCAGGCTACTAAGCCCGTAGCAAGCAGGAAAAACACGGTTCCTAGGATGGTCTGCACCCGACCACCGGCATGTACCGTGATCTTTGTGCCTTGCCGCAGACCCTGTACCGGAGAAATACGCATCGCCGTCACCGCTGGCAGAAGTGCCGCAATGAGCGTGGTGGTACAACATACGGCTAGGGTTATTGCCGCTGGCATGAGTGATGAGCTGAATACGAGCTTGGTAATAGCCTGCACAGTTGAGATGGTTATTGAGAAATGGGAGGAACGATCCAGCAGTAGGGTGCCCACCGCGAACAAGATATAGGCTAAGACAATACCAGCCAGTGAAGATACCACACCCATAATTGCCGCTTCCCCCAGCACCAGGGCAAGGAGCGAGCGTTTATTCATCCCCACTGTTCGCAGCAGTGACAGTTCGCGGGTGCGTTGAGCCATAAGCACATTCAGGGTATTAGAGATAACGAATGCGGAAACCAACACCGCCAGTATGGCGAAGCTGAGCATTGAGTCGGTCAACACCGCTAGAACTATATACTGGATTCCGCGCATAGCATCAGCATATTGGTGGGGAGTTATTACTGCGAGTGCGTGCCCACCGGGATTAGCCCAGCCGAACCCGTTCAGTCCCGTTGACTCGATCAAGTCCCGGAGACTAGACCCGGGTTTAAGCTTAATGGCTAAACCCTCAATGGTGTTTGAGGACGCTCCCGGCCGGGTTAGCGACAAACCGCCAGCGTATACAGAGATCATTTCGTCAGACTGCTGCATCGCTGGCTTAAACGTACCCACAATACGGTATTCACCCAGCGTATGGCGGGTTGTACTGTTGCCCCTGAGCGTATCACCAATATTTAGATGTAAATCAGCGGCTACATGCTCAGAGACCACCACTTCCCGTTCGTTAACTGGCATGCGGCCATTCACCGCGTAGGGGAACATATCGGTGCGAGTAGGAACCTCCCGGAGTACAAAATACTTATCAGTTGTTCCGGTGGCGATGTAGGATTCTTCCACCAGTTCCCAGGCGGCCTCAACATGGGGGTCATTCCTGACGCGCTGCACCTGCTCAGTGGTCAGAGTGTCTGAGCCGTTGTTGGGACTTGGCGACATTAACAATGTTTTCGGCACCACAACGGCATCACTGCGTGAGACCCTATCCTCATAGTGGGCATCAAAAGCGGCGTTGAATGACAGGCTCAGCAGAATTACCATGGCTAAGAAAAACGCCGAGATCCCCACAGCTACCCCCGTGAGCGCGTATTTACGCCATGAGGCGCGCGCATTTGCGCGAACCAGCGTCACTAACGGTGCCCTCATCGTTGCCTTTTTCGCCAATTTTCCCACTACTTTTATCGTCCAGCTTTACCGTTTCAGTCGTACACGCCCGCACCCACAACCGTGGGTCTCCCGCCTTTTAGCTCACGATCCCCGCCTCGTACGCCATGATGACCGCCTGCACACGATCCCGTGCGTCCAACTTATTCAACACATGCGACACATGCGTTTTAATAGTCGCCTCAGAAAGCACCAGCTCCCGACCGATCTCAGAGTTCGACAGGCCCTCAGCCACCAGTTTCAGCACCTCATACTCGCGCGGGGTCAGCTGCTCAATAAGCTCCTGATGCTGCAGCACCGGCTGCTCCTGCGGCGGCGCTTCGGCTGCAGCATTTTCCCTGGAGGTATCCAGTACCGGGATCATGTGCTTGAGCAGGCGGCGCGTGGCCGAAGGCGCGATCACCGCATCCCCCCGGTACACTGTGCGCACCGCCCCCAGCAGCTCCTCCGGCGGGGCGTCTTTGAGCAGAAACCCGCTCGCACCGGCCCGAACCGCCGAGTACACGTACTCATCCAAATCGAAGGTGGTCAGCATAATCACATGCGATTGGGGGGCGTGCATTTCAAGGATGCGCGTGGCCGCCTGCAGCCCGTCCAGTACCGGCATGCGCACATCCATCAGCACAATGTTCGGCGCGTGCCCCTGCTCCGCCAGGCGCGCATAACTATCCACAGCGGCGGCGCCGTCATCGGCTTCCATCACCACCTGCAAATCGGGTTGAGAATCTACAAGCATCTTCAGCCCGCCACGCACCAGCTGCTGATCATCAACCAGCATTACCGTAATCTTTTCATCCACTATTACGCTCCTTCACGAATAATTAACCAAAACCTACACTGACTAAATTTCCCGGTATGGCAGGTGCGCCCGCACCGTGTAACCGCCCTGAACGTCCGGGCCGTAGCTCAGCTCACCCTCATACATGTTCACGCGCTCCGCCATACCGCGCAGCCCGTTACCTGACCCCGGCACCGGAGAGAACTTACCCTGCGGGGCGCTATTGTGTGCACTAATGCCCAGCCCCGCCCTGTCCCAGGCCACCACCAGCTGCACCTGCTGCGCGTCACGGGCGTGCTTAAGGATGTTCGTCAGCGCCTCCTGCACCACCCGGTACGCTGCCAGCTCAGCCCCCTGCGGCAGGGTGCCTCGCGGCACCCCGCTAATACCCGAGAACTCGATTGGAACCCCCGAATCGCGTGTCTGCTCCACCAGCATCGGCACCTCACCCAGGCTGGGGGCGGGGGTGTACATGGTCACCTCGTCGGTGCGCAGTATTCCAAGCAGTGAACGCATCTGTGCAAGAGAACCACGCGCCGTTGTGGCGATCGTATCGAGTGTTTGCTCCGCAATTTTTTGAGATGTTTCCGGCTGTGAGCCATCTGCGTCGGTGGCTTCTTCGCTAGCCTGCCGTGCCGCCGCTGAGGCATACCGCGCCCCATCGGCCTGCGTAATAATACTGGAGAGTGAATGCGCCACAATATCGTGCATTTCCCGGGCAATACGGGTGCGTTCGTCCTGAGCCGCCAGCCGCCGCTCCTGCTGCTGCTCAAATTCCAGGCGCATGGCGCGCTCACGGATTTCGTCTTGCAGCAGCACACGCATACGCCGTGAAGCACCAAAAAACCAGAAGAACGAGAACGTGAGCCCGCAAAAGAAGAGGGCGAAGAGCGCTATGAAAGCTGCACCGGCGGCATTGAGCACCGGTTCATTCGGGCTGAGGCTATGAAGCAGTGCTATAAAACTACGGACTCCCACCAGGAATGAGATAACCCACCCGCCAATAAATGCGCGTGCTCGTCCCTTTTGGTTCCAATGTCGGCCGGTATGGTACGCGGCCAATAACACCGGCAGGTAGGAGTAAATAACGACGGTGGGGGCGAAAAGCGAAAGGAGCAGCGCCACCGTAAAAACATAGATGCTGCCGTAGGGGTTGCGGTACCGGTAGTACAGGCTGGTGGTAGTCACACCCGCAGTAATAAAGGCAACGCCCGCATCACGGTCAGCGGTTCCTAAACAGATCAGCAGGGTGAGCATCTGAATGCTCAGAACAGCCGCGGCATTACCCCACCGGTGGTGTTTGTCGAGGAAGTTATTAACGCGGCTAGTAAAGTCCATGGGTTAAGTTTATCGGTGGGTAGCTACTACTCAGGTATGAGAAGGCCATGTGCGCCAGCTGCATCATGATAAGTACTGGGGTTCTCAGGCTGCCCACACTGTGAGATTCGCGGGGTTGTGTGTGGGCGTGGTTCCGCACCAGCAGTAGGGTAGTAGCATGACTGAACAGCACCTCACCAACAGTATTGACCTCGCCGTAATCGCTGGCGACGGTATCGGCCCCGAAATTATTGCTCAGGCCCGGCGCGTACTTGACCGCGTATGCGAGCTCGATAGCATCGCCGTGACCTCAACCGACTACTCACTTGGGGCTGAGCACTGGCTAAAAACCGGTGAGACCCTGCCCGAGAGCACCATGGATGCGCTGAAAAAGCACGACGCTATTCTTTTTGGCGCTATTGGCGCCGACCCGCGCAGCGGTGATATCCCCTCGGGCCTAATTGAGCGTGAGATGCTTCTGAAACTACGGTTCGCGTTTGACCACTACATTAACCTGCGCCCCGCGCGGCTGTACCCGGGGGCGGTGTCGCCGCTGAGCAGCCCCGGCGAGATCGACTTCGTGGTGGTACGTGAAGGCACCGAAGGCCCCTATGCGGGTAACGGCGGTACCCTGCGTGAGGGCACGCAGGAACAGATAGCAACTGAAGTGTCGCTCAACACCGCCCACGGGGTCAGCCGCCTAATCCGGTACGCCTTCGAGCTGGCACAAGCCCGCCGCAAGAAGCTGACCCTCATCCACAAAACGAATGTGCTGGTGCATGCTGGCCGCCTGTACACCCGCCTTTTTGAGGAGATCGGGCGTGAATTCCCCGATGTGCAGACCGACTACCTGCACATTGATGCGGCAACAATTTTCATGACCACCGACCCCTCACGGTTCGACGTGATCGTAACCGATAACCTATTCGGTGACATCCTGACCGACCAAGCCGGTGCAGTAACCGGCGGTATCGGGTACGCCGCCTCCGGCAATATTAACGCGGTGGGGAAGTTCCCCTCAATGTTCGAGCCCGTGCACGGTTCAGCCCCCGATATTGCGGGGCAGAATAAGGCAAACCCGACCGCCACAATCCTCGCAGCGGCCCTGCTGCTGCGGCACCTGGGCTATGAGTCGACCGCCGTGCGCATTGAGGAAGCAGTCGAGGCCGACATGCGCGCCAATGGTGCCCGCACCCGCACCACCGTCGAGGTTGGTGACGACGTGCTGGGCTTTATCGGCTAACCACCACCAGTGAGCACCCGCACCCCAGCACGGGTGCGCGGTGCCCGGCAGCCCCGGCAGCAATATGCGTGGTGCCCCCATATCGGGTACCCTAAAACAGGGTGCGGCGAGCACACACGGTTTGCCCACCGCTGGCGTGGTCACGAACCACAGCATCCCCACGCGCCACCCGCGCAGTTTAACGATGCGCACCGCTCACCTTCATTCGCGGGCGGCACACTAAGTAATGAACTCTCACGGAAGAAGAACCTCGATGGCCATCGAATTCAGCCACGAAACGAACCAAAACCCCGCCAGCGACGCCCGCCGCGCCGAGATCCTAGCCGACCCCGGGTTTGGCGATTACTTCACCGACCACATGGTCAGCATCGACTGGAACGGTGACTATAAAACCGGCGGTGAATGGTCGAACGCGCGGGTGCACGCCTACGGTCCGCTCAGCTTAGATCCCGCCGCTGCGGTTTTTCACTATGGCCAGGAAATCTTCGAGGGTATTAAGGGTTACCGCCACGCGGACGGTTCGGTGTGGACATTCCGGCCCGAGAAGAACGCGGCGCGCCTGAACCGATCAGCGCATCGTATGGCGCTGCCTCAGCTGCCCGAAGAGACCTTCATCGAATCCCTAAAACAGCTGGTGCAGGCAGACGAAAAATGGGTTCCCAGCGGTGAGGGAGAAGCGTTCTATTTCCGTCCGTTTATGATTGCGACCGAGGCGTACCTGGGGGTTCGCCCTGCTCGTCACGTGGAGTATCACGTGATTGGGTCACCAGCCGGTAACTACTTCGGCACCCCCGAGCCAGTAGACATTTGGCTGTCCACAAAATACGCCCGCGCTGGTGAAGGCGGCACCGGCACCGCAAAATGCGGCGGTAACTATGCTGCCGCCATGATCGCCCAGCTTGAAGGTGAAGAAAACGGCTGCAAACAGGTGATCTTCAAAGACCCGCACCGCAACGATGCGCTCGAAGAGCTGGGCGGCATGAACGTATTCTTCATCTACGGCAAAGAGAACAAGCTGGTCACCCCCGAACTGACCGGAACAATCCTAGAAGGCGTTACTCGCTCCTCAATTCTGCAGCTGGCCAAAGACCGCGGAATGACCGTTGAGGAACGCCCCATCACCCTGAACGAGTGGCGTGACGGCGTGGCCTCCGGCGATATTACAGAGGTGTGCGCCTGCGGCACCGCAGCAGTTATCGCCCCCATCGGAAAGCTCAAAGCCGCTGATTTTGAGATTCCCGCAGCCTCCGAAGGGTTCGGTGAGATCTCCAAGAGCCTGCGTGAGGAACTCGTGGGTATTCAGACCGGCACGGTAGAAGACCGCCACGGCTGGATGACCCGCCTCGTCTAAAAAGCTCACCCCCGCACGTGGCTTTTCGACCGAAACGCACCTTATAGAGGCAGCCCCGGCCGGAAAGCCACGTTTCGCGCTTAAAATCCGTGCCGATTCCCTACCCGCCACCACCGCGCCGGGGTACACTTGAGACAAGCAGAAGGGAGGTTCTGAACCGGGTCACACCCGTGCAGGGCCTCCTTTTGCGCACTCAAAACCACACGGTGCGGGTGCGCGCCACCGATATATCAGGTTCAACCGAGGGAGACCCCATGCACAAGCTGGCCATTATTACCGCCGTAGCCCCCGACCGCGCCGACCACCTGCACGAAACCGCCCAATCCGTGGCCCAAACCCGCAACCACCTCAACATCCAGTGGATCGTGGTGTGGGACGGCGTGAGCACCCAACCCGTCGAACACGCAGACGCACAACTAACCACCGGCAAACTCTGCAGCGGCGCCTCCGTGGCCCGCAACACCGCACTCCCTACGGTCGAGGCCGAATACCTGCTCAAACTCGACGCCGACGACGTGCTCAACCCCGAAGGCGTGGCCGCCACCATCCACCAGCTTGAGAAAAACCCAGACGCCGGGTGGGCCGCCGCAAACATGCTCATCCACGGCACCGGCGAACGCACCGAACACTGGGCCAACACCCCAGAAACCTACCCCGAAGGCGCCCTCGCCGGGCTCTGGACCGTGCCCTTCCCGCTACACCCCGGCGCCGTCATCTACCACACCGACCGCGTACTCCAAGCCGCAGGCTGGCCCGCCCTCAACAGCGCCGAAAACCTGGGGCTGCTCCTGCACGTCGCAGAAGACACACAAGGGCTGCGGGTACCCGACGTACTCGTCTACCACCGCCAATGGGACGCCCAAGAAAGCCAACAAGAATACGCCCCCCAACGCGAAGAGCAAGCCCTCAAAACCATCCGCGCCACCATTAACGCCCGCCGCGGACGCACCGGCCGCGAACCCGTATACTTCCGTACCCGCTAAACCCCGCCGCAGACGCAGACAACCCGGCGGCTGACACCACCGCCGGGCTGGTACCCTAGAGGGTATGCGTATTGCACGATTTACCGTAGATGACGAACTACACTTCGGCCTCGTCGAAGGCGAAGAAGGCGCCGAAACCCTGCGCGTTCTCGCCGGTGACCCGTTCTACAACGGCATAGAACCAACCGGTGCAACCCACCGGCTAGATGATGTGCGCCTGCTCGCGCCCATCATCCCACGCTCAAAAGTAATCGGCGCTATCGCCAACTGGGCGGGCACACCGGCACCGGCCGCGCCACAGTTCTTCACCAAACCCAACACCACCGTGGTAGGCCCCGGCGACCCCGTCACCCTCCCTGACTACTCCGAAGCGGTCAGCCCCGAAGGTGAACTCGCCGTTGTCATCGGGCGCATCGCAAAATCCGTGCCGCTAGAACGCGTACCCGAAGTCGTGTTCGGCTACACCGTAGCCAACGACCTCACCGCCCGCGACGTCATGGACACCGACGCCCAATGGACACGCGCTAAAAGCTTCGACGGCTCAACCCCGCTCGGGCCCTGGATCGAAACCCAGCTCGACACCGACTCGCTGAACATCACCACCTGGGTAGACGGTGACACCCTCCAAGAAGGCAACACCTCCGAGATGCACTACAGCGTGGCTGAACTGGTCGCCGCCGCATCAGAAGTCTTCACCCTCTTACCGGGCGACATTATCCTCACCGGAACCCCCGCAGGAACCACCGTGCTGCACGAAGGCAACGAGGTCGAGGTGGAAGTTGAAGGCATCGGCGCGCTCGTCACCCGAATCCGCAGCTAACCCCCACCCGGCACCAGGTAAGCGGGTACCGAACAGCACCCCGCCCCGCCACCGAAACCTCTGACACATATATAGGAGAACAATAATGACCGAATACCGCGGCCCCGCGCTCGCAGACGCGAGCCAGACCCGCGTCCGTTTCTGCCCCTCACCGACCGGAACCCCGCATGTGGGCATGGTACGCACCGCCCTGTTCAACTGGGCGTACGCGCACCACACCGGCGGCAAACTGGTGTTCCGTATCGAAGACACCGACGCGGCCCGCGATTCGGAAGAGTCGTTCAACCAGGTGCTTGAGGGCCTGCACTGGCTGGGCATTGACTGGGACGAAGGGGTGGGCGTGGGCGGCCCCCACGAGCCGTACCGGCAGTCGCAGCGCATGGACCTGTACGCCGAGGTCATTCAAAAGCTCAAAGACGGCGGCTACATTTACGAAGATTTCTCAACCCCCGATGAGGTGCGTGAACGCCGTAAAGCTAAAGGTGAAGACCCGCAGTTAGGCTACGACAACTATGACCGCACCCTAACTGAGCAGCAGAAAGAGGCGTTCCGCGCCGAAGGCCGCCAGCCCGTGTGGCGCCTGCGCATGCCTGAGGAAGACATTACGTTTAACGACCTGGTGCGTGGTGAAATCACGTTCCGGGCCGGTTCGGTACCGGACTATGTGGTGGTGCGTGCAAACGGCAAGCCGCTGTACACTCTCGTGAACCCGGTGGATGATGCGCTCATGGGCATCACCCACGTGCTGCGCGGTGAAGACCTGCTCTCGTCAACCCCGCGCCAGATCGCCCTGTACCGTGCCCTCATTGATGTGGGTGTTACCGAGTTCATCCCCGAATTTGGGCACCTGCCCTATGTGATGGGGCAGGGTAATAAGAAGCTTTCAAAGCGTGACCCCGAATCGAACCTGTTTTTGCTGCGTGAGGCCGGGTTCATTAAAGAGGGCCTGCTGAATTACCTCTCGCTGCTGGGCTGGTCGCTCTCAGCAGACCAAGACGTGTTCACGGTGGACGAGCTGGTGCAGCACTTTGATGTGCACGATGTGGTGGGTAACCCGGCACGTTTCGACGTGAAAAAAGCCGAAGCCATTAACGGCGACCATATTCGCCGCCTGGATGCCGCCGATTTCCGGGACCGCCTGGTACCGTACCTGCAGGCGGCGGGTGTGCTGGGGGAGCAGCTGAGCGAACAGCAGGAGCAGGTGCTCACGCAGGCCGCCCCGCTGGTGCAGGAGCGCATGCAGCTTCTGGGCGAGGCACCTAAACTTCTGGCGTTCCTCTTCACCGCTGATGAAGATATTACGGTGGCTGATGATGCGCGTAAGCAGCTGAAAGAATCCGCCCCGCAGGTTCTTGCCGCCGCCACTGAGGCGCTCGAACCCATCACCGAGTGGGATTCTTCTCACATTGAGGCGGCGCTGCGTTCGGCGATCGTTGAGGGCCTGGACATCAAGCCACGCCTGGCATTCGGGCCTGTACGCATCGCAGTTTCAGGTGAGCGTATCTCCCCGCCGCTGTTCGAATCTATGCAGATTCTGGGGAAGGAATCATCGCTGAAGAGGCTGCGTAAACTAGCAGCCGATTTGGGGGAGTAGAATATTACTTAGCCCCTTTCTGAAAGTGCCGCCCGACCCGCCGCCTGCCACGCGCAGGGCGGGCCGGGCGGTTCTCTTATACCCCCGTGCACAACCGGTAAGTGGTGTGCGCACTATGGGCGCAGGGTGCGCACAGCTTATGCTTATAGCAGTGCAGGAACCGCTGAGAGGCTACGATGCTGGAGATTTTTAGCAGTAAAAAACGCGTGTGGCGTGCCGTCCGTAAAGGCACGGTGATGGCGTTCGCAAACGCATCGATCATTATGCTCATCGCAACCGTTGCCGACGTGCTGCGGTCTGTGTGGACTATTGTGGCGATTATGGTGGCAAGCCTGCTGGCGTATTTCGCCGCCTACCAAGAGGCACGTTTTGACGACGAACAAGACGCCTGGGAGGCGCGGCAGAAAGCCCATGCTGAAGCTACTGACACCAGCAGCACTGAGCTGGAGAAAGGACAATAAGGATGACCCGCAAAGATGTGGCGCTGGCACTGACGATTTCCGTTGCCGCCCTGCTGCTGTATGTGGGGGTAAAACAAGTGCTGGGCGGGCACTGGGACTGGGTGACGTTCGTGATCTGGGTGCTGGGTGCGCTGCTGTTCGGGTTCGGCATGGTGTACGCAAAATCGTTCCTAATGCGCCTGGTAGATGAGATGAACGAGGACGGCGTAGCCCCCGAAACGCAGCGTAAACGCCAGCCCTCCACCGGCGGTGAGGGCAGCACGAACAGCGACAGCAAACCAGAAACCGGGAAGACCACAAACGAACACCCAAACACGGACAGGAACGGTGCTTAAAGCAGCAGACAAAGGCACGGTATTCGTCGTGACCTGGAGTAACCGTTGGGCCTTGCGCACCCGCCCAGAACCGTAACCATCGCTGAGGCACAGCAGCACCCCGATGAGAAAAACCTCAGAAAAATATTGGCCATGCTCACCAGTGTTTATGCTTGTCAGAGCGTTCTATGGGATAGTTTTCCGGGTCCAGAGACGGAATTTCACGCCCGCCAGGCCCGTGAAGACTTGCAGGGTGCCCAACAGTTCGGTATAGTATTCTTCGTTGCGCGGTTGTAGCTCAGTTGGTAGAGCACCACCTTGCCAAGGTGGATGTCGCGAGTTCAAGTCTCGTCAACCGCTCCACCAAGCCCCCAAAGGTAAAACCTTCGGGGGCGCTTTTGTATTGTCGCTCGGTATTGCTGTGAGGTCTCGTGAGCACCTGGTGCTTACCGTAAATCTCGGGTTTCGCTCGCGGGGGTGTATGTGCAGGTCAGGGCCGTTTTTGTGGTCATATTTGTGGATATTGTAGACTGAAGATCAGTGGTTTAACCCTCGCGCTCGCGTAGCCTCTTGAGATGCCAGTATATTACTGGGGTTTGTGAGGGGCAGTCTCACCTGTGAGAACAGGTGACTTTCATTGAGGGGAGAACATTGTCAAACCTGTTTTTGATGGTGTAGTGGTCTCACCTGTGAGAACAGGTGACTTTCATTGAGGGTTCGAGCACCGCACAATCTGGCAAACCCTGGAATACCGGTCTCACCTGTGAGAACAGGTGACTTTCATTGAGGGGATCTTGGGACAGGCATCTGGCGAGAGTATTTCGACGGTCTCACCTGTGAGAACAGGTGACTTTCATTGAGGGGCAGGTGGAAGACCTGCTAGACCTGTCCGGCGGGAAGTCTCACCTGTGAGAACAGGTGACTTTCATTGAGGGAAAATGGCGCAGTACATCGGGGCAACCACAGAATGGCGTCTCACCTGTGAGAACAGGTGACTTTCATTGAGGGTGGTCTAGTGTCACAATTTGGGCAAGCACTGTGCGGGCGTCTCACCTGTGAGAACAGGTGACTTTCATTGAGGGATCGGCGTGATAGACGACGACCTCACCTCCGCCGTTTCTCCACCCATGAGAATGGGTGACTTTCATTGAGGGTCCCACGGCATCTCCATAGACACGCTCCAGTTCCTCGGGTCTCACCTGTGAGAACAGGTGACTTTCATTGAGGGTAATATTCCACCCGATTTCTGGGTTGCGCTCATGGAGTCTCACCCATGAGAATGGGTGACTTTCATTGAGGGACCTACGCCCAGACATACCCGGGGCTGCTTAACGAGCTCGTCTCACCTGTGAGAACAGGTGACTTTCATTGAGGGACTCCCCCGCCGGAGACAGGTGGCACTGGTGCTGAGTCTCACCTGTGAGAACAGGTGACTTTCATTGAGGGTCGGTGTAGCAGACGCCAGTCTCGGGGTCTGCCAGGGTCTCACCCATGAGAATGGGTGACTTTCATTGAGAGCAGCTAAAAGTTTTCGAGGCAACCAACTTTATGAGATTGAAGACACGTGACAGTCTGGGACTTATAGGCGAAAAGTACTGTTACTATGAAAAGCGGACGTTGAACGTTGGTTTGTATTAGGGCTTCAGCTCAGCCCCAACCATTGTTGTAAACGTTTGCTCCCAACATAGGATACGTTGGGAAAATTACCTTCTACCTCTGATATAGGTAGATGCCACAGAAATATCTAGAACAATAAAGTTCTATCGTCCGAAGGGGATAATGATGTCTGCACCTGAGAAAGTTGATATTAAATTTGAGGATCTGAAGAGGGCATGTGCTCCTGGTGGCGCCTCAACTCTAGTCTCGGTGACAGAGCTTAAACCTGCTGCCGGAGAGCACGCATCAGTTGCTCCAGCTAAGTTTGTTGAGGACTCTAAAAACTCTACTAAGCCGGTTTTCGCTTTTGAAACCCGATATATTGATGGTAAAGCTGCCCGGGTGGTACTCATTGATAGTAAGCAATCACAGCTGAACCGTGCTGAAGCTGCTATTATGCAAGATATCCGTGCAAACGCCCAACCATTAGCAAATATTCCGCGCATTGAGGTTAGTTATGATGCAGGGAACGTGTATGGGGGAGATGAAGAAGGCACACTTTCTTTCACAGACTTAGAACTTCCTCACCGTTTTGCTGACGGGCACATACGCTTTGGAACTATTGAAGGCGTTTTAGCGACAGAACACGAATCCTACCGTGCTCTTCGTAATGCTACTCCTGCTGACCTAAGCGCGATACTTAGTACTACACCTGCCTCAGCTCTTTTTGGTGCTTGGGATGCTCACCGTAAGGTTCGTCAGCTACGTCTTCGGAGTGCGCTCGTGGGTGAGATTATTGGCGTTCTCGCAGATCAAGAGCATGATGGTAAAGAACAAATATCTCATCGTGGTGGTGCCCGTATAGATCCCATAGCTATGGGAATTAAAGTGGGCAAAGTTGAAAGGAAACCATCCACAGATGGTCTTGGAGGGCTCCCGCCTAAGCTTGATAATGATAACTTGGGCGGGGTTTCTTGTAGCAAAGTAATTCGCTCATGGGTATTAAGCTTTGCTACTCTACGTCAGCTTCGTTTTGGCAACGATAATGAGAAAAATATCGTTGGACGGGCACTTCTTGCTGCACTTGGCCTCGTATCCATATCGCGAGCTGAGAATGAACTATACCTTCGTGCTAACTGTGATCTCGTGGAAGCAAATTATCCACTTGTTACATTAGATGCACGGTATGGGCATAAGCGTGATCTCAACCCTATTACGACTGGTGTGGCTGACGACATACTTACGGAAGCAATAACCGAGGCAAAAAAGCTGGGATTAGTTGATTGGAACGGTCAAATTCTTAAGGTATCTGGCAATGATGACCTTAAAGCTGCTGCATACGAAGAAGTAAAGAAGAAATAGAATGCAGGAACTTGGAATTATTGCTCGATTTCCTCTTGGAGTATATACAGGACATAAACAAGATGGTAGCGCAGATACTTTTCCTGAACCGGTCCGTCTACATGCTGCTTTAGTAAGTTCAGCAGCACAGGGCAGCCTTGCTGTTGCTAATGAAAAAGGAGAACTAGAACCTAGTAACGCTTCTCTTAAAGCCCTTAAATGGTTAGAGAAGAACCCGCCAGATGGAATTGAGATACCAGAGAGCCATCCAGTTCATAAAGGTTCTATTCGTTTTACGTATAGAAATATAACTAATACAACTAACATAACTGTAATTTCTCGTCCTAAGGAAGGGCAAATTTCTGATGGTACTGCACTAGGAGGAAATATAGGTTGGTATTGGAAACAAGTACCTGATGATATTGCCAATACGTTAGAGCAATTATGCGATGACGTACCCTACTTAGGTGAATCCACAAGTGTTACAGTTCTTGGATCAGGTGACGTTAGCCCAAACCTGATTCTTGATCTCCAAGGTAATCCTTTAGAAGCAGTTGGGACGATGCTGCGTATTCCTGCACCAGGGCGAACTGATGCCTTGATAGAGACCTATCGCGAGAATAAACTTGTAACGTACGAGTGCTTGACTCAAGTTATGTATTCAACTCCCGAGCCTGAATACCCTGAGGTTCCTTGGAGCCGAGTTGTCCTCCTTGAAATAGAAGGTGAAGAACTTTCCCCAGAAGAACATGTTGCTCTTTGTGTTGCTCTTCATCGCGCGATTATTGCCGGTATAGGGTATGGGGCCTCTAGCTTCTTCACCGGAAAATATCCTAGGGGAGCGGAGGTACCCGCTAACAGGCTTGCTTTCCACTATATTCCTGCGCACTATATTCAGCATTTAGGTATTAAAAATTCTGTGATAGCTATTATGATTCCGGAAAATACCTCACCGGAAGACCTAATACAGCTTGGTCGTAGTTTAAATGCTGTTCCGTATTTGTGGGGCCGTACTTTTGGTAAGCGTAAAGTATATTTTGGCGGACAAATAATTAATGCGCATGAATTCTGGCCTGCTGTTCAGCCTGGTTATAGGCGTCTTTGGAAGCCTCTCACCGCAATTGTGCCAGAAACCCGTCCCGTTAAAAAGAAAGATGGCGGCGCCCGTTGGACTTTGGCAGATTCTGGTTTGCTATCAATCGCATATGTTTGGCGGGATAAATTTAACACAACTGCCAGGGGCGAACAGCGCTACATTGAACTCCGTAACCAGGTGAAGAAGCAAAGCGACGCACAGGTTTATCATGCTCGAACTATACATACACGCCCTACAGCATATGTGCATAAAGTACCGCAGAACGTTATGCCTCAGCCTTGGCGCGGCGTGTTGTCTCTAGGGAATTTGGCTAATGAACGCACCATTATTGCGCTTGGACAATCGAGGCATCTTGGTGCAGGGCTTTTAGTTCCCTATGACGTGCCGGAAGAAGAATTTATCTATTTACAACAAGCATATAAGGAACGCAAAAATGACCAGTAATTTAGGGATTCAGTGCAGCGATTTTTCTGAATTCTTTGCGGCCCTTAATGGAGGCTATGCGCCCTTCACCTGGCAACAAGAGCTTGTAGCCCATATTGTTGAAACCGGTTCATGGCCTGATAGGATTGTGGCCCCCACAGGTGCAGGTAAATCATCTGTTGTAGACGTTCATCTTTTCGTGAATGCTTTATTTGCTTGTGGTACAGGTCCTCGTGTGCCTCGACGCTTAAACGTGGTGGTGGGTCGTCGCGCGTTGGTAGATAGCCAAGCTGACCGGGCACGGGAGATACTGCGTCAGATGACGATGATCCTTGACAAAGAGGAGCCTCTAACGTCTCGTGAGGAAATTATTTATCGTGTTGCTCAAGCCTTGTTATCGTTCCAAGTTCATGACGATGTACGTCCTTTTGAAATCGGGCATATTCGTGGTGAGCTGAGTAACCGTTCGCTTCCCGTTAATGAGATATCGGCGTGCGCTATTATCGCGGCTACTCCGGATATGTGGGGTTCTCGTTTATTATTCCGTGGGTACGGTAGTAGTAAGGGCGCACGTCCACGAGAAACCGCTATTGTATCTATGGATTCAGTTATGGTTCTTGATGAGGCTCATCTGAACCAGCAGCTTCTAGTAACGGCACGTCGAATTGCGCAGCTACAAAAATACGGGGCTGATGTAGGAGTACCCACGCTTCAAGTTGTTGAAACAACCGCAACACCGTCTGAACTTGAAGAAAACCAAAACCAAATCGGCGTTGACGTTTCACAACTGGATTCTCCTCATGATGCTGAACTTCTACAACGGGTAAACTCAGCCAAACGGTTGACTCGCATACCCCTTGATAAATGGAATGGTAAAGCTGAAAATGACGCTGTCATTAATAGTGCTGTTGATGAGGTACTAGGTCTTTGTAAGAAGCTGGAGCCTAATAACGCAGGACAAAGCGAAACTGTAGGGTGCATTGTTAACCATGTTGGGACTGCTGTTAAGGTTGCGGATAAGCTGAAGAAAGAGAATCTCAGCGTCAAACTTATTGTGGGGCGCATGCGACCGTTTGATATGAAAAAACTGCGGGATGACCATCCTAATCTGTTTACGTGCAAAGGGGATTCTTCTATTGACGTTGTTGTGGCTACTCAGACTCTTGAAGTCGGTATTGATCTAGACTTCTCCTCGCTTGTCACGGAACTTGCTCCTGCATCCTCCTTGGCACAACGTTTCGGGCGCGTTAACCGACTGGGTAAACGAAGTGACTCCCAGATAATTGTTTTAGAGCCTGAAAACCCTGACAAGATTAAAGATCCTGTTGTGTTACCTTATAAGGCCGAAGATTTGCGTAATGCTTATGACTGGCTGAATGATTTATCGGCTTTTAAGAGCGTAAACCCTGGAACCATGCTGACGTGCACTCCACCGGCAACGGCACCCCAGAGAATGCTGTACCAGCGCCCGGAACTAGCAGATACTCTTGAGTTTGCCCGCAGTTCTGAAACACCATATGCTGAACCCGATTTCGACCTGTGGCTGCACGACTCCTTAGAAGAGCAAGCCGAGCTGGGTGGTGTAGTTGTCCGTGAACATTTACCATTGAATGATTCCGAAGCGCTGGAGCTTCTTAAAGCTTTTCCACCGATGAATGAGGAAGTCTTTCCTGCCAATATCAAGATTCTTTCAGATATATATAAGGAACTTGTCGTAGGGAATGAAGAACGGATACAACAAGAGAAGGAAAACCCAGATATTTGGCGGAGAGCTTTTGTGTACCGAGCGGGTGAACTCGAAATTTGTTCTCCTGGTATGCGTCTTCGACCGGGCGATGTGCTCGTGATAGACAAAGGCATTGTCTTCACCACCCAGGATGTAGCCATGGAGTTAGGCAAAGCTCAAGATTCTGAAGCGCCATCTGCTGTTGTGTCAGAAGGAATTAAATTCTTTATTTTTGATAATGACATAGAGCATGATGAACATGGATTCTTCAAAAAGTTCTGCGGTTTAACTCCAGACGAAGCTACAGAACTTTGGCAGTCTGAAACAGGACAAACGGGAGAAGTTGTACTGTCTAGCTCTATACGCACTGACCCTCATGCGGGTGATGTAGTTGCATGGTATGCCGTGGTGCAAACAGATACTACGGATGATGACTCTGACGTTCGACAGGAATGGACTCCCTCACAAGGAGCTGTCTATCTGGAAGATCATCAGCATGATGTTGCTGAACGAACGAAAAAGCTCGCCGAATCTGTGGGACTTCGAGAAGAATTCACCCAGGATATTATCTTTGCAGCTGAGCACCATGATGATGGCAAAGCAGATTCCAGGTTCCAAACTATGCTGGGTGGAACACACTCTGATAAGCCACTTGCAAAAAGTGCGGTCCGAACCCGCCAAGAGATCTGGGTATCCCGCCAACGCAGCGGTATGCCTGCTGGATGGCGGCACGAACAGATGTCTGTTGCTCTGGTAGCGACCAGCCGAGCTTCGGGGGAACTGGAATGTTCAGATCTTGCATTGAGGATTATCGGGTGCAGCCACGGGCACGGTAGAAACTCGTTCCAACACACCGACCAAACACTCTTAGGGAAGAATACGAATCATCCCCAGCAAGAAATACTCTACCAGCAGGCGCATGAGCTTTTTCTAACTGGGCATTGGGACGAAATCATGGAAAACACTGATAGGGAATATGGCCCCTATGCTACCGCTTATCTAGAGGCGCTAGAACGTGCTGCGGATGCTCAAATTTCACGGGAAGGACACTGATGTCTACGATTACACTCGCGGGTGACTACACGTCAGCGCTCACCCATTTTGCCCAGTACGGTTTAGCCTCGTTGGCTGAACAGCACCATCCTCAAGGGGTAACTCTTGGATGGACTCGCGAAGCGGTGCCTAAAGCACAGATAACAGTTAAAGGCGCAGACGCACATACGCTCGCTGGCTATCTTCACGGGTTAGCAAATCAACTGAGTAAAATGGAGAGCTGGGTTCAGATATGCAATACGTATGGAGCAAAGAGTGTATCTCCATTTTCTCCACGGGTTAGTAAAATGTCATCTCCTTCAGATTGGAAGAGGCATCAAAAAATCCGGCAAGATATGATTGATAAACTCACTCAGGAAAAGGATTATCTTTCTCTTTGTTGGATTTCATCATTAGGAGAAGCTTCTTACTGGTTCTCTGAAAAAACAAGAAAAGACAAGAAGAACTATCAGGATTCAGGTGCTTCTCGCTGGGAGATGGCGGATCGCGGAAGTGGTAGGGAGTTCGTGCATTATCGACTTCGTCGCATGTGCGAAGAAGTAGCTACATGGCCCATTGAAATGATCACTAATGGGATTATTGGGATAGAGGTAAACGATACTATAGGAAAAAATGCACCCGATTCATGGACAGCAACCGGATTTACTACTCCTCGGCCGACTGATGTTAGTCTGGTTCTCTCTGCAATGATCGGAATGTCTTGGTTTCCAGTAGTACACAATGTAAATGGTTTAAGCGTTACTCCTGGAGCGTGGCCTTCTAATGATGTTGCTCCAGAGAATCTTGTGCTTCCCTTAAGTATCGAAAATATAAAACCAGCTAGACTACGGACTGTTCTTCGTAGTCGCGTATTCGCAGCTATTATAAATCACGTATGTTATGAAGAATCTGAAACAGGCATATCTGGTGATAAGGAAACCTTTAAAGCGTATGGGTCTAGGGAGCAGTTTAAAGCTCATGGCATGGAGGCAGTTGTAAGGTTCCCAGTTAAAACTGTGAGAACTAAATCAAATGCTTATAGATTTATTCAAGAAGGAGAGCCTGTACTACTATGATCTCCACAGACGAGAGCTATTTACCTATCTCCCTAGTAGCTCAAACAGTGTACTGTCCTCGCCGGGCATGGTTAGAAGCAAATGGCGAGACTACCGATACATCTCAAATGCAGCATGGGTATAGCGATTATTAAAGCGTTTGAACGTAGAATCAACACCGAGTTCAGGCACCCAATATTCGGTTACTCTGTTTCGTGGCGTCGCACTATTGAAATTCAGGCGCGGATGATTCTGGGCGTTCTTAATGGTAGCCATTCTGCATACACCGGAGTGAAAGTACGATGAGGCGTGATGACACGCGGCGTACTCTTATTGCGACATTCCGGATGATAAACGTCGTGGACGGATTGCGAAGCTGCTCTTAACCTATGGTGACCGGATACAATACAGTGTATTTATCGTTGATATTATTCCTTCAAAGCTTCTTCGGCTAAAGGACGAAATCGGGCAGCAGGTAGAGACCAGCGAAGATTCAGTACTGTTTTGTGATCTTGGTAGGCTCTCAGAACTTGGCGAAAAGCGTTTTAGCTATGTGGGGCAGTCGCGGGACACCACAGATAATGACGTGCTTATCCTCTAATATATGTATTATGGGCGCGAGCACCTGGTGCTTACCGTAAATCCCGGGTTTCGCTCGCGTGAGTGAAACACCTTGTCAGAGTCGTTTTGTGTCTGAATGATTGCCTCCGATAGACTGAATAACATGAGCGGTTGTCCCTACGCTCGCGAAAGTACCTGAGAGACCAGGAATTTACTGGAATTTTTTAGGTGCCGTCTCACCCATGAAAATGGGTGACTTTCATTGAGGGATCACCCGCAGCGAAGAAAGCGTGAGCCACCACGGCGTCTCACCCATGAAAAATGGGTGACTTTCATTGAGGGTTGTGGTCGTTCGGCGCTGTTAAGCCGTTATACCCTTCGTCTCACCCATGAGAATGGGTGACTTTCATTGAGGGATTCACGGGCATAAAGACTTTTTCAATACCGCCTGCGTCTCACCCATGAGAATGGGTGACTTTCATTGAGGGTGTTTTGCGCCCGTAGTATGGTTTGGTGGGCGCGGGGAGTCTCACCCATGAGAATGGGTGACTTTCATTGAGGGCAGACGATCAAGAAGTATGGTTACCAGGCTGGGTTGTCTCACCCATGAGAATGGGTGACTTTCATTGAGGGGACGGCGACAAGCGAGTAGACGCGCTAGGCGTCTCTGTCTCACCCATGAGAATGGGTGACTTTCAATGAGGGGAGTACCAGGATACGGTTTTGGCTGAGAAATTGGCGTCTCACCCATGAGAATGGGTGACTTTCAATGAGGGTCCGTTGTAGCGTCCCACTCCTTGCCACTGGTTTTATTAAAATATTTTGCGGATTCCGCCCTCAGCATGTGCTGTGCACCTGCGGGGAGGGGGGTCTATACTCTACAGTTAATAGAGAAGGCTCCTGATCGTTCCCTGCACCCGTAGGGTCTGCTAGAAAACGGCTTGCCTGCCCGAAATTTTTTTGGGTGGGTTGGCCGCTTTCTTTTATTTAATTTTCTTTTGCTGTGTTTTCTAACCGTCAGCTTCGCGTCTACCGTTTTTTCATGGGCTGCGGTGATAAAAGTAATTTTTTGTATATTTTCGGTATTCGGTTTGTAAAACCCTGGGAGTTCGCTAAAAATTATGGGTAGAGCATTATTGAGGATGCTTTTGGATGCGTGCCCTGTTTCTTCCGGTTAAGAGTGGTCTTCCCGGTGGTGCGCGGCGCGTTTTTTGTTTCGAAAGGAAACCAATGAACCTGACTCTCGCTTCCGGCAAGGTTACAAAGTCTTTCGTGGCTGGGGCCTTGGCCCTGAGTGTTTCTGGGGTTGCTGTTCCCGCATCGTTCGCTGCCCCTAGCACACCAGAATCGCAGAACGCACCTGCTGCCACGTCTCGCACCTTAGATGCGGCGGCAACTAAAGCTAAGATCACGCAGGGCCTACCGGGCCAGTTCCAGGTCTCGTATTCTAAGAAGAACCATAAGCTGTGGGTGGCGGGAACCGCTGACGGGGACATGCATGTCTCTACTCTCGCCCGCCTTGATGCTGACTCGTTGAAGGTTGAGGCCGTGGCCGAGCTGCCCATCATTAAGGGTGAGAGAGGCTACAATTTTGCGGCCGCTTACGGGGTGGAAGTTGATGATGTTGAGGGAACCGTGTGGGTTACGAACACCCGCGATAACTCCATTTCGGTGTACGACCAGGCCACGATGAAGCTTGTGTGGACTAACCACGGGCTTGATAAGAACGACGCGAACTGGATTGAGCACCCGCGTGAGGTGCGCATTGACCACGCCTCAGGGAAGGCGTTCGTGTCGGGCCGGTTCTATGTGTCGGCTATTGACCTGAAAACTAAGCAGGTTCAGAAGCTGCAGCTTGCGGGTGCCCCTGACGGCGGGGTGCGGTATGTGGGCATGAACATGCACGTCGATTCTCAGGATCACCTGTTGTATGTGCCGGAGCGCACCAGCGGCAAACTGTTTGTGGTAGACACGAACACCCTCAAAACTGTGCGCACCATTGATGTTCACGCAGATACTGAGGGCACTGAGGTTCGCCCTTCTGATGTTGTCATCGATAAGTCTTTGAACGAAATCTATGTTTCTTCCCAGGGCGTGAACGGTGTTAATTCGGGGGTGACCGTGTATGACTTCACCACCGGCGAGTACAAGAAAACGATTGTTTTCGGCACCCAGGCCCTGGCCATGGAGCATGATGAAGAGCGCGACCTGGTGTATGTGAGTGATTTCGGCACCGGCAAGGTTGGTGTGATTGACGGCGCCACCAGCAAAGTCATTGGTGAGGTCGCCATGAACGGTGCGAAAGCTAATGATTTGACCATGCTCAATAACGGCTCGATCGTGGCTGTAGACAAGCAGGATCTGCCAGGCACAGCCCGTGTGCCGTACGTGCTGAACGGTGCCACCGGTGAGGTGAAAACCTCGGATAAGACCACATCGAAAGCGAAGAAAGATAAGGACGGCAGCGAGATCCCCGCCGCCGAGTCAGAGATTCATCCGAACTCCATTATGAAGTTCAAGGCTGAGGTGAAAGCAGGGGATGAGGCGGTCGTGCAGATCACCCCGCAGCAGCGCGAATTTCAGGGGTACCCCACCGAGGCCACCCGCACCGTGAGCTACGCCAACCCGGTGATTGAGTTCCCCGACGGGAAGATCGACATCACCGCAGACTATAAGCTCCACATTAAAGGCAGCGGCTACGTGGGGGAGGGGGCAGCGAAGGGCGTGTACGTGTTCCTCGTCCCTGAGGGGACCTGGAAACCCGGGCAGAGCATTGATCGTGAGCAGGCCATGAACCTGTCAAAGAACGCCGTGTGGGTGCGCCCCGAGCAGCTGAAGGACGGCTCGTTTGAGATTGACCTGCCCATCCCCGCGAACACCCTAGAATACGGCAAGAAGTACACGGTCGGCACCATTGCTGCGCACGACTTGTCGGTGACTAACCGCAGCCTGGACTACTCCGCAATGTTTGAGATCACCAAGGACGGGCAGACCAGCTCTAGCGTGTCCGGCCCGAAGACTGAGCAGAACCAGGGCGGCGGGAGCACCCCGGCGCAGCCCGCCGAAGCTGCGGCTGTGACCGCGCCTTCACCCACCCCCGCCCCCACCGAGCCGGCATCTGCGCAACCCTCAGCAACGGGAGGCACCACCGGTGAGGCGAAGCCCGAGGCCACTCAGGAAAGCGTATCCGTGACCGTTGCTAACGGTAACCACCCCGGCGGTGACTCCGCACCCCAGGCGACCCGCGGCTCCACATCCCGCAGCCTGGCGAATACCGGCGCGACCGGCGTGATTATGCTGGCGGGTATGGGTGCTTTGGCTATTGTGGCCGGTGCGGTGGTGCTGGTTGCTCGCCGCCGCAGTAAATCCTAGCCGCCCCTGGTGCGCTAACCGGCAGGCTGCGTGAAAAACCGCAGGGGCACCCCGCACAACAGGGGGTGCCCCTTCCCGGTGGGTGATGCGTAAAAACCGCCGCAGTACGGTGCCTGAACGGGGAGAAAACCCCGGCGGGAGCCACCCCAAACACCACCCTGTGGAAGTGTCGCAAAACACTGATAGCTGATTTGGTGGTGGGGTACCCGAACTGTATAGTTATATCTGTTGCCGAAACACCCACGGCACATAACGAGAAGAAATTCTCACGGCCCCATCGTATAGCGGCCTAGTACTCCGCCCTCTCACGGCGGCAACACCGGTTCAAATCCGGTTGGGGTCACGCTAAAACTAAAGAATCCCCGGCTCTCAAAGGCCGGGGATTTTCTATTGCCACAGTACTAGGGCTACTTCAGAAGATGGGCGTACTTACGGCGGGCCGCCGCAACCTTCGGGCTGATCACCACAGAGCAGTACCCCTGGAACGGGTTCAGCTCGTAGTAGTCTTGGTGGTAGTCTTCCGCCTCCCAGAACGTCTCAAGAGGTTTTATTTCCGTCACTACCTGAGCATCGAAAAGAGCCTGCGCCCGCACCTTCGCCGCCTCAAAAACCTTCCGCTGCTGCTCGTCGGCATACAGCAGCACCGAACGGTACTGCGACCCGGTATCTGCCCCCTGACGATCCCAGCTTGTGGGGTCGTGGGAGGCGAAGAAAATATCCAGCACCGCGTCCTCACCGATCACGTTCTCCTCAAAATCAACGCGCACCACCTCGTGATGCCCCGTCGCCCCCGAACACACTGACCGGTAATCCGGGTTCGGCACGGTGCCGCCAGCGTAGCCGCACACGCTCGCGCTCACACCCTTAAACTGGCGGAACACCGCATCAATACACCAAAAACAGCCGCCGCCAACCACAAAACTACGCATCGTCCCGCTCCTTCACGAAAACCACTGTCTCACCTGACACCCCATTAAACGCCCCGCACCTTCCGAATATTCCCCGCCGGGTGCTCATGCCACAATAGAGACATGACTGAAACCACCACACCAAACCTAGCGCAGGTTGTTGCCGCCTTCCACGACCTCTACCCGCCGCAGCTGGCCGCCGGGTGGGACGCATCCGGGCTGGTCTGCGGGCGCACCGCCGCCCCCGTGAGGCACGTGCACTTCGCCGTTGATGCCCTCGCCGCCACCGCTGACGAAGCCGTAGAACACGGCGCGGGGCTGCTCATCACCCACCACCCGCTGCTGCTGCGCGGTGCGCAGTTCATCCCCGATACGGATTATAAAGGGCACGTGCTGCACACCCTCATCGAAGGACAATGCGGCCTGCTCGGGGCGCACACTAACGCCGATGCCGCCATTGCGGGCGTGAACGAGGCACTCTGCGACGCCCTGCACCTCACCGACCGCACTGCACTGGCCGAACCTCAAACTCAAGAACTTGGGGGAGAGGAACACCCCGTCGGAACCGGGCGCGTGGGCACACTGCCTGAACCGCTCACCCTGCGTGCCCTCTCCGAACGCTTAGCGGATGCGCTACCGGCAACCGCGGGCGGGCTGCGTATCGCCGGGCGCCCAGAGCAGCGTATTAGCCGTGTGGCACTGTGCGGCGGGGCGGGTGATTCCCTGTTCGAGGCGGTACGTTCCGTTGGGGCAGACGTGTACATTACCGCCGACTTGCGGCACCACCCCGCCAGCGAATTCCGTGAACAAGAGCTCGTGCGCGGCACCGGGTGCGCGCTGATTGACTGCTCCCACGCGGCCAGCGAATCGCTCTGGCTGCAGCGCGCCGGTGAGAGGCTGCAGGCGCTACTGGCCGAACGTGGCCACAGCATTACCTTCACCGTCTCATCACTGAACACCGACCCGTGGGACTTCACCGTATCCACCGGCAGCGCGGCGGGTTCAGCATCCACCCGGTAATTCGCCGTAAAACCCAAACACCTCAACCCACACAAACCCACATTGCGGTGGTCTATGGGGTATAAGGTGTGCGGCGTCTAGAAACGGGAAGGCCCCGGGAAACCCACCACGGGTCCCGGGGTCTTCCACCTTTAGCTGACTACCTCTGCAGGGAGAGAACAGCCGGTGCTATCGCGTCCTCGTAGCATTCGCGTACTGGTACAGGAACTGAGCAGCCTCAGCACGGCTCACTTGAGCGCGCGGGTTGAACTCCTTAGACTGCGCATCAAGCACCACGCCCTTTTGCTGCGCCCACACCATGTCGCGGTAGTAAATGTTGCTGCCAGCGCGCACATCGGTGAACGGTGAATACTTCGGGAGCGTCACGTTCGGCTTACCGGCGGCGCGATACATGAACGAGACAAGGGTCTGCCGGTTCACGCTATCATCCGCATGGAATGAGCCGTCCCCATAATCATTACCAATATTCTGCTGACGAGCCCACACAATCGCCTTATACCGCGGGTTGCTGGTGGAAATATCGCGGTAGGGTGACTGGGCTGGGAGCTGTATATCAGGGGAGCCAGCCATACGGTACAGCGCCTCCACCAGCTGTCCGCGCGTTACACGCTCTGACGGGGAGAAACGGCCATCACGGGCTTCCAGCACATTCTGATCCACCGCCCACGTGGCGCTCTGGTAGTAGCGTTGCGAGGACTCCATATCAACAAACCGGGACTTCTGCTTCCGAACCTCCTGCTGTGAGGTAACCGCAGGAACATCAATGGTGCGGCTAATCGCGCGGGACGGATCCTGCGACTTCACCGACACGGTAACTTCGTACTGTTTAGATGCACTTACCTGCGACCCGTTGACTCCCATTGCCACAATAGCGCCTGAACCATCACCGAACATTGCAGTCTGCAAATCCTGCTCCACCCGCTTCACCACGGTGCCGGTACCCTTTTCACGAAGCACCAGCTCGAAGGAATCGCCCTCATCTAACCGGAAATTTGTGGCCCACACCGATACTCGGTTGTATGACTTGGTGGTATTGATCGTCTCGCCGTTGTACTTGACCCTTGGCTGGGCATCCTTCACCGGCAGATTTGCCCGCGCAATCTCATTCACCTGGCCGTTATGTCGGTTGTACACAATGTAGGCGTAACGCTTCGAAGCATCAACCTTGAACCCCGAGTACTCCAGGGTGGACGTAAAACTGCTGGTGTTTTTACCGTCCTGCGCGGCAAAGGTAATGTCTTTGGAAGCGAGAGGCTCACCCTGAGGCTTCCCGTTCGCGTCCACCTCAACGATCTGCGCGTACGAGGTTGAACCTGCGGGAATATTTGAGAAGTTCAGCCCCTCAACTGTCAGGCTGGCCTGTTTATCCACAGGATTCAGCTGGTTATTGCGAATGGACAGGCGCTGCACCTCACCCGTGACAGTATTGAGCGGAACGCTCACACCCGTCATGGTGCCGTAAAAATACTCGGAGTACACATCCAGCTTAAAGGTGCCAATGCTGTACGGGCCTTTCGCCGGGTCTATAGCATTGCCGGGGACGTTGAGCTGAATTTCGAAGGAACCGTCAGCGTTAATCTTGTCTTTCGGAATTACAGTAGTGTAAAGGTTCGGAACGCGCCGCATCTTCTGCCGCGACCCTTCAACAAACATGGACCGCGGGCCGAATGCAATGGCGAGCGAACCGTCCTGTTCACGGTGCTGCTCGGTGAACCCGGTGCCGCGCACCGTAATGGTTCCGCCCTCAATCAGGTCAAGGTTTGGGGTATCAACGGTCAGCTTGGGGCCGCTGGCTGCGGGCTGCCCAGCGGCTTGTGCGGCGGCCGGAGTTTCGGCTGCTAATGCTGCCGGCGCTAGGGCGGCACCGAGCGGCAAGGCGAGAGCCCCGGCGAGAGTCAGAGCGCATGCGCGCTTGGGCAGGTTGTGCGGTGAGAATGAATTACCCATCAGATTACTCCACTCGTAAAGTAATTTATTGATACCTTCACGGTAGCAAAACGCCTAGTGGGAGTCGAGGAAAACCGCAAAATTACCCCGAAAAGCATTAACTGTAAAGTAAAGGTGTAGAAAAACTATTCATAGATTAATATTCATTAAATGGCTTATTCGCACTTTAGTGTCATTAAAAACAGATATGTATGTTTATATGCTTTAATTCTCTGTATATATATGTTTCATGCGTAAAGTATCTGGGGTGGTCTTAGTATTGTGCAGCACAGTCAAAGATCTATGACCCCCTACACATGCCCCATGGGCCACATTATTGGTGTGCAAACAGGGGAGTGGGACACAGAGGAGAAAATGTTGAATCCGCAGACGCCCCAGAAAACACGGCGCACAATCACAGTGCATTAATACAATGCAGAAAAGAACCCCCGCGCCGCACAATCAGAGGAGATGATGATTGCGCGGCGCGGGGGAGACTCAAGAGCCTGAACCGTTGATTACTTCTTACCGTAAATACGGTGGTAACGGTACAGGAAGGCCGCCATTGCGTCACGGGTAATGGCCTGGCCCGGGCGGTAAGTACGGTCGTCCCAGCCGCGGCTAATACCGCGATCGGCCAGCCAGCTGATCTCGGTGTAGAACAGGTTATCCCCGTTCACATCAACAAATGACGTGTGCCGCGGAGCGTAGAACCGGTAGTCCCTCGCCTGACGGTAGAAGAACGCCGCCATGGCCTCACGGCTGACCGAATCATTCGGGCGGAACGTACCGTCCGGGTAACCGGTAGTAATACCCTGCTGGTACATCCACACGATTTCCTTGTAGAACGGGTACGAGGCGTCCACATCCTTAAACGGAGACCGGTATGGCATCATCACACGGGGGCTGCCCGCCATGCGGTAGAAGAACGCCGCCATTGCACCGCGCTCAATATTATTCTGCGGGCGATAGGTATTATCAGGCCAACCGGTGGTGATCCCCGTGGAAGCAAGCCACTCAATCTCAGTGTAGAACTGATCCGTGGGGTACACATCCTTAAACCGCTGAGCTGGTTTGGGCGGCTCAGGCGCCGGAGGCTGCGGTTTTGGCTTCTCCGGTGTGGGCTTAGGGCTCGGCTTGGGCTGTTCCGGGGTAGGTGTCGGATCCGGTTTGGGCTTTTCGGGCGTAGGCGTTGGACTCGGCTTAGGCTGCTCCGGGGTAGGTGTCGGGTCCGGTTTGGGCTTTTCGGGCGTAGGTGTCGGGCTTGGCTTAGGATTCTCCGGGGTAGGTGTCGGACTCGGTGAAGGCTCGGGGGCCTTGGGAGAGGGTTCCGGGGTAGGAGCCGGCGTAGGTTTTGGACTCGGCTTAGGCTGCTCCGGAGTAGGAGTAGGCTGCGGAGTCGGCTTTTCCGGTGAGGGTGTCGGACTCGGCGAAGGCTCAGGGGCCTTGGGAGACGGTTCCGGGGTAGGAGCCGGCGTCGGGCTTGGGCTCGGCTTAGGCTGCTCCGGAGTAGGGGTTGGGCTGGGCTCAGGCGTTGGACTTGGTTTAGGCGACTCGGGCACCTTGAGCGTAATCTCGGTTGTAGTGTCCAATGAACGGTCGCTCTTGTTGAGCTCCGGCGACGCGAAAGAAACAATCAGGTACTTCTTCGAAGCATCCAATGTACCTGCGGCAATGTTGAGGGTCGCACGGAACTGCCCATCATGCACATCCTCAGCTGCAATACGAGTCATCGCAGCAACAGAATGCGTATCCGGGGTGTTGCCTTCCTGCCATTTCTCAGCCTCCACCACGGCAACATACACGCCGTTCTGGGCGGCAGCACCCACATAGCCGGAACCCGAAACGGTCACAGCACTATCCTGAGTGGGGTCAAGCTCACTCTTGTCAATGCTCAGCTTCGGATCAGCCACCGGCTGCGCGGGCTTGACAGCCACCGGGGAAAGCGCCACCAGTTTCACACCCTCATTCTCAGCTTTTGCGGCCACCACATACTTTTTCGACGCATCCAACAGCGAGCCGGGCACGGTGACAGAGGCGGCAAAGCCTCCATCGTGCAGATCGTTCGCATGCACCAGGGCCTCATTACCAACCGGACTACCGGTAGGCTGGCCCTGCTCATCAGCCTCGTACACGCCAACGCTCACGCCCTTAGCCGCACCTTGGCCGTGGAACCCGGTGCCGTTCACCAGCACTTCATTCGACTCTGCGTCCACCTTAAGCTCGGTGGCAGAGAGAGTGATCTTCGGGTCTGCCTGCTTCTGCGGCTCGGTTACCTTCACGGGGGCTGATGCCTGTAAAAGCCCCGCTTTCAGGGCGGTGCCCTCATCCTGTGCCGCACCCGTCGCACCGGTTGCTACCACGTACTCTGCGGCGGGGTCGAGTGTGTTCCCGGGGACATTAAGAACAGCGGTAAACGCACCATCCTGAATATCTGCACCCTTCACGAAGGCGGCTGCAGCCACAGCGGGGTCACGCTCATCAGCACTGTGAGCGGGGAATGCATCCTTACGCACCAGGTATACGTACACACCGTGCTGCGCCTGCTCACCGTAGAAGCCGGTACCCGAAACGGTCACCGAGGCGCCCTCATCCGATTTAATCTCATCGGTGCTTAAAGTGATCTGAGGGTTCGCCTGTTTTTCAGGTTCGGGGGCGGGCTGCTGTTCCGGCTGAGCGCTCACCAGGCGGTTCATCTGTACCACGGTGGTGAACTCTTGCGGATCCTCAGCAGTGCTCGGGAAAACAATATCCCCATTGGGCAGTGCCACAGCATTAAGTGAGCCGCGGTTTGTGTTTTTAGCGCTCACACCGGTCAGACTGATGCTTCGCTCAACGTTCATATCCTTATCGAGGATAACGATGCGGTTATTCACGGAATCCAGAACGCCAAGCTTATCGCCCACCGTAAATAGCTCACCAATGCTCTCCAGGCCCTTCGCGTGAATCGAGGTTTTGCCATTGAGCACAGTAAACTGCCCGTCGGCGTATGAGAGAACCTGGTATGAGGAATTATGCAGGTAGCTCCAACGGTATACGCGACCGTCGTCGGTGGTGGTTACGCGGCCGTATGAGACGCGCTCAGCAATAGCTGTGCCATCGTCAAAAACCTTCACCGCATCTTTGCTGAAATGGAGCAGATAACCGCGCTGTACCTCCCCCTGCTCATTTGAGATAGTCGTTCCCGAGTCATACACAAATGACCCGTCGGGTAGCGGGGCAAGCATGTTCGCCGTATGCGTGTATTGGGTGCCGTAATACTCCGAGGTATCGGCATCGGGCGCGTTGGCCAAAGCCGGATCTAGGGTTTTCGGGTCGGGCAGCGGCATGCTGCTGAGCAGCCCTGAGGAATCAACCGTAATGTAGTTTTTAGAGGTAAGCACACCCCAGGAGTGGGTGAACTTGTTGTACCCCATCGCCAGGGTTTCCTCTGCGGGGTCAAAGTTGAAACCAGAAACCGGTTGGGCGGGGCTCAGCTGCCCGTCCTCAGTAACGGTGTACCGTTCCAGCTGGTTGGTGTCTGTGGCAGCGATTAGGATTTCACCCGTCTCGGAATTAGCAGCAAAATGCGCGCCGCCCCCAGCCTGCAGCTGCCCGGTTGATACCGTCTGCATGGTTTCGGGGTTAATAATGGTGTAGGTTGAAGCCTCTTTGCCCAAAGCAGATGCGGCAGCGAGGTGAATAATATATTTACCAACTCGCGCACTCTGTGCAGGTGAGCTATCAATGGTCTTAGTAATAACGTTCTTATTAAAAAGATTGTAATCTGCGGCGGTCTTAGTGTTTTGATCAGTGGGTGCTAACCGGGCAGCTGGCTGAACGGGGGTTGCAAGGACGGGTGTGAGAGGCATAGCGACAGAGCTTACAAGAGCGATTGCGCAGATACCCTTCTTCAACCCCTTGCGGGAGTAAAAGGTAGACATGTGTGTATCCAATGCTAACGGTACATTGTTGCTAGAACATATTTAAGGTACCAAAATGCGGGGATGTTAAAAGACAAAAATAGCTAATATTTATGAATATTATGCACATCACTTATAGTGCGCTTGAAATAAAATTCAACTATTACTCTAGTGAAGTTAGGAATATATTCCTGGATATTGCAGATTCAATTTAATATTTATGTTTTCTGCATGTAATAGTTACCCGCTGCAGGATGGCGTGGGTGCAAAAGTCAGGTTGTTGACATACCCGGTATTTACACACCAGCCACCCCGTGAGGCAGCCCCATCCTTACGCCGCTGCGGGCAGTAATGGCACGGGGCCACCTCGGTTATCACTCGTTGGACGCTACAGCCTGTCGGCGGTATTACCCCTGATGCCTGTATCGGTAAATAAACGCGGCCATTGCATCACGGTGAATAGGCTCACCCGGGCGGTAAGTGCCATCAGACCAGCCTTTCGTAATACCCTTCGCTGCCAGCCAGGTAATCTCCCGGTAGAACATCGTGCCGGGGCGCACATCGTTAAACGGTGAGTTCACCGGAGCCGTATACGCCGGAGCACCAGCATAACGGTAGAAGAACGCCGCCATCGCATCACGATTCACCGGATCATGCGGACGGAACGTACCATCCCAATAACCGGTAGTAATACCCCTCTGATGCATCCACACAATCTCCTTATAGAACGGGAACGACGGATCCACATCCTTAAACGGAGACTCCTTCGGCACAGTAACCTCGGGAGAACCAGCCATACGGTAGAAATACGCAGCCATCGCAGCACGCTCAACATTCTGACCAGGACGGAACGTACCATCCGGGTAACCGGTAGTGATGTTCTGAGAACCCAACCACTGCACTTCGGAGTAGAACTGGTCGGTCGCAGGTACATCACTAAAGCGCTGCGGTTGAGGCTGAGGCTCCTGCGGTTTCTGAGGATCCTCAGATCGGGGCTGATTGGGGGTGCTCTTCACCAGGCGGTTAAGCCACAGGTTTGTGGATAACCCGTCATTTTTCTCAAGCATCGTGGGGTAAATAATATCCCCGTTCGGCAGCTCCAGGGCATTGGCGGAACCGGTCTTATCGGTCTTCTTCAGGCCCGTGAGCGGAAGTTCTTTTTCAACGGACAGATCTTTAGACAGCCACACGAGGCGGCCATTTGCCGCATCAACGGCCACAATTTTATCGCCTGCTGACAGGAGTGAGGCAAGCTCACCTATACCCTGCGGGGCCTTCGCGGTAGCACGCACTGTTCTGAACGACGAACCATCATATGCAAGCACCTGAACGGCACTCACCGCAGGAGCATAGTTATTCCACCGGTACACGTACCCGTCAGGGGTAGTCATTAGCCCGTTCATATACGCCTTAGCGGTGGCATCGTCCGTTGAACCTGCCGCCACCGAGAAGCCCTTGGTGCTCAGGTGCACCAGCTGTCCGCCCTGAACCTGCTTGTCCGCCGCATCGCGTATCACCTTATTGGGGGCGTACACGAACGAACCATCCGGTAAAGCAGCTAGGGTGCGGGTGTCACCGGTGAAAGTATCCCCGTAGTACTCGCTCACATCGTTCACTGCGGATATGGCGGTATCGTAGTCCTTGGGCGAGTCTGCCTTCTGGACAGTGACCGCACCGTTGGAATCGACACTTATAAAACGAGCCTGGGCGGAGCCGGTGACAGCAAGAACACCCCACGTTTTGGATGCCCCGTTATAGCCCAGTGCCATCACATTCTCACCCTTGGCGAGGCTCAGACCCGCAACGGCACCGCGAGATACAAGCTCACCCTGCTCATTCACGGCATACCGTTCTACCGTCCCTGCGCTCTCATGAGCGAAGATAATCTCACCGCTATCCGGGTTTGCGGCGAATCGGGCACTTTTACCCATCGGCAGGGTACCTGAGCTGACCTCACGAAGAGTATCGGCCTCCAGTACCGAGTAGCGGGCCTGCTCATCAGAACCGAAGCGGGCACCCGAAGCGTGGAACAGATACGAACCTACCCGCACAGTGTTCTGCGGGTCGGCAATATCGGCCCCAGAATCCCAGCTTTTCCCCAGGCGGTAGCCGCTTCCTGTAAACCCTTGGGCGCTTTTACCTGCATAGGAGAAAGTGAGCGCGTCAAGGCCCTCACCGTCACTATAGAAATTCGAGAAAGCATGGTTTCCTTCGGGGGTGAGGTTAGCTGCCACATTTGTCCAGGTGACCACGCCGTTATTTTCCTGCTGCTGCGCCGTCAACAGTGAGAGAGCGGCCACCGGGATCTCATGCGGGCCTTCCCACTGCCCGGAGGCGTAGTTTTTGGTGCGCACCGTCATGTACAGGGTGCCGCTGCCTTTAACCGCATCAAACTCAATGCGCGGGTTCGAGAGGGTAAGGTTCAGGGCGCACCCAGTTTCGGGGTTATTGCGGTCGGTACAGTGCGAAATGTAGTGGACTTTACCGAAGCCCTGCAGCGATACCTGATTACCATCATTGGAAACGACTGCATGATGTGCTGGGAACGAGAAAAGGTCTTTGGCGTTGTACGATGCGCCTTCACCCACCGCATAAGGTTCACCAATATAACTGCGGAATGATGCTTTGATCCCCCAGTTAATGGTGCCAGAAACGACGGCTGGGGTGTCATTTTGCGCGGGTGCCTGCCCGGCGGCGGGTAATGCGGCGGCCTGCGTATTGGGGGAGGGTGCAGAGAATGCAGGGGCTGAAGTAAACGTGAGTGAGCCAACTAGCGCCACCGCGCATACGCTCTTCTTCACACCTTTGCTAGAAGAAAAAGTAGACATGGGGTCCGTCCGATGTTAGTAGTGTGTTAGGACGTGCTTAGCTTACCAAAAAGCAACCCTATTCATGAAGGGAAGTATGTAATAGTTATGAGTATTACGGTGGGCTCTACAGGTATAGTGAGTGAATTTTTTTAGAGGAGTATTTTGGGGTAAAGTGCCTTATCGAACCGCATTTTATTGTTTTTATACTGCTATACAAGGGGAGCAGGTAATAAGAGGTGTGAGCGGGGCTTATTGGGTGGAACTGCGCCAAAAAAGTATTTAACGACACACTGTCTGCATATACTGCCTTGAGTGGGAGTAATTATGAATAAACACGTGAGGCCATGAGCGCACACGCCAAAAGCGAAGCACTGTCGAGAAACAGCGCAGCGTTACTGCCGTATCAGTACGGTGAGCGTGCCAGCCTTCCGCTCGGTTCCGGCCACCCACTCAACATCCCAATTTGCCTCCAAAGCCTCCACCAGCGCAGCGGCCCCATCGGCATCGGCCGTAAAATCACGCTCGGCCAGACCACTGCGCACCAGGTACCGGGCCAGCTCACCCCGGTAATGCTTCGCCATATGCGACACCACCTTACGGGTGCCATCGGCGCTCACCCTCTCAACGCGCACCGCTAAAGTCTGCGCGCCAGGGGTCACCCACGACTTCGCGTAAGCCGCCGAACGGCAGTCCAGCACCAGCTCACCTGCCACCACAGGCGCCAAAGCCGAGCTAAGCGCACCACGCCAAAAATTAGCCAGCTGCCCCAACTCACCCAGCTTCACACCCATGGAAAGGCGGTACGCAGGAATCGCATCCTCAGGACGCACCACACCCCATAGCGCAGACGAAATCAGAATAGTACGCTGCGCTAACTGCCGCTCGGCGGGGGAGAAACTGCCGTAGTCCAGCGCCTCAAACAGCACACCCGTGTATGTTTGAATTGCCGCGTGCGCAGGTTCATGAAGCAGACGCGTATTGCGCCGCACCTCAGCCTCTAAGGACGCCCCCACCTTCAGCTGCTCCAACGCCGTTTCCTGCGCCGAAACAGCAGCCAGCTGCTCCAGTACGGTCTCCCGCTCGCCCGTGAGTTCGGGAAACGACAGATCCGCAAACTGCACGGGAGCGTTCGTGGCCTCAGCGGCGGTTTTACCTTCAGACGGTGGCAGAAGAATCAGCATAATACCCAGTGTAAACCGTGCCGCCGCCGGTTTCGGTAGAATACTCTATGAGGCAGGATGCCCAGGCAATCGCGCGGCACGCACCGTTAGCTGGTGTGCGCTTCGAGGAAAGTCCGGGCTCCGCAGCACAGGATGGTGGATAACGTCCACTCGGGGTAACCCGCAGGCCAGTGCCACAGAAAGCAGACCGCCGTCCCAGCTTGGGGCGGTAAGGGTGAAACGGTGGTGTAAGAGACCACCAGTGGGTGCGGTGACGTGCCCAGCTTGGTAAACCCCATCCGGAGCAAGGTCAAACAGAACACGCCATGATAGGGTAGTGCGCCCGAACCACTGCGCCAGCTGCGCGCGGGGGTGCGTGTTCGGGTAGACTGCTTGAGGCTCACGGCAACGCGAGTCCTAGATAGATGATTGCCCCGGGCACCCGGTAGAACCAGGCGCCTATGACAGAACCCGGCTCATAGGGCATCCTGCCTCACCTCTAAACCCCGTGACAGCACCACACCCTAGTGACCGAAAGGATCGGGGTCCACGCCCGGCATCCAGCTATTGCCCTCCACGGTCCACCCCTCCTTTTTCACCACTTTTTTCATGCGGGAGGTCCACTTCTTATTCAGACGGTTCACGTACAGTTTGCCGTCCAAGTGGTCGGTCTCATGCTGCATGCACCGGGCAAACCAGCCGGTCGCTTCAAAGCGCAGCGGATTACCCTCGCCGTCGAACCCGGTGACCGTCACCCACTCGGCGCGTTTGAGCGGGAACCCGTACCCGGGGAATGAGAGGCACCCTTCTTCTTCAGTATCCGGGTCAGGATCTGCCCCAGAGATTTTCCCGAGAGTTAACACCGGGTTCACGACCACCCCGCGCGGCGGCACCCCATCCTCATTCTCCATCTGGTAGGTGAATAAACGCAGACCCACACCAATCTGCGGTGCGGCGAGCCCTACCCCGTGGGAGGCGTCCATTGTCTCGTACATGTCGGCGATGAGCTCTTTGAGCTGCTCATCGAACGCGGTGACAGGGGCAGCCGGGCGGTGAAGTACAGGGTTGCCGTGAATAACGATGGGGCGAACAGTCATACGGTGATACCTTTCGTAGTGTGGTGGTTGGGCGGGTTAATCCAGCAGATCGAAACCAATAGTATCGCGCAGCACCTCGTTCGTACCCCCAAAAATTGGGAGCAGACGTGCGGCAAGAAAAGCCTGCGCCACGGGATGCTCATTAATATAGGCGTAGCCGCCAAAAAGCTGCAGGCACGTATCGGTGATACGGCAGGCGTTCTCTGAGGCGAAAACTTTCACCTTTGCGGCTTCGGTAGCGCTTAAAGCGCCCGCATTAAACGCGTCAATGGCACGGCTCACGTACAGCTCGGTGGTCTCGGTGGCCATGAGCGCATCCACCAGTTTGAACCGGGTGTTCTGAAAATCAGCCACACGGGAGCCAAAAACCTGCCGTTCCTTCACATAAGAAACGGTTGCCTCAACGGTAGTTCGGGCAATCACGGCGGATGCGGCGGCAATTGCCAGGCGAGCCTGCGGCAGCTGCTCCTTCACGTACCGCAGCCCTTCCCCGAGCTCACCCACAAGGTTCTGGGCGGGGACCCGAACATTATCAAAAAATAATTCGGCAGTATCGGAGGCACGCAGCCCCAGCTTATCGAGCTGGTTGCCTGCCGTGTACCCCGAAGATTTCTCCACCATAAACAGCGAGAACGAGCCCGACCCGCCGCGGGTGCTGCCGGTTTCGGTACGGGCCAGCACAAGCGCCGCATCTGCCGAGATACCCGAACCAATAAATGTCTTCTGCCCATTAAGAATGAACTCGTCGCCCTCACGCACGGCTGTGGTGCGGCAGGCGCGCAGATCCGACCCGGCACCCGGCTCCGTAAAAGCACACGAGGTGACCAGCTCACCGGTGACCATCGCCGGAAGCCACTGCTGCTTCTGCTCCTTGGTACCGTATGCCAGAAGGTAAGGCAGTACCAAGTCCTGCTGCAGGTGCACGGCAAGAGCGAACCCGTGGCACCCTTTGGCCGCAAGTTCTTGGGTAAGCACCAGCTGGTAGTGGTAATCAGGCATACCCGCCCCGCCGTACTCTTCGGGCACTGCAAGGCCCAGCAGCCCGGCCTCCCCGGCGGCAGTCCAGACAGTACGCGGCATCATGTGCTCACGCTCCCACTGCGGGTAGTGGGCGGCCACTTCGCGAGTAATAAACTCGCGTGCCGCCTCACGGAAAAGCTCGTGGTCTTCGGTGAATTCGATCGTGGGTCGCATGGGGTCCTCGGGTGCTAGATGTAGGCTCGGGAGGGGATAGGATATAGCGAAGGGCCGTTACGGCTACTGCCATAACGACCCTTTCATTCGGGGTGATCGACGGGGGTTGAACCCGCGACCTCCTGGACCACAACCAGGCGCTCTGCCAACTGAGCTACGACCACCATGCTTGCTCGCAAGGGATACCTCGCGTTTGCAGCGAGTTCCACTTTACAGGAGTTTGAAACTCTTGTCCAAATTTATTCTCAGTGATACGCAGCACAGGTTTTGAGGCTAATTTGATGCGTTCAGCTCAGCCCTTTCCCTCTCAATATCACTCGCAATACGGGCCGCTGCTGTCGCATCCGGGCCATCCTGCACAAAAATTGTGCGGCGATAGTATTTCAACTCGTCAATAGAGTCCACAATATCGCCCAACGCCCGGTGGTTACCGGTCTTCGTTGGGGCACTGTAACGGGCAGCCGGGAACCACCGTGCGGCCAACTCCTTAATAGTGGAAACATCAATTACGCGGTAGTGCAGGTGCGCCATAAGCTCGGGCATATAACGTTCTAAAAAGCGCTTATCCATACCTACTGAGTTGCCGCCCAGCTGAGCCTTACCCGCCACCGGCACATACTTTTTCACGTATTTCAGTACCGCCTCCTGCGCGTGATCCATGCTCACCCCGTGCTCAATATCAGCTAACAGGCCCGAAGACTCGTGCATGGTGCGCACATAACTATTCATGTTTTCCAGAGCGCCCGCTGGTGCCTCAGGGCCGGGTTTAATAACCAGCTCAACCCCTTGCCCCAGAACATTCAGATCAGAATCTGTGACCAACACCCCCACCTCAATGAGCGCGTCATTGGCCACATCAAGGCCGGTCATTTCGCAGTCAATCCACACAATACGTTCACTTGAAATACTCACCCCTTAACTCTACCCCTTGCACTCCAGAACAGGGCGTATGCCCCGAGGCAGAACCCTAAATACCAGGTGGGAACAGTGCGCTGTACAGGGGAGTGCACGCCCGAAGAAGTATGCCTCATTTGGGTATCATGGAAACAGGTATGCCCACAACAGGAACGCGGAGGTGATTCATGTCGCGCACTAAGCGCACGCAGCGGGGTCGTCGCACCGAGTTAAGCGAGCACCAAACGCTCGAAACCCGGTTAGAGCACTACCGGCGCGAAGGCAAAGAACACCGGATGCGCACCCTCATTTGGGGTACCGTCGGGTCCATTATGATCATGCTCGGCTCCTATGGGTCCGGGTGGCTCGCCGATAGTTCAGACTTCTGGCGAAGCTCCATTATTAGGACCATCCGCTATGACCCTTCGTGGATTATTGCATGCGTGGTACTGGTGGCGGCAGGCGGCATGATTATGTGTCGCGAATGGCTGCGCATCTATCAGAAAGTTGGGACCGACGCCTCATCAAGACGATGGATCTACGCCGTCATCGCCTGCTGGAGCACCCCGCAGCTTTTTGCCTTCACGCTTTTTAGCCGTGATATGTTCTCCTACTACGGTCAGGGACAGGTGATCGCCAATGGCCTCGACCCGTATAAGCACGGCGTATCTGAGATCACCAACTTCTTCCAAAACGGAGCCGACCCCCTGTGGGCGCAGTCGCCCCCGCCGTATGGGCCCGTCTTCATTAAGATCGAACAGTTTATTGTTTGGGTGGCCGACGGTAATATTGACGCCGCCCTGTTTATGTTCCGTTTAGTCAGTGCACTGAGCTTTTTGGGCATTATGTACTATGCTGTGGGTCTTGCCGGCGAACATGGTTACAGCCGCACCCGCACGCTGTGGCAGGTGGGCGCGAACCCCCTGTTTATTGCTTCGTTCGTCTCAAGTGGACACAACGACTCAATGATGACTCTTTTCATGGTCGCCAGCCTGTACATTGCTAAACGGCACCGAACTTTTTGGGGCGGTATGGCCGCTGTGACCGTGTTGGCGTTAGGGGTTGCCGTGAAACCCCTCGCTCTTGTGGTGCTTCCTTTCGTTGGTTTGCTATGGGCTGGGGAATATGCCAGCTGGCCGCGCCGGTTTGTGTACTGGGCGTTATCGCTGATGGTGCTATTTACCGAGATGTGGCTCATGGGTGCGGTAACCGGGCTAGGCTTTGGGTGGGTGAGTGCGCTGTCAACCACCGCCGGGCAGTTTATCTGGTTTACCCCGCTGGGGCTCGTTATTGGGGCCGTCGTAACCGCGCCCGGTGTTTCGCCCGAGACCGCCGATCATTACAAGCATATTATTGAGTACATCGGTAAAGGGCTCGGTATGGCAGGGGCGATACTTTTTGCCTTCTTCGGGCGTGACCGCGAGATTGTGCGCCGTGCCGGCCTGGCTATTATTGTGATGCTGGTGCTGAGTCCCATGATCCAGCCCTGGTACCTGCTGTGGGCCCTGCCAATGATTGCCGCCACCGGTATTCGCACAAATTTTCAGCTCATGTGGTACTTCGCAACCACGGTGTTCTTTATGGCATTATCGGTGAGCGATCAGCTGGCAATATCCCCGTACCTGCTCGACTTCGATAAACACATGGCACAACTGATTGCCGGGCTGGTATGCCTCGGGTACGTGCTGTACCTGCTGCTGCTTGATCCCGGCACCCACGCCCTCACCCGTAACACCCTCATGCCTAAGATGCTTCTGGCTCATATTCCGCGATGGAGCATGCGCACCCGCATGAACCTCAAACGGGCAAAAGCCGAATACGCAGCGGCCAAACTATTACGGTCTGAACAGAAAAAGCAGCGTGTCGCCAAGACCCCCTCAGCATCGAAGCAGGCGCACAAAGCTGACGCTTCCAGAAGGCAGCAGGAAGGCCAAGCTGATACCTCCGTGCACAATAACAATTCGGGGGAGTAGCCCTCCGTAGGGTACTGCAGCTCAAAAGCCCGCAGCGCATTCCTTGAAGAATACGTGCCAGGCTTTTGCCGTAGTGAGCAGAATGCCGGTGTGACCGAGTGCGGCGTCACATAGTTCCCATTTCGGTGCTGTAACTGCTGATGCGTGTCTTAAAAATGTAGGGTTGCTCACGACAGGCGCCGTTTGGGGTGTAGTGTTCCTAACGTTTTCGTGTTTTATGCTGTGTTCTGAAAATTTAGGTGTAATCTATAAATATCACTTGGCACGATCGCCGTGTACGAGTGAACTAGGCTAAGTATCACTTGCCATGCGCCTCAGTAGCTCAGAGGATAGAGCAGGAGCCTTCTAATCTCTTGGTCGGGGGTTCGATTCCCTCCTGGGGTACACAACAGCGCCCGCTTGGTTCCACATATTTGTGCGGAACCAAGCGGGCTTTATTATTGCACAGGCACCAGTGTGCGGGTCACAAGCTGGGGCAGATCAGGGATGTGACCTGCCCCCGTCGGTTGGCAGGAGCATCACCCGATCACTTAACTGCGGCTTTTTGCTTGCCGGGGTTAGTGCTCTTGCACGAGTTGAGCACGTTCTCCATTGCCCTTTTCTCATCGGGGGTTACCCATAGCTTGTATTTAGCTTTCACGTGCACCTGCCGCGCAACATAGGTGCACCGATACGCTGTGTTGCCCGGCAGCCATTCTGAGGCGTCAGAATCAGACTTCTGCATATTTGCGGGGCCATCTGAGGCTACCAGGTTCTCGGGGTCATTAGCGAGCTCGCGGCGTTTTTGCTCATCAATGTCCTGCGCCCCGGTCTGCCACGCATCAGACAGCGCCACCACATGGTCAATTTGTACGGCGCTGGAGGTTTTCTTGCCGCGCTTAAAATCAATAGTTTTACCGGTGTACGGGTCAGCCAGTTTTCCGGTGATCACGGTGCAGGCGTGTGTTCCAGCCTTAAAACGAACATCCGTCAGGTCTCGGCGTAAAATATCGTCGCGCGTGTTGCACCCGTTTTTGTCCACGTCTTCCCAAGCGGCACCAAACTGCTCCCGGGAATACCCGTTCTTTGAGGCCCGTTCTTTAACGGGCAGGGAGGAGAGTTCCTTCTTAACGGTCGCTAAATCGGGGGCGAGCGCAGTGGTGGGATCGACCGCGTCGTAGGGGTTCTTGACCTCTTGCAGGGTTTCTGTTTTGACGTCTGGCTCGTCCTCTTCACCGGTGTTCGGTGATGAGGAAGCACTGGGGTTCGCCTCAAACAACCCGCCCGTACCGTGCCTGCCCACATAGATGACCGCAATAATCAGAAGAATAACCACGGCGATAGCGATCAGCGTATACAGCAGACGCCGCTTTTTGGGGTCCATGGTGGAGGGATGTAGTCCTTTGGGAAGGGTGGGTAGGCTCAACGGGGTTCTCCAGGGTGGGTGGTGGCGGGATCAATTGTGGGCGATGCTATAGCGCTCACGGCGTCGTCGGGTGCGTGCTTTTAACACGTGCACACGACGTTGCCGTATATAGCATAGGGGCTGGAGCACCGTAGCGGAAGCCGGGCGGTTGTCTGGTGAGTGCTTGGGGTTTATAGGGGATATGTCATAAAACTAAATATTATGCACGTAATGCGAATATTTTTTAAATATTATGGATAGTATTTCAAGAGATTGTCCACATATTCTAATTTTTCTGCAATCCTTCAGGAAAAAGATAGGAATATCCACACTGTTTGCGGTGCGCATTAGTTTTAGCGGTTTTTCTTTGCAACTCTAAGGGGACTTCTTACCCCACTATATTTAGGAGTTGCACTATGAGTGACATTGTGACAATCTGCGGGTTTGCGGCCACTCGCCCCGAGCTGCGGGCTCTACCCAGCGGGGTTCCGGTGGCAAGTTTCCGGGTGGCAAGTACGCCCCGCTGGTTCGACGCGGCTTCTGGGACATGGCAGCAGGGGCGTACAAACTGGTACACGGTGACAGCATTCCGCAGGCTGGCGAAGAATATCGCGGCCTCAATCGATAAAGGGCACCCGGTGCTGCTAACCGGCCGGTTGCAGATCAAACAGTTCACCCATAAAGACGGCAGCAGCGGTTCCTCCGCTGAAATCGACGCGCAGTCGATTGGGGTGGACCTGGGGTATGGCACATGCATATTCGAACGCGGTGTGGAACGGCGGGATCTTGCACCACAGAATCAGAATGAGCAGCATCCCGAACACGCCGAGCCCATTGCGAGGAACAGTATTGTGCGGATGCACCCTGAAACCGCGCCTGAAACCGAGGGTGACGGCCCCGCCCGCAATAATGCGGCATGCGATAACAACGACGGGTTGCACTGTGACAATGATGGGACCTTCGAACATGCAGATACGCGGACCCGTCCTGCTGCAGCCGGTACCGATTCTAAGGCGCAGGCTGCCGCGTAGAGGCCGGAACTGCTGAGACTATCGAGCGTGCCTCTTGTGCTGTAGGTGCCTTATCTTGCGTGTTGCTGGGGAATCTGCGATAATTCACAACTGTGTTCACGCTGGGCACGCCCCTGCCGCAGGGGGAAGAGCGACCGTAACAGCGTGAACCGTGGGGCACCAATCCTGCCCCACGCAGTGAGTACCCCTCCATGAATCTTATGGGTGGGCAACCGAGCCTATTTGACCTGCGGCAGGTGGCTCAGGAGATCTAATCAATGCAGACTCTCGACTTTATCGACAAGAAGTCCCTTCGTGACGACATTCCCGAGTTCGCCCCCGGCGACACTCTTAACGTTCACGTGAACATTGTTGAAGGTAAGAACCGCCGTGTGCAGGTTTTCAAGGGCTTCGTTGTTGGCCGCCAGGGCGCGGGTGTGCGCGAGACCTTCACCGTTCGCAAGATTTCGTTCGGTATTGGTGTTGAGCGTACCTTCCCGGTTCACTCTCCGGTGATCGAGAAGATTGAGGTTGTCAGCCGGGGCGATGTGCGCCGTGCAAAGCTGTACTACATGCGCAACCGTCACGGTAAAGCTGCTCGCATTCGCGAGAAGCGCGAGTTCTAATTCTTCTCTAGGGTTTAGAACCTGTGGATTCGGCCGAGAACTCGGCGGTTCCCAGCACCAGGCGTCACCTCAAACGGGGGTGGCGCCTGGTTGCTGTAGCCCTGGGCATAGCGGTGGTGACGTTATTGTGCGTTCGCACGTTTTTAGTGGACGTGTACTACATCCCGTCGGAATCAATGGAGCCCACATACACCCCAGGCGACCGGGTGCTTGTCTCCAAGCTGGAGGGAGCAGGTACGGTGCAACGCGGCGATGTGGTGGTTTTCGACGGTACGGGCTCGTTCGCACCGTATGAATCGGGCAGTAGCTTCTGGAAAGACCCGGCTAAAAGTATTGGGCAGTGGCTGGGGTTTGTCCCCACGGATACGGTGTACATTAAGCGCGTCATTGCGGTAGCAGGGGATCGTCTTTCATGCTGCTCCGATAACGGTAAACTAGTGTTGAACGGACAGGAACTGGATGAGCCATACCTGTACCCGCAGGATAGCCCTTCCGAGACGCGGTTTGATGTTGTTATACCGCACTCCAGGGTTTGGGTGATGGGGGATCATCGTTCGGCATCGGTCGATTCTCGCTCCCTGCTGGGAGCACCTGGTGGTGGCATGATTCACACCAATAAAATTATTGGTCGAACCGCCTGGCGTATTCATTTTTAGGTTTTATATATACACTATGGTTTCTTTGTAAACCATTTATTTTGTCTACCCGGTGTTTAACACCCTTTACAATGGCATGTGAACCATATGTCCTCTCAGAAAGGTCTTTGGCATGGCTGAACAGAATGAGCCTCAGGGAACGGACGCGGAGTACCAGCCGCGCACGCGCCGTGAGCGTCGTGAACTTGAGAAGCGGTCCCGTAAAGCCGTTCGCGCCCAGAACAGCGAGAACGCTGCTGACGCTACGGGTGCGCCCTCCGGCAGGCGTTTCGGCCGCCACGCCAAGTACTCCAGCGACGCTTCGGGAACTGAGTCTCAGCCAGCCAACGTAACGGGGGCATCAGGCAGCGCGCGTACCCAAGAGACGGAAACATCACAAGCGGCACAGTCAGGCTCGTCGCGGCGGTTCAGGTTCGGTCGCCATGCTGCCCCTGAACAGCCCGTTGAAGCGGACACCCCGCAGCCCCAGTCGGATCCAGAACCTCAGCAGCAGACCCCTGAAACTCAGGAAAAACCGCAACAACCCGTAGCGAACTTTTGGGATAACGTCAGCGCGCCCACTAAATCAAATGTTTTTACTGAGCGCAGCACCCACGCCTCAGACAGTGATGACGACTCCGCTAACACCGCTGAGCAGTCCGATGGTTCAACCCATGTAGCCACCTCCAAATGGCTCAATAGCCTCAAAAAGGCACAGGGCGCAGACTCTGCGCCGCAGACCGGCATTATTGAGACACAGCCCCTTAAACTCAAAAAAAGCTTCCTCAAAAACGGCTACCTGGGGTACAGCACTATGGGCGAAAACACGCCCCAGCAGAGCTCAGAAGCTCTCGACGCAGGCTACAGTGCCCCCAACGAGCCGCAGCAGGGTAACAACAGCAACGGGTCCGTCACCGAGCCCGCAGCAGATACAGACCCGGACCGCACCGTCAGCATTAACCCCGTGAAACGCAGCAGGCCCTCACGGAAACCTGTCTCCCGCGATACACGTTCTATTTCGCGCACCACGCGCCCCGCATCCCGCAATACGGCCCCGCAACAGACTCTTTACGAAAACCCCGTGCGGCCTAAGCACCTGGGGACGGGGGCATACTCCTCAGACGATTACGACTATGAGTATGAGGACGAGCGCAGCACCAAGAAGTCCAAGAAGAAAGACAAAAAGCCCGAACTAACCCTCAAACAGGCTCGCGAAGAAGGCCGGATGGGTGAGTGGGCATGGACCACATTCCGTGAATCGGCCATGGTGGTGGTGTACGCGTTGGTGATTGCGTTCATCATTAAAACGTTCCTGGTGCGCGGCTACTACATTCCCTCCGGGTCGATGGAGAACACCCTGCAGGTGAACGACCGGGTCTTTATCAACGCCGCCGGGTCATATTTCGGTAGCCCGAACCGTGGCGACGTGGTGGTGTTCAAAGACTCCCAAGGGTGGATCGACTCAGCCCAGAAGAAGAGCAACCCCATTAATGACGCCCTCACATTCGTGGGCATATTACCGGACACCTCCTCAAATTACCTCGTTAAACGCGTCATCGGTAAGCCCGGTGACCGTGTTGAAGGTGATGGGAAAGGCAAAATCAAGGTGAACGGTGTAGAAATCAGCGAGCCTTACCTGCACCCGGGCTCCAACCCGTCCGATGTGCCGTTCTCGGTCACTGTTCCCAACGACTCATACTTCGTGCTGGGTGATCACCGTGACCACTCCGCTGACTCGCGCTACCACATTGGGGATGGGCACGCATTCGTCAAACGCGGCGATATTCAGGGCAACGTGTTCGTTATCGCCTGGCCGATCAACCGCGTTGGCCTAATGACGAACCAGTCCGATGTTTTCAAATCAGTGCCCGAACCCTCCAAGTAGGGCAGCGGCATGACTGGCTCACAGGCACCGGCCGCCACTTTAGAGCACGAACATGACCTGTTCGCGGCCGGCTACCAGCTTGTGGCTGGGGTGGACGAAGTAGGCCGCGGCTCTCTTGCCGGTGTTCTCAGTGTTGGGGTGGCCGTTATTGGGGCCCAGGCGCAGCTGCAGGTGGCGGGGCTGATTGACTCCAAAGCCCTCTCACCTGCGCGCCGAGAAAAAATGGTGCCCGAGATCCGACGATGGTGCCTCAACGCCGTGGGGCACGTGAGTCCCGCAGAGATTGACGAACTGGGCATGACCCTTTCCCTGCGTTTAGCGGCACAGCGGGCACTCGCGCGCTTAGGGCGTGAGGGGACAACACCTGAAGTGGTGCTCCTGGACGGTAAACACGACTGGCTCAGTGTCCCCGCCCCCGACCTTTTCGGGCATCAGGATCCCGCGCACCAGCGGTACGAAGAGCTTCTGCAGCAGGCGTGGGGGCACAGAAATACGCCCTGGCAGGGGCCGGTTCACACCATTATTAAGGGAGATTACCGGTGCGCCTCCATTGCGGCCGCATCTGTATTAGCTAAAGTGGAACGAGACGGGTTGATGCGCGACCTTGCCGCCCGCTACCCGGAATACGGGTGGGAGAATAATAAAGGCTACGGGTCTGCGGCACACCGCGCCGCTATTAGTGAGCACGGGCCCAGCCCGCTGCACAGGCTCACGTGGGCGCTACCGGCAGACGAACAACAGGTACGGATGGCTTATCAACGGCGTCACGCCGAGAACGGGGTAAACGAGAATGAGCGCTGAAGAACTTGAAAACTACGAGACCGATGCGCAGCTGGCGCTATACCGGGAGTACCGCGACGTCATGTCGCTTTTCACCCACGCGGTTGATACTGACCGCCGTTTCTACCTGGCAAATCATGTTGAGGTCATTCCCCGGGTGAGCGATGGAACCGTCTACTTTGAGGTGCTCATGAGCGACGTGTGGGTGTGGGATGTGTTCCGCACCAACCGGTTTGTGAAGACCGTACGGGTTCTCTCAACGCACGACGTGAACGTGGAAGAACGCCTGCCGAACCAGGAATTTTCAATCCCCGATATGGGGGTGCGCACACTCTTTGACGCGGCAGAAAACACCGGTATGGTGAGCGAGGCTGAGAGCCAGCCAGAAAGTAACGCGCAGCCGCAGGACGCCTCCGATGCCCGGCGGCGCGGCCCCGAAACTGACGGGTAATATCACGACTCCAACGGGTACTAGGGGCACTCGAAAGCCCGCAGCATCTGCTGGCTTAAAAACATACTTTGAAAGTTTCGGGCAGACCGGGTGTCTGCCCGAAACTTTTATGCTCGCGTGAGGTGCCTGCAACGGGCCGCTCATAAAAACGTCACATTTCTTCACAATAAGAGTCTTAAACCACATTTTGAAGCACGAAATAGTATAAAACGCCTGTGGATACGACATCTGGCCCCGCACCGGGTGAGTTATCCACAGGCCCCGCTGTCTCTCTAGCGAATATCCGCGTACTTCAGGCACAGTACACGTACCCGCACGGTGCACAACACCGGGCGGGCCTGCCCCGGTACGCCAACGAAAAGAGAGACCATGACATCCCCAAAGAAACCCACCCGCGCCGCTGCCTGCACGCGCAGCCAGCCCAAGGCACACGCCGTAGGCCGCTGGGGCGAAGACCTTGCCGCGCGCATCCTCGAAACCAACGGGTACCGGCTGCTCGACCGGAATTGGCGTCTTCCCGCGGGCTACGAAGGGGAACGCGCCCACGGCGAGATCGACGCCATCGCTATCGACCCCGACGATGAACTGGTCTTCATAGAAATCAAAACCCGCACCGACAGCGGCTTCGGGCACCCCCTGGAAGCCATCGGTAAAGACAAGGCACGCCGCACCCGTGAGCTTGCCATCCTCTGGTGCCGCCAGCGCGAGACCCTGGACTTCGGGCACTTCCGCATTGACGCAGTCAGCATACTAGGAACCCCCGAACAGTTCACTTTTGAACACCTCAAGGGGGTGGCATGATGGGGTTCGCCCGTACCTACTCCGTGGCGCTTGTGGGGCTGCGGGGGCACATCGTCGAAGTAGAGGCGGACGTCTCCTCAGCCCTGCCGTCTTTCGTACTCCTTGGGCTGCCGGATACCGCGCTGAACGAATCAAAAGAGCGGGTGCGCTCAGCCGCCAAAAACTCCGGGATTGGGCTCACCCAACACCGACTCACCATTAACCTCACCCCCGCAACCCTGCCTAAGAAAGGCTCCGGGTTTGATGTGGCGATGGTGGTAGCGGCCCTGCAAGCCGAGAAAAAACTCAAACCCAGCGGTGACTGCGTTTTCCTTGGCGAAGTCGGGCTAGACGGGTCGATTCGGCCCATACCCGGCATACTGCCCGCTGTTAAAGCCGCAGCTGATGCCGGGCACTCTCGGGTAGTGGTACCCGCCCAGAATATGCACGAGGCAGCACTCATCCCCGGGATACAGGTCAGTGGGTTCAGGTGCCTCGCCGAAATATTTGTGGCCCTGGGCGCCTCAGCTGAGAACCTCAAATACCCGCCCGAGAGCGTGCGGGAGCAGCCCACCGCCGAAATCCCCGAACACGGTATCCCCTCAGATATGTCGGACGTTGCCGGGCAAGCCCAAGGGAGATTCGCCCTCGAAATCGCCGCCGCTGGAGGGCACCACCTGCTCTTTACGGGGCCACCCGGGTCTGGAAAGACCATGCTCGCAGAACGGCTGCCGAGCATCCTGCCGCCACTTGATGATGACGCAGCCATGGAAGTAACCGCCATCCGTTCTCTCACCGCAGGCGGCACACCGCTGCGCGAACTGGTACGCACCCCACCGTTTGAGGCACCACACCACAGCGCCTCCGCCCCGGCGATCCTTGGGGGAGGCAGCGGCATTCCCCGCCCCGGATGCGTCTCAAAAGCCCACCGCGGCGTGCTGTTCCTGGATGAGGCGCCGGAATTTAAACGCACCGTACTCGACTCGCTACGCCAGCCGCTAGAGAACGGTGAGATCGTGCTCGACCGTTCAGCGGCCTCAGCCACCTACCCGGCACGGTTTCAGCTGATACTTGCCGCGAACCCCTGCCCATGCGGTATGAACGTAGGAACCGGAACCGAGTGCACCTGCACCCCGCGTGAACGGCGAGGCTACTTCGGGAAACTCTCAGGCCCGCTGCTGGACCGCATTGACCTGAACCTGTCAGTACCCAAAGTCTCTTCAGCGGAACTGGCCAGCGGCGAGCGCGGTGAGGCGTCGGCCCTCATCAGGGAGCGAGTGATGACCGCCCGAGCCGCTCAACGCGAACGCCTGGGCCGTTTCGGGATGCGGGTGAACGCTGAAGCGAACGGGAAGATTCTGCGCGGTCCTCTGCGACTGGATGCCCCACTCACCCGAGAGCTTAACCGGGCAGTCGATCGGGGCGTGCTCACCGCCAGGGGCTACGACCGGGTGCTGCGTACCGCGTGGACACTGAGCGACCTTGACGGGACCGTCAGCCCCCAGCGTGAGCATATGGAGCTTGCACTGTTCCTGCGGCAGCAGGGCAGCGGGGCGATCTAGGGGCCCGGCAGGGCATAACGCAGGTCAGCAGTCAGATAGTTATTCTTCGGAAAGGACGAAAAATGCATAAAAATAACCGTGTGGTTCAGCAGGAAAACCGTGGCCACAGTACTAAGACGCAGCCCTCCACCGGTGTACCAGCACCGCAGGAACCAGCCCTGAACATTTTCGGTCTTGATACCACCGCCCTCACGCGCCTCTGCGCGCACCGGCGGAGGCTGCTCCAAGAACTGGGCGGGCGGCGCATCCCCGACGGGGCACAGGAGCCCCCCTGGCGCTGGGCGCTTCACCCGCAGGCTGAGGCCGAACCCCCGCAGCTCTTCGACCCGCACCTTCCCGCCGAAGCCCTTGAAACGCAGGGGATTGAGTACCTGCGCCTGTGCAGGGCGCTCATGATGCGTCTAGCGGAACCAGCCGATAACATTGTGGCGCAGGCGCTTACCGCCTTCGGCCCAGCCTTTACCGCCCATGTGCTCGCCAGCGGAGGCCGCATTCCGCATAGTGTGTGGGAAAACGGTGAACCCGACCCGGTACTGCATGCCATTCTGATGCAGCGTTCACCCGGGTACCGCCCGGGAGAACACGAAACAACCCGCGAAGAGCTTGAGAAAGCGCTCGCGGCCCGCAGCAAACGTTGGGCTCGGCGTGCTTTGAGCCCGCTGCGTGAATACGAACTGGCGCTTGCGTGCGGTGCGTGGCTGGCGATCCCTGAAGACGATGACTACCCTCGTTCTCTTGACGATTTGGGGCCTGCGGCCCCTTATGGCCTGTGGGGCAAGGGGGAGCGCAGTAAGCTGCGGGTGCTGGCGGATCATCATCACAGCAGTGTCGCCCTGGTGGGCTCACGGGACGCTACCCAGTATGGGCAGGCGGTTACCGCGCATCTGAGCTCTGAACTTGCCGAGCACGGGTGCACTATTATTTCGGGAGGCGCATACGGCGTTGATATTGCCGCGCACCGTGCAGCTTTGGGGGCTGGCACAGGGGAGCTGCCCACTGTTGCTCTCATGGCTGGTGGACTTGATCATTTTTATCCGGCGCAGAACACAGCCACCCTACAGGTGATTGCCCGCGACGCCCTGGTACTTAGCGAGGTTTCGATTGGCAACACCCCCACGCGGTGGCGGTTTTTGGAACGTAACCGGCTGATCGCGGCGTTAGCGGCGCACACTGTGGTTGCTGAGGCCCGGTGGCGTTCGGGCGCGCTCAACACGGCGCATCACGCCCTGGAAATAGGGCGGCAGGTGTGGGCTGTGCCGGGGCAGATTGACGCCCCGAACTCGGTGGGGTGTAACCGGCTCATAAGAGATGCCCACGCGCAGATCCTCACCGAAGCGCAAGACCTGCTTGAGGCCGGGGCCGGGTTCGACGCTGAACATGAAGACGCTGCCCAAGACGCTGGCGTGCAGTATCCGACAGATTCCCTCACTGAGGCACAGAACAGGCTGTGGGATTCGCTGGCGGTCACTGCCTACCGTACTGTGGACGATATTGCGGTGCGGGTTGGGTTGGATGCCCGCACGGTCATGCTGCAGTTGGGGGCACTCGACCGTTTGGGTCTTGCCCAGAGTAACGGGCAGGGGTGGCGGAAGGTACGCCTTAAAACCGCCGCATAACCTCCCTCTGGTGCGCGGCGGCTACAATGGGGAAAGCAGTGGGGCCAGCCGTTTTAGCCCCCTTCATAACGCACCATTGGGGGCGTTGTGTGGGTGAGAAGAAGTAAGGCCCCGCACCTAGTCGGCTAAACCATGAGGGGAGCATATGGACGGTAACCAGGGTTCACCAACCGGTCCCGACGCGCTTCGGGACAGCACCACCTTGCTTCTGGCCACCAGGCGCCTTCCTCACCTGCTCCAAACCCCCGGTGTTGCGCCCGGTTCGCCGGTGCCGGGTGCATCCGCCCCCACCCTTGAGGTGTACCGTCCCCATCTGCAACAGTTTGAACGCTACCTGCGCTATGAGAAGCACCGCTCTGAGCAGACCGTGCGCTCCTACATTTCCGATCTTGAAGGGTTTTTAGGGTTCGCTGCGCGGCGGGGCGTGAGCACGCTCGAAGCTATTGACATTACGCTGATCCGCGAATGGCTGGGAGCGATGCACCTGAGGCAGAACTCCAAAGCCACGGTGGCCCGGCGCGGCTCAACCCTGCGCACCTTCTTCACCTGGGCGCAGGATGAAGAACTGATTATTGATAACCCCACCCGCGGGATGAGCACCCCAAAACGTGACCGTCACCTGCCGTCCGTGCTGTCTCAGGCACAAATGAACCAGCTGCTGGACGAGCTGCAGCAGCGGCACCGCCAAAACCCCACTGATGCCCGCCTGCTGCGCCTGTGGGCTGTGGTTGAGGTGCTGTACGCCTCTGGGATGCGTATCTCGGAGCTGACGGGTCTTGACCTGCACAGTGTGGATCGAGCCAATAGGACGGTGCGGGTGCTTGGCAAAGGCAATAAGGAACGCATCGTGCCGCTGGGTGTTCCGGCAATGAAAGCACTCAATAGGTGGGTGGCGCACGGGCGGCCCCAGTGGATTCCTGAAGGGTCCCGTAATGTAACCGCCCTCTTCATTGGCCCGCGCGGGCGGCGCGCCAACCCCCGGCAGGTGCGTGAAGACCTCAGCCGGTTACTGCGCACCCTTGAGAATTCTGAAGCTTCCGGTGCGCACGTGCTGCGTCATTCCGCAGCAACGCACCTGGTTGATGGCGGCGCCGATATTCGCACCGTGCAGGAACTCTTGGGGCATTCCTCACTTGCCACCACACAGATCTACACTCACGTCTCCATGAAACGGCTGGCCGAAACCTACGCCCGGGCGCACCCCCGCGCCTGAGCTGCCTCGCATCACAAACCAGTCCCGCCCTTTAGACCCGGAGTCTAAAAATATGTGCTGCGGGTAAAATATTCTGCCGGAAAACCCCGTAAAACCATCCCGGAAGTTTATGCGCAGGCTGAACGCGCGGTAGCATAGTATGCGAACACTTACCCAGGCGCAGCATTACAAGGCGCCGCAGACTGATATGACACAAAGACAGAGAGGCGAGCGATGCGTGCACTCGTATGCCCCGGTCAGGGCTCCCAGAAGAAGAGCTTTTTGAGCCCCTGGCTCGAAATAGACGGGGTGCGTGAGCATCTGCAGCGGCTCTCTGACGCGGCGGGTATTGACCTGATCCACTACGGCACTGAAGCCGAAGAAGAAACCATTAAAGACACCGCCATTGCGCAGCCGCTCATTGTTGCTGCAGGTATTGTTACTGGGCGCAAAGTTCTGCAGAAGCTGGGGGAGTCCAAGCTCATTCTCGCCGGGCATTCCGTAGGTGAAATTACCGCCGCCGCGCTGGCGGGCGTGCTCACCGAAGAAGACGCCATGCGTTTTGTGCGGGTGCGAGCCACCGGCATGGCGCAGGCCGCCGCCGCATCACCCACCGGCATGGCCGCGGTGCTTGGTGGTGTTGAGCAGGATGTGCGGCAAGCTATTGATGAGGCTGCGCTGGTAGCCGCCAATTCTAACGGGGCGGGGCAGATCGTCGCTGCAGGCCCCCTTGAAGCTATTGAGGCATTCGCCGCCAACCCGCCCGCCCGAGCCCGTGTGATCCCGCTGAAAGTAGCAGGCGCATTCCACACCCAGGCGATGGCCCCCGCCGTGGAGCCGCTGGCCGCTTTCGCCGCAGAGCTGACCGTGAACGATCCCGCCTACGAGTTGCTGAGCAACCGTGACGGCGAGCGCATTAGCACGGGCCGGGAATTTGTAGATAGCCTTGTTTCGCAGGTCACCAGCCCCGTGCGCTGGGACCGGTGTATGAGCACGCTCATGGCCGCCGAGGTAGACAGTATTATTGAGGTGGCTCCCGCTGGCACCCTGGTGGGTCTTGCTAAACGGGCCATGCGCGGGGTACCGTCGGCAGCGGTGAACACCCCTGAAGATCTTGAAGCTGTTACCGTTTAGATTCCGGTTGCTACCACATAGGACGTGAAGGAAGACCTCTTTTGACTACTCTCAAACAGAACGAGATGAACCGTTACTCCCGCATCCTCGGCTACGGTGCCGCCCGCGGCGAGGTACTGGTGCACAATAACGACATTGTTGAGGCCATTAACTCTTCGGATGAGTGGATTACCCAGCGCACCGGTATCTCAACCCGTCACCGTGCGAGCGAGAACCAGTCTGTGGCGGATTTGGCGTTTGGCTCCGCACATGATGCGCTCGCCGCTGCGGGGGTTGAGGGCGCGGATATTGGTGCGGTGATTGTTTCAACCATCTCGCACCCCTACGCGACTCCTTCTTTGGCGACGTTGGTTGCGGAGGAGATCGGGTCAAAATGCCCCGCCTACGATATTTCGGCGGCGTGCGCCGGTTTCTGTTACGGGATCGCGCAGGCGGACGCGTTGGTGCGTTCGGGCGCGGCGCAGTATGTGCTGGTGATTGGTGTGGAGAAGCTGTCCGATTTTATTGATAATACCGAGCGCTCCATTTCGTTCCTGCTGGGTGACGGTGCGGGCGCGGCGGTTGTGGGTGTTTCGGATGAGCCGGGGATCGCCCCGACCGTGTGGGGCTCTGACGGGTCCCGGTGGGGAACCGTGGGGATGACTCACTCTTTGTTGGATATCCGTAACCGTGATTTTACGCAGAACCCCGTGGGTGAGGGCGAGAAGATTTGGCCCACGCTGCGCCAGGATGGGCCGTCGGTGTTCCGCTGGGCGGTGTGGGAGATGGCGAAGGTTGCCCAGCAGGCCCTTGAGGCTGCGGGTATTACCGCCGACGAGCTGGGGGCGCTTATCCCGCATCAGGCGAATGCGCGTATTATCGACCAGATGGCGAAGACCCTGAAGCTTCCCGAGAGCGTGGCTATCGCTCGAGATATTGCGGATGCAGGGAATACCTCTGCGGCGTCTGTGCCGTTGGCGGCGCACCGTCTGCTGCGGGAAAACCCTGAGCTGTCGGGTAAATTTGCTTTGCAGATCGGCTTTGGTGCCGGTTTGGCGTTTGCTGCTCAGGTGGTTGTCTTACCGTAGACTGTGCCGCTGTGAGGCTGGGCCGGAAACGGTGCGGTGAGGGCGGTGAACCTAAAACTTTCCGTGTTCTGGACGCCCCGTGTGCGGCGGCCAGGATTTTCGGGAAAACACCGGGTTTATCGTGTGCATTGAGCGCACAGACACGATAAACTCATGTAGTATGTGTGCGCCTGTTGGGCGTGCCAGGGAAAAGCGGTCTTGCAACCGTGTTGAACAATAAAGGAGCCCCTCAATGGCTAACAAAGAAGAGATCCTTGCTGGTCTGGCAGAAATCGTGAACGAAGAGACCGGCGTTGAGGTTGAGGACGTTCAGCTGGATAAGTCCTTTACCGAGGACTTGGACATCGACTCCATCTCAATGATGACTATCGTTGTGAACGCCGAGGAGAAGTTCGAGGTGACCATTCCGGACGAAGAGGTGAAGAACCTTAAGACCGTTGGTGACGCTGTCGAGTTTATCGAGAACGCCTCCTAAAACAGAAACTGCAGGCGATGGGCGCGGGCCGCACACGCACCGCGCCCATACGTTTATTTCTCTCACCCACCGATATACATGAAGAAAGTGTGAAGATGTCTCGAAAAGTGCTGGTGACCGGCCTCGGCGCGACCACCCCCATTGGCGGCGACGTCCCCACCACTTGGGCGAACGCCCTTAAAGGTGTTTCGGGTATTACGACGATCGACGAGCCCTGGGTTGAAGAATATGATCTTCCGGTCTACATTGCAGGCCGTGTGGCTGTTCCCGCGCAGGAGTCCGAGAGGCTGAGTAAGGTTGAGGCGAAACGCCTTGACCCTTCGGGGCAGCTCGCCCTCATTGCTGCACGTGAGGCGTGGGAAGACGCCGGGTTCTCCGGCCCTGACGCCGAATCTGCTAAGGAAACAGATCCTGTGCGCACCGGTGTTGCTTTCGGCACGGGTATCGGTGGCGTGTGGACTCTGCTGGATGCATGGGATACCCTGCGGGAGAAAGGGCCGCGTCGTGTGCTGCCGATGACCGTGCCGATGCTCATGCCTAACGGGAATGCTGCAGCGGTTTCCATGAGTTTGAAGGCTCGCGCGGCGGCGCAGACCGTGGTGTCGGCGTGTGCGTCGTCGACGGAGGCCATGGAGCTGGGCGTTGAGATGATCCGCACCGGCAAGGCCGACGTTGTGGTGGTGGGCGGCTCTGAGGCCGCTATTCACCCGCTGCCGATGGCAGCATTCGCTAAAATGCAGGCGCTTTCTTCCCGCAATGATGAGCCGCAGAAGGCATCCCGTCCTTACGATACAGACCGTGACGGGTTCGTCATGGGTGAGGGCGCGGCGGCAATGGTGCTGGAGTCACAGGAGCACGCTCAGGCGCGTGGCGCTCGGGTATATGCGGAATTGGCAGGTACCGGCGTCTCAGCTGACTCGTACCATATTACCGCCCCGGACCCGGATGCTTTGGGGGCTACGCGTGCCCTGCGGGAGGCTCTTGAGGATGGGCAGATCGACCCGCAGTCTGTGGTGCATATTAATGCGCACGCGACCTCAACACCGGCCGGTGACCTTCCCGAAGCCACGGCAATGCACGCGGCGTTTGGGGAGCATACGAAGAACATTGCGGTCTCGGCCACGAAGTCAATGACCGGGCATCTGCTGGGCGGAGCGGGCGCGCTGGAGGCAGTGCTGACTGTGCTGGCCCTGCACCACCGCAAGGCGCCCTGCACGATTAACCTGGAGAATAAGGATCCGCAGATCGACCTGGATGTGGTGACCGACGCCAGGGATCTTCCCTCGGGCGAGATCGTGGGCTTGTCGAATTCTTTCGGGTTTGGCGGACATAACGCTGTGGTGGCGTTCCGTTCGGTCGAAAACTAACCGGGGATAGTCCTGATGCGGACAGGTGGGCGCGGGCAGCCGTGTGCACCCGCCGAGAAGTTCTAACATCAGTGTGCCTCTGGTACGCGGAGATATTCTTACACTACGAATGTAATGGTGCGCGGTTTCCCTGCCGTTTGGCGGGGCAGCCGCGCACCTTGTTCTGTTGTTTGCGGTCTGTTGCCGCATTATATGGTAATAATCTTCGGGGAATGTCTGGTGCCGGGCGGGTGCGTGCTGGTAGGGTGAAGAACTACCATTGCACTGAAAAATTATCACCGCACTGAGAAATCACCATTGCGCTGAGAACGTCACAGCGCTGAGGAACCCCGACTGTAGTCGAGGGTACCCACCGGGTTCACCAGGTGATAGTGCCCGAACATGCTGAGGATAAACACCATGCCGCTGCCCACTGCCTCCTCCGAAGCATCCGCCCCCGCTGAATATTCGGGCGGGTTTGAGACTCCCGATGAGCACTCCACTGCCGCAGCATGCTCGTACCGTTCGGTGCGGGTGCACGCCCAGCAGGCCCAAGGGCTGCCCGGGCAGTATTTGGCCGCATACTCGGCAAAGACTCATAAGCTGTATGTGAGCAGCATCTTTAATTTCACCCCCGCCCACGGTTCGACCGTGGCCACTATCGCCCGCGTAAACCCGCAGACACTGCAGATTGAGGCGACCGCTAAAATGCCGGTCACCGAAGAGATCCGCACCGAACTTGCGGGGCAGTACCAGTTCCGGGGTGCCTTCGGTATTGATATTGATGATGAGCACGGCACCATCTGGGTGAGCGACGCCAGTTCCTATGCCGTGACCGTGTACCGCCAGGACGCCTTAGAGCAGGGCACCCTGCAACCAGTATGGACCAGCTACGACCCCGCGAAGGGGCTGTTTGAGCAGGATATTAAACACCCCCGTGAGGTGTATGTGGATGCGGCTAACGGCAAAGCGTTCGTGACTGGGATGGGCGGTTTCTGGGTGATTGACACCGCCACCTTTGAGGTTCAGAAAGTGGACCCGGCCCCGGGTGTACTCTCGCACCCGATGACAATCGATCGGGATACTCACAGCGGGAATCTCTACATGGGGGACTACTACCTGGATCAGGTGTATGAGGTAGACCCCACCAGCCATACGGTGGTGCGCACCCTACCCGTACCGGCGGGGGACGTTATGCATTTTGGGCGGGTAAAAGTGCACGGTGTGGTGACAGACCACGCCCTGAACGAAATATATGTGTCAACGCAGGGGTATGAGGGGAAGAACACCGGGGTGCACGTGCTGGATAAGACCACCGGCGAGCTGAAGCATTTTATCCGGTACGGGGTGACCCCCACCGATATGGTGATTGATGAGAAACGGCACCTGATCTACCTGGGGGATTTCGGGGCGGCCCACACCGCAGAACCCAGTGGTGGGACGGTTGCGGTGATTGATGCGTGCGCCGGTATCGTGGTCGGGCAGGTGCGGGTGGCCTCGGCAAAAATTAACCACCTGACCCTGCTGCCGGATGGCTCTGTGGTGGTGCTCGATAAGGCGGGTGATCATAGGGGCGTCACGGTCGATTTCCATATTGATGCGCTCACCGGCGAGTTCACCCCCTCATCCGTTGATACCCATTCGGGGGAACAGACCCGTATTGACGCTGATAGCCTCACAAAAATCTCGGTGCAGGATACCGGGACGAAACCCGGGACGGTGCGCTCTCACCGCGTGATACCCCTGGCGACGGGAACCAGCGGCGACGGCTCCACGGTGGGGATGCCCGCAGTGGTGGTACCCGGGCAGACCGTGGAAATTTCGGGGCTCGGCTGGGCTGCTGGCGAGAAACGCCACCCGGATCTGCCGCCCACCTACCCGGCCCTTAAAATCCCCGCCCAGCTGAGGGTGAAGGCTGACGGTGACATAGTGCGCGAGTTCCAAGCAAAACAGCTGGCCCTTGATACGTACTTCATCACCGATTTTCGGGTTCCTAAGACCTGGAAGCCCGGTCAGGAACACACCATCACCATCGAATCCGCCACCGAGCCGGTGCAGTCCGCCTCTGTCACAGTGCGCGTAGCCGAATATCCTCAGGAGCAGACGGTTCGCGAATGCGTTGCCTGCGAGCAGCCGGATACGCACCCCACCGTGACCCCGTTCGCAGGGTACCCGGCTGCGGGCGGGCACCGTGAGAATCCTCGCGTTCAGGTGTGCGATAATTGAGGCGTTCAATCGTGCTCCGGGGTCGGTGAAATTCCGAACCGGCGGTGATAGTCCGCGAACCGCACCTGCCGTGAGAAGGCATGGCGCGGCCGAACCGGTGAAATTCCGGTGCCGACAGTACAGTCTGGATGGTAGGCAGCACGAGCAAAAATAGTGGAGGACGCGCCCACACTCGCCGCCCGGCTCGGCGGCAGTGCCGTGCGTATCCGGTACCGTCGAGCAGTAAAGGCTCGGTTGGGGCATGTTTTTGTTCTCCCCGGGGCCGCCGCGATCTGCAGCTCGAAAGGGAGAAAATGGAATTTCTGCGGTGGCTCTTCGACGCACAGTTCCATGTGGGGAACCAGTCCCTGCTGGTGCGCGAAGTTCTCGGTAACGCGTTTGGCCTGGCATCGGCGCTGGGCGGGATGCGGCGTAAGGTGTGGGCGTGGCCGGTGGGTATTATCGGTAACCTGCTGCTATTCACCGTTTTTATGGGGGCGTTTTTTGGCAGCCCCAACCCCGTGAACATGCTGGGTCAGGCGGGACGGCAGCTCATGTTCATCACCGTATCGGTGTGGGGCTGGTACCGGTGGCGGCAAACCCGCGTAACAGAAGGTGCACACGCTCAAGGTACGGCGGTCATACCGCAGTGGGCCTCCGGGTGGGAACGGGCGGGACTAATCGCCGTAATGGCCGCAGGGACTGTGGGTCTCACCCCGGTATTTCGGGCAATGGGCTCGTATGAGCCGGTGTGGTCTGACGCCTGGATTTTTACCGGTTCGCTGCTGGCAACCTACGGTATGGCACGCGGCTGGGTTGAATTCTGGCTCATCTGGGTGGCTGTAGACCTGGTGGGTGTGCCGCTGTTGTGGGGCGCCGGGTATTACGCCACCTCGCTCATGTACGTGTTTTATGGGTGTTTCACCCTTGTCGGGTTTTTTGTGTGGTGGCGTACCCGCAACCGGGAAACACAGCGTACCCGTGTGCAAACGCAGTTCCCGGATATTACGGTCAAGGTGGAGGCGAGTAAATAATGGTTTCGGTAACGCACACTCCAGTGAATGATCTTGACTATTCCGCCGCGGAGTACGGGCATGTGGACGGCGTACCCTCCCCGTACACGTTCAGCATCCCGGATGGGCCCCTCACCGATGAGCAGGCGATGCGTTTGGCGTTAGACGCTGCACGGTGCGGTATTCGCGGGGCGAACCCGCTGGTGGGTGCGGTTATTACGGGCACGGACGGGCGGGTGCTGCACGTGGGCTGGCACCGCGGGGCAGGCACCCCTCACGCTGAAGCGGATGCACTGGCGCAGGCACGGGCGGCAGGTACCGATCTGAGGGGTGCAAGTATGTATGTGAGCCTTGAGCCGTGCAACCACACCGGGCGCACCGGGCCCTGTTCACACGCGATTGTGGCCGCAGGGGTGCGGCGTGTGCGCTACGCTTACCCCGATACTACCTCCGCCGCCGGGGGAGCGGCGCATCTGCGCAGTAACGGTGTGGATGCGCAGCTGATGGAAGGGTTTTCAGCTGACTCGTACCTGCTGAATGAGCGCTGGTTTATTGCCGCCGCCGAGCGCCGCCCGTTTATTACGGCTAAATCGGCTTCCACCCTGGATGGGTTTATTGCTGCCGCTGATGGCACCAGCAAGTGGATTACCGGCCCCGCCGCCCGCATTGATGGGCACCTGGTACGCCACCGTGCCGATGCGGTCATGATCGGGACCCGCACCGCCCTTACGGACGACCCTTCCTTGGATGCCCGCCGCAGCGACGGGAGCCGTTTTACGAAGCAGCCTCTGCGGGTGGTGATGGGCCGACGCGAAATCCCTGAATCCTACCGTATTCGCGGGCTTGCAGCAGAAGGCCCGTACGACCCGGACCCTGACCGGTTTTTGCAGGTGTTCACCCACGACCCGTTTGAACTGCTGAGCACCCTGTACGATCGCGGGGTGCGGCACCTTATGATTGAGGGCGGCCCCGGCATGGTGGGGTTATTCGCGGGTGAAGATCTGGTTGATGAGATGATCTGGTACCGCGCGCCCCTGCTGCTGGGGCACGGCAAGAGCGCCGTGTACCGTCTTAGTACCGGCACCCTGGCCAATGCCCCACGGCTGCACCTGGACGATCTGGGGATGTTCCCGGCTGTGCGGGTGCTGGGGGCAGATACCGCAACTCACCTGGTTCCGGTTCCGCGCGGCGACTACCAGAACCCCGGGGCCAGGCGGGTACTGGAACGGTGCACAGAGTGCTACGCCCCCGAGCCCCGCGAGGACGGGTGAGGGCTGCATCATAAGAGGGCGCATCCGCAGAGTGAAAAGTTAGCCGGAACGGGAATAAACCGGCGCGTGTGCGCCGTTAGAATGGATTGGGTGCCACTAGCTGGCGTGACGAGGAGAGAAATGTTTACAGGAATTATTGGTGCTTTAGGCACTGTAGAGTCGGTGACGCCGGTTCTGGACGCTCAGGGTAGAGATACTGGTGCCGCGCACATCACCATTAACGCTGGTGATATTGTTGCCGATCTGGGGCACGGCGGTTCGCTGGCCGTTAACGGTGTGTGCCTGACCGCCATTGACCTTCCCCACCTGAGCGAAGGGCAGTTTAGGGCCTACGCCATGGGTGAGACTCTGGCCCGCACCAACCTGGGGGCTCTCGTACCCGGTTCGCACGTGAACCTTGAACGGTGCATGCCCGCAGGCGGCCGTTTTGACGGGCACGTGGTACAGGGGCACGTTGATGGAACCGCAACCGTCGTCTCGGTGACGGATCATGATGCGTGGCGTACTGTCCGCTTCGCCGTGCCCGCCGAGTTCGCCCCATATTTGGTGCAGAAGGGGTCAATTACGGTCTCGGGTGTTTCGCTGACCGTCACCGCCGTCTCCGGCCCCGCCCAGAAGCAGCACTGGTTCGAAGTTGGGCTGATCCCCGAAACCCTCGCCGCCACTAACCTGGGGGAGCTCACCGTGGGGGACACCGTGAACCTGGAAACTGATGCACTAGCCAAGTATGTGGGACGCCTGCTGGCATTCGACACCCCGCAGGCGCGGGAGCACACCGCCGCGAACGGGCCCGGCCGGACACTCGATACGGTTCAGAGCGCAGTCGATGCGATTGCCGCCGGGGGCGCAGTAGTCGTGGTAGATGATGAGAGCCGCGAGAATGAGGGCGATATTATTTTTGCGGCCGAACACGCCACCGAGCAGCTGATGGGTTTCACCGTGCGGCACACCTCCGGGGTGATTTGCGCCCCGATGAGCGCCTCCCGCGCCGATAAGCTGAACCTGCCCCCGATGCTCGCCCATAATGAGGACCCGAAAGGTACCGCCTACACTGTCTCATGTGACGCGCGTATGGGGGTCAGCACCGGTATTAGCGCCGCCGACCGTGCCCGTACCGTCCGGGTACTGGCCGACCCGTCTGCAACCCCAACCGATATTACCCGTCCAGGACATATTTTCCCGCTCCGCGCGGTAGCAGGCGGTGTGGCCCAGCGCCCCGGGCATACCGAAGCAGCCGTGGAACTGTGCCGTGCCGCGGGGCTTTCGGGGGTGGGCGTTATCGCCGAGCTGGTGCACGATGACGGCTCAATGATGCGTTTCGACGCGCTGCGGGCTTTCGCTACCGAACACAGCCTGCCGATGGTCTCTATCGAAGATCTCATCGCCTACCTGAAGGAGGGCGCATGAGCCCAGAACCGAAACCTGCCGCTTCCACGGGGCAGGGCTGGGAGGGCCTGAACCTTCCCCCGGAGCAGGAGCAGACCGTTGCGGACGCCGCCGCATCCTACATCGCCTCACCCCTGGATACGGTACCGATGCCCAGCCCGCAGCTGATCGAAACCACCTATGAGGTGCCGGTTCCCACCCCGCACGGTGTATTTGGTGTACGCGCCTGGCTTTTCGCCGACGGCGCCGAACATATTACCGCCCGCGCCCTCAACGATGACGGAACCCCCACCCCGTTCACCGGCACAGGCACGGAGCCGCCAGCACCCGCAGTGCGCATCCACTCGGAGTGCGCCACCGGCGACATTTTTGGTTCGTACCGGTGCGATTGCGGTCCGCAGCTTGAAAACGGCCTGCGCATTATCGCCCAGCAGGGCGGCTGGCTCGTGTACACCCGCAACCATGAGGGGCGCGGCATTGGGCTGATCAATAAACTGCGGGCCTACCGGCTGCAGGACGCTGGCCTTGATACGGTAGACGCGAACCTGGCGCTTGGCCTGGACGCCGACATGCGCGACTATACGCAGGCATCAGTGATTTTGCAGGAGTTGGGCGCCGAACGTATCCGGCTGGTGTCAAATAACCCGGCTAAGGTTCAGGCGCTCGCCGAGCTGGGGGTTGAGGTTCTTGAGATGATACCCGATGAGGTGCCCGCCCGCGCCGAGAACACCCGGTATTTAGCGACTAAACGCGACCGGATGCGGCACCAACTGGTGGGCCCCAGGAATACACACCCCAACCACCCCCACAACCACTAATACCCTGAAAACACCAGAACTACACGTAGGTTCTGAAACAACCCGAAGGAGAACACCATGAGCGGCGCAGGCGCGGCAGATACCACCCTCACCCCCGAAGACTACCGAGGTTTTAAACTCGCTATTGTGGCAGCCAGCTGGCACACCCAGGTTATGGACGGGCTGCTGGACGGTGCCCGGCGGGCCGCAGCGGATGCCGGTGTAGAACCCACTATTGTGCGTGTTCCGGGCACATTCGAACTACCTGTGGCGGCCACCCGCCTGGCTGAGAAGTACGACGCGATTGTGGCGTTGGGGGTTGTGATCCGCGGCGGCACCCCGCACTTTGACTACGTGTGCCAGGGCGCTACCAGCGGCCTGACCGATGTGTCTGTGCTCACTGGCCGCCCTGTGGGGTTTGGTGTTCTCACCTGCGATAATGAGCAGCAGGCACTGGACCGCGCGGGCCTGCCCGGCTCCTCCGAGGACAAAGGGTATGAGGCCACAGCGGCGGCGCTGCAGACCGCCGCCACCCTGAAAAACCTCCCGTAAAGCTGCCCGCCCCGCCCCGGCGGAGCAGCTTTGGGGCGGGACTACACTGGATGTGTACACCACCGAATCAAAGAACTGAAGGAACACCCCATGCAGGATTTGGGTATTATTTCCCCCTCGCTTGACGAATTCCGTGCGTTAGCGGCGCAGCGGCGCGTCATCCCGGTGCGTCTTAAAGTGCTGGCGGATGCGCTCACCCCCATCGGCATTTACCGCTCACTTGCCCTTCAGGACGATGGCACAGCAGCCCCGGGCACGTTCCTGCTGGAATCGGCGAAGGTCACCGCCGAAGGGGAGTCCGCCGCCTGGGACAGGTACTCGTTTATTGGTGCCTCATCCCGCTCGACCCTCACCACCGTGGACGGGAAAGTGCACTGGCAGGGCGAAACCCCGGCCGGGGCGCCCACCGAGGGAGACCCGGTGGAGGCCATCGCCAAAACCCTGCATATGCTGCACACCGAGCCGCTGCCGGGGCTTCCTCCGCTGACATCGGGGCTGGTGGGGTACCTGGGGTGGGACGTGGTGCGCCGCTGGGAGCACCTGCCGTTCCCTCCCGCCGATGATGTGCACCTGCCGGAGTTCGCGCTGAACATGGTCTCTGATATGGCGATCCACGATAACACCGACGGAACGGTTCTGCTGGTAGCTAACGCCATTAATTTCAACGGCACTGACGATAACGTAGATGCCGCCTACGCCGATGCCCGCGCCCGGCTAAACCGCATGGTAGAGCGTCTTGCCCGCGGCGCATCCGATATGGTCTCAGTGCTTTCGGACGTTTCGCGGGTGGATGAGCGTGTCCGTCATGAGGTCAACGAAACCTGGTCTGAACAGGGGTACATGGACGCCATCGACAAGGCGAAGAAAAACATTGTTGACGGTGATGTCTTCCAGATCGTACCCTCACGCCGGTTCGAGGTCGCCACCAAAGCTAACCCCTTGGACGTGTACCGGATGCTGCGCCAGTCAAACCCGTCCCCGTACATGTACCTGTTTAATTTTGTGGACCCGGCAGGCACTCCGTTCCATATTGTAGGGTCCTCACCGGAGGCACTGGTGACCCTCAAGGACGGGAAAGCAACCACCCACCCGATCGCTGGTTCCCGACCGCGCGGGGCCACCCGGGAGCAGGATATTGCGCTCGCTCAGGAGCTGCTGGCGGATCAGAAGGAGCTTTCGGAGCACTTGATGCTGGTGGATTTGGCCCGTAATGACCTTTCCCGCATTGCTAAGCCTGGTACTGTGTCGGTGGATGAGTTTATGATCATTGAACGGTTCAGCCACATTATGCATATTTCTTCGACGGTGAGCGCCGACCTTGACCCGCAGTTCGGTGCCTATGATGTGCTGCGGGCGGCTTTCCCGGCGGGCACTTTATCGGGGGCGCCCAAGCCGCGTGCGTTGCAGCTGATTGATGAGTATGAGCCTACCCGGCGTGGCGTGTACGGTGGTGTGTGCGGGTATTTTGATTTTGCCGGGGATATGGATATGGCGATTGCGATCCGCACCGCTGTTCTTAAGGACGGTAAAGCCTATGTGCAGGCTGGCGCCGGTATTGTCATGGATTCTGTGCCCACTTCCGAAACGCAGGAGACCGTAAATAAGGCGGCGGCCCCGTTACGGGCTGTGCTGAGCGCCTCTGGTTTGGCGCCTTTGAACTCGCAGAACGCAACCTCTTAGGAGGCCCCAATGAGTGATGAACCCGACAGCGGGCGGGCAGACGGGCAAAACCCCCTCGAAAACACCGGTGCCCAAGAGTCGAGCATGGAACGTGAACCTGCCACACCGGATGCCATCGCCTCCGAACAGCAGGCTAAGGAGCGCAGCACCCGCCCGGGACTGGTGATGCTCTCCGGGCTGCTGGTGGCGGCCGCAGCGTTCGGTACCACTCTTCTCACGTGGGTGGATGCGCGAATCACCGGTGCTTTCGGTGAGCAGTCTTTAGCGGTTTCCGGCTCAAAAGCCGCTCCGGCGGTGAGCGCGCTTGCGTTGGTGGCGTCGGCGGCCCCGCTTGCTGGGCGTATCGCCCCGCGCCTGCTGCGGTATGTGGTGTACGGTGTTGCCGCAGCTGCGGGGGTTGGTATCGTCTTGAGTGTTATTGCGGTGACAAGTAACCCTGCCGCGGCTGTGGTGACAGAGACTAGCCGCCTAACAGGCACAATTTCTCCGGCAGGCGAGTATGCACTGAGCCTGTGGCCGTGGGTGTCGGCGGCGTGCGGTGCGCTGATTATCGTGGTCGCGCTGTGGGCTGCGTTCACCTCCCGCACCTGGGATGCTGGGCGCAGGTATGAGCGTTCAGCCGCGCGTAGTGTCCACACGGAGGACGGGCACATGGATGAGATGGACGCTTGGGATTCGCTCAGCAGGGGAGAGGACCCCACCACCCGGTGACCCGGTGTGCCCCCTGTTTTTCGTGTTTGGTGTCTTAAATTCAGCCTTAGCCCGCGATATGTCATAGAATCGTGTTAACAAGTGGCGGATTGTTCGGTGAGCATCCGCTGGCACACACTGAGGAGTTTTCGTGGCTGAAGAGAAAATTGTTATTGTTCCTGAACGCCCGTACGCTAACCACGGCAACACGGTTGCCGCGTGGGTTATGGTCGCCATTATGACAGTTGGTGTTCTGGTGGGTTCCATTGCTTACGACTTGGGCAGTCAACCGGTGGTTTTCGTCGGCGCGGGCATTATTGTGATTGGCCTGTTGGTTGGGTTTTTCCTGAAGCAGGCTGGCTATGGCCAGGGCGGGGCGAAGACGAAGAACACCGCGCGCCACTAGGGCTTGCTGGTAGAGGCGTTCCGCGAATGTGCGGGGCGCCTTTTCTCTACCTGCCACGAAGGGCACCTTTGCGGGCGAGTGAACTGAAGGAGTGAACCATGAGTACCAGTACCGTACTGGATGAGATTATTGTTGGCGTGCGTGAGGATTTAACGCAGCGTATGGAGCAGGTTCCGTTGGAGCGCGTGAAGGAGCTGGCTCTTGCAGCTGAGCCTGCCCGGGACGCGCTTGCGGCGTTACACGGTGATGGTGCGAAGGTGCGTATTATTTCTGAGGTGAAGCGTTCTTCCCCGTCGAAGGGTGCCCTGGGGGACATCCCGGATCCGGCGGTACTTGCGGCTAAATACCAGGCTGGTGGTGCGGCGGCTGTTTCTGTGTTGACTGAACAGCGTCGTTTTGGCGGCTCGTTGGCTGATTTGGATGCTGTGCGTGCTGCCGTGGATATCCCGGTGCTTCGTAAAGATTTTACAGTTGATGAGTACCAGATTTGGGAGGCCCGGGCGCATGGGGCGGATATGGTGCTACTTATTGTGGCGGCTTTACCGGAGAAGACTTTGCGGTATTTTTTGGAGTTAACGGAGCTGCTGGGGATGAACGCTCTTGTTGAGACACACACACCGGATGAGATTGAGACAGCCCAGCGGGTTGGTGCGAAGATTATGGGTATTAATGTGCGTAATCTAAAGACTCTTGAGGTGAATAATGAGCATTATGCGTCCTTGGCGGCTAATCTGCCGCAGAGCGTCATTAAGGTGGCGGAGTCTGGGGTGTCCGGTATTGAGGATGTGACAGGCTACGCTAATGCCGGGGCAGATGCGGTGCTCATCGGCGAGGCTTTGGTAAAGTCAGGCGACCCTGAGGCGGCGGTACGTGCGTTTTCGGCGGTGCCTCGTTCGCAGTAGCTTTATTGTGCGTTGAGTATGCTCAGCGGGTGGCGCCGGTTGTGTGGGCCGCCCCGTAGAATATTAAGGATGCGGGTGTTTTGTCTGCCCGCACCCCAGTAGAATCACCCCCAGGAAGGACAACAATGAGCGAAAACCTGGCAGAGACATTCCTTAAGGGCCGCACTCTTAAGGACGCACCCGGCCCTTATTTCGGACAATATGGTGGCCGGTGGATGCCTGAGTCTCTCATTGCTGCCATGGATGAGCTGGAACAGACTTTTAACGAGGCGAAAAATGACCCCGAGTTTATTGCGCAGTTTCAGCGTCTTTCTCGCGAGTATTCAAACCGGCCTTCACTGCTGACTGAGGTGCCGCGGTTTTCGGAGCACGCGGGGGCCCGAGTCTTCCTCAAGCGTGAGGATCTTAACCATACCGGGAGCCACAAGATCAATAATGTGATCGGGCAGGCGTTACTGGCTCAGCGGATGGGCAAAACCCGTTTGATCGCTGAGACCGGTGCGGGCCAGCACGGTGTAGCTACCGCAACTGCCGCTGCCTTGTTCGGCATGGAGTGCGTTGTGTACATGGGGGAGGAGGACACCGAGCGGCAGGCTTTGAACGTGGCTCGTATGCAGCTGCTGGGGGCGAAAGTTATTGCCGTACAGAACGGTTCTCGAACTCTTAAAGACGCTATTAATGAGGCGTTGCGTGACTGGGTCGCTAATGTTGAGAACACCCACTACCTGTTGGGTACGGCTGCGGGTGCGCACCCGTTCCCGGCGATGGTTCGGTTTTTCCATGACGCTATTGGCTCAGAGACGCGGGAGCAGGTTCAGGCTCTTACGGGACGCCTGCCCGATGGGGTGGCTGCCTGTGTGGGTGGCGGGTCGAACGCTATTGGTATTTTCCATGCCTTCCTTGACGATAGGGACGTTGAAATATACGGGTTTGAAGCTGGTGGTGATGGCGTCGAGACTGGGCGCCATGCGGCGACTATTACCTTGGGCCGCCCCGGTATGCTTCACGGCGCGGTAACGTATCTGATGCAGGACGAGGACGGGCAGACTATCGAATCTCATTCCATTTCGGCGGGGCTGGACTATCCGGGGGTCGGCCCGGAACATTCGTACCTTTCGGATATTGGCCGCGTGAGCTACCAGCCGGTGACCGATACTGAGGCCATGGAGGCGTTCCGCCTCTTGTGCCGCACTGAAGGAATTATCCCCGCTATCGAGTCTGCTCACGCGCTTGCTGGTGCGCTGCGTGTTTGCCAGCAGTGGGCGGCACAGGACCCTGCGGCCGCTCGGGAGAAGATTATGGTGGTGTGCCTGTCTGGCCGTGGTGATAAGGACATGGAGACTGCCCTGAAATGGTTCGACCTGGGGAAGGCCATCCCGTCTTCTACGTTAATGACTGGTAATAAAGAGGCCACCGCGCAGGGGGCTGCTGAGAACCTCAAGCAGGCAGAAAGCGAGAAAAACTAACTTATGAGCTACCAGGATGCACAGCCGCATGCCGCCACGTACTCCGTGCTTGACGGCGCTTTCCCGCCCGCTAACCCGGGGTCGGCATTAGCTGCCCGCCTGCGTGAATGCCAGCAGGCCGGTCGCGCCGCCCTAATCGGTTATTTACCAGCCGGGTTCCCCACTGTGGATGAGTCGGTTGCTGCCGCCATTGAGCTGGGTAATAATGGGGCGGATATTATTGAGCTTGGTGTGCCGTACTCTGACCCTGTCATGGACGGCCCGGTGATTCAGCAGGCTACAGGCACTGCTTTGGATAACGGGTTTAAGCTCACTCAGTTGTTTGATGCGGTGCGCCGTATTACTGAGGCAACTAACGCCGTTGTGGTGGTGATGACGTACTGGAACCCGGTGCTCGCGTATGGGGTGGATCGGTTTGCCAGTGATCTTGCTGCTGCCGGGGGTGCGGGGATTATTACCCCCGATCTGGTGCCGGATGAGGCTTCTGAGTGGTTTGAAGCGTCTGAGAAACACGGGCTGGATCGTATTTTCTTGGCGGCGCTGTCGTCGTCTCAAGAGCGTCTTAAGACTATTGCGAAGGCGTCTAGTGGTTTTGTGTATGCGGTGTCGGTGATGGGTGTCACGGGTGCCCGTGCCTCGGTCTCTGAGGCGGCTCGGTCGCTGGTGGATGATATTCGTGCCGCCGGTGCCAAGCATGCGTGTGTTGGGTTGGGGGTGTCTACCCGCGCCCATGTGGAGGAGATTGGTGCCTACGCGGATGGGGTGATTGTTGGTACCGCACTGGTGAAGGCGCTGCAGCAGGGCGGGCCTGAGGCTGTGGGGACTTTGACCCGTGAATTGGCAGGTCGTGCATAATGTTGAGTTTGGTGTCTTCAGCTGCCGTGTCGGCTGTTTCTAGTGTCCCATTGGCGTCTATCCCTTCTCCTGATGTTTCGTATATTCAGGTTGGGCCGTTGCGGATCCATTTTTATGCGCTGTGTATCCTCGCCGGGATTGCGGTGTGCCTGTGGCTTAGCGGCAGGCGGTGGGCGCAGATGGGGGGTACCCGTGAGCGTGTGTATGATGTGGCGATGTGGGCTATCCCTGCCGGTATTGTGGGTGCCCGAGCCTATCATGTGCTCATTACCGACCCGGGCAGCTATTTTGGCCCGAAGGCAAGTGGCGATCCGCTGGCCTTTTTAAAGATCTGGGAGGGCGGTATCGGTATTATGGGCGCGGTTTCTGTGGGCGCTCTGGGCGCCTGGTATGCGTGCCGCCGTTACCGTATGAATTTCGCGGCGTTTGCGGATGCTGTGGCGCCGGGTATTATTTTGGCGCAGGCGTTTGGTCGTTGGGGTAACTGGTTTAATCAGGAGCTTTTCGGTAAGCCTACGACTCTTCCGTGGGGTCTGCAGATTGATGCGAATAGCCCAAATTTCCCGAGCCAGTACCCGGCGGGTACGCTGTTCCACCCCACCTTCTTGTATGAGTCGCTATGGAATCTGCTGGGCGCGTTCTTGCTGATTTACCTGGGTAAGAAGGGCGTTTTGAAGCTGGGGCAGACCCTGTGGCTGTATGTTTTGTATTACGGTGTGGGCCGCTTGTTCATTGAGGCTTTCTTGCGTATTGATACTTCCGAGATGCTGCTGGGGCTGCGTATTCACGTGTGGACCGCCGGGTTGCTGGTGGTGCTGGGGGTGACCGGCTTTATTGTTGCGGGTGTGCGCGCCTCGGCGAAGGCTGCTGCTGGTGTGACGGATGGCCCTGTTGAGGAACGCGGGACAGCTGAGAACCCATCGGATGTACTCGAGACGGGTTCAAAGGATGCTGCGGAGGACAATGCGGCCTCGACAGGGGAGAAAGCTGACGATAAAAAGAAGGCTACGAAGAAAACCGAGAACACCAGTAATGTTTCTTCGGCGAAGGATATGTCGAAGGCTAAAGCTGCAAATAATTCTGCGGCTGAGACATCTGGCGAAGCTCAGGACCGCCCCTCCCAACCGAAAGAAGAGATAACAAACGATTCTGACGGATCGTAGCCTCACCACCAGCATGGAAAGGTGGGTACCCTGTGTGCTGCCGATAGTTTGAGATCTTCCCGAGGGACTGCGCTGTGCTTGCAGTAGGTGGCAGCACATAGTCTTCGGGGTTGTATGTTTCAGCTGTGGCGATGCAGGAGTGGCGGTGAAGTGTGGGTGAAGAGCTCAAAAGGGTAGTAGCTTATAAGCTTTTATCTGCTGACCGGGATACGGTGATTGATGGGCTTATGGAAATGGTCTTTGCCGTGGGTGATGTTACCTGGGTGTCTGAGCAGCTTTGCGAACAGGCTGACAGCGCCGATACCGGGGTGAGCTCACTAGCTATTACCTGCTTTGGGCATTTGGCGCAACTACATCAACAGGTGGGGGATACGTCCCGTATTTTCCAGCTGTTGAGAGATAAACATCGTTCCCCTGTACCAGATATCCGTGGGGCCGCCGAGGATGCAATGGAGGATATTAGCGTCTTTATGGGTATTGATCTTAGGAAGAAATAGTCCATAGGCTACTCCGGGTCATCAAAAGAGCCTATAAATGTGAGGTCATTGTAGAGAATCCCGGGGTTTTCTTCGGTAAATTTTGCGTTCACATAATAGTAGAGGGCGTTGCCGTGGGTTATCCCTTTGTTCTTTGCCGCTGCCACAATGCTGTTCAGCGTTTCCAGGGAATTTGTATCGACCTCATCTGCTAGCTCTTCCACGGGCAGAACTTCACCGTTGGTGGTTCTGTAGGCGACGAAAAAGTCAGTATCGATAAATGAGACCCCAAAATCTTTGAAAGCTGGGCATCCAGAACGTGAGTTTTCCAGGCCGTGGGTGTATGCACTAAATTCTTCTATCGTTTGATGGGATATCCCCAGCCACACAGATATTATTCCCTGAACGGTTGTATCAATCATTCTTGTGTCCTCCCTGTTAATGAGTAGCCATCAGAGCTTTCTAAAAAAGATATAAAGTACCGGATGAATAATCGAAAGATTTCACATGTGTTTTTAAATTTTCTTTCGAAGAATTATCGAGATGCACCACTAAATTATTGGGGTGATTTTTCCATATGGGTGAGTATTTCCAGCCGCAGGGTAAATAACCAAGATTTAACAGAGATATGAGATTTCTATTAAAATTAATAAGCATATTTTTGTGGAGTTTTGATACATAGAATTCTTGAAAACCTCTTACTAAAGCGGGCATTAAAATATAATCAGCAACATTTTCATTTATTTTGTAGGATATTAACCTATGGGTTAGATAAGTTTTATTTTCGTCAAATATATTCTTACCTTCTGCCGCTAGATCATTGATGATACTTCCATCCATAGAATGCATTTCAAGAAATTCAAGAATGTCATTAAAAACATCAATATCAATATTCGTCCAAGCATCAGCTTTCATGCGCCTGTATACCCGGTCTTTCTCTGTAATGAACTGGATATTAAAAGGTGATGATATGCTGCCACCATAATTTTGATGGTTTCCAATATTGTTTAACCAGTTATTAATCTGGAGTGTTTGTCTGAACTCTTGAGACACGATTTGTATGTCTAAATTCATGATTTTCCTATGGTTATTAGTGTATCCTGTTTGACAGCACCTTCTGGTTTATCTCATCCGGGAGTGTACTCTCAGAAGAAAATTATACTCTATCGGATCGCCTGGATTCGGGCAGGGCGCCAACCTATACTCGCTTGCTAATGTAGTTGATCGTCTGTATGAGGAGCTTTCAGGCGATCAATATCGAGGAGTAAAATATTTTATGTAAGTAAAAGCTCATTCTAAAAAGATTAATTTACTTAAGTTATTAATTTCTAACAAATTGAAGAGAATCCCTCAAATATTTTTGGCCAAGGCTTTGTGTTAAAACATTTTTGCAAGATTTCGGTAGTGTTGGTTAGATTATAAAAAACTTCGAAGAGGTCTTTTCCTAGAAGATATATATCTCCCACAAAATCAGTTGCATATATATCAAATTCATCAGCTAGATTTTCGCTATATATATCCCAAAATAAATAATATCCTGATTCGCTTCTAGCAAATGGCTCCATACGTTCCATTAAACTTAATAAATCATTTGGATAATAGCCGATGTATTCATCAATATTATTTATATACGTCGACCTAATGTTTTCACGTGCTTGTTGCCAGGAGTCATGAAACTTAGGGTTTGAAGGGATATAGATTAAGTAATTGTTCAATGCTCTACCCCAACCGAACTGGTCCACAAAAATTTGGTAAGAATAAGGAAAAGGTTTTCCATTTGCAAATCTAAATTCTTTCAAGTATTTTGAATCAGCAAATACTTGAGAATAATTGATTATTTCTAGATTATAACTCATAATTCTATTTTCCTATTTTATTGATTAAACTGAATATATTTTAGCATTGGTATTTAATATTTTGATGCATTCTATTTTCTATATCATATATTAATATAATACCTGTTTTATCCTAAGCGAGCATTTTACCTTGGAAGGCACTAAACTGTTGCCTTCATAAAAGGCTACTACTATTATATAAACCAGTACTCCTTCGTGATAACATGCTGACCCGAGAAGGGTATGAAGCTTTGGCACAGGTTTAAAGCCACATTAACGCTGAAGTCGAAAGTTAACAACAGATCTGATATGCCATGTGACAAAATCAGTATCCAGGGGGCGTTGCGCATAGTCTGTACATTATATGGTGGGGCACGAATAAAATAAAAGGAGCAGCATCAGTTGCGATACAGGTAAGAAAAGGAAAGCTGATATCAGCATGTAAATCGTGTGGTAAATTATTTAGATAAGCTAGGCATCATTGATGGTGTAGCATCCCAGGATTATTAAAAATATTTTAAATATTGAGGTGAAAATGAAACAACCATATGAAATAAATTCTGATTTTTTTAAAAAGATGATTTCTTCCGGTTGGTATCCGGAAAGGGACATTGTACTTGAAAAGCTGCCATCTCATATAGAGGACTTACCCAGCATGGTCAAGAAATTTTTACGAGAAATATGGTATATTTCATTAACTAAAGATTTTTACATGCAAGATAATTATAAAAGATATATATTTAGTAATGATATTTATACTTTTGGGGAAACAACCCAAAAATTAATAGATTATTCATCAGAAGAAGAAAGTTCATATTTTTGTACATATTTGACAAATAAGAAAATAAGAAATTTTGGTTTTAAGAGCGGTCGAGAAATTTTGATTGATGAATTAGGAGGAATTTATGAAATCCCTGACTCGGGGGATATCTATTATGTTGGAGGGAAATTTTATGAAGGACTCTATAATTTAATATTTACAAGAGGAACCTCTTATCTTATAAACGATACTGGCTCATTGTTTATAGAGAGTAAGGAAGGACTAATTTCAGCAAATATTAATATTGAAGATATTATATAAGGTTTAAAAGAAATAAATAATTATGAGCTATAAGAAAGTGTCTAAATCAAAAATTATTAATGCATATGATAAAATTAGAGAATTAAAATTAATTGAATCAATTCCGTACACAGAGTTAATTAAATTTTTGATTCTATTTACTGAGATAGAAATAGCTCCTCTTAGCAACGGAAATGACCCCAAAATAGATTTAGACTATGCTAAGAGATTTTTATCTGGAAAAATCACTGCCAAAAAATTACATACTCGTGAAAAGTATGCTTGGGCTAATTATGAAATATTGGAAGGTAAAGAAAAAAGTATTCAACGTATAACGGTAAGCTTTTTGTATCCAATGGTAGCAGAGAAAAGTCGTTTATTAGGAGATATATATGAGGAATTGTTTCTTTACCTTGAGCTGCTATATGAAATTGAGGATGTTTTGTGTGATAGGTTCATTGCCGCACTGGAAAACTTTATATCAAGTTCTTAATTAGACAAAATATTGGATGAAGGTAAAATAATTGAGTGGATTATCTCCTCGTGATAGGTGTGAAATCGGCATGGAAAATTTTGCTGAAAAAATGAAGTGACCATAGAATTTTCATGGGCAGATAGAAATTCTGGTAATCTCATGAAAAGAACAGAGGGACCAGGCGGTGAAATATTATAGTGAGGAAAAGTGTTAGATAAAATTAAAGTAAAAATCAAAAAAATTCAGAGTGGTAATTATGTCATTACTAAAAGATTTGAAAAGCTAATTTTCAATCCAATTATAAATAAAGAAGATATTCAACATTTTGAAGATATTAATGATATTGTCCTCCCTGAGGATTATAAAGAATTTATGCAAATCATTGGAAATGGAGGAGTTGGCCCTGGTTTAGGAATATTACCATTGGATAATGATAAAAGTATTATAGATCCAAGAATCTTGTCAGAAGAAGGAGAAGACAAAATTTTATTGTCTGAAAATTTTCCTTACTGTAAATCTTGGAACGATGATTCCTTTTATGATGCGTTAGAAATTAATGCTAATAATTTAGATGTCCTAAGTAGAAATTATTTTTCAACGAAACATATTAGTGGTTCAATTTGTTTCTGTGACTTAGGATGTGGTGAACTATTTTTGCTCGTCTTGACAGGACCAGAAGCTGGTAATGTTTGGTATGATGGGCGAGGTAATTATGGTGGAATTTTTCCATATTCATATAAAGAAAAGGAAAGAGTTAGTTTTTTAGAGTGGTATGATATTTGGCTTACTGAAATTCTAGATGAAGTTCCTATTGTAGAAAGAGATTTTTGATAACGAATATGAACCTGTGCTGTGTAGTAACTGCATCTTTCGTTAAAAATTTTTGATACCACAAAAAGCAAATAAAATACAGCTTAAAGTTTTTGGCGAATATTTTTACACAACATGCGTTCAGAATGACCAGCAAGCTGTGGAGATATAAAATATATTTATTTAACGTGTGGTGTAGTGTCATGTATGCTAACTGCACGCGCGCTTCTGTCTAATTACCCGCAAAAAAATAATAGACAACTACATGGAAGTGCAGACCAGATTATTATTGAAGTTAATTTAAGTCAAATTCAGGGAGATATTTATTGATTTAACTAGTAGTTGTTCCCGGTTAAAAGGTAATACAGTTAAAAATAGGGCATCTAAATCACAAGAAATATTAGTAACAGGTAGTATCCCCACAAGTGCAATTAAGAAAAGTAGATTAAGGGCATAATATGGAAGAAGATAAAATTCAAATATTTACTAAAAATTTTTTGAATGTTTCACATCAAGCAGAAACGCGAAAAGGTATAACAAACTATGATTGTGAGAATTTAATTGACTCACTACTTGAATTAAAAAAAGAATATTCTGGCGCGGATGCTTTACCTATTAGTTTAGTAAATATATTTATTGATATGACTTCTGTTCTTTTAACATGTGGAAATAGGCAACATGAAGTATACACTAATGAAGAACAAGCAAATAAAATTTTTCATTTAATGGATGCGCTACATGAAATTGCAATGGAAATGACTAGCTAAAACCTGCCTGGCCGGTGTTGCATTCTTCCACGGTTAAAATCCGCAAGCGCCACATCATACGCGCTGGCGATGTGTTCTATCTGAACAACATGCCCAAAGGAAAACTACCGCCCAAACCCCTGTATTTTCTGTAAGGTCGCTGCTGCTGCCGGTCGTCCGGTCAATCCGATATACGGGCTGAAGTTTTTGGAGAGTGAAACCGACTTTGCTTTTGAAGGCATCCTGCCGCCCTGACGGGTAGTAGCGGACGGTTCGGATGAAGACTGCATCATCTTCCTGCTGGTGGCGGTGGAAGACACCAACGGCAACCTGACCCACAGTACCGACCAGCGGACGGGAACGACCCACTTCGAGTACGACAAACTGGGCAGGGCCACCAAAGCGGGCAGCGAACTGTTCGCCTTTGACCTGCGCACAATATCTTTTCAGAGGAACCTCGAGGATAAAACCGGATTCGTTCGGGACGGCAGCCACCTACTGCAGGAAAATCACTCGGACGGCAGATATACCTACCTGAACAGCTATGAACCGCTTGCGCAAGTCCGCGATGGGCAACCGACGAAGGAGAAAGCTGATACCAAATCCACTACTTCCACTGTGAGCATATCGACATCCCGCGTGAGATGACCGATAAGGATGGCAATCTCTTGTGGTTTGGGGATTATTACGGTTGGGGCAAACTAAAGAGCGAAACCAAAGTAACGGATACCGTTTACTAGCCATTCCGGTTACAGAACAGTATGCCGACCGCGAGGCAGGACTGCATTACAACTTCTTCAGGTATTATGAACCTGATGCGGGTCGGTTTGTGAGTCAGGATCCGATTGGGTTGATAGGTGGAGGTAACTTATATCTATTTGCACTAAATGTTCATGGGTGGATTGATTCTTTGGGATGGAAAACTTGGGGTCAAGTATAAAGAAAAATCTGAAATGTTTTGATCAAGTCGTATATCATACAAATAGCAAGGAATTTGTGATAATTACTCAAAAGTTTTGCCCAAGAAAGTCTAACAAATATTATTTTATAATTACGAAAGCATGGGAATTATTAAATGAAAAAAACTAACCATAAAATTAATGTAATAAAGCGAATAAAGGATGCTGTAAATATCGTTGGTAATCAGCCCAACCAAAATCCTGATAGGGTATTTTTATATATTAAGCATGATATGCATAGTTTTGAAAATTCATTTGATGAAATTTTCAGTATTTCTGAATTGGAATCGGAGGATTTTTGTTTGATTTCGTCCAATTGTGAGATCACTTTACCCAACAGGGAAAAATTTTGTGGGATATCTTTCAAAAGTAACTCAAATAAGACATTAATTCTGCAAAAGATTAAAAATCATTTTGAGAAAAAAGGATATCAATATGGGGTTATTAGAAACAATAATTTAATCTTAAGCACAAATAATGTAATTAATTTAGATGACTGCTCTGCTATCCTTTATGACTATGATTAATATTCAAGGGATCTAACAACTGTAACAAAAGTTATATCGGTTGATGATGGAAAATCCACCTTTTTGTGAATCTTATTCTGTTGTCTTGAATTTCTTAGGAACGAAAATCTAATTTAACAGTTTTAGGAGCATGATAACGGCGAAACCTACCGCCTCGATTACGGTCCGACCGACAACCTGATTCAAGAAACCGGTTGGGACGGCAACCTGCTGTGGTTCGACAACTATACCGGTTAAAGGAACGTTAGATGGATTTAATCCAGCTGATGCTGGTAAACTTGCACCTAGTGGATGTTCTATTGTTGGTGAATATTGCACATATGAAGATCAGTCAACAGCCTCTGGCAAGAGAACTACAAAGAGCAAAGACACATTCAATAGTGACAATTTTTCTAGCCCAGATATTGAGGAGATTACTGCTGATGCTAAAGGAAAATTAGGATACTCAGGAACTCCTTCAGGGGCTTTTTAAAATACAGGCCCTTTGCTGGAATTTAATTATTGAAATAAGGGGTTCATTCAAAATAAATATGAGAATATGCAAAATCATGACACTGTTTATATTTTCCCAGGAGAAAATATAATGGCCAATTCTATTGATATTTATAAATATTCAGATCGAGAACTATTTATAGAGAAGGAATATTCAAAATCTTTATTCATTTCAATGAAAGAAATGGAGAATAAAGGATTTGATGTAGCAGAATACAACATATCTTGCAAGGTCGCTATTGATAACACAGAAAATAAATATTTTGTTTTTATCTATTATCCTAAAATATTATCTTCTAATCAAAGAGGAGGAAAAGGAATTATTCAAATCTATGTAAACTCTAAAACCAATGCTACAAAACTATTTTTCGCAAGATAGTAACCGTAAATTGGGTCGGGATCCAACAACTCCGCAAGGTTGTCTGAAACAAATTTCAGATGATTTCCCCTTTCAGACGCCCTCGTCCCGATAGGAGTTCCCATGTCGTCAATAAAATCGCCTGTAAAAGCAGCGACTTCAATGTTGTCTGTACCCTTCCCGATTTCTGCAGGGCGCCTCCTCCTGCTCCTTCCACAGTGCAAGCCCATACCCTTCTTCCTCCCGTTCTTTGCCAATCTGGGCGGTACAAAACCGTTGCTAAAGATGTACGTCTCAACCGCATGCCCGCCTTCATCTTCAAAGCCAGCAAGACCAACCGTATCACTGGTGACGAACCCGCCCTGCCTGGCCGCATGGGCGTATTTTCCCACACCGCCACCAAACTGGCTTGGCTGAGGGGCATTCTTCTTCAGATAAAGTCCGCAAGCGCCACATCGTGTGTATCGGCGACATGTTCCACATGAGCAACAAGCTCAAAGAAACAGAAAGTATACATCAGAAGCATACTCGCAAACTTCATTCGTTTATTTCAGAATCATTTAGGCGAGACCATGAACTAAATAAATTTTATAACAGGTTCAGAAAAGCTCATTGGAAACAAAAAGCAATAGAATATCTACAATCACAAGGAAGGCGCAAAAAATCCAAGGAAATTTTAAAATATCGCAAAGATTGTAAGGACAGGTAAATAAATTCTGATTATTTGATTGATTATACCAACTAAATTAAAAATTCAAAGTGATATCAATTTTATACATGGATTGATTTTTTATTTCTTAAAAGGATTGATAATATGGATGTATTAAATTTAGATCTGCCAGATTCATATAAACAATTTATGAATTCAAGAGATGAAATAGTTGATTTATATTATGAATTTAGCAGGAAAAAACCTAAAACTTTAAAAAAAGAATATGGTATTTGGTGTTCATTCATGCTAGAACAATATTCTTTCTCAGATAAAGTACCTAATTATAAAATTCTTTCCGATAACGAGCGTTATTTTAAAGATATTGAAGGATTTACAACAGGAATAAATATTGAGCTGGTCAAAAAATCATTTGCATTTGGATTAGCATCAAGTGAAGGTGGTATATTATTTTTTCATCCTGAGAATTTTAGTATTTGGGAAATCTATCCTGATTTATATATAAATTTTTTAGCAGACACATTTGATGAATTCATAACAAATGCTAAATTTTGCCGGAAATGGGATCATAAAAAATTGTAGTCTACACAGTGTAGAATACTTACTGCAGTTTTAGAATACCCACCTGTGAAAGGCTTGCAAGAAGCATGTATTTTCTTCATGCCATTGACTTAAGCCGTCTGAAAGATCTTTTCAGACAGCTTAAAAGTCTAGAGCCTATACAATCCGACTCTTCTAGTAGCAATCATCTAACCTGTTTCCGCTACTAGGGATGAATAAAGATGATGAGGAGCCTGTATTGTTCGAGAGTGAACAGATTTGGTTCAGCAAAGAGCCCGGCGGGTGCTTCTCTGATTAGTCGATAGTTCTGCGTTTTGCGCCTTTGGTGGTCGCAGAAGACGGAGAAAGCCGCCAACAAACCCACTACTTCCACTGCGACCAAATCGGCATCCCGCGCGAGATGACCGATAAGGACGGCAAGCTCTTGTGGTTCGGCAACTACACCGGCTGGGGTCGTCTGAAAGAGGAAACCAAGGTAACGGATAGTGCTTACCAACCGTTCCGCCTGCAAAACCAGTACGCCGACCGTGAAACGGGGCTGCATTACAATTTCTTCAGGTATTACGAGCCGGATGCGGGTCGGTTTGTGAATCAGGATCCGATTGGGTTAGAAGGTGGAAAAAATTTCTATTCTTATTCTAGTAATACTACTAAATGGATTGATATACTAGGATTATGTGTTAAAGAGGCTGAAAAAAATTAAATGAAACTATGGCTCCTCATAAAGGAAAGCGTAATGCCCCTTCTATTATGGTGGCTGCCTATACAGCGACAGGCCTCATTGAAGTCGCATCTAACGGAGATATACCAGGTAAAATTGCGCCAGAATTACAAGAGCTTGCAGATAGACATGGTGGGGTAGGAGCAAAAACTGAGTGTGGTAATACTATAGGTAGATGTGCAGAATTTAGAGCTGCTAATAAGCTACTTTTAGATAATCCTGATTTAAAATTAAAAGACATTAAATTTACTAAAGCTAAGCGCCCTAGAACTGGCCAAGCAAGACCATATTGTGATAACTGCGTCAATATATTTGGTGTAACAAATTAAACACTATTAACTATTAATTAGTATGATCAAAAAGGATTAAATCAATGATTATGTCAGAATTATTTATCGAGTCTCACGATTTAGATTGGTTCGCAATTAATGATAAAAATTTTATTGCTCATTTTGCAACTGGAGGCACTGATAAATTACCAAGCAAATTAAAGACATCTAAGTCATTATGGGAACAGCAATTTAACTTTTTTAATAATCTACCTGATATTGCGGAACCTGTATTTTGTGAGAATAATTTACCAATATTTGATAGCTTAAAAGAGAAAGAAGAATATTTAGAATCCTTTGCAGGTTACGCAAAAAAAGGGATTTTTAGTTATGATATAGATTTTGATAGTTTAGTGTATAAACTAATAGCATTTCCTAAAAACCCCACCAAGCTAAATGAATTGCCCATAGCGCATTATGGCAGAAATGATTTAACATTAATTAATCATAATTATGATTGTTCTTCAATAATTACTATCTAAAACAGCAAGTATAGATTGGTGCGAGCCCCAACCAAACCAAAAGGCCGTCTGAAACACAAATCCTTTCAGACGGCCTACTATGCTCTTTAACAATCTAATTTCTACCGACCGCTGCCGGCCGTCCGGTCAATCCGATACACGGGCTGAAGTTTTTGGAGGGTGAAACCGACTTTGCTTTTGAAGGCATTCTGCCGCTGGTCTGGAGCCGCAGCTATTATTCCGACCAAGACGGTACCGGCTGGCTCGGCGAGGGCTGGAGCGTGCCGGGTTGCCAGCGCATTATCCGCGATGCAGCGGGATTGGCCTATATCGACGATCAGGGCCGTCTGTTCCCGCTGCCGGAAGTCGATGAAGATGATGAGGAACCGGTATTGTTCGAGAGCGAACAGATTTGGTTCAGCAAAAATCCGGACGGGCATTATGTCATTGCTTCGCTGGACGGTTCGATAGCGCTGCGTTTTGCGCCTTTGGTGGTCGCAGAAGACGGTTCGGACGAAGACAGTACCCTCTTCCCACTGGTGGCGGTGGAAGACGCCAACGGCAACCATCAGCGTTTCGTTTATCACGTTGGCCGGTCTGCCGCAATACGTCATCGACGGCAACGGTCGGGTGTTCTCGCTGAACTTCGGCAATGTGGCGGACGAGCAATATCATTACGACGACAACAAACGAGTTGACCAAACGGGTGTTTGCTGACGACAACACCAATCTGATGGAACGCGACGGTTTGGGCCGTCTGCTCAGCCACACCGATGCGCTGGGGCAGCACACCGATACCACTACGAGGCCAAATAGAGTTAAAGTATATGATGCTGGAAAAATTATTGGTGCATCAGACGGTGTAGATACACCATACATACGAGCTGAATGTTCTCAGGGGGGGGGTAATACATAGATATCCAATTACAAAAAGAAGAACACTTGATGAGAATAGGGGCAAATTGAAATGGAACATGACATTGATTTTAAAGATGGCATTATTACTTATGAAAATTTATTTTGGCTATTTAATAACACTAATGAATTAATCTACAAACTTGAATTTGAGGAAAATTTATTACAAGTACAGTTCTTTAATGAAAAATATATTTTAGATGTTGGATGGTATTCCACTACCGGTAAAAATGGAAAATTCAAAGTTTACGTAATTAAAAATTATGATTGGGAAAATCCATTATTTACTAAATCTAATAAAAAAATTAGTGGTTTAATTGCCACTATAAAACAAGGAATCAAATGCATATATTCTCATGAGCATCTTCTCATTAACCGTAGCAAGCCGTAGCCCGCATGAAACCTCCAATCCCGACGTAGCGTGGGTGCGGTAATCATGCTGTTTCTGCTTCTCAGACGATCTCAATGCCGTCACCGACAACCGCCTGAAAACCTACAACGGCACGACCTATTACTACGACGGCCTCGGCAACCTGATCCACCGCGAACTGGCCGACGGCGAGGTGCAGAACTATTTCTACGATCTGCATGACCAACTGGTTAAGGCCGAAATCTTCAAAAAAGACGGCAGCCACCTCTTGCAGGAAATCCACTCAGACGGCAGGTATACCTATATCTACACCGAGCCCGACGGCTACGAGCCGTTGGCACAGGTACATAACTGGACCAACGAAGAAGGCGAAACCTATCAGGAAACCTGATATTTCCACTGCGACCACATCGGCATTCCGCGTGAGATGACCGATAAGGACGGCAATTTGCTGTGGTTCGGCAACTATACCGGCTGGGGTCGTCTGAAAGAGGAAACCAAGGTAAAGGATAGCGCATACCAACCCTTCCGCCTGCAAAACCAATATGCCGACCGTGAGACGGGGCTGCATTACAACTTCTTCAGGTACTACGACCCTGATGCGGGTCGGTTTGTGAATCAGGATCCGATTGGGTTGTGGGGTGGGGAGAATTTTTATCAGTTTGCAGAAAATGTTACCGGTTGGATTGATCCTTATGGCTTGGCACGTCAAAGAAAGGCACGTCAAATACAGAGGTGTTTATGTAAAGAAGAAATGGAAGCTATAAAAAAGGAAAAGGGGCTAGTACCTATAATAGACAAAAATGGAAAACGTTCAAGAAGACCTATTTAGGTAACAGATCTTTCTATTAAACCTGTTCCGTGGAATCCTAGCTCAGAAAATTACTTCGTTAAAATTACTCTTGATGATGAAGGAGCAAGGATATTAGATTCAGTTACCAATATTGAAGATGTTGACGGTAAAGAAACAGCTTGTCCTGGCGGAGTTTTAGTCAAATCCAACGAACAAGGGGCAAAGGGAATTGGGCGTAATTTAATAGATAAATTAAATGCGCACATTGTTAAAATAGAAACAGGAATGAGAAGGAGATAACGTGAAAATATCCAATATAATTTATATGTTTTTTTATATATATCAAAATCCTAGGTTAAATTTTGACAGGTATAGAAATAATCAAAACATAGAAGAGTATGGATATGTTCAAGATAATGGAGGAGCCTATCATTTATGTTTTCACATAAATGATTCAGGAGAGAAGCACTTTGTTCGAGATATTATCAAATTTATATCAACAAAAACAAAATTTTCTTCAGAATGCTTTAAACTTAATGATAACAATGAGGAGCACTTGTACAACATACTATCTTCATTAATAATGATTTTTTATATTGATACTCATAGCTTCCACAATAAAACAGTATTTGACAACAAAGCGCTCGCCTTGTACCAACTATCCGATACATGTAATTCCAACTTAAATAATAGAATTAGGCAAAGTTACATATTTTATTTGTTATATAACTCTCATTTGTACTATGAGTCAATTAGTAGTATAAAACTTCAAAACGGGGTTTTATGCTTTAAGCTTGGTAGAAACAATCTTATTCCGTTTGTAAAAATAATTTCATCGATGGAGCTTAAAAGAAAAGATGATAAAAAAATGAAGTTGTTATCAAGCATTAAATCTTTTTATATAGATTTAATAGATTTTTTAGAAGACGGATTAAAATTAGAAAATGTATTTTTTAATAGTTTGATAGATGATAGATATTTAAAATTTTGCCATTATAAAAACTTTATCTACCATAGTGAAAGTGATGTATACAAAAGAGTGAGGGTTGATAAAATATTTAATTTGTTACCCCTTGTGTTACAAGAGGGCAAGTTAACTGAAAATAAATTTGTTTCGTATATGATTTTATTTAATTACATGAACTTGATTTTTGAAAAGACGAGTGGAAAATTGCAAAAATATTTGAATGAAAATGAATGTAGTCATTTATTTATGCAGGAATTAGTTAATTATTTTGATTACTCTTTTGGATTTTATTCAAAAAGGAAAAGAATAAATATTAAAAAATATATTAAAACATTTACTATTGATCAATAAAGCAAGCCGTAGCCCGCATGAAACCTCCAATCCCGACGTAGGGTGCGTGCAGTACGCACGCACGCGGTTTCTGTTCAAACAGCCTCAGTCCCGACGCAGGGTGGGTATGTGCTGCCCACGCACCCCCTTCAGGCTACCTGAAAAAGTGCAGGCTGCTTTTCAATGCCACAAAACAGTTCAAAAGCAGCCTGCACATTCAAAGGCGGCAGACAAAGCAAGCCGTAGCCTGCACAAACCTTCAGCCTTCCGCACACAAGGTAAGCTCGCCAGCCGCTATGAACTCGATCCCCTGGGTCGTCTGAAAAGGCAAATCGCCACCCTCAACGACCTGGCCGAAGGCGGCAAAGGCAAAACCAAAGTCGCAGCGGGCTATGGCCAAACCGCCGTCAAACGCAGCTACGGCTACGACCGTACCGGCAACCTGACCCACAGTACCGACCAGCGGACGGGAACGACGCATTTCGAGCACGACAAACTGGGCAGGATTACCCAAGCAGGCAACGAACTGTTCGCCTTCGACCCTGCGCACAATATCCTTTCAGACGGTCGCTCCGCCGTCCCCGACAACCGCCTGAAAACTTACAACGGCACGACCTATTACTACGACGACCTCGGTAACCTGATCCACCGCGAACTGGCTGACGGCGAAGTGCAGAACTATTTCTACGATCTGCATGACCAACTGGTTAAGGCCGAAATCTTCAAAAAAGACGGCAGCAAAGAAACTTGGGCGTACACCTACGACGCCTTGGGCAGAAGGATAGGAAAAGGTCGTCTGAAAGACGGAGAAGTTTTAGGTAGCCTCGAAAACCAAACCCGCTTCGTTTGGGACGGCAGCCATCTGCTGCAAGAAGTCCAATTGGACGGCAGGTATACTTATATCTATACCGACCCGGATTCCTACGAACCATTGGCGCAAGTCCGCGAATGGACAACCGAAGACGGTGAAAAACGCCAACAAACCCACTACTTCCACTGCGACCAAATCGGTATCCCAAGAGAGATGACCGATAAAGACGGTAACCTCTTATGGTTCGGCAACTATACCGGCTGGGGTCGTCTAAAAGAGGAAACCAAGGTAACGGATAGCGCTTACCAACCCTTCCGCCTGCAAAACCAATATGCCGACCGTGAAACAGGGCTGCATTACAACTTCTTTAGGTATTATGAGCCGGAATGTGGAAGATTTATCAACCAAGATCCGATTGGGTTGGCTGGTGGTAGTAACCTCTATTGGGCTTTACAAAACAGTCAAATGTGGGCTGACCCATTAGGGGTAAGTTCTAAAAAATCGCCTGGAACATGTAATGATCCATGTGCAGGACAAGATCCTACCGGTGAAGCGGCTGGCTGGCAAGGAAGTGAGGACTATCCAGGTGTGGAGAATTGGAAAAATGTTGTCCTAGAAAAAGGGACAATATTGTTTACATTGTATCCACATGGGCCGGCAGGTATGGCTTCTGCCCCTGGGAATTATTTTGTTCGAGGATACGCTGTACGTTCTGCAAGAGGAAATGCCAGAGCATTTAACGATTCTGTACAGGTGAAACATAGTGGAAATGCTACTGCCGCACGTGACATGAGAAAACAATTACATATATTTGTAGTAGAAGAAGATATTTGCGTAGGAAAATCAAAAGCAAAAGCAAATAAAAAATATGGCGATGGGGGAGCAGCTCAATATTATATTCGAGATATGGATAAACCGAAATTAACAAGTACTGGCAAACTTCGATTTTTCAGGAGGTAAAATTACATATGAATCAAATTAAATTATTTATACAACAAAAAACATTGTCATCAATAATCTCTCCTTAAATTTTAATGATATTAAAGACATTAAAGAAAAAACTAAATTAATAAATTTTAAAAATATACAAGAAGGTATTTATTTATTTCAAGAAAATATTTATTACCTTGAAGAAGAAGGAAAAATATTTATTGACATATACAAAAAGGAAATTGATATCTTATTTAATGACTATTTTTATTTAACTAAAAACATCTTAGAATCAAAAATTATTCAAAATTTTCTTAATTTATATCCTCCTTTAAAATCATATTGTGTACTAAAAAGTGCTCCAGTACTCGAATTTAAAGGACCTGAATTAGCATGGAATTCCCTTTTGTTCATCTATGACTCCAAACAGGCGTCAATAAGGCTGAATATTTCATTCTAAAATACTACAGTAAAATAACAAGAAGTATTTATGAAACAACCATACGAAATACACTCAGATTTTTTAAGAAAATGATTGCTTCAGGCTGGTATGAGAATAGAGAAATTATTTTAGATTCTCTACCCCACCATTTAGATGAGTTACCTGATAATGTAAAAAAATTTCTAAAAGAAATATGGTATTTAACAATTAGCTATGACGCTTATTATCGTAGTAATGGACGCATCTTTCTATCTACGGTACTGCATAACTTTGGGGAAAATATAAATACCTTAGTTGACTATTCGATAGATGATAAGGATTATATTTTTTATCAAAAATCTATTGGCAAAAAATTAAGAAATTTCGGCTTTGCAGATAACCGAGAAATCCTTATTGATGAACTGGGAAGAATTTATTTTATTCCTAATTCTGGAGATTTATATTATTTGGGAGGTAAATTTTATGAGGGATTATATAATTTGATATTTAGAACTGGAAATTCATTTATCGTAGAGGAGGATGGGGAACTTTTTGTAGAATCAGAAGAAGGTATTTCACCAGGGAATATGAACATTAGAGATACTGAGTAAACATAGGCTTTCCCAAGCTCTAACGCCCCCGTAAGGTCGTCTGAAAAATTTTCAAACGACCCCACCCCCCCCCAACAGGAGCAAGCCGCCATGGCATTTAATAAAATCGCCTGTAAAAGCAGTGATTTCTATGTAATCTGTACCCTCCCCGATTTCTGCTGGGTGCCTCCTCCTGCTCCGCCTGTCACACCGCCCATTCCCTTCCCGCTCTTCGCCGATCTGGGCGGTGCCAAGACCGTTGCCAAAGACGTACGTCTCAACCGTAAGCCTGCCATTGTCTTTAAGGTCAGTAAAACCAACCGCACCACCGGTGACGAACTCTCCCTGCCCGGTCGCAAGGGCATACTTTCCCGTACCGCCATCAAACCTGCCTGGCCGATGATGCATTCTTCTTCGGTTAAAATCCGCAAGCGCCACATCATTCGTACCGGTGATATGTTCTATATGAACAACAAGCCCAAAGGAAAGCTGCTGCCCAACCCTGTATTTCCTGTAAGGCCGCTGCCGGTCGTCCGGTCAATCGATACACGGGCTGAAGTTTTTGGAGAGTGAAGCCGACTTTGCTTTTGAAGACATCCTGCCGCTGGTCTGGAGCCGCAGCTATTATTCCGACCAAGACGGTATTGGCTGGCTTGGCGAGGGTTGGAGTGTGTCGGGTTGCCAGCGCATTTATTCGTGATGCGGCGGGATTGGTCTATATTGACGATCAGGGCCGTTTGTTCCCGCTGCCGGAAGTCGGAAGATGATGAGGAACCGGTATTGTTCGAAAGCGAACAGATCTGGTTCAGCAAAAATCCGGACGAGCAGTCTGCCAAAATGCGGCTGCTGTCGGTGTCGCTGTTGGAGGGTTTGCCGGTCTTCGGCGAAACGGTCCGGGTCGGCAGTCCGCTGGTCCGCTACGAATGCAATAGCAGCGGCGACTTGGTCCGCGTCATCGGCCGCGACGGCACGGTCAAACGCAGCTTCGGTTATAAAAACAATCTGATGGTGTCGCACACGGAGGCGGCCGGATTGGTAGCGGAATACGAATACGACCATTACACTCCGACCGGCAAGGTGTTTCGCAACTGGACTTCGTTGGGCGAGGAATGGCGTTTTACCTATCACGACGGTTATACCGAGGTAACCGACGTGTTGGGCCGTACCGAGCAATATTATTACGATTACAACAACGAGTTGACCAAACGGGTGTTTGCCGACGGCAGCACCAATCTGATGGAATGCGACAAGCTACGCCGTGGTATCTATAAGACTCAGAGTAAATTTGTCATCCGTTACGAATTCGGCCTCTTTGTCGTCTGAAAAGCCGAGTAGGTTTATTGGAATTTGCACAGCTGTTCAGATTTTCAGATTATAGAACTAGTATTTTGATGAAGGGAACGGCTGCATTACGAACTGATGTGGTACTATGAGCTTTAAAATAGGTTGTTTGTAAATCAGGGCCCAATTGGGGTGCTGGGTGGGGAGAATCTTTATCAGTTTGATCCGAACTCTTTGAAATGGACTGATATGTGGGGTTATAATTCCTTTCCGAAGTTCAGCAAAAGTAAATTCTATATAATTTTACAAGGAGAAAAGGTGAGATTTGGAATTTTCAAAACTCGCAAATTAGAAGATTTAGCAAGAAAAGACGATGGTCAAAAACAATTAGGTAAGTATTTTTAGAGAGCGCAAGTTATGGAATACTATAAAATACTTAGTATTGTTCTAACAGATGATATTAGTTTCGAGGATATCACAAATAAAATTGCAATTGCATTTAATATCAAATTACAAACAGTGAATGATGATGGTAGATTGTTATCTGTAGGAGAAACTGAAAAATATAAAGTTATTGTTATAGATAGATATGATGATTTATCTGATTTATTGTGTGACGAGAACTACGTTTTAGATATAGATCTGCATCAAGAGATTTTTCAAGAGAAAGAAATCCTGGAAGAGGAAATAATTAGTATCCTAAAATGCAATAAAATTTCATGGGAGAGAGGAATATGGGCTCCATGGGCTCCAGGAGATATCACTAACGGTTATAGGGAAATTTTCCCAGAAAACTAAATCCAGTGAGCAATTAGGTTGGGCCAAGACCCAACCAAACTGTAAGGTCGTTTGAAAAACTTTCAGGTAGCCTTTGCTGTGCGTCAGTCAGCTACTTAACAACACTTGCCTAACGGATTAAAATTTAAACTCTTAATTACATAAACAATTGGAGAACTAATGGACCATATTGAACTGATCAACTTAATTAAAAACAACTGTAAAACAGCAGCGCAAGAAAAGTATATCGGCAGACTGGAAAAGAAATTTTCTATTAGATTAAAAAGAACACTTGGAACACTGGAAGATTTGTATTCTAGCCTATTGGTAAACAAACAACACCAACTCTTGATAGACACATTACCTTATTTCCGGACAATAAAATTTGAAGGAAATTACAATCACTGGTATTGCATAGAACATATTTTAGAAGATATTTATTTTGCCATCTTGGCAATGGGCGGAAATGAAGTATTGGAAAACCAGATATTCTGCCATTATAAAACGGTGTATGATTTTATAAATGAAGACGGAAGCAGTAATAGATACGCCATTGATCTTGAATGGAATAATTCTCACCAAGCTATTAATAAATTTAACGATGAAATCCGTTCTTGCGAAGAATATAAAGGTGTTCTATATGAAACTTCTATTAGGTCAAGTTTAGTCAGGAGAGTTGTTTCCATAATTCTTTTGTGCAAAATCAAATCTTTAGAGTTTGATGATTCGCTACTGGAATTAGCTAATGAGCAATTAGAAATATTGAACAATGCTAAATATAAAAGGTATATTTAATATATGTGCTTGTTTGTTTAGCGAGTAAGCTGGGTTGCCAAACCCAATAGTTCTTCAGGTAGCCTTACTTCCACCGTTCAGATTACCTGAAAGCATGGCACAGGTCTTGCGGGTGGGGAAGAGTCTTTATGGATATGCGCCGAAAGCGATGAGGTAAGCTGATATGTTTAGGGGTTGGTATATAGTGCTCCAAAAAATGGGTTCAGATCCAGCTGTAGCAGACAAAATAGAAGGCTATAGTAAACGTATTAAGTCCATGTAAAGGTATCAAGACGATGTTAGCTTTGGCTAGAGGGTAATTATGGAGAAATGAAGAAGAGAAGCAGAGCGAAAATCGCTCTACAGTAGTGCCATAACCCATGCGTCAGAAAAGTCAAAATGTGCATGTAAAATGAAATTTTTATACATACAAAATTTTTAATGCAAAAGTTATTTTATTAAATTACAAATAAAGAATTTAAAATGGAACCAATAATATTAAATAATATATCCGATGAAGTCTTTCTTGATGATATTAAAGAATTAACGCAAGAATTTCCTATCGAGTTTCCAAATTTATTTAAACAAATAAAAGACTATTTAAATGTAGATACACAAAATATTTATATTACAGATTTTGTTGAAGATGAAAATAATAGTGACTATTTCTATGGCTATTTCTTCGATATTTTAAGTAGGAAGATGTACAAATATTCATTTGAGAAAGATAAATCAAAAATTGAAGAAGTTAATATAAGCTCTTTAACATTAAAAGATACATTCAGCATTAAGGTATTACATTTATTGTAGCGGCTATTGGAAATTAGCAAATAGTAGCCTGCTCAGGTAGGGTATGTTCTCTACGCTCAGAAGGTTTCGGCTTTCATCCGTTTCAGGCTATCGGAAATATGCACTGTTTTTCGTTAAAGACTCCAAAAAGCCACCTGAAGAATATTCACACCACAAATCAGTATCCCTCCATGAAGTGGCCGATTGGAGCGGCAAATGAACAAATGCGATAATGGTGGTGGAACGCGATATTATAATCCCAGCAAGGCGTAAATTGACTTAATGCCAAGTAATATAATTAATATATAGAGAGATTTTATGAAGAATTATAATATATTTAAATTATGTGAAGAGCTGCAATCTATTCTAGATAAAGAAATAACAGCAGGGAATGTTATAACTGAGCTTTCACGCTGTACGAACTGGCCTCAGGAAGGAAGTATTTTTGTTTCATTAAAAAATAGACTAACTGCAGGTAAGAAAGTTTTAACAGATGATGTTTATTATTCTATTAATAATGATATTCATTATGGTTGGATTGATGAATGTGTATGCAAAATTCACCATAATTTATTGGTTGCAGGTAACTTAATTAAAAGTAAATATGAATGATTTATTTTAACCTTTATAAGGGAACTATTTTCCCGACTCATAGGTCAGCGTAATACATTAGAACTTTTCAATCGGGTGAACGATGTTCTTTAATCCCCAGTGCTAGGAAGAATAACAGTAGTTCTTCTCCAGTTTGTGGTGGGCAGTGACTTCCTTCGCAAGGTATGATAGATGGAAAATGGTTTATTGAGTCTTTTAGACTATGTTCGATTATGCTAAAAAGTTTCGTATATGGACAGTTTGATAAAATTTTATTATTAATTGAGTTTAGAAGAATCCAGGGTTTTATTTTCTGTAGGTATGGTTGATAAGAACCAGTTCCTCAAAATCAGTTGGCACAAACACGTTAACCGAAAATAGTGTAGAATCTTAAAATGTCGATATTAGAGCTCTGGGAGATGTAGTAATGAATGCTGATAATACTGTTAACGTTCAAATTTATTGGAGATCTCGAGAAGAAGGCGGTAGGAAGACGATTCCCCCTATTGGTCTTTTTTATCCTGTAAGTGAATTTGAAGATGGAGTTTTTCAAGAGAATTTTCCTAGGAGTATAGTCTTAGATATTTACGAGCACTTACCAAGTAAAAATATGAGTTATGCAAGAGCTCGGTTTCTTATAAGAAAAAATGACAAAATACCGCTGGGTACGAAATTTAAAATTTTTGATGGAGCGAGATGTATTGCGGATGTTATGTCAACTTTTTAAATAAACATGGGCTGGGGCTTGGAATAACAACACAATAAGGCCGTCAGCAATATAAACCCTTTTAGAGGTAAGGGCATGCACCCATAATGAATAACGGTTATCTTGCCAAAGTTTTGTTACTGAGGGGCGGGAGAAGGAATAGTGGATGCAGTAGGTTACACTGAAAAGGATGGGGACTGCACGATCCGATTCAGCAATGATGAGCTGCTGGTTATCTTTGACTGGATCGCCCAGTCTAACCAGCACGAAAATAATGAGTTGGATTCTGCCACGCAGCTAATATTTGAAGAATTTGAATGTTTACTGGAATCTATATTGGCAGAACCTTTTGATAATGACTATAGGCTACTCGTGCGAGCGGCGAAGTCAAGAATTATCCGGGAAGCACAGCGGGGATTTTAAATAGGCTCTACTCCATCGTGTAGGGCTTGAGGTTATTATCATTTCTGTATTTTTCCTCCCAGTCATAGTAGTCTTGTGGCTGATCCACTGTGTGGCCCTTGTGCCAGTACCCTTCGCCGTAGGCTAGTATCATAGCCCAGTGGTATTCTTCGTCGTGGCAGAGCATGCCCACAGAATGGTAGTTAATACCTGCGTCAGAGCATAGTGGGGCATTCTTTATCATGTCATATGCCAGTTCAGGGGTAAAGCCAAGGTAACGGGTTAGTATTCCGTGTATCGTGCACAGCCAAGTTTTTCTATGAAAAATAAGTTGATCTCCGGTTTCTGGATCGGTGAATACCATATTGTCATGAGCATCTTCAAACATGTGTTTTTCGTTTCAGTTTAAGTTTCTAATACTTTGCACAAGAGTACCCTAAACACATATAAAAATGGTAAATATTGTCATGTGGTTAGTGGAATAGTTCACTGTATTATAGAAAATTTGTTATGTGCGTTTTATGGTTAAAACTACATCTTATAGTGAGCTAAAACACTGGAGGTTCTCATGAAGGCAGTTGTTGTTCCTGAACACATTGATGGCTCAGTAGTCGTTACTGATGTTCCCGTACCCGAGGTGGGGTACGGCCAGGCACTCGTAAAGCTAGAGTATTCCGGCGTCTGTCACACCGACTTGCACGTTGCAGCTGGCGATTTTGGTAAGGTTCCGGGACGCATCTTGGGGCATGAAGGTATTGGTATTGTCACCGAAGTTGGTGAAGGCGTTGAATCTCTCAAGCCCGGCGATCGAGTCTCTATTGCCTGGTTCTTCCAAGGATGCGGGCACTGCGAATACTGCACCTCCGGCCGGGAGACGCTGTGCCGTACCGTCAAGAATGCGGGCTACACCGTGGACGGCGCCATGAGTGAGTATGCCCTCGTTACGGCGGACTATGCCGTGAAGGTCCCCGAAGGTTTGGATGCTGCACAGGCAAGCTCGATTACTTGCGCGGGCGTAACCACCTATAAGGCGACGAAGGAATCTCAGGTGCGGCCGGGACAGTGGTTGGTCGCCTACGGTGCTGGCGGGCTGGGCAACCTGGCGGTGCAGTACGCCAAGAAGGTTTTCGGCGCCAAGGTTATTGCCGTCGATATTAATGATGACAAGCTGAAGTTTGCCGCTGAAACCGGTGCCGACGTCACGATTAACGGTCGTGAGGTTGAGGATGTGCCAGCGAAGATTCGTGAGGTGACTGGCGGGGGAGCACAAGCCGCCGTAGTGACTGCGGTATCGAAGGTCGCTTTTAACCAGGCGGTTGAAAGCGTGCGTGCCGGGGGCAGCGTAGTAGCTGTGGGGCTTCCGCCCGAGAAGATGGAACTGTCTATCGCGAAGATTGTTCTTGATGGGATTCGCGTGCTCGGTTCGCTGGTTGGTACTCGCCAGGATCTTGCTGAGGCGTTCCAGTTCGGCGCCGATGGGCTCGTTGTTCCGCTGGTTCAGCTGCGTAAGGTTGAAGAGGCTCCGCAGGTATTCGAGGAGATGGGCGCAGGTAAGATTACCGGGCGTATGGTGCTCGATTTCGCAAGTATCTGGTAAATCCTCCTTACTAGAGAAAAGGGTGTTCCCCCTACCCACATGGGTAGGGGGAACACCCTTTCAGTTATGCATACCTAGCAGGTGGTTAGCGCATGCGGTACAAGAATGCTGCCATAGCTCCGCGGCTAACAGAATCGTACGGGCGGAAAGTGCCATCACCGTAACCTGCGGTGATCTTCCGGGACTCAAGCCAGATGATTTCGCGGTAGAAGGAGTTATTGGCGCGAACATCCTTAAACCCGGAACCGTGAACTGCCGGGATGGCGGGGCTGCCGCTGTAACGGTACAAGAATGCTGCAGTTGCTTCACGGCTGACGGCATCGTTCGGGCGGAAAGTACCATCACCGTAACCGGTGGTGATACCGCGCTGGTGCATCCACACGATTTCCTTATAGAAGGGATGGTTGGTGGGCACATCCGAGAAGGGGGACGTTTTCGGCAGGTTTACAGCGGGAGAGCCAGCCATCCGGTAGAAGTATGCTGCCATTGCGCCGCGTTCTACGCTTTGATCCGGGCGGAAAGTACCATCACCGTAACCGGTGGTGATATTCCGTGAAGCAAGCCACTCAATTTCAGTGTAGAAAGCCGCGTGAGTAGGAACATCGCTGAAACGGGTCTTTACTGCGGGCTTAGGAGCCGGTGCGGGCGTAGCCGGGTGCCATGAGCGGTTGGTTGCCTGCGGGTTGGAGGCTAAAGCCTTCAGATCATTGAAGGAACCAGGGAAGAAATTGGAGTCACCAACAAACGGGCCGTCGGCTGAGAACTGCCAAATATCGTAGGACTTCCACCCGTTGGGAGTGGGACCGGGAACATAGTTATAGTTCGCCAGGTGAAGCAGAGTCTTACCGAACTCGCCGGTTCCTACACACTGGCTCCACCAAGAGTTAGCGGTATAGACCATAGGGTAGCGTCCGGTGAGTGAGCGGTAGGTTTCGTTAAAATCACGAATCCAGTTAGTCAGCTGGGCAGGGCTCAGGTTGTAGCAGGTATTGCCATACTGGGAGTAGGGGTTGAACTCAATGTCGAGTAGACCAGGAAGGGTGCGGCCGTCATTGCTCCAGCCCCCACCATGGTTCACAAAGTAGCGAGCCTGGTCGGCACCTGAGGAGGTGCGGGGGTTGGCAAAGTGGTAGGCTCCGCGGATCATACCAACATCGGCTGATCCAACATACTGCTGTGCGAAGTAAGGGTTGGTGTAGTAGGTGCCCTCAGTTGCTTTGGTGTACGCAAAGCGTGCACCGCCGTTGTATGCTTCCTGCCAACGCACATTGCCTTGGTGAGAGGAGACATCCATACCGAGGGTGCCGCCGCTGGGCGTCCAGGTTGCTGCAGGGCCAACTCCTTTGGCACGCCCGTGCCCGCCCGGTGCCTCGGTAGCGCCTTCAGCTGGTAGGCCAAGACGTTTACGCTCACCAGCACCCATGGCGGTGTTCATGTCTTCGGTGGGCGGGGGAACATCCTCATAAGATATCGTGGCGGAGGGGTCAGTGACGGGTTCTTCAGCCGCGGCAGCTGGGGCGAAAGAACCTGCCAGCATGGAGAGAGCACCTAGCGAGACCAGGCATTTAGATAGTTTCTGATTCCGAGAGAAGAGGCTCATAGTATAAGTAACCTGCAATCTTCAAATAGACTTGTGTTTGAGTGTGAATAAACGTGAAGTTGAGTGACATCTACGCATTAGTGCTTTCGGGGTCTTTTAATGCCCCTGGATTATTTTGCATCTTTACTGAGAGCTCACAATAAAGATGCACCCTTGCACGCATCTCATTGTAGGGAAAGATTTTGTTAATTTTCAAGATAGATACTCAGTTAACGGGCCCCTTCAGGTAGGGGTAGAATTTGTTGGACTAAAGCCTTAAGGAACGAATACATAAAGGTAAGAGTATTCTAGTATCTGATTGAACATAACATAAAGTGTGTGCGATGGTTGAGGTGGTTAGTTGAAGCTAAAGGTTCATAGAGCGTTGTATAAAGATTGAATTTTTATGCTAATCCGTGCACGCATATTCTTCAACTGGAAAGTAATTTTTCTTCTAATTGGAGATGATTTGTGCCACAATCCCTTGCATCTTGAGTTGCCTTCTTCGATTTCTGTGGTGCTGACGCTTAGGTAAGGCCTTGACCGTCTCTTTAAGGAGGATGTGGATGTTCTGCAGGGAGTGAAGGCTGGGGGAGTGATTGGTTACTGGTACGGCTGACGCTCGTATAGGTCAGGCAAAAATACTCGCATACCTATGCAGGTTGTTATTACAGTATGTTCCTTAGGTGATCGAGGTGGGAAGAATAAAGATGTGGTGTATATCGAAAGGTAGTGTATAGGTATGCCCTTGTCTTCTTAGGGTTATTATTACGTATAAGGTGCAACCATTATCTGCTTTTTGCCACCCATAAAAATACCCATGAGATATGTCACGTTCAATGATTGATGGTGTTCTGTGGGATCGTGGGAGCGGTCCACGGCTTACAGAGACTACCTGCTAATCTATGCACATCTGTGAAGGTGCAGACCTGCTGCCCTTGCCCCTCTTAGTTACCTTCTTTGGTAAGGGGGCGTGTGCCTGTGTGCGGTATGGGTCTGAAGTCGCCACCTTATCCAGCGGGCTTGAGTGACACACTATGAGTGCAAGGTCTGTCTCGGTCTTTTTTCTGGCGGGGTGATCTGTAGTTTTGCTGCGAGGAATGTGGTTCTGGGGCCAGGTGGGAAATGCGTATGTGTAGGTGAGAATAATGTGTGTGTATTTTGAGAATAAAAAAGGAGGTGGGCCGCACACACAAGACCCACCTCCAGCTCTCCAAATACAGTTAACGCGGCCTCGCATCCGCTGTACTCGGAAACCTACGGTCGGAGGAGGAGAGAAAAACCTCCGACCGTGTATCTATTGCCCTCGTTGGTATGGGGCAAGTTTGTAGGGAAGTGCTCTTTGAATTAGATAAGCTTTGCTACTTCCTGTGCAAATGGCTCAAGGGATGCGCGGTTGGTGTAGTCTGCTCCCTCGGTACCATAGCAATCAAGCATCTGTTGGATGCCCTCATTTGGGTTGGGCTTAGCGGCAAGCCAGGCACGAACAGGGCCTTTGAGGGCTGCCTTATGGGTTAAGGATAGCTCTGACCATTTAATGCCGCCGCGTAAGTGAGCAACAGGCTGTCCTTCGGTGAGCTCAGCAGTGTAACTCTTGGCGACAGCTTTATTTAAGAGGTCCTTGGAATACTCACCAGTAAATGAAACGGTGAAAAAGGCGGTGCGTTTGCGCTTGGGCAGTAAGAGGGGAACAATCTTTTTGCGTAATGAGGGTGCTCCGGTCAGGAATCCACCGTAGTCACTCCCACCAATTACTACAACGTCAGCAGCTTCTGCCTGTTCGGGGGTTACCTTAGCGGCGGGAACCGTTTCGACCTCGGGTGCCTGAGGCAAAGCTCGTAGATCTTCAGCGAGCCATGTGGCGTACTGCTCTGTGTAGCCATAGACTGAGCCGTAGATAATAAGTGCGCGTGTGGTGGACACCGGCAACCTCCAGGGCAAATTTGCATAAAAGATACTAATTATTGATTCAAGTCTAGGGCAGGTGCCCCTAAATGTGAAATCACCTCAAGGGTGACTCTATTCACAATAGAAGACTTGTGGGTATTAACCCTCCAAAAATGGTTGACAACTATGAGACTATCACCCCTTTTCTCTCCCAATCTGCGGGCAAAAGTCCTATACTTGAAGGCAGGATATTCATAATACAGCACGTTGTGAACGTGCGGTTTTCTGTGGATACATGTGGGAGTTTCCCCGTGTGCTCCCGCACAAACAATGGGTCTTAGCCCTAAGGCCCGCGCCACAACTCACGAAGGTTAGGTACATGAGGCGAGCAAAAATCGTTGCAACAATCGGTCCCTCCATCTCCGCACCCGACAAAATCGCCGCGGCAATCAATGCGGGCATGAATGTGTCCCGTTTGAACATGAGCCACGGTGACCATGATGTTCACACCAACTCTTACAACACTATTCGCGAACAGTCCGCAAAGCTCGGTAAGGAAGTTGCAATTCTTGCCGATTTGCAGGGGCCGAAGATCCGCTTGGAGCGTTTTAAGAACGAGAAAGAAATCCTTGAGCCCGGTGCCGACTTCACCATTACCTCTGAAGAGGTAGAAGGTACTCAGGAAATCTGCGGTACCACTTATAAGGGGCTGCCCGGCGACGTGAAGCCTGGCGATAAACTATTGCTGGACGACGGCAAGATTCAGCTTGAAGCTGTTGAAGTTACCCCAACCCGTGTTCGTACCCGTGTTATCGTGGGTGGCCCGATCTCAAACAACAAGGGCATTAACTTGCCTGGTGCGGCTGTTTCGCTACCCGCGTTGACCGAGAAGGACGAAAATGACCTGCGTTTTGCACTGCGCTTAGGCGTAGACATTATTGCGCTTTCCTTCGTCCGGTCCGGCAAAGATGTTGAGCGTGTGCACGAGATCATGGAGGAAGAAGGGCTGCGCATCCCCGTGATCGCCAAGATCGAAAAGCCGCAGGCGGTGGAGAACCTGCAGGACATTATTGATAAGTTCGACGGCATTATGGTTGCACGCGGCGATCTGGGTGTTGAGCTGCCGTTCTCTGAAGTTCCGTTGGTGCAGAAGCAAGCTATTCAAATGGCTCGCCGCTGGGCTAAGCCTGTGATTGTAGCTACCCAGGTGCTTGAGTCGATGATTAGCAACCCAACCCCCACTCGCGCGGAGGTCTCTGACTGCGCCAACGCAATTCTTGACGGTGCTGATGCGGTCATGCTGTCCGGTGAGACCTCAGTGGGTAAGTACCCGATTATTACGATCTCAGCGATGGCCTCCATTATTAGTGATACCGAGAAGAAGGGCCTGTACCGTGTGCCCGAACTCGACCGTAAGCCGCGTACCCGCGGCGGCGCTATTACCCGGGCAGCAGTAAATATTGCTGAGCAGCTGGATGTTGATTACATCAGCACTTTCACCCAGTCGGGTGACTCCGCCCGCCGTTTGGCTCGTTTGCGTCCCAAGAAGCCTGTGCTTGCGTTTACCCCGAACCCGAAGGTCCGTGCCTTTATCTCGCTGCTGTGGGGTGTTGAAGCAGCCCACGCGCAGCTCACTGCTGATACTGATGGTATGACCAAGATTGTGGACGACTACCTAATGGAGCATAACTTGGCAGAGAAGGGCGACCTGATCGTCATGACTGCCGGTTCGCCTCCCGGTGTTGCTGGCTCGACCAATACGGTCAGGGTGCACCGCATCGGTGACCGTGACGAGACCGGGGCTAAGCTGCCAGAGGAACGTGAAGCAGTGCGTCCTTACGCCGACGAAGATCACGACTAATACTCGGGTAGGCCCAGATTCTCTAGGTTTTCGAGTTTATGAAAAGGTTGAGCCCCAAGGAAATTTCCTTGGGGCTCAACCTTTTCATGAAGGTAGCGGGTGATAATGTGCCCGCCAATAAAATCGGTGATTGTGATTCAGAGCTGATGAATCCCAGATGTGTGGGGTGCCCGAGGTGGGACTCGAACCCACACTCCGTAGAACCTGATTTTGAGTCAGGCGCGTCTGCCAATTCCGCCACTCGGGCGCACACGCAATGTGTACGGCATTGATTCTACATCATACGGCGCCGCAAAATCGAATTTAGGGGAAAACAACGCCCAACCGTGCTCTACCCTAAATTTCTGAATGAAACAAGTGTGTACTGTAGATGAAGAAATATGAACTGCTGTAGACTTGAGACGAGAAGAAATTGCAAAAGGAGAGAGTTTTGTCAGAGCAGACCACTCATGACCACGAGGGAGACGCAGACGCTCCGGCACGCACCGTTGTTGTTGCCGAAGACGAAGCGCTGATCCGTCTCGACATCGTGGAAATCCTACGGGAACGCGGTTACGAAGTTGTTGCTGAGACCGATAACGGGAAAACCGCCATTGAGCTCGCCCAAAAGCACCGGCCTAATCTGGTGCTCATGGACGTGAAGATGCCCATTATGGACGGCATTACCGCCGCCGAAGAGATCGGTAAGGAACAAATTGCCCCCGTAGTACTTTTAACCGCATTCAGCCAGAAGGAGCTGGTGGACCGCGCGGTTGAGGCTGGGGCCATGGCATATGTGGTAAAACCGTTCACTCCCAATGACCTGTTCCCTGCCATTGAAGTGGCTATTGCCAGGTACGAGCAAATTCGTGCCCTTGAAAAAGAAGTGGGCACTATCCGCGACCAGTTCGAAACCCGTAAACTAGTGGACCGCGCAAAGTCATTGCTCATTACCAAAATGAGCCTGACCGAACCTGAAGCATTCCGCTGGATTCAAAAAACTTCGATGGATCGTCGTCTTTCAATGCGCGAAGTTTCAGACACCATCATTAAGCAGTTGTCATAGGAACTATAGAGAGCTGTAGCAGAAGGTGTGTGCCCCCATAACGTAACGTTATGGGGGCACACACCTTAATCTTTTAACGTTTAGAGAAGGTTGCCTCATCATCATGTTTTAGCGGGGGAGCGGTTGGCGAGCTGGCCCATAGGGCCCCGACCGTCACAACTAACAGTGCTGGCCACCATAGGCCGCCCAGGTTGTATGCAGCAATAAAACAGACAATAACAGCCCCAATAAGAATAGGCATCGCAATGCGTTTGGCCCGTTTAATCTTGGGATACCGCTGATAATAAGGGGCGCGTGGCATGAGGCTCCTTTCCATGGATGGTACTTTAGCGGGCGGTGCGGGGGATGAGCATATTAGTGATGCGCGCCGAACATACGCCTCTGCCAGCCTCATCGGTAATTTCTATGGTGTGAACGCAGACGGTGCGTCCCAGCTTAACGGCGGTGCACACAGCGGTTACATATCCTGCAGTTGCTGGGCGCAGATGGGTTGCGTTAACATCCACCCCCACAGCCATGCGTTCTATACCCCCGTGCACTCCGGAGGCTAGGGAGCCAAGGGTTTCAGCAAGAACTACGGACGCCCCACCGTGCAGGAGCCCCGCAGGCTGAGTGTTTGGTGCGACGGGCATCGTGGCTACCGCACGTTCGGCGGATAACTCGCTCAGGCGAATACCCATAGCGGGGATAAGCCCGCCAAGACCATGCGGGAAAAGAGGATGTAATTTCTCAGGAACACCGTGCGCGGTCAGTTCCGCGATAACGGTGGGGGAAAGCTCAAGGCTGGAATCAGTCATGCCTATAAGTGTACCCCTGCCCCACCGCCCCTTGAGAAACCCGAATAAGAATACTACCGTTGGGTAAGAGACGCCTTCGACTAAAACTAATATGCCGGTTTCTAGTGCTACAGGGCCGGTATTGACCGGGAGACATGATGAACACCGTAGAACAGATTTTTGAGCTGTGGCACAGCTACGCTCAAGAACGGAACACAGAAGGGCTGCTGAGTCTCTACGCTGAAGATGCTGTGTTTGAAAGTCCGCTGGTTCCGGCAATCCTTGATGATGCCCGCAGCGGGGTGCTACACGGCAAAAAAGAGATTGAGCGGTTCCTGAGTGAAGGCACTCAACGCCGCCCCAACGAGCTGGTGAAATGGTACCGGACCGGTGAATACCTGACGGACGGCAGGATGCTCGTATGGGAATACCCGCGCGAAACCCCAGACGGTGAGCAGATCGATATTTTAGAGCTCATGATCATTGAGCAGGGCCTGATTGCCCAGCACCGTATCTATTGGGGCTGGAAAGGATGCCAGCACATTAGCGGGGCCCTTGCCAGCAGTGTGGCACGCGTCCGTCCATAATATAGGGGATGCGCCCACCGCCGTGTAGCAGGCGGTGGGCGCATCCTCTATAAGAATGAGTAGCCGGGCTGCGGCCGGTAGGCGCTAAGCCGATATAGACTCGGCTTTCTCAATATCTTCATCACGGATTTCGGAGTCGGGGTTAATGCCCATGAGCTTAGAAAACCGCTCGGTAAATGTTGCGATGGTCGCGTCCCCAGTCACGTTGGTAGCGGTGCCGAAGGAATCCTGCGCCAGGTACAGGGCGATCATGAGCGCAATCATTGACTCGTTAAAGCCCAGCATTGATTCCAGCAAGCCGATAGCGGTCATAACGCCACCGCCGGGTACGCCAGGGGCTGCCACCATCATAATGCCCAGCATCAGCACGACTGGGGTGACAGAGGCAAAACTTGGGTTCTGCCCCGTCATATATAGCACCGCCACAGCGCATGAGGTGATGGTAATCATCGACCCCGACAGGTGGATTGTGGCGCACAACGGGATAGCAAAATCAACCACTCGGGACGCAATACCAGCTTTTTTAGCGGAACGCACCGTAACAGGGATAGTAGCCGCCGAGGACTGGGTGCCGATTGCAGTGAAATACGCCGGGAGCATGGTTTTAAGCATCTTCGCCGGGTTGCGTTTAGAGACCGCACCGGCCGCCGTGTACTGAATACACAGGGTGAGCCAGTGCAGAATAATAACCATAAGGAACACCATGCCGAAAACTGACAGGATCTTCACCACCTGGCCTGCGAGGGTCATATTCGCAAACACCCCCACAATATGCACCGGCAGCAGGGGAATAATCACGTAGCCGAGCATTTTCTCGACGATCACCTGAAAATCTTCGAAAAGGTTCAGCATCGACCTGCTTTTGAGCGCTGTAATACCCAGACCGAGGATGAATGAAAGTATGAGGGCGCTCATCACACTCATAATGGGCTCAAGTTTAAACGTGACATATCCGCTGGAAAGCGCGTTCTCGGGGTTATCGAACGATTCAAGCTGCTGACCCTTGAGGAGAATCGGGTACAGGAAAAGGGCTGCGGTAAGCGCTAAGAACCCCGCGACAATACTTGACAGGTATGACAGGCCTACCGTCACCCCCAGCATCTTCCCTGCGCCCTGGGCCAAGGAACCAATACCCGGGACGATGAAACCGATAATGATGAGCGGGATAGCGAAACTCAAAAACGCACTAAAAATAGTGGAGAACGACACAAAAATTTGCACCACAACGTCGGTGGGAATGGAAATTTTCGCAGCGGAGTTAATGCCGCTAATAAGCCCTGGTGTGAGCGAACCGATGAGCACGCCGCCAAGGATGGCGATAACAATCCACGCCAGAAGCGGGATTTTCTGAAGCACTTTCATGATGTCCTCAAAGTTGTGAATCCGTGTGTTTATTTCTGGTTCCACGGCTATCGTGTAACTATAAGGCTTTATCGTAACCTGAGTACCGCCGCTTATTCCAGCAGCGCAACCACAAAACCGCGGCAATACACCATGCACAGGCTGCGGTGTGGGCGTTACGGGCGTGGAAGCTGCAAACAGTATGGGTGCAGCCTTGGAGCAGCTGCACAATAAACGTTTACCTCCATAATTTATGTGGCACGAAGCAACATTTAAAGCGCACGGAAACCCTTTTTGATAGGGTGAGAAAACTACCGCGAGAAAACCCGTCGCGCCCCAGCCAGTGCAGATGAAACGGAGAGAAACATGTCTAAAAACCCGCCCCCTAACGCTCCCCGTACCCTTGAGATAATCGCTGAACAGAACCAGGGATTGCCAGGGCAGTTCCTCGCCGCCTATTCACCGAAAACCCAGAAAATATATATCGCAGGAACCTTCAACGCCGCCTCACACCGCGGTTCCTGCGTGGCCACTATCGCCCGCGTTGACCCGCAGACCTTGGCCATTGAAGCAACCGCGCAGCTACCCGTCATTGATGAGGCACACCCTAACCTGATCGGTGAATACCAGTTGTGCGGCGCATTCGGCTTGAGCGTTGATGATACGCGTGGCACTATCTGGGTGACTGACCCGACCACCTCCTCCGTGGCCGTATACGACCGTGATACGTTCGCCCCTATTTGGAGCAGCTACCAGCCCGACGTATCGCTAGAACAACAGCCTGTGAATCACCCGCGTGAAGTGCTGGTGCTAGAGGACATCGGTAAAGCCGTAGTGACCGGCCCCGGCGGGTACTGGTTTATTGATACCGGAACCTACGCAATCACCGCCCACAACCCAGTACCTGGCTCCCTGCCGCACACCCTCACTGTTACCCGTGATACCCTTGGCGGGAATATCTACCTCAGCGACTACAACCTAGACAAAGTGTATGAGGTAAGCCCCGCTATTGGGGAGGCAGTACGCACCATTAATGTTCCTGCCGGAGAGACCTCCGACTTCTCACGCGTCAATACCCACGGGGTGGCAATCAATAACTCGCTCAACGAAATATATGTCTCAACTCAGGGTGAGAACGGCAAGAACTCCGGGGTTCAGGTGCTTGATAAAATCAGCGGCTCGTTTAAACAGTTCATCCCTTATGGGATAACTCCCACAGACATTATCGCGGACGAAACCCGGGACTTGGTGTACCTCACCGACTTCGGTCCCACCTCGGTGCACCCGGCAGATAGTGGCGGGGGAACGGTCGCTGTTATTGATGCGCGCACCAAAAGTGTGGTGGCTGAGGTGCACATTGCCTCGGGGAAAGCGAATCATCTCACCCTGCTGCCGGACGGCACGGTTATTGCACTTGATAAGGCCGGAACCCACAAAAACGTTGAGGTGGGGTTCCATATTGATCCGGTCACCGGTAAACACGTGAACTCCGCGATAGATGTGCACGCCAGCGGCACCACCCCCATTAATGCCGATTCCATCACCAAAATTACGGTGGCGCTAAACAACGCTGGCTAATACCGCAACTGTAGTCCGTGGGTGCGCCGAAACCGCGCGGGGTGTATTCCCTATACGTTAAGGCGCGCTCACCGTGGCGGCTCCTGAGTCGTATGACGTTGCAGAACACTTGCGATCACCACCGCCTCAACATCCATAGACCTCAACGGTAAACTAGAGTAGATGAGTACTTCTGATAAGACCCTCCTTCTGATTGATGGCCATTCCCTAGCCCTGCGCTCCTTCTTCGGTATCTACACGATGGCCGAGAAAACCGGGCAGCACGTCTTTGTGCGTAGCGATGGGCAGCATACTGAAGCTGTGCACGCCTTCCTCTCAACCTTGCTCAACATCATTAAGGACTACCGCCCCAGCCACATTGCGGTTGCCTTTGACCTGCCTGGTGGCACGTTCCGTACCGCAGAATACAGCGACTACAAGGGTGGTCGAACCGAGATCCCGCAGGCATTTGACGGGCAGATCGACCTGATTAAGAAGATGCTCACCGCCTTGCGTATCCCCGCGCTCACGCAGGAGAACTACGAGGCCGACGACATTGTCGCCACCCTTACCCGCCGCGGAACCGAAGAGAACTACCGAGTATTTATCCTCTCGGGCGACCGCGATATTTTTCAGCTGGTTACCGACAAAGTGACCCTGTTGTACCCCGTCACCACAGGCCCCTCCAAGGGTATCCAGCTGATGGATCCTGCTGCCGTAGAGAAAAAAACTAAAGTACCCCCACGCCTATACCCCGACCTTGCTGCGCTCACTGGTGAACAGGCCGATAACCTGCCCGGCGTTCCCGGCGTGGGGCCCGGGTTCGCTGCAAAATGGTTAACCGAATACGGCGACCTTGACGGGGTGATCGCCAACCAAGACAACATTAAAGGCAAAAAAGGGGAGGCCCTTCGCGAAAATATTGAGAACGTGCGCCGTAACCGTCGCCTCAACCAGTTGGTGGATGACCTCAACATACCGCTGGACCTGGGGGAAGACACCAGGTTCCTTCCCGACCTTGACGCGCTGGATTCCTTCTTCGATGAGGTTCAATTCCGCACCATCCGCAAACGCGCCCATGACACGTTAGGCCCGGTAGTGCGTGCTGCTGGGGCTGCCACGCGCACTGCAGCAGCAACCGCTGGGGGTGAGGTTGATGAATTCGGGCAGGGGACGCTCTTTGCCGTGCCGGGGCAGCAACCCGCCGCCCCGAAAACGTTACCTTCTGGGCCTGTCTTTGAGCCTATCGCAACGGATAAACCGGTCACCGCGCAAACCGCCGCGCAGCTTCGCCATTGGTGCACCCAGGCTGCTACCGAAGGCTACGGTGAAGGCCTTGATGTGCCTGAACGTCTTAAAGGCGCCGTAACCCTCCTGCCGGTTATTGATGTGCCTGTGGCCCGTGAAGGCGTGAAAACCACAAAAACTAAAATCCGCTCGGCCGAAGAGAATCCCGTGCTTCGGGGGTTAATCCTCACCGGCAAAAGCTCTTCCCTGTGGGTGGATACCGTCACTATCGGAGAAGAGCTCAATAGCGCACTCGCGGCGTGGCTCTCCGATAGGAACGCGCACAAAATCGTGATGGACTTAAAGATTCAGCGGAAGCTTCTGCACGAAAACGGGTACGAGTTAGAAGGTGCCGTGGAGGATCCCGCTCTTTCGTCGTACATGTGCGGGCATATCCCCGCTACTACACGCCGTCTTTTCGCGGAACGTATTGAAGACTTGGCGGAGAAATACCTGTGGATTCCCACGGAGGACTATGGTGAGCTCGTATTCTTGCCGGAGGACATTATGGGACCCGAAAACCTGCGTTATTTCACTCAGGTATCCCGGGTTATTCGTGAACTGGCGCGGCAGCTCCACTTTGAGATGGCGGAACAGGGGCAGTTGAAAATCTATGAGGATATTGAACTGCCGCTACTGTATGTGCTCGCCGATATGGAGCGTGCTGGCATTGCCGTCTCTGATGCCCTGCTTGAGGAGCTCAACGGAACATTCGCCTCGCGTGCGAGCGCCGCTGAAGAACAGGCGAAGGCCGTGGTGGGGTCACATATCGACGGCGAAGAGCTGAACTTGGCTTCGGTGAAACAGCTGCAGACTGTACTATTCGAGAAGCTGGGGTTGCCAAAGACCCGCAAAATAAAAACCGGGTACTCGACTGATTCAGAGTCAATGACTGACCTGCTGGGTAAGATCTCTCCCGAATCTGACGGGGCTCAGTTTTTAGTATCTTTGCAGGGGTACCGCGATAATGTGAAACTCAAACAGACCGTTGAGGGGCTACAGAAAGCGGCACGTATTGACGGCCGTGTGCACACCACCTTCCAGCAGGGGGCAGCATCCACGGGGCGTCTTTCTTCAACCGCGCCAAATCTGCAGAACATTCCGGTGCGTTCTGAGGCGGGGCGGCGCATCCGTGATGCGTTTATTGTGGCGCCTCATCCTATTGACGGTGTGGAGTATGAGGGGCTGCTAACCGCCGACTACTCGCAGATTGAGATGCGTATTATGGTGCATCTTGCAAAGGACGAGAAGCTTATTGCCGCTTACCAAGAAGGCGAAGACCTGCACCGTTTCGTGGGGTCTGAAGTGTTCGGTGTGGCTCCTGAGGACGTGACCTCGCAGATGCGCTCGAAGGTGAAGGCGATGTCGTACGGGCTGGCGTATGGGTTGTCTCGTTTCGGGCTGGCGAAGCAGCTGAACATTAGCTCTGATGAGGCGGGCCAGTTGCGCACGAACTACTTTAAACGGTTCGGGCGCGTGGGACGTTTCTTGCGCGGCGTGCTGAAACAGGCCCACGCTGACGGCTACACGCAGACTATTTTTGGCCGCCGCCGCCAGCTCCCTGATTTAGACTCGCCCAACCGCACCCGGCGTGAGGCGGCTGAACGGGCCGCGCTAAACGCCCCAATTCAGGGTACTGCAGCAGACATTATTAAAATCGCGATGATTAATATTCACCGACGCCTGCGCGACGAAAACCTGAAAACCCGTATGCTCTTGCAGGTGCACGACGAGATCATCCTTGAGGTTGCACGAGGGGAACGGGAAACTGCACAGCGTATCCTGGTGGAAGAGATGAGCGGTGCAGCGCAGCTGTCGGTTCCGTTGGATGTGCAGGTTGGCTGGGGTAAATCCTGGCAGGAAGCCGGGCATTAAGGAAGTCCTGGCTGCTGTCACGGCAGTACATTAGCTGGGGTAAAGTACGATGTGTGGCGGCTACACGCCGTTGCATTCGCCTTAGATGCGTGTTGTTCATTGACGACACGCCCGAGATTCGCATACACTAGTAATTGCGTGTATTGGCACTTCTGTGCGCCCTCACCACTGGTGGGGGCTTTACTAGACGGTTCACCGAATAGTCTGGTTATTACGGTATGCGCGGTAAGTATCCGTCAGACTCGACGCATCCTTCCGGGGCGAGCGCTTCACAGCGCATTACCGGAGGCCGAGGCATACCTGCCATGGTGGATGCGCCGACCTATAAGTAATCCAATTGGAGCCCTAACTATATGAGCACCAACATCCCTCAGGTCGCAATCAACGACATTGGCAACGAGGAAGAATTCCTCAAGGCAGTTGACGAGACCATCAAGTACTTCAACGATGGCGATCTCGTCTCCGGTCAGGTTGTTAAGGTTGATCACGATGAGGTTCTGCTCGACATCGGTTACAAGACCGAAGGCGTCATTCCCTCCCGCGAGCTCTCCATCAAGCATGACGTTGACCCCGGCGAAGTCGTAACCGTCGGCGACGAAATTGAGGCTCTCGTCCTCACCAAGGAGGACAAGGAAGGCCGCCTAATTCTCTCCAAGAAGCGTGCACAGTACGAGCGCGCATGGGGCGACATCGAAAAGATCAAGGAAAACGACGGTGTTGTCACCGGTACCGTCATTGAGGTTGTCAAGGGCGGCCTTATCCTCGACATTGGGCTGCGTGGCTTCCTGCCCGCGTCACTGGTTGAGATGCGACGCGTCCGTGACCTCGCACCCTACATTGGTCAGCAGCTTGAAGCGAAGATCATTGAGCTTGATAAGAACCGCAACAACGTGGTGCTCTCCCGCCGTGCATGGCTTGAGCAGACCCAGTCTGAGGTTCGCTCCACCTTCCTCAACCAGCTCGAAAAGGGCCAGGTGCGCGATGGTGTGGTTTCCTCTATCGTCAACTTCGGTGCTTTCGTGGATCTGGGCGGTGTGGACGGCCTGGTGCACGTCTCCGAGCTGTCCTGGAAGCACATCGACCACCCCTCCGAGGTTGTCGAGGTTGGCCAGAAGGTCACCGTCGAGGTGCTAGAGGTAGACCTGGATCGCGAGCGTGTCTCGCTGTCTCTGAAGGCCACCCAGGAAGACCCGTGGCAGGCATTCGCCCGTACCCATGCCCTGGGCCAGATCGTTCCCGGCAAGGTCACCAAGCTTGTTCCCTTCGGCGCGTTCGTCCGCGTGGAAGACGGCATCGAGGGTCTGGTTCACATCTCCGAGCTGGCTGTGCGCCACGTGGATTTGGCAGACCAGGTTGTCTCGGTTGGCGAAGAACTGTTCGTGAAGATCATCGACATCGACATGGACCGCCGCCGCATCTCGCTGTCCCTCAAGCAGGCTAATGAGGGTATTGACCCCAACGCCACCGAGTTCGACCCCGCACTGTACGGCATGGCCGCAGAGTACGACGAGAACGGCGAGTACAAGTACCCCGAGGGCTTCGACCCCGAGAAGGGCGAATGGCTCGAAGGTTACGAGGCGCAGCGCGAGGCATGGGAAGCTCAGTACGCCGAGGCCCAGGCTCGTTTCGAGGCACACAAGGTACAGGTCGCCAAGGCCCTGGAGGCTGACGCGGAAGCCGCTGCATCCGCACCGGTTGCTGCGGAGCCCGCACCGACTTCCTACTCCTCCGACGATAAGTCTTCGGCAGGCACCCTAGCTTCTGATGAGGCGCTGGCTGAGCTCCGTAAGAAGCTGACCGGCAACTAAGCCTAGTTTCACGCTCCTGTAACTGATTGAGCGCATAGGGGAGGGGCTTTCACCACACAGGTTGGTGGGAGCCCCTCCTTTGCTGCGTCTATGACGGACTGGATCGTTAATGGTTGGTCATGAGTGCCCAGATGCGTTCCACTTGGGTTTGTGTGTTTTCTGCGGAGCCGTCGTTGTCGATAATCCAAGTGGCAATGGCGGCGCGTTGGGTATCTGTGGCTTGGGCTGCGATACGGGCCCGCGCGTCTTCTTCAGCCATGCCCCGTGTCTCCATGAGGCGGGTGAGTCGCTTCTCCAGGCTGGTACGTACCACAATGACGCCGTCGAACTCTGCGGCACGGTTCGTCTCGGCTAGAAGCGGAATGTCGTCAATAATAATGCCTGAGAACCCGGGGGCACGCCGAGCCTGCTCCACCAAAGCATCCGCACGGGCGCGTACGGCCGGGTGCACAATATTGTTCAGGCGGGTGCGGGCGTCCTCATCGGAGAACACCAAAGCCGCTAAGGCTGAACGGTTGAGCGTGCCGTCCGGGTGCAGGATATCGGGGCCGAATTCTGCAACAACGGCATTGAGCGTATTTTCTGTAGGGCGCATGAGGTCTCGTGAGATAGCATCCGCATCAATGATGACCGCCCCCAGGCGGGCGAACATTGCGGCTACTGTGCTTTTGCCGCTGCCGATACCGCCGGTGATTGCGTACCGTCGAAGTGTTTTTTCTGTCATGCGACCGCCTAATAAAATAAAATAGGTAGGGTGAATAGTCCCCAGGATATTGCCGTTCAGACCCGTGCTAACCGGTATACCGTTCCGCACGGTACCGAAGAGTACGAGCATCTGCTTGAGATTAAGCGTAGCGAGTTTATTGGGCATATCAAACGGGTGAGTTCTCAAGATGAAGCCCGGGATTATATTGAGTCGCTGCGCAAAACCTACCATGATGCACGGCATGTGTGTTCGGCATTTGTGGTGGGTGCTGATAGGGATGTGCAGCGTTCTTCTGATGATGGTGAACCAGCTGGTACGGCGGGTATTCCAATGCTTCAGGCTCTTTTAGCGCGGCAGAGCCGACCGGATGGAACCACTGATCTTTCGGATACGGTGGCGGTGGTGGTGCGCTATTTCGGCGGTATTAAATTGGGCGCCTCAGGGCTGGTGCGTGCCTATACAGATGCGGTGGCACAGACTCTAGATGCGGCTAGCTTCGATTCGCGGGAGCGTGTGCGGGTGGGGGTTGTCGCGGCGTCTCATGCGGATGCGGGCCGTTTGGAGAATGAGATGAGGGCGTGTGGGCTGAACATTTTGGGTACTGACTATTTAGCGGATGGGGCTCAGATTTCTATGGGAGTATTTGACCGCACCGAGGATTTGGAGCGCGCCAACGAGCAGGTTGTGACGATAACTGCCGGGGCTGGGACGGTGCTCTGGGGAGATACCTGCTGGGTTGATATACCGTTTAATTAGTTCAAGCAACCTAGTATAAAAGTTATACCTAAATATTAAATCAGGGTGAGCATAGTATCTGGTGTGTGTTTGTGGTACGTTGAATACGGCGCGGCGTTACCTGCCGCGTTAAGTCAACCGAGAGCCGAGAGTTTTCTAGTGCGCTTTCCCAATTATGAACACAGCACACAAACCAATACCCCGCCAGAGGCTGACACCGCAACCGTTGAGCAGATTCTTGAGGCCTACAACAAAGGCAACCTGGATACACTGTTAAACGTTTTGGCGAGGCGCCCGCGTGAACTCGCTCAACAGCTGAACCGTATTTGCCGGGCTTTCCCCGCAGAGGTTGAGCGTGTCGCAGCGGTTCTTCAGCAGGTCGGGGATCAGCTGCCGGTAGAAACCTTGGTTCGTTTGCACAATCAGTATGCGAACGCCGCCCGTGGGGTGGGTGAGCGTTTATCCATGGACAACCTCCGAATGGTGCACCTGATTCAGACGCCCGTAATAACCCGCAGCCACGCTGCGCGCCTGCTGTTGGCTATTGAAATGTGCCTGGTGGGCAGGATGGACGGCTTCAGCGTTGAGATGCCTCCCCAAGACTATTGCCGCCCTATGGAGGCTGAGCCTGCACCCACCTCATGCAACCCCGCGCTGAACGGGGCGATTAACCCGTTTACACCAGCGTTGTGGGAGCCATTCCGGCTTGGCGGCAGCGATGAGGCAGTGGCGTTGAGCGCTACAGGCGTGCGGGAGGTTCCTGACGGTTATGAGCTTTCGGTGTTCCTGCTGGATGACGACTATGCCCGGGTGAAAACCATTGAACGGGGTGTTGAGGATACCTGTTTTTCCTGCTTCTGGGATGAGGAAGGCGTGGACTCGGAGAACGATATACGATGCGGTCTTACGCTTGGGTACCGTGTCGAAGAATACGCCGAGGTTAATGTGCACCGCGCTATGACCTTGGGCGTGCGGTACGTAGTGGTAACCGCGCGGGTGGGGGAGCGCTTCCCACAGCTTGGTAGTGCAGACAACCCAGGGAAAGCCCCGCAGGGCTCGCCCGTGCACCCTGACACACCACGCTTTACCTCACAGGTGGCTCCCGATATAAGGTCTTTGATGATAACCCCGGAGGCGACCATTCGCCCGGTGGATCATCGGGGTAATTTTCATGTGCTTGATGCGCCTGGCCGCACCGTGTGCGCTGTCCTGGATTTGTATAAGCAGCGCATTAGCACCCCTGCTGTAGGTATCCCTGAAGGGGCAGATGAGGATACCACCCTCACTGCTATTATGGGCGTGCTTAACGGGTACCTGCCCATGACCGTTCGGGAATTCATGCGGTTATCGGGTGCTGCTGTGCGCAAACCCGACTAGTTAGCCCAGAATATAAGGCGGGTGGGCCGCAAGGTACAGTAACCTTTTGGCGGCCCACCCTTTCGGATTCCGCTGTCCCTAAGATGCACACTGGAACGTCGCTGATAACGGCTAACGCTGTAGGGCAACCAACGTGTGGGTGAGTGGAGCAGTGAGAACGTGACGGAGACTATCTTCTGTCGTCAAATTTATATAATTTATGTCACTCTGCGAGAAATGGTATGGAGTGTGCGCCCGTGACGAACCAGTGCGTACTAAGGTGTGGGCGGTTATTAGAATGAATATATGAGTCTTGCGCAGGAAATTAACCGAGTCGTCGCCCCGTTTGAGGTTGTTAGCCAGTACAAACCTGCCGGGGATCAGCCTAAAGCCATTGCGGAGCTGACTGAGCGGGTGGAGAATGGCGAAAAAGATATTGTGCTCATGGGTGCCACCGGTACTGGTAAGTCTGCCACGGCGGCGTGGCTCATTGAGTCGGTGCAGCGTCCCACCCTGGTGATGGTTCAGAATAAGACTCTTGCCGCACAGTTGGCGAATGAGCTGCGTGAGCTGCTGCCGCATAATGCGGTCGAATATTTCGTTTCGTACTACGACTACTACCAGCCTGAGGCTTATGTGCCGCAGACAGATACGTTCATTGAAAAGGACTCCTCTATTAATGAGGAGGTGGAGCGTCTGCGTCACTCCGCTACGAACTCCCTGCTGACCCGCCGCGATGTTGTTGTGGTCTCAACCGTTTCGTGTATCTACGGTTTGGGTACTCCCGAGGAGTATGTGGAGCAGATGGTAACCCTCAAACGAGGGGATGAGATTGACCGGGATGACCTGCTGCGTCAGTTTGTGGCTATGCAGTACGCCCGTAATGATATGGACTTTCACCGCGGAACGTTCCGCGTTCGGGGAGACACCGTCGAGATTATTCCCATGTATGAGGAGCACGCTATTCGCATTGAGTTCTTCGGGGATGAGATTGAGGCAATCTACACTCTGCACCCACTCACAGGTGAGGTTATTCGAGAAGAAACCGAGATGTATGTTTTCCCGGCAAGCCATTATGTTGCCGGTGCCGAGCGTATGGCCCGGGCTATCGCTTCCATTGAAGATGAGCTTCAGGAGCGTTTGCAGGCCCTGGAATCTCAGGGGAAACTTTTGGAGGCTCAACGGCTACGCATGCGCACCACCTATGACCTTGAGATGATGGAGCAGATGGGGTTCTGCAACGGTATCGAGAACTATTCACGCCACATTGATGGACGCGCGGCCGGTAGCGCACCGCACTGTCTGCTGGATTATTTTCCGGATGATTTTTTGCTCATTATTGATGAGTCTCACGTGACGGTTCCTCAGATTGGGTCCATGTATGAGGGCGATATGTCGCGTAAACGCACCCTAGTGGAGCACGGTTTCAGGCTGCCGTCTGCGATGGATAACCGCCCGCTGAAGTGGGATGAGTTTTTGGAGCGCATTGGGCAGACCGTGTACCTGTCGGCAACCCCGGGTAAGTATGAGCTTTCGCAGGCTGACGGGTATGTGGAGCAGATTATTCGACCGACTGGCCTGGTGGATCCCGAGGTGGTGGTGAAACCCACGAAGGGTCAGATTGATGATTTGTTGGAGCAGATCCGTGAACGTACCGAACGCGATGAGCGCGTGCTGGTAACCACGTTAACGAAGCGTATGGCGGAGGACTTGACTGAGTACCTGGTGCAGCACGGGGTGAAGGTACAGTATTTGCATTCCGACGTGGATACGCTCAAACGCGTGGAGCTTCTGCGTGAGCTACGGCTGGGGACGTTCGATGTGCTGGTGGGTATTAACCTGCTCCGTGAGGGGCTGGACCTGCCGGAGGTGTCGCTGGTGGCGATCCTTGACGCAGATAAAGAGGGGTTCCTTCGCTCGACGACATCGTTGATTCAGACGATTGGGCGCGCGGCGCGTAACGTCTCGGGGCAGGTACATATGTACGCAGATAAGATGACGGATTCGATGCGCACTGCCATTGATGAAACGAATCGTCGCCGTGAGATTCAGCAGGCGTATAACCGTGAGCATGGTCTGGACCCGCAGCCTTTGCGGAAGAAGATTGCCGATATTACGGATGTGCTCGCCCGTGAAGAAGAAGATACTCGCGAACTGCTGCAGCTGCGTAAGGCGGGTAAGAGTGGTGCCCGCAGTGTTGAGAGCGGTAAGAAAGCCACGAAGGGTGGTGCGGGTGCCAAGATTGCAACGAGCACCCCGGAGTCAGATGCCCTCTTGGCAAAAGCTCAGGAGCGTGTACGTGCGGACGGCCTGGCGGCTGAGCCTGCAGAGGACCTGCTGGATCTGATTGAGCAGATGAATGAGCAGATGCGCCTTGCTGCCGAGAACTTGCAGTTTGAGCTGGCGGCACGTCTGCGTGATGAGCTGTCTGAGCTGAAGAAGGAGCTTCGTCAGATGCAGCAGGCGGGGCATGCCTAAGAAGGGCTTGCTTTACCAGTAAACCTATGCGGTAAAAATACCTCTGCTGATAGTTGAGAGTTTTATTTGGGGTTGGACTACGTGTAAACTTATCGAAGCGGTTGTATTTTTGCGCATATGCGTTGCCGCTTGTGGAGGGTTCAGCATTAGCCCTCTACATACTCAGCTCTCAGACACGCATTCACTCACAGACCTACGGAGGACTTATATGTCACATATCCCCGCGCGCACTTTTAACAGGCGTACTTTCGCTAAAGGTGTTGGCTGGGCGGCGCCTGCCGTCGTGGCTTCGGCAGCGGTACCAGCCTACGCCAGTTCGGTGTGCGAGACGAAACCTCCGCTGAAGTTCGATGAAAAGAATCGGTGGGTGTTTCAAAATACCGGTTCTGCGAATCTGTACTCTCGTGACGGGTTTAGGGCCATCACGTACCAGCAACAAGAGTTTTTCACATCTTTATCAACTGTGGATTACGATAAGTCCCGTACGGATAAACCTCAGATAGCTGTAGTGCGTGGCAGCTATGAGGCCTCCAGTACGGGGGACGCAGCCTTTAATCCGCGGTGCGGTAAGTACAGATTTAAAGTTGATCTGATATCGATGCGGGGTGCTGCCCCCACAGAGAACACCAGGTTATACCCTACTCTGGAGATTCGGCTCATTGGCCCTGACGGTCTTACTGTTCCCGGTACCGAACAGAAATTTACTACCGACCCGAAGTCCACAGAAGCGGGCGTGAAGATTCTGCCCGCCACAGGTACAACACAGCCGAGACCTCGGTACGTGACTGCTGCAACTCCAGTCACGTTTACCCCTAAAGCTGGCATGTACTATTTTGAAGCTAAGCTTACTGCGCCCGTTAACTATAGCCATGGAGCTGGTGTGCGTGATAGGAATATGCAGGCTGACGGGATTGGCGTCACTGCCCCAACCTTTGAATTTATTGGGCAGTAACCTTAGCGATTAATCACATAAACCAGGGCCAAAATAAGCGCATAAACATACGTAACTAGTGAGCAGACAGAACCCAGTTGAGCATACAGAAGCATTCGAGAATAAACCGCCGCACCCTCACGAAAGGCGTAGCGTGGGCGGTACCTGCTGTGCTAGCATCTGCCGCCGTACCTGCTTTCGCAGCGTCTCGGTGTCAAACAGCTGAAGGGCACGGGTTCGCCCGATCCAGCCGATGGGCTATCGCTAACCCCGCAACGGGGGCTTTAGCATCACCTGTATCTAATGGGCCAGCAGTCATTAACGGTAAAGAATACTGGATATCTCAGACAACGGCCCTGGGCGATGAGAAAGCGGTCATTACCCTCACGACAAGCTACCTTGCCAGTGATGACGGTGAAGGGGAGCTGAAACCGGGGTGTAAATACACTTTTAGGTACTTTGTAGTAGCCTCAGATACGAACCACGGTGGCCGTAAAGGGGACGTGAAGCTGGACATTCAGCTGCGTAACCCCAACGGGGTTCTGGTGCGTAATACCGGTCACTCGTACACAACAAAATCAGGTCAGAATACTAATAAAACAACGTCCGTGCCGTTTAATACCGAGGTTGCGGCCCGCGGGGTGAACTTCACCGCACGGGAGGGGCTGTACCATCTGGAGATTACGATAACGGTTGCAGCAGAGGGGAACCGGCGAGAGAAGGTTGCAGCTCGCGGTATCGGCATCACCTCACCTTATTTTGAGTTTTCTGGTTAACCTGCATCAAGCGTTGGGTCAGCTCGTTAGAGGGCGTTTTTCTGGTCGTATTTTTCTCGGGCGGCGAGTACTTCAGTCATATGGTCTTGGGCCCAGCGGCGTAGCGCATTCATGGGTGCGGTAAGGGTGGTGCCCAGGGGTGTGAGCGCGTAATCAACACGTGGCGGCATGGCGGCCGTTACTTTTCGCGTCACCAGACCATCCCGCTCCATAGAGCGCAAGGTCTGGGTGAGCACCTTGGGAGAGACACCTTGAATACGGTCTTTAAGCTCACTAAACCGCGCGGTGGGTTCTTCTGAAAGGGCCGCAACAATCATTGGGGTCCAGCGGTCGGTGAGATGCCGCATCACGGTTCGTGAAGGGCACGCGCTGGCGAGGATATTAGCGGGGGAGTCAGTGTGGGGCGTCTCTGTGTTGGTGCTCATCGTTCTATGCTCTCCTTATGTGTAGAGGGTGAAGTTTTGCCCGCGGTAGGCTGCGGAAGACACTTTAAAAACTCCCCAATAGTTACCTTGAGGTACTTAGTATCTAAAGAATACTATATATTGTGTTGGCGCAACACATGAACCGCCCACAGAAAGAACACCCTCGAACCTATAGGTATTCCGGGGAACACGAAAGGACATATGAATGAATATTGCAGTCATTGGTGCAACTGGGATGGTTGGTGAACGTACCGTAACCGAAGCCATCGCACGGGGCCACCAGGTGGAGGGCTACAGCCGTTCTGGTCAGGCCGTTGCGGGAGCAGAAGGGAAGGCTGTAGATCTGAGCAATACTGGAGAACTCGTTACTATCATCAATAGCCATGATGTAACCATTATTGCTGTCTCGGCAGGGCGCAGCGTATCAGCCGAGCCGGTCATCCAAGCACACAAGGCACTTATTGCAGCAAAACCCTCTGGCCGTTTGCTCATTGTAGGTGGTGCGGGTTCTCTCAAAGACGCCAAGGGACAGCGGTTCGTCAATAGCGCCGGATTCCCCGAAGAGTACAAGGCCGAGGCACTGGCCTTCTGCCAAATCCTTGACGAATACCGTGCATCTTCAGGACTAACGTGGACCATGCTCTCACCCGCATTCAATATTGCCCCCGGCAAGCGCACCGGCGCATACAATACTGCCCTTGACAACCCCGCAGGCGAAGCGATCAGCGCAGAAGACTTTGCGGTGGCCCTCATTGACGAAGCTGAAACCCCCAAGCACATTGGACGCCGTTTTACCGTCGCCAACTAGGAGCAAATCAGCCGGTAAACCTATACCAAGGAGCAAATGAAGAAGAAGCGGCGAACCTGTCGAGGTACTCACGCCGCCACGCAGAAACCCCTCGTTACCACCCGGAGGGTAACGAGGGGTTTCTGCGCCCAATATGGTTCTTACTGGTTGTGAACCTCAGCTAACATATTCTTCAAATGCCCCAGAATAGTCAGCGGGTCAGAGCCAAAACCATCATGGTGATGAGTCTTCGACGTCCACACATGGGTGTTACCCACCCACCGGGCGGTCTCCATGGAATTCTCATAATCCACATAAATATCCGGAGTATAAGCCGCCGCGACCACAGGAACCTCATTCCGGTGAAGCTGCTCATGATCGTAGAGACGACCCCAATCTTTCTTCTCCGCGAGCAGCTGCGCCACTTCAGCAAGCGGCCGCAGCGCCGGATCCTCCTCGTAGTACCAGGGGAAAATATGCTCGCCCGTGAAGAAAAGCGTCTCAGCATCAGGGGCAAATTCGGGGCGCTTAGCTGCAACGCGCGCCGCAGCCCAGTTCGTAGGCGCCGGAGAAGGTGAAACAGTGAAACCAGGTATACCCGGCAGATTACCGTCAGCCGGACCATCCGCGTAAATCGTTTCGTGCATAAGAGCGTACAGCGGGTTCGCCAAGAACGACACCTCACCGCTCATGCTCGATAGGAATTGGTCTGAAAGATGGTCATCCCCTTCAGCAAACGCAGTTTCCAGGAAATAGTGCAGTCCGCGTTCACGCCAGCGTCCACCCAGGTAATGCCCCGCCATCTGGAACCGGTGATCGGTGAGGCGCTCGCCGGTGGGCAGGAACTCCTCATGGGTACGCAAATGCTCGGCGATGCGGGTAGCCAACGCAGCATCTTCCGGGAACCAGCTGTAGTATTCCTTATTGCGTTCAGCCATGCGGTCGAAGGTGTGCTCATACACGTTATCGACAGTGGTGCGGATCGGGGCCAGGCCTGCGGTAATCCGCGAATCACGTAGGGACTGTGGCGCGAACGAAAGGTAGGAAAGAGTGAGGAACCCGCCGAAGGACTGTCCAACTGTAGACCAGCGCTTATCGGTTCGGTCAGCTAGAAGAACCTCACGCACGGCCTCGGCATCTGCAATGATGGAGTCCGCACGGAACAGCTCCACATACTCTGCCTGTAGCTGCGCGTCACCAACGGCGGTGATATTACGGGCAGATAGCGGGGAAGACATACCGGTACCGCGCTGATCCAGCAGGATGACACGGTGCGTTTTGGCTAGTTCAGCAATCCACCCGCCGATCGAACCGGTCTTTGGAGAACCGAACCCGGGCCCGCCCTGCAGGTACACAATATAGGGGCGTTTCTCAACGGGAAGAGTCAGCGTATCTGAGGTATTAATAACCTCACGTGCAAAAATCTTAATGCTCTGATCCGCAAACCGTGAAGAGAGAGCAGCATCTTTGCCACGAGAAAAAATAAGACCGTGGGTTAACGGTACCTCAAACCAGTGATCAATAATCTCGTGCTGATCGACCTTGGTGGTTGCGCCCTTACGGTACTGAACCTGGGGAAGCTTAGCGACGGCCAACGTTGAACCTTCTTTCTGTAGTGAATACACTGCTTTTAGTCTACCTCTCATTATCCCCAAAAACCGTACAGTGCAGGTGAAAAATAGGGACAATCTAAAGCGCGAGGAACACGCCTTAACCTCCTATGTTGGTAGCGTATTCCTCGCGCTCATAGGCTGCCTAGTCTTGTATCTCGCAGACGGTGGCGAACGATGTGCCATTCACCCGGCTACCGGCAACACCCGGTGAGGTTCCGGTAGCTATATATCCGCTATACACCCGTTGGTTGTCAAGATACGACCCTCCCGCACCGCCAGCCCCGGAGAACGCAGCTGAGCCCACGGGGGACCAGTAGTCTCCTGCCTGGTATTCGCCATTAACGTACGTGTATTCCCCAGCCCACCGCTGGTCGGTGGCGTAGCCAGCAGCGGTCGTTACCGAGCCTGAACCGCCGCCACCGTACCCTCCGCCGCCGCCGGTAATCGTGAAGGTTAGCGATTGGGTTTTATCGGTTGCTGTGAAGGTGTGCGTGAGTGAGCTGCCGTCGGTGGAAGTATTGGTAGGAATAGGGACAACGATACCGGGTTGGCAGTGCGATGCTGCAAGAGCAGGCACAGCAGTACTCGCGAGAACTACAGGTACAGCCCATGCTGTACCTTTGACCAGTCCTCGTCTAGAGATATTTCCCTTCATGAATGTTCTTTCTCCCTGTGGTTTAAATAATCTTCAAATGTGTTCGATATAAGCCGCTGTGCGGTATTCAGTAGTGTGCTGACGACACGCTGAAGTCTCAGCTAGTAAGTGAATAAATTTTCTGCAAGTAGAATAATACAACACTCTGTGTGAAAGGTAGGGGTGCTCAGAAGGTCTTGTTTTACTAAACGTGTAGTCTAGATATAGATGAATCTATATCTTGAGGGAGTGTATATACTTTCACTCAGGGGTGGGGTGGAAACTGTTGGTATGCAGTTGGCTTTAGGTGTTAAAAGAACAACCCCGCCGCGGGGTGACGACGGGGTTGGTGGCATTCAGGAAAGCTCGGATAAAATATCCGGTGTTCGCGTGCTTTCCTTGTGCTGATACCTAGTGTGCATCACAAAAAGATAATTTCCAACTCTCGTAAATCCCCTGAAAGATCTGTCAATTATGAATGTTTATCTTGAAGTATTCACGGGATTTTCTGGAAAAACAGGCATATTTTGTTTAACTGTTGAGTAAATATAAAGATATTTATATGACCTGCATAACACAGAAGGGTCTAATACTCGAAGAATATAGCACTATTTATGTGTTGCATATCACTAAAATTGAGGTGGTGAATGACTGTACAACGGTCATAAAACCGTTGGGAAAGCCCCGGCTATTCAACAAAAACCCAAGCATATGCCGAGTATATCCTCCGGCTACAGTTCAACCTGCACCAGGTTCATTACCGGAAAAACAGGGAAAGGGAGCATAAGAACCAAACCACCACCCAATGAGTCATGAGAAACACAAAAGAGCACGTCAGGAAGATGCGAGAGCGGATACATCCTTCCCTTTCATCACATGTTTAAAATTTTATTTACCTATAGTAAGACATGCAACAAATGCCTATTTAGGTACATTATTGCTAAATCTAGAATTCACCCACGCTCAAAATCTTCAAAACTGGGTAACCAGCATCATCGGAAGCAGCAAGATCCACCTCCGCCCGAATACCCCAGTCGAAGTTGTCCTCAGGATCAGCAAAGGTCTGCTGTACTTTCCATACACCAGGATGCTCCCGCACATTATCGTCAATCTGAACGAGCTTAGGGGAGCGGGCCTCAGCATCCGTATAAATATCGTCGTAAGCGTCAAAATAGTCGTCCATTGCATCCGCCCATGCGTCAGCATCCCATCCTGAAACCTCATCTAGCTCCCCAAGTATGCGATCTCGCTCATCAGCGAAAAGCTCCACACGGCGGAAGAGAGCATTGCGCACCATCACCCGGAACGCGCGTACATTCTTCGTGACGGCTGGGGGAGTATCATCTTCAAGCTCGGCGGCGGCACGATCAGCTGCCAAGGATGCAGCATCTTCGCCAGCGGCAAGTTTCTCCCACTCGTCCACCAGCGATGAGTCGGTTTGGCGCACTAGTTCGCCCAGCCACTCAATAATCTCTGCAAGATCATCGTTGACGGCTGACTCGGGTACCGTTTGCCGCAGCGCCTTATATGCATCCGAAAGGTAACGCAGCAACACACCCTCGCCACGTTCTAACGCATAGTACTGTACAAAGTCGTTGAAACCCATAGCGCGCTCGTACATATCACGCACCACAGATTTCGGGTGAGGTTCAAAGCGCGCCACCCAGGGGGCCGACTGCTGATACGTACTGTACGCCTGCTCGATCAACTCTGCGAGAGGCTGAGGGTAGGTTACCTGATCGAGCTCATACATACGCTCGTTATACTCCACACCGTCTGCCTTCAGCTGCGCTGAAAGCTCGTTCTTAGCCTTACGCTCCTGCGCGTATAACACCAGGTGCGGTGGCTCCAAAGTTGCCTCAATCAGTGAAAGAACATCCAACGCATAGCTGGAGGAATCGGGATCCAAAAGTTCAATAGCTGCCACTGCGAATGCCGAAAGCGGCTGATTCAACGCAAAGTTATCCTGCAAATCCTCGGTCAGCCGCAGGTATGAACCATGCTCATCCGGGGTATCTGTACGCTCAATAACCCCGCCAGTCAGCAGCTCCTTATAAATACCAACGGCTTTACGCAAAAGCTCCCGACGACGCTGCGGCGGCTCATGATTCTCCTGAAGAATGCGGTAGGCTGCGACCACCGGATTCTGCGGGCGCTGCATCAGGTTCAAAAGCATTGAGTGGGTGATATCGAACGAAGAGGTCAGCGGCTCAGGCTCTGCTGCGACCAGCTGATCGAAGGTCTTCTCCGACCACCCCACAAAACCTTCCGGCGCTTTCTTGCGCTTAGACGACAGTGACTGAATAATCTTCTTCGTATCGTCACCGAACTTCGCCTGCGCTTTGGCCAACAGGCGCGCATTTTCTATATCGTGTTCGGGCGCCTGCACCACCACGGTACCGGCGGTATCAAAACCAGCTCGACCGGCACGCCCCGCGATCTGGTGAAACTCACGTGCGCGCAGACGGCGGTTCTTCGACCCATCAAACTTCGACAAGGCCGTAATAAGTACAGTGCGAATAGGCACGTTAATGCCCACGCCCAAAGTATCGGTACCGCAAATCACCTTTAACAATCCAGCCTGCGCAAGCTGCTCCACAAGGCGACGATATTTAGGGAGCATTCCCGCATGGTGAATACCAATACCAGCCCGCACCAGTTTATTCAGCGCCTTGCCGAAACCCGGGCCGAACCTGAACTTCGCAATAAGCTGCGCGATCCGCTCTTTCTCCTCCTTCGAAGCAATAGCTACCGGCAGCAGCGCGTTTGCCTGCTCCAAGGCGGCCTTCTGGGAGAAATGAACAATGTAGACGGGGGTTTGCTTAGTCTGCACAAGCTCCTGAACCGCCTCCTGAATGGGGTCGGTCGAGTAGTAGAAATGAAGCGGAATTGGGCGCTCGCTACTGGCAACCAGCACACTTTCACGACCGGTGAGCGCCGTCATCTCTTCCTGGAAGCGTGTGGTGTCGCCCAGGGTTGCGCTCATGAGCAAGAATTGAGCTTGCGGAAGCTCCAAAAGCGGCAGCTGCCATGCCCAGCCGCGTTGCGGGTCAGAGTAGAAATGGAACTCGTCCATAATGACTTGGCAGACATCTGCGGCCTTGCCCTCGCGCAGAGTAATATTCGCCAGGATCTCGGCGGTACAGCAGATAATGGGGGCATCCGCATTAATAGCCGAATCCCCGGTAATCATGCCGACATTTTCGGCACCAAAAATCTCGATAAGATCAAAGAACTTCTCGGAAACAAGCGCTTTAATGGGTGCGGTGTAGTAGGAACGCTGACCAGTTGCCAAACCGGTAAAATGCGCCGCCACCGCCACTGTAGATTTACCCGACCCGGTGGGGGTTGCCAGCACCACGTTATGTCCCGCCGCAATTTCCAAGACTGCTTCATCTTGGGCTGGGTAAAGCGTCATGCCTCGGCTGGAGATCCACTCGGTGAACGCCTCATAGATTTCATCCGGGGTGAGCGGATTGCCGGTGTAGTCGCGCCGGTTGTAATCTCCGGGATTCTCCGCGAGTTTGGGGGAAAGGTATTCAAGAATGCTCATGGTGCTTCAATTTTACCGAGTTTAGGGGCAGAGAATTGGCAGAATCCGTCAAAATCAGCGATGCGCACAATATTGGTAGCTGTCGCAGCATACAAAGTAGATAGGCCACAGAAAACTTGGGCGTATGGTCAATCTACGCTAGCCGAAATCCGCCGACTGTTAGACTTGCGTATAGCGACGTGTGGTTATTTTCTTTTCCGACAAGGAGCACACAATATAGTGATGGACATATCCCTGAAGGATACAAAAATAACGGGATACTGGGCGACCGCAAGGGAAGATACTCTTGATGATTGCGTGTCAGAACTTCACCACTTTATGACCTCGTTTGAGTCATTGTACCCGGGTGGACATTGGCGTATTATGCGTGAAGCTCCTCAGCGGCTAGGGGCCAATGTTGAAAATTCTACTCCCGGACTGACTGATCTGCTATTGGGCCAGCTAGAGGGCGCAAAAACTCCAGATGCAGACGCCTCATTTGGGTACTACTTTAACCTTGAATATCTGGGGCCGCTCCCAATAATTGTCCAAGGATGCGTAGGAATACAAACCGACAATAAGAATTTTAAAAACTTTGTCCTGATCAAATTTTGGCGAGACCCCAAAGTACCAGAATCTTCACAGGGAGAACTCACTCTTGAATCCGGTCAACAGCTGCTTGAAACAATTATTCGTTGCTGGTCACCGCACTTAGCGACATGGACAACAACTGCCTGGTTACGTGCTGTACCGAAGAGAGAGGCGTACACACCCTCTCTAGGGTGGAAGACGTATTTCAGTGAACCGGCGGTATGCGAACTAATCAGCGACTTAGGCAACCCCCTGCATCAGGGAATACTCCTTGAAACCGCAACGGATATTCACGACGTAACCCCGGAAAAAATTGCGGCGTTAGCGCAAGAACTCGCTGACCGGGGAGTAGAGGATACGCTGTACCGTGGTGCATAGTAGGATACTGGCCCCGGCAGAAGATGCTAGCGGAACGGCTTGACCGTAGAAGTAGAGGGCACACGGATGAGTGTTTCGACTGCGCCATTATTGCTTAGCATAACTGCCGTGAGAAACCCTCCGCGATGCTCCACACCGGACTCCAGGGGACGGATTGCCTCAAAATCTAGGGGTGACATACCCTCCATGCGTTTCTCATGCCGGTGACCGAACCACTGCACAATATCGCGGCGAGCGCAGGCCGTATCCAGTTCGTCTGCGAACATCCGGTAATTCGTTTTGCCGTACAGCGCCCGCTCCGTATTATTCGTACCACGGCACAACACCTCGTCGGCGAGCAGCCCCGTCACATACCGGCCAGGTGCCGCCGTCACCGCATCCAGCACAGCGGGAATAACACCACCGTGGCTCACCCAATGCTCCCGGGCGCCCACGGTAAATGCGAAGAACGGCACCGAACGGTTAATAAGCTCTTCACGCACTGCTCGTTTGGTAATGCCAGCTTCTTCAAGCTGCCGCAGAGTCTCGATCGTGTCATCTGGTTTATCGTAATTAAAAGTACCTAATGAGGCACGCCGCACCGCGATCTCATGGTTACCCTGTACAATCACCACATTCTTGCGTTCAGGCAGCAGAGTGTTATACACCGTCACCGGGGTGGTGCCCCGGTCGAACAGATCACCCACAAATATCCAGAAATTGTGGGGGCTATCTAGCCCTCCCGGAACTTTGGCAATAAGCTCTTGAAGCTCATCACCTGCACCTTGAATATCGCCTACAAGGACAATGCGTTCATACTCTGAAAGGTCGTGCGGCGTTACGGTGAGTATCTGGACAATGTCGTGCATATTCACCCAGTCACGCATAATCTTACGGTCTGGTTTTTGTTCCCATACACAATCAAAGGCACTATTAGTATCCGTGGGGTTTGGGGAATTTTTATGGTGCGCATCTACTAGATGAACGGTGTAGTCGTAGGCCCTAGCCAGTCTGATGACACCTTTAACGTCTTTAGTGGTGAGTGTATCGGGGGAGTCGATAGTTGAGAGCCCCGTCAAATCTCCGCGCAGAAAAATTGTTTCACCCATCGTCATTTTTGATTCAATAGCACCGTAAATAGCCGTCATGGCGAGTTTGCGGGCACGATCGGTCAGCGTGGTTAGCCTGCCCTCGAAAGAAAAACCAACACTTCCATAGAGGGAACGGAAATCTCCCATGTCAATGATGTAAGAGCGCCAATCTAGTGTGGGGCTGGGAAAAATACTGTCTATAGCCTGGTGGCCGAAGATAACAAAAAGTCTGCGCATGTTCTAATCCTTTCATGCTGTTGGTAAGTGCAGTATCTGCTGTAAAGCGTAGAAACCCCGCACACTGTAGTGTAATATACAACACATATAGAATAAATATGTTACCATCTGTATTTACTGAATGTATACGGAGGGGACGGCAGATAGCGAATACGATAATGACAGAAACAGCGGAATCAGCAGAACAAAACACCACAGAAAAAACAGCACACACCCACACAGACGCAGAAAACACACCCCAGCATCCCGTAAAAGCCCCCGCCGCAGACGAGCTGAAAAACAGGGTGTCATTACGGGTAACCCCGCCAGGGTACCGCTACCCCTGGCACCGCTGGGTGATTCCCATGGTAGGCGAAACCACGGCGGGTGTGGGCGCCGTCCTTATACCCGTTATTGTGGGCGTTTTCATTAACCAGCAGATCGTTGGCAACACCGCAGTTGCATGGCCGCTTTTCTGGGTGGTTGTAGCATCTATCATGGTGATTGCAGCCAATGAGTACTTCGGGTGGGGCGCTTCCCTCAGATTTGGATCGGAACTCGACCGGGACTGGCGCACCTATGTGAATGGTCTGCTGGGGCGTTCCCTCGCGAAAGCAGACCCCGGTGAGATGGTCACCGTTATGACGAAAGACATCCGGCGCGTCACTAACCTCTTTTTCTCCGTGCCGCTCTTCGCCAACGCTATTATTGTTGCCGCAATGGGTGCGGTAATGCTGTGGCTCATTAGTCCGCTCACTGCCATTATTACCTTCGTCGGAACTTTCATCGTGGTTGGTGCGCTCATCCAGTACTCTAAATTCCTGGAGAACAGGGTGGGTGTATACCGCACTAAAGATGGAGAGAACTCATCCCGTGCCTCAGACATCGCCACCGGGTTACGCACTATCACCGGGTTAGGGGCCGAACAACAAATGCGGGCACGCTACCGTGAAGGTGCTAACGCAGTGTTCGACTCCCTCATGGCTTATGAACGTATCCGCCGCTGGATGTTTTTCGTACGCGTACTCCTCACCGGCATAGTCACCCTGCTTGGTGTGGGGTTCGCACTTACCGGCCATGTTGAAGAAGGACGCTGGGTGCCTGACGTGCACGCCGCATCCCTGGTGACTGTTGCCTCCATTATCTCCATGATGGGCGGCCCCATCTGGATCTCCCAAAACTTCATCACAGAATGGCGGTACGCAAAAATTGGTCTGGCAAAAATAGCTCGGCTTGAAGGGTATGCGGGTGTTCGAAAAGGTGTGCTGAAAAAACCGCGCACAGACACCGAAATGGAGGAACTACAGGCAGAGGCCAACGCCCACGAAAGCACCACCCGTGTGCGGGTGCGAGAAGTATCAGCGCAAGCAGCCAACCAGCACATCATCTACATTAACCCGCGTGCGCACAATATGACCGCCCAAGACTATGCGCAGGCGCTCACCGCAGCACTACGAACCGGCAATAGCGTAGAGACACCCACCCCGCACAACACTCAAACGGAAGAGCGTGTGCTTCTGAGTGAATCAAACCCCATGATCTTCGCCGGAACCCTGCAAGAGCACCTACGCCTAGGGACCGTGCCGCCCGCCACCGCAGAAGCCGCCCGTGCAAAAGACGAATTTTTGCTCAAGATCACCGATTCCCGGGAAATTGCGCACCGGTTAGGCGGGCTCGACCCCGACGACTACTATGCTGCCCGCATCACCAGTGAAGGGGCTAACCTCTCGGGCGGGCAGCGCCAACGTTTAGCACTAGCCCGTGCTCTCGCCCAAGACGCCCAGATTCTCGTACTCACCGAACCCCTCAACTCAGTTGATGAGCCCAGCCAACGCTACATCTACGACCATTTAGAGCAGCACGTGGGCCAACCGGGGCTGCTCGAAAAAATAGCAAAAATATACATCGTCTCAACCACCGCCGAAGTGGTGCGCCGTATTGAACGCGACGGGTACGTGGTTGTAGAAGACGATGGCACCATCAAACCTTCAAGCACCACCGACAAACCCAAGAAACAGGAGGTGAACCGTGGCTAAACTACCCACCGAACCGCCCGAAGCAGTAGCCCGCATGATGGGCGCATATATTATCCACCACAAGGGCAGGGCAGCTTTCACCTTCTGCATATACCTATTCGCCAGTGTGATGGGCGCGGTCGTGCCCCTGCAGATCGGGGCTGTAGTCGATGAGGTGGTCGCTGGGAAATACACGGAATACCCGTGGAAGCCGCTAATGATTATTTTCGCGGCAACCTTTGCGGAGGCAATACTAATCTGCATCGCCATGTACAGTGCATCCCGGCTAGGTGCGCTCGTCACCCGAGAAGCCAGCATCGACACTATTGACGCCGCCCTTGACCTTGACGCGCGCACCGTCGAAGAATCCGGCAGTGGCGATCTGCTCACCCGCGTAACCGACGATCTCTCCTCGGCCTCCAACGCGGTCAGCTTCGATCTACTCGAAATCCTGTTCGTGGTGCTCTACTTTGTTGTTTCAATGGCCTCACTCGCAACACTGAGCATACCCATGAGCCTTATTTTCCTTCCCATGATTGTGGGGCTCGCGGTGCTCATGCGCCACTACCTGCCGCGTATGGCGCAGAAAAACCAGGTCGTGCAAGAAAACACGAGTGAACTCAATAGTGTGCTCACCGAAAACGTGCGCGGTGCCGCCACCATCCGTGAACTCGGGGTGCACTCAAGCCGTGAGAAAGTCTTCGATGACGGGAACAGGCACCGGTTCGAGGCGACCCTCCAAATGCAGCGCCTACGCCAAAGGTTCTACGTACTTGATGCCCTCAACGCCTGGTTTCCCACCATTGTGTGCCTGCTGTGGGGCAGCTTCTGCGTCATGCAAGGCTGGGCCAGTTGGGGTGCGGTGGCCACCGCCTCCATTATGGTGTTTAGCCTGCGCGTTATGGCAGATATTCTGGGGCATCACACTAACAATATTCGTCTGATGCTGGTGAACATGGGGCGCGTCTTCGGCGTGGTCAACCTGGCGAAAGCACAACGCGAAAAACGCACCGCAGAACGCAACGCAGCCCGCGAGAAGCTGCGCTCCAACCCGAATGAGGCGCCCGTCGATACGCACCTTATTGAACGAGCCGAAGCCGCCGGGCACTTCTCGCACGCCATCGAATGCCGTGGGGTGTCGTACGGGTACTCCTCCCAGGCGTTTGTGCTGGAAAACATTAACGTCACCATCTCACGCGGGGAGTGCCTGGCGTTGGTGGGCCGCTCCGGGTCAGGAAAAACCACCCTGGCACGGCTGATCGGCGGCTCGCTCACCGCACGAGAGGGCACCATCAGGGTGCTCGGCAAGCCCGTAGGGAACGGTGATTTCCCCACTGATGCGCATGTGGATGGCCGTCCCCGTCTGCTTGTATGCACCCAAGAGGCCCACATCTTTTTCGGTACGGTCGCCGATAATTTCACCGCCGTAGCCCCAGAAGCCACCGAGCAGCAGATCGGCCACACCCTAGATGCGGTGGGTGCCCGCTGGTGGCGCACCCTCCCTAAGGGGTTGAACACGCAGATCAGCGGCGGCGATTTTGAGCTGACCCGTGACCAGGTGCAGCAGCTGGCGCTGGCACGCATCGTACTGGCAAACCCGCACGCGGTGATCCTTGATGAATCGACCACGCAGCTTGAGCTGGTGGATGCGACCGAATCTTTACGCGCGGTCTTAGCTGACCGTGCCGTACTGATTATTTCCCATGATGCGCGTATCGCCTCCCTCGCTGACCGTGCTGTGCTGCTGGAGGATGGGAAAATCACTGCCGAAGGCACCCCAACCGAGATTTTTGAGCTGACCTAGCGGCGCGACCAAACAATAAGGCCCACATATACCCTGCGCCCATATATTACGGTGCACCTGCGGCACCCCAGTAGTGGGTGTGTTAGAGTGAAGAAGCGATATGGGGTGCCCCGAACCCACCGGTATACACGATATGATGCCGTGGCGCGGGCTGAGAAATACCCATTGAACCTGCTCTAGTTAGAACTAGCGAAGGGATATCGAACCATGGCAGAGCAGCCTTAAATCTTATTTCTCAAACACCGAACAACCATTCTTTTATACTGTGGTGCGCCAGCAGCGATGCCGTGCCGCCCCAAGGAGACTATAGCTATGACGCTACTAGACACATCGATACCTCGTGTGCTTTCCATTGCCGGAACCGACCCCACAGGCGGTGCTGGAATCCAGGCTGACCTCAAATCTATTGCCGCAAGCGGCGGTTACGGTATGTGCGCCACAACCGCGCTTGTCGCACAGAACACACAGGGGGTTCGCAGCATTTTTGCTCCACCTACCAAATTTTTAGAGGAACAGCTCGCGACAGTTTTCGACGATGTGACTGTGGATGCCGTTAAAATCGGTATGCTCGGCGATGTCGAAACCATCACCACCGTCAAGACCTGGCTTGCAGAACATCCGGTACCAGTGGTGGTACTTGACCCGGTGATGGTTGCCTCCAGCGGTGACCGCCTGATTAGTCAAGACGCCGAGCAGGCACTGCGTGAATTGGTGGCGCAGGCAGATGTTATCACCCCGAATATCGCCGAACTCGCGGTGCTCTGTGAGAGCAACCCTGCCCAGACTTTGGAGGAGGCTCACAACCAGGCAGCCCAGCTTGCCGGGAGCACCGGCACGATCGTGATTGTTAAGGGCGGCCATTTGACGGGGGAGGACGCCGGAAACTCGGCTGTTTTCCCTGATGGAACTCATACACATGTGGCTGTTGCCCGCATTCAAACGAAGAACACCCACGGCACAGGGTGCTCGCTCTCATCAAGTCTTGCTACCCGCCTTGGACTTGCCCTTGTGAACGGCAATAATGAACTGAACGCGCGAGTACTCACGAATGCGCTGGCATGGAGCACCCGGTGGCTCAACGAAGCTATTATCGCGGGTGAGGCACTGCACGTGGGCAACGGGCAGGGCCACGGGCCGGTTGATCATCAGACACGCGCTCGCCGTTTGGAGCGTGCAGCCGATACGAAACCGTGGGAACACTTGTATGCTGCTGAAGAGCTTACAGGTGAGAACCCCAAAAACTTGGTGAAACCCGCGCAGCAGAAACCCCCAGAGCCGAAGGTAACTCCGGCGGGCCCGTGGACCGCCGCCCTGTGGGAAGCCACCGGTGATATTTGGCGAGACATTCTCGATTTGCCGTTTATTCGCGGGCTGGGCGACGGCACGCTTGACGAGGATTTATTCGGCTTCTACCTTGACCAGGATGCGCAGTATCTTGCCCAGTATTCTCGCGCCTTAGCTACTCTTTCGGCACGTGCCAGCTCATCGCAGGGACAGGTGCATTGGGCGGCGGGCGCTCAGGCGGCGATTGTTGAGGAATCGCTTCTGCACGATGAATGGTTGGCGGCGCATCCTGCTATTCCCGCGGAGCAGGGCGGTATTCGGCGCGGTGCACCTTCGGCAGTGACAATGGGGTACACGAACTTTTTACGTGCTACTGCCGCTGGCGAGGATTATGTGGTGGGCGCAGCTGCGGCGCTTCCATGCTACTGGCTGTACCTTGAGATCGGTTACCGGCTCTTGGGGAAAACCCACGAGGAACACCCGTATAATGCCTGGATTTCGGTGTATGGCGGCGAAGAGTTCGCTGCAGATGTGCGCCGCTGCGTGGCGGTTGTTGAGGAAGCATTCGAGCAGGCTTCCCCCAGTCAGCGTGTTGCTGCTGCCCAAGCGTATATGAGCGCATGTCTGTACGAGCGTGACTTCTTCGACCAAGCACACCGGGCGTTACGGTAATAGCTGAACCCCTGCAATACACCCGAAGAACATAAACATGTTGCCCACCCGGATTCTGCAGACCGGGTGGGCAACATGTTTATGTGAATAAAACCATGTATTTAAGCGGATTACATGTATTTTTATGTATTTTGAGGTATGCCCTGGTTGAGAGCTTGCACAGTTGCTGCAACATCTCCTAGCCACGTGTAATCTAGCTGGCGGGTATCCACATAGGGTTCCCCAAAGATTGAGGCAGGCTCAACGGTACCATGCTTAACAAGTGCATCTGTCAGCATGGTGACGAGGCGTATTTGTTCTTCCGTTGCATCTTCTTGGATAAAAACTTTGAGGTGTTCTTGAACTGCTTCAAGGCTCATTCCCATTATTGACCGCAGGAATAGCCCAAGGTTCGGGTGGGATTCATGCATCGTAAGAATGTCAGTAACTGTGAACTCACCGGATGCCACGAACGCGGCGTCTAGTTCTTGTTCGTCTTCTTCGGTGAGGGCATATCCGTCCCGAGCTTTTTGCACCACAGCCATGCCCATAAGTGTCCGCATACGGTGAGCTATTTTTGCTTCGAATTCTGTGGGATCCACAGTGCCGGTGGTATTAGTCTGAATCTGGGCTTCTACACTTTCGAATGTGGTGTCAGCAAAATCTGTGTAGAACACTTTTCGCTCGTGCTTAGGCAGCAGGTGAATAATGCCGCGTACGTCTTCACGGATAGCTTCAAGGCGCGCGAGGGACACTTGCTCGTTCCATGCCTCTGAGAGCACATAGTCAAGGTGCGCTTTCTGCTTTTCAATGGCGGGAACCCTGTCAATCAATTCGGTGAGCGCCACCGCAATATCGCGGATACGCTCTAGACGTTTAGCGGCCGCAGCACTATTTCCTTCGACCAGATCTAACTGTAGAGTACGTACCGTGAGGTCGAAAGTGCGTGCTTCAGGGCTACCATCACCAATGTTGCCGCCGAGCTCTGCAAGGGAGAGCACATGTGCCTGACTCTGCGCATCCAGCTTAGTTGACCACACGTTTTCACTACTGAGGGCCTGAACAGCGGTAAGGTGTTTACGAACGAACGGACTTTCAGTATTTAACGAGCAGACAAACCCGCGCAACTGCTGTACCACTGCGGACCGTAGCACCTGGTAGTCGGCTTCTGCCACCTGACTATTCCCGGGGGAGTCGAGAGCGGTTAATAACGCCAGCGTGGTTTCGAGGGTGCGGGCCGCCTGCGATTTTTGGATGGTTCCTTCGGTGGTGGCAAGCTCATTGTTGAAGAACTCAATGTTTCGGCAGCAGTCGAATACCAGGAAGTCTTGCTTATGTGCGCCGGGCCCGAATATATCGGGGCATAGGCGAGTTCCACGCCCGATCATCTGCCAGTATTTGGCGTACGAACGCACTGCTTTGAAGAACACTAGGTTCAATACCTCGGGCACATCGACACCGGTGTCTAGCATGTCTACGCTAATGGCTACCTGTGGCATTTTCTGCGGGTCTGAGAAATCATCAATTAGTGCCTGTGCACGTTCAGTGCTGTGCGTGATTACGCGCGCGAATGATCCTCCGTAGTGTGGGTAGAGTGCATCAAACCGGGCTTTTAGGTATTGGGCGTGGTTCTGGTTGTGAGCAAAAATAATCGTTTTGCCCAGTTTATTACCGTTTTCAACCCGGTGTCCGCGTGTCATGAGCTCGTTAATCACATGGTCTACGGTTTGCTGATTGAACAGGTAGGTGTTAAGTAGCTGGGGCTCAATGTGGGTGGGTTTTTCGTCTGTTTCTTCGTCCCAGTCGATGAGATCCCATTTTTCTTTTTCCTCATCGGTGAGGGAGTCGTAGCGGATCCCTTCGGTGAGGAACTCGGTACCTAGGTTAATACCTCGTGGCGGCACCAGGTACCCTTCAGCCACGGCGGTTTCGAGCGGGTAATGGTCGGTTGGTTCGCCTTTATTCAGCTCGAATAGGGCGTAAGTATCCCTGTCTACTTCATCTTTGGGGGTGGCGGTGAGTCCAACCACGAGTGAGTCGAAGTATTCGAAGATTTGCCGGTATTTGGCGTAGACAGAGCGGTGTGCCTCGTCCACAATAATTAGGTCAAAGAACCCGGGCGAAAATTTACGCTGGTCAATGAGGGACATGATAGTTGGGTAGGTGCACCCATACACGCGCCCACTGGCGTTTTTATCAGTGAGCAGGTTGACCACGCTCAGCTCGGTTTTGAATTGTCCACGGAATGCGTTCACTGCCTGGGTGACTAGGTAAATACGGTCAGCTAAAAATAGCGTGTTTTTAACCCACCCGGCATCTGAGAGCATTTTGACGATTGCCATGGAAGTGCGGGTTTTACCAGTTCCGGTTGCCATGACCAGCAGAGCACGACGGCGGTTTTCTTCATCAAAGGCGTTACCGACAGCTCTAACAGCACGAATCTGGTAGGGGCGGTCAACAAGGGCTTCGCTGATGGGAGCGTTTTTGAGGGACTTGGCGTTGCGGCGCGCGTGCATGCGCTCCAGGTCGTCGCGGGTGGGGAACGCCAGGATAGCACGCGGTGGGTAGCCGGGTTTGCCATTGGGGTTGTGCTCCCATTTGTCCCAGAGGGTGTGGTCTGCGCCGTTGGTGGTGATAATGACGGGGTACACCCCGTACTGAGCGTACAGGCCACGCGCATAGAGTTCGGCCTGGTATTGCCCTTCGCTCGGGTCTCGTTTAGTGCGTTTTGCTTCGATGACCGCCAACGGTTTACCGTCAACGCCCCAGAGCACATAGTCTGCGCTTCCTGTCCCGAGCGTGCCGTCTTTGCGGATGGGGATGTTGGGTACGGGCACTTCTCGCAGGTTTTTAGCGGCGATATCCCACCCTGCGACTTCAAGCTCATAGTCGATGAGTGCGGCGCGGGTTTGTGCCTCGTCGTAGTCACGGATGTCTGTGGAGGCGGTGCCCGTGAAGGTGTGTTTGAGCCGTTCTTCGAGCTGGGCTAGGCGTTCTTGTAGGGCCTTGTTCTCTGTGTCTTTTTGGGCGAGTTGAGCCTGATGGGTTTTGCGGGTTTCTTCAAGTTCTTCAGCGAGCTGGATGAGCTCTTTTGACGTTTTAGGTTTAGGCGCGGTGCCTTGTATGTGCGGCACCTTGGCGAGGTCGAATACGGTGCGGGGGTCAATGTTTATTTCGTGGGGGCAGTGGTAGCGCACCGCCCAGATGAGTAGATGGTGCAGATCTAGTACGGCTTGGGCGGCGGCCTGTGGGGTGATGCGTTTGCCGTGTGCGGCGTCGTTGCCGATTCGGCGGATTAGGTGCATCTTAGTGGTGAGAGCCGGTACGGTGATGAGACGCAAGAACTCGGGGTTGCGTAATCTGTCGTTGAGGGTTGCATCGACCTTACCGTAGGGTAGTGGGATACTACGTACCCGGTACAGATAGTCGATGAGCTGTTCTAGGGTGATGCGCGAGTAGATTGCGGCCATAGGCGCATCAATGCGCAGGGCGCTTTCTGCTTTGAGAGCGTTCTGGTGCACCTCTGGGATGCTGATAGTGAGGAAATCAAAGTTGCTCATCGGTGTGCATACCTCGCGTGCGGTGAGTTGATGATACGCTTCAAGTGTACAACCCTCAGGATGCTGATAAGTTTATTCTTGTCACCGACATTGAAGCTGGTATTACCTGATCAAGGGTTGTTACCTAGAGACTAGAGAGTCCTACCTTGGAGCAAACTAGATGGAAGTACCTTCTGATCTCAAAAAATGAGAACTTGCTGGAAACCGTAGTGGATTATGCTGTAGTGTGTAGAGTACAGAGGCCAACTCGTGATGGACAAAAGCTGGGTTCCCGAATGGGAGTAAGGCTGGTGCTGAGAATTTCCTTTGCTCCTGGGGTTGGTCTCTGTAAAATATTTAGGGAGAGTTGTATTTCGGGCATCTTGCCCCTCGCATGTGTGACGAAAAAACAGCTATCTACTCTGTAAGAACATATAGTGGTGAAAGAAAGAACCAAACACCAATCACACACAAAAACCATTAGTTTCTCACCATAGATCTGGGCTCACCATCATCCAAGTTATGTTTATTTAGCGGGAAATACCGCTGGCTTGGGTCTAACTCACTAAATTATTTGTGTCTTTGAACGGGACACCATTAACACTCACCGATCGTCGGTGTCACAACCCGGATAGGTTCCTGGATCTGAAGGATATGTTGGCGGATAAAGGCGATAATGGGCCAGTTCTAGTCAGCCCGGTATGAACCTCGCCGACTCTGCGAGGGAGGCCTCTAATAATGGATAACTCTCATAACCTTCAAGGATTACTAAATTTTTTCCTTAAGTTTTTCAATAAGGATATCTAAGTTTGGTTCATTTGTAACTATCTCTACGGCGCAGTCAACAGCTTTTTGTGAGTAATAGTACCTTGAATTTTCTAAAGGTCTTGATTCATCATAAGAAAACTCTTGATTATTTTTCATATCATGAAATTGGATAATTAATTGCCAGTGGTAACTGTTAAATCTACTGCCATGTCGATCCTTATAGACTAAAGATACACCATCTTTTGCAAGTTTATTATTTATGGCATCTATTGCCCTATTGTGCGTGTAAGGAAATTTATTGCGTGGGTGTACAACTTGATTTATTTTTTGGATTTTGCTATTTGAAGATCCGTCGATGGATACAGATATATCCGCCTGAGATTTTTTCTTCGTTATATAAAAATTTGTATTTAGTGATTGAGAATATTTTGCATTTCCTTCTGTGTTTTTCTCATAAAATGAGTTTATAGAATTATTTCTATTGATTATTTTCTCAACTGTTTCAGGGGGATATTTAACTCTGATTTCCTCCTCATTAAAATCCTGGCGTGGGGCAGATATAAGTAAAAAGTTGTCAGGAAGAAAATCTGATGTCCGCTCCTGGTGTAGTGTAAATAGCAAATTTGAATAATTATTCACGCATGCCTGAATTAATGATCCGTATATAAGTTCATACTCTTCAACGATAAAATGTGTGTTTGTATTTCTAAGGTCGATAATTTGATTTAGATTTTGAACGATTGGATCTTTTAAGTTTGAGAAAGAAAATCTAACGCATTGTTCGAGTGAAATAGTTCTATTTGGGTTATCTGTATAGAATATTTTCTTTCCATCATGTTTCTTTATTAAGTGGGATTTGAGCATAAGTTCCCATGCGTTGCAGAGAAAAATGGAACATGCTTCTGAGCGGTATTTAATTGTTGGTTTATTCATAAGCTCAATGGAAAGAAGAAATGCTTCTTTGGATTTTTCTAATAACCTTTTTGCGAGTTCTTTATCGTTTTCAGAATGAATTGCATATTTATTTTCTGGCATATTCGACTCCTTAATGGGTGAAGAGATTGGATTGCAGGAAGGAAAAAATATCTTGAGAGACTTTTAGATGTGCTCGGACTAAAGCTTTTTCAGATTCAACAGAATCAATTTTCTTAATGAGTTCATACTGTATCTTCAGGTCAGGTACAGGAATCATAAGATCACTTCCATATTGTTTGGCGTTGATATTGGGTTGAGCAACTGCTTTCTGTGCCCTTTTTACCCATGAATCATACTCAGAAGTTTGTGTATATCTATACACAAACTCCGGTATAGCTATTGAAGGATCTGGGTGATATTTAATGAGATAACCTGCATATACATAGTTGTTAGAATTATCTCTGTGAATGTAGGTCTTCCCAACCGTTGCACCTGAACGCGCGAATAGAAGGTCACCAGAGTTTACAAAGTATTTCTCCCAATCTGAAAAGGTACCTGAAGGCGATTTTGGTTTTTTAGAAAGCGAACCGTCGCTTAAGATATCTGTTATCCGGATGTAACGGGGTAAATCTACCTTGTAATCCTGACTTGGTACATTGGCACCATATCGACCTTTTGCTCCACAGATTTGGTCCAGAGTCATGTAAGTAAAATCTGTACTAGAAATAGTTTCTTGAAAAATAGCTATTGCGAGCTCGTCGAGGGCGGCGAGCTGGCGTTCACGTGCCTCTTGGATCGATTTTGCCTTATCTAGAATAGAAACAATACGCTTTTGCTCTTCTAACGGAGGAAGTGAAATTGAGATTTCTAGAAATTTATTTTCTCGCACACGGTTCTGCCCCGAAGAGCCAGAACTTGCTCGTTCTAAGGTCGGACCAAAATTGTTTGAAGTTAGTAGTTGAATAAGATACTTAGGTATAACCTGGGTTTCATCTACGTCAAAAAGTGGAAATTCGTTAGTTACAACTACGCCTTCAAGATCATGAGGAATTAACGCTATAGCTCCTTTGCGTGCCCAGATACGAGACAATACAAGTTGCCCCGTATGTCCGATGTACCCTGTAAAAGCTTTGGGGACCTTGCCATCTCCAATTTCACGTTGCAGAGCTCCTTTCCCATAAAGCCTAACTGAAATGAGTTTAGCTTGTAGAGGATCTTCCACAAAAATTTTTTCTTTACGCTGGGTAAGTACATCCCCCAGCTTCACCATACGTACGTTGTTCACTAGCTCAATAGCTCCTTTAGCTCTGCCATAGAAACACGAATCTGTTCATCCAGCTCCTCTAGCTCGGTAATAATTTCGGCGGGGGAGCGATACTCCACCTCTTCGTACTGTATCTCCTTGTACCGATTCAGCGACAGGTCATAACCTTGCTCCGCAATCTCGCTTTTCGGCACGCAGAATGACTGCTCGGTGCGGGCACGCTCACGCTCAGCCTTAGCCGTCTGCTTATTGTCCCCATGTAGTGCAGTCCACCGCTCCAAAACATCAGGAAGGTCATTTGCTTTTACTGGTGCACGCTTATCATCCAGGCTAAACCCGTCAGCCTGCACATCATAAAACCACACATCATCCGTGCCGCCCGAATTCGTTTTTGTGAAAAACAAAATCGCCGTAGAGACACCCGCATACGGCTTAAACACGCCCGACGGCAGGCTCACCACCGCATCCAGCTTCTGATCCTCAACCAGCATCTTCCGCAGCTTCTTATGCGCCGTCGACGAGCCAAACAGCACACCATCCGGCACAATCACCGCCGCCCGGCCACCCGGCTTAAGCAACCGCAAAAACAGCGCCAAAAACAACAACTCCGTCTTCTTCGTCTTCACCGTAGACTGCAAATCACGGGCCGTCTGCTCATAATCCAGAGACCCTGTAAACGGAGGATTAGCCAAAATCAACGAATACTTCTCAGACTCACCCGCCGCCCCTTCGGACAGCGAATCCCGGTACTCCACCAGCGGGTTCTTCACCCCGTGCATCAGCAGATTCATACTCGCAATACGCAGCATCGTCGAATCGAAATCAAAACCATGGAACATGTCACGGTGGTAGTGGTGTAACACCGCCGCATCCGTCAACTCCTGAGCAGAATGCTTACGCACATACTCATTTGCTGCCACCAAGAACCCAGCCGTACCACATGCCGGGTCACAAATCGTATCAGCCGCTGCAGGGGCCACCATATCAACCATCAGGTGAATAATATGGCGGGGCGTACGAAACTGCCCATTCGTCCCAGAGGCAGCAATCTTCGAAAGCATATACTCATAAATATCGCCATTCGTATCCCGATCATCCATCGGAATAGCAGAAAGCGGATCAACCACCTTCGCCAACAGCGCCGGGGTAGGAATCGTAAAACGAGCCTCGCGCATATGCTGGGTGTAGCTCGAAGACTCACCACCAAGGCGGGCCCCCAACCCCTTAATAAACGGGAACACCTCGTTTGCCACCGTCTCATACATAGTCATCGGAGACTCATTCTTAAAATTATGCCAACGCAGATGCTCCTCACTCGGCCGGAACACAGGGTCCTTGAGAGCATAATCAGGGTTAACTCTTCTCATAGCAGACACCTGCTCCTCCTGGCGTAACTGCTCATCATCGAGAAAACGCACGAATAGAAGGTAGGTGATCTGCTCCATCACCTCAAGCGGATTAGAAATACCACCCGACCAGAACGAATCCCAGATCCGGTCAATCTTGCTCTTAATATCTCCGGTAATCACAGAAACTAATTGTACCGCCACCCAAACCGAAACACCCCCGCCGTTGTTGCCACCGTGCTCAAACAATACCCCAGCCACATACTTGCCGTACCAGGCTTATTGTTTTGAGCCAACAAAAGAAGCCCCTTCGCCCGAATCAAACAGCGGAACATGTGTACACCGTTTGGATTCGGGGGAAGAGGCTTCTTTCCCCTCAATACCACAGGGGAGAGGCTGCTGCTAACCCTGCTGCAGGGTCTCCAGCACAGCTATCAGCTTCTTACCGTGCTCAACACCAATAGCATGAACAGCCTCAGTGTTACCCGGGTCGCTCGTGGTGCCGTAGCTAAACAGCGGCTCAAGCAGCTGCATACCAGTGAACGCCGCAGTGTTCGCGTAGTCGGCAAAGGCCGGGGGCAGCTCGCTCGGCAGCATGTTCTGGTAAATATCTTCAGCGGCGCCAGCGGTTGCCGAGAGCAGGAACTTCTTACCCTGCAAAGCGGTACCATCAGTGCCGTATGCAAAACCGTACTCGAACACGTCATCAATCCACTGCTTCAACAGTGAAGGCACCGAATACCAGAACACCGGGAACTGCAGCACCAGAACATCATGCTCCACTAGAGCCTTCTGCTCAGCTGCAATATCAAACTTGCCGTTCACACGAGTTTTATCCAACTCACGCACAGTCACAGCATCACCAAAACGCGCTTTAACTGCTTCAAGGGCTGTTTTGTTCGCGGTGGACTCTGGCAGGTTAGGGTGGCCCGAGACGATGAGGATCTTAGACATGTTCATTCCAATCTAGAGAGAAGTAAACAGAAGTAAAAAACTTCTGACGTTAAGCATAACCCGCAATAGTTACTTTTATATTGCTGCATCTACGCTCACAGTGGAACCACGCAAAAAGCCCGAGGCGGTTCGATCCACCCTATCAAGAAACAGGGCAGAAAACCACTTCGGGCTTCAACGGAATAACTGCAGAAAAGCTACTTCTTATCCGTAGAATTCTCGCCTGTGGCACCCTTTAAAGCGCCCATAAGCGGCCCCACAATATCCAGCGGAAGCGGGAATACCACCGTCGAGTTCTGGTCGGCGCCCAGCTCCAGCAGGGTCTGCAAATACCGCAGCTGCAAGGAGGCAGGCGAGGCGCTCAGAATATCGGATGCCTCCTTCAGCTGTGAGGATGCCTCAAGCTCACCGCGAGCCGAAATGATCTTTGCGCGGCGCTCACGCTCAGCCTCAGCCTCACGAGCCATTGCGCGCTGCATGGCCTCAGGAATCTCAATATCCTTGATCTCAACCAGCTCGACTTTAATGCCCCACGGGCGGGTGCGTGAATCAATAATGCTCTGCAAATCCGCGTTCAAATCATCGCGGTGCGCCAGCAGCGTATCAAGGTCTACGCGGCCCAGCAGCGAACGCAGCGTAGTCTGAGCAATCTGCGAGGTAGCAATCGGGTAATTCTCCACCTTCAGCACAGCATCTTTCGCGTCGACCACACGGAACAGCACCACAGCATTCACACGGGCCGGAACGTTATCTTTAGTGATAACCTCCTGCGGGGGAATAGTAAGAGTAATCACACGCATATCTACACGCTGCAACGAGTCAATCAGCGGGATCACCATATTAATACCGGGCTTCAGCTCAGAACGCAGATGGCCGAAACGGAACGAAATGCCGCGCTGATATTCAGGAATTACCCGAAGCGTGCGAATAATCAAAAACGCAAGAATCAGGATAATCGGGATAACGATCGAAAGAATAGTGAGAGAATCCATGGTGTCCTCTAAAAATTGTGTCTAACAAGGCCGCAGGAATGGCCCGCATAGGTGCTTTAGACAATGTGTTGAGTTGTTAATAATCGCAGGGTACAACCACCGGTGGGTGCACCCCAAACCTGTTTTAACCATACCGGCCACAATCACAGAACGTAAGGGCGCCCACTCCCATATGTTCAAGCTTTAGCCCGGAAATAAGAGGATGCGCTTCCCAGCCTGCGCGTCGCATGCAACAGCACGCACAGGCCGGGGTGCACATCCAGCCAACCTAACTATTTGCTTCTTCGAGGTTTTGCTCCTGAATAACCTCAGCCGTGGTCTTATGCAGACGCGGGGTAGAAGTTCCCTCGCCGCTCCAAGCTGGCCGATCAGGATCAATAGTTGATGACGGACGCACCGGCAGCTGGGCCGAAGCGATCATCTGCTTACGGGCGTCATCGGTGCGGCGTTTACGCTCATTGCCCACGCCGCCCCACTTCGCAGCGAACCGGTCAATCTTTGTAGCAACCGATTCGTCCGCGCTTGAACCCGGAATATGTTTCGGGTCGGCTGCGAAGTTCTCGGGTGAGCGGATGAGCTTAATCGCCAGCGGGTACGTCAACGACAGGCAGACTACCACCGCAGACAGCTCAATGAGCAGCTCAATGGGGGAGTGCCATCCGAAAGCAGCCGCAACCATAATGACCGGGCCGAATAATGCCACCGCAACCGCCAGACCACGGTGGAATTTCCCCGACTCCGAATACGGCCACTCATCAACCTCACGGGTGAGTTCACGCCCGTTCGATGAGACAGTGCAGGTGTCCTTAATGGGGCAGGTGTTGCATACGCTGGGCTTAGCCCGGTAGCGCATCACACGGTTATCCGTGTCAAACGCTACCGGCCACAGCCACTGGTCTTCCGGGCACAGCCAGGCGTCATTACTTTCGTGGTAGGTGAACCCGAACGTTCGGGACGCCACAAAACGCTGACTGGTGCGTTTCGCGAGGATATCGAAACCCCAGCCGACGGCGACCAGACCCAGCGCGTACACGCAGGCCAGCCACACCATCATCGAAACCCCGGCAAACTGTTCAGGCATCATCAGCCTCGGCGATCACTGCGGTAGGGGCTGGTCTGCTCGGGCAGCTCGTCGGCAGCTTTAGCGCCAGCGAACTCGGCGATACGAGCGTCATCAACCATCTCGTACAGCGGCGGCTCAGGCAGCTCAAGCACAGTCTCCTTATTCTTCGGTGCGAAGTAGGAGGTGATGCCCAGCCACGCCAGCTTAATCAGCGGCAGAATACCGGCCAGGAAAATCACATCGCCCGGCAAGCGCAGCCAGTCCATGATCAGGTTGGCATCGGACTGAATGTACGCCAGCGAACGAGCCTCATAGTAGCCCTGACCAACCGAGTGGTACAGCTGAGCCACGCCCAGCGGCAGCAGCGAAATGAACACCATCCAGATCAGGCCGATATTCAATGCCCAGAATGAGAACTTCACGCCCTTCTCAGGCCACTTGTTCTCGGGGATCAGGTACCGCAGCGCAAACACTGCGAAGGCCAGCGCCAGCATGCCGTACACGCCCATCATGGAGCCGTGTGCGTGGTTTGCGGTCAGCGCCGTACCGATCTCGAAGTACGAAACGATCGGCAGGTTGATCAGGAAGCCAAACACACCAGCACCCAGGAAGTTCCAGAAGCCCACGGCGATCAGGAACATCACAGCCCAACGGTGCGGGAACGGCTTGGTGCGGTTGGAGTACTGGCGAGCACCCAGCTGCATGAAGCCCCACGCCTCAACGGTCAGGAAGGTCAGCGGAATAACCTCTGCTGCTGAGAAGAACGCACCGAATGCCATCTGCTCAGACGGGGTACCCGCAAAGTAGGTGTGGTGCATGGTGCCGACCACACCACCAGCGGAGTAAAGCACGGCGTCCATCATGATGATGGAGATTGCGATACGCTCACGCACCACGCCCAACAGCACGAAGATGTAGGCGACCATCACAGTGGTGAAGAGTTCGAGGAAGTCCTCAACCCACAGGTGCACCACCCAGAAACGCCAGAACTCGGCGACCGAGAAATGGGTGCGCTGACCAGCGAGCATACCCACAGCGTAGAACATGGGGATTGCCAGGCCTGAGAAGAGGAACAGCCACGGCATGGAGGTCTTCTTCCCGGTCTTCAAACGCGAGCTGAGGGTACGCCACACGATCACAATCCAGATGAACATGCCTGCGGTGAGCAGAATCTGGAAGAAGCGCGGCAAATCAAGGTATTCCCACTGCTGCGAGAAGATCGAATTCTCAGGCACCCAACCCTTTTGCGAAAGCCACTCGTTCAGCAGCGAGCCGAGCACCACGAACACCACTGCCACGAACAGGATAACGGTCAGCAGCCCCTGTTTCTTCGGCTCTTTGCGGGTAATGAGCGGGGCGATGAAGATACCGCCTGCCAAGAACGCCGCAGCAGTCCAGAAGAGGGAGAGCTGCACGTGCCATGTTCGGGAGACGGTGTAGGGGATAAGCTGCCCCATATCAATCCCGAAGAAGCCTGTGAGCTCCACACGGTAGTGCTCGGTAAGAGCACCCACAAGAGCCTGCAGCAGGAACAGCACCAAAATAGTGATGAAGAACAGCCCGGCCGCCTTCTGTGAGGGGGTCAGGCGCACCTCGTCGGGCTGGCGGAAGTCCAGCACGGGTGCCTCCTCGCCATGCCAGCCGATGGTGCGGGACCAGCGGCCATAGATGGCGAACATTAGACCGGTACCGCCCACCAGTGCAATCAGCGACAGCGCCGACCAGACCATCAGGTCTGCGGTGGGTTTGTTATCTACATTGGCTTCTGCGGGCCAGTTATTGGTGTAAGTGTAATCCTGGTTGGGACGCTCAGCGGCTGAAGCCCACGCAGTCCAGCCAAAGAACGCTACAAGGTCGTGCAGTTCTTCTTCGCTCTTAATGGCGTTGGGGAACAAGCCCTGAGAAGTATTATCCTTGGTGAGCGTATCCCTATAGTGGTTGACCATCTGGTCAAACCCCTTGGTCTGCCCCGCCGTCCAGTTCAGAGTCTTGCTGGACTCGTCGTACTTATTTTCCTTGCGCCACTCGTTCTTAACGAGTTCACGGGGCTCTTGCTTACCCTCTTCCCTGTATTGTTTGACGGCAGCGTCCGTAGTCAGGCGCAGGTATTCCGCCGTGAAGTCCGGGCCGATGTATGCACCGTGGCCGAGAACCGATCCGTACTGCTGCAGGCCGCGGCTCTGGTAGAGCTCCTGACCGTGCTGAATCTGTTCCGCGGTGGCGATTACCTTGCCGTCGTTGCCGATGATTTTATCGGGCAGCGGCATGGAGAGCGCATAGGTGCGCATCGCCAGGATTGCCATAATGGTAAAGCCCAGGAGCATCACAAATGCAACGGCCTGTACCCAGCCTTTACCGGCGTAGGCACCGACCGCGTCCGTGCGGCGGGTGACCTTGGCGATCTCCTCGCGCGTTACGGGTTTCTTAGCCATATTGTATGTCTCCAGTGTGCGTATATTTTTGTGATTCGAGTGGGCTCGTTTGGAGAGGCTCGACAGGCGAGCACAACTAGTCCACCCGTTTTTATTCTTGCATTACAAATACTTATTTAGAAAATTTTAGTGACACTATGTCGAGAATGTGAAGTTAATTGCATAATAACCTTTAGAGATGCTGTGGGCTAAATTATTACGCTCATTAGGCAGTGTTGGACGCCCCTTGAAGTACACAGCCTGTAGGGCCCAGCCAACAGCTGACAAAGTTCTGTAGGGAGTCCCCAATATAGCCCCATTTTTCAATATAAACGTATCCGGCACAGGGTCCCCGTCGAAAACATGTCACTAAATGTCATAATAACCTCATGAACGTACTGAAAAGCTGCGGCACTGTGGAATAATGAGAAGGCAGGTAGGAGGCATCCCCTAGGAGTCACACATTTATGGTTTTCTACAAACTCAGCCAAAAAACCGTTACCGGGCTATTACGCTCGGTTTTTCGTGCACGAGTCACAGGCCTTGACCACTTCCCCAAAACCGGCCCCGTGATTGTTGCCTCCAACCACCTATCGTTCCTAGACTCCATCATTATTTCCGCAATGATGCCCCGCCGCGTGGCTTTCCTCGCCAAAGCCGAGTACGTTAATACCCCCGGTATCCGTGGTAAAGCCATGAAAGCATTCTTTGAGACCGTCGATATTATCCCGGTGAACCGGTCAGATCGTTCAAAATCCCTCAAAGCACTTGATATTGCGCTAGAGAAACTGAATGAAGGCAAAGTTTTCGGCATCTACCCCGAAGGCACACGCTCCCGTGACGGCTACCTCTACAGAGGAAAAATTGGTGTGGCCTGGCTGGCCCATATGACGGGTGCGCCCGTAGTCCCGGTAGGGCTGATCGGCACCGACCGGCTTCAGAAACCTGGGTCGAACATGGTGTACCCGCACCGGTTCACGATCCGCGTGGGTGAACCCATGTGGTTCGAAAAAACAGGGGAGCAGATGACCGGTAAACAACGCCGCCAAACCACCAACCAGATTATGGACGAAATCGCCCAACTTTCGGGGCAAGCACGAAAGGACGAATACAATGTTTCGCCCTCTGCTGAGCGTGACGGCGGGTAAGGTACCCTGCGCCAAAGGCGAGTAAACTTAACCGCGCATCCGCAAAACCCGGCGGATGCGCGGCTTAACGTTTAAGCAACAGGAGGCTATGTGGCAGACCCGCGTTCGTACCGCCCCGCATCGGGTGATATCCCCACCGAGCCGGGAGTGTACCGTTTTCGGGACGAACACGGCCGTGTAGTGTACGTGGGGAAAGCAAAAAATCTGCGTAACCGCCTCAATAGTTATTTCGCTGCCCCTGAACGCTTAGCCCCTAAAACCTACGCCATGGTGCACACCGCCACCAGCGTAGAGTGGACGGTAGTCGGCAGCGAACTGGAATCGCTGCAGCTTGAATACACCTGGATTAAGGAATATAAGCCACGTTTTAATATCGCCTTCCGTGACGATAAATCCTACCCCTACCTTGCGGTCACCATGCGCGATAAGTTCCCGCGTGCACAAGTAATGCGTGGCGACCGTAAAAAAGGCGTGCGGTACTTCGGACCCTACTCACAGGTGTGGGCAATCCGTGAGACGCTGGATGCGCTACTGCGGGTGTTCCCGGTGCGTACCTGCTCACCGGGAGTATTTAAACGTGCCGAAGCATCAGGGCGCCCCTGCCTGCTGGGATATATCGATAAATGCTCCGCACCCTGCGTAGGGCGCATTAGCCCTGAAGAGCACCGCAACCTAGCGGACGGGTTGTGCCGTTTCATGGCTGGTGGAGCCGAAAAATTTATTGCGGAGCTCACCACGGACATGAAAGATGCTGCAGCCAATATGGACTTTGAACGTGCAGCCGTACTGCGTGATGACATCGTGGCACTTACCAAAGCTTTTGAACGTAACGCGGTGGTTCTGAGCGACTCAACAGACGCGGACCTGTTCGCCTTCGTACAAGACGAACTGGAAGCGGCAGTGCAGGTGTTCTTCGTGCGTGGCGGGCGTATCCGCGGTCAACGCGGCTGGATCGTTGAAAAAGTAAACGACGGCAGCGAAGGTGAACTCATTGAACAGCTTCTCGTCCGGTTATATGGTGAAGCCGCCGCACATGTGGCGAGCGCATCCAGCACCCTGGCTGAAGAGACAGACGCGAACCGCCACGAGATTCCCCGCCAAATCCTGGTGCCGGTACTGCCGGATAATGCCGAGCAGCTGCGTGAGTGGCTTTCTGGTGTGCGCGGGGCGAAGGTAAGTATTGCGGTGCCGCAACGCGGCGATAAAGCCGAGCTGATGAAAACTGTTGCCGAGAACGCCCGCCACTCATTGGCTCTGCATAAGAGCCGCCGGGCTGGGGATATTACCACCCGTTCCGCTTCGCTCGTTGAGCTGCAGGAGGCTCTGGAACTTCCCGAACCGCTGATGCGCATTGAGTGCTACGACATTTCGCACGTGCAAGGAACGAACGTGGTGGCCTCTATGGTGGTGTTTGAGGATGGCCTGCCCGCTAAAAGTGCTTACCGTAAATTCTCGGTTAGTGGGGATGCCGCACGGGATGATACCGCCAGCATGTATGACGTAATAACTCGCCGTTTTAAGAGGTATCTCACCGAGCAGCAGCAGCGTGCGCAAGCAGGCCCGCAGCGTTCGGGAGAGGTAGCTTCAGATGCGCATGCGCAGGAGCCAGCGAAGTTCGCGTACCCCCCGAACCTGGTGTTGGTTGATGGCGGCCCGCCGCAGGTGGCGGCCGCCCAGGCTGCGCTGAGCGACTTAGGCGTGGTGGATGTGCACGTTGCCGGTATCGCTAAACGCTTGGAGGAACTGTGGCTGCCGGATGATGATTTTCCGGTGATTCTGCCGCGTAATTCTCAGGCGCTGTTTTTGGTGCAGCGTATCCGGGATGAGGCGCATCGGTTTGCGATTACGTTCCATCGTTCCAAACGCGGTAAGGCGATGGTTGCCTCCGCGTTGGATGCTGTGCCGGGGCTGGGCCCTGCTAAACGTGAAGCGCTTATTAAACACTTCGGGTCGTTAAAGAAGCTGAAGGCGGCCAGCGCCGATGAGCTGACGCAGGTGCAGGGGGTTGGGCCGTCGCTGGCTTCGAAGATTAGGGAGCATTTTGACGCGGAGGCTGCCGCCTCAGGATGATGCGGTGACCGTCTGATGCCTGTCTAGTATTATTGGATTACCAACTTACTCGCATCAAAGGGGAACGTAATATGAGCGTTGAGTTACAAGAGCAGAAACCGCAGATTTTGGTGATTACAGGTATATCTGGGGCGGGGCGCAGCACCGTAGCTAACGTACTTGAGGACGAGGGCTGGTATGTGATTGATAATATTCCGCCGCAGATGCTTGAATCGCTGGCGGAGCTAGTAACTCGTGACGGTGCTCGTGTGCCGAGGGTGGCTTTGGGTATTGATGTTCGCGCCCGCGCCCTGTTTGATGATCTCCCGGCTGCTATCGACACCCTTCGAAAATCCGATGTAGATTTTTCGATGCTTTTTTTGGATGCTAAAGACGAGACGATTGTGGCCCGGTATGAGGCGCAGCGTCGCCCGCACCCGTTGCAGGGGGAGGGGCGCGTCCTTGATGGTATTCGCGCGGAGCGCACCCTGTTCGAGGTGTTGCGAACAGCTTCCGATCATACGATTGACACAACCGGGATGAACGTTCACGAGCTGGCTCGTACAGTACGTGAAATGTTTGCTGAAGGCGCTGACAAAAAGCTGAATCTGAGCGTGATGAGTTTCGGATTCAAATACGGTGCACCCGCAGATGCGAACTATATGGCGGATATGCGGTTCATCCCGAACCCGCACTGGATTCCTGAGCTTCGCCCGCTCACCGGCCTAGACGCACCGGTACGCGACTATGTGCTGCAGAACACCGGTACGGAGGAGTTCATTAGCAGCTATCTTGCGGCTTTGCGCCCGGTGTTGGAGGGGTACCGCCGTGAAGGGAAATACTATGCGACTCTTGCGATTGGGTGCACAGGAGGTAAGCATCGGTCGGTTGCCGTGACTGAAGAGATAGCTCGAAGGCTCGGGGAACTGCCCGACGTAAACGTTAACGTACAGCATCGTGATAAGGGCCGCGAATAATGTCTGAAGGAACGAATACGCCCAGCCACTCTTCGGGTAGCAGCAAGAACGTTCCGAAACTACCGCCGCTTCCCACCCAGGCGTTGCGTCTGCTGAAGACTACCCGCCGGGTGCCTAAAGTGACGGCGCTTGGTGGCGGGCACGGATTGTACGGGTCGCTTTCTGCACTGCGGCACGTTACAACGGATGTGACAGCTATTGTGACGGTCGCCGATGACGGCGGGTCGTCAGGTCGGCTGCGGAATGAGATGGGTGTACTCCCGCCTGGGGATTTGCGTATGGCTCTTTCGGCACTGTGCGATGACACCGATTGGGGGCGTACATGGAGCGATGTGCTTCAGCACCGGTTCAGCGCCCCGGAGGGGCACACCGGTGAGTTCCCGTTAGACTATCACGCCCTCGGTAACCTGCTGATTGTTACGCTCTGGGAGTTGCTGGGCGACCCTGTGGCTGGCCTGGACTGGGTGGGCGCGCTTCTGAACGCGCGCGGCAGGGTGCTTCCGATGGCTTTGGAGCCGCTGGTGATTCAAGGTATTGTGCTTCGTGAGCACGGCGGAGCTTTTGAGCGGGTGCAGGTGCGCGGGCAGGTGAACCTGGCCCATGAGCCGCAGGTGCATAATATCGAGCTGGTTCCTGCCCAGGCGCGTGCCTGCCCTGAGGCGTTGGCCTCAATTGAGGAGGCAGACTGGGTGGTTCTTGGCCCCGGCTCGTGGCGTACTTCCGTGTTACCGCACCTGCTGCTGCGCGAACAGCGTGAGGCGTTAAGCACAACAAACGCTAAACGGTGCGTGGTCATGAACCTGGCGTTGGACGATAAAGAATCCAACGGTCTGGACGCATCCGCTCACCTGAAGCTACTGCAGCAGTACGCCCCCAATCTGCGCCTTGACGTGGTGATCGCTGACCCGAGCAATATGGGTGTGCAAAGCGAATTTGAGGACGCGGCCAGAGAGCTGGGCGCGAAGGTGCTGTGGGCGTCCGTGCGTTCAACCACAAACCCGAATGTGCACGACCCACTCAAGCTGGCTTCAGCGTACAATGATATGTTTGCTATGCGTTTATAAAACTTTAAGGACGCAGCTAAGACACACACGAAACACACATGCACACGAACGCGGCTATTTGCCGTGTCCCCCGCTTCGAGCGGGTTAGGGCATCGCCCTAATTCTGTTTTGTAAGGAGAGAACAATGGCTCTGACCGCCCTGGTGAAAGAAGAACTTGCCCAATACGAGGCGAGCAAGGCGTCGGTGCGTAAGGCCGAGGTTTCCACTATTTTGCGGTTCACCGGTGCCCTGCATATTGTGGCAGGCCGCATCGTTATTGAATCTGAGGTGGATACCGAGCAGACCGCGCAGCGTATGCAGCAGACTATTGCCGAGATTTACGGACATGAGTCGGAGCTGACGAGTGTTACCGGTGGGGGATTGCGCCGTGGCGGACGCTATATTGTTCGTGTTGACTCCGGGGGAGAGGCACTGGCCCGGCAGACCGGGCTGCTGGATTTGCGGGGCAGGCCGGTGCGTGGTTTACCCCCCGCTGTGGTGAACGGTTCACTGCAGGATGCTGAGGCCGTTATGCGCGGCGCATTCTTGGCGCACGGGTCGTTAACGGAGCCTGGCCGTTCATCCGCGATTGAGTTTACCTGCCCCGGCCCTGAGGCGGCGCTCGCGTTGGTGGGCGCGGCCCGGCGTCTTGATGTGATGGCGAAGGCCCGCGAGGTGCGTGGCGTGGACCGGGTGGTGGTGCGTGACGGCGAGACTATCGCCCATCTGCTGGAACGGATGGGTGCCTCGGAGTCGCTGCGTACGTGGCGTGAACAGCGCACCCGCAAGGAGGTGCGAGCCACGGCGAACCGGCTGGCAAATTTTGATGATGCAAACCTGCGCCGTTCCGCGCAGGCTGCTGTGGCTGCGGGCGCACGGGTGGAACGGGCTCTGCATATTTTGGGTGATGATGTTCCTGAACATCTGAGGTACGCCGGGCAGCTTCGGGTGGCTAATAAGCAGGCGTCGTTGGATGAGCTGGGCCGGTTAGCGGATCCGCCGTTGACGAAAGATGCTATTGCCGGGCGTATTCGCCGTTTGCTGGTGATGGCTGATAAACGTGCACAGGAACTGGGTATCCCCGGTACGGAGCTAAAAGAAGACATTCAGGGAGCAGAGGCCGCTAGGGGCGTCTCTTCTGCCGCCCCCACCGGAGCATAAAACACATGTTCGCACGCCGTGGTGCGCGTTTGCTTCCTGTTGCAATGGTGTTTTACGTGTGGTGTTTTACCCGTGGGATTGTGCCCTGATAACCCTAACGGTGATGAGGCTATGCAGACCTCTCGCACCCTCATTGTGTTTGTGTTGGAATGCAATTATCCCAACGTGGAGGGTAGGTATAATCCATATAAAACAACAGAAAACAATGGAAAAACAGTCTAAAAGTGACTTGATTCACTAAAAAATCCTACATGAACACACCCAAACACACACGAACTAAGGTATGATTATTACCAACATCAGGCGGTACGCAACCGCGCACCACAGAGCACGGTATGCTTTTGCCATAACCGACCACAAGTCCCGGTGAATGCTGCGGCCGCCGCCCAACGCACTGACAAGGAGAACTTCAGTGACTGTACGTGTAGCAATCAACGGCTTTGGTCGCATCGGCCGCACCTTCTTCCGCGCAGCACGCGAGGAAGGCGTAGGGTTCGAAATCGTCGCCATTAACGACCTTACCAACGTTGATACCCTAGCTCACCTGCTCAAATACGATTCGATCATGGGTCGTCTGGACGCAGAGGTGGAGGTCAAGGAAAATGCGCTGATAGTAGATGGCAAGGAAATCAAAATCCTGGCTGAGCGCAACCCTGCTGACCTTCCCTGGAAGGATCTCGGCGTTGATGTAGTGCTCGAATCCACCGGTTTCTTCACCGAGGGCTCCAAAGCGCAGGCGCATATTGACGCTGGCGCAAAGAAAGTTATTATTTCCGCCCCCGGTAAGAACATTGACGGCACCTTCGTGATGGGCGTGAACGACGACCAGTACGACCCCGCCACCCAGCATATTGTTTCGAACGCATCCTGCACCACCAACTGCTTGGCTCCGCTGGCGAAAGTCCTCAACGACTCCTTCGGCATCGAGCGTGGCCTGATGACCACCATCCACGCATACACCGCCGACCAGCGCCTGCAGGATGCTCCTCACTCCGACCTGCGCCGCGCCCGCGCAGCAGCCGTGAACATGGTTCCCACCTCCACCGGTGCGGCAGCCGCTGTTGGCATTGTGCTGCCTGAGCTCAAGGGTAAGCTGGACGGTTTCGCGGTGCGTGTTCCCACCATTACCGGTTCCATCACCGACCTGACCTTCACCACTAACCGCGAGGTCACCAAGGAAGAGGTTAATGCGGCTCTGAAGGCAGCAGCCGAGGGTCCGATGAAGGGCATCATTAAGTACAGCGAAGATCCGATCGTCTCGAAGGATATTGAGGGCGAAGGCATCTCCACCATTTTTGATGCACCGCTGACCAAGGTTATCGGCAACCAGGTGAAGGTTATCGCTTGGTACGACAACGAGTACGGCTACGTAGCACGCCTGGTGATGTTCACCAATAAGGTTGTGGCATCACTCTAATGCGTCCGCGTGTAAACGTATAGAGAGAACCCCGGATTCACCGCGTGATTGAGGCGGAGAACCGGGGTTTTCCCATAACAGCCGCTATTATTAAAAGTATCTAAAACCCATTATTAGGAGGATTATCCTATGGCTAAGGCACTGGCAGAACTGCTCGAAGAAGGCGTCGCAGGCCGCCACGTTCTCGTTCGCTCCGACTTGAACGTTCCCCTTAAAGATGGCGTGGTGACCGACGACGGTCGCGTGCGTGCTTCCCTGCCCGTTATCGAAAAGCTTGCTAAGGCCGGCGCTCGCGTGATCGTAACCGCGCACCTTGGACGCCCCAAGGGCCAGGTGGACCCGCAGTATTCCATCGCTCCTGCCGCTGCACGTTTAGCCGAGCTGGCTTCCGTACCCGTGCAGGTGGCTACCGATCTGGTGGGTGAAGATGCAAAGGCTAAATCAGCAGCCCTGAAAGACGGCGAAGTGCTGGTACTGGAAAATGTGCGTTATGATGCCCGCGAAACCTCGAAGGATGATGCAGAACGCGGCGCATTTGCCGATGAGCTAGTGGCACTGACTGGGCAGAACGGCGCATATGTTGATGATGCGTTCGGGGCGGTACACCGCAAGCACGCCTCCGTGTACGACGTAGCCAAGCGTCTGCCTGCCTACTTGGGCGATCTGGTGAAGAAAGAAGTGGACGTTCTGGCGAAAACTTTGAACAACCCCGAGCGTCCCTTCGTGGTCGTCATGGGTGGTGCGAAGGTTTCCGATAAGCTTGCTGTTATCGACAACCTTATCGGCAAGGCCGACGCTATTCTCATTGGCGGCGGCATGGGCTACACCTTCGCTTACGCGCAGGGATATAAGGTCGGTAAGTCGCTGCTGGAGAAAGACCAGGTAGAGACCGTGCGGCGCTACCTTGAGACCGCCCCTGCGCAGGGTACTGAGATCATAACTGCCGTAGACGTGGTGTGGGCCGATGATTTCTCAGCAGACGCTAAGACCGAGATCCGCCCCATTGAAGACCTGGAAGGTGGCGAGCTGGGCGCCGAGGGTGAGGGCCTGGATATTGGCCCGAAGAGCCGTGAACTGTTCGCGGAGAAGATTAAGGCAGCTAAAACCGTCTTCTGGAACGGCCCGGTGGGTGTATTCGAGATTGCCCCCTTCGCGGGTGGTACTGAGGCTGTTGCGAAGGCTCTTGCTGAATCGGATGCTTTCTCCATTATTGGTGGCGGGGACTCGGCATCGGCGATCCGCAACCTAGGGTTCGCTGACGAGCAGTTCGGGCACATTTCCACCGGCGGTGGAGCATCCCTCGAATACATTGAGGGTAAGACCCTGCCCGGTCTGGATGCACTGGGTGCCTAACCTTCTGCCCCTTGTCTAATATGCCCCGGCTTATTCGCGTAATAGCGAATGGGCCGGGGTTATCTATAGGGCTTAAACCTTCAACGGTTCACGGCGTGCATCTGGTAATAGGACAGTCCAGTAATGACCGCTAAGTGGTGGGTGGGAAGAAATACCGCAGTGGTATATTCGGCGGTGAAAATTCGCGATAAACCGTGTATTTACGCGCCAGAAGCACTAAAATAGAGAGTGAACTTTTCCGTAGCTATGCCCTCTTTGGGGATTGGAGCGAATATATGTCGCGTAAGCCGCTTATTGCTGGTAACTGGAAGATGAATCTGAACCATATTGAGGCCGTGACCCTAGTTCAGAAACTAGCCTGGACCCTTGACGACGCGAACTTTGACTTTGATAAGACTGAGGTGGCGGTTTTCCCGCCGTTCACCGACATTCGCTCCGTACAGTCTCTCATTGAGGGCGACAAGTTTAGGATCGAGTATGGTGGGCAGGATATTTCGGCTCACGACTCGGGCGCATACACCGGTGAAATCTCCGGGTCGTTCCTCGCCAAGCTCAACGCCGCATACGTGCTAGTGGGCCACTCTGAGCGCCGCACCTACCACGGTGAAACCGACGAGGTATGCGCTGCCAAAGTGCAGGCTGCGTACCGGCATGAAATCACCCCCGTACTGTGCGTGGGAGAGGGACTTGATATCCGCGAAGCCGGTAACCATGTGACCTACACCCTGGAACAGCTGCGTGGCTCGATTTCTGGTCTGACCGCCGAGCAGGCGAAGAGCCTTGTTATTGCCTATGAGCCGGTGTGGGCTATCGGTACCGGTAAGGTTGCCACCGCAGAAGACGCACAGGAAATGGCTGCCGCTATCCGCGCGGAGCTGACCAAGCTCTACTCGGCCGATGTTGCCAACCAGGTACGTGTGCTTTACGGTGGGTCGGTCAAGTCTTCCTCAGCTCCTTCGATTATGGAGCAGGCTGACGTTGATGGTGTGCTTGTTGGTGGGGCGTCGCTACAGGCCGATGAGTTTGCGGCTATTGCGCGGTTCGACGCTTAACACCTAAGACAATATCGCCGGTTATCCTCTGCATTCTGCGCGGCGGGGTAACCGGCGATTTTTTATGCCGCGCCGGGCAGTGTGGTATAGAAAACACGGGGAAGACCCCGATGATGTCGCAGAAACCTTAAAACGTGGGGTAGAATTCAAATATAAAGATTTCATAAAGAAAAGACTCATACATTCCTTCTTCTCGAAAAAATTTAATATCTAAAATCCCTTTAAAATATTATTTCGTATATTTTGAGGTATTTTCGTGTGCTTTGATTATCTACAATAATTTGGTTTTACAGATGATTTAGCATTTGTTATACTTTTTCTGGAATGTTTTGAGAAGGTGAGATATGAAGTCGCGCAAATATACGTCTGTTTTTATTGGTTCGTTAATTGTTTCATTAATATTGGTGGCTCTGGGTTTTGTCCCAGGTTACGGAGAAGTTTCTAAAAACTGGAGGGCACTGATCGGAACTGACTTCGGTTGGTTTTACCTCCTGCTTGTAACTCTTATCGTATTGGTCTGCGGGTTTTTTGTTTTAAGCCCCATGGGACAAATTAAACTTGGAGAGCCTGACTCAAAACCCGAGTATTCCACCGGTTCATGGATTGCCATGCTTTTCTCGGCTGGTATGGGCATTGGTCTAGTTTTCTATGGTGCTGCCGAGCCGCTTTCACACTTTGCTAACAAAACTCCCCATGCTGCGCCGGGGTCACAGCAAGCAATGGCGGATTCCTTTCAGTTTACGTTCTTCCACTGGGGTATTCACGCCTGGGCTGTGTACGGTATTGTTGCTATGGCTCTGGCATATTTCGGCTTCCGTAAAGAAGAGAAATATCTTCTTTCTGTCACCCTTAAGCCGCTTTTCGGTAAAAAAACCGATGGCTGGCTGGGATATATTATAGATATTGTTACTGTGGTGGCAACTGTTATTGGTGTGGCAACCACGCTTGGTTTCGGCGCTATTCAGATTAATGGTGGATTGAGCTACCTTACTGATAATGCCATTCCTAATAACATGGAAGTACGCACTGTTATTATCGTAGTAACCACTGCTCTCTTTGTGCTCTCAGCTCTTTCGGGACTGGGTAAAGGTATTAAAATCCTTTCAAATCTTAATATGATTCTGGCTATCGCACTTCTGGCGATTGCTATTGCGGTTGGGCCCACTGTCAAAATTTTTGACAATATGACGGAATCCGTCGGCCTGTACATGCAGAACTTTTTCGAGATGAGTTTCCGAACCGCCGCATTTAACGGTGACGAACGCGCCTGGATTGATACCTGGACCGTGTTCTACTGGGCATGGTGGATTTCCTGGTCACCCTTCGTGGGCCTCTTCATCGCCCGCATCTCCAAAGGCCGTTCAATACGTGAGTTTATTACTGTAGTACTTCTGATACCTACCGTCTTAAGCTTCATCTGGTTCTCCGTTTTCGGTACGATGGCTAATACGGTACAGCAGAACGGTCTGGAGAATCTGACGAAACTAGAGGATGAGCAGCTACTGTTCGGCACATTCAAACACTACCCGCTGGGCATGTTAATGTCGATCATCGCAATCATCCTGATCTTCACCTTCTTCATTACCTCGGCAGACTCAGCAACCTATGTGCTCTCAATGCTTTCCGAAGATGGGCGTCTTATCCCCACTAACGGAAAGAAAGTCGTGTGGGGCGTTATCGTCGCGGGTATTGCAACCGTGCTGCTGTACGCTGGCGGGCTAGACGCTCTGCGGAATACGCTGATTATTATTGCGTTACCGTTCGCCGTTGTGATTGCGTTAATCGTGGTGGCGCTAATAGTTGAGGTGTACCACGAGAAGGTACAGATGGGCTTGTCGATCTCGCCTGACCGCTACCCCGAAAAGGGACAGCCGTTCAAGTCGTACGAATCGTACGAAAGCGAAGACGAAGCTGAGAAGTCTATTGAGGATGAGGCGGATACATCTGCTCAGCAGGTAAAACAGGGGAAGAAAACCTCTGAACCTGCGAAGCAGGAATAACCTGCCTTTCGGCTGAGACGTAAAAACATAAAGAGCCCCTGCTCGCTCTGTATTTGACGGGATGTCGTGAAGCGTCCCAATGGTACAGATAGCGGGCAGGGGCTCTTAGCGCAGTAGGTGGGTTCTTGAAATGATCCGGTAATCATAATTATCTCCGCAAGGACAGCTCCACGGTCAAACCAGATACCATAAGCCTAGATAAGGTAGTGCTGCTTCCCCTGCACCCGCTGTTGCGCATCCATCCTATGAGGGAAAGCTGCTCGCGGGTAGCCAAAAAACGGGCGCTGTCCTAAATAACGAGCCGAACACTGGGTAGACTTAAGATCATGGATTCCCTTCTCGCGCCCATTATGATCACCCTCCTGTGCGTCATAGTGTTCATGATTATTCGCAACCGCAAAGTCCCCGCTCCCACTATGCCCGGAGAACCCGGTGCGAGCTACGACCCAACCACACACTATTACGACAGTAAACGTGACGATTTCCTTAACTGGCTTCACGCCCGCACCAGCTCCCCAGAAATCCCGGTGCAGGTGAAACTGCGGGACTGGGTAGACCAGGGATTCTACGCCGAAGACAGCGGCAACTACTGGGGCATCGCCCAGCAGTTCACCTATTACCTGCTAGAAGGCGGGTATGTGCGCGCCTACGACACCGAAGGGAAAGAACTGACCGCCCAGCGTGTGCTGATCGACCGGCCGGATACGCTGCAGCTGACCCCCAGCGAATATCAGCGCCGCACCGCCCGTTAAACTTTTCACCCCCGTACTGTTCAGCTATGCGCAGCATTAGGGGTGACCAATCCGCTAAGGTGGCGTATAGTTAATACGGTATGCCAAACGGCAGATACGAAAATTATTAGTAACCGCCAATCCCAACAGGAAGGTCCACTGTGGAGACCCTCATGACTGTACTCATGGTAATCATCGCGATTACCAGCGTTATTGCCGTGCTTTTGGTGCTCTTAAACCGCGGCCAGGGCGGCGGCCTCTCAGATATGTTCGGCGGCGGCATGACCAGCTCCCTCAACTCCTCAGGTATGGCATCGAAGAACCTGATCCGTCTGACCGTCACCGTCTCTATCATCTGGGTAGTAGCGATTGTGCTCTACGGATTGGCACTACGCTTTAACGGTCAAATCGTGTTCTAACGTCCTAAAGGTTTTTATCCTTAAGCCCCGGCAGGTGAACCAACCCCGCCGGGGCTTCTCCTATGCCCAACCGCGCTGCCCGTGCCTACAAACGGACAACCGCCGATTATAGTAAGAATGACGAAACCCTGCTTAAAATGTCAGGGCGTTCAGGCATAGTAGTATCGTAAAGCTTCTGCACCACCCCTCGGAGGAACCCTCATGGCATACGAACTGGACTACAACTATCTAGGAGCCTCAGCGCTGCTGGAACGTGACGGACACCCCGAACTGGCCCTAGCAACCAGCGGCGGCAGCACACCAGAAGGCGCAGCGGCACACCCTTACTTCTTCTCAGGATTCATGGAACGCCCCGACGTGATCGCAGCATCGTTGCTGGTGGTCGCGCGTGTGGCCCGCACCCGCTACTACACCCCGCCCGGCATGGTCGCCGCTATTTTGCGGGCCGCAGACCCGGTAGTGACCAGCACCCGTGAAGGTCTACGGTTTGAATCCTTTAGCGCCTGCTGCGGTGTCTATGCCCGACTTGACGTAGACTCCTCCGCCCTAGACGCCAGCCACAGCGCCGTGGGCGTGACGAATGTGGACGTGAATCCGCCGCTTCGCACCGCCTTAGCTTCCCTCCGGGCTGGCGAACCCCTCCACATGGATGTTGGTGATGAGGGGTTGCTGACCACCACCTTAGACGGTGAAGTAATGGAAGATAAAGTGCCCCTGCCGGTGCGCTGGCTCAAAGGGTTCGCCGAAACACAGATGCTCTCATCCCTGATGAAACCCACCCATTCTCTGGACGCGGCAGCAGCCCGCACCTTCATCCAGGGGCTGCCGCGCCAATCCGCCACGAAAAGCGTCATGTGGGCCACCCGGGCGGTGCGTTCACTGAGGCTGGCCACCCGAGCCACCGCCGGGTCGGTGTGCGTGGCAGGGCCGGAGCGGCTGCGGGTGCTTGAACCGCTCATCCGCTTCATGACCCGCCTGGAAGCATACAGCGAACCGGTCACCTCAGGTAACGCCCCGGTGGCGAGCGTGTGGGTGGCCCACTTGCCGGGTGCGCGCCTGAGCATCGGGTTAAGCCCCGAAAAATCACGCGGATTCTCGGGGGAAGGCTCTGTGCTGCAGGCGCTCTCAGACCCGTCAGTTGCTGAAAACGCGGATATGCTCAGCGTGCTTCTCTCCTTTGAGCCGCGTATTGAAGTGCCCGTCATGTCTGCACGCAGCGGGCTGAACGAGACGCAAGTACGCGACGCCCTCGCGTTACTGGCATCCTCCGGGCAGGTCGGTTTTGATGTGCAGGCGGGGGAGTACTTCCACCGGCCGCTGCCCGTGCAGGCGGATGCCCTGCAGGCTATGCATCCGCGGCTGGTGGGTGCGCAGAAACTGGTGGACTCCGGCGCGGTGCGGGATGACGAAGGCGGAACGTACCGTGTGCAGTCGCGGGACACGTTCTACACGGTAACCCCCGCCGAGAAAATCGAAGAATACCGGTGCACCTGCCCGTGGTGGGTGAAATACCGGGGCACCCGAGGCCCCTGCAAACATGTACTGGCGGTAAGCATTAAACGTCGTGGCGGGCTGAATTAGCCCGACACCGAACCGTATCCGCAAAAGTCGTGTTTTCCTTGCACACCTGAATACACAAATAGGTAATGATGGATGAGAAGAACTATCCGCAGCACATGAGCCTTGAAGAACGACGCGCCCGCCTGCGTGAACTCATGAAACGTGACGATGCCACCGTTGAGGAGTATCACGCTATCATAGGCGGGGCTACCGAAGAAGAGCGTGTGTCTCTGGCGAAAACTCTTAAACCCGCGCAGGTGGTGGACGTCAAAAACTATACCCCGCTCGCTGCTTATGTAGCGGGTGCTCTCATCCGCAAACCTGACGGGTTTACAGGGGCAGAACGACCTACCCAAAACGCCTCCGCTGCATTCCACCAACTCCTGTGGAATAACCGTAAGGGTGGACAACATCAGGATATTGGGAAATATTTTGTGCTGGGAGCATCCAAACGAAGCGAGGAGTGGATTCTAGCATTTGTGGAATCTATCGCCGAAAGCTGGGCGTACGGGGAGGAAAGCTGGCCTGTATCTCACCAACTGCTGCGGGAACGAAACATCATCTGCGAATCTCCGCAGTATCTTGGGCAGTTCATCAGGAATATTCCACCGGTACGTGAGGATTCAACCTACAATCGTGCGGCCGCTCTTAACTTCTTCAAAGACGACCCGCTGCTGCTGGAGCAAGAATTCTGGGCGCTTTTTCGTGTTGAAGGAACAATGCGCGACCACTACTGGACGCTGCTCGGGCCTACCGGCAGCATGCTCGCCCTCATGCGTCACATGCAGGACTTCTATGAGGGGTTCCGGGAAAGGGTGCTGGACGAATCGTTACAGTCGCTGACCCGTGATTTCTCGGCCGCAAACAGTAGGGTTTTTCACCAGATCTACCGGGGTATGGAACCCACCGAAGCAGAGAACCTGGAACGAGCCCACGCTCTTATGGCACTGTTGGGGTCTGCGCCCTCAACTACTGTGGGCTTGGCGCAAGAAATACTGACGCCTCTGGTGGTTTTGCTGAGCGGTGAACAGGCAGCCCAGCTGGTGGAGGCATCACAACCGGTGCTGTTCCGGACCGAGAAGAAAGTACTTCGCGCCCACCTGAAGCTGTTGAAGCTACTGGTCACACACCATCCCGAACTGGCCGGGAAGGTGAGCTTAACGGTGGGTGAGGCGGTCGAAACCATGCCTGTCGATGTGCAGGATACCGCCCGCAAACTTATACTCGCACACCATAGAAACAATAGTGAGGAGGTGAAGCACAAGCCGGGTCGAAGCATTAGTATTCCAGACATTACCCCGCACGATGGTGAACCAAGCGAATACTTTGCCACTTGCAAACCCCTCACAAGTGATACGGAATTCTTGGAAATCCTTATTGAGCATCTGGAAGGCAATACAGACGGGTTTGACTACCCGCCTCTGCTGTCTTACCTGCAGAAGAACCACACTATTGAGCTGGATAAGGCACAACGGCAGTACGTATACACCAAATACAAGACCCTCCTTGCTAACTCTGCGCTACGGTGCCTAACATATCTTGTTCTCAAGCCGTATCAGCAGGAAGACGGTTTAGACCTGCAGCACACGTACTTTCGGGGATACTACACATCTTCCTTTTACCAGAGGACTGTAACGGGGGAACTGGTTCGAACAGTTCGCACGGCACATAATTACCGTGGGCCGAAGGCTCTCCTTGCAGAGCAAATCGCCAGCCTAGACCCCGATGAAGAAAACCGCACACCATTGGTTGTGGTTCCTCTTCCCGCCCGGAAGGACATATCGTGGGCGCGATCCGAACAGAGGGTCTGCTGGGAGGAAAAAGACGCAACTCCTAAAACCCTCGAAACCCCGTTCGAGCAGGCGGCGCTTAACACCCACGGAACCGTCGAAGAGTATCTGGAACGCAGCGGAGACGGGGAATCCTGGAACATCTGGAATGACGAGGTGGTGCGGTGGTACGCGTGGCTGACCCAGAACAACCCGGATGTGTTGGCGGTACAGTTTCTCCCGCTTGCCTTCGGCGCCGTCTATCAGTCACAGCAGATAGGGCTGCCGAGTCTGCTGCAGGCTCTGGGGCATTCCCACCAAGTACTAAGGGCACCCTCGTACACGGTGATCGGGCAGGCTATGGGGGCTCAGCGTCGCGAGTACCGCACTATTGCTGCCGAAGCCATAGCGCTTCTAGCCGAACGGGGCATGCTGGATACTGCCGCGTTCTCGGCAGAACTGTCGTGGCTTCTTACGCAGAAGCACCTGATGACGAATCGTGCAGTTGAAACGCTCACAGATGCGGCATCCATTAGCCCGTTAACGGGGTGGCGCGTCCTGCAAATCCTTGCGGAGATACTGCCTGTGGCAGGTGAGGTTAATCGCGGTGGCTCCCTCGTGCAGCTAGCGGGTCAGCTAGCGGAGGAATACGGTGTGACCATTGAGATACCCGAGGTACTGCGGCCCAAAATGAAAGGCTCGACCGTGCTGGCGAAAAGTCTGCGTGTGCTTGATACATTGCAGCCGCATCCAACGGAGCTTGCGGAGCAGGCCCGAAACCAAGCGCGAGAGATTGTGACGAAGAACGGTGCGGGGCACGTCGAAAAACTTTAGACTGGGAAGAAAACCAGTAATCTATATCACCGATAGGGGTTTTAATGACCGCACAGCATCACACACAACCAGCTTTACCGGCACAGCCAACCTTACAGGAGCGTCGTGCCCACCTTCGGGAACTCATGAAACGTGACGACGCAACCGTTGAGGATTATCACACGGTGATTAGCGGGGCGACAGAGGAAGAACGCGCATCGTTGGCCAGGACGTTATCGCCCACGAAACTTGCGAAAGCCCGAGGGGAGAAAGCAGCTTTGGCCGCATATGCAGTAGGAGCTTTAACCTCGTCGGTTCCGCGTGCGGTGAGGCTTATAAGTGAACTTTTTTGTCCTCTTCGAGATGAGGATTTTAATATTATTCCCGAGCCGCCTATGCCTGCTACTGGGCAGCTCTGGGAATTTTTAACTCAAGGGGCGGTAGAACGATCCGATGAGTGGGTCCTGCACTTTGTTGAAGAATGTTCAGACGATTGGTACATAGATTCCTGGACACGCCTCAATAAACTTATGCGCGAACATTCGCTGACGAGCTTATCGCCAGGGTATCTTTGCATGATGATGAATGCCGTCCCACACGTGAGGGAAAAGTCTGCCAGACAGTATCGGAATATAGAACAGTTCTTCCGCAACGATCCTGTGCTGCTGGAACGAGAGTTTTGGGATGCTTTCACAGTTGAAAGGGTACTAGCACAGTCTAAGTGGGATCCCGCCTTACAGCCTGAATATCGAAGCCCATCGTTTTCGGCCCTCGCTCAGGTGATGTGCGAAACTTTTCCGGAGATTCGCCCCAGGTTCCTGGATGAAACGCTCAAAGGTCTTCTGCGAGACTACTCAGCCCACCACGTGCGGCATTTCTATAGGGCCCATGCTGCTCTGCAGCCAACGCCTCAAGAAATTAAGGAGCGTTTTGCGCTCTACCTTTCGGTGCTGGGAACGGCGTATAGCCCTGCTATCGCCATGGCGCAAGACCTGCTGGAGCAGGCAGTCTACGAGCTTTCCGACGCACAAGCACGTGAGGTTATTGAAGTTTCGGCAACAGTGCTGACGCGCACCGAAAAGAAAGTTTTGCGCGCCCAGATACGGCTTCTTTCTTCACTGCTTGAAGTCCACCCCGAATGCACTGAACAAGTAAGCCAGACAGTACAGGATGCCTTCAAGTCTATGCCCCTGGACCTTCAAGACGAGGCCCAGAAGCTCATCAATGATCCGGTGCGAGAAACACCCACGCACCAGGACGCAGCGGGGAGCATCACGGTACCGGATATCACCCCGAAGGATTGTGAACCGCAGGGGTGTTTGGCGCCTCGACCGCCTATCACTACGGACCGGGAACTCATGGAATGCTTGGCAGCAACCTTCCAGGGAGGCGATGGCACCGATATTCCGCGTATCCTGGAGTACTTGGAACATGCCGAGAGTCTGGACATAAACGATGCAGAGCGGCAGCTTCTCTGGGAAGCTCGTAACCTTCTCATAGAAAGCCCATCCAGTATTTATACCCTCTCCAGTCCCAATATCCCGTACCTTGCCATTGCGGCACTCATCAAAAGCGGGCAGATACAACACGCTGATATTGCTAAAATACCGATCATCCCCACCTGGTATACAGAACGTCTCTACCTAAATGATGAGCACGGAAACCCGGTGACAGTAGATGAACAGACGATTAAGGAGCATCAGTCTCGTCCCATTAATGTAAAAGCTACTGGGACAGAACTTCATCTCAATGAGCGCGGACCTCATATGCTGCTGATGGAGCAGCTGTTCTCCCTGATTTTTGCGGATCAAGACGCAGAAATCAACATAGTGACCGCGCCTTTTGCACCCCAGCGTGTAGCCCTTGAACGTACTACGGGTACAGTCCTCACCCAGTATTGGAAATCGCTATATATTGTTCGGATGCACAGCTTCCCTTTGCAATTCCCGCTGTGGGTTGGAACAGATACACCCGATGCTGCCGCACTCTCCGTTGAATCTGCCGCGTTTAACACCAACAGCACGCAAATCGAGTACATGCACCGTATGCTGGAATCAAAATACTATCCTTCGTACCGCACGGTCATGGGGTGGTACGGCTGGCTCATGCAGAACAACCCAGATATTTTCAGCGCACAGACCATGCCTATTCTTGTGGCAGCTATCCATGCCCATAATGCTTATGGTGCCGATGTCATCATGTGCATCCTGGGTGATACGCACCGAGCACTGGGCGCCGCCTCCTACAGTGCACTCGGGCTTGGGGCCAGCGCTAAAACTACCGAAGTGCGCGCCAACGCTGCGGAGGCGCTCGCCTCCCTGGCGGATCGGGGTATGGCCGATACCGCTTTATTCGCCGAAGAACTGTGTTGGCTGTTGAGCCAGCACCACGTGAAGGCTCAACGAATTGAGCAGACATTTAGGGACGCTGCATTGATTAGCCCTCTATCTGGGTGGCGAATTATGCAGGTACTAGAAGGCATATTGCCTGTCGTGGGCGAGGTATATCGTGGTGGCGCGCTGGTACAGCTCTTGGTACAGCTGGCGGGGGAGTACGGCGTGAGCGTCGAGGTTCCCGAGGTTTTACGGCCAAAAATGAAAGGCTCAACTGTGCTGGCCAAAAGTCTGTGTGCGCTTGAAAAGCTGCAGCCGCATCCAACCGAGCTTGCGGAGCAAGCCCGAGACCAAGCCCAAGAACTGCTGGACCAACACCGCTGCGTACAACCATAAGCGCAGAAACTGAGAGACTGCTATGACCCCGAAAATACCGCAACCTAGTCTTACGGAACGTCGCGCCCGCCTGCGGGAGCTACTGAAACGTGACGATGCCACCTTCCGGCAGTACCATGAAGTTCTCACCGGTGCCACCGAGGATGAGCGCAAGGGCCTTGCACGTACACTCTCCATTAAAAAGCTCATAGACCGCTACAGCCGTGAAGGAACGACCGAGCAGCGGCTTGTGTGCATCTACACGGCGGCTGCACTGGGCGGAACCTTCAAACACGTGGGTGTTGAGCTCTTAAACCTTATCGACAGGGGATTACCCGGCGAAGCGAACTGGAAGTTTTCAACCGCTGAATCGGTAAAATACCTTAGCCAACGCACAGAAGCCATGATGCTTGGACTCAGCGAGCGTGATAACACCTGGATAACCAGGTTCGTTAACGAGCGCGGCTATGGCAGGTTTGGTTACGACTCGCCCACACTCTGGGCGCAGATACATCAGCTTCTTCACAAACGCGGACTCACCAATACCACGCGCTCCTACCTCTGGGGGTTCGTGACGGCCGTTCCTGACATGCACATTGGATCATCCGAGAACCGGGAAGAGGTTATCTCCTTCTTCAAAAACAACCCCCAGACGCTAGAACACGAAATGTGGGCATGTTTCACAGATGAAGGGCTTCTTCGGAAAGACTGGTCAGGGCGTGAAAACGCAGACACGCTCGCTCTCTTCCACACGCTGCAGGAGAATTTTGACGGATTCCGTGACCGCCTGCTTACTGAATGTCTGAAGGCGATGCTCCGCGACTTTTCCGCCAAGAACACCAGTATCTTCCACCACATCTATCGGGGGATGAACCCCACCCCAGACGAGAACCTAGATAACATCACCCTGCTCACCTCAGTGCTCACCACCGTTCCCTCAACCTCCGTGGGATTGGCTCAAGAAATGTTGATGTCATGCGTCGACAAGCTGACCGAACCCCAGATTCATGACTTACTTAATGCCTCTCACACCGTGTTGCTTCGCACCGAGAAGAAAATACTCCGGGCGCAGATCGCACTCCTTAGCGCTATTGCTAAAACGCACCCAGAGCATACTCAACATGTGAGCGGTTTGATGAGGGAAACCGCAGAATCTCTCCCGCCTGATCTGCAGCCTGCAGCGCAAACACTCCTGTCTCCTGCTGAAGCCTCGACGGATAAAACTAGCGCACCGTCTCACTCAGAGCAAATAATGGGCAGCGTCATGATTCCCGAGAATCTGCCGCAACTTTTAGAGCAGCACGTTTCAACCCCACAGGTGCATATTTATACGAGTGATGCTGAGTTTATGGATGATCTTATTCCCTGTCTCCAAGGCACAGGTGACGGTTCGCAGCTCCCGCGGCTCATTGATTATTTAGCGCATAATCCTCGCATTACTCTTGATGCAGCCCAGCAGGACTTTCTGGCTGAACGATGCGTGAATTCCGGTATTCGCTCGGGTACTCATGCGTTAGGCAACTATCTGATGTACCGGGTGATTGCCCCGCACCGAAAACTTTTTAAAAAACTGCCGCAAGGGTTTACCGGGTACCGGCATGAATTCCATACCGATCCCCAGACTGGCGAAACCATCCAGCCCTACCAGGTTGAAAACACTGGGTCTCTGGGGCGTCAAAAACCTCGTATAGAGAAAACGACCACAAATTATCGTGGACCGGCGGGGCTCTGCCAAGAGCAGATTGACTGTTTAGAACATCCAGAAAACCTTGTATTTGAGCCTATACCTCACGCAGAAGAGAGCACTTGGACACGCCGCGTTGAGCCTCTCACATACCGCCCGCGGCCTCACAATATGTATGACCAAGCCTACGCGGAAGCCCCCAATGACAGCCTAATGATGTGGCTTATTGAAGATCACGAACTGCCGACCGCACAGATGCCTTTCGCGCAGGCGGCTCTGAACACGGCAGGTATTCCCGAAGAGTTTATGCACCGTGCTGTTCAGGCAATCGACGATTTTCACCGTACCCTCATGCAATGGTATGCGTGGCTTCTGCAGAATAACCCCAATACATTGGCGGCGCAGAGCATGCCGTTCGTCACTACAACAGGGTTCCAAAAACATGTGAAAGGGCTTGAGACCATACTGGATACCATCACCCACACACATCAGGTTCTGCAAGAACCCGCCTATTCCGTGTTGGGCTGGCTAACTGGTGCAGCAGCAGCTGAGCACAGGGCTCTCACCGCCGAATCTATTGCTGCTCTTGCGGGTCGCGGAATGCTCGATGCTTCTTTACTTGCGGATGAACTGACCTACCTGCTCCGAGGGGGATGGGTTAAACCGGCCCGGGCAGCCAGCTGTTTACAGGACGCTGCATCCATTAGCCCGTTGGCAGGGTGGCGTATTGTGCAGGTGCTAGAGAACATGTTGCCAGCTGTAAGCGATATTAATCGTGGTGGTTCCTTCGTGCAGCTCTTGGTGCAATTAGCGGGGGAGTATGGCGTGAGCGTCGAGATTCCTGAGGTTTTGCGGCCCAAAATGAAAGGCTCAACCGTGCTCGCGAAGAATCTGTGTGCGCTCGAAAAGCTACAGCCGCATCCGACCGAGCTTGCGGAAAAGGCGCGGCAGCATGCTCAGAATCTTCTAGATAAGCGTCTAGGCAGGGATATTACCGTGAAAAAGGAGGAGAGGAATGCAAACTAACCCCGTTATGACGCTTAATAAGCGGCGAGAAGCACTTAAAAAGCTGGCTAAAAATCCGGAAGCACCTCTCAAAGAATTTCATGCTCTTTTAGAGGACGCTACAGAGGATGAACGTGCCGTGCTGGCTAAAACTCTGCCTCCAGCCAAGGTTTTAGGGCGGGGGAACCGGGCTGTTTTGAGTCCTGTAGGCGGCTATCTTTTAGCAGCTTTGGGGACAAACCCTCGCAGGACACATAAGCGTTTCGTGGATTTATATACAGACAGTTCATGGGCGGCGCGCCGAAGCGACACTGACTCTTTCAATAACCCTCATGACGCTATCATGCGCGGTTTATACTTGGGGCTCTCCGGACGCAGCGATACGTGGATTCTGGATTATATAGCGGCAACCCCCGCTATGGAGGATAACGACGCCTACGGAATATGGCGCATACTACACACGCTCGTACGGGAACGGGACCTCCACTGTGAAACCCCTTCTTATTTATGGAGGGCCTTACGTACCATATTCCCAGAAGAAAACAGGGCTGAAGAACACCCGGAGATACCCGCCACCTACCAAGAGGCACTTGAGCATATCCGCCAGGATCCTCTCCTGATTGAACGGGAACTGTGGACCTGCTTCCGCGTTGGAACAGCACTAGGTGCGGCAGCAGATTTCAAGTTTTTAGATTATCTAGATTGTCACCTTGACGGGTTTCGCGACCGTTTTCTCACCGAATGTTTGCGCTCAATGCTCAGAGATTTTACGCCCAGGAAAACACGAGTCTTCCATATGCTTTACCGCGGCATGAAACCAACTACCGCGGAGAACCTGGCATGCATTCCGCTACTGACCGCTATTTTACAGACGCAGCTATCCACGTCGGTAGGCCTAGCACAAGAGATGCTTATCCCCATTGTGGAGCAACTTTCTACGGAACAGCTCGATGCCCTGTTAGACGCATCAGCAGCAGTACTCCTCCGTACTGAGAAGAAGCTGGTGAAGGCCCAGCTAAACATCCTACAACAGCTGATTAAACATCACCCTGAATACACGCACCGGGTGCACAGCATGATTGCTGGGGTCGAGCGAACTCTACCCTTGGAACTTCAAGAGCTAGCGCAAAACGTAGGATCTAAAGATAGTACGAAGCCTACCCGATGCGGTGTAAAGAAAATACTGGAGCCCCAGGAAGTACAGTCGGTAGAAGCACTACAGGCGCAGGAACCTATTCTGATACCAGATGTCAACCCACGCCCACGGGCTCCGGGGGAACTCTTCATGGCGGATGCCCCTATTTCCAGCGACACGGAACTTTTTGATGCGCTGGTTGCCATGGCGACCGGTACAGCCCCCGAGACGGAACTGGTGCGTGCTCTCGCATATCTTAACCAGACAGAAAGTATCCGCTTTAACGAGGCACAGATAAAATACCTTGAGTCCGTCAACCTGAATTGGGGACGGCATATCCACGAGTTTGAGACCGCAGGAGAGGATATAGCTTTTCTGATCCTAGCGATATACGTACGATGTGCAGGTACGCAGCCAATAGAATTGCCGCCAATTACGAAGGGTTACCGCGACTTTCTGTGGCTCTATAGGAACGGCCAGCCCATTATCACAAACAGTATGGAGTACCGCCCCTTAGGGGCGAAAACCAAGCAGGATCTTGTGGTCAACACTCGCGGGTTGACGGGCCTTTTACAAGAGCAACTTCTCTCACTGATTCCCTCCAGCGGATATGCTGAAAAAATTTATACAGAACCTTTTGAAACACGAAATCATGCCATGCGACGCACCACATGGTCGACGGGATTAACACAGTACGCAAAACAAAGAATTATCAACAGCGATAGCGAGATACCCTATAACAGGAAACTCCTTCTGTGGGAAGACCCAAACGATACTTCTGCCCCCAGTGACCTAGTCTTTGAAGATGCCGCTTTTAATACTGGCAGTGTGCGAGAAGATTACGGTCACCGCATCCATACGTCAAAACGTTATACCTATACCTCGCAGAAATACGCAGTCGGTTGGTATGCCTGGCTCATGCAGAATAATCTGGATTATGCGGCAGCGCAGATGATGCCTGCCCTGGTGACAGCCCTCTACACGCGCACCGTTTTCGGGCTGAACGCGCTCCTCTATGCTCTTGGCAGTACCCCGTGCCCTCTGGGTGCGCCTTCGTATAGCGCCTTGGGAATTGCGGCATCTGCGCTGGCACAAGACACCCGGGTTTTAACAGCTGAGTCTCTCGCCCACCTGGCAGAGCGCGGAATGCTAGATCCTGCACAATTTGCTGAAGAAGTAACGTGGCTTCTGCTACACCAGGATGTTCTGACTAACCGTGTACTCGGGACTCTTCAAGACGCCGCATCTATCAGCCCATTGGCGGGGTGGCGTATCGTGCAGGTGCTAGAGAACATGTTGCCAGCGGTGAGCGATATTAATCGTGGTGGTTCCTTCGTGCAGCTCTTGGTGCAATTAGCGGGGGAGTACGGTGCGAGTATTGAGGTTCCCGAGGCGCTGCGACCCAAAATGAGGGGGCAGACTGTGCTGGCGAAGAACCTGCGTGCGCTCGAAAAGCTACAGCCGCATCCGACCGAGCTTGCGGAAAAGGCGCGGCAGCACGCTATGGAGCTACTATAAGTACACCCAACTTTTTTTGGACAGCAATCACTAAAAAGGAATAGCCACCTATGACAGCCGCCGCTTCCACACTTGCGCAACGCCGCGCCACCCTCAAAAAGCTCATGGCAGACACCGACGCCACTTTCGACCAGTACCGGGGGATTATTAACGGGGCCACCGAGAAAGAACGGGCATCCCTGGCACGAACCCTGAACGCTGAAAAAGCCGCCGCATCAGATCTTCCAAAGAGCATAAAAGCCTACCTGGCGGCCGCTCTCACCGCAAAACCAGCACGTGCCGCACAACAACTGCATCAACTTACACGCCTCACCGAGGCGGGACGCATCGGTCAGCGGCGTGAAATACGTGACCACTTCATGTGGGGAACTGAAGAAAGAAGAGACGACTGGGTACTCGAATTTGCTGATCAATATGCATCTACCGGGGCGTCACTCCACGGGCAGTGGGAACTTAGCAACACAATCCTAAGAAACCGCGGCCTCAGCTGCTCCACTCCGCGGTACCTGGCAATGTTCCTCGCTAATATCCCACCGGTATATGACGACTCACCTAAGAACCACGCTGAAACCACCCAATTTTTCCGTACCAACCCACACTGCCTTGAACAGCAGTTCTGGGACGTTTTCACCGTCGAAGGGGTCCTGAGACAGTACCCATCCACATGGGCGCCCCGCACCCGCCGCGGTGAGCCTTCCTTCGGTGCCCTCACCCGTCTACTGAGCAAAGAATTCGAGGGTGTTCGCCCCCGGTGCCTTACCGAAACCCTCCAGGCTCTACTGCGAGACTTCGGCCCCGCCGACTCACGGTATTTTTATACAGCACACGAGGGGCTAACCCCCACAGACACCGAAATTATAGAACGACTACCCCTGTACACCGCCGTGCTTGCCAGCCCATACTCACCCGCAGTTGGGATGGCACAAACTATGCTGCGGCAGGTAGTGACAGCTCTCACCAGTGAGCAAGCAACCCAACTGGTGGATGCTTCTTCACCGGTACTTTTCCGTACCGAGAAAAAAGTGCTCCGCGCCCACCTGAGACTGCTGGCTCAGACCCTCACAACACACCCCGAGCTTGCGGAACGGGTAAGCCAAAAAGTGGCCGAGGTGGTACAGAACATGCCCGCAGACATTCAGGCGCAGGCACAGCAGCTAGTAGTCCTTCCCAGTCCACGCATGGTTCCACCGGCAGAACCCGCCGAACCGGCCCAGCTTGTGCGTATCCCCACCATAGTGCCGCAAAACTGCGCACCACAAGGGAACCTCACGCCCGGTTCCGTGCGCGATGACGAAGACTTCACGCAACGACTCATCCCTCTACTGGGCGGTGAAGGCCACGGCGCCAACATACCGCCCCTGCTGGAATACCTGGGTAAACACCCGCGAGTGCAGCTGAACGAAACACACCTGAAAATAGTGCGGGAACACAACTCCCAGTGGGTCATACCTCCCTGGGTGCAAAACATCTACCTCACCCACCTGATTCTGCGCGCCCACGACTCAGAAAGCTTCTCCAAACGCTTTGACGGGTACGTGAACTATTTGCTCCACAACCCCGAAACGGGGCAGCCCATGCTTCCCCACCGCGACTACGCGCCCTCCTGGGCAGAAACCTACGAACTGTACTGGGAGCTTACCCGCCACGACGAGCACCACGACAACTGCGGCGGCACCGCCACCCTCATAAACTACCGTGGCCCCGCCGCGCTTTTCCAAGAACAGCTTAACCGTGTGGGCGAACCCCACGAAACGCACTGGGCGCCCCTAGCAACCGAACCAATACCCGCTAAAACCTTCGACTGGTACCGGCACGTGGAAGCCCTTGAGGCACGCGCTCGCCCCAGCAACGAATCAGGGATCTATAAACATGCACCGCAGGACTCACTCATGATGTGGCTTGCCGCCGGGCAAGAGCTCAACCCGGAGGGAGAGACATTCGAAAACGCCGCAGTAAACGTTATGGGCCTGCTGGAAGAATTCACGCACCGCACCGACGATGCAGAAAACTACCCATTTACCGGTGCAATAATGCAGTGGTATACATGGTTAATGCAGCACAACCCGGATGTTCTGGCAGCCCAAGCGATGCCGCTGGCGCTGGCCGCATCCTACCAGAAAACCGTGTACGGGCTACCGGAAACACTCATATCTTTAGCGGATACACACCGGGTACTGGGAGCCCCATCCTACTCGGTACTGGGGTGGGCGCTCGGGGCGAAAACCCGCGAATACCGGGTGCAGGCAGCCGAAACCGTCGCCCAGCTTGCCGAGCGCGGCATGCTGGACACTCAACTTCTAGGTGAGGAACTGGCATACCTCCTCAAAAACCAGTGGGTGCCAACAAACCGTGTGGTGCAGGCATTGAAAGATACCGCCTCCATTAGCCCGCTGGCGGGGTGGCGTACCCTGCAGGTACTCGTAGAGGTTCTGCCGGTGGTAGGAAGAGTGAACCGCGGTGGTGTGCTCGTGCAGCTGCTGGCGGAGCTGGCGGGGGAGTACGGGGTAAGCGTCTCACTGCCCGAAAGTTTACGGCCAGCGCTGAAAGGTACAACCCTGCTGGCGAAAAACCTGCGGGCGCTTAGCGCACTTGATACACACCCCAGCGGGCTCGCTGAGCAGGCTAACCAGCAGGCGCTCGCCCTTATGACCGAAGGCGGAGCATAAAACAGCAGCCGCACCCTACACTAGTACTACTGCCATCGGCGGCTGCCGTTGAGGTGCCGCCGCCTCACCGATGAAAGAACCCCATGCAAGATTCGCAACAGAATACGTTCACCTCCGCTCAGTGCCTCACCCAGCTGGCGGTGCTGGTGGACTGTGACGCCCCAATGGAAGAACTGCAGAAGACCGTGGGCGGGGCTGATGAAGAAGAACGGGCTGTATTGGCGAAAGTTCTGGAACGTACTGAACTTCTGGATACCCACGGCGCACCCCGGCCCGGTGCGTTCTATATCTTGGGCGCGCTGGGTACTGCGGAGCAGGCCGCTTATATACTGCGCTGCACACTGTGGCATCTTGAGCATGAAAAGTTCTCAACAGCCCTTAGTTCCTTCACCACCGGTGCGCGGGAACGCCCCGATGAGTGGGTGCTGGGGTTTAGCAATAATCCGCTGACTATAAACTATTGGGACGCCATACGCCCTATCTTGCGGGAGCGTGGGCTCAAAAATACTTCCGTCTCTGCCCTGCTGGGTTTCCGAGAATCCATCCCCGTAGTCACTGGCGAATCCTCGCGGGGGCAGAAAGATGTTTTAGAGTTTTTCGCCCGGAACCCCGAGCTGCTAGAGCATGATTTCTGGGAGCTTTTCTGGGTGGACGGGCTGCTCTATGAGACATACGGGCACGGCCGAGGCGACACTGTGGCCCTGGTACGCCTGCTGACGAGCCACTATGCGGGGTTCCGTGACCGTGTTCTTGACGAGTGCCTGGCCGCTATGCGCCGTGATTTTCGCGAAACCCGTATTTTTTGGGTGCTCTACCGTGGGCTGGAGCCCACCACTGCCGAGAACCTGCGGCGCCTGCCACAGTTATTGGCCGTATTGGAGGCACCGCAGTCGGCTCTTATCAGTTTTGCTTTGGATACGTTGGCGGGAACAGTGCCAGCAATGAATACCGAGCAAGCCGCCTCATTGGTGGATGCGTCCCATGCGGTGCTGTACCGTACCGAGAAGAAGGTTCTTCGCGCCCAATTGCGTGTTTTGCGGAAAGTTGTAAAAACACACCCGGAATTTACGCAACAGGTGAGTGGGATAATGGCCGAGACCGTAGAAGCCCTGCCCCTGGATCTGCAGGATACGGCGCGTAAACTTATGACCCCCGATGATACGGTGCCCCCTGAACCCACTGGCCGTACCGTGAGTATCCCAGATATTATTCCGCAGGATCGTGCCCCCGGTGAAAACCTCACACCACTGCCCCCAATAGATAATGAGGCTGAGTTTCTAGATGTTCTCTTCGGCCAGCTGGAGGGGGAAGAACACGGCAAGAACCTGCAGCGGCTGCTCGTTTACCTCCATGAGCACCCGCGTGTTGAGCTGGATACGGCAACCCGTAAACGTATCCACACGCACAACAGGACACGGACCTCTGATACCCCTTCGGCCCAGGCGCTGTATCTGAGTTACCTGGTTCTGAAGCATCACCTCAACCAAAACGTACTGCAGCCCGGCACCTTCCCCGGTTATCGGGAGAATACTTATGCAAGTCCCTACGGGGTACTCCACCGGCAGTTGGTAGCCCTTGACACCGGCGCTGAGGCGCCTCTGCCGCCGGTTCCACTTCCCTCCGTTGAACGCATCTGGGAGAGGAACGTGGGCAAAAGCTACGGAACACCACAAGGCTGGTATGAGCTTTGCTATGAGGGCCTCGGCAGAGAGTTCATTACCTGGAACGCGGTTGGAGAAACCGAAGAAGACGCTGATTTGCCGCTTGAGCAGGCGGCTCGTCTGACACCCGCTAATATACGTCTTGCGGTTTCAGACCGTGCCCAGGATGCGTTGAGTAACCCGCAGCACCGTGCGGTAGTGCAATGGTACGCGTGGCTTATGCAGAATAACCCCGATATTTTAGCAGCCCACTACATGCCTTTAGCTATTGCCGCCTCACCGTATAAGAAGTCGTATGGGTTAGATACTGTGCTCGGTGCCCTTGCAGAAAGCTGGCGGGTGCTGACAGAACCATCCCACTCGCTGCTGGCCATTGCCTGTAATGCGGCCGGTCCCGATAACCGTGCGGCAGCAGCCGAGACCCTAGCGTGCCTTGCCGACCGGGGAATGCTGGACACCAATGCGTACGCAGCCGAGCTGCGCAGGTTACTGGAACGGAACAACCTCAAAGCGCCTCGCATAGCCCAAACCCTAGCAGATGCCGCCTCCATTAGCCCGCTGGCGGGGTGGCGTACCCTGCAGATACTCGTAGAGGTTCTGCCGGTGGTAGGAAGAGTGAACCGCGGTGGTGTGCTCGTGCAGCTATTGGTGCAGCTAGCCAAAGAATACGGGGTGAGCGTTACTATTCCGGATGAGCTGCTTCCCAAGATGAAAGGCTCAACGGTGCTGGCAAAAAACCTGCGAGTGTTGCATAAACTTACCGAGCACCCGAGTGATTTAGCAGCCCAAGCCGCCGAACAGGCCCAACAAGTAGCGGCCGGTAACGCCTGCTAATACCTAGGAGGCATAGCAGAATGCCGTTAGCGGCCTATACAGCACGAACACCCCGCCATATATGAGAAAGAAATACTATGACCACCTCAGAACATAAGACTCTCACACTCACCGAGCGCCGCACCCGCCTGAAGCAGCTGATCGCTGAGCACAAGCCGGTTGAGGAATACCAGAAAGTGCTTTCTGGGGCTACCGAGGAGGAACGCGCCTCACTAGTGCGTACCCTCTCGCCCACTAAATTGAAAGAACCCAAAAACCGGTTTACCCCGTTGGGGACGTACGCGGTTACTGCCCTCACTAAAAAACCTGCCCGAGCCGCGCAGCTTATTCTGCAACTGTGCTGGGATAACTATAAACACCGGGACGCCATCGCCCGGTACGCGGCCGCAGGCGCCTCCGAACGCCCTAACGACTGGGTGCTGGAATACGTGGCGGAAACCTGTTTCATGGATGAACTATGGCCTCTCAGTCAGACATTACTGCGGGAACGCGGGCTCATTTGTGAAGACGAAGAGTACCTGAAAGGATTCCAGGCCCGTATTCCCGCAGTGAACACTGCCTCGACCCACAACCACCAGGAAGCCCTGGAATTTTTTGCAGAAGATCCTGCCCGCTTTGAAGAGTTCTGGGCACTTTTCCGGGTGGAGGGCGCCATGCTAGAGGAATACACCTACGGATTTTTCCACCCCAACGGCAGTATGCTAGCCCTCACTAAACTGCTGAGCGACAACTACAGCGGGTTCCGTGACCGGGTTCTTACCGAATGCCTGCAGGCGATGCTCCGTGATTTCTCCCCGGCTAACACGCGGATATTCCACGCGCTTTACCGCGGGATGCACCCCACCGAAGCTGAGAACCTCAGCCGCTTCGGTACCCTTGTGTCCGTACTGGGCGCGTCCCCTTCAACCTCCGTGGGCCTAGCCCAAGACATGCTCACCCCACTTATCCCGCAGCTGGACCAGGAGCAGGCGGCGGAGCTCATGGACGCCTCTGCCACTGTGCTTTTGCGCACCGAGAAGAAAGTGCTTCGTGCCCAACTGCGGTTACTGACGAAACTGGTGAAAACCCGCCCCGAATGTGCAGCCCAAGTCAGTGCCCTCGTGGCGGCTGCCGCCAACACCCTGCCGTTAGATGTGCAAAGTACCGCCCGTAAACTCATAATTGATGAGCCTGTCACTGCCCCGAACACCCCCGACGCTGAGGGAGAGACGGGAAGCATTATTATTCCCGAGGCGGCCCCGCGTGACCGTGAACCGGGGCGGGAGGCGGAACCGCTTACCCCTATCGCGGATGACGCTGAATGCGTAGAGGTTCTTCTCAAAGTTTTGGAAGAAGAGACGCAAGAGACACAGCTGCCGCGCCTGCTCGCTTATATGGTGCAGAGCCGGAAAGCCAACCGAAGCATTGAGATGGATAAGGCCACTCAAGAACGCATATATAGCCACAATAAGAATTTGCGTTACTGGGATGCGGTGAAGGACGAGCTGCGGGCCAGCCTCAGCTACCTGGCTCTCAAATCCTACCGGTTAAAGCTCACCCACTGTGATTTTATGCAGAAGTATCGGGAAAACTATCTGTTCTCGCGCGCGAAGTCACGCGGGCCGCAGGTACTGTTGCAGGAGCAGTTCGCGTATGCCGATAAACCCTATAAAAAGGAACTGGAGCCTGTGGTCACAACCCCGCTTCCGGCCGCGCAGTGCGTGTGGGAACGCGTTGCGGTGGACTGGTCAAAGCGGCGGAACGTGTATGTTGCGGGCAGGATCGTAGAGGGCTTCCCCGGGTATGTTGGGTGGCGCAAACTGGGTGTTACCCGGCAGCCAAAAGACGCCTCGTTTGCTGAGGCAGCACTCACGGCCGTTGTGATTTCTGCCGACTACAGCGAGAATATGGACAAAGCTAGTACCTGCCGCTGGTACCGGCTGGTGGTGCAGTGGTGCGCATGGCTTCTATACAATAACCCGGATATTTTTGCGGCCCATATGATGCCTCTGATGACGGCGGCCTTATATGAGAAGAAAGTGTACGGGCTAGAAATTGTGCTCACCGCCCTTGCACAGAGCTGGCGTTCTCTTGGCGCACCCGCATACTGTGCACTGGGGTTCGCTACTGCCGCTAAAGACACCGGCTACCGCGCCCTCGCGGCGGAAACACTCGCCACTCTCGCAGACCGCGACATGTTTGATACCTACGCGTTTTCTGCTGAATTAATGCAGCTTTTAAAAGATAAATATGTGCCAGCAAACCGTGTTGTTGAGACTCTGCAGGATGCTGCTTCTATTAGCCCGTTGGTGGGGTGGCGTGTCTGTCAGGTGCTGCAGGGGCTGCTGCCGGTGGTGGGGGAGATTAATCGGGGTGGTGCGCTCGTGCAGTTACTTGCTCATTTGGCGGGGGAGTATGGTGTGAGTGTTGAAATTCCTGAGGTTTTGCGTCCGAAGATGAAGGGTTCGACTGTGTTGGCGAAGAATCTGCGGGCGTTGAGCGCGCTGGGTCCGTGTTCGACGGAGCTTGCCCGCCAAGCACAAGAACAGGCTAACAACACCAACCCTGCGTAACCGCAAGCGCCAGCACCGACACCATACCCCAGGAGATACCCCATGCCCCAGCCAATCACGCTCACTGAGCGCCGTGCCCGCCTCAAAACCATGCTTAAAAGCACCGGCCCCATTAATATGGAGGCCTACCGGGAGGCTATCCGCGGAGCCACCGAAGAGGAACGCGCCTCGTTGGCACGCACCGTACAACCCGCAAAAATACTTGGAAGTGAACGGGAAGCAGCCCAAGCCCCCGAAGCCCTTACCAGTTTAGGGTTCTACCTGCTGGGTGCTCTGACGAGCAGCCCCGCCACCGCAATCCGTACCTGGTGTACGGTGGGGTACATTTCGCGTACACGGTGCAGCGCCGATACCCACAGGGAACACCTGGGATGGTTCATAGCGGGCCTGACCGAGCGGAGCGACGAATGGGTTCTGCAGCTTGCCGCAGTGGAGCACGACCCGTGGACGGAAGCCCAAGACGCATGGGAACCGGTTCATACGGTGCTTCGGAACCGCCACCTCGTGAGTGAATCCCCAGCCTACCTGGAGCTTTTGACCCACATGATTCCGCCGATGCGCGCCAATGAGGAAGCATTCAAACGGTACAACCCCCACAAGCTAACAATTGAAAAGTTCTTCCGGTCAGACCCGCTTCTGCTGGAGCACGACTTTTGGGCACTTTTTAGAAGTGAAGGGCTGCTGCGCGGCCGGCTTGGTCAACGTGATGCCGCCATAGCTTTCATGCGGTATATGTGTGAGCGTTTTGAGGGCGTGCGTGAGCGTGCGCTGGAGGAAACTCTGCGGGCGCTACTGCGTGATTTTTCGGCTGCGAACAGCGCTATTTTCGGTCACCTTCACCGTGCTCTGCAGCCAAGCAGAGAAGAAATTTTGGGGCTTTTCCAGCTGTACGTATCGGTGCTGGGGGCAGCCCCCTCACCCAGTGTTTCACTGGCGCAAGATATGTTGAATACCGCAGTTGATAAGGCTTCCGGTGAACAGGCGCTAGCTGTGGTAGATGCATCGGCAGCCGTGCTATTTCGCACCGAGAAGAAGGTGCTGCGCGCCCAGCTGCGGTTACTGACGAAACTGGTGAAGGCCCACCCTGAGTGTGCTGCCCAGGTCAGCACCCTAGTGGCGGATGCCGTGGAGTCTATGCCGCTGGATGTGCAGCCGGGTGCCCGCAAGCTTATCGCCCCCGCAGCAGTATCTACAAGCACTGTTGAGGGGACAGACAAGGGTATAACGGATGCGGGTAAAACCGCCGCGAGTATACACATTCCCGATATAACACCACAGAAACAAGAACCCGTCGGGTTCTTCGCCCCGCGTGCGCCCATTACAAATGATCACGAGTTTCGGCACCTATTCTGTGACGGGTACGATGGTGCGGACATTCCCCGGATGCTCGCCTACCTCATGCAGCACCCGATGGTCGAACTAGGCCCTGAAGCCCTCGCGCCGCATCAACTCATGCAGGGGTTTAACACCGGACCACGTGATGCCGACCCGGGCGCATACATGAGGTACCTCACCATGCGGCCTCATCTTAAAGATGCGGACAACTATAAGGCTCCAGTGCTTAAGTTTCAGAAGTACGAGAAAACTAAACATCATCCTCTCTCATCTCGTCCAGCTGATGTGCTGGTGCAGCAGTTCAAATGGGTGCACGCACACCAGACGGAGCAGCAGCCGGTTGTTGAAGGCTCTCAAGAGCTGTGGCCATACCGTACGGAGCTTATTGCGCTTATTACCGAGCCGCTACCGGCTGAAAACTATGAATGGGCACGCAGCTGGGCGGTATTCCAACATATATCAGCCTGGATCTGGCTGGACGCGAAGAAAGTCCCCGGCGGCCGCCTACCGCAGTGGCGGCAAGTCTTCTACCCGCACGCTGCACCTGAAAAGTCCCCGTTTGCGTGGCGGGTGCTGAACGTGCACCGGGTGGCTGGCGAGTACCAGCGTCGCATAGAGGAGGCCCAGTACGGTACCGGCATGGAACTGGTTGTTCAATGGTATGCGTGGCTGACCCAGAACACCCCGGATGTGCTGGCTGCCCAGTTCGCGCCCGCATGTTTCGCGGTGGTGTATGAGACGCAATCGGCAGGTGCCGAGGTGCAGGTGCTGCGGGCTCTTGCGGATACGCACAGTGTGCTGGGCGCCCCATCGTACTGTGCAATAGCGGCGTGTGCCAGCGCGCGGCAGGAACAGGTTCGTGCCCATGCGGCCGAGTGCATCGCTGCCCTAGCGGGGCGCGGCATGCTGGATCCTGATGCGTTCTCAGCGGAGCTTTCGTGGCTGCTGAGTCACCAATATGTGCAGGCGCAGAGGTTAGTTCGCACCCTCACAGATGCCGCTTCCATTAGCCCGTTGGCGGGGTGGCGTGTCTGTCAGGTTTTGCAGGGGCTGCTGCCGGTGGTGGGGGAACTGAACCGGGGCGGTGCGCTCGTGCAGTTACTTGCTCAGTTGGCCCAGCAGTACGGAGCGGTCATTAATATCCCGGAGTGTTTGCAGCCAAAGATGAAAGGCTCCACTGTGCTGGCGAAGAATCTGCGGGCGTTGAGCGCGCTGAGTCCGCACCCGACGGAGCTTGCCCATCAAGCACAAGAACAAGCGCTCACAATACTAAAGAACAACCCGTCATAAAAACGCACGGAGAAACTATGCCCAGCAACAATATGCCGTCTTCTTTCGCTCAACGGCGCGCGCTCGTGAAAAAACTATTGGATAATAATGCACCCGTGGCAGAGTTCCGCCGCGCTTTAGCGGGAGCCGGAGAAGAGGAACGTGCAGCCCTGTACCGTGTTCTTTCGCCCACCCGGCTTATGGGCAAGGACTACACCTACCACCCGGTTGCGCTCTACGCTATTGGGGCGCTCACCGAAAAGCCCAGCCGGGCTGCCTCGCTGCTGCGGCAATTTAACCGGCATACCGGGTGGCAAGACAATATTGCGCAGCAGGCGGGGCGTTATTTTGAAATGGGGCTCAATGAGCGCCCTGATGCATGGGGGCTGGAATTTATTGACCAGTATGTGCAGCTTGCAGAAGGTAAAATATATTTCGAGATTGCGCACCGTTTTCTGCGTAGCCGCCAGCTGCGCTGCGTCAGTGTCGGGTACCTGTATGCGTATAAGAATTACGTTATACGAGATAACTCTGTATCATCCCGAGGATTTGCCCCGCTTCTTGACATATTTAATAATGATCCGCTGCTTTTAACACAGGAGTTTTGGGATCTTTTCAGCAACGGAGTGGGAGATGAATTTTATGTTGCCCCGGGGCGCCACCTAAAAACCATTGAGTTGCTGCTTTTTCTGCAGGAGCATTATGAGGGGTTTCGGGAGCGCGTGTTTGCGGAGTCTCTTAAAGGGCTGCTGGCCGCAGATACTAACCCCGACGCCACAACATACCGCTCCTTCTACTTGGGTATGCAGCCAAACGGGCAAGAAATCACAGAGCATGCCACCGAACTTATCGCGCTGCTGTGCTCTCAACCATCAACCGTAGTGGGGCTTGCCCAAAAGCAGCTGCTACCTATACTGGGGGAGCTGACCGATCACCAAGTGCATACACTGGTGGATGCCTCGCAGGCTGTTCTAATGCGTACCGAAAAGAAAATCCTGAAGAGCCAGCTGCGCATACTCGCTGAACTAGTGAAAGCCCGCCCGCACCTGTGCGAACAGATCACCCGCATCGTTGGGCAAGCAGCCAGTACCCTCCCTGTAGAGTTGAGGGACCAAGCCGGTCATATCACCGGGAAGCTCCTCAGCCATGCTGCGGATAACACGGATACGAACGCTCCCACAGCTCAACCCGGCAGTATTCCCGATGCGGTACCCCAGCACCGGGAACCAGATGATTTCTTTACCTCCCGGCCACCGATCGATAGCGCTGCGCAGGCGCAAGAAATACTTTTCGAGCTCCTCAACAATACCGGTGACGGGGCTGATATTCCGCGGTTATTAGCCTATATTGCAGAGTACCGCAATATTGACTTAGATAAAGCGCAGCAGGAATATCTGAAAAAATATCTCGAAAATAGTGACGGAAATACCTACAATAACCTCGAATACCTTGTAGGAATAATTCTTAAATTATGTGCCAAAGAGGGGGATAGTGTTGCCCCGCAAAAATTCCCAGGATACGAATATGACCGTCGCATCAGTAGTATTACTGGGGAATATTTAGAGGACGGACAATACTATTCCGACGAAGAATACTGGGATGCTGAGTGCACGGTAGAGATAAGGAATAGCCGCGGCCCGGTTGCCCTGCTGAGCGAACAAATATCGCGCATACTCACCCCCGACACCTGCGGCAGCGGCATCGTGTGTGAACCGCTGCCAGCGGTACAACGCACATGGCGGCGTATTACCGTGCCCCAGAAACCACTCAACGCCGACTTTGAACGGATCTACGGAAACTACTATGTGGCCTGGGCCGTTCACGAAGAACAGCCTGTTACCACCGAAACCCCGTTTGAGCAGGCCGCCCTGCTGGTCGATAGCGTCAGGGCAGAGTATGAGAGCCGGGACACTGAGCAGCGCGAACTGCCAGCGATGCGCGCCGTCATCCAGTGGTACGCGTGGCTAACTCAGAACAACCCAGATATATTCGCAGCCCATATGATGCCCGCCGTTAAAGGCGCCAAATTTGCGAAAGTCATACACGGTATGGAGCCTGCACTTGAAGCTTTCGAACACGCCCACCAGGTGCTGGGCGAGCCTTCATACTCGTTCCTAGCCTACGCCGCCTCCGCAGCTGAACGGCAGTACCGTTCCGCCACGGCACAGGCGCTTGCAGCCCTCGCGGACCGCGATATGCTTGACACCGGCATGTTTGCCGCAGAGCTGGGGTGGATGCTGCAGGGGGAGTACGTGATAGTTGGGAGGGTTATCGAGACCTTGCAGGATGCTGCTTCTATTAGCCCTCTGGCGGGGTGGCGTGTCTGTCAGGTTTTGCAGGGGCTGCTGCCGGTGGTGGGGGAGCTGAACCGGGGTGGTGCGCTCGTGCAGTTACTTGCTCAGTTGGCGGGGGAGTATGGTGTGAGTGTTGAGATTCCTGAGGTTTTGCGTCCGAAGATGAAGGGTTCGACTGTGTTGGCGAAGAATCTGCGGGCGTTGAGCGCGCTGAGTCCGTGCTCGACGGAGCTTGCCCGTCAAGCACAAGAACAAGCACTAGCTATATCTGACGAAGAATAGCCATTGAAAATTGACAATACTACATGTCGCGCATATATTGGAACCTGAAAATCACAGAGTGGACGATTCGTCTTCATCAACAGTGGCTGCTATGACAGCACCGCTGTACGGGATGTAGCGGGTTCGAATCCCGTAGAAGGCTCAATCGCGGATCATGCATTCTCTTACTTTCTCTTGCCTGGTTACGCAATTTCAGAGAATGCGCTTACCGCGAGCACTTTATTGATGACGGGTGGATATAATCCACCCGTCATTTTGTACCCCAACCACACACCGTCGGCAGGATCTCGGCTAGCCTCTAACGGGAATTATTAGAAAAGAGAAAAACGTGGCAACGCTGCACCAAGTCATTCTCCGCCGCACCGGGGTCTATATCCTGCCCGGTGAACCCGCCAACCGCTGGATCATAGAAACACCCACCATCACTGAAGGGCTGCGCCACCGTGTGCGGAGAATTCTGGGTCCGCGCATTGAAGAACTGACGGAGCTCGGGGTGGCTATTGCCCAAGATTCCCGTGCCGTACTGGCCACCATGAGCTACACAGAATTTGATGAGTTCACCGCCGACTGGAAACACCTGCGCGGCGCCCGGGGAGGGCGGGCCTTCCGCCGAGACTTTGATATGCGCCAACTTCACCTAAGCGACAGGCAACGCTACACGGAACAGATTCTGCACTATATCACCCGTTCCATCGCCACAGGTGACCTGTTGGATGCATTCGCCCCGCGTGAGGACCGAGAGTTCTACACCCCCATCTACGGGCATCTCAAGCACCCGCTACTTCCATACGACACTCAAGACCCCCGCCCCCGCACCACCTATAGACGCGGAGAACGCGACCAGAACCAGGTGATACTGCTGCGCGGGAACACGCCATGCGCAGCCTTAGCGCAGGAACTTTTTACCGCTATCGCCGCGCAGAACCAGGTGTACAGTGAGACCGACCGCGCCGATCTGCTCACCCTCGCCGATTACCTGCGTGCGTACCATAAGCTGCCCGCACTAGAACACGCGAGTGCGTACCGCGAGAACCTGGCGTTTCTCACAGTGCACATTGATCGTTGTTATGTTCAGCAGATGAGAACCCTCAACGAGGTGCTGCGTCTAGCTGTTGCCTTCAGCGGAGCAAACGGGAACGAGGCCGACCTCAGCCTGAGCACGCCCACCCGGCTACGCTTGCGCCGCAGCGAACGCACCCTCATTGCGCGCCTCATCAATAGACTGTGCGAACGTGACTATGCGGCCGCCCGCTACGACACCGCCAGTCGCTCCGAACAGTTCAAACGGCTGGCACGCACCATACACCCCGGTGACTACCCCTCACTTAAGCATTTACAGCGGTGGGCCGATGACCTGTACCGGGGGCGGATGCGCAGCTTCGAATCGGAGGTGGACGCCGCCTACCGCAGCAAAAACGCAGAACAGGTGGTGCGTCTGCTGAGCAGCAGGCCCGGGGTTTTTGCCCGGCAGCTCAGCCGGGCCTTCCGGGCGTTCCCGGATGAGGAACAGGTCATAGCGGACGGGTTCGCCCGTATAGCACCCCGTGTTGCGCTGCCTGTGCTGGTACAGCTGTACAACCTGTACACCAATCTGAGGCGGGGCAGCACACAGCACCGCCTAGTGATTGATAAGGCTGGCATGGGGACGGTAACCGACGCGAGCAGGCATACACGCACACAGGTGCAGCTCGGGTTGCAGGCTATTGAAAATGGTTTCGCAGCACGCCTTGAAAACACTAAAATATACACCCCCGACGGTATGGATATTTATACCCCCACCGGGGCGGGAAAACTCATCATGCCGCTAGGGAACCGGAACAGCAGCCAGTCCCTTGACGGGTTGTGCCGGTTCAGCCGTGTTCCGCTTCATGAGGGGGCACACAAGATTATTAGGCTATTCGTATACTGGGATTCGCCAGCGGATATAGACCTCTCACTGATGCTGTACGACGCGAAAGGTGAGCCGCTTGGTGGCGTCTGGTACGGGGACCAGCAGGTGGACGACTACGCCTACCACAGTGGAGACGTCACCGATGGAACCGGCGGCGCCTGGGAGTTCATCGACCTTAATATTGCTGAAGCTCTCGCTCAGAAGGTACGCTACGCTATCCCCACCGTGCACCTCTACGCCGGGTACGGAGGCACCCATGTACACGGGCCGCAAGAGTGTCCCTGCCAAAAACTATACCGGCAGGAGCGCACACTGGCGGATGTCAACGACCTATTCGTGGGGTTTACGATGGTGCCGCGAGCAGGAGCTGGCAAGGACGTGCACGAGGTCAGCCAGGTACGCACTAAATTTATGCTCACCAGTGCAGGCCGCGGGTCGCTGCCGCTCATCTTTGACCTGCGCGAACGCGTTGTAACCGTCACCGATGCAGGGCTGCGCGGCTACATTAATATTGTGGAGTCAGCCCGGACTGTGCAGGCGATGCTCGAAACATTCAGGCACCACAGACCCATGACCGTTGCCGACTACTTGGCGCTCACCTGGGCCAACGTAGTGGAAGCCCCCGATGAGGCAGATATCTGTCTAGAGCCGACAGTTGCTTCACTGAGCCAGCTGTACCTGCAGAACACCAGCCCGCAGTGACCTCACACGTTTTTCGCCCCGGTGGCAGCAGACAGAAAAGCCCCTCCGCCAAGCATCTGTGCAGCGCAACTGCCGACTGCACAATATGCTGGAGCGGAGGGGAACTCCACTTTTTGAGACACCGGCAAAGCCGCAGCTAAGCCAGCGACTCCTCAGTAGCAAAAATCAGGGTTTGTTTCTGCCCGCGGGCACCCACAGCGGGAGTTGCCAGTAACAGGTCGGCGGTTAGCTGCTCCGCAGGAATCTGCGCCCCCTGCAAAAGGCGAGTCGTCGCCTCCTGTTTATCGCCGCCGGTGATGAGGAAGAAAATATGGCGTGAACTATTAATCACCGGAAGGGTCACCGAAACCCGCTCGCTGGGGGGCTTGGGGGAGTCCTTCACCATCACCGTCACTGCTTTCGCACCATCCACCGGGTCTTCGGGCAGCCCCGTACCCAGCAGAACCTGCTGACGCCCCGGAAAGAGGGAAGCAATATGCCCATCCGGGCCCATCCCCAGCAGGGTCACATCAAACACCGGCACCGGCCAACTATCCGACCCAGACCCGCCGCCGCAACCGCAGCCCCCGCAGCCGCAGCCTCCGCCGGAAGGCTCAGAATCGGCAGCCCCACCGTGGCCGCCCACTAGCGGAAGCTCGGAGGCGCCCTCGGGCATTTCAACCCGCACCGGATCGGCTGAACCAGCGAATTTACGCATCTCGTAGGCGTAATGTTCGGCGGCAGCCTCCACATCAATCATCACGTCTGAAGGGCCTATCCGGTGTGCGTTCTCCACCGGGAAGCCGTAATCAGTGAGGTCAGCGAGCAGCGCCTCAATCGCCTGCCCATCGTTACGCTCGGCATCCCGCTCAGGCACAAACCGCTCATCCGAGAACCAGAAATGCACACGCGACCAGTCGATATCTTTCACGCGAGCAGAGGCCGCCCACGCCCGGAGCGTCGCAATACCCATGGTGCCGCCAGTGAGCGAAACATGCGCCACCGTACGTTCCGTGAGCACATGCTCCAGAATGTCAAAAATACGTCCCACGGCGTCAGCCGCCAACGCCTCACGGGTAGGATGAGCTACCAGAGTCGGGGTGCTCTCACCAATATTGTTAATCTTAGGCATCAAAAACCTCCGGGTATTCCCGCTCGTCAAGAAGCGGCTCAGAGTCACAGCGGGTGGGGTGCATCTCGATCGTGGGGAACGCCGACTTCAGCACTTCCCCGTATGTGTCATCAGGGTCAAGGCGACGCAGTTCCTCAGAAATGCACTCCGCCAGGGTGCGCACCGGCAGCGCAATCTGCTGCTGCGGGGCGTGCGGGGTTTCCAAGATCGCAATGCTCTTGCCCGGGCGGAACATCACAGTCTGCCCGTCCTCACGCTCAATGGCCACACGGTACAGGCCGCGCTCCGCCGCGCCAATAGTGGCCAAACTAACCTCGGCCTGCAGCTTCCAGCCCAGCCAGGCACCCAGCAGAACCACCGACGGGGACTTCTCAGAACCCCACACCACCACCCGTTTGACCGGGGAGTACGGCATCTGTTCCATGAGCGCCGCCAGCTGGGTGCGCCACAGCGTCAGGCGGGTCCACGCCAGGTCAGTATCCCCGGCCTGGTATACCTGCGACAGGTGGGTTAACACAGCCATCGGGTCATATGCGCGCGCGGAATCGGTAATGCGGCGCTGCGCAATCTTCCCAAGTGAATCCTCGGCCGGGTTATCGGGCACATAATGGGGCCACCACACCACAATCGGCGCGTCCGGCAGAAGCAGCCCGGAGATCAGCGCCTCCGTCGGTTTGGAGGCACTGCCCCAGCCGCGCAGAATAATGAGTTCTGAGGCGCCAGCCTCACCACCCACATGGATCTCGGCATCCAGCTGGTCGGGGTCGGTCTCACTGTGCGCGATGTGCACAATAATGCGGCTGGGGTGCTCATGGGAGGCACGAATCGCGGCATTCAGTGCCTCACGGGAATGTCCCTTCTCAGCCAGTACCACCAGAGTCAGCACACGGCCGCTGCTGAGGCTGCCGTTAGCCGCCAGCTGTTGGGAAAGTTCCTTGGAAATAGCAGAAACATTCGTGTGGTGCAGATGCGAAATCACGGGCGCCTCCAGGCACGGTTATCGCGTTCAAGCATCTGATGCGCCGAACGCGGGCCCCACGAACCGGACTCGTAAGGCTCAGGTTTAATCTTGTGCTCTTCCCAGTACTCCTCAAACGGGTCAAGGATCTTCCACGAAAGCTCAACCTCCTCATGGCGGGGGAACAGCGGCGGCTCACCCAAGAGCACATCCAGAATCAGGCGCTCATACGCCTCCGGCGACTCCTCAGTGAAAGAATGCCCGTACCCAAAGTCCATGTTCACGTCACGGATCTCCATCTGAGTGCCGGGAACCTTCGCCGCAAAACGTATGGTCATGCCCTCATTGGGCTGCACCCGGATCACGATTGCATTCTGGCCCGCAGGAACTTCCGTTTCCTTACCGAATAAGCGATCCGCTGACTTCTTAAACAGCACCGCAATCTCAGTCACGCGGCGCCCCAAGCGCTTACCGGCGCGCAGGTAGAACGGGGTGCCCGCCCAGCGGCGGTTATCAATACTGACCTTCAACGCCGCGAACGTCTCGGTACGGGAATCAGCCGGGATGTCCTTCTCATCAAAGAACCCGTTCACATGCTCGCCGCCCTGATACCCGGGAGCGTACTGGCCCAGCGCGTACGAATTCTCAAGGTCATCAACACGCACCGCCTCAAGCACCTTCGCCTTCTCAGCCCGCAGGTGCTTAGAGTCCAGACTCAGGGGCTCCTCCATGGCGGTCAGCGCAAGCAGCTGCAGCAGGTGATTCTGAATCACGTCGCGGGCTGCACCTACCCCGTCATAGTATCCCGCGCGGGAGCCGATACCAATATCTTCAGCCATCGTGATCTGCACATGATCCACGTAGTTAGCATTCCATACCGGCTCAAACATCTGGTTCGAAAACCGCATCGCCAAAATATTCTGCACCGTCTCTTTACCCAAATAATGGTCGATGCGGAACACTGAATCCGGCGGGAACACCCGCTCAACGATAGCGTTCAACTCACGGGCCGACTCAAGGTCATGCCCGAACGGCTTCTCCACCACCACACGCCGCCACCCAGTGCCAGCATGCGTTGTGCGCGCATCTTCCTCACGGCTGGCCAGCCCATGCTCGGCAAGCTTCGACAGCACCTGCTCGAAAGCCTTCGGGGGGATCGACAGGTAGAACGCGTGATTACCCTGGGCACCGCGCTCATCCAGCTCCGCCAGAGTGCCTTTGAGACGCTCATAAGCGGCATCATCATCGAACGCACCCTGCACAAAACGCATACCCTTCTGGAACTGGTTCCACACGTCTTCACGGAACGAAGTGCGCGCATGCGCCTGCACCGACTCCCGCACATAGGCACGGAAATCGTCGTCGCTCCACTCACGGCGGCCATACCCAACCAGCCCAAAACTGGGCGGAAGCAGGCCCCTGTTCATCAGATCGTAGACAGCAGGAAGCAGCTTCTTACGGGCGAGATCACCCGTGACGCCGAAGAAAACCAGGGCAGAAGGGCCCGCAATACGCGCCAAACGCCGGTCGCGTGAATCCCGCAGCGGGTTCGACTCGTGGCCGATAGTCACAATAAAAATCCTTTGGTTGCCTCTATGCTGGCGCAATACACCCCGCCTCAGAAATCACGGCGGGGTGCACGCACCATCAAGGTTTATGCCTTGCCAATTGTACCGTTCGGGAAAGCCCGCTGGCACCCCACACTGCCGCTATTTCGCGTTCTGAAGAGCACCGCGGACAGTGTCTAGTAGTTCCTCCCAAGAGGCATCAAACTTTGAAAGTCCCTCGGCCTCAAGCTTCTCAACCACCTCACGGTACGAAACACCGGCGCGCTCAATAGCATCCAGCACCTCGTTAGACTCCGCATACGAGGCACGTACCGTATCCCCAACAACCTCACCGTGATCCGCCACAGCGTTCAAGGTCGCCTCGGGCATAGTGTTCACAGTGTGCGGGGCCACCAGCCCAGTCACATACAGGGTGTCAGGCAGCGCAGGGTCCTTCACACCGGTCGAAGCCCACAGCGGACGCTGCACATTCGCACCCTTCCGCTCCAGACGCTTCCACCGTTCGGAGGAGAACATCTCCTCAAACACCTCATACGCCAGGCGAGCATTCGCCACCCCAGCCTTACCCTTGAGCGCCAGCGCCTCATCGGTGCCAATCGCGCTTAGCTGAGCATCCACCTCGGTATCAACCCGGGAGACAAAGAACGAAGCCACCGAGTGGATCTTCGACAGGTCCTTGCCGTTCTCCAAGGCTTCCTCAAGGCCGAGCATATAGGCGTTAATAACCTCACGGTACCGGGTCAGCGAGAAAATCAGGGTCACGTTCACGCTAATACCCGCCGCCAAGGTTTTCGCAATCGGCTCTAGGCCCTCAACGGTTGCGGGGATCTTAATCATGACGTTTTCACGGCTCACCCGCTCGTACAGCTCCCGAGCCATTTTCTTCGTACCCTCGGCATCGCGCGCCAAACGGGGGTCCACCTCAATCGATACACGGCCGTCAAAGCCCTGTGAGGCCTCAAAAATCGGTTTGAATACATCGCATGCGGCGCGCACATCATCGGTCGTGGCTGCGAACACGGCTTCTTCAACATCCGCACCGGATGCCGCCAAGTCGCTCATCTGCCCGGCGTACGCGGCCCCTTTCGAGAGCGCACCAGCGAAAATAGTGGGGTTAGTGGTCACACCCACCACGTTTTTGCTCTTTATCAGCTCAACAAGGTTGCCGCTGGTCAGGCGCTCGCGGGAGAGATCATCAAGCCAGATCGAAACGCCTGCGTCTGAGAGTTTCTGGGTGGATTCGCTCATTACAAATAACCTTCTATCTACAGTCTAAAAATCAGATAAGAAAATATGGGGTGCGGTTGTGGAGACACTACAACACGCACGCTGCTGAGGCGGCGGGGTATCTAGCCATTGGACGCCCCACCGCCGCAGCTCTAGGCATGGGGTTACTGGGCCGCCTTGATCGACTCCTGTGCCGCAGCCACGACGGCCTGGGGGGTAATACCAAACTCGCGGTACAGGGTCTTCGCATCAGCTGAAGCCCCAAAATGCTCGATTGATACAGCGCGCCCGGCCGACCCCAGAAGGTCGTGCCAGCTCATTGCAACACCGGCCTCAACCGATACGCGTGCCGCCACCGAAGAGGGCAGCACCGATTCGCGGTACTGTTCGCTCTGCTCATCAAACCATTCACGGCACGGCATCGACACCACCCGGGCGAAGACGCCCTGCTGGGCCAGCTGCTGGCGGGCCTCAATAGCAACCTCAACTTCTGAGCCGGTGGCAATAATAATAACGTCTGGGGTGCCCTCCGTATCTGCCATTACGTACCCGCCGCGTGCTGCACCTTCAGCGGAGGCGTACTTCTCTCCCTCACCGGGTACATCCTCACGCGTCCACACGGGCAGGTTCTGGCGGGAAAGCACCAGGCCGGCCGGGCGCTCTTGGCGCTCTAAGACAGTGCGCCATGCAACAGCGGTCTCGTTCGCGTCCGCCGGGCGAACAACATCAAACCCGGGGATGGCGCGAAGTGAGCTCAGGTGCTCAATGGGCTGGTGGGTGGGTCCGTCCTCGCCCACACCAATCGAGTCGTGGGTCCATACATACAGCGCCGGGATGCCCATCAGGGCGGACAGGCGAACCGCCGGGCGCTGGTAGTCGGAGAAAACGAAGAACGTGCCTGAGAACGCACGGGTGGGGGAGGAAAGCACAATACCGTTCACGATCGCTGCCGCTGCCTGCTCGCGAATACCGAAATGCAGCACACGCCCGTACGGGTTACCCGTCCAGTCGTCGGTGGTACGCGCTACCGGGTTAAAGGAATCTGCGCCGGTAATAGTAGTCAGGTTCGACCCCGCCAGATCCGCCGACCCGCCCCACAGCTCGGGGAAGGTCCCTGCAATGGCGTTAATGACTTTGCCGGATGCGGCACGGGTCGCGAGCGATGATCCTGCCTCGAAAACGGGGAAAGCTTCCCGGTAGTCTGCAGGAAGCTGGCCAGCGATCAGACGGTCGTACAGTTTCGCGGCCTCGGGGTTAGCCGCACGCCACGCGGCCATCTTCTGATCCCACGCCTCGTGCGCTTTAGCGCCACGCTCACGCAGGGCGCGGGTGTGATCCAGCACCTGCTGGTCAATGAAGAAGCTCTTGGCGGGGTCGAACCCTAAAAGCTCCTTCGTGGCGGCAACCTCTTCAGCCCCCAGCTTGGCGCCGTGAACCGCGCCGGTGTTCTGCTTATTCGGGGCCGGGTAACCAATAATAGTGCGCAGCTCAATGAACGAGGGCTTATCGGTCACGGCTTTTGCGCGCTCAATAGCGGCGTACAGTTCTGCGACGTCTTCAACATAGTTGCCGGTGCGCGTCCAATCTACGCTCTGAACATCCCAGCCGTATGAGGCGAACCGGGCGGGAACGTCTTCGGTGAAGGCGACATCAGTGTCTTCTTCGATGGAGATGTGGTTGCGATCCCACACCACAATTAGGCTGCCCAGCTGCTGATGCCCGGCGAGCGCACACGCTTCGGCGGTGACGCCTTCCTGCACATCCCCTTCGGAGGCAATGCAGAACACGTGATGGTCAAAGGGTGACTGCCCGGCTGGGGTCTTGGGGTCAAAAAGCCCACGCATGTAACGCTGAGCGTAGGCGAAACCAACGGCGGATGCCAGCCCCTGGCCGAGCGGACCGGTGGTGATCTCCACGCCCTTAGTGTGCTTGTATTCGGGGTGCCCGGGGGTTAGCGCACCCCAGGTACGCAGCGATTCGAGGTCGCCCATCTCAAGGCCGTACCCGCCGAGGAAGAGCTGGGTATAGAGGGTGAGGGAGGTGTGCCCGGGGGAGAGGATGAAACGGTCACGTCCCTGCCAGCGGTCGTCGCCTGGGTCTTGGTTCATGACTTTCTGGAAAAGTAGGTAGGCGACCGGTGCTAGGCTCATGGCGGTACCGGGATGCCCTGAGCCTACCTTTTCAACAGCGTCGGCGGCGAGTATGCGGGCGGTATCGACCGCACGCTGATCAACGTCGGTCCACTCCAGCTTCTCGTTTAGGTTTGGCACGTGATTTTCCCTTCATTATCTGTACGATGCGCGCCCGCGCAGTGTGCCGTGCGCGCCTCTGAACGGTATAACCCAATGACGCATGCGTTATTCCCGACCCCCATTGGTTGGGCTGCTGCCTGTGGTGGGCGGACCGGGAACGGGTGATGACGCGAGGCTACCAGCTTCATCTATAAGGATAGTCCACGATGAAGTCTCTCCAAGGTTATTGAAGCGGTGAATGGGAGAGAAACCGGGGCTGGAACGCTATCCGCTTAAAGTCATCCACGTTGTAAGCGGCTGAACACGGGCCTACAATATAGGTAGCCATGCCTGTAACTCCACCGTGTATGGGCGCCTCGGTCGGCGGTTTGTCCGCTGCTGGTTGCGCCTTGGGAAAGTCCCTAGCCACGCGGAATACGGGTGCACACACGCACACACCAAGGAGCCCACAGTGAAGGGTCATACTATTCAACAGGTGCGCGCCTGCGCGCCTGCTGCCCCTGCCGGGGATACAGTTGAGGGGCCCGTTGGCCTCAGGCGCAAAATAAAGGCGTATATTCACCTGACGAAACCTCAGGTGATTGAGCTGCTATTGGTCACCACGGCGCCAACGATGATGTTTGCTGCGCACGGTATGCCCAGTTTCTGGCTCATGATGAACACCCTGATTGGTGGTGCTATGGCGGCAGGGGCGTCGGGGGCATTTAACTGTTATATTGACCGCGATATTGACCGTAAGATGAAGCGCACCGAGAAGCGGCCTCTGGTGACTGGGGAGCTGAGCGACCGGGAAGCTATCGTGTTTGCCTGGGTGTTAGCAGTGGTTTCGGTGGCCTACCTGTGGTTTATGGTGAACCCGCTCTCGGGCGTGCTGGGTGTGGTCGCTATCCTGCTGTACGTGGTTTTCTACTCACTGTATTTGAAGAAGCGCACTACCCAGAATATTGTGTGGGGCGGTATCGCCGGGTGCATGCCGGTGTTTATTGCGTGGGCGGCCGTGAGGGAAACCATTGAGTGGCCAGCCCTGGTGCTGTTCACGGTAATTTTCTTGTGGACGCCGCCGCACTATTGGCCGTTATCCATGAAATATGCCGAGGACTATAAGGCGGCAGGGGTGCCGATGCTTGGGGCGATTGCCCCAGCGCATTCGGTCTCAGTCCAGGTGGTGCTGTACGGGTGGGCTATGGTGATCTGCTCGCTGCTGCTGGTTCCTGTAGGAGGCGCGGGCTGGGTGTATGGTCTTAGCGCCGCGGCGGTGGGTGCCTGGTTCCTGTACCAGTGCCATAAACTGCACCTGCTGGCTTTGGCCCAGAAGGCTACGAGCCGAACCGCGATGGTGGTGTTTCACGGCTCAATCACATATCTGACAATCCTGTTTATTGCGTTGGCAATCGACCCATTTGTGGGCGGCCCTATTATGGAGTCGTTTATTTTCTAGGTGCCCACATGCGCGTCTTATAGAGTTCGGGGCGTCCCTCACCGGGGTAATAGGTGAGGGACGCCCCTGACGTTTTACTGTGGTGAGGTGCGCTGCACCCTGCGGCTTAGCGCCAGTTCACGCGCTGTGCGTGAGGTGAGCGTCAGCTGCCGTTCAATGAGGGATATGGCGGCCCACGTAAACAGCCCAGAGCCGAGCATGTGGGCTTCCACTAAGAGGGCAGGCAGGCCGGTGTTGTACTGGATGTACCCGATGGTTCCCTGGCAGGCAATAACACCTGTCAGCACCGCAAGGGAGAACTTATACGCCTTAGGCAGAGCATATGCGCGTACTATCAGGTACAGGGTCATGAGGGATACCAGGTATACCCACACCGCCCAGGCGTGCAAACGGGCTATAACTATTGGATTGAAATCGTGGCGGTGGGTGCGTGGGTCTCCCGCATGCGGCCCTGTCCCGGTTACTACCGTACCCATAAACACAAGAAACACAACCAGCACCAAACCAAGCCACCCGAGCACCTGGACAGAAACACGGCCTTTTTCGCTGAACGCGCTGTCAAGGTTTTCGGCTGCAGCAGTGGCGGGCTTAAAGTAGCGGCGCACCCTATTAATCAGTACGGCGGCCAGGCCAATCATGACGGCGGAGGCCATGTAGTGGGCGGTCACCATCCACGGGTTTAGCCGCTGCCACACGGTAATACCGCCGATAACCGCCTGCAGGGGGATGCCCCAGAGCAGCAATAGCGTCAGGTTAAACAGGTCACTGTACCGCGAATTTTGGGTGCGCAGACCGGTAAAAAGTTTGGGAAGTACGGAGCGTACTGTAGCCTGCGGCAGGGCTAACCGTAGTACTGCAAAGAACGCGAGCACCGTAATGACCATGAGCACAAATGTGAGCATCCGGTTACCAAATTCGACGAAGCCGTGGATCCCCTGAGCCGGGGTGGTGGTCCATTGTTCGTCGGTACAGCGCGGCCACGTGTCGCACCCCAACCCCGAACCAGTAAGGCGTACCACGGCACCGGTGACGATCAGTAACAGGTTAGCCAGTGCGGTGCCCACCGCCGTGTACAGCACCCAGGGGGTGTATTCGGTGGGGGAGAGCTTATCTTTAAGCGTGGTAATCATGATGACCTTTTCCGACGGTGTGTGAGCGTCTGCATGCTGCAAGGGCACGGCCTGCTGAGAGCGGCAGGATACCTGTGGCGGGGTTGCGTAGTCCAGAATATCAGTGGCTAATCGGACCACTTAAATTTGCGGGAGGCAATGAACCCCACAATGAGTGCCCACCCCAGCAGCACTAGATGCGGCAGCGGCAGGAACACATCTTTCAGGTAGTCGCCACGCATGGCTTCACCAAGCGCCCCCGAAGGCAGCAGTGAAACAATAACGCGGTACACTTCGGGGAAACTGTCAATGGGGATCAGTACACCTCCGGCACCGGCAAGGATAACCCACGCAATGTTAACAATGGCGAGGGTCGCCTCCGCCCGCACGGTGCCAGCAATAAGCAGACCCAGGGCGGTGAACGCCGCAGCACCAAGCAGCAGCGTGCTCAACGAGCGGTACATCTGAAAAATATCGGGCCGCCAGCCGAGCCCGAAACCCACGATGCTCACAAGCACAAACTGGACGGCAAGCACCGTCAGAACCGCAATCACTTTGCCAATAATCAGGCCGTTGCGCCCCAGGGGGGTGGTGGAAAGAAATCTCAGCACACCGTACCGCCGGTCGAAACCGGTGGCGATACCCTGCCCCGAGAGCGCAGTCGAAATCACGCACAGCGCGAGCACCCCGGGAACAGCCACGTTCATGCGGGTCGTGCCCATACCCTCGGCGTAAGAATCAAGGAAGCTCGTGTAACGCAACGCAAAGAGCGCCATGACGGGGAAAGCAATATTAAGCATGAGCTGCTCGCCGTTTTTAAGCATGGCCAGCGTCTCATAACCGCCCTGAGCAAGCACACGCTGCACCCCGGATGCCGCGCGCGGTTCGGTGAACGTATCAGCCTCGGCGGGCGACTCGGAGGCGGGGCCGGTTGGTGCGGTCTGAGTCATCGAATATCACGTCCCGAAATGTCGAGGAATACGTCTTCTAGGGTTTTAGGTTCCATCTTCAAACTGATGGGCATTATATAGTGCGCAGTGAGCGCAGCTGTGAACGCCGAAAGGTGCTCCGGGGTGAGCGGCCCGCGTAACTCGTACTCACCCGGTGTCCCCGGCGTGTAGGGGGTGTGCTCAATAAGTTCCACGCCGCCGCGCAAACCTACCGGCAGCAGCTCTTCCCGGGCAGGAGTGTGCGCGTTGAGGGTGTAATGTAACCGTGCGGTGCCGTCCCCGGCGACCAGTTCGGGGACGGTACCCTCAAGAACGGTTTTGCCTTTTTCAATAATGTACACATAATCGGCAAGTTTCTGCGCGTCATCAATCAGGTGGGTGGTGAGAATAATTGCCACTCCGGCCTTTCGCTGCTCCCGGATAATATCAAACACTACGTTGCGGGACTGCGGGTCAAGCCCGGCCGAGGGCTCGTCCAGGAACAGTACGCTGGGACGCCCAATAAGTGCGGCAGCTAATGAGACCCGCTGCTTCTGCCCGCCGGAGAGACGGCGAATAGTGGTGCCGTTAAAAGATGCAATGCCGAGCCTTTCTACCAGCTCATCAACGGAGGCAGGATGAGTGTACATTTTCGCCACATGGTGCAGCAGCGGGATGGGCCGCATAGCGTTGGGAAGCCCACCATCTTGCAGCATAATACCAACGGCGGCACGTAACTCCGGTGAGGCGTGAAGAGGGTTCTCGCCAAGAAGTTTCACAGTTCCGCAGTCGGGGGCCAGAAGCCCTTGGGCACAGGCTAGGGTGGTGGTTTTCCCTGCCCCATTTGCCCCTAAGAGCACCGTCACCTCTTCGGGGTACACCTGCAGGCTCACCCCGTCTACGGCGCGGTGCATGCCACGCTCAGTGAGACGCTCGGGGTTTTTCTCACGGAAAGAACGCGAAGGTTTGAACTCTTTAACGAGGTCGGCGATTTCCAGCGCTGCCCCATCGCCATTACCGCGTGCAGTCTTGCCGGATACATCTTCTTTAGCCACCCCTCTATCTTAAGCCCTGAGAGAGACTATCTTAAGTCGAGCGCGTGCGTGTCGGTTCTGCGGCGAGGGCACTCCGTCTCAGCGGCGTGCGAATCCCTGACGCGGGCGCATTCTGGGGGTATATGAGCGTTGTCCAAGGCTGCATAGCGGTGGGCTAAGGGTGCAGGTGGGCGGGCGGGATTCTTTCCCCAAAAACACTGGTGTGTGTCATATATGCTTACCTTTCTACCCATTTAATGCACTAATTTATGCGAGAAGGAGCACCTTACTAGCCAGCCGGGAAGTAATTAGGACATACTTTAGTTGTGTATTCCGTGAACAAGACATCTGCGAAGGGGACAAGCTCCCCACATTCGAAGAAGTCGAGCTCCGGCGCACGCAAGGCAGAGGCTGAAGAACGTACCCGCGACCGAGTCCTCCGCGGGGTTCTCAACCACGGTCCCGTTTCTGCGGCTAATCTGGGTGAGCTTCTGAGTCTCACCCCAGCCGCTGTGCGTCGCCATCTCGACGCACTTGAGCAGGCCAACATGATCGAAGTTGCCCCGCTCAAACAGTATGGTGCGGGCGCAGGGCGCCCCGCCCGGCGCTACGTCATCGCCCCTCAAGGGCACGAGCGCCTAGGAAACGACTATCTACTCATTGCGCGAAACGCCCTCGAAATGCTGCGCGACACCGTCGGTGAAAGCGCACTTGAAGCATTCGCATCCGCCCGAGCCGCCGAAATGGAAGCCCGCTACCGCCCCGTGGTGGAAGCAGCTGGTGATGATGTTGCAGCCCGGGCTAAAGCGCTCGCCGAGGCTATGAGCCGTGACGGTTTCGTGGCGACCGCGCAGTTCACCGAACCGCCCGCCGGGCGGAAGGTGCCAGAACACTTCCTCGCCAGCATACAGCTGTGCCAGGGGCACTGCCCCGTACGTGATCTCGCCGAAGACTTTCAGGTCTTTTGCGAGCAAGAGACCTGGATTATTTCCGATCTTTTGGGTGTTGACGTACGGAGGCTTTCGACCATGGCAGGGGGAGCACACGTGTGCACCACACACGTTCCGCTTAACCGGGTTCCCGAGACGGCTGAGCCGGAGACATCCGCCGCGCCGCATCCCGAGGCCACGGAAAGCACACCCGATGCAGCGACCGCCGCATCCGACCCCGTGAAACGCTCCCGCTAAGGAGTCCAGTATCGGGGTGTGAGGATGCGCCTAGCGCGCTGAGCGAGAACCTCACACGAACACCGCGCCCACATGAATCACGGGTGGCGGGACAGAAATTTTATTCACCCATCGAAGAAAGGCCGTAATGACCGAGAAAGTTGAGCGCGAAGCCAACGACACCGTCATTTCAGAGATCCTGGAGATGAACCCCGAACTCGAAGGTATTGGTAACTACGAGTACGGCTGGGCAGACTCTGACGTGGCGGGTCAGGCGGCAAAGCGCGGCCTCGACGAGGCCGTTGTGCGCGATATTTCCATGAAAAAGAACGAACCCGAGTGGATGCTGAACATGCGTTTGAAGGCGCTGAAGTTCTTCGAACGCAAGCCCATGCCCACTTGGGGTGCTGACCTCTCAGAGATTGACTTCGACAATATTAAGTACTTTGTGCGCTCAACTGAAGGGCAGGCGGAGTCGTGGGAGGAGCTTCCCGAGGATATCCGCATCACCTATGAGCGTCTGGGCATTCCCGAGGCGGAACGTAACTCGCTGGTCGCTGGTGTGGCCGCACAGTACGAGTCTGAGGTTGTGTACCACCAGATCCGTGAAGATCTGGAAGCGCAGGGCGTGATCTTCGTCGATACCGACACCGGTTTGCGGGACTACCCGGAGCTTTTCAAAGAGTACTTCGGCTCGATCATCCCCATCGGCGATAATAAGTTCTCTGCTTTGAACACCGCCGTGTGGTCCGGCGGGTCGTTTGTGTACGTCCCCCCGGGGGTGCACGTGGAAATCCCGCTGCAGGCGTATTTCCGTATTAACACTGAGAACATGGGCCAGTTTGAGCGCACCCTCATTATCGCGGATGAGGGGTCCTATGTGCATTACATTGAGGGCTGTACCGCCCCCATCTACAAGTCTGACTCGCTGCACTCGGCGGTCGTTGAGATTGTGGTGAAGAAGAATGCACGCGTTCGCTACACCACCATCCAGAACTGGTCGAATAACGTGTACAACCTGGTGACTAAGCGCGCTGTCGCCCACGAGGGCGCCACCATGGAATGGGTGGATGGGAACATCGGCTCGAAGGTTACCCAGAAGTACCCCGCAGTGTATATGGTGGGGGAGCACGCTAAGGGCGAGACCCTGTCGATTGCCTTCGCGGGTGAAGGACAGCACCAGGACACCGGCTCTAAGATGGTGCATATTGCCCCGAATACCTCTTCAACGATTGTGTCGAAGTCGGTGGCACGTAACGGTGGGCGCAGCGCATACCGCGGCCTGGTGCAGGTACGTGAAGGCGCTAAACACTCCAAATCCTCGGTGGTCTGTGATGCCTTGCTGGTGGACACCGTCTCCCGTTCGGACACCTACCCTTATGTGGATGTGCGTGAGGACGATGTGACGATGGGCCACGAGGCGACCGTCTCCCGCGTCTCTGAGGAGCAGATGTTCTACCTCATGCAGCGCGGCCTAGCTGAGGACGAGGCAATGGCGATGATCGTGCGCGGCTTCGTTGAGCCGATCGCCCGTGAGCTGCCGATGGAGTACGCGCTCGAACTTAACCGCCTCATCGAACTTCAGATGGAAGGATCTGTGGGCTAATGCCGAACACCGAAGAAACCCTGGGCTATCACGCCCCGATCATCCCCGGCATGGACCAGGAAGGTGAGAAGCTCGCCAGCGAGCTTGTGCATGATGACACCATCCTGCGCGCCACCGAGGAGCACCACCAGGGGTCGAACCCCAATAACGTGCAGAAAACCCTTGATGCTTCCCGTGCTGAGCGCATGACCTCGTACAAGGTGGAGGACTTCAGCCCCCTCACCGGCCGTGAAGAGGACTGGCGTTTCACCCCGCTTAAGCGTTTAGGCGGGCTGCACACCGATTCCCTGGAACACTCCGCACCCGCGCCGAAAATTACCGCTCCCTCTGCGGTAGTGGTTGAGGAGGTGCAGCGTGAGGATGAGCGTATCGGTCTGGCAGGTGTACCTGAGGACCGTGTTGCTGCAAACGCCTGGAGCCACTTCAAAACCGCAACCGTAGTGACTATCCCTGCAGAGGCTGAGCTGAACGAGCAGGTTGAGATCGCTATTGTCGGCACCCACCGGGATCCTGCCGCGCAGCACCTGGTGATTGAGGCTAAACCGTTCTCAAAATCGGTTGTGGTGATTCGTCACACCGGTTCAGCGACCCTGGCTCAGAATATTGAGTTCTTGGTGGGCGACTCCGCGCAGCTGAGCGTCATCTGCGTGCAGCAGTGGGACGATGACGCTGTGCACGCTTCCGCACAGTACGCGAAGCTGGGCCGCGATTCACGGTTCAAACATGTGTGCATTTCCCTCGGCGGCGACCTGGTGCGCGTCACCCCCTCCACCAAGTTCACGCAGCCCGGGGCGGAAACCGAAATGTACGGCCTCTACTTTGTGGACGCTGGTCAGCATATCGAATCCCGCCTGTTCGTGGATCACTCCGTACCGAACTGTAAATCGCGTGTGACCTATAAGGGCGCGTTGCAAGGTAAGGGCGCACACTCCGTATGGGTGGGTGATGTCCTGATCGGTAAGGATGCGGAAGGCACCGACACTTACGAGCTGAACCGTAACCTGCTTCTTGAGGTCGGCCCCCGCGCAGACTCGGTGCCGAACCTTGAGATCGAGACCGGACGTATTGAGGGCGCGGGCCACGCGTCGACTACCGGTCAGTTGGATGATGAGCACCTGTGGTACCTGCAGGCGCGCGGTATTCCTGAGGCTGAGGCGCGCCGTCTGGTGGTGCGCGGCTTCCTCAACGAAGTGATCCAGCAGATCCGTGTGCCCGAACTTGAAGAGCAGCTCACCGATGCGCTCGAAGAAGAGCTCGCCCTCAGCAACAACTAAGCATCCCCCCACTAGGAGAAATAATGTCTACCCTTGAAATCAAGGACCTGCACGTCTCGGTCATCCTGGACGACGAAAACACTAAGCCCATCCTCAAGGGCGTGAACCTGACCATTAAATCCGGTGAGATTCACGCCATTATGGGTCCCAACGGCTCGGGCAAATCTACACTGGCTTCCACCATCGCGGGGCACCCGAAGTATCAGATTGACTCCGGCCAGATTCTGCTTGATGGTGAAGACATCACCGAGATGAGCGTGGATGAGCGTGCCCGCGCCGGCCTGTTCCTGGCGATGCAGTACCCGGTGGAAATTCCCGGTGTCACCATGTCCAACTTCCTGCGTTCGGCCAAGACTGCGGTGGACGGGAAAGCCCCGAACCTGCGCACCTGGACTAAGGACGTGAAAGCGGCCATGGAGCAGCTGAAGATTGACCCGACGTTCGTGTCCCGCAACGTGAACGAGGGCTTCTCCGGCGGTGAGAAGAAACGCCACGAAATTCTGCAGCTTGAACTGCTCAAGCCCAAGTTCGGCATCCTGGATGAGACCGACTCCGGCTTGGACGTGGACGCGTTGAAAGTTGTTTCTGAGGGCGTGAACCGTGCCCACGAGTCGAACGACATGGGCGTTATGCTCATCACCCACTACACCCGTATCCTGCGGTACATTAAGCCGCAGTTCGTGCATGTTTTTGTGGATGGGAAGATGGTCGACCAGGGCGGCCCCGAGCTGGCTGACCGTCTGGAAGAAGAAGGCTACGTAGCCTACACTGGCAAGAAGTAGTTTTTACCACTACCTCTCTTTCGAAAGAAGGTGCATCATGACTGAAACGGTGCAGGCACGCCCCTCCCAGGAGGACATCGAAGAGGCGCTCAAAGAAGTTATTGACCCGGAGCTCGGCGTGAACATCGTCGACCTTGGGCTGCTGTACGGTATGCGCTGGGACGATAACGGCACCCTCATCCTTGATTTGACGCTCACCACGGCTGCATGTCCGCTGCAGGACGTCATTGAGGAGCAGGTGCAGGCAAACCTCGATAACGTGGTCGCCGAGTGGCGCGTGAACTGGGTGTGGATGCCCCCGTGGGGTCCCGAACGGATTACTGAAGACGGGCGCGATATGATGCGCGCGCTCGGGTTCAATATCTAAAAGCCCACGTACAATCTGTGCACCAGATAACGTGAGCTTCTCCTTAAAACTAACGGCATCGCCCGATACTCTCACAGTAGAAGGCGATGCCGTTAGCTTATTAAACTATGGGATAGTTTGAGAGTGCTGCCTCATTATTCTCCGAGGCTGAGCAGGGTGAGGCTTTTCGCGTATTTTTTCGCTAGGCGCTCCCGGGTTTCCTCATCTAAGAGGGCGGTACGTTCCGGGTCAGTGTTATCGGCAATATCGGCGTGCTTCACCAACCGGGCAAGCTCATTTGCCCGTACCCGCGCTATGGACTGTTCTAAGGTCTCGCCCTTGCGTTTGGTGAGGGCATCCACCGCATCCACAATACTGACTGAGAAGTAGCGTGCTAAATAATCGAGTGTCACACCTGTGTCTTCAACTGTGTCGTGCAGAAGTGCCACAATCTGCGCCTCAACCCGCATATTCTCGGGGGCCAGCTTACGTACCGCAAACGCCACACGGCGCGGGTGGGTAATATAAGGACGCCCAATCTTATCGGTCTGCCCTGAGTGTGCCTGATCCGCGATGCTGTCGGCCAGGCGAATCATTTCCTTGAAGTAGTTATTCGTCATCATTGAACTCCTTCAATAGCGTTTTTTCTACTCTACGCCGCTTTGGGCAAATGCGCATCTTAAAATGCTCATCCCGCAGCGCAGCGCGACCCCGTAATACGTCGTAAACTGAGGTACAGCACACCCAAAACTATGGGCGAGTATACTGGGGCGGCGGCCTGCAATAATAAAGCAACGCTGCGACTGTTACGAGTAAAACTTCGGTAGGGTAGTGTCATGCCCGCACAACTGACGAAAGGCTCACTATGGCGGCAGGCATATACAAGAAGTTCGTTGAGCTTTTACCCTACCCGCTGCATCTCATAGAGAACCCTACCCGATCGCAGGATGTAATGGGCCCCTACCGCGAACTTCTCAGTGAAGGAGTCCGTGAAGGGTTCACACCCGTGATCCTAACTCTCACCGAGGCACTGCTAGAAGCAATGCGGATGAACCTTGCAGACTGGGCGGGCTGCTCCCAAGAACAGACAGACGCCTGCGCCCTTACCGCCTACACACAGCAGCTGGTTGAGAAGTACCGTTCGGCGCTGCGGGGCACCACCACGATGGATATAGCGCAGCAAGCTTTCACCGGTACTCACCCCGCCGCGGCTGCCGCGCTTTTTCAGGGGGCCGGTGGGGGACTAGCTGATTTCTACGATCACCCCGATTTCACGCTCCATAATGATGCCTCAGATAGTGAACCGGTTTTCCTCGCAGCCCACCAGGTTGAAGACGGCATGGCGCAGCCAGGTTCCTTAATCGTCATAGCAAAAATACCCGCCCAGCATCCCGCCGATATACCCGCCTACCTGCCTACCGGCGGCTGGAATAACTGCCCCAGCACCGATACCCAATTGGCTATCGCCCACTACTGGTACGAGAAATACGGGGCGTACATAGCAACGGTAGGAGGCGATAAAGAGCTGGAATTCAACGTCACCCGACCCAGTACCAACCCCGAAGCCACAAAACGGTTAGCGGCAGAACAGTATATTTTCTGCCCCGAACTAGTTGGGCCTATCTGCAGCAGTTTTGAGGAACTGGCACAGGGGATATACCGCAACCGTCAATGGTACTTTTGGTGGGAATAACCAGACGTGTAGCACAGGGCTGCAACATTCTGTAGGGTTTTAGTAGCAATAATCGTTATTGGAAGGAAAGAACAGTGCCTGAACAAACTCCCACTGAGGTATACGAACAATATACCCGCATCTTCCCCTACCCGCACGAGCGTATCACCGAAGGTACTTCGGCCGAGCAGATCATGGGCCGCTACTACACGCTGCTGGCTCAAGGGAAAGAACAGGGGTATGTGCCCGTATTTGTTCGCGTCACCGACACCTTGCTTGAAGACATTCTTTTCAAGCTTGCAGATGAGCATAACCTGCCGGACGAGCTGGACCTCATAACCCCAGATCACGCCCGAGCATACACCCACAATATGCTTGAGAAATACCGTGCCTCCCTCAAGGATTTATCTGTTGAAGAGCGTGGGAAGAAGGAAATTGCGGAAAACCTTGACCTGTTTCTTGAGGACGAAGAGGCCTTTTTCCGAAACATGGTGGAAACTTTCAAAGAACCCTCGTTCCTGCCTGACGGTATAGAGCACACTGAACAGCCGGTATTCGTTACCATCAACTCGTTTGAAGGCGGCGATAACATAACTGAAGGTGAGCTTCTGCTGGTTCAGGTTCCAACCGATAACCCTGCGGATATTCCCGCTTACCTGCCCTTTGGCGGGTGGAATGACTGCCCCGACACCGAAAGCCAGCTGGCATTCACTCATTACTGGTACCAAAAATACGGTGCGATACCCGGATTGCTGGACGGGCACGACACGCTGGAATTCTATGTTGAACGCCCCGTGACCGACCCTAATGAGGCAAAACAGCTGGCGGTTGAACAATTTGCGTTCTGCAGCGACGCCCCGACGCAGGTTTTTGACAGTTTTGAGACGCTAGCGACCGCTATCCACCACAGCAAACAGTGGTACTTCTGGTGGGACTAAGACCCCACCCAACGGTAGCTGCCATGAAAGCAGTTTCGGCGGGGCGGCCAGTACGAAAATATCGTATTTCGTGCCGATAGCCGCCCCGCACGGGGGCTTTGACGGCTGCGTGGAAGAGGACGACTAGAAAGCGCATTCACCCACCCACACGTAGGAACCTACAATAGTGCGCCCCACCCCTAACGCGTTACGGAGTGAGGGCGCATTGTGCGGGTGGATCGTCCCCCAAAGTGCGCTGCCTTGGTTTATGGCAGTGCTGTGACTGATGCTGTTCATGCCGTGCCACAGTACCGCATTCGCCAGTTTCTGCCCCAGGAACGGCGCATCCAGGCAGATCTCCTCAACACTGTACCCGTGCACGCCCTGTTCGCCGCGTGCCGCGAACGCCAGCACACCCGCCTGCGTCTCATCCACCAGCACCTGCCGTAAGAGGCCATCGGAGGCCGCATCGGCTAAAGACTGGGCGTCCTGTGGGGTGGCCCATTCCGGTAAACCTGGTTTAACCTCGGCAATATCCGCGTAAATACGCGTGCATAAGGCGGCGGCTTCCCCTGAGCTGATTGGGGCCAACTGTACCCGCGCCACATTTTTCGGTGCGGGGCGCTCAAGCAGCGTCTTCAGCTCACCAGAGACAAGGTGCACATCAAAAGCTGAGCCTTGCGCACCGGTCGTTTTCCGCAATTCAGACAGCAGATGATCCGTGCTGCCCGGAACGAAAAACCGCGCACATACAGGCCTGAATTGTGCATATTCGCTCAGCACTAGGCGTGTAAGGCGGGTGATACTGTGCGCATCGCACGGGATATTGGTGGCCACCACATCCACGAAAGGCCGTTCCAGATTTTGCCCCCGGTACCGGATACCCGTTAAGGCCTGGTACTCGTTTACCCCGGTATCGGTGGGGAGCTCAATGACTCGGTTAGCCCACGCCTGCGGGTCCTTAGGGGCCTCATATTCTAGGTTCGGGGCGACTGCGTCCCGGTACTGCTCACCGAACGTTAGGGAGGTACGCTCGTGAACCTCGGCGGCAAAATGCTCAGACCGCCTTGAACGTAGAAGGTCTGGTTCGGAGGTGGCGATGCTCCAAGCGCCCGGGATTAGCTCATCTATGGTAGTTTCTGACACCTTCCCAGCATACCCGTAGGCACACCGCAGAACAGAACCGGGCGAATAACCAGTTACTTAGCCAGCAGCGTACTAGAATTATGCGCCAAATAACTCCCAAAAATTAGGTTATTTAGAGAGGTTTGGGGTGGGACAAGGAGCGTATAAAGCCGCCCAAAAATACCCCAAATAGGCAGGACCTTGAAAACGGTGCCGAAACCCTAAAAACCGGGGTAGACTAGGGAGAACCAATCATCGGAGAAACCATGCCTGAGCCCTACGATCGTTTCATAGCTTTATATCCTTACCCCCACGAACGTATCCGACGCGGCGAACCGCACGAAGAGCTCAACCGGCGTTATCTTAACCGTTGCGAGAAAGGCCGTGAGGAGGGGTTCACCCCCGTTGTGGTGGCCCTCGACCAGACCCTACTTGGCACCATGCTCAACAACATTTCCGTGCGTACCGGAGTCCCCTCAGAATCTGTAACCGCCGAGCAGGTGCGGCAGCACGCGCACACCATTATTGAGGAGTACCACAGTGCGCTAGCTGGTGCTTCGGTTGAATCTCTCGCCCACGCAGCTTTTGAACGGCTCAGCCCCGACACGTTTAAGGGCAGCTACCATGAGCTGATTGAGGGGGAAGCGCTTATTATACCCGGCGAGTACGGTACGGAGGCTACCGCCGTGCAGCCCAAACCGCTGACCCTTATGAGCGCCTACATTAATGAGGAAGCAGACACCCAAAATAGTGACGCGGCGGGGGAACTCATACTTCTTGATATGCCGGTCACTGAACCAGCTGAGGCCTTAGCATACCTGCCCTTCGGGGGGTGGGTTGGGTGCCCTGATGCTGCTGACTTTATGGCGATCGCCCACTACTGGCAGGAGCGGGACGAAGCGGTACCGGCTGTAGTTGCCGCCCAATACACAGAGTTCTACACACCTGAACCCGTTAACACCACACTAGACGCCGCTATTTTGGCAGCAGAACAGTGCATGCTCAGCCCCGCCATGCTCACCGACGTATACCGTGGGTTCAGTAAGCTCTCTGAAAGCCTGTACGGCAGCCACAACTGGTACATTTGGTGGCGCTAAACACCTGGGACGTGCACGCCTCCTAGCAGGAGAGTTACTCATCTAACCCGCGTGCGGCAAGAGCATCACCGGTTTTTTGCGCATAATCAACGGTCTGCACGACGAGGGGAGTAATCAGCCGCCACGTGGATTTAGCCGGTAACCCGCGTGCGGCAGCGGCTTTTAGCAACGTTCCCCAACGGTCCATAATCGCCGGAATTGACCGTATCATAAGCCCAATTGCTAGACCCAGTCGTTCGGGCCGCACCCCCACAAACCGCAGGGGTGCGCAGAACGTTACAACCCCATCAATAAGTACTGGCAGCGGGGTACTGGTGAGGATAATCCGTGAAGCGAGCGTGGCCGCTAGGAGCGTGGCAAGCACATCCGCGCCAAGGTCCCACCCGCCCCACAGGGCATAGTAGAACGCCAGGAGTATGAGAAGCCACCGCATGGCGTACAGCATCCGCAGCAGCTCCATTGTTTTTATACCCGCACTGTAGGCCAGTATGAGGCACACCGCACATACCCCGAAGGCTACCTGCCACCCGGTGAGCGCAAGCAGGAACATAAAAGCTGCGAAAAGGCACGCCTTGAGCCACAGCGGTACCCGGTGCACCGGTGTTGCTAAAGGACGGTATGAACCGATGAGCGCGGCACCCGGGGAGAATTTAGCCTGAAAACTACCGCCGCGTTTGGGGCGTGTGCGTTTACTCATCGTCGCTTCCTAATGTATCAGCAGCACCTCCGCGGGTGTGTTCATGGGGGAAGCCGTGGGAGCACCAGTTACGGTATGTGCGCACGGTGTCTGCGGCGGCACCGTGCGCCATGAGCCGTCCTTCGTGAAGGATAATCGCCTCATCGCAGGCGGCAGCCAAGTCAAGGTCGTGGGTGCTAATCACCAGCATCTGGTTCAGCGTATTAAAGTGGCGCATGAGGTTCAGTCGATTCCGCAGGTCTAAAAGTGTTGTCGGCTCGTCAAGGAGCAGCACCCGCGGATCGGTGGCCAATACGCTGGTGAGCGCTACCAGCTGTTTTTCCCCGCCGGAGAGCGAGAACACGCTCTGGTCCTGCTTGTCCTCTATTCCGCGCTGTGTCAAAAGCTCGTGGGCTTTATGCAGTCGCTGCTTGCGGGTCAGGGTGGGGTTCCGGCGCAGGCTCAGCTCAATATCTTCACGCACGGTGGGCATAATAAGTTGCGCGGCGGGGTCCGAGAAGATCATACCCACCTGTTGCCGTGCTTTGTGCGGGTGGGCGAGCGCATCCACCCCATTGACCTCTACCGTTCCTTCTGAGGGGTGCACCAGCCCATTAAAGAGACCCAGAAATGTTGATTTTCCGCTCCCGTTAAGCCCTAACACCGCGGTGCGGGGTGCCTCAAGGCGCACTGTCACCGAGTCGAGGATGCGCTGGTTCCCACCGTCGGGGAGGTCAACGGTAACGGTTACCTGGTGTGTGCGAAGATAGCAGGGGGTATCTGTGGCTTCCTGCGGAGTCTCTGCTACGCGTCGTCGTGAGAAGAACACCGGTGTTACCTAGCTGTTTTGGCGGATGCGCGCCCAGCCAGTGCGGGGAACGCTCGGTGAACCGCCGCCGCCGCGAGAGCCGCTACGATCGCTTTGGCGGAATCAGGCAGCGCGAAAGATATGACGATACCAGCTGCTTTTTCGAAGGGCATGCGCCCGTTGAATATGAGACCGATGAGGCCACCGGTTGAAAGCGTCACGAACCCGATCATCGCTGCTGCCGCAAGTAGTATCACGGTAAGCGCCGGGTTGAGGCGGCGGCGCACTACCAGGTAGGCCACCACCCCGGCAGCGAGTGCCCCAAAAGGGTAGCCGATGAGGTATCCGCCGGTGGGGCCAGCTAGTGAGCCGAAGCCTGAGCCGCCCTGCGCAAAAATAGGCAGGCCCAGGCACCCCATAAGAACGTAGAGGCTGGTCGCTGCGAAGGCGCGGATCCCGCCTAGAACGAGGGCGGTCACGTAGATCGCTAGCGGGCCTAACGATAGTGGTACGGGTACGCCTGCGATCGGTATGGAAAGCGGCCCAAGTACCGCTATGAAAGCTGTGAAAACGGCTACTAGGGCAAGGTTACGGGCTGAGGATGGGCGGTACGGGGTGGCTGCAGACATGCGTTGGGGTCCTTAACACTTGGTGGATAGAAATTTATTTGAACACTGTTCAAATTATAGGGGTAGTACTAGAGCCTTCGTATATAGGCCTGTAAAAACATGTCATATAACGGTGCCTTATAGAGCCTAGTTCGTACTGAGCACCGTCGTACCGCCATGCGAGTCTGAAATAGCCCGCATGGTGCGCCATCGCGTAAACTTGAGAGGTTGCCGCCATGGTTGGCATCTGTCGCATACCCCACCCGAAAGATCCTGCATCGTGATTTCCGTACAGAACCTTGAACTTCGTGCTGGTGCCCGCCTGCTCATGGAAGAGGTCACTTTCCGTATTGATAAAGGCGATAAGATTGGGCTTGTAGGCCGCAACGGAGCCGGTAAAACCACTATGACTAAGGTGTTGGCCGGGCTTAATCTACCGGCGGATGGCACCATTACCCGTTCTGGTTCAATCGGCTACCTGCCGCAGGACCCCAAAGTGGATGATATGAGCCAGCTCGCCAAGGATCGTATTCTTTCGGCCCGGGCATTGGATGGTGTAGCGCGGAAGATGCGCCAGGCTCAAGATGATATGGCCAGCGAAGACCCGACGGTGCGCGCTAAAGGTATGCGCCGCTACGATAGGTTAGAAGCCGAGTTTATTGCTGGCGGCGGTTACGCGGCGGAGTCTGAGGCTGCGGTCATTACATCCAACCTTGACCTTCCCGAACGGGTACTTTCCCAACCCTTGTCGACCCTCTCGGGCGGGCAGCGCCGCCGCGTGGAGTTGGCTCGCATCCTCTTCTCAAACGCAGACACGATGTTACTTGATGAGCCCACCAACCACCTGGATGCTGATTCTATCCTGTGGCTGCGAGATTTTTTGAAAAATTTTTCGGGTGCTCTGCTGGTGATTAGCCACGACGTGGAGCTCATGGAACTGGTGGTAAACCGGGTGTTTTATCTTGACGCAAACCGGTGCGTGATTGACCAGTACAACATGGGGTGGAAAAACTATCTGATGCAGCGTGAGCAGGATGAACACCGCCGTAAACGCGAGCGCGCCAACGCCCAGAAGAAGGCGAACGCGCTTTTAGAACAGGCCAATAAGATGCGTGCGAAGGCCACAAAAGCGGTGGCTGCTCAGCAGATGATTAAGCGCGCGGAGCGTCTTATGCGTGGGGTTCAGGAAGAGCGTCAGGTCGATAAGGTTGCGGCAATTCGTTTCCCTGACCCCGCTCCCTGTGGTAAAACCCCGCTTTCTGCCCGGGGGCTGTCGAAATCCTATGGTTCGCTTGAGATTTTTACAGACGTTGATTTGGCCATTGACCGGGGTTCACGGGTGGTGGTGCTGGGACTCAACGGTGCGGGTAAGACTACCCTGTTGCGTATGCTGGCGGGTGCGACTCAGCCGGATACAGGTGAGGTGGTGTATGGTCACGGGGCGAAGCTGGGGTATTTCGCGCAGGAACATGAAATTCTTGAGGGTGAGCGCACTGTTTTTGAGAATATGAAATCTGCTGCGCCGGATCTGGATGATACGCGGGTGCGCACTATCCTTGGTTCGTTTCTTTTCTCAGGTGATGATGTTGATAAACCGGCCGGGGTGCTTTCGGGTGGGGAGAAGACCCGTCTGTCACTGGCTACACTGGTAGCTTCTAGCGCGAATGTGCTGCTGCTTGATGAGCCGACGAATAACCTTGACCCGGCTTCTCGGGAGGAGATCCTGAATGCTTTGAAAGCGTACACTGGTGCCATTGTGATGGTCTCGCATGATGAGGGGGCCGTTGAGGCGCTGAACCCCGAGCGGGTTTTGCTGCTGCCGGACGCGGTGGAAGATCTCTGGTCGAAGGACTATCAGGATTTAATTTCGTTGGCGTAGCACGCCGAAAACGGAACCACATTATACCCGCCCGCCCTGGTTTTCCACTGGGGTGGGCGGCATCTGTATATCGTGTGTGTCTCTGAAATACGGGGTGCACCACGGGGCGGGTATTGGTGCAGTTGAGCTGCGAAGAGGGGTTGCGTTTCTACGATTTAGTGTTGCTTTGGGCCCGTATCACCGTATTTTTGAGAGTTTTGCTATGGGGTTTGCCGGAGAGAGTATTGGTTTTGAGATATTGGCTGCGGTAGTGATGGAAAAAACCGCTTGCGATTGTGGGTTTTCCGTATAAAAATCCGTTGTATTGTCGTTATATTGCGGACAGTAATGTGGGTTTCTAGAAATATCGGTGTGTGCCTGCCTACATTTTGGGTTTTTGGCTGGAAAACCAATACTGCACGGGTCTACACTGGATGTGTTCCCGCTGATGCGAGGACGCAAAAGCAAAAGAAGGGGCTTGTCCTTGTAGGTCAAGCAAGCATATTGGGACAGGAGTCCTTGTGCTGACAAAAGGAGAACATATGCACAACACTGAGTACGAGAAGTACCCCACCTCCGGTGAAGAGAACGTCGAGGTCGACGTCCACTGGCCCATCCAGGACGCATAAGCCGGAGAAGCTATAAAGGATTCGACGCCCCGCCCATCGTTTTGATGAGGCGGGGCGCTCCTGTGTCTTCTTGTGTCTGTGCAACGTTCCCAAAGGTTATTGATGTATGCCCAGCCCGGCTGTCTGTAGGGGGTAGGGGATGAGGCCACCAAGTGCGGCCGCATACCAGCCGATATAGAGGGTCAGTAACAGCACCAATCCTTTTTCGCGGGCGCTGCCAGCATCACCCAGAAGCGGTAAGGCCATGTAGCCACTTTTCTTCCAAAGTGCCGAAGCAACCGGAGGTTTAAGGATGATGGGGTATAACGGCAGAATTCCTCTGGTGGTCAGGGCATCTCCTATGAGGTGTATGGTTGCCCCTACTGAAATAGCCCAGGGGAGTAGGCTGAGCGAGCCAGTGGTGTAAGCGGCGTACCCCAGGATAATGGCCCCAATCCAGCCGCCTGGTGCACCGAGAACACGCAGAGCTAACCCACCAGAGAACCCCGCAAGTATGAGCGAAACCCAGGGGACACCCTGGTAGGTGAGCTGAATACTGAAGTATGCGATAGCCCAGAAAGCGATGAGTCCTATCAGTGAATGGGTGCCTTTTCGATGCCCACCGCTTATAGCGCCCACCACGCGTGCAAGCCAGCGTGAAAGTGGCGGTATGGAGTTGGCGATACTGCCGTTGTGGTGATCAATATCGGGTAGCATACCCGCGCCAGCGCAGGCAAGAGTGGTAACGATCAGGGTGGGTGTATCGGGCACCTGCACCACACCGGTTTCAGCAAGTATGAGCCACCCGGCGGCCGCGCTCACGGTGTGCGAGTAACCCATCATAGGCGAAACCTCTTCGAAAATACTTTGCAAAAATCTTTTCTAAACAGGACTAACTATAGCAGGTTTTCGAAGTAAAATTCGATACAAATATATGCATGACTATCCGCGGCAGGAACGGTTAGAAAATACGTTTTACTAGGACAGTCAGCGCCGGGAATAAACGGAAAGAACATATAGCAGGGGAATGCTGCAGAGTGGCTGAGTATCTTCAGGCGGCATTGACGCAGACACCTCATACCCTACCTTGTTCGTCAATGAAAGAAATGGTGTTTACACCTTCCTGCGGGCCCTCGCAACACGCCGCCGGGTGTTGACCGGTTGGGCTTGCAGTTCTTACGAGAGCCCATTCAAAAACGCGTCTTCCTCTTCTTCATCGGTGGGCCGGGAACGTTTCCTTGCGGGCCTGGGGCGTACGATCGACTTCATATGCGAGGGCATATCATCAATCATCTCCATTTTGCGAAGCACCACAGCCTCGTCTTCCTCACCCACGTAGGTGCCGTCCTCGTTGTAGAACTGCCCGTAGTAACGTTCCAGCTCCGCCGCCACCTGCGCATCCAGCTCATCGTTGCGCACTTTTTGCCGTGCACTCCAGAAATACACCACATAGATCAGTACCGCGAAAGCGTACCACTGTAACGAGTAGGAAAGGTTTGGCCCATTATCTAACTCGGGCTGCGCTTTCTGCTGCGGGCGGCTGGCAGCGGCTGGGTTCTCAGCGTCAAGCAGCCCGTAGGCGCCAGCGCTAACTGGCTGTGAGGTGCGTTCGGCGATTTCCTTCAAATCAATAGAGGCCACCTGCCCCTGTGGTGCTTCTTTCCCTGTGGCAGATTCCCCATTATGCACGCGCGCAACAATACTCACCTGCCCCTGCGGCGGGGCGGGCACTTCCTCGCGCGGGGCCGCGGCATCCGATGAGCTGGCGGGTAACCAGCCGCGGTTTATCACAATCACCTGCCCGTCATCGGTGCGGAAAGGAACCAGCACCTCAAAACCGTTTTGCCCCTCATAGGGCCGGTTGCGGGCCAATAGGGTCTTCTCGGGAAGATACTGTCCACGCATCTGAACCGGATGCCATTGAGTATTAGGGTCGTAGTCTGTAAAGATCCGGGGCTTATCCTCCAGCCGGTAGGGGTCAGCATGGTAGTTCTGCACGATCAGAGAATTACGCCAGTCAAGAGCCTCCTTACGGCTCATCTGCCACCCCGCCAGGTACACGCACAGCACAGAAAACAGCACACACAGGATGAGAGCTAATATCCATTTGCTGGTGAGCAGAAAACGGTATGTGCGCATGAATCCTTCCGGGCGGTGATAGAACAGAAACAGAGTTAACAGTACAGTGCCGCTGAGCGGGTGTCAGCTACTGTGGAAACGGCAGGGTCTGCTTCCAGAACTGGCGTTCTTTAAGATAATTCTCTAACCATGCCGTATGCTCGTCGCAGGCAAGCCAGATTTTACGCCGCTGTGGGGTATGGATTTTTGGATTATTCCACAGGATCTGGTGGGTAGCCTCGGTAGTGCACCCTTTACGGGAACAGATATCCCCAGTGGGTGCTGCATCGCCTGAGAGCGAACCTAATAAGTCCACTGCTAGCCCCTCCTCACACTTTACTCTGCGACTAGGCCCGGTCAGGTCCAGCCGGGTGTGCCTGTAAATCAATGACCTCGGAGGTATTGTACGACGGCTTCCCAGAATCTTGTTCCTGCATGCTGGCGGTTAATGCCGGCTGGGGGACATTATGCTTGTAGGGAACGAAACCACTATTGCGGTTTTTAGCTTCCCCATTGGCGATTACAACAGCCGCCCACGGCAGCACCGCTGAACCGGCTACAAACGCCCACCGCATCCACCCGTCCACCAGTACCGCGCAGACAATACACACCACTCGCAGCGACATTTTAAAAATGTACTCGCGGGAGCGTTTATTAACCCGCTGCGAAAGCGGCTCATCCGCACCGGTGATACAGTATGCGTCATCTTGCTCCGCCTGATCTTCAGGGGTCTGTTCTAGTCGGTACCCGTGGTCGGCAAGGTCTTCAGCCGTCCAGTATTTTTCGGACACAGAATCCCTCCCCTTTAGCGCGTCGTGTGTGCTGTATCCATCTGTTGGTTGGGTGCGCCACACCCCGCTGCAACAGTTCGGTGCGGCCCTCAAAAGCCGCCATGTCTTCCAGTGTAGACCCCGTGGAACACTTTCAGCGTAGACCTGCAGAATATGAAGCGTTAAGAGTCCCGCCCGGCAAGCTGGGTATAAACGGCGTAAAATATTAGAAGACCAATAAGCCTACCTGTAGGGAAAATAATGAGCGAAACCACCCCCAAAACTGTTCTCGTGACCGGCGGTAACCGTGGCATCGGCTACGAAATCGCTAAAGAATTCAAAGCGGCGGGGCACAACGTATGCGTAACCTACCGTAGCGGGGACGCCCCCGAAGAGTTTTTTGCCGTCAAAGCCGACGTGCGTGACAGTTCAAGCATCACCGAGGCGTTTAAAACCATTGAGGAGCAGTTCGGCCCGGTGGAGGTTCTTATCGCCAACGCGGGTATCACCCGTGACACCCTGTTACTGCGCATGAAGGAAGAAGACTTTACCGACGTCATCGACACGAACCTCACCGGCTCCTTCCGGGTAGTTCAGCGCGCCATCAAGGGGATGCTTAAAATTAAGCGGGGGCGTATCATCCTGGTGTCTTCCGTGGTGGGCCTGTACGGTTCACCGGGGCAGGTGAACTACTCCTCCTCGAAGGCCGCACTGGTAGGAATGGCACGTTCCATCACCCGCGAGTTGGGCGGGCGTAATATCACTGCGAACGTGGTCGCCCCCGGATTTATTAATACCGCAATGACCGAGGTGCTGCCAGAAGAGACCAAACAGAACTACCTCGATACCATCCCCGCCAAGCGCTTCGCCGAACCGGAAGAAGTTGCGCGCGTGATTCGCTGGCTCGCATCCGATGAGGCAAACTACATCTCTGGTGCGGTTATCCCCGTGGATGGCGGCCTGGGAATGGGCCACTAGCACACCACACATCATTAACCACCGTTTTCGTTCAGCAAAGGACTCATAAGCTATGGCACAACTGACCGGCAAAACCGTTATCGTCACCGGCTCCTCCCGCGGGGTGGGTGCAGACACCGCACAGATTCTCGCAGCCGAAGGGGCGAACGTGGTGGTGAATTACCGCTCCAAAGCACCACGCGCCGCGAAGATCGTCACCTCCATTGAGGAAGCTGGCGGTAAAGCAATCGCCGTGCAGGCTGACGTCACCAATACCGCCGACTTGCAGAACCTGGTGCAGACGGCGGTAGACACCTACGGTTCCCTTGACTACCTGGTGCTTAACGCATCCGGCGGCATGGAGAGCGGCATGGGCGAAGACTACGCGATGCGCCTCAACCGTGACGCGCAGCTTGAACTGGCGCGCCTAGCAGCCCAGAAAATGCCTGCGGGCGGGCGTATCGTGTTTGTTACCAGCCACCAGGCACACTTCATCCGGGAAGTTCAGACCATGGCAGAATACCAGCCGGTCGCCGAGTCAAAACGGGCGGGGGAGGACGCCCTCGTCGCAGAAATCCCGGCACTTGCGCAGAAAGGCATCTCCCTCGTTATTGTCTCTGCCGACATGATTGAGGGCACCGTTACAGCGACCTTACTCAACCGTCTGCACCCCGGCGCCATTGAGGCCCGCCGCGAAACCGCTGGGAAGCTCTACACGGTTAACGAGTTCGCCCACGAGGTCGCCAAAATGGTCACCGCAGAGGTTGAGAGCGGCCATGTGGAACTTGTCGGCGGCGCACGCGGGTTCATCGACTAGCCGCACCACGCACCCGCCCAGTACCGTGTACGGGTGGAAGATACACCGGCCGGTTCGTGGCGGGGCCACCTGAGAGCATCCACACTATCTAGAAATTCACAGCAGAGAAGAAAACATGAGCACCGTACTTAATCTTCACAACGTTAACGTAGTACGCGGCGGGCGCAACATTCTTCGGGATGTTAGCTGGTCCGTGAACGAAGGCGAACGCTGGGTTGTCTTAGGCCCTAACGGGGCTGGTAAGTCTACCCTCTTATCGATTGCTGCAGCCCGGCTGCATCCCAGCGGCGGGGAGGTTGAGATCCTGGAGGAGACCCTCGGGGCGGTAGACGTCTTCGAATTACGCCCCCGTATTGGTATCTCCTCAGCGGCATCCGCCACGCAGATCCCCGGACACGAGAAAGTGTCCGACGTGGTGGTGACCGCCGCCTATGCTGTTTCGGGCCGGTGGAAAGAAGAATACGAGGCGATGGATGATGCCCGCGCTACCGAGCTGCTGGCTGATTGGGGTGTTGAAACGCTCGCTGAGCGCACTTTTGGTTCTCTCTCCGATGGTGAACGTAAACGTACCCTCATCGCCCGTGCCCTCATGACCGACCCGGAGCTGCTGCTGCTGGATGAGCCCGGGGCGGGTATGGACATTTCCGGCCGTGAGGACCTCGTGGAACGTCTGAGTGCGCTAGCTGCCGATCCTTACGCCCCGGCAACTGTGCTGATTACACACCACCTCGAAGAAATCCCCGCAGGGTTCACCCACGCTTTGCTGCTGCGTGAGGGGCAGCTGGTGGCTGCCGGGCCGATCGCGCAGACTATTACTGAGGAGAACCTGGCGCGCACCTACGGCATGGACCTGGCCTTAACCACTACCGCCACTGGGCGTTACAGCGCCTTTAAACACTAAATAGCAGCCCTGTCGCTGGGTGTTCCCGTCGTACGACGGGAACACCCAGCGACAGGTGCAGCATATGAAAAGCATGAGAAAGAAACAACTATCTGCAGCCGATATTGCAGCCCGAACAGAGCGGGTGCACGCTATTTCTTCCGTGGTTCCGTTGGAGCAGGCCCCCGAACAGGCTCTGCAGTACTACACCCACCTGACCGATGTGAGATTACGTTCGGTGCTGGAACCCCAGTGGGGTATTTATATTGCTGAGTCTTCCAAGGTAGTGCGTCGGGCGCTCGACGCAGGGCACCAGCCGCTCTCATTTCTAATGAGCGAAAAGTGGGCCGATGATCTTGCGGATGTGTTGCGGGCGCACCCCGAGGTTCCCGCCTATGTGGGCCCGGAGCAGGCGTTAGAGGGTGTCACTGGGTTTCATCTGCACCGCGGGGCGCTGGCGGTGATGGCCCGCCCCGCCCCGGTTCCTTTAGAGCAGCTGGTGGCTGAGGCCTTTCGGGTGGCTATCCTTGAGGACATTGTGGATCACACCAATGTCGGGGCTATTTTCCGTTCTGCTGCCGCCCTTAACGTGGATGCGGTACTCGTGAGCCCCCGCTGCGCTGACCCGCTGTACCGTCGTTCCATTCGTGTTTCAATGGGGACCGTTTTTCAGGTTCCCTGGGGGCGCTTAACCAGCTGGCCGGATGACCTTGAACTGTTGCACAGCATGGGGTATGAGACCGCCGCCCTAGCATTACACCATGATTCTCTCACCCTTGAGGAACTATCGAGCAGGCGCTACCCGAAACTGGCGCTTATTATGGGCACTGAAGGGCATGGGCTGTCGGCGCGGACTCTTGCTGCCGCGAAACACACGGTCATGATCCCCATGTCTCACGGGGTAGATTCGCTCAATGTGGCTGCCGCCTCGGCTGTAGCGTTCTGGGAGACCCGCCCGCGCTAGTGAGTGAAGCGATAAAAACCTGGGTGTGCGCACCCGTCTGAAAAGTGATACTCTTGATGCTGGTTGTGTGCGCATCAGCGCCCGAGAACAACCGTTTGATGCGCTCAAGCACATCATACCTACCCCATCCATATAAGGGCTGCTGGCAAAATCCAGTGGCAGAAGAAGGTAAAAATGAAGGCAGATATTCACCCGGAATACGGCCCGGTGTTGTTCCGAGACCTCGCATCCGGCAAGGTTTTCCTCACCCGTTCCACCATGACCTCCGCTAAGACTGAGAAGTGGGAAGACGGCAATGAGTACCCCATTGTAGAGGTCGAGATTTCCTCCGAATCTCACCCGTTCTACACCGGTAAGCAGCGCATCATGGACTCCGCAGGCCGCGTCGAGCGCTTCAACGCACGCTTCGCGAACTTCGGCAAGAAGTCCTCCTAAATTTTTCGTTGCACTAAATAATTTCTCATGCACCCCGTAGCCGCAGACGTCGCGGGTACGGGGTGTCTTTTCACACACACATCCCCACACTATGGGGCAGGCACATCAGCTATGCGCCCGAGCCGATGGAGGCACCTGCAGGCGCCATAAAATTTCAGCACATAAAGGAATATCATGAGCGGAACACTCACTCAGGCTCTTCGCACCACACCCAGGAAAAAATGGGTTAAACGCTCCCTTATAGCTTTGCTTATTATTATTCTGGCCCTACTCTTGGGGGTCGGGTTTTATGTCTGGAGCATCGGGCACACTTGGGATAGCCAGACTCAGAAGTTTGACTCGATCACTGACTCTCAGGACGGTCTTGATAACCTCAAGAAATCCCTTGGTGACCCCCCAGCAGCCCCCACCTTCACCGGGCCCGAAGGTAAGGACCCCAAATCTCTCGCCAGTGAGAAAGATCAGAATGGTGACGGCATCCTTGACACTGTTGAAGGCGGCAAAACCCGGGATATCGTTGATAGCCCCGGCACAGATATCCTGCTTCTAGGGAGCGATTCTCGTGCTGGCTCAGCCGATGCCGCGAAAGTCAGCGGACAGCGTGCCGATACTATTATGCTCATGCATATCCCCAAAGACGGTTCGGGGGTGTACCTGATCTCCATTATGCGTGATAGCTGGGTGAATATCCCCGGGTACGGCAGCGCAAAGGTGAACGCCGCCCTGAACTACGGTGGTATTGGGCTGCAGGTAGCTACCATTGAGCAGCTGCTGGGGATCAAAATCGACCATGTGGCTGAGATCGACTTCACCGGGTTCAAAGACCTGACCAACGCCGTCGGCGGGGTAGACGTTCAAGTACCCGTCGCCTTTAAAACCGGGGTGTGGTCGTACACCCCCGGCACCATGCACATGGACGGCAGTACGGCGCTGGCGTTCGTGCGTGAACGCTACTCTTTCGCTGCCGGTGACTACCAGCGTGTACGCAACCAGCGCGCCTACCTGCGGGGCCTGTACAACACCCTTAAAACTCAGGGGGCGCTGAGCAGTATCGGGAAGTTTAAGACGGTTGTAGATTCCCTCAGCGGCTACCTGACTGTTGATAAGGGCCTGGACTCCTCACAGGTCGCTAACCTGGCGGCCCCGGTGATTACGAACGGATCCACTGCAATGCACATGATGAGCCTACCCAACGCAGGGCCCGGGTGGTCTATGGATGGGCAGTCTATTGTTCTGGTGGATCAGAAAGCGAACGCCGATCTTACCCGTGCGCTGCAGAACGATATGATCACCGATTTCACCTCCGTATACGGTGAAGACTAGTCGCGCAGCGGAAGGCTAACGCTCGGCTGGTGCCTCAGTTACGGTATACGTGAAGGCCCCCATCCCCGGTAATATAACCTGGGGTGGGGGCCTTCATTCGCGTAGAACCGCGACGGGCTTTAGTGGCGCGCCGTATTAAGCGGTTTCTCCGGTTTCTCCTGCTGTTGTTGGGCCTCTTTCTGAGCCTCATAATCGGCGTATCGGATGACTGATGGGCTTACCGCCATCTGCCGCCCAACATACAGGGTGGCTAAGACCAGTACCGCCCCCAGCGCCATAATAATGAAGCCTACCACCAGGTATGAGAATGCCACGATCAAGCCGATTAACAGCGCAGCCAAACCGGTGACGCTCATAAGAGTCAGCAGGCGGCGGCGCTCGCCCCGTACGACGGCTTCGGTGCTGTCCTCCTGCAGCCCCTCAGCCCTGAGAGTTTCAGGAGCGGCGGTCTCAGCGGGGGCACCTCCACCGGTGAGCGCGCTCATGAATCCGCGTCGCTTCTTCGTTGTTGATTCCTCAATAGCGGAGCGGTTATTCTCACCCTCAGTGGCAACATATGCGTCAGGAACCTCATAGGCCACCCCTTCGGGGAGCAGCTCAGGAACATTATTTGGCAGGGTGCGGTACCATTCCGCCGGGATCTCGCTGGCTCGCAGTGCTTGAACCGTCAGTGAAAGCTCCAAGCTATTGCCACGGATAGTACCCCAGGCGCTTGTGAGGCGGTTACGGTCATAGGCGTACTTCACCACGGGAGCTAGCTGCGCGGACATTTGTGTGCTTAGCCGGCCCACCAACTTACGGTCGTGGAGTACCTCAACTGTGTCGATAAGACGCCCATCTGAGAGCTTCATCTGGTTCGCCTCAAGGGTCAGAATCACACGCCCTTCACCATTGGGGGGCAGGATACTGTGCAGGTACTCTGAATGGTCTTTCTCATCAAGAACTTTCATTGACTGCCCCTGCGGAAGCAGGGCCGCTCGTGCGGGGGCCTGGTTAATGGGGAAGAGCGAACCTGGTGCTGAAAGCGACAACACACCGTAGCTTTCGATGCGGGTGCCCTCACCGACACGGCGCGCAATAGCTGAGAGCTGCAGGTGAACTACCGGAACGTAACCTGAAGCAACTACTCGCGTTATTGGCTCCCAGTATGCGGCTGAATCCTTAACACTCATTCGGCCAACTTTGAGCTCGTCAATGTACACGGCGATACTCTTAGGCTCATAAGGATTATCTGGTTCTGGTACGAGGTGGGCCTCTCCGAACCAGATGCGCTCGCGGTCAATGTGGAGTTCTTCAAAGACTTGAAGGGTTTCGGCCTCGTAGTAGCCATCGGTAACAATCTCGACGCTTCCGCGGTCACCGAGGATGTAGTCGACCAAAGTAAACTCCTTATATTTATGTGGATACATTTATCGGGTGACAGATAATGCTTCTATTCTCTCATGTTTTTGAGACTGAGCCGAACAGAGGTACAGCAAAAACTGGCGATTCTCTGACCCAAAACTTTTTGCGGTTTTAACACCTGTGACGAGTCGTGGGCGCGGTACCTGGTATGCCGCGTAAACACCGGCAGTACGCAGGTGCCCGGCCCTTGTCCCGGTGGGGTGCGCTGGGCGCCTGCGTCTATGAGGTGAGCGAATACACAGGTGTTTAGTGTGTCGCGTTGAACTTCTGCGCGTTCAGGTTACGCCGGGTGAGGTCTTGGGCCTCAAGGATGAGGCGACGTAACGCTGAGGGTGCTTCGGGGTGCTCCTGCAGCCAGCGTTCGGCGAGGGCTACCGGGGCGGTGTTATCCACGTCTAATCCTGCGGCTGACCCGTGGCCGTAGGAGATGCGCGGGTAGAGCCCACGTACGATACGGGTGGCCATCCCAATGGACCGGGACTCCCAAATATCGCTCAGCGCCGCGAAGTAGCTCTCGAAGTATGGTTCACGCAACTCATCGGGGCCGAGCCGGAATCCGTTGGCGGTTGAGGAGAGGGCGTCGTTTGAGAGGGTGCTGTCTTCCATAACTGTACGGTATGCTTCTGCCTTGTGCTCGGCCTGCGGTAATGCCGCGAGCGCGTAAGCGTAACCATTGGCTGAGATGGAGGAGGGGTTGTAACCGGCAGCCTGCTCCAGCTCAGCGACGCTCACAAGGTTCCGTTCGGCGAGGGCACCAAGGGCAGCCCAGCCAAGGTTCTGGTCGTAGGGTATGCCTGTGGCCACTGCAATGTCTCCGGTGGTGTCTTCAAAGGCCCCGCGGGCGATGTCGCGGCATGTTTCTTCGCCTTGGGTGGCGACGCCGCTAACCGTGATGAGGGCGCGGAGCAGGATGAGCTGCGCATCCGAGCCGGGGGAGGCGGCTGCAAGGGCGGTGCTGAAGGCATCATGGAGTGCGTTGTAGAGGTTTTCCCGTTCTGTTTGGGAGGCATAGTTCGCTACCGCTGCTTGGGCGTGGGAGACCATGCTGCCAAGCAGGGAGGCGCTGGGCTCGAGGGACACGTTGCGCACTACTGCATCTACGAAGGTGCTGACTGGCAGGCGGGCATCACGCACATTCTCCCAGAGTGCGCCCCAGATCAGCCCGCGAGATAGCGTGGATTCGAGGGTGGATACACCAGCGATTGCAGCCTGCAGCCCATCGTCGTTAGTGAGCGCCACTTTTGCGTAGGTGTGGTCCTGGGCGTTGAGCATGAGCAGGTCGGCTTCACCCACCTGCTTTTTGTGCTCATCGGTGAGCTCAACCCGGTGTTCTGTGATGGGCTCATTGGGGTATTCCAGGGAGAGTACCCCTGTTGAGACCAGTCGGTTCTCATGCTGGCGGAAGGTCTCTAGTTTGACCACATGCGGGCGCCCCACCCCTGCGGGTATGCCTTCGGGGAGCTGCTGGGTGAGGTACAGGTCGGTGAGTTGTCCGTCGGGTCCGTAGACGCGGCGGGTTCCCAAAGTTGAGAGACCTGAGGTTTGCAGCCAGGCCCGTGACCACGCCTGCATATCCCTGCCGGATACTTCGTTGAGTACGGACAGGAAATCGTTGAGGGTGGTGTTCGCCCATTCGTGGCGTTTGAAGTACACGCGGGCTGCTTCGATGAAGGTTTCGAAGCCCACGTAGGCGACCAGCTGTTTGAGGGTGGAGGCCCCTTTGGCGTAGGTGATGCCGTCAAAGTTTTGGCTTGCCGCCTCAAGGTGCGCAATGTCGGCCACGATCGGGTGGGTGGTGGGCAGCTGGTCCTGCTGGTATGCCCATGCTTTGCGCTGGTTGGCGAAGGTGACCCAGGCGTCTTTGAACCCGTTGGCTTCGATAGCGCCGAGAGTGCCCATGAAATCGGCGAAGGATTCTTTGAGCCAGAGATCGTCCCACCATTTCATGGTGACTAGATCGCCGAACCACATGTGCGCCATCTCGTGGCAGATGGTGTTGGTGCGCCCCTCCAAGTCATCCTCGGTGGCACCAGAAACAAAAATGTAGTCTTCGGTGAAGGTCACCATACCCGGGTTTTCCATGGCGCCAATATTGTATTCGGGCACGAATGCCTGCTCATACTTGGGGTATGGGTAGGGGTAGTCGAAGAGGTCTTGGAAGAAGTCCAGCCCGTTTTTGGTGACCCGGAAAATATTGTCGTAGTCGAAATGCGGTTTGAGGGAGTATCGGCAGTAAGCAACCAACGGCACGTCTCCACTATTGACGGTGCTCTTGGGGCGGTAGGTGTCGGTTGCGGTGAAGTATTCTCCGGCAAGAATCGCGGTGATGTAGGTGGAGATACGTTCAGTGGGGGCAAAAACACGTTTGGTGATACCCGAATCGGTGGGGTCGGGTACTTCCGTTTCAAGCACCCCGTTAGAGCTGACCACCCATTCTTTGGGGGCGGTGACCCGGAAATTGAAGACAGCTTTCAGGTCGGGCTGCTCAAAGTTCGGGAAGACTCGGCGGCAGTCGGCGGGCTCGTACTGGGTATAGAGGTATACGCGCTGATCGGAGGGGTCGATGTAGCGGTGTAGGCCCTCCCCGGAGCGCGAGTAGTAGGAGCGCCCATGAATGGTGAGTTCGTTGTGTTTGGCCAGGTTCGGCAGTTTAATACGGGATCCGTCAATGACTTCGGCGAGGTTCAGGTGGGTGCCGTTGAGCCTGACTGAGTCAATGGAGTGGTGAATGTAATCGATGAATGTTTCGGCTCCAGCTTTGGCGTCAAACCGTACGGTGGTGACGGTGGGGTAGGATTCTCGGGTCTCGTCCTTGGCATGGGTGAGATCCAAATGCACGTGGTATGACTCTACGGTGAGTAGCTCTGAGCGGTGCGCGGCTTCTTCGCGGGTAAGGTTCTCATTCTTCATAGTCTCTATTCTAAGCTTCTGTGCGGCGAGGAAATGAGCGTGTCGAGACGGCGCGGTGCGGTACGGGTTAGAGTACGCCATAAACGGTGCGGGAAATTCGGGGCGGTCATGAAACCGCCCCACAACACCCCGCAAACAGTGGTGTATAACACGTCTATTTGATTTGCGCGGGTGCGGTAAAGCCCGTAAAGTATTACATGTTGCTGTGGGCGGCCACTCTGTGAAGGCCCACAAGTCACCTGCGCGGGTGGCGGAATAGGCAGACGCGCTAGCTTGAGGTGCTAGTCCTCGTATTAGAGGGTGGGGGTTCAAGTCCCCCCTCGCGCACCAAGACCTTGAATAGTTAAGGCAGAAAAGGGCCCCAGTAGTTACACTGGGGCCCTTTCTTATAGACCATGTTTTCATACCTGCTCACCTTATGCGCCTCACCCCCAATACATAACCCTAAGGCTAAACTGCATAGTTTGCGGCGGGAATCGTTGTCATGGATGCTTAAAAGTAGTTCTGACGAGAATCCAAAATTTCAGGCATATATCAGTTGCTAACCTGACAAAGAGAAACCACTAAAGATAGGGGTATTCCCGGTGAAAGCTTACGATATTACGTTTGATATTACGCCCCAGGACCCCACACGCACCTGGTCCTACGACCCCCAGAACAAAACACTAGTTGCCGATCAGGCGGCAGTGACCGAAGCAGGCTGGTTAGGCTCTCGCGGCCCAGGCATTAGTGACGAGCAGTGGCCGCGAAGCCCCCACACAGGGCTCCCCATGCAACACATCTTCACCCTGCACCTACCGGAACCATACCGCAGGCGCGGCCCCGAATACGTGGCGGTATCTTTCTTCGCGGGAGACTCGTGGGAAATCATCCAAGAAACACCCCCACTATTGCTGAAAGAACACAGCGACACCCCGCTCACAACGCAGCTGCGACAGTACCAGCCGCACCCAATGTTCCAAGAACTACACGACTCCTTAGGCGGTGTTTTTGGGCTCCTTTACCTAACCCGCGAAGAGTTCTCGGCCCGCAGCAACGGCCCCACCAACCCGTACCGGGAAGGTGAACAATTCATTATTCTTCCACCGCACCAGCGCACCCGGCTCTTCACCCAGTGGGGCGCCACCCACCCCATCCAAGCGCTCGGACTGGTATACCGCCCCGACCCGAATGCGGGAGTCCCGCCCGCCGATGACGGAATTAACGGATACGAAGACCCCTGGGACGAAGAAACCGGTGATTTTCGAAACTGGGCCGACCCGCTCTTCTCCAAATGCCACCTAGGCGGCACCGCCTTACCCGGACAGTCCCTACCGCCAAGGCTCAGCGCCTACTACCTGGAGATCACCGAGATGGGTGTTCTTGAATTCGGAGACTGCGGCAGTGCCCAAATCGATCTCGATAACAATGTTTTTGGCTGGGCCTGCGGCTAGAAGAACACCCCAAAAGCCTCCAATCTTCTGAAATCACACATCCCCGCACCTCCAGCCGCCCAACCTGCCGGAGGAAGCATCCGGTAGCGTAGAACTATGAACAGCAACCCACACCCTAACCTGAGCACACAATCCGCCGCACAAAAAACACCCGAAAAAACAGCACACCCCGGAAGTGAATTCCTCACTGCACTCACCGCCGAAACGGAACACCGTAAGGCAACAGCGCATCACAGCATCACCTCACGCCCCATTGACGAAGACTGCGGGTATGCGCACCTCAAACACGACATCGCCAAAGCTATTGCCGGGCGCAAAGAACAGCTCATACAACTGCTGCACGCCATCCACCAGAACCCCGAAACCGCCTACCAAGAACGGTACGCCTGCGCAGAGCTCACCCGAGCAGTACACGATGCTGGAATCGATGTGGAAACCCCCGTCTGCGGGCTGGACACCGCATTTGCCGCCACACTCCAATCCGCCAACTATGACCCCCGCAAACACCGCACCATCGCCATCCTCTCCGAATACGACGCCTTACCCGGTATCGGCCACGGCTGCGGACACAACGTGATCGCAGCTGCGGGCCTTGGCGCCTTTCTTGCGCTCGCCGACACCCTACAGAAAACCCCGGATGCGTTTAGCGGACGCATTATCTACCTGGGAACCCCCGCCGAGGAATCCGACGCCGGCAAAGAAAACATGGCACGTGCCGGAGCATTCGACACGGCGGATGCAGCCATTATGGTGCACCCGTATTTCATTGATGTAGCGGATCAGGCATGGCTAGGGCGACGTGAATGCCGCGTCACCTACTGCGGAATCAGCGCCCACGCCTCCTCCCACCCTTTTATGGGCCGCAACGCCCTAGACGCCGCAGCACTGGCCTACCAGGGGCTGGGGCTGTTACGCCAACAGCTGCCGGTCAGCGACCGCATCCACGCCATTATCGACAACGGGGGGCAGACCCCCAACCTCATCCCACAGACAGCAAGCCTGCACATTAATATCCGCTCCCGATACGCCCCCACCCTACGGGCACTCTCACACCGAATAGAAGACGTACTTCACGGTGCAGCACTCATGGCGGGCGTACAGGCCGATATCCACTGGGATTCCTCACCCATGACCATGCCAGTACGCTCCAACCAAACACTAGGGCAACGATGGGTACTGGCTCAACGCGAGATAGGGCGCAACCCATACCCGGCTGGAACCATCAGCGACACCCTAGCAGCATCCACCGACTTCGGGAACATTAGCCTGCGTCTACCAGGAATCCACCCGCTCATCCAGATAGCACCCGAAGGGACCGGCCTACACACCGCAGAATTCGCCGCCGCCGCACAATCACCCCGCGCCGAAGAAGCAGCACTTGACGGCGCCTACGGCCTAGCGGTGGTAGCACTTGATTTCCTCACAGATGATGCGCTCGCCGCTGACGTGCAGGCAGAATTTGAAAAGGCCGGGGGAGCGGTGCAGGTGCAAACATACTTCGACAGTTAAGAACCGTCACAAAACTGCCCTCACCTAACTCCACCCCACACAGGCGATCACCACAACACGCCAGCAGATTATCGCTTCTGTGACCTGCATGAAAAAGTCAATCCGCCCTTATATGGTTTTATGAGAGAAAAATCGGTTGTAGCACCATAAAGCCGCTACAAATCTCTAAAAAATCAAAAATAAAACCACACAAACCCTCAAAAATAGGGCATAATAGAACACAGGGAAACCCCCGCACTAACCCCTCACATCAACCGAGAGGAAAACCCATGAACGGCGAAACTCGACCCACCAAACTCGGCATCATCGGCGCAGGCGGCGTCGGTAGCGCAACCGCATACGCAGCCACCCTCCGCGGCTCAGCCAGCGAAATCGTGCTCTACGACATCGACGGCAAACGCGCCCACGCAGAAGCCCTCGACATCGCCCACGGCTCCATGTTCGCCCACGAAGCAAACATCATCGGCGGAAGCGAACTCGAAACCCTCAAAGACGCCGACATGATCATCATCACCGCCGGCGCACGCCAAGAACCCAACCAGCCCCGCATGGAACTCGCCGGAGCCAACGTCCGCATCCTCGAAAAACTCCTACCAGACCTCATGAGCGTCGCCCCCGGCGCCATCTACATGCTCGTCACCAACCCCTGCGACGTCCTCACCGTCGTCACCCAAAAAATCACCGGCCTACCCGCCAACCGAGTACTCTCCTCCGGCACCGTCCTCGACTCCTCCCGCCTACGCTGGCTCATCGCCGCCAAAGCAGGAGTATCCATTAAAAGCGTCCACGCCAACATCGTCGGCGAACACGGCGACTCCGAATTCCCCGTCTGGTCCGCCGCAAACATCGGCATGGTCCCCCTCACCGAATGGGAACACAACGGCCAGAAACTCTTCACCCAAGACGTACGCGACTCCCTCGCCCACGACGCAATGCGCGCCGCCTACAACGTCATCGCAGGCAAAGGCTCCACCAACTACGCCATCGGCGTCTCGGCCTCCCGCATCGCCGAAGCCTTCCTCCAAGGCCAAAACGCAGTACTACCCGTCTCCACCACCATGGCAGGAAAAATGTACGGCTTCAACAACGTCGCACTCTCCCTACCCTCCATCGTCAGCCGCGACGGCGTACAACGCGTCCTAGAAGTCCCCATGGACGACAACGAACACGCAAAACTACGCGCCTCCGCAGAAGCAATCCGAGCATCCCTCGACACCCTCGGACACTAACCACCCCATAACACCCCACTAGGCGCGCACCCACACCACAACGGGTGCGCGCCTGAACACACCACCCACACCACAACCCAAGACCAGTGGGATACAATAACACCATGAATAACAACCCCCACACCGAACTTGACCGCCTCATCACCGCACTCAAAAACCACCTTACCGCCGTCACCAACCGCAACGGCGAACACGACCCCGCCATCGACGAAGCCTACGTAGAAATCGCCAACGCCTTCGAAACCTACGAAAACGCCCTCTTCGAAGAACACAACGAAGTCACCCCCCTCGCCGTCTACGGAGATGACGACGACGAAGACCTCGAAGAACTCCTCACCAACGATGACAACACCTTCACCCCCGAAGACGACATCGACTACGAATAAACCCACAGTGAGCACCCCCAAAACCTACACCGACCACGCACTCATCCTCCGCACCCAAAACCTCGGCGAAGCAGACCGCATCATCATCATGCTCACCCGCAACAACGGCATCACCCACGCCGTTGCAAAATCAATCCGCAAACCCAACTCAAAATTCGGCGCCCGCCTCGAACCCTACATGCACGTAGCCCTCTCCCTCACCCAAGGGCGCAGCACACTCCGCACCATCACCCAAACCACCACACTCCACGCCTACACCGCCCCCATCATGGGCGACTACACCGCCTACACCACCGCAGCAGTCATCGCCGAAACCTGCGAAACCCTCACCACCAACACGCCCCCCGAAGAAACCCCACCCCACTACACCCTCACCCACGGTGCGCTCGCAGCCCTCGCCCACAAAAAACACCACCCGCACCACATCCTCGCACGCTACCTCACCCAAGCCATGCAACTAGCCGGATGGCCCCTCACCACCAACACCTGCATCCACTGCGGAACCCCAACCCCTACCAGCTACCACACCCCCCACGGCACACTCTGCCCCACCTGCGCCCACACCACCACAACACCCCTAACCCCACTCAACACCCAAGAAACCACCTACCTCAACGCCCTCACCACCGGCCACTGGGACACCATCGACAAAACCCCCACCCACACCACCCAAAAAATCCTCAACCTCATCCTCAACACCACCCAATACCACCTCGAAACCCCCCTCAAAACCCTCACCCACCTCGAAACCAAAACACCATAACCCCACACGGTACAATAACCCCAAGAAACCACACCCAACCTGAAAGACCCCAATGCCCATCAAACCCCCACCACACCCCACCGGAACAACCCCACCACCCATCCCCAAAAAATTCACCCCCCAACACGTCGCCATCGTCATGGACGGCAACGGACGCTGGGCCAACGAACGCGGACTCCCACGCAACGAAGGACACCGCGCAGGCGAAACCGCCCTACTCGACGTCGTCGCCGGAGCCATAGAAATGGGCATCCCCTACATCAGCGCCTACGCCTTCTCCACCGAAAACTGGAAACGCTCACCCAGCGAAGTCGCCTTCATCATGCGATTCTCCACCGAAGTCCTCAACCGCCAACTCGAAACCCTCAAATCCTGGGGAGTACGCATCCGCTGGGCAGGCCGCCGCCCCAAACTCTGGAAAAACGTCATCGAACAACTCGAACAATGCGAACGCGAAACCCGTAACAACACCATCTGCACCCTCACCATGTGCGTCAACTACGGCGGACGTGCCGAAATCGCAGACGCCGCCGCAGCCATCGCCCGCGACGTACAAGCAGGCACCCTCAAACCCAACGCCATCACCGAAAAAACCTTCCAAAAATACCTCGACGAACCAGACCTACCCGATGTAGACCTCTTCCTCCGCTCCTCCGGAGAACAACGCATCTCCAACTTCCTCCTCTGGCAAAGCGCCTACGCCGAAATGGTCTTCATGAACGTACTCTGGCCAGACGTAGACCGCCGCACCCTCTACAAAGCCGTCGAAGAATACGCCCACCGCGACCGCCGATACGGAGGCGCCACCGACAAAATACCCGCACAAACCACCAACTAACCACCCCAAGGAGCACACCATGCGACTCTACCCAACCTTCTTCAAACTCTTCTTCGCAAGCATGGACCCAGAAAAAGCCCACCACATCGGCCTCTGGGGCATCCAAACCCTCAAAAACACCGGCATCACCCGAGCCCTCAAACACTACCTCCAACCCCACCCCGACCTACAAACCACCGCCATGGGGCTCACCTTCCCCTCACCCTTCGGTATCGCCGCAGGCTTCGACAAAGGCGGCAAAGCTATCCCTGCGCTCGCTGCCCTCGGATTCGGTCATATTGAAATCGGAACCGTCACTGCACAAGCCCAACCTGGGAACCCTCAGCCCCGCCTCTTCCGCCTCATCGAAGATAAAGCCGTCATTAACCGCATGGGATTTAACAACGATGGCGCCGCAGCAGTAGGGCCCCGCGTCGCAGCTGCCCGTGCCGACCTCGAAACCGAATACCCCGCCCAAACCCGGCCCCTCATCGGTGTCAATATCGGCAAAACCAAAACCGTAGAACTCGATAACGCTATCGACGACTACCTCATCTCTACCCGTACCCTCGCGCCCCAAGCCGACTACCTTGCCGTCAACGTCAGTTCACCCAACACCCCAGGACTGCGTTCCCTCCAATCTATTGAGGCACTCCGTCCGCTCCTACAATCCGTACGGGAAGAAGCTGACCGTGTCTCACCCCACCGCCACATACCGCTCACCGTCAAAATCGCGCCCGACCTGGCAGACGAAGACATTATCGCAGTCGCCCAACTTGCTGAAGAACTACAACTTGACGGCATTATCGCCACCAACACCACCATCGCCCGCGATGGACTTGGCCTACGCAGCCCCAAAACCAAAATCACCACTATTGGCGCGGGCGGACTTTCCGGTGAACCGCTTAAAACCCGTTCCCTCGAAGTACTACGCCTGCTCAAACAGGAGCTTGGCGACACCATCACCATTATCTCTGTTGGCGGAGTCACCACCGCCCGCGACGTCCAAGACCGCCTTAATGCTGGCGCGGACCTCGTCCAAGGCTACACTGCTTTCCTCTACGAAGGCCCCCTCTGGGCAGCCCACATTAATCGCGGACTTCTCAAACTCCGCCGCAAAAACTCCTAAACTAATACACAAAAGGCTCCCGCCATCACCGGCGGGAGCCTCACATATCATCCAATAAAAACTCTAAAACTTCGGGTATTCACCATACTTGACCCGAGGCGCGGGCTGACGCAGACGACGGATCATGCTAACCCGCCCAAAAATATACGACACACTACCGCGCTGGGCCTCACCAAACTTACCTACCAAAATACCTTTCAGCTTGCGCCACAAAAACCACAGGTCCAACGCAAAAAGAAAAAGATAGCCATACATGATATACACTGTGGCCGTGTACACCTGCGGTGCGAAACTCAACTGTGTCCCCGCAAAAATAAGCCCAATCAGCAGGCACCCGCCCAGCACATATAACATATAGTCACCAACATTACGCCGAGCATCTACATAATCCCGTACAAACCGCCGCTGCCTGCCCTGATGCTGCGCCGGTAAATATTTCTCATACTTCTCATCACCAGTACGCAACGCATGAGCGTGCAACTTACGATCCTGTGCCCTCTGCTCTCGCTGAGCCTCCTTAGCGGCCTGACGATCACCACCAACAATAGGCTTACGGCGAGCAGCCTCACGCTCCTTACGCGACGGTGTAGGACGCCCCTTCGGAGCGGTGTAACCAGAATTCTTTGAAACCTGAGGTTCTGCCTCTTCAACCGGTTCAACAGCCTCAATAGGAGACTTCTCAACTTTACTTTTACGACCAAACACCCTACCAGAATATCGAAAATTCGGGCCCCTGCCGAATACTCCATAACCCGGCCTCCAAAAAATCAACAACACAAGCCCCACAGGCGTATGGTTAGAAACATGAACACTACAACCCATACCTTCCCTCACCGGGCAGCCCTCGAAACCGCGATCACCACACGATTCAACGAAACCCTCAACGAGCTCGCCAGCCTCGTTGCCATACCCTCCATCGCCTGGGAAGCATACGATTTATCCCAAGTACACCGCAGCGCCGAAGCCGTGCGTGAACTGGCGCTTGCCGCTGGGTTCGACGAAGCGCACGTTCTGAGCGCCACATATGACGATGAGACCGGTACACAACGTGAGGGGATGCCCGCAGTCATCGCTTCGAAACCAGCAGCGCCCGGATACCCAACGATTCTGTTATACGCTCACCATGATGTACAACCCACTGGGGAGCGTAAGCTGTGGCAGACAGACCCTTTCGCGGCAACCCGTAAAGGGGAGAGGCTATACGGACGCGGGGCTGCTGACGACAAAGCTGGGGTGCTGTTGCACCTAGCTGCATTCCGCGCCGTTCGTGAAGTTTTAGGAGAGCATTTTAAAGCAGGGGTGAAACTCTTCATTGAAGGGGAGGAAGAAGCAGGGTCCCCTTCTTTCACGTCTTTTATCAGCACCTATCGTGAGCAGCTCGCTGCAGACTATATTATCGTTGCCGATTCCGCGAACTGGCGTGCTGGAATCCCGGCGCTGACCACATCACTGCGGGGTGTCGCCAGCGGCGATATTGAAGTGCGCACGGGGAGCCATGCAGTACACTCCGGTATCTTCGGTGGCCCCTACCTTGACGCTCACACCGTTATGGCCCGTCTTATCGCTACGCTGCACACCGATGACGGTTCGGTAGCGGTGAATGGGCTAGTGCGCCTTAACGACTCTGCTTTAGAATACGCTGAAGAAGACTTCCGGGCCGATTCTGGGATTCTGGACAGTGTTTCTCTGGCTGGGCACGGGCCGATAACGTCGCGGCTGTGGCATCAGCCCGCGATCTCTGTAATTGGTATGGACATACCGTCTATCGCCGAATCCTCAAACACTCTCGCAGCACTCTCCCGGGCCCGGATCAGCACACGCCTTGCACCAGGGGATACTCCCGAGCATGCGCATCAGATGCTGGCGGAGCATCTGGCGGCGCACGCCCCCTTTGGTGCTGAAGTGAGCTACACTCCGGTGGATTCCGGATTACCATTTGCTGCAGACACCCAACAGGAAGGGGCAAAACTGGCTTTGGCGGCTATGCGCAGCGCTTGGGAAGAGGAGCCTGTACAGACTGGTATGGGCGGCTCTATCCCGTTTATCTCAGACCTAAAATCGGTATTCCCAGAGTCTCAGATTCTTATCACAGGAGTTGAAGACCCCGATACACGGGCACATAGCGCTAATGAATCGCTGTATATACCTGATTTCAAGCGCGGTATCCTTGCGGAAGCACTCATGATAAGCGAGTTATGCTCCGCTAAATAAGCCCGCAGATCGCTGTGAGCCTGGGGAGCGGGGAGCATTCTGTTGTTTTCCTCACCCTCCTCGGCGTTGGTGTTGACAATATTGGTATCCTGAGAGCGTATGCAATCTCACGCCCCCGGCGAACTTGGGATGCCCTATGTTGTCGGACGAAGGCAGCGGGCGTAACGTTATCCCTAAATATGCCTTATCTGGGCAGAGGAAAGGACAGGAAATGACTGAAGCTGTAGCAACTGAGCTTCCCACCCACGGCGTGAACCTCACCGAAGTCGCACAGAACAAGGTGCGTACGCTCCTAGAGCAGGAAGGCCGCACTGACTTGCGTCTGCGCATAGCTGTTCAGCCTGGTGGCTGCTCAGGCCTTATCTACCAGCTGTACTTTGACGAGCGTGTGCTCGACGGCGATGCCGTACGCGACTATGAGGGCGTGCAGGTTATCGTTGATAAAATGAGTGCTCCATACTTGGATGGCTCAACTATTGATTTTGAAGATACGATTGAGAAGCAGGGTTTTTCCATCGACAACCCGAACGCGGCTGGCTCATGTGCCTGTGGCGATTCGTTCCACTAGAACTCTGCTCGTATCGTGCTTAATTTTATAAAGTCATAATAGGTTCCCGTACCGAGTGTACGGGGGCCTATTGACGTTAAAATTCTGTAATTTTTCAGGAAACTCACAAATTCACTGACAGAGTGTCAGCGTATCGGGGAAAATCGCGGTAAGCTCTAAGAGACAAGTTTTTATGAAAACTGCCGAAATCCATCACCTGGTGGGCTTCGGCTTAGCACACACCGTAAGAACAGGAAGGGCCGTCTGTGAGTTCGCAGCATCGAACCGGCAGTCACACACCAAAGAGCCTCAGCCTTTTCGGGCTTGGGACTTCAATGGTGCTGCTTGTGACTGGTTGTTCAATGGATAGGGCATCTGTCGGTTGGCTGCCGGTAAAACCTGGCCAGCCGGCAACCGATAATGCCGAGAACCTTATGCATCTTTGGGTTGGGACCTGGGCAGCTGCTCTTGTCGTTGGCCTTATAACTTGGGGCCTGATGCTATGGTGTATCATCGCCTACCGCCGCCGGAAGAATGAAACCGGCTACCCGCGTCAGCTTAGTTATCATCTGCCGTTGGAGGTTTTCTACACCTTCGTCCCGGTTGTTTTGATCGTGAGTATGTTTACTTTCTCAGACCGGGTGGAGCGTCAGGTGACCGCACCCAAATCCGGTTCGGATCGCCAGGTAAGTGTTGAAGTCTACGGTAAACAGTGGGCGTGGGATTTCAACTATACCGATGCGAATGTGCATGTTACCGGTGTACAGGCACACCTGGACGGTAGTGAAGGCAAAGAGGCCGCTTTGCCCACCCTGTATTTGCCTGCTAATTCCAACGTTGATATCACTCTTAAATCCCGTGATGTTATTCACTCATTCTGGGTGCCTGCATTCCTTGAGAAGCGAGACACTATTCCTGGGATGACGAACCACATCTATATCACCACTAAGGAGCCTGGCGACTACAAGGGTAAGTGCGCTGAGCTTTGTGGTGAGTACCACTCTGAGATGCTTTTTAATGTGAAGGTTGTTTCCCGAGAGGACTACGATAAGTACATTGAGTCCTTGAAACAAAACCCGGAAAACCAGGGTGTTGTTGGTGACGAATACAACCGTAACCCCAACCAGAACGCGACTCCGCGTCCCGCAGACAAGTAAATGAGGTGAACCGTGACTACCCTCGAGTATTCAACTGAGAGTGCGACTACCGTTGCGCCGCGTGTGGTTCCGAAGTCCAAGGGGCGCATCTTCGTCAATTGGATTACCTCCACCGACCACAAGACCATCGGGTACATGTACCTGATTGCCGCCTTTATTTTCTTCTGCATGGGCGGCACCATGGCGTTGCTAATGCGCATTGAGCTTTTCGAACCTGGTATGCAGATTCTGCAGACCAAGGAACAGTTCAACCAGCTTTTCACAATGCACGGCACGCTGATGCTGCTCATGTTCGGCACCCCACTTTTTACTGGGTTGGCTAATGTGCTTATCCCACTGCAAATTGGCGCTCCGGATGTTGCGTTTCCGCGGCTGAATGCCTTGGCCTTCTGGTTCTTCCTGTTTGGCTCATTGGTTGCTATCGCGGGCTTTATTACCCCACAGGGTGCAGCGTCCTTCGGCTGGTTCGCGTATGTTCCGTTGAACAGCACCACTTACAGCCCATCTGTAGGCGGTGACCTATGGGTCTTTGGCCTGGCACTGCAAGGCTTTGGCACCATTATGGGTGCGGTGAACTTCATTACCACTATTGTGGCAATGCGCGCACCCGGCATGACCATGTGGCGCATGTCTGTGTTTACGTGGACAACGCTGATTACCTCCATCTTGATTATTATGATCTTCCCGCCGCTGGCCTCAGCGCTGTTCGCGCTTGGTATGGATCGCCGTTTTGGTGGCCATATCTTCGATCCCGAGAACGGGGGAGCGGTCCTCTGGCAGCACCTCTTCTGGTTCTTCGGGCACCCAGAAGTGTATGTGCTTGCCCTGCCGTTCTTTGGCGTGACCTCAGAGATTATTCCGGTGTTCTCCCGTAAGCCAATCTTTGGGTACAAGGGTCTGGTTACAGCAACGATCGCCATTGCGGGCCTGTCTGTGACTGTGTGGGCCCACCACATGTATGTGACCGGTGCGATTATGCTCCCGTTCTTCTCATTCATGACCATGATGATTGGTGTTCCAACCGGTGTGAAGTTTTTCAACTGGATTGGGACTATGTGGCAGGGGTCTATTACTTTCGAAACTCCGCTGCTGTGGATTTTCGGATTCTTGGTTACCTTCCTGTATGGCGGTCTCACCGGCATTATCCTTGCCACCCCGCCGTTGGATTTCCACATCTCCGACACTTACTTCGTGGTTGCACACTTCCACTACGTGATTTTTGGAACCATTGTTTTTGGTATGTTTGGTGCATTCTACTTCTGGTGGCCAAAATTCACTGGCAAGATGCTCAACGAACGGATCGGTAAGATTCACTTCTGGCTGGTATTCTTCGGGTTCCACGCGACCTTCTTGATTCAGCACTGGGTTGGCGTTGATGGTATGCCTCGTCGATACGCTGACTATCTGCCCGAAGACGGTTTCACCTGGATGAACCAGTTCTCAACTGTTGGATCCATGATTCTTGCCGTTTCAATGATTCCCTGGTTCTGGAATGTTTACATTACTGCTCGGTATGCTCCGAAAGTCGAGGTAGACGATCCCTGGGGATTCGGCGGATCTCTCGAATGGGCGACTTCTTGTCCTCCGCCCCGCCACAACTTTACTGCATTGCCTCGTATCCGTTCCGAACGCCCGGCTCTAGACCTACATCATCCCGAGCTTTCAACGAATCATGATGTTGCCGCTGCAGCTCTTGCAGCACAGAAGGGAGAGTAAACCGTGAAAGTTCTCGGGAAGGTCTTCCTGTACCTTGGTATATTCTTTATTCCTGTTGGAATTATTTATGGGTTTATGACCAATTTTGATGAGTGGGCCGGGTTTCCCGCGCTCCTCGTGACGGGGCTCATGTGCTTCTTCTTGGCTTTCTTCCTCATGTTTACTGAAAAGAAGCTAGGAAGCCAACCCATGGATAACTACACGGGTGAAATCGCTGAGAGTGCTGGTGAGTATGGGTTCTACTCACCGTGGTCGTGGTGGCCCTTCGCCATTGGTGTTGCCTGTATGTTTGTTGTGCTGGGTGCCGCCATTGCCTGGTGGGTTGTACTCATTGCCATCCCGTTTGCTGCAGCAGCAGTAATCGGCTGGGTCTACGAGTATAGCCGTGGTGACCACGCACACTAAATAATAACCGCGCGCCTTTTATACTGAAGGACTGCCGCAGCTTAGAACCCCCGGGTAGGCTCAGAGCTTTCTGAGCCTACCCGGGGGTTTTGTTTACCTGTTAACAGTGATGGATGCGCCTATTCTTTAAGAACCAATGCGGGCACGCTAAAGGATGTGGAGCTACGGGATCATGTAGAACCTCTGCAGAAGCCCGCAGCAGGTCATATAACGAAGCAGTAAGAAACGGCAAGGAGATTCCTTCCATCTCCTGAGAATGGCTTCAGAGAGTACCATCCTGGGTGTGTATTAGAAACTGGTTTCTAGGTCTTTTACGGAGACAATACGGCCCGCTGAGATATTCATTCTTGTATAAGGCTTTACAATAAACCCGCTGAGCCTTAATCCCACCCCTGCTATAAAAGGGGAGAGGATAAGCAAACATAGGGGTATACAAACGTGGGGTTCCTGCCCTTACAGCAGGAACCCCACGTTCGGTATGTGAACCGTACTTATTGGTTCAGTTCAGACTTAGGCGAGCTACCCTCCACCTCGCGTTCATTATGCTCATGGTGAGCACTTTCTAGCTCTTGCGGGGTAACCGGCAGAACTCGGTCGGTGAAGAAGAACTTAGAAAGACCACCACGTAGTTTCTCAACAGGGGTAACCTTACCCTTGGCATTCGGCTGAGCCGGTAGAACAGCGGGGGACTCGAAGCTCACCAGCTTGTACCGGCGGTACTCGTCCAGAGGCTTATGAACCTCAATAAACTCACCGTGAGGAAGCTGAACTACCTGGCCCGTCTCAATACCGTGCAGAACAAGTTCACGGTCCTTACGCTGCAACGAGAGGCAGATACGGCGAGTAATCTCAAATCCAAGCACCGGTCCCACAAAGAATAGGGCACGCAGAACGTACGCCACGTCATTGAGAGAAACATGGAAGTGAGTTGCGATCAGATCCGAGGAAGCCGCGATCATAAGCACCGAATAATAGATGATACCCGCAACACCAGCTGCGGTGCGGAATGGCGCGTTACGTGGGCGATCCAGGATATTGTGGACGCGGTCATCCTTCGTCACCCAACGCTCAATCCAAGGCCAAGTGAACAGGAAACCCATCAGCAGGCCCGCCAACGCAAACGGTAGAAGCACGTTCAGTACCCAGGTTCCTCCTGCCTGGATTTCCCACGGGAACGGCCACACACCGGGCCATAAACGTAATGCACCATCACCGAAACCAACATACCAGTCAGGCTGAGTACCCGCCTGCACCGGTGAGGGGTCATACGGTCCGTAGTTCCAGATAGCGTTAATGGTGAATGTTGAGGCCAAGAACGCAATAATGCCAAACACAATAAAGAAGAAACCACCGGCTTTAGCAGCGTAAACTGGGCCAACCGGGAAGCCAACAACATTATCATTAGTGCGGCCCGGACCCGGGTACTGGGTGTGCTTGTGGAGCACAACCATGAACATATGAATGCCCACGCACAACAGAAGGGTGGCGGGGATAATCATAATGTGCAGGGTGTAGAGGCGCCCAATAATATGCTCACCGGGGAACTCGCCACCGAAGAAGAAGAGCGATGCATAGGTGCCAATAAGCGGAATTGACTTCATAATGCCGTCAATAATGCGCAAACCGTTGCCAGAGAGCACATCATCCGGCAGGGAATAGCCGGTGAAGCCAGCCAAGATACCCACCACAAAAAGCACGCATCCCACAACCCAGTTCAGCTCGCGGGGGCGACGGAAAGCACCTGTGAAGAAAACACGGAGCATATGGATGCAGATGGCCAGCATGAACATGAGCGCTGCCCAGTGGTGGATCTGCCGTAGCAGTAGTCCGCCTCGCACATCAAAGGAAATGTCGAGGGTGGAGGCAAACGCCACCGACATTTCTGTACCCTTCATCGGAACATAGGAGCCATCATAGGTGACAGCAGCCGTGGAAGGATTAAACCAGAAAGTAAGAAAAGTGCCGGAGATAAGCAGAATGACGAGGCTGTATAGGGCAACCTCACCAAACATAAATGACCAGTGGTCGGGGAAGATTTTTCGACCAAATTCTTTCACAACGCCTGAGAGACCAACACGGGTATCTACGAAGTTAGCGATGCGCCCGGTACCGGTTTTAGCTTTATATTCGTAGCCGGTCTGAGTAGCAGACATTACTTCTGTCCCTCCTTCTCACGTTCGGTGCGCATCTGCTCAATTTGTGCGCCACGTTCCCAGTACGCGGGACCAACCGGCTCGTGGAAGTCGCTTTGGGCGACAAGGTAGCCGTTGCTGTCAACAGTAATGGGAAGCTGAGGAAGCGCATGCCCTGCAGGGCCGAAAACGACCTTGCATTCATCCGCAGCATCAAAAGTTGACTGGTGGCACGGGCACAACAGGTGGTGAGTGCGCTGCTCGTACAGGGCGATAGGGCAACCCACATGGGTGCACACCTTGGAGTAGGCGACGATACCATCCACATGCCAGTTTTTACGTTCCTCAGAGATTTTCATCTCCTGCGGGTCAAGACGCATGAGCAGAACCACTGCTTTTGCTTTCTCCTCCAGGTAGCCGTTTTCGTGGCTAAGCGAGGACAAAGTCTCGGGGAGCACATGGTACGCGGAACCGATGGTCACATCCGCTGCCTTAATGGGGGTTCCGGATGGGTCTCGAACCAACCGCACGCCCTTATCCCACATGGTGCGTTTGAGTACCGAAGGATCCGCAGGCCCTAGGTCACGGAAGAACGTCACGAAAGTTAACGGTGCCAGAATAACCGAACCAATGAGTGTGTTACGCAGAAGCGGGCGGCGTTTAATGCCAGATTCGTCTACGATCGTTTCAACAATTTCGGTGGCCTCAGCCCGATCCTCTTCAGGGCGCAGATCGTGACGTTCTTCGACAAGCTCATGGTCAGGCATGAGGGTACGGGCCCAATGGACCACACCAATACCAATACCAAACATTGCAAAGGCAATACCAAGACCTAGCAGCAGGTTCTGCAACTGCAATTTGCTGGTGGGCTCGGTGTTGTTAACATCGTAAAAATTACCTTCAGCTGATATGCCGAAGTATGCGACCCAAAAGAGCAAAGAGCCAAGCATCGATAGTACGAAGAGAAGGATGACTTGACGTTCTGCGCCTTTAGCACGCTTAGGGTCTACGTCTGTTAGACGTGGACGGTGAGGAGGCAGCCCCGGGTTGCGAAACTGCTCCTCTGATTCCTCTGAAGAGGTAACTACGGCTGAGCCTTGGGCTTTTGTGCCGTCACTATGGTTTCCCATTGTGTTGCCTCAAATCTTTTTCTGTACGAGTAGTGTGTGCGTACCTACGCTGAACGGGAAGTCAGCCAGATGACGAAGACGATTACAATACCTAAACCGACGGTCCAAATGAGCAGACCCTCAGAAACAGGGCCCAACGACCCAAGTTTCATGCCGCCGGGGGAGACGTTCTTCTCCTGGGCTTTTAGGTAGGTAATAACGTCTCGTTTTTCTTCCGGGGTAAGGTTTGCATCGTTGAAGACGGGCATGTTTTGCGGGCCGGTCTCCATGGCTTCATAGATGTGCTGCTCCTTCACGCCCATCAGGGTGGGGGCGAACTTACCGCGGGTTAGTGCCCCACCAGCGCCTGCTGCGTTGTGGCACATTGCGCAGTTGGCAAGAAAGACACGTGCCCCATTGGCAGCATCACCTTGGGTGGTATCAAGGTACGCTGTCTCGGGGATAGTTGGCCCAGCCCCAAGTGAAGCAACATATGCAGAGAGCTGCCTGGTCTGCTCCTCGTTGAACTGGCCTGGTTTAATCTGTGCCTGCGTGCCCTGCATCTGCATGGGCATACGACCGGTACCGACCTGGAAGTCAACAGCGGCCGCACCGACACCAATCAGCGAAGGACCATCGGCGGTACCTTCGGCGTTTGTGCCGTGGCAGGTTGCGCAGTTTGCCTGAAACAGTTTCTGTCCTGCTTCTACATCCTGTTGGGTGTATGCATGGTTTGACTCAGCCTTAGCCTGATTGGTGGCAGTGGCAACTGTATATAGACCACCAGTGAGGATGAGGGCTAAAGCCAGCAACACGACGGCTGCAAGCGGGTGACGCCGCTTTTGGGAAAGTGCCTTCACGTCGTTTTCCTTGTGTGTGCTAGATGGGGTAAGGACGGGGCGCTTGTCGCTACTTCACGAAGTAGACAACAAAGAAAAGAGCGATCCACACAACATCGACAAAGTGCCAGTAGTACGAGACCACAATGGCACTGGTCGCTTCGTAATGGCCGAAGCGTTTAGCGACGTAGGCGCGACCAATAATCAGGAGGAAAGCCACCAGACCGGCGGTCACGTGGAGAGCGTGGAAACCTGTGGTGATGTAGAAGGCAGAACCATATGCGCTGGATGCAATAGTGACGCCTTCGGATACCAAGGTTGCATATTCGTAAGCCTGCCCGGCCACGAAGATAGCGCCCATAATGAAGGTCAACACGAACCACTCGGCCATGCCCCATGCCTTGACATTTAACAAGGAACCAGTGCGGCGGGGCTTGAGCTGCTCTGCAGCAAAAACGCCCATTTGGCAGGCGACGGAGCTAAGCACAAGAATGATGGTGTTGATCAGTGCGAAAGTCACGTTCAGCTTGTGCACGTTATCTTCCCAAATATCTGGGCGTGACGCGCGGAGCGTGAAGTACATGGCAAAAAGACCAGCGAAGAACATCAGCTCAGAGGCGAGCCACACCACGGTGCCAATAGCCACCGTGTTGGGCCTGTTCAGAGCCGGATGTGCTGGTTTCTTGGGGTTAACGGTTACAGTTGTCACATAGACATTATGTCGCTAAAACCGGCTTGAAACCAAAGACATATGCCTTAAAACCCTAAATACGTTAAAAATTACCTAGAAAAACCCCATGAATTCGGGGATTTTGGCTTCCGCGACGACTCTGCAATTTTTGTAATGTTCCGGTTAGTTGTCAGGCGCCGGTGAATCTTTGGGTCGTGTAGGGCGGTAGGGACATGCACGAAACCTGTCGTTTTGTATGTAGGGCTTAGAATCGAGAGTATGAACGCTACTGTATCTGAGCCTTTGAGCTGGAAGCAGATCCTCAACCAGCTGATAAAAAACATTGACCTCACCGTGGACCAGATTGACTGGGCCATGAATCAGATAATGACCGGAGTAACCCCCGAACCGGTGTTAGCCTCTTTTCTGACGGCGCTGCATATGAAAGGGGAGACCCCCGCCGAATTAGGGGCTTTGGCGCGCGGTATGCTTGCCAAAGCCGAAAAGGTGAACATTGGCCCGGACGCTGTCGATATTGTTGGCACCGGGGGAGACCAGCAGAATACCGTAAACATCTCAACAATGGCAGCTCTCGTTATTGCTGGCACTGGAGCCACCGTGGTTAAGCATGGAAACCGTGCATCCACTTCTAAATCCGGTTCTGCTGATGTTTTGGAGGCCTTGGGAATCCGCCTTGATATGCCCATCGAGTCTGTTGCGGAATGCGCTCAGAAGACGGGTATTACGTTCCTTTTCGCTATGACTTTTCATCCGGCAATGCGTTTTGTGGGGCCAACCCGTCGTGCGCTGGGTATTCCTACTGCGTTTAACTACCTGGGACCAATGACAAATCCGGCTCGGGTGCGGTCCTCGGCTATTGGGGTTGCGCACCAGGAGATGGCCCCTAAGATAACCCAGGTTTTTGCTGACCGGGGGGATCACGCCATAATTTTCCGTGGTAATGATGGGTTGGATGAGTTAAGCATCGCCACATCCTCACAATTGTGGGAAGCCTCTGCAGGCGAACTTAAAGAATATACGTTCACCCCAAGCGACTATGGAGTGCGCCATGCCCCACTGGAGGCTTTACGGGGCGGGGACGCCCAATATAACGCCACAATTTTTCGGGCCATTCTTGCTGGAGAAGGTGGAAACGGGGGAGAGCTGGGTCCTATCCGTGATGCGGTACTGATTAATGCGGCGGCTGGTTTAACAGCCTACCGGGACTCCGATGAAGGCGCTTTCGACGAGCGCTATGCTCAGGCGCTTGCAGACGTACGGGAGTCCATTGACTCTGGTGCAGCTGACAGTGTCTTGAATCGATGGATCGATTTTAGTCGTGCAGCAGCGGAATAGAATAAGTAGCATATTCGTCAGCTAACTATCGTGAAGGTGCGAAAGACTTGCCGGTTTTTCACACCTTCACGTTAAGGTTGAATGTTTATGTTCAGGGGGAGTAGGGTTATTTCTTTTTTCGGGTATTTAGTTTAAGCACCAGAGCTGCGACCGCCCGCCAGGTGAAAAATAACACGCCCAAGGCGCAGATAGAGACAATGATAAAGCTAATCTGCGCAATCTCACCGGTAGCCACTGCCCGTAGGATATGGCCGACGGCAAGAGTTCCACACCAAGCACACAAGCCCTGAACCCACAGGTTTTTAGGACGCTTACCGGTCTTGAAAACAGACATAAAAATAAAGACAAACCATACACAGGCCACACCAATCAGAAAGGGTCGAGCGGCTTCAAAAACATGATCAAGGGAGTACCCATGATTCTTCACACCGATGAAGGCAAAGAGAATCACCACGACAAAATCTATGAGTGCAGAGACCGCAATAGGAACGCCCCGAGACGCCGTGGCATTCTTGAGAGTATCGCGGCTTAACTGAGGATCACGGGAGCGCATAAGGAACATCTTTCTAGGGAAGAAACTGGAAAATCCTGATGCATCGATTGTATCGGTTATGTTCTCGTGCAGGTGCTGAATTCGCAGTCATGTAAAGGCCAACATCTATAGAAGCGGAACCAGGATTTAATGGCGTTGGGTGAGTACGGTGTGTTCCACAGGCGCTAGGCAGGACGCACCGAGAAGGTCAAGAAGGCGTAGATATCAGCTTGATGGGGTAGTGAATTTTAGCTTTACTTTACATAATGTATATTATCGGTTTTATAGGAACCTTGGTATCAGCTGTAAATCATTGATTGGTGATATTGCTCATGGGATAATGCTTCCAGTGGGCTCCTAACCCAAAGCCCATCATTGAACCTGCAATGAGGAGGAAATCAATGCTTGACTGGTTCATAGCTACACCATGGGCTTTGTGGCTTGTGATAGCCATTTTGCTGGCGCTGATTGAAGTTCTCTCACTGGACTTAGTGTTCCTGATGTTCTCTGTTGCGGCATTGGTCACAAGTGCATCAACTCCCATTAACCAGACATTCATCGGCCAATGCATAGTTTTCTGCGTTGTTGGTGTGCTCTTGGTTTTTATACTCCGACCCCGTTTGCTGGCGCGGTTGAATAAAAATACTCCTGAAAACACTACTAATGTTGCTGCACTGTTAGGTCAGGAAGTTGAAGTTGTACAGGCTGTCACCGCTGATGGCGGATTGGTGCGCCTTGAAGGTGATATATGGAGTGCCCGTTCAACTCTAGGGACTATACCCGCCGGAGGCAAAGCGCGTGTTGTAGAGATTGACGGTGCTACCGCCATCGTTGGAACTATTCAGGAGCAGCCTCTACTCCCCTAGCTAACCCTATTTAATCACCGCCCCAAAATTCGATAATATATTCGAAAATTTGGATTTTGCTCTAAGGAGGAATATCTAGAGTGTTTAACATTCTAACCATTATTGGTATAGCACTGGTGATCTTTGTGGTCATCGCTTTAATACGAACTATCAGGGTGATCCCTCAGGCTCGTGCTGGTATCGTTGAGCGCTTGGGTAGGTACCACACTACTTTCCATCCTGGTTTACATATTGTGATCCCTTTCTTGGATCGGCTGCTGCCGCTAATCGATTTGCGTGAACAGGTTGTTTCATTCCCCGCACAGTCTGTGATTACCGAAGACAACCTCGTGGTTGGCATCGACACCGTGGTCTACTTCCAGGTGACCGATCCTAAAGCCGCGACCTACGAGATCACTAACTACATTCGTGCGGTAGATGAACTAACGAGCGCAACCCTGCGTAACGTGGTGGGTGGGCTAAACCTCGAACAGGCTCTCACCTCCCGCGATCAGATTAACACCGAGCTGCGTGGCGTTCTTGATTCAACCACTGGTCGCTGGGGCCTGCGTATCTCCCGCGTCGATATTAAAGAGATCCAGCCGCCGCACTCCATCCAAGACTCGATGGAGAAGCAGATGCGTGCAGAACGTGACCGTCGTGCCGCTATTCTTACTGCAGAAGGTAAGAAGCAGTCCGATATCCTCACGGCAGAGGGTGAATCTCGTGCCGCAATTCTGCGTGCAGAAGGTGAAAAACAAGCGCAGATTCTTCGTGCAGAAGGTGACGCACAGTCGACTGTGCTCAGGGCAGATGGTGAAGCTGACGCCGTGCGCAAGGTGTTCGAGGCTATTCACCAGTCGAACCCCAGCCAGCAGCTGCTGACATACCAGTACCTGCAGACGCTGCCTAAGCTGGCTGACGGGCAGGCCAATAAGCTCTGGTTTATTCCGACCGAGCTTGGTGATGCACTGCGCGGATTGGGTAATGCTTTCGGGACCCTGCCGGTATCTGATCTTAAGGACGCACCCGTAAATATCACCAAACCTAAGCATGCCGGTGATGATCTCAATGGTGGTTCCGGTTTCTAAAAAATAGCCGTTTAAAACGCCTATAGTGAACTGCAGGCGGGTGGAGACAAGATTTCCGATATAATGGATGTTTCAAACGTTCGAGGGAAACTCTCTCCCCCGCCTGACGTTACACACGGATGCCTATAAGCATCAAACCACACCGGCTATTGGAGGAATAAGTGAGCGATCGTAGCCTGCGCGGTATGCGCCTTGGCTCCCAGTCCATGGAAACCGAATCGAACGTACAGCCTGCACCTCGTCAGCGCGTTGAATACCGTACCGCCGACGGCGACCGGGTATTTGTGACCTTCGCGGCCGAAGCTGAAATCCCTCAGACTTGGACTGCTAAATCTGGTAAAGAAGCGTTCCTTGTAAATGGCGACAGTGGTTCCTCTGCCGAGGACGAGAAGCCGGTTCGTACTCATTGGGATATGCTCATGGAACGCCGTAGCATTGAAGAGCTGGAGAAAACCCTAGAAGACCGGCTGCAGTACTATCGGTCTCACTTCGCAATCTCGTAATAGTTTTTATAGGAATAGCTAAGGCGGTAACCCGCGTGTATGCGGGTTAGCGCCTTAGCTATTTAAGCTTGAAAGGACAGTTTCAAACTGCCTGTAATCCTATTCGATCATGTGCTCAACTTCCATAGGGATCTTTCCTTTAAAGAACGCTGGGCGAACACACCGCTGATATGTCATAACACACAGCCCCAGAATAAGTATTGCTACGCTCAAGCAGAAAACAAGCCCGACTCCCCCAATCTCGGAACCTGACCCGTATCCGGGATCCATCGAATCGTAGCTGGTTCGTGCGAAGAACACTAGAAGCATAATGCCGCCCAGCATCGGGAAAAGGAACTTATTCAAGAATTCCTTAATCCCTGAAGAAAACGAAACTTTACGGAAATACCATACGCATGCGAACGCCGTAATCCCGTAGTACAGGCATACCATGAGGCTCAGCGCAGAGATTGTATCCCACAGGACAGATGTAGAGATAAAACGCATAAGAACGTAAAACAGTGTAGCGATTAAACAGGAAGCAAGCGTTGCGTAGCTTGGGGACTGGAATTTAGGGCTAATATTCGCGAACTTGGGCCCCAGAGCCTTGTAATAGCCCATTGCCAGCAGCGTGCGGGCTGGCGACACAGCGGTTGATTGCAAAGAGGCAAGGGCAGAAATCAGCACTGCAAACGACATCATAATGCCAAGAGCCCCCAAGACAGGGCCGGAGAGAGCAGCAAAAATATTCTCCTGGTTGTCAGGGTTGCCCAGTCCCAGCCCCTCCGATGAGGTGCCTGCGAAAGCTAGGGTGCCGACTGAGATAAGCAAATAGAGAAGAACTACAGTCAAAATGGTTCCCACCGCGGCCTGCCCGCTGGTAGTGTGCTCCCCTTCTGTCTCCTCATTCATGGTGAGCACCGCGTCCCAGCCCCAGTAAATAAAGAACACAAGAGAAATACCGGATGAAAAAGCTGAGAAAGATTCAACTCCAAACGGGTTAAACCATTCGAAGGTTGGGGATAAATTAGCGAAACCTTCTCCAGTGATGGCCTTATAGAGGGCAACGATAGCAAAGATAGCGAGAACTACAAGCTGGAAAATAATAAATACGGTTTGGATTTTCTGGGTGGCATCTAGGCCGCGGTAGGTGATATAGCACCCGAAAGCCATAAATGCTAAGAAAGTTCCAATATTAATGAGGTTATTGCTGGATAGAGTAGCCAGATCAGGGTTTGAGAAAACCTGTGAAAGGGCTAGGTAGAAGAAATCAACAGCGATCCCTGCTAAATTCGAGAGAACCAAGATAGTAGCAGCAAGAAGCGCCCAGCCCCCAATCCATCCGACCCACGGGCCAAATGCTTTGGTGGTCCATGTGAAGGTGGTTCCTGCATCGGGCATAGCAGCATTGAGCTCTCGGTACCCGATGGCCACTAAAAGCATGGGGATGAAACCGATCAGGAAGATAGCAGGCATATGCTCACCTGCAACAGCCCCTACAGGCCCTAGTGCCCCGGACAAAGAATATGCTGGGGCAACCACAGAAATACCAATAATAATAGACCCAAAGAGAGAAACGGATCCGGAAGAAAGCCCCTTCTTATTGGCGGCGCTGGTATCTATAGCGCCATGAGGGTGCGCTGGTGCAGCGTCCTGAATATGGACCTGCCCGTGAGGATTAGACTGTTTATGAGACTGACTATTCTGAGTCAAGGTGCCTCTCCTTTCGGAGCTATCTCATCGCTAGATGGGTGTGTGCTCATAGCGACCTGCTCAATATGTGATTCATCTTATGGAGTTAAGATTATACTAGAAATTTTAAACTGTAAGTGACATCACTAGTGATTGTTTTATTTTATACATAAAATATGTGAGGCAAGATATCGCGGTAAATGATATGTAATCTGCAAACTAAATATTGGTATATGTGATGCAAAATAAATTAGGTATGGTAAAGCCCCGGCCGCGAGAAATACCGGGGCTTTACCAATAAACGTACTAGGCTACATCACGAATTCCTGCCACAAGGATATCCATAGCCTGTTCTAATAGCTCATCAGGCATCGCCAAAGGCGGTAGGAGTCGCACCACATTACCGTACGTGCCGCAGGTAAGAATCAGTACGCCATGATCCCGGCAATAAGCTGCCACGTCCTTAGCCGCCGTAGGGTGTGGGGCTTTAGAAATGGAATCAGCCACAAACTCTAAGGCCAGCATGGCACCACGGCCGCGGAAATCACCTACGATATCTAACTCCTCAACCAAAGGAGTCAGCTTTGCCGTCACAATTTCCTCAATACGTAGCGCGCGGGCATTCAAATCCCACTCCTGCATAGTTTCAATAGCGGCAAGAGCCGCAGCACATGACACCGGGTTTCCGCCGTAGGTGCCGCCCAAACCGCCCGGCTGAACCTTTTCAAAAAGCTCCGCACGGCCAGTTACTGCTGAAAGCGGCATACCACCAGCAATCCCTTTGGCGGTTGTTACCAGATCAGGTTCAACCCCCTCATACTCGCTGGCAAACCATTTGCCAGTACGACAGAAACCGGACTGAACCTCATCCGCGATGAACACGATGCCCTTCTCACGAGCCCACGAAACCAAGGCAGGCATGAACCCCTCCGCAGGTACGATGAAACCGCCTTCACCCTGAATCGGCTCTAACACAATAGCGGCAACATACTCTGAACCAATCTGCTTTTCGATCACATCAATCGTGCGCTGTGCCGCTTCTTTACCGTCCATTGTCGGCTCGTCACGGTACGGGTAGCTCATTGGGACACGGTAGATCTCCGGAGCGAACGGGCCAAACCCCTTCTTATAGGGGGCAGCTTTAGCTGTCAGCGCCATTGTCAGGTTGGTGCGCCCGTGGTATGCGTGGTCAAAAACCACCACAGCGTTACGGCCGGTGGCCGCACGGGCAATCTTGACAGCGTTCTCCACGGCCTCGGCGCCGGAATTAAAAAGTACAGAGCGCTTCTCAAAATTGCCAGGAGTTAACTCATTCAGCTTCTCGGCAACAGCCACATACCCCTCATACGGGGTCACCATAAAACAGGTGTGCGTGAAATGGGCAACCGCCTCCTGAACAGCCTGAACAACCTTCGGGGCTGAAGCGCCGACGCTTGTAACGGCAATACCGGAGCCCAGATCAGCCCAAGAATTACCATCTGCGTCAACGATAACGCCGCCATCTGCATCCACCGCATACACCGGCATACCCGAAGCCACCGAGGCCGGAACCGCCGCAGAACGGCGCTGTCCCAAGGCACGTGAAACAGGCCCGGGAAATTCACCTGTAAGTTTAATATCTTGCGGAAGACGATACATCTCTACCATGAGAACACCTTTCATAGGTGGCGCGCAGGAACATATTGCGCGCACTAATATTTATGGATGCAGCCAACCCTGCGGCGCAGGCGCTAATACGCCCGCACCGCTTCGGATTAACACGCTGAAGGGATAGAAGGCACCAGCACCCCGCCCGAAGGCGCAAGAGGCTGGTAAAAGGGTGGGTTTATGCGCTCAAATCGCTCATGACATGCTTCACACGGGTGTACTCCTCCACCGAATACAGCGAAAGATCCTTGCCATAGCCGGAGAACTTAAACCCACCATGAGGCATTTCAGCGGTCAGCAACACGTGCGTGTTAATCCATACGGCTCCGAAATCCAGGTCCCGGGACACACGCATTGCCGTACCATGGTTCGAAGTCCACACCGAAGAAGCCAGCGCATAATCCACATCATTCGCCAGATTAATAGCCTCCTGCTCAGTCGTAAACGGCTGAAGAGTGAGCACCGGGCCAAAAGTTTCCTCCTGCACGATGGCATCGTCCTGGTGTACACCGCTCAATACAGTGGGCTCAATAAAGAACCCGCGGGTGCCGCACTGCTTACCGCCCGTCTCGACCGTCACATGCTCAGGCAGGCCCTTGAGCTTACCCATCACAGTATTGAAATGGTTCACGTTATTTAACGGCCCATAGAAATTCTTCGAATCGTCCTCGTTGCCAGTGACCGTATCCCGAGCGGCAGCGACCAGAAGATCGCGGAACTGCTCATAAACGCTATCCTGAACCAGTACACGAGTGACAGCAGTACAATCCTGGCCAGCGTTAAAATACCCGAAATCAGCCAGCATACGGGCGGTGCGCGGCAAATCTGCATCCGCAAAAACAACCGCCGGGGCCTTACCACCCAGCTCAAGATGCGAACGCTTCAACCCAGCAGCCGCACCGGTAGCCACCGCCCGGCCTGCCCGCACCGACCCGGTGATAGACACCATCGCGGGGGCTGGATGATTAACCATCGCAGCGCCCGTAGCGCCAGTACCGAGCACAACATTAAAAACCCCAGCTGGGAAAATATCGGCGATAAGCTTCGCCAGCTCTAACGTAGACTCTGGGGTGGTATCCGAAGGCTTCAGCACCACCGTATTACCAGCGGCTAAGGCGGGGCCGATTTTCCACAGTGCCATCATCAACGGATAGTTCCAAGGGGTGACTTGGGCTACAACACCCACGGGTTCCCTCCGCACATACGACGTATGCCCCTCCATATACTCGGCAGCAGCCTTACCCTCTAAGGTGCGGGCTGCGCCAGCGAAGAAACGAACCTGGTTTGCCCCGGCCAGCACCTCCTCGTCCCGAATCATCTCACGCGGCTGGCCGGTATTACGATGCTGTGCTTCAACCAGGGCATCCGCGTTCTTTTCTAACGCGTCTGCAAGCTTCAGAAGCATTAGCTGACGATCGGCTGGAGTGGTATGTTTCCATGTCTTAAACGCCTCCTGCGCCGCCCGCATGGCTGCATCCACTTCATCCGCAGTAGAAACCGGGGCAAGAGCCACCGTCTCACCGGTGACCGGATAAACAACCTCCAGCTCCTCAGCCGAGGCCGAATCAACGAACTCGCCATTTATAAAATTCTTCAAGCGCTTCATAACGTCTCTCCTTCGGGTTGTTAGAGCAACCGCGCCTTAACGCGATAGCTTTTTGTGTGTGCCCGCCACACCAACCAGAGTGCGGCGAACCCTAAAAGAAATATGAGGTACTTGTGCCGATACGAAACTATCCCACGTACGGGTCCCTCACCCCAATGTACTGGGTATAGGTGTACTCAGCGATACCTTCGGCGGCACCTTCACGACCCAAACCGGAATGCTTCACCCCACCGAACGGGGCCGCAGCATTCGACATCACCCCCACGTTCAGCCCCATCATGCCGAACTCTAGACAGTCAGCCATCCGCAGGGCACGGGACGTATCACTTGTGAACACATAGGAAGCCAAACCATACTCGGTGCTATTCGCCAACTGCACCGCCTCCCGTTCGGTCGTAAACGTCAGCACAGGAGCTACCGGGCCAAAAATTTCCTCACGGATCACACGGGCATCCCGGGGAACATCCACCAGTACTGTAGGTGCATAGAAGTATCCCGAACCGTTTATAGTGTGTCCCCCCACCATCGCACGTGCGCCGCGTGCCAGCGCATCCTGCACAAGTTCAGATACAGAATCCACCGCTTTCTGCTCAATGAGCGGCCCGCACGTGGTATCTGAATCAAGACCGTTTCCTACCTTAAGAGCCCCAATTTTAGCGGCTAACCGGGCGGAGAATTCCTCAGCTACCGACTCATGCACCAAGAACCGGTTGGCGGCAGTGCACGCCTCCCCCATATTGCGCATCTTGGCACCCATAGCACCCTCAACGGCTTCAGCAATATTAGCGTCCTCAAAGACAATAAACGGTGCATTACCACCCAGCTCCATCGAAGTACGCAAAACATTCTGAGCTGCCGCAGCCAAAAGCGCCTTACCAACAGGGGTGGACCCGGTAAACGAGAGCTTACGCAGCCGCTGATCAGCCAACAAAGGCTCCGAAATAGCCGAAGCTGAGGCTGAAGGCACCACATTAAGCACCCCCGCGGGTAAACCGGCATCCAGCATAGTCTGTGCGAAATACTGGGACGTTAGCGGAGTAAGACGTGCAGGCTTAAGAACTATGGTGCACCCGGCAGCAATCGCTGCACCCGCCTTACGAGTAGCCATTGCCAACGGAAAATTCCACGGAGTGATCAGCAGGCACGGACCAACAGGTTTGCGGGCTACCAGGACGCGGTTCTTACCCTCTGGAGTGGGGTGGTATCGGCCATAATCACGTACAGCTTCCTCCGAGAACCAGCGCAAAAACTCGGCACCGTAGACAACCTCCCCGTGAGATTCCGCCAGAGGCTTACCCATCTCAAGGGTCATTAAGGTAGCGAAATCGTCGGCGCGTGCAATGACTAGCTCATATGCGCGGCGCAGAATCTCGGCGCGTTCACGTGGCGATGTAGCAGCCCACTGCTGCTGTACCGCACACGCGGCATCCAGAGCAGCAACCGCATCCTCACTCGTGGCCGAAGATACCGCGGCAAGTTTCTCTTCCGTTGCCGGGTTAATAACATCGAATACTTCATCCGATGAGCTGGGCCGCCACGAGCTGCCAATCAGCAAACCTGTAGGCACCTTCGCCACCAGTGCCTCAACATTTACGCTCATATATTCTCTCCTTTTAGCAATAAATGCGCTACCGAAATATAACAATGCCCTGCGGCTACTCAATGACCGGTATGGAACCCGTCCACGGCTGCTGCTGCGACCCTTTACGCCCTGGATGGTAATCGCGTGGGACAACCACCAGCGGGATAGGCAGCTTAGTCATAATCTTCGCGGTTGTAGAACTCAGGAACAACTCGCCGCGCTGAGCCAGTTTGGAAGAGCCCGCCATTAAAATAGCGTTCTCATCCCAGTGCACAGAATCCACTGCCTCCACGATCGTGGTCCCAGCGCCCACTGCGATACTTAGCTGCTGCGGGTTTTGCGGTGTAACGTTTGACTGTTCCACCAAATCTTCAATACTGGCCCGGTACAACTCGTCATCCGCTGTCCCGTTTTGCTCATACAACGAAACTAAACGCACCGGTAAACCCGTTCGATTCTGGGTGGCGATAGCCTCTTCCACGAGGTTAATCGAATCAATATCAGGAGAAATTGCACAATCAATCTGATTAATGACGTGATCCGCGCTGTAATCACGCGGCGCTAAGGCAACAGGCACACGGGAACGGTGTAAAAGCGCGTTCCCCACTGCCCCCAAAGAGTGCCATAACCAATTGCCGCTATTGCCGCCGCCCACAATAATCAGCCCTGCGTCAATAGCTCCGGCTAACTCCATAAGACCCGCAACCGCAGAATCAGCGCGACGCAAATGAAAACGCGCTTTCACATCGGTGGGCACCAAATATTGCGCCTCTTCCAGCCAACCCACCGCCTGCTCCTGAAGTAGGTCACCAAAGTTTGATTTGGGAGCTGCAAGGCGAGGGTTCTGCGGCTTAATAACGTACACAACGTTTAACTCGGCCCCCAAAGAGCGGGCTAAGACCGTGCCTAAATTCAACGCGGCACGACCACGCGCATCAGGAGAATACCCTACAACGTACTTCATATTTCCCATCCGTAAATTCAGTAGCTCTACTGGGCGCACCCTAGTATTCAGATGCACCCAGTAAAGCTACCCGTGTGTGCTCTTACGAGGTGACTATTTGAGCTTCGCATCCAGCGTGGCTGCGGTCTTCTCCCCCATCCGTACCGCACCATCTACATGCTGGTAGCCATCAGAAGCAATATCAGAGCATGACCAGTAAATCGGCCCAACCGGGGTGAGCTGATCAGCACCATACCGGTGCAAACCACCCAAATCGTAGCTAGCAGCATATGCCCCGCGGGTCCACTCCTCGGCGCCCCAGTCAGATTCGTAGTACACGATGGGGTTTTTCGTTTCCTCCCCCAGCATCTGAGCCATAGAATCAAGAATCCGAGCCTTACGCTCCTCAGCACTGATAGTGAACATTTTGTCGGCTGCCTCATCTGAGACGAAACCTACCAGCGTGCCGCGTGACTCTTCCTGGTCGGTCTGCGGGTCATAGTTGGTGTTATCGTAAATCTCCTGCACCAGGTTATTAGCGGCGAAACAGGTACCTGAAAGACCCTTATCACGCCAGAAAGGAGTGGGGTACACGGCGTGCACCTTAATAACAAGCCCCAGCGACTGGTGCTGATGCATCTGATGCTGACGGCGATCCAACGCAGGTACGAAATGAACACGGGAATACAGGTTCGGCGGAACCGCCACCACCACATATTTAGCACGCACGATAACGTTATCGGCAGGGGAAGCCACGCCGTCTTCCGAGAATGCCTCAGCCTCAACACGCACCGGGTACTCCCCCGGCTCCTGCCACCGCAGAACACGTGCCGGATGACCCAAGATAATATTCTCAGCTCCTACCTTCTGCGCAAGAGCCAAAGAGACGGATTGCATACCGCCCACCACACGCTTATCCAGAATAAAATCTTCATCAACAAGATTAGAGAACGACCCAGCCGAAGCTGCCATCAGCACCGCCTGCAGAGCCGAGAACGCGTGAGCCGGTTTGGTAAGCATGCCTCCGGCAATAAAAAGCCCAATATTATTGCAGGCTTCTTCGTCATCCGACTGCGTGCGGAGCCAATGGTGAAAACTGATGGTGTCAAGCTCACGGGCCTTGGGGTGGGCCCACGGCTGCTGCGCCCCAATCTCAGCGGCGAGCGCATCTAGTTTTTCAATGAGGCGCACCATTTCCTGTTGGGTTTTTTCGTTGGCGGGGAACATGTCTCCCGTGTAGCGGTGCATGGTGCCGTTGGGGTCGCGGTAGAGGTTTTCGCCATCACGGTAGCGGGAGAAGGTTTTGAGGCCTAGTTCGCTAATGAGGGAGATTAGGGCGGTCTGGTCGGGTGAGACCCATTGGCCGCCGATTTCCAGGAATGCGCCGTCGATGTGGTTGCTCCAGGTGCGGCCGCCTACACGTTCGCGTGCTTCAATGACGGCTACGGTGTGGCCTGCCTGTTGCAGGCGGTATGCGGCGGTTAGTCCGGAGGGGCCCGCGCCGATGATTGCGACGTCGCGGGTTAGTTCGGTCGTGGTTGCATCTTTGGGTATCACGGTTCTTACACCTTTCGCTTGGCGAATTCTAAAAACGAATTCTGTTCGTTTTAGTGTATCCCAGAACACAAATAAATTGAAGTTGGTGATTTCTTGGGGCGTAAAATCTGCGGGTTTTACCTGTGTGTTTCGGTTATTGGGAGGGTTTTTGAGATTAAAATTTATAGCGAAAGATATGTGGGGTGTAGTGTGAGTTTTTCTTCTTCGCGGCGTGTGGGGCGTCCGTCTTCTACGGTGTTGAGTGCTTCAAAGATCGCTCGTCAAGCTCGTCGGCTTCTTGCGCGGGATGGGAATTTTACGATGGGTGCGTTGGCTCGGGAGTTGAGAGTGGCGCCGTCGTCTCTTTATAACCATTTCCAGTCTCGTGATGAGGTTTTGGGGGCTGTTAGTGATGCGGTGGTTAGTGAAATTCGGGTGGATTCTTTGCGGGAGGCTATTGTGGTTCTTGCTGAGCGGGAGCTTACGGTGCAGGCGAAGACTGAGTTGTGGGTTTCTGCTTTTGGTGCCTGGGGTGTTTCTTATCGGGATGCTTTTAGTGAGAGCGCGGAGTTGGTGGCGGCTTTGGCGTTGACTCCGGTGGGGTGGGCTCCGCAGACTTTGCGGATGTATGAGCTGGTGTTGGAGGCGCTGGCGGCGTTTGGGTGTCCGCAGGAGCGGGCGCTGAGTGTGGTTGAGGCGTTGGAGGCGTTTCTTTTGGGGGCCGCTTTGGATGCGAATGCGCCTGATCACGTTTTTGATCCTGCTGTTGCTGGGGGCGATTATCCGCGTTTGCAGGAGGCGTATCGGATGTTGCGGGGTGGGGCTGTTGCCCCGGCGGAGGATGCTTTTGTGGTGGGTTTGGAGGCGATGTTGTATGGGTTGGCTCGGCGGGTGATTTCGTGAGGGTGTGGTGGTTCTTCTCCCCTGCTGGATGGTGTGTGGGGTGGGGAAACACGTAGGGTGCCCGGCCTGTGTGGTTTCGGGCACCCTGTTGAGGTGTGGGGCTTTATTTGCCGAATTTTTTCTTGAGTGTGTTTACTCGGTTTGTGAGGCCCCAGCTGGTGACTTTGCGCATTGAGTCGAAGATGATGTTGCCGGTCATTTTTGAGGCCCCGATTTCGCGTTCGACGAAGGTGATGGGTACTTCGACGATTTTGAGTCCGGCTTGTTCTGAACGCCAGGCGAGGTCAACTTGGAAGACGTAGCCTTTGGAGTCGATGCCGTCGAGGTTGAGCCGCTGGAGTGCTTCGCGGCGGTAGGCGCGGAAGCCTGCGGTGATGTCTTTGACTTTGGTGCCGAGGATCGTGCGGGTGTAGAGGTTTGCGCCGCGGGAGAGGATCTGGCGGTGGATGGGCCAGTTTTTGGTTTTGCCGCCGGGCACGTACCGGGATCCGATGGCTAGGTCTGCCCCGGCTTCTACGGCGCGCACGAGTGAGGGAAGCTGCTCAGGCTGGTGGGAGCAGTCGGCATCCATTTCGATGAGTATTTCGTAGCCTTCGGCGAGGCCCCAGTCGAATCCTGCGAGGTATGCGCCGCCGAGGCCGTCTTTGACGGTGCGGTGCAGTACGTGGATTTGGGGGTCTTTGGCTGCCATGTCGTCGGCGATTTGTCCGGTGCCGTCGGGACTGTTGTCGTCGACAACGAGGATATCGACTTCGGGGGCTGCCTTGCGCAGGCGCTCCACTACGACCGGAAGGTTTTCTTTTTCATTGTATGTGGGAATAACGGTGAGTACGCGCATAAATCTCCCTGAGTCCTTAAATGCGAGTGGGATTGTAAAAACTTTCTCCTAGAGGTCAAGTATACCGGTTGTGGTGTGGGGTGCTGTTATTGGGTGTTTGATGCGGGGGTTATTTTAGGTAAATTTTCAGTTTGCTCACATGTATTTCGGGGTGTTGGTGGGGCTGGGGCGGGTTTTATTGTTCCTGGGTGTAGAGGCGCTCTAGTGTGGGTAACGGTACGTCGAGGGCTGGCAGCAGCGGGATGCGGGCGCGGGGGTCGGTGCTCCATGAGGCTACGCGTGAGTCGGGGGCTTGTACCATGAGCTCGGTGACATTCCAGATGGCGAGGTTGGCGGGGGTGTCGGGGACGAGCTGACCGGCGAAGGGGTTAGCGTCGGCGAGCGCACGGTGGGGGCTGCGGGTGAGTGCGGCGAAGGCGGAGCGTGCGGAGATTCCGCGGGGGGCGGTGGCGAATATTTTGACTGCTTGCCAGCCTAGTGGCGCGTCGAGTGTGGGGTCTGAGCCGATGCTGATGGGGGTCCCGATGGTGTTTGCGTGGCGGGCGAGGTCTGCGTTCTCTGCGGTGGTTTGCAGGCCGAGGCTGATACGTGAGTTAGCGAGCGCCTGAAGTTCTTGGTCGTTGAGGGTTTCTTCGGGTGTGGTTTTTATGGTGTCGAGGCGTAGGGTGAGGTGCGGGTGGGTGCGGCGGATGGTTTGTGCGGTGGCTGCTGCTTGGGTGAGGTGGGAGTGTGCGTTGATGCAGAGCGTTAGCTGTGTTTGGGCTGCGGTGTCAGCGAGGTGTTGGGCTTCTGTTGGGGTGTTGGCGTGTAGGCCGGCGAGGGTTAGTGGGGTGCCGTTGAGGGTTTCGCGGGTGTGGGTGATGGTTTCTGTGAGGGCGTGTGGTGGGGTGTTGGTGAGGAGGATCCGCAGGTCGGCGGTGGTGTGGGTGCTGGTGAATTGTTGGGCTGCTTCGATGAGCGGCTGTAGGGTGTTGGGGTCGGTGGTGAGGGTGTGGGTGTGGTATCCGGCGTGGTGTGCGGTGGTGAGGTAGGTGAGGATTTCGGCGGTGGTTTTTCCTGTGACGGGTGCGAGGGCGCGGGTGAAGGTGGGGGTGACGAGTTGGCCGTTGAGGTCGATGGTTTCCATGGTGTTGTCGGTGATGGAGCGTGCCCCGGCGTCGGAGCCTGCCCAGCGGACGGTTCCGTGTTCGGTGAGTATGGCGGTGGCGTAGGGGTCTGCTGGGGTGTAGATGCTGCCGTTGAGGAGTACACGTATGGTCATGGTGTTTGTCCTTAGGGTTCGCTGGTGGGGTGGTTTAGGTTAGATGTCGAGGGCGATGACGCCGCGGCGGATGAGGATGATGGCTTTTTCGCAGCGAGCGCGTAAATCGGCGTTGATGCCGTTGATGTGGGTGATCTGGTCGAGGGAGTCGATGACTTGTTTTGCCCAGCGGACGAAGTCGCCTGCGGTGAGGTCAGTGTTTTCGAGGGCTTTGGAGAGGTGTGCGCCGCGTGCCCAGGCGTAGATGGGTTCTACGAGCCCGAAGTCACAGGCGGGTGTTTGGGTGAGTTTGTGTTCTTCTTCTGAGGCGTTTAGCCGTGCAAGTTCACGGTTTATGGTGGTGATGCTTTCGCGTAGGGAGGGGTGGGGGTAGCGGGGCAGGTGTTCGATGGTGTCGCGTTTTCCTTGGTAGGTGAGGGCGGCGATGGTTGCGGCGATGGCGGCGGGGTCGAGGGTGTTGAGGAATCCTGCTTCGAGGCAGAGGCAGGTGAGGAGGTCTTTGTCGCCGTAGATGCGCCGTAGGCTTTGGCCGGTGCTGGTGAGGGTGAGTTCACCGTCGGTGGCGCGGTTAACGTACCCGTAGCTGGTCAGTAGTTGTGCGATGCGGTTGAAGACGTGGGCGATGGTGTTGGTGCGGCGGGCTATTTGGCGGCGGAGCCCGTCGGTATCAGAGTTGAGTTTGTACCAGCGTTCGGCCCAGCGTGCGTGGGTTTCCCTCTCGGAGCACCCGTGGCAGGGGTGGTTGCGCATTTTGGTGCGTAGGGTTTCTAGCTGTTCTTGTAGCCCGTTGGGGCGTTCGGTGATGGTGCGGTGTTTGGTCTCGCGTGGGGGTTTGTGGTCGATGAGGGCTTGGCGCATGCGCGAGGCGGTGTCGCGGCGTTCTTTGGGGGTTTTGAGGGTGAGCCGTTTGGGGAGCTTGATGCGTGAGACGGGGTCTATAATACCTTCGAAGTCGCGGGGGGTTGCGGTGCGGGTGTGGGCGTCTTCGGTGAGTATTCCGATGCGGGGGTCGGTGTTGGATTCGGCGCGGGTGGTGACCACGGCGTATCCGCGCAGGCGCCCGGTGGGGATGTGGATGATGTCTCCGGGCAGTAGTTCTTGGATGCTCTGGTGCGCTTGGGTGCGGGCGTGGCGCTGGTTTGTTTTTTCTGCTTTCTTTTCGAGGGCGCTGATGTCTCGGCGTAATGCGAAGTATTCGGCGAAGTCGCCGAGGTGGCAGTGCATGGATTCGTGGTATCCGGCGAGGGCGTTTTCGTTTTTGCGTACGCGGGCTGCGACGCCGACGACGGATTTGTCGGCCTGGAATTGGGCGAAGGAGGATTCGAGGATTTTCCGGGTGCGTTCTGCCCCGTAGGCTGCGATGAGGTTTGCCGCCATGTTGTAGGTGGGCCGGAATGAGGAGTTCAGCGGGTAGGTGCGGGTGGAGGCGAGGGATGCGACGTGCGCTGCGGTGGTGTTGGGGCGCCAGGCGATGACGGCGTGGCCTTCAATGTCGATGCCGCGCCGGCCTGCGCGTCCGGTGAGCTGGGTGTATTCGCCGGGGGTGATATCTACGTGGGTTTCACCATTGTATTTGGTGAGTTTTTCGAGGATGACGGTGCGGGCGGGCATGTTAATGCCAAGGGCGAGGGTTTCGGTGGCGAAGACAAGTTTAATGAGGCCGGTGGTAAAAAGCGTTTCGACGGTTTCTTTGAAGAGCGGCAGCATCCCGGCGTGGTGTGCGGCGATGCCGCGAAGGAGCCCTTCTCGCCATTCATAGTAGCCGAGAGTGTTGAGGTCTCGGGTGTCAAGGTGCGCGGTGGCTTCGGCGATGTATGCGCGGATGGTTCGCTGCTGCTCGTCGGTGGTGAGCATCAGGTCGGCGTCGATGCACTGGGTGACGGCACCGTCGCACCCGGCGCGGGAGAAGATGAAGCAGATGGCCGGAAGGAGCCCTGCTTTATCGAGGGTGCGTACCATCTCCGGACGGGAAATACGGTGCGGGCGCAGGGGGTTGTCCTGTGCGGCGTGGGGTGTGCGGCTGCTGTTCTCGAACGTTTGGGCGGTGCTGTGGTGTTTGCGGGTGCGGCGGAACCGTTCACGTTTGCCGCCACGGCCTCGGTAACCCCGGTCAGCCCCGTAACCGGGCCGGAGCTGTTTGAGCTGCGGGTTCAGGCGCATCCCGGCGGGTGCGGTGTGTTCGTCGGCGTCTTTTCGGGGGCGTTTCGTGGCGCGGCGGGCACCCGATGCGCTCTTCTCCTCCGGGTCGGGGGTGAAAAGATCCACGATTTGGTTGCCGACCAGCATGTGCTGCCATAGAGGTACAGGCCGGTGCTCCGAGACGATGACGTCGGTGCCGCCGCGCACCGTATCGAGCCAAGCCCCGAACTCTTCGACGTTAGAGACGGTCGCGGAGAGGGAGATAACAGTGACGTGTTCGGGAAGGTGGATGATCGCCTCTTCCCAGACGGCGCCGCGGAACCGGTCGGCAAGGTAGTGCACCTCGTCCAGGATGACGTACCCGAGCCCCTCAAGGGTGGGCGAATCGGCGTAGAGCATATTGCGCAGCACCTCGGTGGTCATCACAAGGACGGGGGCCTCGGCGTTAATGCTCGTATCCCCGGTAAGTAACCCCACGGTCTCTTCACCGTACTCTCGCACAAAATCGTGGTACTTCTGGTTGCTGAGCGCCTTGATGGGGGTGGTGTAGAAAGCTTTGAGACGTTTGCGTAGCGCCAGGTAGATACCGAACTCCCCCACCACGGTTTTACCGGCACCGGTGGGGGCAGCCACCAGCACCGCCCGACCGGACTCTACACTGCGGCATGCGCTTTGCTGAAAATCATCCAGCGGGAACCCCAGGTTTTTCTCGAAGGCCGCCAGGGCGGTTTTTGCGTGGGCGGCGCGTTGTTGAGCCGCCTGGTACTGTGCGGCGTAGCTGGTGTTCTCGTTATTCGGCATGGTTCTATTCTACCGATACACCAACCCCTAAAAACCGGGTATCCGCTGGGGCGTATGTAAAGCCGGGGGTGGTAAAACCGGTGCAGTAAAGCCCCGGAAAACGTGCAGGTTATCCGGGGCTTTGTGCGCAATGGAGCGGGCTAGTTCTTCGCCTCATCCTTTTCGAAATGGCCCATCGCGGCGAGGTCTTCGGCACTGGTTGCGGTCTTGATTGATTCTTCGGTCATACCCTTGGCAAGTTTCGCCTCACGACGGTCGCGGCGCTTGTCATTAATGAGGCAGATGCCGATGGCGATGAAGAAGAACGCCAGCAGCGGTGCCATGAGGTAGAACATCATCATAATGTCGGTGCCTGGGGCGGTCATAGCGGCGATAACAGCCACGAGCACCACCACCCACCGCCAGGACTTCAGCACGGTTTTACCGCGGATCAGCCCAAGCATATTAATACCCACCAGGATCACGGGGATCACGAACGCTAAGGAGAAGAAGAACATGAACTTAACCACGAACGCGATGTAGTCGTTGGCGGCAATAATGTTTTCGGCCCGGCTGGGGGTGAACATGGTCAGCGCTCGCACAACCCCCGGCAGCGTCCACCAGGAGATCGCCACACCGCAGGCGAAAGCGAACAGCGAACCGGAAAGGAACCCGAACAGGTACTTTTTCTCTTTCGCGTGCAGCGCCGGCAGTAGGTACCGCAGCCCCTGGTACAGCCACACCGGGGAAGCCAGCACCAAACCAATGTACATGCCCACGCGCATGAGCTGATCGAACGGGGACGCGATGGTTGAGTAGTTCAGGGTGGCGTGGCGGCCTTGCTGCTCGTTGATTTCGATCAGCGGCTGGGAGATGGCGTTAATGAACGGCTGGTAAAGGAAAATAACCGATAATATTGCCGCGATAAGGGTGGCGATAGCTGCTTTAATGAGACGGTCCCGGAACTCACGCAGATGCTCCTTAAGTTCCATGCGCGCCTCGGGATTGCTTTTGCGGCTGCGCACATCCTGATCAGGCTTTGCCATCGTGTCCTCGCTACTTCAGATTTTCTGGCCTCTGTACGGGCACTACCGGTGCCCTGCACGTACAGCGTTGAGCATGTTCTACCTCATGTGGGGTGGCCGGTAACCCGGTGCGCCCCGAAACTACTTTAGATTACCACTAACCCGCACCCGTTAAACAGGGGTTTAACAAGTGCGGGCCGAACGGTTCTAAAGTTTTCAGCTACTTGGCGTCGGACTTACCGTTGTCCACAACCTCGGCGGTGACGGTTTCATCTTTCTTGCCTTCACCATCTTTTTTGGCTTCTTTACCGTCACTCTTCATACCCTCAACTTCAGACTTGAAGATACGCATCGACTGGCCTAGGCTACGCGCCATACCGGGCAGTTTCGGGGCGCCAAAAAGCAGGACAATGAGGAGGATAACAACGATAATGGTCGCCGGATGGCTAAAAATCTGACCCATAAGGTGTGAACCTTTCTGTGTTAGAGCAGGTCTCCGATATTTTGAGGTTGGCCGAGTCGATCTCGTCGGGAGACCCGTCGCTTGATCCGCTCAGACCTGCGTGTCTGTTTACCTTGTTCATAGTTATTGTATGCCGCAGATACCGGGGTGAAAATCCCCAAGGTTTGCTCGGCGGGTATTTTGCGGCGCACATTCGCCTCGGCGTCGTCAAAACTTTGTTCAATTGATTCGGCCCACGTGGTCACATCATCAAGGAGAGTAAACCCCCTCACGAGCGCCCTATACCCAAGAAACGCCAAAAACAGCAGGGCGGTAATACTCAGCGCACCCCACAGCAGAACCCAGAACCACCACGGCATGCTTAATATTATACAAGCTCGCGTGCAGAAAGAACGGCCTACGACTCAGCGTCCGGCGAACCTTCTTCAACCATCAGCACATCAATGCGGTCCAATAATTCGGCCCGTAACTGCTGGGGGCCCAGCAGCTCCAGGGCCCCGCCGCCGTCAATGACCGTATCAAGAATACGCCTCATACCCTGCTGCCGCTCCCCCGGAAAATAATGCACCCGATGAAATACTTTAGGGCTGTTCGGTTTAGCCGCATCAAGCGCAACAGCGTGCGAACTGACCCTCAGCAGACGGCGGCAGGCCTCCTTCACCGCAGAAGAACCGGGGCTGCCCAGCGCCTCCACCCGCACCCGCAAAAGAGCGAACGGGTTATCTTCATCGAACTGCTGGGCCCGACTCCACTGCTCCGGGGTGTGCGCGTGAGCAGGCGGGGTTCGCGGGTGCGCTGGGCCAGCATCCTCAAGATGCGTGATACTGCTGAGCCTAAAATTACGCCACGCATCCCGCTGCCCCACACGCCCGGCAGAAGTTCGGCAGAACGCATACAGGTAGAACTGGTTATACATGAACACCAGCCCATACGGGTCGATCACCCGCTCAAAATCCTGATCTCCGTACCGGATGCGTAACGCCCGGGACGATGCGAGCGCCTCCAGGATCTCGGTACGCCACGGTGCGTCCGGGCGGAAACTTAAAGCGCGGGAAAGCTCACCGGCGCGGTCACCATAACTGTTGGCGATAGTATCCCGTAACCTGCTCAGCTGTTCGCTGCGGCCCAGAATATGCTGTGCCGCATCCAGGCTGAACACTAACAAAGCAAGTTCCACGTCCGAGAAAGCAACCCCCGCGTACAGCTGGTGCCCCGCCTCCAACGGCAGGTACTCCACCAGGTGCGCGCCCTTGTGATTGGTCTGCGGGTCGTCAAAACCCCGCTCAAACGGTAAAGAATCCTCCGGTACGTGACGGTCGTAGTGCGCCTCAACCGCCCGGAACGCATCAAGAAGTTTCTTCGGTTTGCCGGTATCTACCGCCAGGGCGGCACCAATAGTTTTCAGGCTCTGCTCACCGGTGGCCTGCACACAGTGCAACGCCAAAAGCGCGTCAATCAGCTTATCTACCGCATCAGGCCTATCGCGGGTTGTGTTTTTCTTCCACCCGCTTGGGGTCTTAGCAGGGTGCTCATGCGCCTGCTGCAGCTCACGCAGGATACGCTGCTGCACCTGCCGAACCGTGCGCTGGTGCTCATTATCCTCCGCATGCGGTATACGCCAGCCGTTGCTGATGGCGTCGGTTGCGGTCTCAACTGTCCCGTAAGAAGGCACCGTAAACTGCTGCCCGGTGCGGGCGTCCTCAACGGTGAGGGTGCTGTTCTGCCACCGACCCAGCCGGTCAAGAGAATCAGCCATGCTGAACTGCGCAGGCGCCGCCGTGAACGCCTTCGGCCCGGTCTTAAGAACCGTTAAAGACCCCATGCGGGAGAGCCGGTATGTGAAACCCTGCTGCTGGGCTAGCGGCTGTGCCTTCGAGGAGTCAAAACCCACGAAATACCAGTTGCCGTAACGGTGCCCCACACCCCACACCGAGAGGGTGCTCTGACGCCGGGCACCACTGTAATTCTGGTAGGAGACTGAGACGTTTTTATGTTCGGCCAGTGCCGAAAAAATCTCTTCCAGGTACGGGTCATCCTGAAAACGGATGCGGGTCAGTGGCTCAGTGTGGGAGTGCAGCTTTTTAGCATGCTGCAGGTTCGGCACGCTCGCGGCCGCCTTCCGCAGGATGCGGCGGGCGCTGTCTTCCAGGTCCGTACCGTACCAGCCTTTGCATAGAGTATCGAGCACCCGGTAATCCTCAACGGTCATATCCCACCCGGTGAGCGGGTTCGGCCCCACCTGTAACCGGTACCCGCCGGTTTCTGTATTCACCAGCGGAATACCCGCATCACGCAGCGCCTTCTTCGCGCGCTCAAACTCCTGCTCCTGCGATGGGCTGAGCGCATCATCACGCCCCACCCTAATACCGAGCGCACCCAAAAATTCGGTGCGTGAAATACCGTAACGGGGGCTGCACGCCAGCAGATGGTACACCCTGAAGAGTTCTTCCATACCCACCATTCTACGGTTTCCGCCCGAATGGGCAGGGGCGAGCGCCTATAAAACGGCTACGTCCCGCCGAAGCCGGTTGGCTCAGGCAGGACGCAGCAGCGAAAACACCTTTACTTTTAGACGGACTGTGGTTAACGAACCTCTAATAGGTCAACCACGAAAATCAGGGACTCTCCCGGAGCGATAGCACTGCCGGCACCGCGATCACCATAGGCCATATCAGCCGGGATTTCGAGGCGCCGGCGGCCACCGGCCTTCATCCCGATCAGGCCCTCATCCCAGCCGCGGATCACCTGGCCCACACCCACCTGGAACGGCAGCGGCTCATTCCGGTTCCACGAGGCGTCAAACTCCTCACCGGTTGAGAACGCCACCCCCACATAGTGGGCGAGTACGCGGGAGCCGGGCACAACCTGCGCGCCGTGCCCCTCAATTAAATCCTTCACCACAAGCTCGGTGGGGGCCCCATTTTCGGGGAACTCGATTTCGGGCTTCTGCCGGTCGAGGTTACGCTGACCAAATGACATGTGTCTCCTTAGAATACTAATTTCAGTGATGTGAATGAGTGCGCGGGCCGCACACCCGCGACAGCGCGCCCTCAAAGCGCGGGTACCGCACAAAACTGCGGGCTACCTACTTGGTGGATGCGCTCTCACTAGGTTTCTGCTCGGTCGCAGCCGGGCTGGCAGAAGCGGAAGCTGAACCATCACCGGAGGGCGCCGGGGTCTGCGAAGGAGCCGCACCACCAGAAGGATTAGCGGAGGCGGAAGCCGCCTTCTCAGCTGCTTGCTTCTTCAAAGCGTCCGTCTGTTCCTTAGCTTTGACCGCCGAATGGTTAGTCTTAGCATCGATAATATCGATCACGAACACCAAGGCGCCCTTCGTATTTTCTGGTGCTTGCTCACCGTATGCAAGGTTGGCAGGGATGATAAGCTCCACACGGGAACCGACAGTCTTACCTACCAGTCCCTTCTGCCACCCCTGGATCACCTGCTGCAGAGGGAACCCGACCACCGGCTGTGTGGAATCAGCATTGTAGTGGTTTTCAAATTCCTTACCGTCCGACCAGCGCACACCCATGTACCTGGCGTATACGTTATCGGTCTCCTTAACCTTTTCGCCCGAGCCGACAATCAGATCCTTAGAGACTAGCTCCTTCGGCTCCTCACCCTTATCTTCCGGCAGCTTAATTTCAGCCTTACCGCTCTTCTCGTCCAGAGTAAACTTGGGAAGCTTCGGGTCTTCCGCCTCAGCCTTACCCGAGACAAGGTTGTTAATCTTCTGCTTCACGGTAATGACCTGAACATTGGTGGGAGTGCCCGGTGAGACAGTCTTAGCCGGAGCCCCCGGTGAAGGCTGAACGCGAGGATCCCGGTTAGAACTCATCATGAATGAGCCGCCGACCTTCAGCTTCTTAACTGTCTCATATGCCTCGGGGTCTTCTTCTTTCAACTGCTCATTAACCGTGATGTTGAAAGGGGCGGATGCGTAGGTGGTCTGTTCCCTGCCCTGTGCATCCTTTGAACTTCCATCAGTCCCATTGAACTGAGTGATTTCGACGAGAATATTATCGCCATCCTGGATAGCTTCACCGCTGCCTTCTTCGATGACACGTGACACGTTACGATCCACCGAAAAAGGCGTTGAAAAAGAGGCTGAAGGGGCTGCCGTGGCCCCATTCATATCGACCTGTACCTTATCAAGGGGATTATCGGCGTTATTAGTATTATTGCCACAGGCGCTCAGCAGTAAGCTCAGACACAACACAGACGCGGCCGCTGCTTTTTTATGATGCTTCAGCACGAAGGCTTCCTTTCGGTTGGTTGGTGATTTGAATCGACACTCAAAAACCCATGCTACCGCCACAAGGGGCGGAAGGTCACACGCAGTACGCTGTGAGTGATGAAACCACCATCTAAGGGGGCTGCACCCGGGCTCAAGAGCAAAAACTAGATTAACGGCGGTGCGGGCGGTTCGGGGTGTTTATGCCCCAGCATAGCGACCACCTCATCCACCTGTTCACTGTGTGTTTGGAACGGATCTTTACACACCACAGTATGCTGCGGGTAGGCGTTTAACCGCATGTGCACCCAGTCCACCGTGAACTGCTCCCCTGCTGCCTTTGCCGCCTTAACGAACTGCGAACGCAACCGGGCGCGAGTCGCTGGAGGCTCATCAATTGCATGTTCGGCGGCTCCGGCAGGTAACACAGTTTTTACCGCCTGACGGCGCACCAACGCATGGTACACCCCACGATCCGGGTCAATATCATGGTACGCCAAATCCAGCTGGCGTATGCGTGCGCTCGCGTAACTGGTCTCTTGCCCCGCAGCCTGCACCCGGGAAATATAGGCGTCTAACAGTTTCTTCTTAATAGCCCAGTCAATCTCGGTATCAATACTGCTGTAGTCGCCGCTGTGCACCGCATCCAGGGTACGCTGCCACAAATCGAGGGCGTAACCCACGTGCTGATGATGCTCCCCATGCCAGTCCACGTACTTGCGGGCGGCATCCAGGTAGTGGCGCTGCACACTCAAGGCCGTATACCGCTGCCCGTCAGCAGTCTCAAATGCGGCGGACCCGCTCATATCGTGGCTAACAGCACGCAACGCCTGAGGCACTGAAACAATATTCAGGCTGGTCAGCGGGAAACGATCTTCCAGCATGCGCAGCACCAGATCCGTACTCACAATCTTGAGCAGCACGGTCGGCTCAGCCATATTTGAGTCCCCATTAATCACGTGCATCCGCCGGTATTTTGAGGCATCCGCGTGCGGCTCATCACGAGTATTAATCAGTGGACGCACCCGCGAGGTGGAGGTGCTGGCCGCCTCCCAAATATGGTCCGCCCGCTGAGAGAACGAAAACGAGGGCACACCGGTCGCTGAAGCCGGGTCAGTCGAACCAGACACCGGCCCGCCTTTCGGATGGGTTTTACCGGCGCCCACCAGAATCTGACGCGTAACTAAAAACGGCACCAGCTGCTCAATAAGCGTGGGGAACGCCAGTTTACGGCTAATCAGGTAGTTCTCGTGACTGCCGTAGGAATTACCCGCAGAGTCCACATTATTTTTCAACAGGTAGAACGACCCTTCAAGCGGCGTCCCGTGTGCCCCTTCGGTGCGCAGACGCTGCTGGGCCTGCCGCGCTAAACGCGCCAACAGCAGCTCACCGGCCCGCTCCTGCGCTAACAGCTCCTCAATACTGGCGCACTCGGCGCTGGCGTACTCGGGGTGCGAGCCCACATCCAGGTACAGGCGACCACCATTTGGCAGGAATACGTTTGTGGAGCGCCACTCATCCAGCACCGGCTTAAACAAAGCCGCTGCCGCCTCCTCATTACTAAGCCTGCCAAGGCCCTTGGGCACGTAGCTAAGACCAAACTCGGTTTCAATACCAACGATGCGTTGCTGCACTACTCTTCTTCCTCACCGGCACTACTACGGTGCGGGGCGCTTCAGCTATTACCGCGCCCCCGCGTCCTACTGGCCGCCCTTTTGCACAAAACCGGTCACAAAATCTTCGGCGTTTTCAGCCAGCAGCCCATCAATCTCGTCCAGCAGGTCATCGACCTCGCTCACATCCTGCACCGCCGAATGGGAAGCCAGCGTCAGCTCCTGCTCCTGGGCCTGCTCCTGCCCCAGCGGCTCCGAGGCACTCATACGTTCACGTGACATAATCAACTCTCTCCTTCACCTAAAAGCGGCGGCCTTGCTGAACCGCCGCCAACGAACGGGTTTATGAGGCGGCAGTACCGCGCGCCAATAACTGTAACAGCTCATCCGAATGCCGCGCCCGCTCCAGCAGCGGCTCAACCTCCGAACGGTTATAGCGGGTCGGCTCAGGCATCACCAGCCGGGTCAGCTCCCGCGAGTACTTACCCCGGCACGCAACCGTATCCCAGTTCATACTGATCACCTCATCCGGCCAGCGGCTCATGAGAGTGCCGCGTAAATAGGCGCGGGTCTGCTCCGGTGGGGTACGCCCCGCCCGCGCAATACGCTCCGGAGTGAACAGGGTGCGCATACGCCCGCGCGCAACCAGCCGATGGTACAGCCCGCGCTGAGGGTCAATATCAGCGTACTGCAAATCGAGCGCCTTCAGCTTGGGGTCGCTGTAGGCAACACCTTTAGCCACATAGCCGCGCACCAGCGCATACTTCGCCACCCAATCCAGGCGGTCGGCAAGCTCCATCGGGTCCCGTCCCAGCGCATCCAGCACCTGCCCCCACAGGGTAAGGATCTGCCGGGTCGGCTCATCCACACCGTCGGGGTTGCTCTCTTCATGAGCCAGCGCAGCCTTCAGGTAAGTGCGCTGCACCTCCAAGGCTGTGGCGGTTGCAGCACCACCGGGATACTGCGCCACAGGAAGCTGCGCGCTGAGGGTCATATCGTGACTGACCGTGTGCATCGCCGCCACCGGGTCGGTGAGCTGGATGCACGGTACCCGCCCCGACTCGATCAGGTTTAACACCAGCGCCGCAGTACCGAACTTCAGCAGGTTCGAGTAGTGAGAAAGGTTAGCATCAGCCGGGATAACATGCAGACGCCGGTACCTCTCAGAATCGGCGTGCGGCTCGTCACGGGTATTAATAATAGGCCGCCGGATAGTGGTCTCAAGCCCCACGGTGCGTTCAAAAAAGTCGGCGCGGGAACTAATCTGAAAACCCGGTTTCTCACCATTGACGCCAATACCCACACGCCCGGCACCCGTGAAAATTATGCGGGTTGCAAAAAACGGCAGAAGCCCCTGAGCCACCTCATCAAAAGGCACCGTACGATCCACCAGGTAATTCTCGTGGGCACCGTACGACTGGCCCTTAGAATCAGTGTTATTTTTATACAGCTTCACGGCGGGCAGACGATCCTCGGCGTGGCGGGCGATCTCAGCAAGAGCCTCATACGCGATAGCATCACCTGCCGCGTCGTAGAGCACCGCCTGGGCGGGTGTGAGCGTCTCCGGGGACGAATACTCGGGGTGCGCATGATCCACATAAAGACGTGCCCCATTGGGCAGGATCGTGTTCATCGTAACCCGGTCCCAGTCCAGCCGCTCCGGGTAGCCGCCACGGCCGTGAATCATCTGCTGATCCCCATCAATACCGGCCTCACGCAGCGCCTCTAAAGCAATATCTTCGCTGGTGAGCTCACGGCGGGTATGGGTCAGCTGCGACACATGTGCCTGCGCCTCGCTCATCGTTCCCCCCAGCGCATCGGTGAGCGGGGACTCAGACTCCGCAGACCATAGGGCCCGCTGCGCTTGGGCCGCACGGGACTCAACCTCTCCCCGCAGCGCAGCCTCCCGGGCAGCCACCAGCTTAGAGTAGGTGTTTACCACCATTGCCGACAGGATGGTGGGGTTCGTCCCGGGCGCGGCGGGGGCAATCACCCCATATTCGGTTTCCGCACCCATCACGCGGGACACCCCATACCGTGGTGTACGCATCTGACTGCTACTCCTTCAACTCGTCAGGGACAGCACGGGCAGCGGTGTGGGCCGGCTCCACCGAAACAATCCGCCCGCGCGCCCCGGCCATGGCGAGCGCATCCTCAATATCCGGCAGCGGAGGCAACTCCACCTGATCTTCGAACTCGGCGCGTACCGCCTCCAGCAGGTGACGGGTGCCGATACCTCCAGTGATTTCTCCCACTGCGGGGGGCACACCGGGGGCTGTGATGAGGGTGTCCAGCTGCTCTTTAATGGCTTGTTTTTTGGCGCGGTCCACAATATTGCGGATGACCGCGCCCGACGCGAAATCCCCGCGGTACAGCGTGTGCCCCGTCACTGCTGCCCCCGATTTGGCGTGTGCTGAGTCTACGCGGGCTATGGCGTAGGCGTTGGCGGGGGTACGCGAGTACAGCTGCTGCACGGCTGCCGAAATCATCGCCTGAACCGCGGCGTCCACCGATCCGTGGCGGTCCACTTCGGCGGTATCAAACGGCAGGTCGTCGGTGAGGTACAGCGCAAAAATTTCGGCTGCCCCAGCGGCGTCCGGGCGGTTAATACGGATTTTTAGGTCTAGGCGGCCCGGGCGCATCACGGCCGCATCAATGAGGTCTTCACGGTTGGTTGCACCAATAACAATTACGTTTTTGAGTGATTCCACACCATCAATTTCGGCAAGCAGCTGCGGCACGATTGTGGTCTCAATATCGGAGGAGCGGCCGGTGCCGCGCGTACGGAAGAGGGACTCCATCTCGTCGAAGAACACCACCACGGGGTGCCCTGCCTGCGCTTTTTCGCGGGCCGCAGTAAAAATATCCCGGATCTGCCGTTCGGTTTCGCCCACGAACTTATCGAGAAGTTCAGGGCCTTTAATATTGAGGAAGTACCCGCGCGTATTAGCCTCGGGGTTTAGCGCGGCGGCGCGTTCGGCCAGCGCGTGCGCTACTGCCTTAGCGATCATGGTTTTACCGTTGCCGGGCGGGCCGTACAGCAGGATACCTTTGGGCGGCGCCAGATGGTAGCGTTCAAAAATTTCGGGGTGCAAATAGGGCAGCTCAACCGCATCACGGATCTGCTCCAGCTGGGTGGTGAGGCCACCAATCTGTGCGTACGAGATGTCCGGAATTTCTTCAAGTACCAGCTCTTGGGAGCGTGATGCCGGTACTTTCGCGGTGATCATGCGGGTGCGGGTATCGAGTGTCACAGCATCCCCGGTTCGCAGCGTTTCAGAGGCTAGGGCGCCGCCGATGCGCGCCACCTGCTGTGCCCCGGAAGCGGTATCAATGAGCACCTTAGCGTCGGTGAGCACCTCACGCACCGTCACCACATCACCGTAGCCCTCATAGCCGAGTGAGAGTACCGCCTCGGACTGCTCGTTCAGCAGCACGGTCATGCCCGGGGCCAGGTCGCTGCGTTCAAGCAGCGGTGATATGGGGACACGCACCAGCCGACCCCCAGCCTGCACATCCAGGTAGTCTTCGGTCTCTGCCGGGGTTTTACCGTCCGCCAGCTGCGTGTAGGTGGTGCGGCCGGTACCTACCGCAAGAATAAGCGCCGAATTCAGCGGCGGCATCACCTGCTGGGCAAGGGAAACCCGCAGCCGCTCAATTTCGGCTTTGGCGCGGGTGAGCGCCTCCACCAGTTTGCGGTTTTTCTCCCCGGCGCTGCGGATGTTCCTCTCCATATTGGTGCGGGTGCTTTCGGCGGCGCTGAGCCGCCTGAGCAGCGCATCATACTCTTGGGGGCTGACAGCCCGCGCTGAGGGCATGGGCCCGGGTGCAGCACCGGGGGTTTGAGCATAGGACGCGGAATAGTGCGGCGCCGGGCTGGGCTGCTGGCCTTGCGTTTCCGTGTGCTGTGCAGGTTCTGAACCGCTCATCAATCCTCGCTCCCCGTAAGAAAACCAGTAAAAACCACTACACCACACGTGCTGCGTGGTGGGGTACCCGCCGTGCAGGGCGTGTGCTGACCGTTTATTCGTCCCCGCCTTGGCGGCTTTCCTCAACCGCGATCTGGTGCGCGGCGGCCGCATTCTGCGCCAGGTTTTTTGCGTCCCGCACGGCGCGGCGAACCTTCTTATCGGTCACCTCACGCTCCCCCACGTTCATGGGAATCCACGCGTCCATGTCCGCATCCGAAAAATCGCTCTTTGAGGCACGGCGTTTCGGTGCCAGCCGGGCCGACCCATCCGCTAGGCGGCGGGCAACCACCAAAAACGCGGTGTGCGCCACCATCCGGTGATCCGGGCGGACCGCCAGCCCTTCCACATGCCAGCCGCGCACCATCGTCTCATCGCATTCCGGCTCGGTAAACCGCCCATCTAGGCGCAGCCCCTCCACCAGGCGGGACATCTGGGTAACAGTAGCCACGTAGCAGACCAGCACCCCGCCGGGGGCAAGCGCCTGAGCAACCGCATCCAGGCATTCCCAGGGGGCGAGCATATCAAGCACCACCCGGTCCACACTACCGGGCTGCTCAGCTTCAGGCAGCGTATCCTGCAGATCCCCGATGCTTAGCGCCCAGGCCGGGTGCGGCCCGCCGAACATGGTCTCAATATTCGCCTGGGCAACCTCAGCAAATTCTGCGCGGCGCTCAAAAGAGTGCACGCGGCCGTAATCTCCTACAGCCCGCAACAGCGCAATGGACAGCGCCCCCGAACCTACCCCGGCCTCGACCACGCGGGCGCCCGGGAAAATATCGCCCTTGACAATAATCTGTGCCGCGTCCTTCGGGTACACCACGGCGGCACCGCGCGGCATGGACAGCACAAAATCCTTGTACAGCGGCCGCAGCGCCTGGTACTGCACCCCGTGCGTGTTGGTGACGACCGTGCCTTCGGGGGCGCCAATCAAATCGTCATGTTTCAAAAAGCCACGGTGCGAATGGTACTCGCCGCCCTCGGCGAGGGTGATGGTGGTGATGCGGCCGCGCTCATCAGTGATTTGAACGCGCTCGCCGGGGCGGAACGGGCCACGTCGGTTAACGGCGCCGGTGGGGGTGCTCATGGGGTGTGTGTCTCCTGGTGACGATGTAAATACCAGCACCTATTCTACCGGGAGCTACTGTGAGTGACCATCAGCGCCGCCGGAGGTGTCTTCGGTGAGGGTGCCCAGGAACTCCTCAATATCGTTGGCCAGCTCTTCCCCAGAGACCGACTGTAGGGATTCGTCCACGCGCTGTTCGTATTCGCGCACAATCTCAACTTTCTCGAAGTCATCAGCCATCTCATCTGCAAGTTCCTGCTCCCACGAGTCTGCTTTGGCTTGCAGCTCGGTGTACTCTTCCGAATCGACGGTAATGCCCAGAATCTTCTCCAGGGCCTTAATCATATCGACGACAGCGCGCGGGTTCTGCGCCTCGGCTGAGAGGTACCCGGGGATACCCACCCGCAGGGTGAGGGAACGCCCCAGCCCCGCCTGCTGGGCCTGGTTAGCCAGTATAGTCGTTGGGGATACCGGGCCGGTGTGCATCTCAACACCGATGCCGGGCACCGCGGTTAGCTGCTCGTCGTAGCTGGTGAGGGTCAGCGGGTAGCGGCGGGTATGCGGAACCTGCGCCTCGTTGGTCTCAACGAAAACGGCGTGCTGAATGCCTTGCTTGAGCACGTACCGGAAGAACTTGTCCGTAAATTTTTTCAGGTGCAGCGTGGGTGAGGGGCCGGTGACAATCAGCAGGCGTAGTTTCTGCTCGGGTACTTCGATGCTGTTAAAAAATAGTTTTGGGAATACCAGCTGACTGGCAGATTCCCCATCCGAGTATAGGTGCGCGGGCGCAAGGGTATAGTCGAAGAACGGGTCCATATCGATACCTGGCAGTTCCTCGCACGGGTCGAAGGCGCGGTGGATAATGTCAAGGGCGTCTTCGCCGTTACCTGCCGGGTCGATTCGTGAACGCATGCCCACCAGCATGATGGTGGTGTAGTCGCCACTGGTGGAGGCAGCATTAAAGAAACTGCGAATACCTCGCGGGCGCTCAGTATTTTCTTTTGTGAATGTCTCAAAGACTCGGGCGGGCGGGAAGTTGTGCTGACCCATAGATTGCTCTTTTCGGTATCGGTGAATACGGTAGTACCGCTCATTGTATACCGGCCATCCACCGTGGCATGGACCCGGCGGTCATCCGAGCTAAATTATGAAGATGAGCCGGTGCCAGCCCTGACGAAACAAGACGCTTGCGGGGAGCCTAGATAGTCCGATGCGGGTGCTGAACCTGCACCGGGTAGCATTCGGCTGGTAGGGTGCAGAAAATCCCCCGCCGGTAAGGAACCGACGGGGGATTAACTCACTTCACAAAAGACACGCCCAATACGGGCGGTTTTGCTTAGAAAGCCTTGTTTACCAGCTTGGCAAGACCGGACTTCTTGTTAGCAGCGTTCTTCTTGTGCAGAACGCCCTTCGAAGCAGCCTTATCCAGCTTACGGCTCACAAAGCGCAGGGCCTCTTCAGCGGCTTCTTTGTTCTGTGCCTCAACCGCTTCCTTAACCTTGCGGGTTGCGGTCTTCAGCTCAGACTTAATGGCGTTATTACGCAGGCGAGCCTTCTCGTTGGTGAGGATACGCTTCTTCTGGGACTTAATATTAGCCACGGTTAAACTTTCTGTTTGTCTTATTGGTCGGTGAGGGCGACGCTGACCGATCATTGACTGAGCGGCGTGGGGATGCCTATGGCAACCGGCCAGCAGTGCCCGATGACCATCGGACACTCAACCACATATCATAGCAGATAAACTGCGCTTCCGGCGGCGCGGGTTGGGCACCCGCACCCCTCTGCGCCGGAGCCTAACCGTTACGGCGGGTATACGCATCCTGAATCTGCTTGAACGTACCCTGAGGCATAATCGCACCCTCACGGCGCATCTGCTCCGGGCGCACCCGAATCACCCGGTTCAGCTTCACCTCGGAGGGGCGGCCCTGCGCATCCCAGGGGCCCGTACCAATATCAAGATAGTCACGGTCGGCGTGCTCACGGTTATTGTGGTCCTTGCTGGTCATCATAAGCGCCAGCAGGTACTGCCCGTCACGGCCCACCAAAACCACCGGGCGGTCTTTACCCTGGGAGTGGTCCTCTTCGAAAGGAACCCAGGTCCACACAATTTCTCCGGGGTCGGCGTCCCCATCCAGTGAGGGCGTGTACTCAAAATCGATGGCGCCACGGTAATCACCGGGGTAATCCGACCCAGAAGAAGCGGAACCCCCAGCTGGTTCGGGGCGTGCGGGTGAGTCCTGCTTCTGCGCCGTATCTTTGGCGGGGCGTTTCTTCGCAACGGTGGCCGGGCTTGGCGCCTGCGAACGCCCGGCGTCGTCACTGGTGGTGTGATTGGAGGCGGGCTGATCGGCAGCGGACTGCTGCTTATTCCCGGAAGCATTCTCAAAGGCATCGGTTGCGGCCTTCCGCAAAAACGGTAGGGCGGCATAAAACATTTTCTTCAAAGTTTCGCGCATCCAACCATTATGCCGCACCCGCCCGGGTGCCTTCACCCGGCCCTACCTGCCGCCGGGCATGGCGATGCTCAGAACGGCACGCTCTATCGCGTACACCGGGTCCTGCCCTTCACCTTTGAGCTGCGCATCTGCTTCAGCGAGCATCCGCACAATATGCGCCAGCTGGGCGGGGCTGAACCGCCGGGCGTCACGGATCGCCTGCTCAGCCTGCCAGGGGGCCATTCCCAGCTGCTGCGCCAGCTCAGTGGAGCTTGCCCGCGCCCCGTGTGCGCGCGAAATATTACGCACCCGCATCGCTAAGGCGCCCAGCATGGGGATAGGTTCGGTACCGGTAGAGAGCGAATGACGCAGCAGGCGCATCGCCTCGGGAGCGTTACCCGCGATCGCCGCATCCGCCACCCTGAACGCGGTCACCTCGGTGCGCCCACTATAGTAGCGGTTCACCGCGTCTTCGGTAATATCCCCGGGGATATCAGCAATCAGCTGGGCGCATGCGGAGGCCAGTTCGGCGGTATCGGCTGCGGCAGCAGCGAGCAGGGTAACCGCCGCCGGTGCGATGCGCCGCTTTGCCGAGGAAAACTCGCTGTGAATGAACTCTGTTTTCTCCCGGTCGGTTTTTAGCGGTTTGCAGTTCACCAGCGTGAAATGAGTGCGCACCGTATCGATCAGCTTCTTACCGCGGTTCCCTCCCGAGTGGTGCATAACCAGCATAATCCCGGGTTCGGGGGCGCTAAGGTAAGCGAGTGCGTCGGTGAGAAAATCGTCGTTCATGGCCCCTAATGCCTCAACCTCAATGAGCTTGGTGGAGCCAAACAGTGAGGGGCTTGCCTGAATCGTCAGGTCCCCGCGCGTGTAGGAGGAGGCGTTCATCCGCACTATTTCAAGATCGGGGTGGGCGCTGCCGTACAAACCCCGCAGGCGCTGCCTGGCGCGGGACGCAAAGTATTCTTCGGCCCCGTACAGGAGCACAGCGGGTGCCGGTTCAACGGTGCGCCACGCGTTATCGAGTGCGCCGCCTCGGCCGCGCCGCCCATTTGCCCGCTGTGCCATAGTGTCCTTTCCGTGGTGCGCGGTGGGCGCACGGTAGTGTCTGAATCTGGCGGTTATCCCACACGGTGCGGCGGGATAAAACCGTGCTTTACCCATCATACCGGGGCGGGGTTCGGCGGGCGATGCGGGTGGGGCTTTTCAGCCCCGGTGGAAGGGGCCGAGGAGGCGCGGGTTGGGCAGAAGCCTCCAGGTGAGCGTGTGCCCGTATCAGCCGGGTGCTGTTTTGCGGGGTGCGCACTCCATCCTGTACCGAGCGTTCGTTCGGTATTCTAGTATTTTCTCTCGCCCACTGCCCGTGGTGGCTCCGGCGGTACTGCCACGCATCACCCGCCCAGAACAACACACTCACCCCAAGAACCGCCGCAGACGCCACCGCTACGGCTGCAGCGGAGGCCTCAACCTGCCACGGGTTCCCCGGGGCTTTGGCAAAGAACGTACTGACCCGTTCAATCAGCCCCGCTGGTAGGGCCGCCACCGTCAGGGACGCATCCGCAAGCGGGGTGAACCCCGCCGCCCACGCCCCAAACGCCGCCAAACCGGCGAACATGGTCAGCGGCACCAACGGAGCAGCTAATAGGTTCGCAGCCACCCCGTACAGGGGCACATTGCCGCTCATCCCCACAATAAGCGGGGCGCACCACAGGGAGGCGCTGGTAGCCGCAGCCATCAGCTCCGCCAAAGTATGCGGCAGCACAGCCGATAGCAGCCGCGTGAGGGAAGGGGCCACAAGAACCAGGGATGCGGTGGCCACCGCCGACAGCGCAAACCCCATATCAAGCGCAAGCGAAGGCGAGAACACCAGACACAGAAGCAGCGCCGTCGTCAAGGCACTCAGCGTATTACGCCCCGTGCCGCGAATGAGCGCCAGCGCACCAAGCGCACCCATCGTCAGTGACCGCACCACCGACCCCTCAAACCCCAGCAGCATAGTGTACGCCGCGACCGCCCCGGCGCCCGCAAACACAAGGGAACGACGCGGCAACCTCAGCAGCAGCCCCACGCGGTAACCGAGCAGAAACATAATGGCAATATTCGCCCCCGACACCGCCGTAAGATGGCTAAGCCCGCTAAGTTTATAGTTCTCCCGCGTGGTTTTAGGCATTGCCGAATCATCGCCGTAGGCCATCCCCAAGGTGAGTGCGGCGGGCTCAGCACCAATACGGGCCACAGCGTGCTCCCGCAATGTGGTGCGCAGAATCGCGGTGTTTGAGGGGTTCACCACCTCCCCCGGAGCATACACATACGCCTCTTTAAGGTAGGCGGCAGCTCCCCTGTTTTCGACCGTTCCAATTACCGTTACTCGTGTCCCCGGGGTGGGGGTGATCTTCCCAGATCCGGCGGCAGAACGGGTATTTTTCCGTGCCGCAGCCTGATACAGGCGCACCGTCTCCCCTAAGGGCACCACCTCGTGACCCAGCTGCGCGGTCTCTGCCTTGAGCAGGATGAGGGAAGTACGGGCATCAGCCGCCCGCACCTCAGAAACCATGCCGGTAATACGTACAGAAGCCCCCTGAACTTGACGCAACGTAGAACGGTCCGTATCAATCCCGCGTGCTGTCAGCAGAACCGACTGCGCCACCAGCATCAACGCGATAAGGCACAGATGCGCTACCGCCTGCGGAGCTGCACCCCGCACCCACACACCCATAAACACAACGTAAGGCCGGGCCGAACGCCACACCCGCCGCACCCCCGTCGGCTGCACCCTAGAATAACCCGGGCGTTCTGCCACACTAATGCCGATACCTTCGGGAAGATAAAGCGCCCCAACCGCAACCGCCAAAGCCACAATGCACAGCACCGCGGCCACCTTAACCGCCTCAAAAGTGCCGCCCAATAAAGCAAAAGCCGTAAACACCCACAGGGCGGCCACCGCCGGGATAAGACGCGCATCCAACCGAATCAGCGCACTCACCGACCGGTCGTGGCGCCGACGGTGCCCGGTACGGTAGCTCTCCCACCCCCGGCGGACTCTCCCCCTCAGCGGCCCCGCCGCAGAAGACCCAACGGTATTCCTCACGCCCCGGCGTGCCATTACACCGTCACCAGCGGACGAAGCGAAGTCATCATCGCCGGACCAATACCGGGCACAGCGTCCAGCTCGTCCACGCTCTTGAACCCGCCGTGCTCATCACGCCACGCAATAATCCGGGCAGCCAAAGCCGGGCCAATACGCGGAAGAGTCTGCAACTGCTCGGCGGTGGCCGTATTCAGGTTCACCTGCCCGCCCGAGGCCGCACTTGCCGAACCCTTAGCCCCAGCGGAGGCACTCGCAGACGCCCCACCAGCAGCCGGTTTAGACGCGCCCTGACTAGCCCCAGCCGTACCAGAACCACCGGCACCCCCGTTTGCGGGCGCCTGCGGAATTTCCTCGCCCTCCTTCGGAATATACAGCTGCACCCCGTCGGAGAGGGAACCCGCCAGGTTCACCCGGTTTAAATCTGCCTCACCGGTGGCCCCACCGGCGGCGGTGAGCGCATCAACAGCCCGCGCATCCGCAGGGAGCGTATGCACCCCCGGAGCCTTCACCGCACCGGCCACATGCACCCGGATCGTACCTTTACTCGGCTCAGGGTTCGGTGCCGCACTCCCCTGCGCCGTATGGGAGGGTTCAGTCGAAGCGGATGCACTGCGCTGCGGGGCGGGCTGGGACTGCTCCACCCCACCGTGCGGAGCCGTCGGCTCAGAGGCCTCCGACGCCCTCGGCGCGGCCCCCATCTGAAAAATAGCCCACACCGTGATCACGCACGCCACCACCCCCAACGCAATAAGAGCTTTGGGGCTAACATAGCTGCGGATCGACCGGTTACCCCTTGGGGCGTACTCTTCCCACTCGTCCGGGAAATAGTCACGGCGCGTAATCAGCCCGGAGGGGTCTTGACCCCTATAGGGCTCTTCCGGTTCTCCTCGTACAGAAACCCGGCGGGGACGTGAGTACTCCTCCAAATAATCCGGGTACTCATCAAGGCTCCGGGCGTAGGTGGTGCGGTAGCCGCCGGGTTCTTCACGAGCTAACTCCTCACCTTCATCCTCAGGCGGCGTTGTGGCGTGGGGATCGGGGGCGTCGTGCAGCGCCTTGTAGCGTGCTGTTTCAGCCGGTGGGGTGCTGCGCTCGCGGATGCGGTCAAGGTAGTGGGCGGCCGCGTCCCGCTGCTTGTCTTCTGGCTCAGGCTCCGGGGACAGCTCTTGCGGCTCTTCCACTTCGGGGCCCGCAGCGCGTGGGATGAGCTGTTCCCGGTTGAGGGCGAGGGTTGGATCGTCGTCCTGTTCCGTTGGGGTGCCATCACCGGGTGCAGCCGCATTGGGGCGGGGTGTTTTCTGCTCACGGTACGCTGTGCCCGGGGCGGTTTCGGGCGGGATGTTCGTCTCACCGTCAGGGTGTGCTGTGGTGTGGTTAGGCTCGTTCATGTGCCCAGGTTACTGCTTTATAAGGCATTAAAATTAGGCAAATAGTAAATATGTGGATAAAAACCTGATTTTAGTTATCAAAAATAGTTATTCACATCTGAAAGCTGCACTTATACACAGCCAAGAACCGCGCACACCCTGAATATGACGGTTTATGACCCTACGAACCGGTAATGGGCTTAGTACACGATTGCCGCTAGAGCACCCGGGCCTGAATGCGCGGCCAACACGGGCGGCAGGGGGCTAAGAGCGGCATCCAAAGCGTACGCACCCAAGGATTCTTGCAGGGTTTTAGCTTCTGTAAGGTTGCCCATATGGTGCAGTGCCACCACGTGACCGGTTGGCCGCACGCCGTGTTTCGCCGCCGCATCCGCAGGCGGTTTTTTCACTGAGCGGTGTTTTGCGCAGGCTTCACGAATAATCTGCGTGAGACGTTCTTTCGCACGTGTTGCGGTGCGGGGCCGCTCAACATAGGTCAGTTTTCCATCTGCAACCGTACCAATGGGCTTAATCTGGAACATCTGCCCGACCATCGCTAAGGCGGGCGAGACACGGCCCCCGCGGCGGAGCGCATCAAGGGTGGGAATGTAGAAATAAATATCGGTTGCGGCGCATATGCTGGTGACTATTTCGGCGAGCTCCTCAGGGGTGTCGCAGGTATCGGCCACTTTGTGGGCGTGCAGTGCCGCGTGCCCGTAGGCCCCAGCAATAGTGCGGGAGTCGAGCACGGTCACTCGCGCTTTAGAAAGCTGCGCACCTACCCGAGCGGCTTCAACGGTTCCAGAGAGCTCTCCTGAAAGGTGTATCGACAGAATATGCTCGTACCCTTCGTCAACGAGGGCGTCGTAGGTATCGGCAAAAACACCGGGTGCGGGGCCGGAGGTATTGACCGTGTTCCCCAGAACATGCGCCATGAGGATGGCTTCGTCCATCTCTTCGGGGCCCAGGCCAGTCACATCGCGGGTGTTTGTCTCGGTTCGGGGCCCCCGGATTCCTGCGCGCACGGTTGCTTCTTGGATGGCTACCGGCATGGGTACCACGGCAAAGCCGCCGCGTTTTTGCCGCTCCTTAAGATTTTCAGGGGTAATGGCGGCGGCTGAGTCTGTCACAATGGCGATGCGTCCCATAGAGCACCCTCCTGAATCTTGAAAATGCGGTGTTTTCTGCGCTGACCGACTTTCTCATCATAGCTAAAAAGACACGGCTAAAAAGAACGGTGCCGCCGGAAGAAAACACTTTTCGGGTTTTCTTCCGGCGGCACCGCATTAACGTTCTGAAAACGCTAGATGACGATATTCACCAGCTTAGGGGCTCGCACAATCACCTTACGGATTTCGGAGCCTTCCACCAGCTTCGCGATGGTCTCATCCTCCAAGGCTTGTTTTTCAAGCTCAGCCTCAGAAATATCCTTGGATACCTCAAGGCGTGCCTTCACTTTACCCTTGATCTGCACGATTGCGGTGACGGTATCATCCACCAGCAGGGACTCGTCCACCTGCGGGAAACCTGCGGTCAGTACCGGGTTATCGTGCCCCAGGGCGTGCCACATGTCCTCGGCGGTGTACGGCGCGAAGAGCGACAGCAAAATCGCAATAGTCTCGGCGGCTTCGCGCACGGTGGGGTCTGCTCCCCCGGGGCCCGAATCGATAGCCTTACGGGTAGCGTTCACCAGCTCCATAGTCTTGGCGACCACTACGTTGAACTTGCCCGCATCAAGAAGCTGCTTCACATCGTGTACGGTACGCGCCACCAGCTTGTGCAGGTTCGCATCGCCGGATGCCGCATCCACACCAGGTTCGGAGGTAACGTCTTGAGCAACACGCCATGCGCGCGCCAAGAACTTCTGCGAACCGGCGGGCGAAACATCCGCCCAGTCCACATCATCTTCGGGCGGGGATGCGAAGATCATGGTGGTGCGCACCGCATCCACACCGAACTGATCAAGCTGCTCACCCAGGTTTACACCGTTGCCGAGCGATTTCGACATGGCCTTACCGCCGTTGAGAACCTGCCCCTGATTCATAAGGGCTTTGAACGGCTCGCCGTGCTCAATCAGCCCCAGATCGCGAATAACCTTGGTAAAGAAACGCGCATACAGAAGGTGCAGAATCGCGTGTTCCACACCGCCCACGTACATATCAACCGCGCCCCACTCCCTGATCGCCTGCGGGTCGAAGGGGCCGTCAGCGTAGCGGGGTGAAACATAGCGCAGGAAGTACCAGGAGGAATCCACGAAGGTATCCATGGTGTCGGAATCGCGGCGGGCGCTCTTACCGCACTTCGGGCAGGGAACCATAGCCCAGTCATCGGCGGCAGCAAGGGGTGACTGTCCCTTGGGTGCCAGCTGTTCACCGCGCAGATTATCCGGCAGCAGAACCGGCAGCTGTTCCTCAGGAACCAGTACTTCGCCGCAGTCTTCACAGTGAATCACGGGAATAGGCGTGCCCCAGAAACGCTGGCGCGAGAGCAACCAGTCTCGCAGGCGGTAAATAACTTTACCTTCGCCGGTTCCGGCGGCCTCAACCAGCTCGGTGGCCTTCGCAATAGCTTCTGCCTTGGGAAGGCCGGTCAGCTCACCAGAATTAATGAGCACCCCATCGCCCGCAGTGGCGATACCCGACTCGGCAGGGTCTTCCGCGCCCTCAACATCGAGCACCGTCACGATCGGCAGGTCAAATTTCTTGGCAAAGTCAAGGTCGCGCTGATCGTGCGCGGGCACCGCCATAATAGCACCGGTACCGTAATCGGCAAGTACGTAATCGGAGGCCCACACCGGCAGTTTCGCACCGTTTAGCGGGTTAATTGCGTAACGCCCGGTGAACATGCCGGTCTTCTCACGCTCAGATGACTGGCGGTCAATATCGCTGAGCGCCTTAATCTGCTCGCGGTAGTCTTCTAGCGCCTGTGCCTGTTCGGGGGCCACAATCTGCTCGGCGAAGGCAGAGTCGGCGGCAACAACAATAAAGGTTGAACCGTAGAGGGTATCCGGTCGGGTGGTGAAGACCGTGAAGGATTCGGTGGGCTGCGCCTCGGTAGCCTCAATTTCGAAACGAACCTCGGCACCTTCGGAACGCCCAATCCAGTTGCGCTGCATCAGCAGCACACGCTCGGGCCATTTGCCCTCAAGCTGCTCCATATCGTCAAGAAGCTGCTGGGCGTAGTCGGTGATCTTGAAGTACCACTGGTTCAGCGATTTTTTGGTGACCGTGGTGCCGCATCGTTCGCAGGCACCGTTAACCACCTGCTCGTTTGCGAGCACGGTCTGGTCTTTGGGGCACCAGTTCACCATCGAGTCTTTGCGGTACGCCAGGCCTTTCTTATAGAACTGCTCGAAAAGCCATTGGGTCCACTTGTAGTATTCGGGGTCTGAGGTGTGCAGGCGGCGGTTCCAGTCCACGGCGATAGCGTAGCGTTTGAAGGATTCTGCCTGCGTGTCAATATTCTTGTAGGTCCACTCTTTCGGGTGGGTGCCGTTCTTAATGGCAGCGTTTTCTGCGGGCAGGCCGAAGGAGTCCCAGCCGATGGGGTGCAGAACGTCGTAGCCGCATTGCTTGTAGTAGCGGGCGTTCATGTCTCCAATGGCGAATGCCTCTGCGTGGCCCATGTGCAGGTCGCCTGAGGGGTACGGGAACATGTCTAGCACGTAGCGGCGGCCTTTGGGGGCGTTGCCGGTGGGCTTGTACACGCCTGTTTTCTCCCAGTAGGGGCGCCATTTTGCTTCCTGCGCCCGGAAGTCGTACGCGTTTTCGGTGCGTTCGGTCTCTACCTCAGCAGACACTGCGATTCCTTCGTGTGTTGGTTCCGTACTGTGCTGGCGCTCTGCACTCGGCGGGTTCGCGGGGGATCGTCCGGGCTGGCACCAACCTAACCCGTCTATTTTAGCGTGAACCGAGAAACGTTTCTTTATATGTGCCGCTCCGTCTCGGTTTTCAGAAGATGGGCGCGGGCGGTGGCGGGGTTTTCGTGTTATTCAGCACATACACAGCTACATCCCGTAGGATGAAGGGTATTCCTGTTTTCTTTCGGCCGGAAGGTTTTTCTGTGACTACTCCCGCGACTGTGCTTGAAGGTGTGCCTGGCCCCCTGATTCCCGGCACCTGCCATGAGGCTGTTTTGGCGGGGGTCCGCACCCGCTACTGGCAGTACGGGCTGGGTATGAATACGGGTGTTTTTTATTCGAAGGATTTTCCGAAGGTTCTGATGGTGCACGGGTTCCGGGGGGATCATCATGGGCTTGAGATTATTGCGAACCGATTGTTGGCGCTCATGCCTGGGGCGGATGTTATTAGCCCGGATTTGCCGGGTTTTGGCCGCTCTGATGAGCTGAGCGGGCAGGTGAGTATTGAGAGCTATGTGCAGTGGCTTCACGCTTTGATTGAGCGGGTTGCCTCTAGGCAGAAGGTTCTTCTGGTGGGCCATTCGTTCGGGTCGATTGTGGCTGCCGCCTATGCGGCTGCGCACCCTGAGACGCTGGACAGGCTGTGCCTGATTAACCCTATTAGTGAACCAGCCCTTGAGGGGAAGCATCAGGCTGGCCCCGCGTTGGCGTCGTTCTACTACTGGGTGGGTGCGTCTTTGCCGGAGCGGATGGGCTATGCACTGCTGCGGTCGCAACTGATTACGCGCGCTACCAGTGAGGTGATGATGCGTTCGAAAGACCCGCTGATGCGCCGGTTCATTAATGGGCAGCATGCGGCGTATTTTGGGTCTTTTGCGTCCCGGAGAGGTGTGCTTGAGGCGTACCGGGTGTCGATTTCGAAGACTGCGGCGCAGTATGCCCCGCAGATTAGGGTGCCGGTGCAGATGCTGGTGGCTGAGGATGATGACCTTGGCACAGTGGAGACGGCGGACGCCATGTTTGAGGCTCTTGAGGGCCGCTCGCAGTCCCCAGGCCAGCGTTTTGATTTGATCCCTGAGGTTGGGCACCTAATTCATTATGAGACTCCCACCCTGGCGGCACGGCTGATCGCCGATTTTGTGCGTGAAGAGTTTTAGCCGCTAACTGCACCGCCCCGTTATTGACTGCCTGAAGGAGGCTCCTTCTGTGAAGCTTATGGTTGACGCCCGGTATACGCGCATTGGTTTTCATGATGGTATTAGCCGGTACACTGCCTCGCTGCTGGGGGCGTTAAAGGAGCTGATGGATTCCAGTACCCCTGAGGTTGCCGATGTGCAGCTGGTAATGGTGATTAGTGACGAACGCCAACTGCAGATGCTGCCTGATCTGCCGCATGTAAAGATTTGTTCACCGACCGGCCCCCTGGAACCAACTGCGGCGCTTCAGCTGAATAAGTATAAGCCGGATGTGGTATTTTCGCCCATGCAGACGATCGGGTCTGTGGGGCGTAAGTTCAAGCTGGTGCTGACCCTGCATGACCTGATTTATTACGACCACCCGACCCCTCCGGGGTTTTTGCCTGCGCCGGTGCGGGCGGGGTGGCGGCTGTTCCATAAGAGCTACACACCGCAGCGTATGCTGCTGAACCGGGCCGATGCCGTGGTGACGGTTTCGGAGTCTACGGCACGGCTGATTCGTGAGCACCGACTGACGGAGAAGCCGCTGCACGTGGTGCCGAACGCCCCGCAGCCGGGGTCGGTGGTGAGCGAGGACGAGGCTCTGCGCCGTGCAAAGTCACGGGCTGAGGGCGCGAGCAGGCACCTGGTGTATATGGGATCGTTCATGCCGTATAAGAATGTGGAGACTCTGCTGTACGCCATGCGTGAGCTGCCGGGGTACACGCTGCATCTGCTGTCGAAGATGCCGGATGCGCGCCGCGCCGAGCTTGAAGAGCAGGGGCTGCTCTCTCCCCTGGCGGCAGGCTCGAACGTGGTGGTGCACAACGGGGTCTCTGATGAGGAGTATGCGGAACTGTTAGAGTCTGCGCACGCACTGGTGACAGCTTCACGAGCCGAGGGGTACGGCCTGCCCGTGGTGGAGGCGCAGGCGGCGGGCTGCCCCGCCGTGATTAGCGATATCGATATTTTCCGCGAGATCGCCCCACACGCCGTTTTCGCTCCTGTCACCGAAGACCCGCAAGCAGATGCCCGCGTCTGGGCTGAGGCAATCCGCTCCCTCGAAGACAACGCAGTACGTGACCGCGTGATCCTCGAAGGACTACAAGATGCTTCACATTATTCCTGGCGCGACTCGGCATTGAAGCTGGTGAGAATTGTGAGGGGACTATAAACTAAAAATTAATTTGTAGATTACCTTAGAGGGTTATTCATTTGGGGTGGTTTTATAGCCAGAAAAACAATCCCCGGACCACGGAAAATACTCTCTGATACGAGGTGAGAGGTCTGTGGAACACAGCAAGGAGTAACCGCCAGCATATGAAGTGCACCATACGCTCGATGATGAGGCGGTGGTGGTTGATCTGACGGCTCAGGTGCCTGTCGTCTTTACAACGTCGGACGGAGCTGGCTGCTGCCCTCAACGGTCGGCTTTGTTTTAGGACGCGTCCTGAAAGCCGCACTCAAGAAAAAACATAAGGCTTAAATCACAAAACGAAGGTCGTCTGAAAGATTTCAGACGACCTTTTTATATTCAATTCAGGAAACATCAATGAAGTCGCAGACGGTAATCGGTTTACGCGAAAATCGTTTGCTGTGAGTTTAGATAGGGCAGGGCATGATAAATGGTCCTTCTGCTTTTTGTATTTTTAATCAGAAACCACAAAATCCACTGTATTCGCTTCGCTGTAATCGGGGATTTCCAGTTTGTTGATCATACGGTGTATCACATCATTCGGCACGGAATGTTCGCGGTTACGGTTTTGCGACAGCAATTGCGTGTAAGGCACTTCCAAATAAATCAGGTGTACCCGCGCGCCGTAGTCGGCGAACATAGGCAGCCACTTGCTGCGCAGGTCGCGGTTGAGGTTGGTGGCGTTGAAGACAAATGACGTGCGGGCGCGCAGGTATTCTTTTGCCTGCTCTTTACCCAAGCGCACGGCTTCTGCGCTGTGTTTCGGGTTGGCGGGGTCGAGTTTGTGCTCGCGGCGGATGTCGTCCAGCGACAGCATGGGCAGATGGGCAAGGTGTTGCCTGATGTAACTGTCTTTGCCGCTGCCTGCTATGGCGCACATGACGTATACGTCAAAGGTTCGGTCGTCAAACGGCTGGTAATCGGGCATGTCTCTGCGGCCGTTGAGATAGAGATAGCGGCCGTAATCGCTGGCGAAATTACGCGCTTTGCCCCAGCAGCTGTTTTCTTCGCACAGCTCGCGGAACAAGTCGATGCGCAGCAGGATATCCTGTTGGTCGCGGCAGATGCGACCTAGAACGTCGGCTTTGGCAAGCATAGCGAGGTGAGCGGTATTGACCTGCAAAGAAGCGGCGATGACGGCGCGTTCCGGACTCGGTTTGTCGATTGCCCACAGAGGCAGTCCATGCAGACGCACGAGTTTGGCTATCGCTTCGCGCACGGCAAACGGCGTGGCAAGTTCGGTGTAAAGCAGGGCGCGGGCAGTGTATTCACCTTTTTTGGCATGGTTAGGCGACACAATCCGCTCTTTGCCGTCTTGGATCTCGCGTTTGGTGGTGCTGCGTTTTTCTACATCATGCAGCATGGCGGCGGTAAACAAGATATGTTGCTCCTGCTCGCTGAGCGCTTGGAATTCGGGCAGTTGCAGCAGGGCTTCGCATACCATTTTAGTATGGACGAATACATCGCCTTCTGCGTGCCATTCAGGATCCTGCGGCACGTTTTTCATATCGGCAAACCAACTGAAGCGATGCTCCAAGGCTTGCCAGTCGGGAAGTTTGCCGGGTGTGTAATGGGGGAATGTCCACATGGTAGTCTTTCTTATTATTGGATGACTTGACTTCAGGTCGTCTGAAAACAATGCTTGGGCAATGATGTCTGGTATCAAATTACTCAAATACGAACTGTTCGAAATCTGGATACATGCAAACTGTGATTTGTTCACGACCATGTTTTTGCGCAAGTGCTTGCATTTCCTTTTGTATGGCTGCTTTTTCATGACCGATACCCAAATTTTCGATGTGCTGGTTTTCGATAATCGGGATATAGATATCCAAATTCGGCTGCGTAGCATTTTGCACAGCAAACTCTCGAATAGAGTGGCTGTACGCTACTTCGCTAAAATCAGTTAGGTTTTTACACGAAGCAATCTTCACTCTGCGTAAATGTTTTAAGCCAGCCACTTTGGGAAAACGGGTAATGCCGTTAAGGGTTTCCACGAACAAAAACTGTAACCCCTGCATCTGGGATACAAAGTCCAAGTTTTCCAGTTTGGGTAGCCTCCACAATTGTAGATATTTCAATTTGAGCAGTTGCGCGGCAGCATCTATGTTTTCAAAGCTACATAGTTGCAGAGTGAGAAATTGGAGATTTTTCAACCCGTTTATGAAGTCAATGTGCTGTGGCTTGGAAATGCTGCGTAGCGTAAGTTTTTCCAGCGCGCTCAGGCTAGAAACAGCTTTGTCTAGATTTTTTTCCAAGTTGAGTAGTGAAAGCGTTTCCAAATGCTGAAAGCTGGTTAAAACGCTTAAATCTGATTTGGCGGATTTTGTTTTGGAACACAAATACAGTTCTTGCAGTTTTGGATTCACGCCGTTTAGGAAATTCAGGTTGCCGAAGCCGTTGTCGGCACTCAGTACCAAACTTTTCAGGCTTTGAAATTCTGCCAGTTTTTCCAAATTGCGGATGATGCTGTTGTTACCGCCGACTTCAATTGAAAGGTTTTCTAAGTCAGTAAAACTGGCAATCCAATCTACATCGAAATTTGAATACGCATAAAAGCGTAGATGGATGGACGGATGGTGTTGTAGCACTTCTTCCCATAGAACAGGGAAAATCGTCTGTAAATTTGCACCTTCGCTAAATTGAATACGATCCAGTTCATGGACTTTGTTTTTGTACTGGTGCAAATCTTGGAGAAATTCGGCAAAGTTGCTGTTGATTTCCCAAAACTTCGGGAGACCATAGATATATCCGCCCATGCTTTCCTTTCTTTTTATTTAAGTTATCGAATTATAATATTTTTCATTTAAATACGGGTTTCAGGCCGTCTGAAACTGCCAGCTTTGCCAATGGTATTTATCATAATCGATAAGACGGGCGGGCTTCCAAGTTTTTGTCCAATGCACATCGGTTTTAACGTGTTTGGCGCGAACAAGTTTAAAGAGATTGTCAAACTCGTTGGACTGTACGGGCAGGTTACCGTTGTTGGTGGCAAAATCAGCGGCGTTGCGGATGACGAAGCCTTCGCTGCATGCTTCGCCTGTTTTCGGGTCGTAGCCGCCGAGTTTGCCTGCGGTTTGCACGCTGTCTGTCCATGTTGCACCTAAATTGGCGAGCAGCCATTGCTCCAAAGCGGTGTCTTCGTCGGTGTATTTTTGGGTGAAGTCGGCAAGCGGATGCACGATGGGAAGTTCGGGGACTGTGGGGAAGTCGAACAGCTGGGCATAGAATTTGACTTCTTCCCACGACAGCCAATGTCCGCCGCGGCGGACGGCAAACAGGTAAAAATAGCTTTCCAACTGCGAATAGGCGATGGAGTGGATGCCGTACATGTTTTCGCCGAAAAGTTCGAGGTCACCCAAGTCGTCTTTGATGTGCTGCCAGCGTTGCAGCAGCGGTTTGTCCCACGGATGTTGGGTGGGGGCGGCATGGCTGCGGGCATAAAGACCGTGGGCGGCGAAGCAGTTGTTTTGCCCGTCCAGCTTTTCGGTCAATACCAATTGCGGCAGAGTAGCGAAATGCGTGAGGTAGCCGCGAGGCATAAAGCGGTCGTCTGAAGTTGTGCCCAAGCTGATGGGTGCGTGCAGGCTGCGGGCGTATTTTTGTGGTTCGGTATTCGCTATCATGATTTGTCCTTGAAATTTATTTTTTTAAGTTTTTCGGATGGTTTCTGCGGCTGATTATATTTTTCTACTGTATCGCTTTGTTTAGACACCAAAAGTTGATCAATCTAAAGCCGACGATGGTTTCGTAGTTTTCCGAATTGGGAAACTCTTCGAGGTCCAGCGCGCGTTACGTCGGCGAGCGGTGTGGCGCCGTCCACCAGCTACGTATCTTCGGTATGGCACCTTCTTCGAGAAAAACTCATATATGTATGAAATATTTCTATAACTTTTAGAGTAAAGTAAATGGCAGCTAGAATGAAGCTTAGTGATTAGACAACATCCAAACCATCACAGCGGACCTGAACCGCCCCGACACGCTTGAGTGCCGAGAGCGCCGCACGCACGGAACGCAGTTCATGGGTAACCTGCGGCGCCTGTGCATAGGTGAAGAAGAGAATAGCGCGCCAGTCCCCAGGTACTGCATCCTCGGCCCCTGACGGTGAAGACTCAGATATATCGCCCTCTCCCCCGCTCTCAACACCGGCATGCACAGACTGGTACGCGAAGAAATCTTCATCCAGCGGCACAGGCCCGGTCACGCGTACACCTTCTGGCAGGTTCAGCTCCGTCAGGAACGCCTGCACATCATCCTCAGCGCCCGTAATAGCCGCCGTGCGCACCGCCGGGGGCAGCCCAATTTGTGACCGCTCATCCAGCTCAAACCGGGCGAACCCAGCAGGGTCCCACCGCACCAGCGCCTGCTCCACCGGCGAGGGTGACGCCGTTGTCACCACAACCCCGCCCTGCGCCGCAGAACGCACCAGCGCCGCCGCATTAAACCAGCGCCGCAACGCGGCCTCTGGGGCGCGCAAAGAATCAAAACGCAGCATCGCATCCGCATCCAGCAGCAGCGCCGCAGCGTAACCGCCCTTAGCAACCGGCTCAGCCCCGGGGGTGGCCACCACCAGCGCAGGCTCAGCCCCCACAAAGGCACGCACATGATCCCCCGCCGAAGAAACCACCGGAACGTTCGGGAACGCCCGCCCCAGCTCCTCCGCTGTGCGCAGCGCACCCACAGCACCAGAACGCCACCGTTCACAACCGCACTCCGTGCACCGCCACTGCTGCGCCAGGTGCCCGCACCAGGTGCATCCCGGCACCGCCGAACCATGCGAAAGCGCCAGCGGGCCACGGCACACCGTGCACCTGGCAGGCATACGGCACCACTGGCACGAAAACGACGGCACATACCCAGCGCGTGCAACCTGCACCAGCACCGGGCCACGCTGCAACGCCTTACGAGCCTCAATAAACGCCAACTGCGGAATACGCGCCACCGCCGCCAACGGGTCACGCGCCAGCTGGTACTCATCCCCCGTCGAATGCACCCGCGGCGAAAACTCACGCACCACTTGCCGCGGCGCCACCAGGTGAGACGCCCAGCGGGTACGCACCAGCCGCGCCGCCTCGCTACTGACGGCATACCCCGCGAACAGGGCCGCCGCCCCCGCAGCCTGCGCCCGCAGCAGCAGCACATCACGCGCATGGCAGTACGGGGCGCGGCGCTCCACCAGTGAGGAATCCCCATCATCCCAACACACCACCAGCCCCAGGTGAGCCACCGGCGCATACGCAGCCGCGCGTGTACCAATCACAATAGGAACCAGCCCCAGCCGTGCCTTCACATAGGCGTGATACCTGCTGTGCGGCCCCTCCCCAGAGCTTAGCCGTGTAAACAAACTCGCCGGGGCGCGCTCACTCAGCGCCGCCTCAAGACGGTCAAGGCTTTTCTGATCGGGCACCACCGCAATAGCGCCACGGCCACCCGCCGCGCACGCCACCAGTGCAACCGCCAACAAATCAGCCCAATCATTCTCAGGATGCGCCGGCAGCACACTCAACACCGCGCGTGCTGGCTCCCCATCCGCCAGATCGGCCATAAACTCCGGGCCGTTCTCGTAGTCGTCAAAAGCCGACGTATCACACAGCCCGGGCGGATCCGCAGTAAACGGGGCGAACCCGCCCAGCAGAAACGCACGTACCGCCTCAATCTGGGCAGCATCGGCGCTACCCGTCGTCTCGGGTGTGTTGGGAGCTTCTTCAGCACCATCTGCATAATTATTCGTATCCGGGGCGTTCTCCGCCGCAGGGTCACCATTGCCCAAACCGGCCAGCTCAGAGAACCCCGGCAGGTGCCCCTCATAACGTTTATCCAGTGCGGCAATACGCGGCGCCACCGCCAACCGAAGCACATTCGCCACCGTTGAAGCGTACCGGTCAGCCAGCGCCTCAGCCAGCTCAAAAACCTCGGGCGCAACCACCGGAACCCGCGAAAGTACCGCTAGTAGGGGCAACAGGCGCTGTGGATAATCTGTAGATTCGGCACGTTCCGTAATAAAGCCGCTCACCCGCTGCCCATTAAAATGCACACGCACCCGCGCACCCGGCACCGCATCCTCACTCATCTTCTCAGGCACCCGGTAATCAAACACCCTATCAAGATGCGGCAACGTACTATCAACCCGCACCCGCGCCACCGGGAACGGCACACCACTAGCCGCAAGAGCCTCATGAGGGTCCTGCGGCGGCTGGGGGGCAGAAGCATACAGGGCATCAGCAATGGCAGGAAATCCCTGCAACAGATCAGGCTGCTGCAGGGATTGCTGCTCACGCGCACCAGAAGTGGCGTTTAACCGCTCGTCAGCGGGGTACGGCATTACGAGGCTGACACCGCCGAACGTAGAGCCTCAACACGGTCAAGACGCTCCCACGTGAACTCCGGTTCGGTGCGCCCAAAATGGCCGTGCGCGGCGGTCTTCTTATAGATGGGGCGGCGCAGATCAAGGTCATTAATAATAGCCAGCGGCCGCAAATCAAAGACCTCACGAATAGCTTTCTCAATCTTCGCCGGATCAACCTTCTCAGTGCCGAACGTCTCAACGTACAGGCCCACCGGGGATGCCTGGCCAATAGCGTACGCCACCTGAACCTCAGCCCGATCCGCCAGCCCGGCCGCAACCACGTTCTTCGCCACCCAGCGCATGGCGTACGCCGCCGAGCGGTCCACCTTCGACGGGTCCTTCCCTGAGAAAGCGCCGCCGCCGTGCCGCGCCGAACCGCCGTAGGTATCAACAATAATCTTACGGCCGGTCAAACCTGCATCCCCCACGGGGCCGCCCTGCACAAAACGGCCCGCCGGGTTAATAATGAACTTCGTGTTCGAGGTATCAAGTTCCAGCCCGGAGAGCACCGGCAAAATCACCTGGTTCTTCACATCAGCCGCCAAATCGGCAAGATCATAGTCAGCTGTGTGCTGTGTAGAGACCACAATCGTATCCACCGAAACCGGGGTGTTATTGCTGTCATACCCCAGTGTTACCTGGGTTTTGCCGTCGGGTCGCAGATTCACCAGGGTGCCGTTCTTACGCACCTTTGTCAGCTTCTCAGAGAGCCGATGCGCCAGCCACACCGGGGCGGGCATGAACACGTTCGTCTCGTTCGATGCATACCCAAACATGATGCCCTGATCTCCCGCACCCTGCCGGTCATAGTCATCAACGGCCACACCGGTACGGGCCTCAAGCGACTCATACACGCCCGCATTAATATCGGGTGACTGCTCGCCGATCGACACCGAGACGCCGCAGAACTCACCATCAAAACCACGGGTTGAAGAGTCATAACCAATACCCAAGATTGTTTCACGCACAATCGCTGGAATCTCAACGTAACTAGAAGTGGTTACCTCACCGGCAACATGAACCTGACCGGTTGTCACCATTGTCTCAACGGCAACGTTCGCCACCGGGTCCTGGGCAATAATGCCGTCAAGAATAGCATCTGAAATCTGGTCACAAATCTTATCTGGGTGGCCCTCAGTCACCGACTCACTGGTGAACAGGCGCAAATGGGAATTAGTGCTCATGGTCTTTACTCTACTCTGTTTCTCAGGCACGAGGAGTGCACGGGGCCGTTATGAAGTCTTGTCACAAATATTACGGACTGTGACGCTCAACCGCGCACAGAAGCTCATAAATATGTTGCAAGGGTGGTGAGGATACCCCGTGATACTTCCTCCTTAGACCCCGAAAAAACGGGGGCTTCATCAGTGAGGGAAGAAATCAGCGTCACAGTGTTCTCATCAGTTCCGAACCCCTGACTGATACCCACCGTGTTCACCGCCAAAAAATCGCAGCCTTTACGGGTAAGCTTCTCACGCCCCAGCTCAAGCGGGGTTTTATCTGGTGAACCGGTTTCGGCGGCAAACCCAACAATCAGGCGCGGCCCGTTCCCCAGCTGCTGGCGGCGCTGAACCACCTCACGCAGAATATCCGGGTTACGCACCAGGCGAATCACCGGGTTATCGTCGGGGTCAGCAGTTTTCTTAATCTTGTACTCAGCGTAATCCGCCGGGCGAAAATCGGCCACCGCCGCGGACATCACCAGCGCATCCGCGCCGGAGATTGACTCCAGCACCGCCCACTGCAGGTCGGCGGCACTCACCACACGGGTCAGCTCAACACCGTCGGGGGCGGGCACCTCAAGGTTCGCACCAATCAGGTGCACCGAAGCGCCCATATCGCGGGCAGCCTGCGCCAACGCTACGCCCTGTTTACCGGTTGAACGGTTCCCCAAAAAACGTACCGGGTCCAGTGCCTCACGGGTGCCCCCGGCGGTAATAACGATGCGTTTACCCGCCAGAAGCCCAGGCTCAGGTTCTATGCTTGGCGCAGATAAACTGTCAGAGTCTTCCGTTGAACCAGCGTGCACCGGGTGCGTTGGTGCGTACCCCGGAGTTTGCGAAGGATGCTCCTTCCCTTTTGGGAACTCTGCAATCACACGCTGTGCCGCCTCAAAGATATCTTCAGGCTCCGGTAGGCGCCCCACACCAGAATCTGGCCCCGTTAAACGGCCCACGGCAGGCTCAATCAGGTGATACCCGTACCCACGCAGAATACGCACATTCTCCCGGGTGGCCGGATGCTCCCACATCTGCGTGTGCATTGCCGGGGCAAGAATCACCGGGGCATGCGTGGTCAGCACCGTAGCAGACAGCAAATCATCAGCCCGCCCAGAAGCTAACCGCGCCAATAAATCGGCGGTTGCCGGGGCAATAACCACCGCATCCGCAAGCTCAGCCTGGCGCACATGATTCACCTGCGGAACCTGCTCAAAGACGCTCGTATGCACAGGGTTGCCGCTGAGCGCCTCAAGGGTTGGTTTACCCACAAACTCAAGGGCGGTATTGGTGGGCATAGCAATTACTTCGTGCCCGGCTTTACCGAAAAGACGAAGGAGCATCGCCGCCTTATACGCGGCGATGCCCCCTCCAATACCAACGATAATGCGCATGGTATTAAATAAAATCCTTACTCAGCGGAGTCGTCGAGAACAACCTCTTCAATCGCAATGACTTCTTCGGTGCCCGCAGGAATGTACTCTTCCTCAACGGCGGCGCTCATGAAGTCAGCCTCATCAATACCGAGCATAGCTGCCGAGAAGTCCTCGTGTACCAGCTGGCCGTTCTCATCAAAACGACCGTCGGGGATGTGCTCAGCAACAATCTGATCGCTCATAATCTCACGCATGGCAACCGACAGGGCCTTATCATTCGGTTCGGAATCAACCAGCGGGCCAACATGCTCACCGGTGTTCTCCTGCAGGTTTGCGTAGTATGCATTAATCTGGCGGGCACGGCGGGCACCGAAAATCACCAGGCCGTACTTAGACTCCGCCTTCTCAATCAGCGCATCGGCGCTGGGGTTCACAATACCCTCAGGCGCGGTGCCATCGACGAAGTTGTAGTCCTCTTTGGTTTCGTTTGCCACAGAAACTCCAATATATGTTGTGTTCTTCTTCAGTGCCGACACCCATGTGATGCGGGTTCAGCCAAAACTAAAGAACTATTCTACCCTGTCACAACCCAAAAATCACGTACAGGCTGTACCTGGCACGGTTAGCTTGAGCACGCCACGGCAGCAGGTACACCCACTCTATCAGAGCAGCAGATGGGCTACTGTGCGGGCTCGGCCCCAATGAGCTGGGCAATTTCATGTGCCGCCCGCTCAACCGTATCGTTTACCACGGTCACATCAAACTCGCTCTCGGCGGCAAGCTCAACTTTTGCGGTCTCAAGACGGCGCTGCTGCTCCTGCTCTGACTCGGTGCCGCGCCCCGTCAAGCGGGACACCAGCTCCTCCCAGCTTGGCGGCGCTAGGAAAACCAGCTGCGCCTGCGGCATAGACTTACGAATCTGACGTGCACCCTGCAGGTCAATCTCAAGAATCACCGGGCGGCCAGCATCCAACGCCTGCTGCACTTTAGCGCGGGGGGTGCCGTATTTATTTTTACCGTGCACCACCGCGTACTCCAGCATTTGCCCCTCATCAATCATGCGGTCAAACTCATCCATAGAGACGAAGTAGTAGTGCACGCCCTCCTCTTCGCCCGGCCGCGGTTCCCGTGTGGTTGCCGATACAGAGAACCACACCTGCGGGTAGTGTTCACGAATGTACTGGCATACGGTGCCTTTACCCACAGCGGTGGGTCCGGCCAAGACGGTAAGAGTAGGCTTAGCGGTCATTAGTTATCCTTTTTGACCCGTCGAGCGCGGTCAAAGTAGCGTGTGTGACGATTAAAATACTCAACCATTTTACGCCGCTGGTGCACGCCTAAACCACCTAGGCGGCGTGTTGGTGCAATCTCTAGTTCAGAAATAATCTTTGTAGCCCGCACGGCCCCAATACCGGGTAGCGCACGAAGCATCTGCCCCACCGGCATTTTAGCCAGGGCAGGGTCAGTGTCGATCATGTCAAGAACCTGACGTACGGTAAGTTCACGATTAGTAAGTGCTTGCTTAATTTCTTGACGGTGTGTACGAGCTAAGAGTGCTTTCTCACGCGCGTCTGCGCGCGCCTGCTCGGTTAACGGAGATAGCGGCACGAAGGGCTCCCATCTGCGGAAGAAGTAATATCTATGCCTATAAGTTAGCACGCCGGAACGACTCATTTTTACCAAAACGTTATTTTAGGGATTACGGTTTATAAAGATTTGGTGTAGTTTTGGCGGAAATACGCGGAAAAATCAGTGCAGAAAAAATATTTATAAATCTTTGAAATAGTTGGTCACAGAAACTCCACGCCAGAAAAACGGCCTGTTTGGGCCTTTCGAGTGTGCCATAGTTCACATACTTTAGTAGGTGGAGGGCCTCACACTGCACAACTACTCACTCCATCCACTAATCACACTAACAAACGCCTGCGAGCGCGGGGCAGCGCCACGCCGCACCAGCGACAGGTTCGGGTACCTCAACCTCCACAAAAACCCGACGAGAGTACCGTTCCGCGATGTTCCAAAGATTAAAACCCTGGTACGGATAGAACCAATCAAGAAGCTTCAAGTTAACCGCGCAGATAGCGCGAGTATAAATAAAAACATACTGTGGAATCGAAGCTGCCGAAGGCCGCTTCACGATAGCTTAAAGACTATAAAAGTGGCGGTTTCCACTATCTCTATACCGGAAGGCTTCATCGATTGAAACTATAGAGAATGTATTACTTTTGTTGAATATGCCAAAGGTTCTTATTTTACGGGTGAATAAACAGAGTGAAATATTGAATATTTATGAGGTTTTGAGCTGAGGATTAAGATTGTTTCCCCATATCAGAGTGTTATAGTTTCTTGAACACTATCTGAATAATTTTTCAAAATAAAAGCGCCCCGATACAGTTGGTGCCCGGTGTTCTAAAACCACCGGGCACCAACCGTATATGAGGGCAGCTGTCTATCCGCGCGCTGCCACAAGATCCGCACGAGCCATTTGCGCTGCCTGTGCCAGATCGGCAACCTGTGGGCCTGCTGAGAGCACCCCACGGCTGGAATTCACCAATACCTGGGATTCAACACCCGCAAACACCCGGTACAGGTCTTTAGCACTCGCGCCCTGGGCACCGTACCCCGGCGAAAGAATAGGGCCGTTAAAGGCGCTCAAATCTATCGCCAAATCGTGGAGGGCCTCCCCCACGGTAGCGCCCACCACCAGGCCGCACGAGCCCATACGTTCCCATGTCTGCGCGGTATTTTCAGCGGTGGCTGCGGCAATAATCTGCTTCGCTACAGCACCGGTATCTTCCGTCTTACCCACATGCTGCACGCTCTTACCCTCAGGGTTCGAGGTCAGCGCCAGCACAAAAGTTCCGCGCTGGTTCGCGGCTGCTGCATCCAGTGCGGGGCGAAGCGACTCAAACCCCAAATAAGGGCTTAAAGTGACCGAATCCGTACCCAACGGTGAGCAGGTGCTAAGCCAGGCATCCGCGTAGGCTTTCATGGTCGAGCCGATATCGCCGCGTTTTGCATCCGCCACGATCAGAACCCGGTCTTCGGCGGCGCGAGCAAAAAGCTCTTCCAACACAGCCAAGCCCGCAGAGCCGTGACGCTCAAACAAGGCAACCTGGGGTTTAAGCGCTGCGGCGTAGGGGGCGCATCCCTCATAGACAGCCGTGGTGAAGGTACGCAGAGACTCTGCAGAATCTTCCAAACCCCACGCCTGCAGCAGGTCCGGGTGCGGGTCAATGCCCACACACAGCGGGCCGCGCTCATCCATCGCAGCGGCAAGACGATCGCCGAATGGGATCATGAGAGCTCCCCCTCACGCACCTGATTGCTGTCTTCCTGCTCGCCAGAGCTAGCGGTGTGCAGGTACTCGTTATGCTCCTGCAAGCTAATAATCCCCCAACTGTGCTCACGCAGCGCGGTAATAGCCTGAACAGCAGCCGCGAACTCCGAAATCGTGGTCATCACGGGGCATCCTACACTGACCGCTGCCGCACGGATCTCGTAGCCGTCACTGCGAGCCGCACCACCGGCGGGCGTATTCAAAATCAGATCGATTTCACCATTGCGCACCATATCAACAATTGAATGCTGACCGTTTGCCTCCGCAAATTTGGAAGCAACCGTAGAGTTCACGCCATTGCGGCGAAGCACATCTGCGGTGCCACCGGTCGAGACAATCTCAAAGCCCAGCTGTTCCAGCATCTTGGCGTAAATAATCACATTGCGCTTATCGTGGTTAGCCACCGACACGAAAACTTTACCCTCGGTCGGCAGTGGCGAACCCGCACCCGCCTGGGCCTTCGCGAAGGCGGTATCGTAATGGGTATCAAGACCCATAACCTCGCCGGTCGAGCGCATTTCTGGGCTGAGCAGAGAATCAACCACCACACCCTCAGGGGTGCGGAAGCGGCTAAACGGCAGAACCGCAGCCTTAACCGCGATTGCGGTGTTCTGTGGCAAAGACGCACCATCCATGCTATTCGGCAGATGTCCCTCCGCTTTCAGCTCGGCAATGCTCTTCCCTAAACCGATCATCACGGCCGCCTTCGCCAACTGCACGCCGGTCGCCTTCGAAACAAATGGAACGGTGCGGGAAGCACGCGGGTTCGCCTCAATCACGAACAGATTCTCAGAGACGTAGGCAAACTGAATATTAATCAGGCCCCGCACACCGGTGCCGCGCGCAATAGCCTCAGTTGCTTCCTTAACCTTGGCGATCACATCGGGACCCAAAGTAATTGGCGGCAAAGTGCAGGAAGAATCGCCGGAGTGAATGCCAGCCTCCTCAATATGCTCCATGACACCGCCCAAGTAGAGCTCGGTGCCGTCAAAGAGCGCATCCACATCAATCTCGATAGCGTCTTCCAGGAACTTATCGATGAGTGCGGGCTGAGAGGGAGAAACCTCGGTCGCGTTTTCAAGGTAGCGTGCAAGGTTCGCTTCATCATAGACGATCTCCATGCCGCGCCCGCCCAGCACATAGGAGGGACGAACCAGCACCGGGTACCCAATCTCGTCGGCAACACGTTTGGCGCCCTCGAAGGTGTATGCGGTGCCGTTCTTTGGCGAAATCAGGCCGCCTTCCTCCAGCACGCGCGCGAACTCACCGCGGTCCTCAGCCAGGTCAATAGCCTCGGGAGTAGTGCCCAAAATCGGGACCCCGGCATCTTTGAGGGCCTTCGCAAGCTTCAGCGGGGTCTGGCCGCCCAGCTGCACAAAAACACCCAACAAACCGCCCGTGCGGCGCTCTGATTCAACAATTTCGAGCACATCCTCCAACGTCAGCGGCTCAAAATACAAGCGAGTCGAAACATCGTAGTCAGTCGAAACGGTCTCCGGGTTACAGTTCACCATCACCGTCTCGTACCCCAGCGAACGCAGCACCAGTGAAGCGTGCACGCAGGAATAATCGAACTCAATACCCTGGCCGATACGGTTCGGCCCCGACCCCAGAATCATAATAGAGGGGGTCTCGTGGTCTGCGACCTCATCCTCAGCATCATAGCTGGAGTAATGGTACGGGGTAAATGCCTCAAACTCGGCGGCACAAGTATCAACGGTTTTGAACACAGGGCGAATACCCAAAGCGTGGCGCACACCGCGCACAACGTCCTCAGAAGAACCGATAATCTCTGCGATTTGCGGGTCGGAAAAGCCGTGGCGCTTTGCCAACTGCAGGATTTCAGGGTCAAGGTGGTCACGGTGCTCGCGCACCAACTGAGCCACCTCATTCAGCAGAACCAGCTGATCCAAGAACCACGGGTCAATCTTCGTTGCCTCAAACAGCTGCTCAACCGTGGCACCGGCCAAAAGCGCCTGCTGCACCTGGTAGATGCGCTCGGTGGTGGGTACCTTAGTCTTCTCGATCAGCTCGGCAAGCTCCTCTTCGGTCCTCTCCACCGCAGTGAACGAGAAAGAGGACCCCTTCTGCTCCAGCGAGCGCATGGCTTTCTGAAGTGCTTCGGTGAAGTTACGGCCCAGCGCCATTGCCTCACCCACAGATTTCATGGTGGTGGTGAGGGTTGGATCAGCGGCGGGGAACTTCTCGAACGCGAAACGCGGCACCTTAACGACCACATAGTCGAGGGTCGGCTCGAAGGACGCAGGTGTCTTCTGGGTAATATCGTTCGGAATCTCATCCAGGGTGTAGCCCAGCGAGAGTTTAGTTGCGATCTTAGCGATCGGGAACCCGGTTGCTTTGGAAGCAAGCGCTGAGGAGCGTGAAACACGCGGGTTCATTTCGATCACGATAATGCGCCCGGTCTTGGGGTCTACGGCGAACTGGATATTGCAGCCGCCGGTATCAACCCCGACTTCGCGGATCACGTTAATGGCGATGTCACGCAGTTTCTGGTATTCGCGGTCGGTGAGGGTGAGGGCGGGTGCTACGGTGATGGAGTCGCCGGTGTGCACGCCGACCGGGTCGAAGTTTTCGATGGAACACACGACCACGACGTTGTCATTCTTGTCGCGCATCATTTCAAGTTCGTATTCTTTCCACCCGAGAATGGATTCTTCGAGCAGCACCTCGGAGGTAGGCGAATACTGGATGCCCGCGCCAGCGATGCGGTGCAGGTCTTCTTCGTTGTAGGCCATACCGGAGCCGAGCCCGCCCATGGTGAAGGAGGGGCGCACAACCATGGGGTAGCCCAGCTCTTGAGCTGCTTCTAGCGCTTCTTCCATGGAGTGCACAATAATGGAGCGGGCCGATTCGCCGCCTGCGCGTTCAACGACGCCTTTGAACGCTTCGCGGTCTTCGCCAAGGTTAATGGCGGCAATATTCGCGCCGATAAGTTCTACCCCGTATTTTTTGAGGATGCCCCGCTCATCCAGTGAGATGGCTGCGTTGAGTGCGGTCTGTCCGCCCAGGGTGGGCAGGATCGCGTCGGGGCGTTCTTTATCGATAATTTTTTCGATGACCTCGGGGGTGATCGGCTCAATGTAGGTGGCGTCGGCAAACTCGGGGTCGGTCATGATGGTGGCGGGGTTGGAGTTCACGAGGATGACGCGCACCCCTTCTTCCTGAAGCACCCGCAGAGCTTGGGTGCCGGAGTAGTCGAACTCTGCCGCCTGGCCGATGACGATCGGGCCGGAGCCGATGACGAGAACGCTGTTAAGGTCGGTACGACGTGGCATTTAGGCTTCCTTTGCGGTCTGGTGTTCGGTGGCGGTCATGAGCTCAATGAAGCGGTCGAAAAGGTAGGCGGCATCGTGCGGGCCTGCTGCCGCTTCCGGGTGGTATTGGACGGAGAACGCGGGGATGTCGAGGCAGCGGATGCCTTCTACTACGTTGTCGTTGAGGCCAACATGGGACACTTCTACGCGCCCAAATTCTTCAACGGGGGCTTGGACCGGCCCGTCAAGGGGCGCATCGACGGCGAACCCGTGGTTTTGTGCGGTGATTTCAACTTTCCCGGTGGTTTTGTCCATGACGGGCTGGTTAATGCCGCGGTGCCCGAAGGGCAGCTTGTAGGTGCCGAACCCGAGGGCGCGTCCCAGAAGCTGGTTGCCGAAGCAGATGCCAAAGAATGGGGTGCCTTTACGCAGAACCTCCCTGAGCAGTTCTACTTGTTCGTCGGCGGTTGCGGGGTCGCCGGGGCCGTTGGAGAAGAACACACCTTGGGGGTTGTGGGCGTAAATGTCGTTCAGGGTGGCATTGGCGGGCAGCACGTGCACACGCACACCGCGTTCTGCGAAACGCTGGGGTGTCATGGCTTTAATGCCTAAGTCGAGGGCGACAATTGAGGCGATGGGCGGGGCGAACCATCCGTGCTCGTGCGGTTCGATTGTGTAGGCTTTGTCGATGGTGACCGAGTCGGCTAGTTTACGGCCAGCCATGGGTTCGGATGCGCGTACTTCGCTGAGGAGTTCTTCGTCGGGTCGGTTGGCTTGGCGTCCTGAGAAGACTCCGGCGCGCATTGACCCGTGTGAGCGGAGGCGGCGGGTGAGGGCGCGGGTGTCGATCCCCTGGATGCCAACGATACCCTGTTCGATGAGTTCTTCTTCGAGGGTGCGTTCGGAGCGCCAGTTGGAGGCAACACGTGCGGCGTCGCGCACCACGTACCCGGCGACCCAGATTTTGCGGGATTCGGCGTCGGTGGTGTTCACTCCGGTGTTGCCGATGTGCGGGGCGGTTTGTGCCACGATTTGGCCCGCGTAGGAGGGGTCGGTGAGGGTTTCTTGGTAGCCGGTCATGCCGGTGGAGAATACTGCCTCGCCGAGAGATGCGCCGGTTGCCCCGTACCCGTACCCTCGGTAGATGGTGCCGTCTTCCAGGACGAGCAGGGCGCGGCCTGTGCGTAACGCGCCGGAGCGTGTCGATACTGTCATGCTCTTCTTCCTCTTATTCTCGTGGACTCCCCCGCTGGTTCTGCACTGGCGCCACAGGGGAATATTTATTCTTTTGACTGTATATGTGTGTGGTGGGTGAACGCGGACCCTTACAAAACACTATCCTTAGCGGCTGACCAGCCCGCCAACGTATCAACGGCTTCCGGGGCGATCCCGCGCAGCCGTGCAAGTGCCTCTGCCTTCTGGCTGGCGTAGCGGGTGCGGAACCCGGTTTGCACGCGGTGCCCATCAAGCGTCCACCCAATCAGCAGCAGCCCGTCACGCTCAACCACTTTGCCCGCAATACCCTGGCCAGTAGTAATCACCGCAAGTTTCTTCGCGGGAATCCACAGGTCTTTAGCACCATTGCGGGTGAAAATAATGCCGTCCGAGTAGATCAGGAGCGTGGATTTTGTTTTGAACCCCAGCTGGTCAAATCCCACACGGTTCAGTGCGTCACCGAACATCGTAGTGCTCACATACTCCCCCTCGAACGCCGCATCGGCTTCAAGCCCGTCGTAGCGTTCGGGGACGTCTTTGAGCGAACCGAACATTGTGGACTGCCGCTTGAGCCGGGATTTCCAGCCGCGCCAAATACCGAAGAAACACAGCGCCACCACGGCAACGCAGATAAGGGTGGGAATCAGTTTTTCCACGGTTCTTCTTTCTTCTCGGTGTACTGTGGTGGTTTTGCCCCGAATATAGTGGAACGTTCAAACCTACCGGCGCGGGCTTGCAAGCTCGCCGTTCAAAACGGTCGGATGCCCCGCATAGAAGGTTGCGCGCACGGCACCGGGAACCTCCATCCCGCGATACGGGTTGTTCTTGCCCTTCGTAGCCTGCTCCTCAGGCTTAATCACACGGGTAGCCTTCGGATCAACCAACACGATATTTGCTGGTTCACCTTCGGCAAGCGGACGGCCCTGCTCAGCATCCAGGCTGCCAATTTTCGCCGGAGTTTCACTCATAATCCGTGCCACATCGGCCCAGGTAATATGCCCCGGCTCCACAAGGGTCATCTGAATAATCGAGAGAGCCTGCTCAAGACCGGTCATACCATTTGCAGCACACGCCCACTCGCATTCTTTGCTTTCTGCCGGATGCGGTGCGTGGTCGGTACCAATAACATCAATAATGCCGTCGGCAACAGCCTGACGCAGAGCAAGCACATCCTCTTCGGTGCGTAATGGCGGGTTCACCTTAAAAATCGGGTCGTAGGTGCGCGCCTTTTCATCGGTCAGAATCAGGTGGTGCGGGGTAACCTCGGCGGTTACCTGCACGCCGCGAGACTTAGCCCAGCGCACAACCTCGACCGAGCCTTTAGTTGAGAGGTGGCAAATATGCAGACGCGAGTTCAAATGCTCAGCCAGCAGAACATCGCGGGCGATAATAGCTTCTTCCGCCACAGCGGGCCAGCCGGTAAGCCCCAGATCGGCGGAAACCTTGCCCTCGTTCATCTGAGCGCCCTCAGTGAGGCGGGGCTCCTGCGCGTGCTGGGCGATCACACCGTCAAAAGTCTTTACATATTCAAGGGCGCGGCGCATAATCGCCGGATCGTAAACGCACATGCCGTCATCCGAGAACACACGAACCTTCGCCTCAGAGGTCGCCATAGAACCAATGTCTGAGAGGAATTCGCCTTTCAGCCCAACGGTCACTGAGCCGATGGGCTGCACACGGCACCAACCGGACTCTTTACCCAGACGGTCAACCTGCTCAACTACGGCTGCGGTATCTGCAACGGGAAGCGAGTTCGCCATCGCAAAAACAGCCGTGTAGCCGCCTAAAGCCGCCGCGCGAGTACCGGTCTCAACGGTTTCAGAAGCCTCATATCCGGGCTGGCGCAGGTGAGTATGAATATCGACCAGACCCGGAAGTGCAATCTGACCGGAGGCATCAACGACCTGAGCGTCTGCGGCCTCTAAATCCTGGCCGATACGTGCAATTTTGCCGTCCTCAATCAGGATATCGGCAACGCGCTCACCCAGTAGGGAGGCGCCTTTAATAAGGTACGTGCTCATGTATATTCCTTCTTTCGGATAGCGTTAAGATTCGTCGCCGGAGTATAGTTTCTCGCTTGACCCGTCGGTCAAGAGCAGGTACAGCACCGCCATGCGAACCGCCACGCCGTTACTGACCTGGCGCAGCACCCAAGCGTTCTGAGAATCAGCGGCTTCGGCGCACAGCTCCAGCCCGCGGTTCATGGGGCCGGGATGCAGAATTGCGACTTCCTGAGGCTGCGCCAGCAGATTCTCGAAACGTTCTTTGGTGAGTCCCCACAGGGCGGTATATTCCTCTGCTGAGGGAAAATAGGCGGCGTTCATACGCTCTTTTTGGATGCGCAGCATCATCACCGCGTCAGGTTTTGTAGCGATTGCGTCATCGAAATCGTGGAAAACCTCAAGTCCCCAATCCTGCTTCCACCGCTCGGTATGCACCGGCAGCAGCGTGGGTGGAGCCACGAAAGCGACATCGGCCCCCAGGTTTTTCAGCAGCCACAGGTTCGACCGCGCCACCCGAGAGTGCAGAATATCCCCCACAATCAGCACGCGCATACCGCTTAAATCGGTTCCTCGCGGCGAGTCCAGACCATCACGCTGGGCCTTGAACTGGCGCAGCGAAACCGCATCCAAAAGAGCCTGCGTTGGATGCGCATGCGTACCGTCCCCCGCGTTCAGCACGGGAATATCGGTCCACCCGGCCTCGGCAAGACGCTGCGGAGCACCCGAGGCTGAATGACGAATCACGAAGGCATCCGCACTAATCGCTTTGAGAGTCTGAGCAGTGTCTTTGAGAGATTCTCCCTTAGAAACCGATGAACCACGCGCCGCAAAATTGGTAATATCGGCGCCCAGACGTTTCTCGGCGGATTCGAAGGACAGCCTGGTACGTGTTGAGTCTTCAAAGAAAAGATTGACTACAGTCTTACCGGCGAGCACATTGAGCTTCCGGTTTTCTGCCTTAACCTGTGCCATATAGTCAGCAACATCGAGAATTTCGATGGCCTGAGTTCGTGTGAGATCGCGGGTGTCAAGCAGGTGTTTCATGAAAGCTGTCCTTCCAGCTGAATAATATCGACGCGGTCTGTGGCGTGATCCGTTTCTTCAAGCACCACGCGAACCTTCTCTGCGGCACTGGTTGGAAGGTTCTTCCCCACGTGGTCGGCGCGAATTGGGAGCTGCCGATGTCCGCGATCCACCAACACGGCAAGACGCACCAGGGCCGGACGCCCGTATTCGTTAAGAGCATCCAAAGCGGCCCGGACGGTGCGACCGGAGTACAAAACATCATCAACAAGAACCACATGTTTGCCGTCAAGACCACCCGCCGGGATCAGGGACTCCCCCGCGCTGCGGTTTTCGTATTCCTCATCGGTGAGGTCATCACGGTACGGGGTAATATCAAGGGCGCCCAAGCCATCTTCGAGATCAAAATTTGAGTCATTGGCCTGGATACGCTGCGCCAGGCGCTGTGCCAAGGGGTAGCCGCGAGAGCGAATACCTATAAGCACCAGGTGATCGGTGCCTTTATTGGACTCAAGAATTTCAAAAGCAATACGTGTCAGAGCGCGACGGATCTCATCGTCGTTAAGGATAGTACGCCCAACATTGGACGCATTATGCGCGCTACTGCCAGCGGGTACACCTGTCCCGTTCATAGCCGACTCCTTCCCCGCCTCACGGGACGGATTTAAAGGTTTCTTGCCTCAGTACAGCCTACCACACTCCCACCGCCCGATTAGGTTCTTCTGCCGGGCACACCGCAGCTAACCGATACCGGCTCTGCATAGACAACCTCAGGGTATTTAGTAAGCTGTAAATGCATTCCTTGACGAAAGGCACCCCGTGGATAGTCTCCTAGAACCGCTGTTTGCTGCCATCTTTAAAGCTCTCGCGGTGGTGGCACGCATGATTATCAGCGTGATCCTTGAAGTATTCGTCGAATTCCTTCTAGAGCTTCTTATTAAGGCACCCATTAGATGGGTAGCCAGCCGCTTCCACAAACGACGTAACCGGCGCAGAACCCGCGCTCTCACCGCACTGTACACCCCCTCCGCGACGGAAAGCATTCAACAAACAATTACCAAAGTGCAGCGTGACTCATACCTTTCGGTACTAGCGGCAATCCTGCTGGGCGTCCTCACCATCCTGTGCATCCTACTGTGGATCGCATCAGATTACACGATTTTCCTCATGGTTTTCTGGGGCGTCCTGGTGCTGCTAACGGCGTGGGCCATCTGGTACTACCGCCGGTCCTACGTGAGCTTTGACCTGTATGAATTTACCTATTCCGAGCTTGGTGACGGCATAAAAACCACCCTCTACGCAGCAATAGACTCATACGTTTTCACCTACGACGGTTTTGCGAGCACCCTAAAAATTACCACCATTAATGATGAAACATTCTGCCTCAATCCCGCGGTGCAAGACTGCCGGTATCTGTGCTCCATGCTGGCGGTGCGCGTCCAGACCGGTCGCTGGGTGAACCCCACCGCAGAACGTGACGCGGCGACGGTGCTGCACATGATGCGTTCCAATGACTGGCTAGAATTCATGCTCCGGGTGGAGCAGGCGAAAAACCTGGCACGCACCAACCTGGAGGTCATGCACCGCACCCAGAACATGAGCCGTGAAGAAGCAGCTGCCGAAGCTGAAACAGCAAAGGCGACCCTTGGGTTCACGGGTAAATAAATGAGGTTCTGATGGCTGAAAACTCTAAGTTTTCAGCCATCAGAACCTCAGCGAGTCAAGAGTTACGCCAGTAAGGTTGGTTTGACCCTGCGCAGCTTATCAAGCAGGCCGTTCACAAACTTCGGCGAATCATTTGTTGAGAGCACACGCGCCAAACCGGTCGCCTCAGAAATAGCCACCGCATCGGGAATATCATCATTAAACAGCAGCTCCCAGGCGCCAATCAGAAGCACCACCCGGTCAGTTGCGGGCATACGCTCCAGCGACCAGTCCCGAGCATACGTGTTCAGATACTCGTTCAGCTCTTCACGCCTATCACGCACCCCGCGCACAATCTGCTCAGAGTACGACGAAATCTGCGCTGCGGTGTGCAGGCGGCGGCGTTGCAGAACCTCCACCGGGTCCTCCCCACGCTGATCCGCCTCAAACAGAGATTCGACGGCGCGCAGCCGGGCTTTCGTACGGGAATTCATTAGTCGTTCACACGGCCAAGATAGTCGCCGGTGCGCGTATCAACCTTGATCTTGGTGCCGGTCTCAAGGAACAGAGGAACCTGGATTTCGTAGCCGGTCTCAACCGTGGCAGGCTTCGTGCCACCGGTGGAACGGTCACCCTGCAAACCCGGCTCCGTGTAGGTAATCTCAAGCACCACCGAAGCGGGAAGCTCAATGTACAGCGGGTTTCCCTCGTTCATGGCGATAGTAGCGGTCTGGGACTCCAACATGTAGTTCGCGGCATCCCCCACCACTGTGGCGGGCACATTAATCTGGTCGTACGTCTTCATGTCCATGAACACGTAGTCCTCACCATCCTGGTACAGGTACTGGTAGTCGGAACGGTCCACGGTAGCGGTCTCAATCTTAGCGCCAGCGTTAAAGGTGCGGTCAACGACCTTGCCGGAGGTAATATTACGGAGCTTAGTGCGAACGAACGCACCGCCCTTACCGGGCTTCACATGCTGGAACTCAACAACGGACCACAGGTTACCGTCGATCTTTAGGACTGCGCCGTTCTTAATGTCAGTGGTAGTAGCCAAAAGGGGCTCTCCTTCATGTCGTCGACACCCACACGGGAGTTCCCGCCCGGGCGCTAAATTATCAATGAGCAAAATATACCGCCATCCAGTCTACACCAGATATGCCCACTGCGGCGTTATTCGGCGATCTCCTGGTACGTCATGTACAGAATCGACTCGTCAGGAACCTCATACACTCGCGGCCTTGCCAGTCCCTCCAACACAATAAACCGCAGGATCGCCCCACGCGACTTCTTATCACGCCGCATCGTATCCAACAGATCCTTCCACCGGTCCCCACGGTACGAAACCGGCAAATCCAGTGACGTGAGAATACTGCGGGTACGGTCCACGAGGGCCTCATCCGCGTACCCGGCCGCAAGCGACAGCTCCGCCGCGAATACCATACCCACCGCAACCGCTGCGCCGTGACGCCACTGGTACCGTTCTGCATGCTCAACCGCGTGTCCCAGCGTATGCCCATAGTTGAGTATTTCTCGCCGACCAGATTCACGTAGATCCTCAGAAACAACCTCGGCTTTCACCCGGATTGCGCGCTCTATCAGTTCCCGCACTACCGCAGACTGTGAATCACGGATCTTCTCAGGGTTACCCTCAATAATGTCGAGAATCTGCGGGTCAGCGATAAAACCGCATTTCACCACCTCAGCCATGCCTGTGAGCAGCTCATGCTCAGGTAGGGTCCGTAACGTCCCAATCTCACACAGCACAGCGGCCGGCGGCCAAAAAGCGCCCACCAGGTTCTTACCTTCGGCAGTGTTAATGCCTGTTTTCCCGCCCACGGCCGCATCCACCATGCCCAGCAGCGTGGTCGGAATATGAATCACCCGCACACCCCGTAGCCAGGTTGCCGCCACGAACCCGGCAACATCGGTAATAGCCCCGCCGCCCACCGAAATAATCGCATCGGTACGCGTAAAATCGTTCTGCCCTAAAACTTGCCAGCAGAACGCCGCCACCTGGTGGTGTTTTGCCTCCTCAGCATCCGGAATTTCGGCGCTAAACGACTGGTACCCGACCTTCCGCAGATCCTCCATCACAAGCTCCCCGGTGGAACGCAGCGCCCGGGGGTGAATCACCAGGATTTTCTTCGCCTGATTTCCCAGAATCTCCGGGATTTTGCTCAGCAGATTGTGCCCCACCAGCACGTCATAGTTCTCGCGGGGTGCGTTGCCGGTCACCGAAATGTAGGTGATATCTTGCCCGCCTGAAGCTCCGAAAGCAGCAGTTTTAGCCTCGGTCATGTTTAAGGTTTTCCTTTCGAGATGCAAGAACAAAACTCTGGATTTCTGCCGCCATCACCCCAATAGGCCGAGCGCCGCGCGCATCAAGCGTGTACGTCGCCAACGACTCATAGCGTTCCCGGCGGTGCTCAAAAATCTCGCTCCACCGCTGCACGGGGTTAGGCTGTAGCAGCGGGCGGGTTTTTGAACCGGTAATGCGCGGCTCAACGGTTGGGGCGTCTACCAGAATATACACCACGTTCTGCCCGCGCAGCAGCTGCGCCACGGCATCGGTCATGGGTGCCCCACCGCCTAAAGAAAATACGGTATTACGGTATGCCGGGGAGGTGAGAACCTCCTCAATAACCTTCACCTCTAGCTCACGGAAATGTGCCTCACCGAAAATCTCGAAAATCTCAGAGACCTCCCCGTAACGCTCCACAATCAGCTGGTCGGCATCTAAAAATTCGTATCCGTAAAACCGCGCCAGGTGCGTGCCAATATAGGTTTTCCCGGCAGCCATAGGCCCAATGAGCACAATCGGCCTGGTCATTTCAGCGAAACTTTCCTGCATTTCGCGCACCTGCTGAGGGTGGATCATCCCGTCGGTGTCTTTATGCTCCGCACCGGGATTTTCGTGTACCTGTTCCTCGGAAAGAGCCGGTTGTGCGCTGTTCACGGCTGGTTCCGGTTTCTGCCGAGAAGCCGCAGCAACACGCGCCGCAATAGCCGCGAACGAAGGAGCGGTCTTGGGTGTCTGCGCAACAGTGGGGGGTGTCTTAGCGGATGCCACCCCAGTTTCCTGGGCGGGAGCGTTCTCAGCTGAGGTTTTTTCCTCACCGCCAGCGGGTGAAGAGTCTGCCGGGTTCTCTGCGGCCCGAGAGAAGCCACGGTCTAGCCAGGAACCCGGCCGGGGCACGGCGGATGGGGCTTCTTCCTGCACCTGCTGAACCTGGTGGTGCGGCTCAGGAGGCTGCGGCTGCTTCTGTGTTGCCGCCGCAATACGCGCTAACGGGCTGGAAGGAATAACCCGCGCCGTGGCAGAAGATGCGGCAGAGCCCCCCGCGAAGCCACTCTTCGCGGGGGTGTTCTGCTCGCGCCCAGACACGGCTATGCGTCCCATCCGGCCACATTAGACTCCCACGCCAATGACTCGGGAATGGCAGCCAAATAAGCGTCCATATTGCGGCGGGTTTCGCCCATGGAGTCGCCGCCGAACTTCTCAAGTGCCGCCTGTGCCAGCACAAGTGCAACCATTGCCTCAGCAACCACCCCCGCAGCGGGCACGGCACACACATCTGAACGCTGATGATGCGCTGTCGCAGGCTCGCCTGTGGAGGTGTCGATAGTCTTGAGGGCCTTCGGTACGGTTGCGATCGGTTTCATAGCCGCACGAACCCGCAGCAGATCGCCAATGCTCATACCGCCCTCAATGCCGCCGGCCCGGTTCGTATCCCGCTTCACCCCGTGCTCCCCCACCGAGATCTCATCGTGGGCAGCAGTACCGGGGCGGTCGGCGGTTGCAAAACCATCGCCCACCTCAACACCTTTAATCGCCTGAATACCCATGAGAGCAGCAGCAAGACGCGCATCCAAACGACGATCCCAGTGCACATACGACCCTAACCCGGGAGGCATACCGTACGCGAGTACCTCAACCACACCGCCGAGAGTCTCACCATCCTTATGCGCCTCATCAACACGCGCCACCATGGCCTGCGATGTTGTGGCATCAAAACAACGAAGCGGGTCAGCATCAAGACTCTGCACATTGTTTGGGGTGGGAACAGGCGCCCCGTTGGGGGCGTGCACGCCGCCAACAGCGACAGTATGCGAGACCAGCTCAACCCCCAACGCTTTAAGCACCTGCGCCGCCACAACCCCCAACGCCACGCGGGCTGCGGTCTCCCGTGCCGAGGCGCGCTCAAGCACCGGGCGGGCCTCAGCAAAGCTGTATTTCTGCATGCCCGTAAAATCTGCGTGCCCAGGACGGGGGCGGGTGAGCGCCGCATTACGTGCCCGCCCCTCAATGAGGGCCGGATCCACCGGGTCTGAGCTCATCACATCAACCCACTTAGGCCACTCGGTATTGGCGATTTCAAGGGCGATCGGGCCGCCCTGAGTCACCCCGTGGCGCACCCCACCGAGGATACGCACCTTATCTTCCTCAAATTTCATGCGGGCACCACGCCCGTAACCAAGGCGGCGGCGAGCTAACGCGTCACGCACCATCTCGCTCGTCAGTTCAACACCGGCAGGAACGCCCTCAATAATGCCGACGAGCGCCTCACCATGAGATTCTCCGGCGGTGAGCCAGCGCAGAGCCATAAGGTTTACCTCTTTTCAATCACCCGCACCGGTGTGTTGAGGTGCGCGGCATAACTATTAGTGCTTTAAGTGTATAAAGTCGAACGGGTATTAGACGAATGTCTGCGGCAGATGTTCACGCGGGGCAAGCCCCACGGCGGCGCACATGGCGTTCAGCATCCCAAGTTTCTCCGTATCGTCTGGGGTGCGCCGTGTGAAAATAAGAACCTGCTCCACAGCCTGGTAGAGAAGCATCTCCAAACCGGAAACCACCGTGCCACCGCGTTTTTCCCACTCGCTGGCAAGCAGTGAAGGCCACGGGTCGTAGGCAACATCAAGCAGGAGGGAACCCGCAGCAAGCTTTCCCATATTCTGCGCCCACGCATCTGCCGCGCGTGCGGGTAAAGTCGAGATGACGGGGTTATAAGCCGACACCGCAGCCGGGAGCTGCGCCAAAGGCTGAGGGGTCACCTGAACCCCCAGGCGGTCGGCTACCGCGTGTACATCGGCGAGTTTATGCAAAGAACGCGCATACAGATCCACACCACCGTACCCCAGCCGGTGCAGAGCTGTTAGCGCCGAAATGGCCGTCGCTCCCCCACCCACAACAGCGGGCCGCTCACGTTGTGGCGCGGGGTCAAGCCCAGCCTGAAGCAGAGCATTCACAATACCAGCCACATCAGTGTTATGCCCAATGACTTTCAACCCGTTGATGTACACCGTATTCACCGCCCCGGTGATACGCGCCAGCTCCGTCAGCTCGTCACAGTACTCAATCACGGCAGTTTTGAGCGGCATTGTCACCGACAGCCCAGCAATGTAAGGAGCCTCGGGCGTGCCAGCGGGGTGATTGACCTCAGCAAAAATCCCGGGAAGGTCCTCACGGACGGTGTCCTGGCGCTGATACTCAAGGTCATCATCACCCACATAGCGGTAAGCCGCACGGTGCAGGGCGGGTGAGAGAGAATGCCCAATAGGGTGCCCCAACACGTAGGCTCGACGCGCGTAAGGGGCTTCCCGGTACGGTTCTTGCTTCACGTAAACTGCGCCTCTCCACGTTCTCCCGCCTGAACACCCCTGATGGACTGCGCGGGGTGCACCTCCATTTTAGTGGAAGACAAGCCCGTTTCTATAGCTGGGACACAACAACCACAGGGCAGCAAAAAGCGGGTGCCGCCTCCACCGCAGTGGAAACAGCACCCGCCGCAGGCCCAAAAGCGGGGCCTTCAGAACCTAGCTACAGCGGCCCTTATGGTTCGAGCACCACTGGTCGTACTCTTCAACGTACCGCTGGTGTTCCTCATAGGTCTTCGAGTACTTCGTCTCACCCGAGTCAAGGTCCACCGTCACCCAGTAGTAGTACGGGTTCTTCTCGGGGCTTGCGGTTGCCCGAATAGACGCCAAAGTCGGCGAATCAATCGGACCGGCAGGAAGACCCTGATGCGCGTACGTGTTGTACTTATTGCCCTTATCGGCCTTCTGCTCCTCCGTCAGGTGGTATGAGCGGATACCCAGCCCGTAGGTGACCGTCGCATCCGACTGGATCAGCCCACTCGTCTCCCCATCCGTGTGGCTCAGACGGTTCTCGATAATACCAGCAACCGCGTTGTAGTCCTTCGGCTGAGCCTCCAGCTCCACGATGGAAGCCTTCGTCAGAACCTCAAAGGCACGCTTATCGGTGGTGACACCCACAGATTTCAAGTCTTCCTTAGTCTTATCGACCATGGCCTGAATCATCTTCTTAGTGTCCGTTCCCTTCGGGAAGCGGTACTCACCCGGGTGCAGCCAGCCTTCAATCGAGGGGAAATTACTGGGCACGCCGTACTGCTCGTAGTTCTTTACAGCTTCTTCAAGCTCACTACGATTTAGCTCACCCTGCTTAGCAATGATGTCCAGGGTCTCCCCCACACGTTTACCCTGCGGCACAGCAAAGTAGATAACATTGCTGGTGGCACCAATCAGCGTGGATACAACAGCCGAGCTGCTCATCTCTTTCTGCAGGTCGTACCGGCCCGGCACCAGGAACTTACCCTTGCTTTCAGACTGGTACACTTCCACAAACTTATCAGCGTCAGCGATAATGCCCTGCTGCTGAAGAGACTCGGCAATCTGCTGCGGGGTTTCGCCCTGTTCAATAACGAACGTGACAGCGGTGCCGTTTCCGTCACCAGCGAAGTCACGTTTTTTAAACGGATCCAAACGGGCGATAAGCAGCGACGACAGAACAATTACCGTCACCAAGAAAATGATCGTTGCGACCCCCATGATGGCGGTGCGGCGGCGCTTACGAGCCTTCAGCTCCTCAACGCTCACCACTTCCTGCTCCAGGGTGATGCCCCGAATACCGGCGCGTGCCTCCTCGTAGCTTGGGGACAGCAGATCTCTTAAGCCCGTTTTGCGGGGCTGTTTATTCTTAGGTGTGCGGTTTACCCGCTTTTTCGAATCTTCGGTCACTGAAGGGTCTCCGTTTCGTTGACGGGCTTACCGTCTAAGGGGCATTCCTCAGAGTGGGCTTCTTCGTAGGCTGGACTGCTCAGTTTATACCCGGCTATAGCATACCCTGACTTCAGAGTGTCTAAGCAATACTGCAAAATGTTGACCGCAGCAGCCTGATCCACTATAGCCTTGAAATCACGGGACGAAACGCCTGCCTCATGCAACGAGCGCTGCGCGCTCACCGTGGTTAGCCTCTCATCAACCAGCCATATATTTATATGTTCCTTGCCCTCTGCATCAAGTTCAGACCGCAAATTTTCTGCATATTCTTTCGCCATAACAGTTGATGCGGACTCGCCACCGCGCATGGTTTTGGGCAGTCCAACAAAAATCTCAACTACATCATTAACCTCCGCGAGTTTACGCAATACGCGACGATCAGAATTCTTTTTATGATCTCGGCGGAGCGTCTTGAGTGGGGTGGCAAGAATACCATCCGGGTCGCTCAGGGCGGTGCCGACACGGGCATTGCCCACATCGACACCCATCCGCACTCCTGGCTGAAAACCGCTCATCTGAATCTATGCCTGCGCAATCGTGGTGCGGATCGTATCCAACGCCTCGTTTACCTTCGTAGCATCCTGACCACCGCCCTGGGCAATATCGTCTTTACCGCCGCCGCCGCCGCCAAGAACACCGGCGGCAACACGTACCAGCGCACCAGCTTTCACCCCGGCCTCACGGGCGCCCTCATTGGTAGCAACAATAACCACCGGGCGGTTATTCGCAACACCGCTCACCGCAACCACAGCGGGCTCAGAACCGAAGCGGGAACGCAGATCCAGCGCCAGTGAACGTACTCCGTTAGCATCCAGCTCCCCGGCGTGATGTGCAAGCACACGCACCTGACCGATAGTCTGAGCGGTCTCAATAAGCTTCGCAGCCTCAGCCTGAAGCTTTTCGCGCCGCAGCTTCTCAAGCTCCTTTTCGGCGGACTTCAGCTTGGTGAGGGTCTGATTAATTTTTTCGGGCAGCTCAGCGGAGGACTGCACCTTAAGCAGGCTGGTCAGCTGGTTCACGAGGGTGCGTTCAGCAGCCAAATGGTTAAAGGAGTCCAACCCGACAAGCGCCTCAACACGACGGTTCCCCGAACCGACGGACTGCTCGGTGAGCAGGGACAGCGAACCAACCTCTGCGGAAGAGCCCACATGGGTGCCGCCGCAGAGCTCGCGGGAGAACTCGCCGCCGATCTCGACCACACGCACAGTATCGCCGTATTTTTCGCCGAAGAGGCTCATCGCCCCCATAGCTTTGGCCTCAGCCAGGGGCATTTCACGGGTGATCACCTCAAAGTTATCGCGGATCGCACGGTTTGATACTTCCTCAACCTCACGCTTGGCAGATTCGCTCAGCCCCTCACCCCAGGCGAAGTCAAAACGCAGGTAGCCCTCCTTATTGAACGACCCACGCTGGGTGGCTTCTTTACCCAGCACCTGGTGCAGTGCGGCGTGAATAATGTGGGTACCGGAGTGCGCTTTCTCGCCGTCCTTACGGCGCTGCACATCCACCTGAGCCACTACCGGGACACCAGGGTGGGCCTCACCCTCACGAATTACCGCCCGGTGCACGCTCAGCCCCTTCACCGGCTGCTGCACGTCCTGAACATCAATGACGAAACCATCACCGGTAATGGTGCCGGTGTCGGCGGCCTGCCCGCCGGCTTCAGCGTAGAACGGGGTCTCGTCAAGAACAACCTCAACTTTATCCCCGGCCTTGGCTACGGGCACGGAAACGCCGTCCACCAGGATTGCACGCAGCTGCGTCTCGGTGCGCAGCTCAGTATAACCAGTGAAGATGGAGCCACGCTCATCCAGCAGCCTGCGCAGTTCAGACAGGTCAGCGAATGCGCCTTTCTTGGCCTTAGCGTCGGCCTGGGCACGCTCCCGCTGCTGGGCCATGAGCTCACGGAACGCCTTCTCGTCCACCTTCACCCCGGCCTCAGCAGCCATTTCAAGGGTGAGGTCGATGGGGAAGCCGTAGGTATCGTGGAGCGTGAACGCCTCAGCCCCGGAGACGGAGTTAGAGCCGTTCTTCTTGGCGCTGGCCACTGCTTCTTCCAGCCGCTCAGTCCCTGTTTCGATGGTGTGCAGGAACGCTTTCTCTTCGGCGTAGGCGATGCGCGAAATACGCTCAAAATCGTCTGCGACGTACGGGAATGCACCAGCCATCGCATCGCGGGAGGCAGGGAACAGAACCGGCAGGCACGGTTCAGATACACCCAGTAGGCGCATCGCACGGATTGCACGGCGCATGAGTCGACGCAGAATATAGCCACGTCCTTCGTTTGAAGGAGTCACCCCGTCAGCGATGAGCATGAGTGAAGAGCGGATATGGTCAGCGACCACACGCATCCGCACATCGTCAACATACCCTTCATCCTGGGGGGATTCAGACCCATGATATTTTTTACCGGATAGTTTCGATGCCGCGTCAAGTACCGGGCGTACCTGGTCGGTCTCATAGAAGTTCTCGACCCCCTGCAGCAGCATCGCAAGACGCTCAACGCCCAGGCCGGTATCAATATTTTTCTGAGGGAGTTCACCCAGAATCTCGAAGTCGTCCTTGCCGGTGCCTTCGCCACGTTGGTACTGCATGAACACCAGGTTCCAGATCTCAATGTAGCGGTCGTCGTCAACAGCCGGGCCGCCTTCCTTACCGTAGGCCGGGCCGCGGTCATAGAAAATCTCGGAGTCCGGACCTGCGGGCCCGGGCTGGCCGGTTGACCAGTAGTTCTCTTTCATCCCCATGCGCTGGATACGCTCTTCGGGGAAGCCAACGATCTTGGTCCACACGTCAAACGCCTGATCGTCGCCTTCGTAAATGGTCACCCACAGCCGCTCAGGATCCAGGCCGTAGCCGCCTTCGTCCTGGCTGGTGGTGAGTAGTTCATAGGCGAACGGTATTGCCTGCTCTTTGAAGTAGTCGCCGAATGAGAAGTTTCCGGCCATCTGGAAGAATGTGCCGTGTCGGGCGGTTTTGCCTACCTCATCAATATCAAGGGTTCGGATGCACTTCTGGACGCTGGTTGCGCGGCTAAACGGCGGTGTTTCACGTCCCAAAAAATACGGGATAAACGGAACCATGCCCGCAATTGTGAACATAGCGCCGGGTTCATTTGAGATAAGCGATGTTGAGGGGACCACGGTGTGCCCGCGTTTAGCAAAAAAATCAACCCAGCGCTTTGAAATTTCCTGTGAGAGCATTTTTTCCTCTGAAGTGAATACGTGTGTTTAGTAGGTCTTGTATACAATAAATCTTTGGTTAGCGCGTTAACTACATCATACGACATGAAATAGTATTACGCTTTTAGTTGAAGAAATCTTCACCAAGTTCCCGGTCACGGCGCAGGCGAGCTTGACGCGCTTCCTCAAGGTGGGCTATTTCGCTTTCAACCTCAATGAGCTCACGCTCGGCAACGGCTCGACGCAGCTCGGACGCCTCATTCGGGCTCATATCCCGGTCCCACAGATCGAGAGAGCCGGGGCGGGCGTCCTGTTTTTGCCGCTCAACTTTGGCGTGCAGTTCGGCTTCTTTCTCCTGCATGCCTTGGCGTACCCGTGCGGCGAACTCAACCGCCCGCAGGGCGTAAGGCTGCAGCGGCTTACCCAGGGACGAATCAAAAAACTTTCCCATCTGAGACTCCGGGTTTAACTCCAGCGCACCGGACTGGTATTTAATGAGGGAGGCGCTGGACGGGTTTGCTTTGACGTAGGCGGCACGCCTGGAGGCGAGGTAGCCGACAGCGGCGCCGGCACCTAGAAGTAGAGCTGAGCGTAAAATACCCACTAGTTTTCACCACCCTGTTGAGGTTTCTCGGGGCCGGGGGTTTTCGGGTTCTGGGCGTTGGTTGAGCCGCCGCGGAATGCTTGACGCACACCGTACGAGAACGAGGCAACTTTAATGAGCGGCTGACCCACAGTTGAGGTCACCAGAGAAGACAGCGCCGAAACGTTCGCTGAAGCGTCTGAAACGTTTGAGGTGATGTCGTCCATCTTTTCCAGCTGCTCGTTGGTGCTTACCACCGTTTTGGTGACTTCTTCAATGAGCGGATTGGTGCTCTGGTTGAGGGAGCGGATGGTAACAATGAGCTCATCGAAAACCTTGGTGAGACGAAGAATTGGTACGGCTAACAGGGCCACCAGGATTGCAAAAACCCCTGCGGCGATGAGACCCGCGATGTCTCCACCGGTCATAGATACCTCGTTTCTTCTTGGTTGGGTGCTCCCTTAGCGGTCAAGGCGGCCGCAGGTACGCGGTAAAGGAACCGAACGTGCGGCCACTTCCCTATTCTAAATGAAATTAGGCGCCTCGTCCGCCTGCGCCCTGTTCGCATGTAGATTTTTCGGGCTGCCCAAGGCGGCCTTAACGCGCTCTATCTGGATCGATACCTATAAGTCGCGCCCTAAAATTTATTGCTCGGTTCGCTTAAAACGGGACGACCCGCCCGTGGTATAAACCACGGCGCGGGCCGACTCTCGAAAAATATCGAGATTATGCCAGGCGTGAGTAGTACTCAACGACCAGCTGCTCGTCGCAGACCACGGGAATCTCCTCGCGCTTGGGGGCGCGTTCAAGCTTCGCGTGCAGCTTCTCAATTTCGACGTTCAGGTATCCCGGAACCTCAGGCAGAACAGCCTGGTTCTCGCCCGCAGCAGCCACCTGGAAGGGGGTGGTCTTCTCGGACTTGGGGTGAACGTGGATCAGCTGGCCGGGCTTAACGCGGAACGACGGGCGATCCACGCGAACACCATCAACCATAATGTGGCGGTGTACAACCATCTGACGAGCCTGCGCAATGGTGCGAGCAAAGCCCGAACGCAGAACCAGGGCATCAAGACGGGTTTCGAGGTGCTCAACCAGGTTCTTACCGGTCTGACCCTCAACACGTTTTGCCTCAAGGTATGCGCGGCGCATCTGTGCCTCGCGGATGTTGTACTGAGCGCGCAGACGCTGCTTTTCCTTCAGCTGGGTTGCGTAGTTGGAGTCAGCCTTCTTGCGGGCGCGGCCGTGCTGGCCGGGGCCGTAAGGACGGCGCTCAAGGTACTTTTCTGCCTTCGGGGTCAGCGCGATGCCCAAAGCACGAGACTGACGCACGGTACGGCGGGTGCGGTTGTGTTTAGCCACAATCTACCTTTCATAGTGCGGGGCGCAACTGTTTCACGAGCTGGCCCCTTTAATCGTTTGGTTCTGGCCTCCTCGGTTTACCCGCACCAGGTGGTGGGGCGGAGAGCTCGGGGCAGAGTACCCCGGCGCTACATCTCTGGCGCACGCCTGCACCTGATATAGCTGCAGGTGGATGCGGTCACAGAAATTGCCAGACCCATCAAGTGTACCGGTATTACCATGTTTAATCTAGCGTGCGGTTCCGGCCTCAACGGCAAAAGCTACACCATAAATGTGCAGCCGTTTAATGCGGCGGCCGTACCTGGGCTCGGGTGAAGAAGTTCAGTGGTTACCTCTTCTGAGGTTAGCGGGGCAGAACCATCATCCTGACCAATATCGAACACGAATAGTGCTATTTCATCTAAGGGAACGCCGAACATCTCTATAACGGTCGGCAAGCTGCGGAAAACCCCAACCATATTATCTGTCACATCCACATGGAGTATCCTGTGGGCGAGTAGCTCCTGATCGACCATCTCACCCCAGACAGTCCACCCGTCGGGGACCGTGGGGTGAAGTAATGAATACGGGGTAAAAACATGAGTGTGCGGGCCAAAAACCACCTTTAATGCGGATACCTGACCGGTGGCCGTATACCTTAGCGGGCTGCTAATAATATGCCACCCAACATATTCCTGGTGCATAAGATACACGGTCGCCTCATATGTTCCATCGCTTACCGTTATGAGAAAACTAGCTTCCGGCAGTATCTCTGGTTCGGCCATAAAGTAGAGTGCTGGCCGGTGGGCAAGGCAGTAGGCTTTTCGCCCGGCATAAGTATTTTGATATTCACCCCATGTGCTGGCCCCACCAGAGTTATTAATGAGCTCGTAGGCGGTAACAGGAGGTAGCGGCAGTGACAGTTTCATGCATTTATTGTAGGCGTATCTTATGCGCCTGCACCGTTCGCCCGGTCAAGGATTTCACGGATACGTTCGCGCCGTTCAGTCAGGGTTCGTTCAAACCCGTGCGGCGTGGGCTCGTAGTAGGTCTTACCCTGCAAGGTATCCGGCAGATACTGCTGAGCCGCCACATGCCCCGGCTCATCGTGCGCATAAATATATCCGTCACCGTGTCCCAAGTCGGCTGCGGCCGCATAGTGGGCGTCCCTCAGATGAACCGGAACCTGCCCCGAAAGCCCGGCGCGCACATCCGCTATTGCCTTATTAATAGCCACATATGCCGCATTCGATTTGGGTGCTAAAGCACAGTAGATCACCGCCTGCGACAGAATAATGCGCGCCTCCGGCATACCAACCAGCGCCACCGACTGGGCGGCAGCGGTTGCCACTTGAAGCGCCTGCGGATCGGCAAGACCAATATCTTCACTCGCCGCAATCATAATGCGCCGCGCCACAAAACGCGGGTCTTCGCCTCCTTCGAGCATGCGCGCCAGGTAGTGGACGGCGGCATCGGCGTCGGAACCGCGTATAGATTTAATAAAGGCGCTAATCACGTCGTAGTGCTGATCGCCGTCTTTGTCGTAGCGAACGGCAGCACGGTCAACGGCTTCCTGGGCATGTGCCAGAGTAATGCGCACGGGTTCGTTAGGGTTTACCTCTCCCCCAGCTTCCGCGTTTTCGTCCGGGGATTCGGCCTGCTCATTCTCGCTGAAGGCTATGGCGGCCGCAGCCTCTAAAGACGTCAGCGAGCGGCGTGCATCACCACCGGATACCGCGGCAAGGTGGGCACGGGCATCTTCATCAATTACTGCGGCACCGTTGAACCCGCGGGGGTCTTCGAGCGCTCGGGTAATTAAAGACTCAATGTCGGCTGGCTCCAAAGAATGCACTCGAAGCAAAAGCGAACGTGACAGAAGAGGCGAAATCACGCTAAACGAGGGGTTTTCCGTCGTCGCCGCCACAAGAATAACCCAGCGGTTTTCAACTCCGGGCAGCAGTGCATCTTGCTGGGCCTTCGTAAACCGGTGAATCTCGTCAAGAAAAAGCACCGTTGTGGTTCCGTACATGTCACGGTCTAACAGCGCCTGGTCCATAACAGCGCGAACGTCTTTAACTCCGGCGGTGATAGCGGAAAGTTCGACGAATTTACGCCCCGGCGCACGTGCAATCACATGCGCCAGCGTGGTTTTCCCGGTGCCGGGAGGGCCGTACAGAATAACGGATGCGGGCCCGGCTGGCCCGGCATGATCTGCTCCGGCGAGTACCCGCAGCGGCGACCCCGGGTTCAGCAGATGCGCCTGCCCGAGCACCTCATCCACGTTCTGCGGACGCATCCGCACCGCCAGCGGGGCACTGGAACGCGCGCTGGCGGGGGTGGGTGCTATAAACTTGACGCGGTCCTCGTCATCGGGAAGGCCAAGATCAAAAAGCGAATCTGCCATATTTCAACTCTACTGGTTATCCGATGTGCCTGCCTCAGCACCAAAGTTTGCCCCATTTCTATGAATAAATAGAAGACCTGTGCCCCACATCGGTAAGTACAATCACCAACTGATTTCGTTCAAAGTACATAATCAACCGATAATCCCCTACCCGACGTCGCCAGTACCCAGCGAGAGGTCCGGAAAGTGCCTTGCATGCCTTCCATGGTTCCTCCACTGTTCGTAATTGGTTAATATCTTTACGAATACGGCGAAGAACTTGTGGGTCTAGTTTTTTCATCGTCTTCGCGGCGGTAGGTAGAACTTGTACGTCCCAGTTCTGATTAGTCGTCAAGTAGCTGCCCCATTAGGTCGTCAAACGATACGGCCGCTACCTTGCCCGCGCGGTAATCTTCGACCTCTTGTTTCATCAGGTATATGTGCTCGTACTCTGCAATTTTTTCTTCCATCGCAAGCCGCATGTAGTACGAAGCTGGACGATCAGTATGGCGCGCCAACGCCTCATAACGGTCTTTGAGCTCGGGGCTGAGTCGCATTACTGCTGTTTTTGTTTTAGATTGTATCTGTGTAGACATGTAATACATTGTATTACATTATGTCAAGTATCTTAGAGGGTTTCGCTATCGAGAATGAGGGTTACCGGCCCGTCATTAACGAGTTCAACCTGCATATCGGCGCCGAAAACTCCTGTTTCAACACGGAGCCCGATAGCGCGGAGCTTCTGGGCAAAAGCCTCAAAAAGCGGCTCGCTGACAGCGCCCGGAGCCGCTTTCGACCACGACGGGCGCCTGCCTTTTTTCGCATCTCCGTAGAGCGTGAACTGACTAACGGCAAGAATGGGCGCATTAATCTCAAGCGCGGATTTTTCGCCCTCAAAAAGGCGCAGGTTAGCGGTCTTATCCGCCACTTTAGCCAGCTGGGCCTCGCCGTCCTCATGAGTAAGACCGACGAGTGCAAGATACCCGGTTTCTTCAATCGCCCCAACGATCTTATTCTCTACACGCACGGATGCGCGGCTTACACGCTGCAAAATAACTCGCATGAGTATGCTCTGCCTTTCGGTGTTTCTAAAATGTTCAGATACTTCCGCGAAGCCGTACCGCCTGCAGGAATTTCTCTGCCTCACGAGGTGCCCGGAATTCTATATATCGTTTGTCAGGGTGATTCCTGCGTGCTTCAGCTATAAGAGGCTCATATTTAGGGTAACTAATCCAGCTATAGCGAATCATATTTTCAGGGTTGGTAAAAACGCTCCACAGGGGCGGCTCAGTATTTCCCGCCCAGAGCTTTTTACGGGTCACTGCCCGGTGCAGGGTTCTTCGAATAACTCGCTGCTCAACAAACCATCTCGGATAATGCAGGTAAATGACGGTATCAGCACGCTCCATCAGACGCTCACGTACCTGAGAGTACTGCCATTCTGTAATCCACGAATCCTGCGCCGCGAGTTCATCCACATCTGCTTCAAAACTGGGGCGGGGCGTCCAGTTCGCACCCCAGTGCAAAGAATCCATTTCGGTATGCGGTATGCCTAAAATCGCGCCGAGTCTTTGGGCAAATGTGGTTTTACCGCTGCCGCTTGTGCCAGCGATGAGGATGCGCATAGCTCCTGCCTTTCGTGCGGGGACTTTTCCCAGAATAACTAACCCATACACGAATACGCACCGAAACGACGAAAGCGGGCTGCATATACACCGTGGCGTATCTACAGCCCGCTTTCCTCTCAGCGCTCACGCGCGGGGATTTTCAGACAAGAATTACTTCTCGTCTTCATCCTTCTTCTTCGGCTTGAAATCAACGCCTGCTTCCTTGCGCTGCTGCGGCGTGATCGGCGCAGGTGCGGCAGTCAGCGGGTCGTATCCATTACCGGTCTTCGGGAAGGCAATAACCTCGCGAATCGAATCTACCCCCGCAAGAAGCGAGATAATGCGATCCCAGCCGAATGCGATACCGCCCATCGGAGGTGCGCCGTACTTGAAGGCGTCCAGCAGGAAGCCGAACTTCTCCTGTGCTTCTTCCTCGCCAATTCCCATGACCGCAAAAACACGTTCCTGCACGTCACGGCGGTGGATACGGATAGAACCGCCACCGATCTCGTTACCATTGCAGACAATATCGTAGGCGTATGCCAGCGCCGAACCGGGGTCCTTGTCGAAGGTATCCAAGAACTCGGGTTTTGGCGCCGTGAAGGCGTGGTGAACGGCAGTCCATGCGGAGTGCCCCAGCGCGACATCTCCTGACTCGGTGGCCTCTGCGGCAGACTCGAAGAGAGGCGCATCCACAACCCACAGGAACGACCACTCGCCGTCCTTGATAAGGCCGGTACGGTGGCCGATCTCAACACGGGCAGCGCCCAGCAGAGCACGCGCCTGTTTAGCTTCACCGGCGGCGAAGAAGATGCAGTCCCCGGGGTTGGCGCCGGTTGCTGCAGCAAGACCTGCACGTTCCTCATCAGTGATGTTCTTCGCAACAGGACCAGTCAGTTCGCCGTCTTCCTGCACGAGTACATAGGCCAGACCCTTCGCACCGCGCTGCTTTGCCCATTCCTGCCATGCGTCCAGGGTGCGGCGCGGCTGAGAAGCACCGCCGGGCATCACCACGGCACCCACGTAGGGAGCCTTAAACACACGGAACGTGGTGTTGGCAAAGTAATCGGTAAGTTCGGTCAGCTCAAGGCCAAAACGCAGATCTGGCTTGTCGGTACCGTATTTCTCCATCGCTTCGGTATAGGTCATACGGCGAATAGGACGGGGAACCTGCACATCAATCAGGTTCCAGACGGCCTCGACAATGCGTTCGCCCAGGTCAATAATGTCGTCCTGGTCTACGAAGGATGCCTCAATATCGAGCTGAGTGAACTCAGGCTGACGGTCCGCACGGAAGTCCTCATCGCGGTAGCATCGAGCAATCTGGTAGTACTTCTCAATGCCGCCCACCTGCAGGAGCTGTTTAAACAGCTGGGGTGACTGCGGCAACGCATACCAAGAACCAGGTGCCAAACGTGCAGGAACCAGGAAGTCACGGGCACCTTCGGGTGTCGAACGGGTAAGAGTGGGGGTTTCAACCTCAAGGTAGCCGTCATCAGCAAGCAGGTTGCGTGCCGCGCGGTTAGCATCGGAACGCAGGCGCATGATGCGAGCGGGTTCGGGGCGGCGAAGATCGAGGTAACGGTAACGCAGACGTGCCTCTTCACCAACCTCAACATGCTCGTCAATCTGGAATGGAAGCGGTGCCGCAGTATTGAGAACCTCAACCGCAGAAACTTCAACCTCAATTTCGCCGGTTGCAAGATTCGGGTTTTCATTTCCCTCAGGGCGCTTGGTCACCTGACCGGTTACACGCAGAACGTACTCATTGCGCAGGTGCTCAAAATCGTCTTCATTATGGAACACGCACTGGGTAACGCCCGCGCGATCACGCAAATCGACGAAAGCTACGCCGCCGTGGTCACGACGACGAGCTACCCAGCCGGTGAGGGTTACGGTTTCTCCGATGTTGGCGGCGGTGAGCTCGCCATTGGTATGGGTGCGAAGCACTGCATTCCTTTCATTGCAGGCACCTCACGACTATAGACAGTAGCCGGGTGCATGCGCTTGATTTTCTAAGATACGCACACTGCGTGCGCATTGTCCCATTGTAATGCCGCCACGCACTATAGTGTGGCGACACCCTCAATATTTTATGAGCTGATGCTCTCGGCAGGCACTACACGCACGTTCAGGTCTTCTCCTGGCGGCATCCAGCTCGCGGGGTCCGCAGCGACTTGTTCCCCCGAACGGATATCCTTCACCTCGTGCGTCAGCTCGCCGTTATCCCCCGTCGAAATAAACCATACGAAGGGAATACCGCGTTTTTCAGCGTATTTGATCTGCTTACCGAATTTGGCTGCGTTCGCCGAAACTTCACAGGCGATACCGCGCGCCCGAAGCGCATCGGCAACATCGTTAGCGGCAGACCAGCCTTCATCATTAGTGAGGGCGATAAACACCGCTGAGGGAACCTTACGGGTAGCCTGCGCAAACCCCTGCGAGAGGATGCGTGCCACCAGACGGGTCACCCCAATCGAGAGCCCAACTCCGGGATAGGTCTTCTTCCCGTTCGAGGCTAGTGACTCGTACCGACCGCCCGAGCAAATCGACCCCAACGATTCATGCCCCACGAGCACAGTCTCGTAGACAGTACCGGTGTAATAATCCAGCCCGCGCGCAATAGAGAGATCGGCAAGAACTTTTCCGGGGGCGCGGCGGGCAGCCTCATCAATAACTTCGGCAAGCTCGGTAACACCCTGATCAAGAAGCTCATGCTCAGCCTCGTAGCGTTCAGCGAGTTCACGAACCTGAGCCACAAAAGATGAATCCTCGGTACGAATCTGCGCAAGCTCTAGGGCTGCCTGAGCCTGCTCTTCAGAGGCACCAGCTTCACGCTGAAGTTCCTGCGCCACCGCATCCGCGCCAATTTTTTCAAGTTTGTCAATGGAACGCAGCACCGCGGCTGTATCGGTGAGCCCCAGCCCAAGATAAAAACCCTCCGCAAGTTTGCGGTTGTTCACCCGAAGTTTGAAATCGGGAATAGGGAGTTTTGAGAGCGCATCTACAACAACGAGGGCGAGGGTCACGTCATAACGGAAAGGCAGTTCGCCATCACCCACAACATCAATATCAGCCTGGGTAAACTCGCGTGCACGCCCCTCCTGCGGGCGTTCGCCGCGCCACACTTTCTGAATCTGGTAGCGAGAGAACGGGAAATTCAGGTACCCGGCGTTCTCAACCACGTATCGCGCGAAAGGCACGGTCAAATCGAAATGCAGAGCAAGCTTTTCTTTAGCTTTGGCGCCGTTATCATCCTGCAGGCGAGAGATCGCATACACTTCCTTATCGATCTCGCCCTTGCGAAGCAGCTGCTCAATAGTCTCAACCGAGCGGGTCTCAATTGAAGAAAAACCATGAAGCTCGAAGGTCTTACGCAGAGTATCAAGAACGTGGTTCTCAACAAGTCGTTCAGCCGGTAAATACTCCGGAAAACCAGACAGCGATGCCTTGCGAGCCATAGTGTTTCTTCTCCTTGAGGTTGCAATAATCGGTTGTGCTATATGAGCAAAGTGTTTGCGGGGCACAATCTTCTTAATAGTAACAAGGATGCGCTCCTAGCGAACCCGACGCCGCCTTCTGCAGACCTGAACCACCAGCTCGCCACGTGTGCTTCGCGGCGTCACGCATCTCACCCTGTGACCCGCGTCCGGGTTGGCGTGTAACGGTGTGTTTAAACACCCGGCACCCGTTATGCTGTATAGATGCGCGCGCATCCTGATGACACGGTGCGCACCCTCAAAGCCGCCCCGTACGCGCGCACCATGAACCTCGGCGTAGCACCCTAACACGGTACGACGCCCCTAGTGAAAGAGTTATAGCGGTGACCATTAAATCCGACGACATTGCTGTGAACCTCGAAAAGGCCCGCAAGTTTGGGCGCGTCTCTGAAGACGGCCACGTATTCGTCATTGTTGAAGGCGAAGAGTACGCGGTAGGCCAGCTGCCTGACGCCTCAGAAGAGGAGGCGCTAGCCTACTTTGCCCGCAAGTTCGAGAACGTTGAGGCGCAGGTGACCCTGCTGGAGTCTCGCATCGAAAACAACGCTCCCGCCGCCGATGTTCAGAAGGGTATCGAATCAATCGGTGCCCAGATTGCCGAGCGGAACATGGTGGGCGACTACGCCGGTTTGCAGCAGCGGCTAACAGCCCTGACCGAACGCATCGGTGAGCTGGCTGAGCAGCAGAAGCAGAACCGTGCCGCCAACCGTGAGCGCGCCTTGGCTGCCCGCGAAGAGATCGTGGCTGAAGCCGAGTCGATTGTGGAGCAGGATCCCGAGAAGATTCACTGGAAGAACTCGCACGCGCGCATGAACGAGCTGTTTGATGCGTGGAAGCAGGCCCAGCGGGAAATCCACCTGCCCAAGTCGGTGGAGGACGAGCTGTGGAAGCGTTTCCGTACCGCCCGCACCACCTTTGACCGTAACCGCCGCGCGCACTTCTCCCAGCTGGATGAGCGCAACGCCCGCATTAAGCGCGCCAAGGAAGAGCTGATTTCCCGTGCGGAAGAGCTCTCAAGCTCCACCAACTGGTCTGAGACCTCCCGCGCCTACGGCGATCTTATGCGCGAGTGGAAGAAAGTTCCGCGCGGATCCCGCCGGGAGGACGATAAACTGTGGGCCCGTTTCCGTGCTGCACAGGATGTCTTCTTTGATGCCCGTAACGCTGCCGAAGCTGAGCAGGATGCGGCCTATGCCGACAACCTGAAGGTGAAAGAAGCGCTACTGGTTGAAGCCCGCGGGCTTCTTCCGGTAACCGATATTGCCGCCGCTAAAGCCGCGTTCGATAAGATCCTTGACCGCTGGGATGCAGCAGGCCGCGTGCCGCGTGCCGATATGCGCCGCATCGACTCTGAGCTGCGTAAGATCCAGGACGAGATTCACGGCGCCGAGGCTGCGAAGTGGAAGAAGAACGACCCCGCGAAAACCGCACGGGCGAACTCGCTGCTTGCGCAGATTCAGGATTCCCTCACCAAGCTGGAAACCGAGCTGGCTCAGGCCCAGGCATCGGGTGATGAGAAAAAGATCGCTAAGGCGCAGGAGGCACTGGATGCCCGCCGCGCCTGGGCAGCCACCCTGGAAGGGTTTGAAGGCTAACGTCTAAGAGCGCCAACCGTATCGGGCGGCTCACCACACTACCGCAGGAGTGTGTGAGCCGCCCCGTTCGTGTATAAAAAGGCACCCTCTTATGCGTGCGCCGGTTTAGAGCCCGTCAGACGGTATGCCTTATACACGCCGTCAACGTTCAGTACTACGTTCACCACATGCTCCAGCATGTACCTGTCCCCCAGTTCAACCGTGAACCTGTCCACCGCTATGTGGTCTTCGGACGTGTGCACGCGCGCATCCACAATACTCACACCCGAATCTGAGATCGCACGGATGAGGTCATTGAGCAGGCCCTTACGGTCAAGTCCCTCCACCTGAATCTGCACCCGGTAGGTGCTGCTGGGGGTGGGTGCCCACTGAACCTCCGTTAAACGCGGCTGCTGCTCCTCATCCAGGTTCAGTATATTCGGGCAGTCACGCCGGTGCACCGAAATACCGTTGAGCCGGGTGACCATGCCAATAATGTCGTCGGGCGGGACCGGGCTACAGCAGCGGGCGATCTTCGTGAGTACACCCTCAGCCCCCGGCACCAGCACACCGTTGTCGCTCACCGCGCTACGGGTCTGCTTCAGCAGGGTTTCGTCAAAGTCGCTCACCTCAACAGTCGGCTCGTCCTGCTGCTCCCCGTTATACAGGTCAATGAGGGTGTCAATAACCTGCTTTGTGGTCAGCTCGTTCTCGCCGATAGCCCGGTACATGGTTGCCACATCGTTCTTATGCAGAGTTTGGGCCACCTGGGTCATCAGCTCGGGGCTCATCATCTTCTGCAGCGGCAGCTCATTATTGCGCATGCTCTTCGTGAGCGCCTCACGCCCACGGTCCAGCGCCTCAAGACGACGTTCTTTCGCAAAGTGCTGGCGGATCTTTGTGCGGGCCCGTGAGGAACGCACGAACTTCAGCCAGTCTTCGCTGGGTCCTGCCTCCTCATCTTTCGTGGTCATAATTTCCACGGTCACCCCGGTTGGCAGCATCGTGTGGAGCGGTACCAGACGGCCGTTTACTTTCGCCCCGACGGTGCGGTCCCCCACCTCAGAGTGGATAGCGTACGCGAAATCAACCGGGGTTGAGCCGGAGGGAAGCGCAATAGCCTCACCGTTGGGTGTGAGCACCACAATCTCGTCGGTGTCCAGGGTGTCTGCGAGGGATTCGTAGAACTTATCAGACTCGGGGTTAGAGTTAGAAATTTCGGCGATAGCCTGCAAAATACCGACGTTCATTGCTGCGGTCTGGGTGCCGGGTTCGTGCTTAGCGTTGCTCACCTGCTCACCGCGTGAAGCCGCCTTATACCGCCAGTGCGCAGCCACCCCGTATTCGGCTTCTTCATGCATCTTATAGGTGCGGATCTGCACCTCTAATGGCAGGTTCCCCGGCCCGTACACCGTTAAATGCAGCGACTGGTAGTTATTGTTTTTTGGGTTTTTAATATAGTCCTTAAACCGGCCTGTCATTGACGGCCATAGCGAGAGGATATGCCCCAGCACGGTGTAGCATTCGCTCTCCTCTTCCACCATAATGCGCACCGCAAGAATGTCATTAATCTCGTCAAAACTACGGCCCTTTGTTTTCATCTTCTGATGAATCGAGTAGTAGTGTTTAGGCCGGCCAGTCACCATGGCTTCAAGACCCATCTGGGTTAGCCGCTCGGAGATTTTAGCGCGGGCGTCCTCCAGAAACGCCTCAAGTTTTGGGGTGCGTTCCCCCACCATGCGCACCATCTCAGCGTAAATATCGGGGCTCATCGCCGCAAATGACAGGTCTTCAAGCTCCCATTTAATCGTGTTCAAACCCAGCCGGTGTGCTAAGGGGGCATAGATTTTTAGTGTCTCTTCGGCTTTACGGGCCGCCGAGGCCGCCGCCACAAAACGCCAAGTGCGTGCATTATGCAGACGGTCCGCAAGTTTAATGAGGAGCACACGAATATCTTTACTCATCGACAGCACCAGTTTGCGGATGGTCTCAATGGAGGCACGCTCACCGTAGGTCATCCTGTCGAGCTTAGTCACCCCATCCACCAGATAGGCGACTTCCTCCCCAAATTCTGCGGTGAGCTCTTCCATCGTGTAGTCGGTGTCTTCTACCGTGTCATGAAGCAGCCCGGCCGCCAGCACGGGGCCGGTGGCGCCCATCTCCGCGAGGATCGCGGTCACGGCAACCGGGTGGGTAATGTACGGGTCGCCACTTTTACGTTTCTGCCCGCGGTGGTGCCTATTGGCCACCTCAAAGGCACGTTGAAGAACCTGAATGTCCTCCTCAGGATGGTATTTGCGCAGGGCACGCACCACCGGAGCGATCATTGGCGAGAAATGTGTCTGTGATGTACCAGGGTCAAGATTTTTAGCGATGCGCCTACCAAAAACCAGCCGGTTAGGCACACGCCCGGATGCGGTCATAACGCGGTGCGAACCGCGCACCGGTTTCTTTTTCGGCGCGGTTTGAGGAACCACACTGCTGTCTTCGGGGGTATTGTGGGATTCTACGACCATTTTTACCTTTTCCCTCCTGCGAGTTTTCTGGCCTGGTAGCGGTGGGGTGCTTCGTCGGCCCCTTACGCGGCGCCTTGTTGTGCATGGCGGCGCGCATCCACACGAGAAAACCCGTTGTGTGTTTGTTATGCTACCCAACCTTGACGATACGTCGCAAACTGTGCCCGGTTATATGGTGCGCAACCCGTACGCTTTTTGGCTCCTCAGCAGCTGGGCAACCCCGGTGCACTAAAGGGCACGCATAAGGGGCTAGCATCATCCAAGATGCTAGCCCCTTACCCTCAAAGCCGGTGAGTGAAACTAGTCGAAATTCACGACATTCACTTCAATCTTCGGCTTTGAACGTTTCACGGGTTTCTGCTGTGACTCGTTGTCGGAGCCGGTCTCTTCTTCCCCGCCGTGGGCGCGGAAGTACTCCACCTTCTGCTGCTGCCCGACGATCTTTTTCTCGCCCAGCCGCAGCATACCGTACAGCGGTGCCGAGACGAACAGAGTGCCGAACATGCCCACCAGAATACCCACAAAGAGCGAGAGGGAAAGATCCTGCAAGGTACCTGCACCAAGCATAAACGCACCAATAAACAGGATGGACCCGACGGGGAGCACACCCACAATCGCGGTGTTAATGGAACGCACCAGGGTCTGGTTAACCGCCAGGTTCGTTTCCTCCGCAAAGGTCGCATCCTTACGGTCCATAATGTCCTCGGTGTTCTCGCGGATCTTATCGAAAACCACCACAGAGTCGTACAGCGAGTAGCTCAGGATCGTCAGGAAACCGATAATCGCGCTCGGGGTGATTTCGAAGCCCAACGCTGCGTAAATACCCACGGTGACCACCACGGTAAAGAACAAGCCCGCAATGGAGGCGACAGACATCTTCCAGGTGCGGAAGTAGAACGCCATACCAATCAGCGCGAAAATCACGAACGCCACCAGACCCCACAGCGCCTGCCGGGTCACATCAGCACCCCAGGTGGGACCCACATAGGATGAGGTCACGTCGTTTTCACTGACGCCGTACGCATCCTGCAGGGCTTTCTTCACTTTGAGGGTCTCTTCGTCACTGAGTTTACTCATCTGCGCCCGAACAGTGCCAGGGGCAATATGGGTAACATGCACGTCGGAGGCGTCCGGGACGTTCTCCTTGACGATTTTCTCCCCGGTGGAGGATTCCGTATGAGAAGCCTTCGACACCACAAATTCCGAACCGCCACGGAAATCGATACCCAGGTTGAACCCGTTACCGACCAACGGAAGGATCACTGAGACCGCCATGAGCGCGGCGGCTATCATCAGCCACAGTTTACGTTTGCCAATGAACGGGTAGGAGCGTTTGCCCGAGTGCAGGTCATTACCGAACCGCGCGAAGACGTTAGGTTTTACCTCGGTCATGGTTACGCCTCCTTCTTTTCTTCAGGGGCGCCCGTCACGTCTTTATCCTCGGCGGCACGGGCGGCGCGGCGGCGCTCTGCGATACTCACATAGTCTTCATCCGGTTTGCGGAAACGACCGGCGCCACGGTACAGCGGGGTTGCGCCCAACGACTCGGGCGAGAGGCCCGAATGACGGTACCCCTTACCGAAGTAGCGGGTATTCGCCAGCAGGGTCAGGGTGGGGTGAGTGAACAAGTACACAACGATCAGGTCGGCGATAGCAGTCAAGCCCAGGGTAAAGGCGAAGCCCTTCACAGAACCCACCGACACCACGTACAGCACCACTGCCGCCAGCAGGTTCACAGCCTTCGAAGCGAGGATGGTGCGGGAGGCCCGCTTCCAGCCGTGGTTCACAGCGGAAGGGATGGTGCGTCCGGCGCGTATCTCATCACGAATACGTTCGAAGTACACAATGAACGAGTCGGCTGTGGCACCAATAGCAACAATTAGGCCCGCAACACCTGCCAGGGAGAGGCGGTAGTTCAACGCCCAGCCCAGAAGCACAATCGCCTCGTACGAGATAATGCCCGCCACGATCAGCGATGCCATGGTCACAAACCCGAGCAGGCGGTACTGGAACAGCGAATAAATGAACACCAGCAGCAAGCCGATGAGACCGGTTAGCAGGCCCACCTTCAACTGCTCAGAGCCGAGGGTTGCCGAGATCTGCTGCTCAGATTGGATGCTGAAACTAATCGGCAGCGCACCGTATTTGAGCTGGTCGGCCAGGGCTTTAGCCTGGTCCTCAGTAAAGTTACCGGTGATCTGTGACTTACCATCTGAAATAACAGCTTGGGACGTTGGGGAGGACAGCACCTTACCGTCAAGCATAATAGCGAACCGGCTGCGCGGGTCGGCGGGGTTCTGCCCACGGATCGAGTTCAGGCGGGAGGTCACATCTTTGAAAGTGGTAACCCCCTGGTCTTTAAACTCAATGTTCACGCCCCAGCGGCCGGTGGTCACGCCCTGGCCGCTGCTTTCCTGGGAGTGCGAGGCTGTTGCAATATCGTTACCGCTGAGCTCAACACGACCCAGGATGTACTTTTCGGTACCGTCGGTGGAGCAGGCCACAATCGGTTTTCCAGGATCCTGGTTTTCAGCATCCTCATTATGCCCGGCGGTGCAGTCTTTCGCCTCGTATTCTTTCTGCAACTCGGCGGTAATCCAGTTCTTATCCGAGTTATCTTTAGGTTCCGCGTCCGGTTTGGGGAGCTTATCGTCCGGGGTGCGGCTCTCTTGCGGGGTTGCCGCGCCTGAACCCGAGGCCAGCACAGGACGGAACGACATGTTCGCAGAAGCCTGAATGAGCGCACGGGTTTCGGCGCTAATAGTGCCCGGAACGGAAACCACCACGTTATTGCCCGAACCGAAGGAGGTGGTAACCTCCGCCTCGGAGACGCCCGCGCCATCAACGCGCTGACGGATAATTTCAACTGCCTGGTTCAGCTGCTCTTGGCTGACAGATTCATTCTGCGACCCGTTAACTTTGGGTGAAAGAATCATCTGCGTGCCGCCAGAGAGGTCAAGCGCAAGTTTCGGGCCCCACGACCCGCCCGCCTGGGTGGTGCCGAAAATACCTGCGGCCATCACAATCATGAGCAAAACCATTGAGACGAGGGCGCCTCGTGCAGCTGTAAGCGGGGAACGCTTAGCCATGTATGCCCCTTACTAGATTTTTATCTTCTCAATCAGCAAGAATAGCACCCGTTCTAGGGTGCTATTCCCGATTATTGTCTTTATTAATTGAGGTCGTAGCCCTTGGCAGGCTTCTCGGGTGACTCGTCTTCCGCCGTGTCTTTGGACTCGGTGCTTTCCACGACTTCTTCCTTAGCCTCCACCGGTTCTTCTTCCGCAACATCCACCACGGTGGCAACAGCGTCCAGGCTAATGGTGATGATCGTTCCCTCGGCGATCTCCACAAGTGCTTTACGGTTTTCATGGTCGGTTGAGACGATGGTGCCGTACAGCCCGGCGCGGGTCATAATTTCATCACCAGCACGCAGGTTTTCCTGCATAGTCTGGGTGGCTTGCATCTGTGCTTTCTGCCGTTTAGTGCCGCTGTAAATGCTCCAGATCATGAAGAGCACAAAAACGGCGAGAAGTATCATCGTAATATCCATGGTGTCCTCTCTGTAGGGACGTGTCCCCGGCGTCGCCCTACCCGGGGTGCATAGGATGGTGACGCGCCTGTGTTCATAGTTTCTCTACTGTACCCATCCTACGCGAGAGCACAGTCTTTCCCTATCGGTTATGCGCTCAGCCGCAGTTTTTCTTGAGAAACTACCCTGCCACGGTGATGTTTTCCCCACTGAAAACAGCATGACCGTTCCGTGCTAGGGGATATTTCGATGCTACAGGTTAATGTCGGGGGCTTCTAGCCCCAGATGCTCCCACGCGGCAGGCAGCGCCACACGCCCGCGAGGGGTGCGGCCAATCAACCCTTCACGCACCAGGTAGGGTTCAGCTACTGTCTCCACGGTCTCGGTTTCTTCACCAACGGCGATAGCCAGGGTGGAAAGGCCCACCGGTCCCCCACCGAACTTGTGGATGAGCGATTCAAGAACAGCGCGGTCCAGGCGGTCCAGCCCGCGCTCATCCACTTCATACATGTCAAGGGCGGTTGCCGCATTGTGGGCGTTAATATTGGGCACATCATTCACAAGGGCCCAGTCGCGTACACGGCGGAGCAGCCGGTTAGCGATACGCGGCGTGCCGCGTGAACGGCCCGCGATCTCTGCGAACCCCTCACTGGTGATACTCATATCCATCAGACCGGCACTGCGGCGTAGCACCAGCTCAAGCTCCGGCACAGAGTAGAACTCCAGGTGCCCGGTGAACCCGAAACGGTCACGCAGCGGCCCGGGGAGCAGCCCGGCACGGGTTGTGGCACCCACCAGGGTAAACTGCGGTAGTTCAAGGGGGATGGAGGTTGCTCCCGCTCCCTTACCAACCACAATATCCACGCGAAAATCTTCCATCGCCATGTACAGCATTTCTTCGGCGGGGCGGCTCATACGATGTATTTCATCCAGGAAAAGCACCTCGCCGGGGGTTAGCGACGAGAGGATGGCCGCTAAATCGCCGGAGTGCTGAATAGCTGGGCCGGAGGTGATGCGCAAAGGGGCATCCATCTCAGCGGCAATAATCATGGCGAGCGTGGTTTTGCCAAGCCCGGGAGGGCCGGAAAGAAGCACATGATCAGCGCTGCGGCCCCGCATTTTCGAGGCTTCCAGCACTAGGGAAAGCTGCTGCCGCACCCTTTTTTGCCCCACGAAGTCACCAAGCGATTTGGGGCGCAGGGCCGCCTCAATCATTTTTTCTTCGGGTTCTTCTTCCATGGCAACTAGCCGCTGCTGCCCGGGCACCTGACCGGGTGCGTAACCGCCCGACGGCGTAGGCTCATAGGGGTTATCTGTCACGTGTTCTTATCCTCTGTAGATGCTGTAGCTCTCGTGCCTGAGCGTGCTGCGGCGGCTCTATCCGATACTACCGTACGCACCACCGGGTGCGGTGTGCTCCCCGTGGTAGGGTGTGTTCCGCCGTGCGTTAGCGTCGCCCAACAGTATTTTGCGCCCCTAAGGAGGCAAGCACCCCGCGAAGTGCCGCGCCTACCGCCTCATTCTCGGCGCCCGGGTTGTGGGTCACATAGGCGTCAATCGCAGCATTAGCGTCTTTTTCAGTCCAACCCAAGGAGGTGAGAGCATCGAGAACCTGCGGTTTCCACACCAGCCCGCTCTGGGGGGCGGCTGCTTCTTCTCCTTGGCTTTCGCTAAGAATTAGTTTGCCCGCCAGCTCAAGCACAATACGCCGCGCACCCTTAGGGCCAATACCGGGAACCTTGGTGAATGCTTTATCATCCCCTGTGGCCACAGCGCGCTCCACCTCACTGGCGGTGTGCACGCTCAGCACAGCCAACGCAATACGCGGACCAATTCCCGAGACGGAGAGCATCATATCAAACACTTCACGTTCGGCGGGTTCAGCGAAACCGTAGAGCGTCATAGATTCTTCGCGCACAATCATGCTGGTGAGCACCGTGGCGGTCTCCCCCAGGTGCAGGCTGGCGAGCGTACGGGCGGTGGCGTGCACAAGCATCCCAAACCCGTTGACGTCGAGGATGACGCTGTCGAGACCTACATGGCTTACTCTGCCGGTGAGTGACGCAATCATAGTTTCCTCTCATAGGGCGCACTAGGTACCGTTGCTGTGAGCAGGGCGCGCACCTCCAGTATATTAGAATATATCTTCTGAAATCAACCACATGATGACCCGCCCGCGAAAAATCCTTGAGAATAACAGGAAAAACGCGCACATCATATTCGAAAATAATATCGAAAAATGTGTTGGGTCGTCTACCTGCGGGCCTTCGCCTCCGCCTCTTTCCACGCCCGCTGCGCAGGAGTGAGCGCAGCACCCCGGGCAGCCTGCACAGGCCGGGACCCCTGGTGAGTCTGGGTGTGCGCCGCCATATTAATGCCCGAACCGATGCCGCCGCCGCGCCACCCGTGACAGATGGCAATAGCGAGCGCATCGGCAGCATCCGCCGGTTTCGGCATTTTTTCAAGGCCCAGGATGCGGGTTACCATCCGCCCTACGGAGCCTTTATCGGCCCGCCCGGAGCCGGTGACCGCCGCCTTCACCTCGGAGGGGGTGTGAAAATGCACGGGCACACCAAGCATTGCGGCCGCCGAAATCACCGCCCCGGAGGCGTGCGCGGTACCGATCACAGTATTGACCTGTTCTTGGGCGAAGATTCGCTCAATAGCGAGCGCATCTGGCTTATACACTTTAATCCACTGTTGGGCGGCGTTGAATATGCGCAGAATACGCTGATCCAGTGCCTCAGCCGCCTGGGTTCCGGCGATACCGACGTTCACGAAGTAGGCTTTGCGGTCGGCGGTCATATCGAGCATGGAGATGCCGCAGCGGGTTAGGCCCGGGTCGATGCCCATAATGCGTGTGGCACCGGGTACGCGCGGCTCGGGGGCGAGCGGGTGGTTTTCGCTCATCCGGTTTCTCCTTATGCTGTCGTTGGCTGTCCCCTCCGACTCCGGTGGGGGTGCGCCCAGATAGAGTACGGTGCCCGGCTCACTGCCCGCGTGTGCGGGGCGTGTCCGGGCACTCGTGCGTTTTGTGCTTATTCGGCTTCTAGCTGGGCGATAACCTCTGCGGAAACGTTTGCGTTGGAGTAGACGTTCTGGACGTCGTCGAGTTCTTCGACCGCATCCGCGAGTTTGAGGAACTTTTTGGCGCCGTCAAGGTCGAGGTCTACCTGCATGGTGGGGCGGAATACGGGGTCGTCGTTGTTGTACTCCAGTTCCGCTTCATCCAGTGCTTTGCGGATTTCGGGCAGGTCGGTTGCGGCGGATACGACGGTGAACACGTCGCCTTCGTCCAGTACTTCTTCAGCACCTGCATCAAGCACGGCCATGAGCACGTCATCTTCGGTGAGCCCGTCGGTTTTCGCTACTTCGGCCACGCCTTTACGCTCGAAGAGGAACGCCACGGAGCCCTGGTCTGCCATGGTGCCGCCGTTGCGGGTCACGGCCAGGCGCACGTCTGATGCGGCACGGTTGCGGTTATCGGTCAGGCACTCGATGTACAGTGCGGTGCCTTGCGGGCCGCGTGCCTCGTACATGATTTCGGTGTAGTCGATGGTTTCGCCGGTCAGCCCAGCACCGCGTTTAATGGCGCGGTCAATATTGTCGTTGGGCACCGAGTTCTTTTTTGCTTTCGACACGGCAAGGTCGAGTGCGGGGTTGCCCGCAATGTCTGCCCCGCCCATGCGGGCGGCTACTTCGATTGCCTTAATGAATTTGGCGAATGCCTTCGCGCGCTTGGCGTCAATCGCGGCTTTCTTGTGTTTGGTGGTGGCCCATTTGGAGTGACCCGACATTCGTTTCTCCCTTACGTTAATGTTCTGTGCGGGCGCACGTGGGTGGCCGCGCGTCAATACTTTTCAACTATACCGGCTGATGTGCGCTGGCAGTAGTTTTAGCGGGGGCGTTTCATCGCTGATGCGCGTGCCTTGTTCACGAGTGTGTCGTCGATTGTGGCGGGGGTGAATTCGCCGTATTTACGTTTGGCGGCCTGCTCGATCAGGTAGTCAGAGATTTTGGGGTTTTTGGGCAGTAGTGAGCCGTGCAGGTAGGTGCCGATCACGTTGTGCACGCGCGCGCCTTCATGGGTTTCTGCCTTGTTGTTCCCTTCGCCTTTGGTGACGGTGGCGGCAAGCGGGGTGCACCCGGAGCCCAGGTAGGTGAGCCCGGAGTGGTTTTCAAACCCGATGATGGTTCCGAAGTCTTTGGACTCTTCAACAATGTTGCCGATCAGTCGTTCGTCACCGCCTACAGTGTGGGCGTCGAAAATCCCGATGCCTTTGAGCACTTCCCCTTCGCGGGTGCGGAATTCTTTGCCGAACAGCTGGTATAGGCCGCAGATGACGAGCATGGGGGTGCCGTCTTCGGCGAGCTGTTTCAGGTGTTCGGAGTTGGCGTGCAGGTCTTCTTGGATGACGGTCTGCCCGGAGTCCTGGCCGCCGCCGCCAATAATAATATCGATGTCTTGGGGGAATTCGTCGCCGGGGTTGTAGTCGATAATGTCGACGTCGAACCCGTGGGCGTGTGCGCGGCGTGCGAGTGAGAGCGTGTTGCCCCAGTCGCCGTAAATGTTCATGTCTTTGGGGTACAGCTGCAGGATACGCAGAGTTTTGCCGTTGTTCGGCCCGGCGGCGGGGGTTCCGGCGATGGTGTGGGTCATGGCTTAGGAAACCCTTTCGACGTTGGTGATTTTTCCGAGTTCTTCGCGCAGGGCGAGCATTGAGGTGTAGGTGCAGAAGATACGCATGGGTGCCTGCCCGCTGTTGGCGATGAACGAGCGGAGGGCGTCGTCTAGGTCTTCTTGCACGTCTTCTACGGGTACGCCGTCGTGTTCTAGGCGCAGCACCATATCCCAGGCGCGCACCCCGGAGACCATTTTCACGCCGGTGGCGGCTAGGTCGTGGAAGTCTACGTCCCACAGCCAGGAGACGTCGCGCCCGTCGGCGTACTGGTCGTTAATGGTGATCATGGTGGCGTAGTCGTGGGAGTTTGCGCTGGCCAGTGAGAGGCGGAACCCGCTGGGGTTTTTCACCAGCAGCAGCTGCAGCGGACGCCCGTTCACGTTGAGGGTTTCGCCGCGGCCGAATGCGGGGGTGATTTTTGCCAGCTCGTTCACGAGGGCGTCTTGGTTGAGTTTTTCGCCCATGACGGCGCGGGTGAGGGCCATTGCGGCGGCGGCGTTGAAAATGTTGTAGATGCCGTAGAGGTTAATCTGCCCTTTGATGCTTTGACCCGCCATGTTGAAGGTTGCGCTGCTGCCGGAGAAGGCGGTGAGGGTCACGTCTGAGTCGGGCAGGTCGGCGGAGCGTGCGCCCACGCCGCTGCGCAGCTCGTCGTCTGAGGGGAAGTATGAGCGCAGCTCGTCGTTCAGCCCGAAGTAGCTGATGTTCGTGCCGGGCTGCACGGCTTGAGCGAGCGAGCGGATGCGCGGGTCTTCACGGTTGAGCACCACGGTTTTAGTGGTTGCGGCGGCTACGGTGGAGAGCATCCTGCGGGTGGTGTCGATTTCGCCGAAGCGGTCAAGCTGATCGCGCAGCACGTTCAGCAGCAGCGCATAGTCGGGTTTGACGGCTTTGACGAAGTGCACGGCGTGCGCCTCGTCTAGTTCGAGCACGGCAATGTCTGCATCGAGTTTTCCGGTGAGGCTCATTGCGCCCAGGAGGGCCGCCGCCACGCCGCGCACGAAGTTGGAGCCGGTGCGGTTGGTGAAGACTTTAAGCCCCTGCGATTCGAGCAGCTGCACCGTCATTTTGGTGGTGGTGGTTTTGCCGTTGGTGCCCGAGACAACGACCACGCCGTAGGGCAGTTTGGCGAGTTCTTCGGCCACGAATTCGGGGTGCAGTTTTTCCATGACGAGGCCGGGGAATGCGGAACCGCCGCCGCGTAGTTTACTTGCGTAGCGTACGCCCTGGCCGAGCAAACGAATGAGGGGTTTTGACATGCACACTATTTTATACCCTCCCGCACTGTGTAATTGCACGGTATGGCGTTGCTTACTTTGCGGGTGTTGGCGGCGGCCTTTTATGTGTTGTGCCATGCACACAACGGCGCGTGCCGCTATTTCCCGGTGTGTTTTCGCGGGAGTAGTAATAATTTTTCTGGGTGATTTTAGAAGAGAGCCGTTTGAATATTTACGGTGCTTATGTCGTGGTTCACGGTGAAGGCTAGGTTGTCGATTTCGGCCGTGTTTACCAGCAGGGCGGCGGCTGGGTCGCCGGTGTGGGCGGTCATGAATTTCCCGGCCGCGCCGGTGCAGTAAAACCCTGCGGCGCCGGTGGAAAGTACGCTGGGGAACTGCCCGAGCGGTTCGGGGCTGCCAGCTCGCAGGGCTGCGTAGGGGCGGGCCATGGCGGGTGAGGGTTCCCACGGCTCATACAGCGGGGTAAGAGGGGCGCGCAGTTGAGCGTGGGTGAGCGCTTCCCGGGCGGTTTTCATGGTTTCTTGGTGGGCGCTGCGTATTGTGCTGTTTGGCAGCGGGTTAAGCCAGGCACGGTATTTGCTGGGTGTCTGTTTCACCTGCGGCACCCCGCCGATGCGGGTAACAGCGTCTTCGGCTTCACGCACGCTCAGCCCGTCGGGTGCTTGGGCTATGTAGGTTGCGACAGCGGGCGCCTGCTCGTCGAGGCGGCGCGGGGTTGAGGCTTGGGAACTGGTGCCTACTTTGCTGGTTCCGTCGGGGAATGTGGCAATGTAGAGCCGGTGCGGTGTCGCCGCGTAGGCTCGCATCCCCGGGGTTAATGTGCCGGGGTGCAGGTGCGCGGTGTGAAGGGCCGTGAACTCGTCGCGGGCGGCGCATCGTTCGCATTGTTTACCGCTGCGGATGCGTGCTCCTTCTGGGCAGGGCACCCGGTGGGGCGCACCCGTGTTTGGGGTGTTTGTGTTCTCACCGGGTGGCCCGCTTGCAAAGTACCCGGCACAGTAGCGCAGGTGTTCACCGGCGGTATCAGCCAGTAGCCGCAGCCCAAGAAAAGCGCCGGGGGTAAGCGGTATGCGGATGCGCTCACCGCTGGGGTGCTGCTCCCCCGCCGCTGCGGTGAGGGGTTCCGCTTCAAGAACGGGCTGGCGCTCAACCCACCGCAGCTCACGCCAGATGAGCGCCCGGTCGCTGCCGCCGCTAGGGGCCACACTATCGAGCAGGTTCAGGGGCGTCATCCTCCCAGCATACCTATTCCCAACAGGCTCTAATACCCCCATGAGCCGGGTGCGCGGCTACTTCAGCCACTTGGAGCGGAGCGAGTCTACCTTCTTCACTTTCCACCCCTGGTCTTCCACGTACACAAGGGTCATATTGAAGTCCTCTTGAATACCCCACGAGTAGTACCGGTTATCGGCTTGACCGCTATCTTTGTTGTACCAGGTGTAGGTGTTGCGTTTGTGCCGTACCGCAATGGTGACTTCTTTTTTATCGTCGCTCCATTTTTCCGAATCGGCCACACGTTTCATGGTGTATTTATATTCACCAACCCAGTACCCTGCCTCACGCAGTTCATTATCGTTTTTGCTTTGGCCGTCGGGGGATTTGTCGGTACGTTCGTCTTTTTCACTGGATTTATCGTACTGATAGTCGGGGGCGTACACGTTTTTGGTGTAGTTCTCAATTTCCGTATTAGTGTACGCAGTGTACCGGTAGGTTTCACCCATGTATTTAATGAGTGCATCTACCCCGTCAAGTTCACGGGATTTTACGGTGTCTGAAAGTACCGGCGCACCCATATTGTAGACGGGGTGCTTATCGGTGGGCGGTATGAATTTACCAGCGTAGTAGTTATCAAGCTCCGTGCTGCTCAGCGGGGCGGGTGAGCCATCGGGCAGCGTGGGTGCGGGGCGTTCTTTGGTGAGCGGCACACTGGATTTGGCTGATGCGCTCGCTGAGGGGGTGGCTGATGCGGAGGTGCTGATCGTACCTGATGCGTCGGTTTCTTCGTCGACGTATTCGGCGCATCCGGCGGTTGCGAGCAGGCAGGCTACGATCGTGAAACTGGTGATTGTTCGGGTAATTTGGGGTCGTTTACCTGTGGGGATGCGGGGGCTCATCGGCGGCTTTCGTGGTTGGTTTGCGGTCAGCTGGGTGGGAAGGTCCGGAAGGAACCTTGGGGTCGGCGGTACGGGTGGTTTCGCCGTTATATATCATGCCATACTTTACGGTTCAAAAAATAATCTGACACCGTGGTTTTAGCATGATGCGTTTCACTCGTGGCTGCGGGCGCTTTCTGCCCGTGAAAAATAATGCTTAGGGGTGGGTATTTAGGCTGGGGTGCGGCAGATTTTGGGCGCTGGCAGCCTTTTTCTGTGTCTGGTTTTTTGCGGGGTTTTAAACAGCACAGTTTACCCTTCTGTAGAGGTTCAACTTACCGATTTATTGTACGCCTGCTTTTCTGTCTTAACAAGGAAACGCGGGGGTTGAATTACCCACAGTCTTCCTTATTCTGTGCCCGCACAATTACTGGGTTTGAGCGAATCCGTCGGCGATTATCTGGCGCATGTCGTCAAGGGTGCGAGACATGGTTTTTGTGTGCGCAATAATGGGCAGAAAATTGGTGTCGCCGCTCCAGCGGGGCAGAATATGCTGGTGCAGGTGGTCGGCTATGCCCGCTCCCCCGACTTTGCCCTGATTCATACCAATGTTGAACCCGTCGTTATGGGACACTTTGCGCAGAACCCGCATGGTGCGCTGAGTCAGGTGCGCCATTTCAAGGGTTTCTTCTTCGGTTGCCTGGTCGTACAGCGGAATGTGGCGGTACGGGCAGATGAGCAGGTGCCCCGGATTATAGGGGTACAGGTTAAGCAGCGCGAAGGTGTGCTCCCCACGGTATACAATGAGCGATTCCTCATCACTGCGTGAGGGTGCCGTGCAGAAGGGGCAGGTTTTCTCGGTGTGGTCCTGCTGCCCGCCACTCACGTAGGCGGTGCGGTGCGGTGTCCAGAGCCGCTGGAACGCATCGGGCACGCCGGGCAGCTCGAAGTTGTCGGCGGTGTTCGTGGTGTGGGCATTCTGGTTCTCGCTCATGTCTCTATTAAACCGCACGGCGCACCTGTGAGGGCGCTATCGCCCGGTGCTTGTAGAAATAACTGGTGTTCCCGCAGGCGGCCCCATAACCCGGTGGAGCATAGATCGCACTGGTCAGCCTAAAATTCTCCCCAGCCACCGTATAGGTGCGGGGTTTAAGAATCACGCCGCAGGCGCACCGCGATCTTCTGTCGGATCACGGTAAGCGTCTGTTTGGTCTCTTCGATAAGTTCCATGGGCTGTTCAGGCTCGCGGGTGTCGTCCTCTGCGGTATCGGGGGCGCCCCGCCGGGAGGCAAGAAATTCCTGGGTGAGTTCTTCGGGCGGGCGGTGTACCGTGCCGTCTCCCATACGGATGGCGAGCATCGCCTTAAGCTCGGCGATTTCGGCGTGAAGCGCTTCAATATCGGCCTTCGTTGCGGCGTGGTCTTCTTCGGTGACTCCGCTAATTTTTTCGATCACCCAGGTGGCAAGCGCACCGGTGATCACACCGAACAGGCCGACCCCGTAAATCATAACGACCACGGCAATAACCCTGCCGGAGACGGTCACCGGGTACACGTCGCCGTAGCCCACGGTTGCCAGGGTCGCCAGAGTCCACCAGTACGCTGTCCAGATGTCTTTGATGAGGGCACCGGAGGCGTCTTGCTCAATGGAGAAAACGGCCAGGGCCGCCATAATCACAAAGATCAGCGTGTACCCGAAGAGTTTAACGGCCAGCTCTGAGAGCAGCTTGTACTGGCGGTTGGCGGTCATGTGAAGCATCGCCAAGAAACTCACAATACGCCAGGCTGGCAGAAGCACAATAGCGAGATTCATGAGGTTGTGCGTGAGGAAGTAGATGCGCCGGGGCGCCAGGTAAAGCCGCACACAATAATCAACCGCGAAAAGCGCCCACAGTACCATCTGAAGAATATTAAGAACACCGTCAATCGGCGCGCTAATGCGCGTGCTCACAATGGGCGCGGCGTAGGCAATAAGGTACAGGAGCGAGGCAATAAAAAGCGGTTTATCGGTGCGACGCTCCCATTCGGTGAGTCCTTCTTCGCCGCGGGTAATCTTGGGCCGGCGGGCCTGTTCCGGTTCGGAAAGCCGAGTTGGGGAGGGGTCTAAAGAAGTGTTTTCAGACTCGGGTGCGGTGCGAGTGTGTGGTGTTTCTGCGCCGTTTGCCTCTGCCATGCTGCCCAGTCCTTACGCGCTCTTCGTTGAAGCAGGTCTGCTGTGAACCGCAGGTTCGTGCGTGAACCTCCTGTAGCCATCATATCGGTTTTTCCACACATATCTGCGGATGCTGCAGAACTAGCGTGAGAGGCACCCACTATCCGGGAGCGTTGGTTTTTGCATCGGGGATTTGGCCCAGACCAGTACAGAAAGAAGCCGCATCTGAGAGACTAGAACTATGAGTTATTCAATCTCACAGACAGTCCGTGAGCTGGCCGAACCAAAACTGGCGGAGTTCACAGCGAAGCTGCTTCCCACGGTTGATCCGGCACGGATTTTGGGTGTTCGCACACCCGCATTGCGCAAGCTTTCTAAGAAACTGCTGCTCTCCCCTGGTTCGCGCTCGCCAATAGTTCCGGCGACACCGATTCGCCCGGTTTACCTGCGGTGACGCTTCGCATGACGATTACAAAAGCTATCGAATCACGGCGTATTTCGGACGGGCTGAAGGCAGAGTTAAGGCAGATTCGTTCCACGCTCCCCCGCCGTTCCTAGTCCCTGCTCAGAGCGAGAGTTTAGTTCTGGGAGTGTAGTCCCCCGTTGCCGCTGTAAAAGGTTGCACTATTTGTTTGAGCTGTATTCTTCGTAGAGCCACAAGTATTCGTCAATGATTTGAAGCCGTACTTCAATATCGCTGTGGGGTGTCGCCGGGTCGAAAGTAGGCTGGTCTGGTTCTGGGGCGTTGGGGTGGTACTCCCAGGGGTCGCCCACGTATGCGGGCACCTGCACGGTGCGGGTTTTGAGCAGCTCGGTGAGCTGCGTTCGGCGGGCGATAATGCCCGGGATCGTGACGCGGAAGTGGCGCAGCGCGTCGCTCAGTTCGTCTTGTTCTTCTAGGTAGCCGGAAATGTTGGGGTGCCGCAGCTCATCCGCCAGGTGTTTGGCGTAGAGGCACCGCACCAGGTACTGCGCATCGTTGTAGTCTGTATCGAGCCGCGCCAGCAGCAGAATAAAGTTGGGGTAACTGAGGCGGATGTGTTTCTCCCCAATGTCCGCGATATCGTCAAGGTAGCTGCTGGGGGTGTTGTCGTAGATTTCGTGGTCGTGCACTGCCGGGTTCCTTGTCCAAAGTTGAGTGTTCCTTGTCTTATGGTTACATGTTTTCCTTTCAGGCGCGCGCCGCTTCGTCACTCCTAGACGGGGGGGGTAACAGCACCTCTAGCCTCTATTTAAATGGTGTGTATAGTGGTACCTGATATGAACGCCTATATTTGGAGTTGCCATGACCAATGAACAGACCACAGTTGAGTTACCGAAACAGCATGCGTTTATGTCACCTATTCTTAGATACTTGTCTGACGGTAAAACACATACGAATAGAGAAATCTATGCAGGTGTTGCAGAGATGGTTGGTCTGACGCCTGAGCAGATGAATGTTCGGCACCCTACCAGTTCTATTTTTATTTATTCTGACCGGATTTACTGGGCTTTATTCACGCTAAAAACGGTTAAGGCTACGACTTCCCCTAAAGAGGGTCAACACGTTATTGATGATTATGGGCGTCAGTTACTCCGCGAGTTTCCAGATGGTTTACCTGATGATATTATTCAGTCGATTGCGCGTAAAGCACGTGGGTTAACTCCACGGTATAGGGACTCCACTAACCCTGTTAACAAAATTGGCTCCCAGCCTACTGCCGTTGAAGATAGTACGCCAGACGAATTAATTTCTTCTAGTATGGTGCAGCTCGAAATTGCGCTTGCTCAGGATGTTTTGGAACGTATACGCGACCTCTCCCCCGGCGGGTTTGAGCGCTTGGTGGTAGATGTTCTGCTGGCGATGGGCTACGGCGGATCTGAGGGGCGTGGCATGGTTACCCAGGCTTCTAATGATGGCGGTATTGACGGTGTGATCGACCAGGATGCGCTGGGGCTGTCAAAGATTTATGTGCAGGCTAAGCGCTATGGTGAGAAGAATTCGGTGGGCCGCCCCGAGGTCCAGTCATTTGTGGGCGCAATGCACGGGCAAGCAACGCAGGGCGTATTTATTACTTCTGGCTCGTTTACATCTGGTGCGCGGGAATATGCGAAGAACCTTGGCGGCGGGCTATCCCTAGTACTGATTGACGGTGAGCGCCTGGCACGTCTCATGATTAAGTACCATGTGGGTGTGCAAGTAGCACGCACCTACACGGTTATGAAACTCGACGAAGATTTCTTTGAAGAATCCTAAAAGCTCTTAGGGTTGTGGGGGCAAAAACCATATGATGTTTCGCCTCACAATTTTAGTCAGATCTCCGACTACAGAAAGTTACGCATTTGAGGTCGGTACATCGGATGAACAGCCCAGGCATTACTGCGAATGCCTTCGCCAGTACAAGGATAATAAGCCCATAGACCCCGAACAGATTAAGAAACACATCTTAGAGACTATAAATATGAGCTTTTTAATCCCTTAGGCGATCACAAAAGCTGTTGAGCCATCCCTATTTCGGACACCCTAAAATCGAATCTGAAACAGTCTAATTGGGGCGGCTCAATAGATAACTGGCATGTAGATAACGTAGCCCAGTTTTATGCAGGTATAGTGATAATAAACTACTCGTCTTTTACTATCGATGGAAACACCCACATAACCGCTCACCCGCTGCTATCCAAACCTGCACAGGTTGAATTTCCTAAATTCTACGAGTTCATCCCAAATATTCTGATACATCTTGCCGACTACCGAAAATGCCAAAAATAATTACAGTATTTAAATTCTATTTAATTTCTAATTAATTTGCGCGTTTAAGGTAATTCTTAACATGTTTTTAAAATAATCCTGACAACTTTTACCGTAACCACCAGAAACATGTGCAAGTAATATACTACCCGGACGAAATACAGGGTAGTTTTCTTCTGCTGTATATTCGGCAGGGTTATAGTTTTCATCAAGTCTTGAAACCTCTTTGTCCATATACTCATAAAAACCACCTGCTATACTACGATCAAATAGCAAACAATCACTCTCACCTTTATCTGCTACTCGTTTACCCTTCCTATCCATCCCATAATAAGTACCTAGACAAAAATTAGAGGATCCTAATAGTACACCGTATATTTTCTGATCCTCCACAAAACTATCTATATGGTCTAATACTCTTTCTTGATTTGAAATATGTTTTATACCATTCATCTGAATATCACATATACAATTACTCATAACGAAAATCATTTTTCGATGATCCGGGTTAGTTACCAAACCATAATATTGCGGTGTAAAGTACATAACAGAGTTAGTATTATTCTGACTCAAAAACTCATCAAAAAATTCATAACGAATATTTTTATTATTTAAACCGTTTCCCCCATTCATACCGTCGAGAATACCTAAATTATATGAAATGCCTTTATCAAAAAAGTATGAGATAAACTTTTTTATACTACATTCTTTTGTTGATAAATACCCTGGAGACACAATTAATGATACACCGCATACTTGACAATTTGCAGATTCTATAAGTTTTTTAACAACTTTTACTATTTCAAAACCACTATTATTTATCGTTTTTTCGTTTTTATTTTTATTAACAAAAACTATATCCATAGAATCCTCCTAGAAACAGTTATAAACGAATAAATTAATTCTGTAAACTTATCAACATTATTATCTCAATATTTTATCTCTTCATCCCCTACTTTGAGCTTTACTCTATTCTATGTATAGCCAACAACTAGATATTCCATTTACATATCTCTAAATCTTTAACTAAATTATTAATAAATTAGAACTCATATAGTACAGTATTCAGTTGATTAAAATAATGTGCTTAAATCATCTGGAAGGTTTTGAAGATTGGGTATAATTTTTTCATAGAAATTATATATATCAACGACAACGATTTCTTGACTATCATCAAAATATTTTGGGTAAATATTTATATGTATACCTTCAACAACAATAATCGCTTTTTTTACTACACCTACATTATCCTCTACCCATTTCTTATGCTTCTGTGCTTCTTCATACCATTCTCCTTTAGGGGCAGAGCAGTATTTAAGAGTATTGCCTAATTTCTGAGCAGATTTACATTCTATCACTAGAAAACTTCCATCACGAAGAGCAGTAAAACAGTCTATTTCAGAGAAATCTTCTTTACCCTCTACCTTTTTCATAATGCTCTTGTAGCTATTTTCCTTGAGATATGCTCGAGGAACATCCCACCCTTTAACATACCCAGTATTAGAGCCACTTAATATAGACTTCTCACACTTATGTGACATAGATCCCGATAAGGGAGCATTTTGGCGAACAGCACTAACTATGCTTTTCTCCATATTTTTTGCAACGTTCTTTTTCCATACAGGATCTATAAAATATCTCAACCAAGGCAACATAGAATCAACTATTATTTCAGATGATGTAATTATATTTCCTTGGCTAAGGATGCAAGGCATCCTAGTGGTTTCAAGAACAGATGTAAAATTGTTTAGATCTGATCCGGACTCATTAGGTATAACGCATAAATCTAAATCATCCTTTTGATAAGAATAAAAATTTTCAGATATATCAGAATCTACAAATATCTGACGTTCATCAGATATACCCTCTGAAAGTAACAATGAGTTCACACGACCCATGTATTCATGTAAGCGTGCAATCGGTATACTAATAATAGTATTATCAATATAAAGATTATTTTCATTAGCCAAAAATGTTAAAGCTAATAATAATAATCGTCGAAGGTATATACCTTTAAAGAGATTATGGGATTTATCTTTATTTGCCTTCTTATTTGAAAATTTCGATAATAGGCTATCCTTGTGGAAAATACTCTTCGGCGGTATAGTTCCAGTGCTCAATTTATTGAGCTTAATTAGCTCAGTATCAAAAATTTCTTTTTTATTTAACTTTGTAGATTCCTGCATATATTCGCCCGACATGTATGTTGCGGAATAGTGGGGATCTATGATATCTTCTTGTGTAATATTCATACTTGTTATGTCATCTTCTAGGATACACTCAATAAGATAACTTTCGAGAGAGTATTCACTATTACCCATTCGATGCTTTAAGAGTCTATTCGTATCATTATATAAATAGAATAGAGCACGCTTTGTGGCAATCTGTAAACTTTTACAAAGTTGACCTAAATTTAAGTTATCCTCATATTTATCTTTCATTACTTCATATGAAATTAAAGCCGCTTGACGTATTTTCATCAACTCAATTAAAAGTTGATCTTTCGAATATACGACATTCCCTGAACCTTTAGAAGAAGTATTCTTGACATGAGCTAATAAGTATAAATTTTTGGAAAATTCTATAAATTCATTAGAATTCATTGTCTCAAAAACTCGAATTTTATTTTCAAACATTTTCTAAGATATCCTTTTTCTTGATTAACATATTCTTATGTATAGCAGGTTAGGTACAATACTTTCACATATACTTACCTCTCTTGTTTTATTCCTCCCCACTCGGTTTCGGGTCTTCATTTACCCTGTTCCGAATATGGTCGACAATACGTGCCACAGCCTCGTCAACGGGAACACCATTCTCTTGCTTGTTGCCGCGGAAGCGGAATGAGACTGCGCCAGCTTCCGCATCCTCGCCACCAGCAATCAGAATAAAGGGCACCTTCTCGGTAGAGGCGGTGCGAATCTTCTTCGTAAACCGGTCCGAACCGTAATCAACCTCAACGCGCACACCCTGCTCACGCAACTTATCCGCAATCTCGGTCATGTAGTCGTTGAAAGCCTCCGCCACAGGCACACAAATCACCTGCACCGGCGAGAGCCACGCCGGGAACGCGCCCGCATAGTGCTCAGTCAGCACACCCAGGAAACGCTCAATCGAACCGAACTTGGCCGAGTGAATCATCACCGGCTCCTGAATCGAACCGTCCGCAGCCTGGTACTCCAAACCGAACCGGCTGGGCTGGTTGAAGTCATACTGCACGGTAGACATCTGCCAGGTGCGGCCAATCGCGTCCTTCGCCTGCACCGAAATCTTCGGGCCATAGAACGCGGCCCCACCCGGGTCAGGCACCAGCTCAAGACCGGTCTCCTTCGCCACCTGCTCCAGCACGGCGGTGGCCTGCTCCCACTGCTCATCGGTGCCGATAAACTTATCCTTCTTATCGCCCTCAGTGTCGCGGGTTGAAAGCTCCAGGTAGAAGTCCGTCATACCGAAATCTTCCAGCAGGCTCAGCATGAAATTCAGCAGGTGCCGCACCTCATCGGGTGCCTGCTCCTTCGTCACATACGAGTGGGAATCGTCCTGCGTAATCATGCGCACGCGGGTCAAGCCCTGCAGCACGCCCGACTTCTCGTCACGGTACACGGTGCCGAACTCGAAGAAACGCAGCGGCAGCTCACGGTACGAACGCCCACGCGAACGGTAAATCTCGTTATGCATGGGGCAGTTCATGGCCTTCAAACGGTAGTTGCCGTTATCGAGCTCCATCGCCGGGAACATGCCATCCGCGTAGTACGGCAGGTGCCCGGACGTGTAGAACAGGTCTTCCTTCGAGATATGCGGGGTGCTCACGTACTGGAAGCCCTCAGCAATATGGCGGGCGCGCACATAATCTTCCATCTCGCGCTTAATCACGCCGCCCTTAGGGTGAATCACCGGCAGGCCGGGGCCAATGTTCTTCGGGAACGAGAACAGGTCAAGCTCCTTGCCCAGGCGGCGGTGGTCGCGGCGCTCAGCCTCAGCAATACGGTGCTTATACTCCACCAGCTCATCCTTCGTGGGCCAGGCGGTACCGTAAATACGCTGAAGCATGGGGTTCTTCTCAGATCCGCGCCAATACGCGCCACCGGCGCGCATGAGCGCGTAACCGTTAGCAATCAGCTTGGTGTTCGGCAGGTGCGGGCCGCGGCACAGGTCATTCCACAGCACCTCACCGGTTTTCGGGTGCACATTGTCGTAAATCGTGATCTCGCCCGCGCCAACCTCAACCGAGGCACCCTCGGCGGCGTCAGCGCCCGAACCGGGGCCTTGGCTGAGTGAAAGCAGTTCGAGCTTATACGGCTCGTTCTTCATCTCTTCAACCGCTTCATCGTGGGTGACCACGCGGCGGCGGAACAGCTGGCCCGACTTGATGATCTTAATCATCGACTTCTCAATCTTCTTCAGATCCTCGGGGGTGAAGGGCTCAGCCACATCAAAATCAAAATAGAAGCCATCCGTAATATAGGGGCCAATGCCCAGCTTCGCGTCCTTGCGGTATTCCTGCACCGCCTGCGCCATCACGTGCGCCGCAGAATGGCGCAGCACATTCAAGCCATCCGGTTCGTCAATGAAAACGGGCTCAACGGTATCGCCCTCAGAGAGCTTGTGTGAAAGGTCAACCAGCGTGCCATTCACGCGGGCAACCACAATCTTCGCATTATCCGCAAAGAGTTCAGCGGCGGTGGCGGCAGTAACCTCGCGCTCCTCACCGGATACGCTGATCATGATGGGTGCTGACATTTCAGCGGCAGACATGTGTCTCCTTTAGGTTAGGCACGGGGCCTACTCCCCCAGCGTACGGGGCCAGGGTAGGCGCAGCCGCGCGGGCTAATCCGCACTGTACAGGTGCACGGACATCACCATTCTACGGCGTTCACAGCAGATTTTCAGGTAGCGGTGCGGTGAGCGTGTCTCAGCAGCCCCGCCATCTCACTAGTTAAGCATGTTTTCCGGGGCATAAGCCTAGCCAAAGCTAAGCAGACATAACGTGTGCAAAAGCACATACTGGAAGGATAGGAAATCACTGTGCCTTCATCGGTAAGGAGATAAGACCCATGACAGTTGTATCGAACACGTCCGAAGCTCTAAACTCCCCCTACACTAATGCCCTTGAGCATATGCTCGCCGAAACCCGCGCGCACGCCCTCGATTCCAGTGTTAAAGAAATTGACAGGCTCGCTATCGCGCACGACGCCTCGCACTACCTGCTGGTGCCCGCCGGAATCGTACGTCCCGATTCTGCGGAGGCGGTCGCCGATATTTTCCGTGCCGCCAGCGCCTTCAACCTGCCGCTCACCTTCAGGTCGGGCGGCACCTCTCTATCAGGGCAGGCAAGCGGCGACGGGCTGATGGTCGATACCCGCCGTAACTTCAAGAAAATTGAGGTGCTTGACGGCGGCAAGAGGGTGCGCGTTCAGCCCGGTGCTACGGTGATGGCGGTCAATAATATGCTGGCACCCTACGGGTACAAGCTCGGGCCTGACCCGGCCTCATGGTCGGCATGCACTATCGGCGGGGTGGTCGCCAATAACTCCTCGGGCATGTCTTCCGGCACCGAGTTCAACACGTACAACACGCTGGAATCTATGGTGTTCGTACTCCCCAGCGGAACCGTTATCGATACTTCTGCACCCGATGCCGATGCGCGCCTACGCGCCCTCGAACCCGAAATTCACGAAGGGCTGCTGCGCCTGCGCAAGCGCGTGGTCGAAAACCCGGAATCGGTTGCGCGCATCCGCCAACAGTACTCCATGAAGAACACCATGGGCTACGGCGTGAACTCCCTGCTGGATTACAGCACCCCGGTTGATATTCTGCAGCACCTTCTGATCGGTTCTGAAGGAACGCTCGGGTTCGTGGCGTCCGCAACCTACCGCACTCTGCCCATTCTTAAATTCGTCTCGACCGGTCTGCTCGTGTTCGACAACCTGCTGGACGCCACCCGTTCCGTGCCGGAGCTTGTGGCCAACCACCTGGCAACGGTTGAGCTTTTGGACGCCACCAGTATTCGTGTGGCGCAGCGTACCGGGCAGGCGGCGGAGGCTCTTGCCGCCATTGATGTGCGAGAGCATGCTGCTCTTCTTGTGGAATTTCAGGGTAATTCTGAGCAGGAGCTCACCGACCTCGCCCTATCTGCCGCACCCATGTTTGATGCTCTCCCGGTGGTGTCGCCAGTCACCATGACCAGCAAACTTTCCGAACGTAACGCGCTCTGGGCTGCACGGCGCGGACTGTACACCACAGTCGCAGGCAACCGCCCCACCGGTACGAATGCGTTGCTTGAGGACGTGGTGGTCCCGGTGGACGTGCTCGGCACCACCTGCCGCGATCTGACCGCTCTCTTTGACGCCCATGGCTACCAGGACTCGGTGATTTTCGGGCACGCAAAAGACGGCAATATTCACTTCATGCTCAACGAGCAGTTCCGCGACGCCAAACAGCTTGTGCGGTACCGCGAGTTCACCGAAGAAATGGTGCAGCTCATTCTGGATGCTGACGGCTCGCTCAAGGCAGAGCACGGAACCGGGCGTATTATGGCTCCGTTTGTGCGCCGTCAATTCGGCGATGAACTCTTTGAGGTCATGCGCGAGATCAAGCGCCTGATCGACCCGAAGGGCTTTTTGAACCCGGGTGTGGTTCTCGCCGAAGAAGACACCGATTACGCCACCGACCTGAAAGTTGCCGAAACCGTTGAAGAGGAAGTCGACCGGTGTGTGGAATGCGGGTACTGCGAACCGGTGTGCCCCTCCAAGGATTTGACGCTGACCCCGCGCCAGCGCATTGTGCTGCGCCGCGAAATCGCTGCGGCAGAAGCTAACGGTGACACTAAACTTGCCGAGCGTCTGCGCCAAGAATACGAATACTACGGTGTGGATACCTGCGCGGTAGACGGCATGTGCGTTACGCGCTGCCCGGTGCTGATTAACACGGGTGATTTGGTGCGCCGCCTGCGTGCCGAGAACCAGGATGCCCTCGGTGCCGCCGGGTGGAAATTCGCCTCAAAACACTGGGGCACAATCGATAAAGTGGCGGGTAAAGCGCTCACGGCCGCAAAAATGCTGCCGTTCCCGGTGGTGCGCGGAGCCACCGATATTGGCCGTAAACTCTTCGGCGAAGACCTGGTGCCCGCCTATAAGAAGGGGCTGTCTGCCGGTGGCGCACCGCGCGTTCCTCATGCGGAAGCGAACCCCGATATTGTGTTCTTCCCTGCCTGCGTGAACGCCATGTTCGGCGGTGTTGATGGTGAAGGTAAGCACGACCCGGTGAACGCGACCCAGGCGTTTATTCGCCTCTGCGAGCGGGCGGGTGTGAAATACCGGGTTCCCGAAGGTATCGACCAAATGTGCTGTGGCACGCCGTGGAAGTCCAAGGGGTACACAGACGGCTACTCGATTATGAGCGACCGCGTGCTCAAAGCGCTGTGGCAGGCGACCGACGGCGGGCGCATCCCGATCGTGTGTGATGCTTCATCATGCACCGAAGGCCTTGAGGTGATGCGTGCGAAAGTTGCCGCCGCCCTAGAGCATAAAATCACGCACGGCTTGGGAGCGGGCGAAGCAGATTACGCTCAGCTGAAGCTGATTGACTCGGTGCAGTTCGCCGCCGATACGCTGCTGCCGATACTCACGGTGTCAGCTCCCCTGCCGTCGCTGGCGCTGCACCCCACCTGCTCAATGACTCATCTGGGTGTGCAGCCAGCATTTGAGAAGATCGCAAACGCCATGAGCGAGCAGGTGTACGTTCCCAAGAATTGGGGGTGCTGCGGTTACGCGGGTGACCGCGGCATGCTGCACCCCGAGCTCACGCAGAGCGCTACCCGCGCCGAGACCGCTGAGCTGAACGAGCACGAGTTCGCCGCATACATATCCTCAAACCGGACCTGTGAGCAGGGTATGACCGAAGCAACCGGCCACACCTTCCAGAACGTGCTGCAGCTTCTAGAGCGGGCCACACGGTAAACCCCTGTTGCGCACGTGATGCGCGTACACAAAAAGACGGTGCCCTCACATCGGTAGGATGCGGGGGCACCGTCTATAAGTGTGTGAAACTTACGCTGCGTGCTGGCAGGTTGAGCAGGTGCAGTCCTCGCATGCGCAGTTAGCGCAGGAGTCGCTGCAGTGAGCGCACTCGCACACGGCGTGGTTGCAGGTGGGGCAAGCGCAATCGGCGCAGGTGCAGTTAGCGCACAGGTCGTTGCAGTTGCCGCAGGAACAGGTGTTGCACTCGTCGTAGTGGCCATCGTGCTCACGGTGTGCGTGGCCATCGTGCAGGTAGTCCACGTGATCCAGGTGAATCACTGCCTGGTGCCCGCAGTTGGGGCCGTGGGTGTGAGCATGTGCCTCGGAGTGACGGTGCGGTGCTACGGTGGTCATGATTGCTCCTTAGTGTGGGCATGCACATCAGTAACGATGTGACTAATATGATGATCCTTCAAGCTGTATATGGTGGCCCTGCCCTGCTGCTGCCCCTCAACAACATGCGCTTCACGCAGAATACGCAGGTGGTGCGAGGCAAGCGGCTGGGAGATACCCAAGCACGAATGCAGTTCGCTAACGCTGTGTGGGCGCTCCACAAGATGATGGGCAATAGCTAGGCGTAACGGGTGGGCCAATGCTGAAAAAATAGCCACCGATGCGCCAAACTCATGTTCCCAATCTTTATGGGCTGAACCATTTTCCATAAAGACAACTTTATATAAAAGCAGGTTTATATGTCAACCGTTGTCTGCTCCGCACAAAAATATTAACAACCCACCAGCGAAAAATACCCCGCAGGTCAGCCCGCGGGGTGTTTTCGATATAAAGCTCTGCACGGAACCTACAGGGTCACGCCCAAACGAGCCGCTAAAATATCGCGGATTAGTTCAGCCCCGCCCACTGGTGCCGCCGCACCGGTGCTCGCTGTTTGGGCACGTGTGAGGGCGTCAATAGCCCACGCATCCAGCGCTTTGAGCGCCTCGGGGGCGTTCAGATCATCCGCCAGATACTCGCGCACCTTATCTAGAGTCTTTACGGCGCCCTCAGTATCGTCCCCGGTGGCTGCCGCAATGGCATGGCGGTACGTCTCAAGGCGCGCATCCGCCTTATGCAGCAAATCATCGGTCCAGAACCAGTCAGAACGGTAATGGTTATCAAGAATCGCCAGGCGGATCGCGTTCGGGTCAACACCGGCTGCATGCAGCTTGGAAACCAGCACCAAATTTCCGCGCGACTTACTCATCTTATGCCCGTCAAGACCCACCATGCCTGTATGCGCATAGTGGCGGGCGTGCGGCCGGTGATCCACCGCCCACGAATGCCCCGCCCCCAAATCATGGTGCGGGAACGTCAAATCTGAGCCGCCCGCCTGCACCGTCAGCGGCCCATTCACAAAACGGCGGGCAATCATAGTGCACTCAATATGCCAGCCGGGCCGGCCTGCGCCCAGCGCACCGGCCTCCCACGACGGCTCACCCTCACGGGCGGCACGCCACAGCAGCGGGTCCAAGGCATCACGTTTGCCCGGGCGGTCGGGGTCACCGCCGCGCTCCGCGAAAATACTCAGCATCTCCTCACGGCTCATATGGCTCACCTGCCCCGGCGCCCACGAGTACCCTTCCTCATCCGCCGGTAGTGCCTGGGTCGCTTTCACATCCAGGTAAATATCCCCGTCAGGATGCTGCACACCCTTCTCGTCCGTAAACCCCGGCACGCGGTACGCCAAGCCGCACTCCAGCAGGCCCTCGACCACAGGGAACAGCCAAGCAATCGACTCGACCACCCCCACATAATGATCCGGCGGCAGCACATTCAAAGCCGTCATATCGGTGCGGAACAGCTCCGTCTGGTCTTCTGCAAGCTCTTGCCAGTCTACGTTCGTGGCGGTTGCGCGCTCCAACAGCGGGTCGTCCACATCCGTAACGTTCTGCACGTAGGTCACCTCAACCCCGGCGTCCCGCCAGGCGCGGTTAAGCAGGTCAAAAGCCACATAGGTGGATGCGTGCCCCATATGCGTGGCATCGTACGGGGTGATACCGCACACGTACAGTCCCGCTTTCTTTGCTTCTTCAAGCTGAACCACAGTGTTTGCGGCGGTATCAAAGATACGCGGTAGCGGCGCCGAACCGGGCAGAGAAACAGGGGCGGGCGCATCCCAAGCACGCATGAGCATCCTTTCAAAGGCATAAAAATATCACCTACAAGAATACCCGCTTGCGGCAAACCGCAAACGGGTATTTCTGTGCGCCAAGCGGCAAGCGAAATTCTAGGAGGAAATAACCCCGAATCCCAGGCCCAAGAAAATAAGCGCCGCAAGCAGAATACGGTACCACACGAACAAGCCGTACGAGTTCGACGAAACATACTTCAGGAACCAAGCAATCATTAGGTACCCCACACCGAAAGCAATCACAGTTGCCAGCAGGGTGGAAGGAATACCGTAGTAGCCGCCCGGCTCGTGCCCGGTAAACACTTTAAACGCCTTATACAGGCCCGAAGTGAACACCGCAGGCAGCGCCAGCAGGAACGAGTAACGTGCCGCCGCCTCACGGGTGTAGCCCATGAACAAGCCCGCCATGATCGTACCGCCAGAGCGGGAAACACCCGGGATCAGGGCGAGCGCCTGCGCGCACCCATACACCAGGCCGTGGCCCAAGGTAAGATCTTTAATCTTCCGCTGCTCCTTGCCGAACCGGTCAGCTAGCCCCAGGAACACTGCGAACACGATCAGCATGGTGCCAACAATCCACAGGGACCGGAAGGTGGAGTCAATGTAGTCTTCTAGAACCAGACCGAGAATGCCAATGGGGATGGAACCGATAATGATGAGCCAGCCCATCCGCGCATCCGGGTTGCTGCGCTTAACCCGGCCGGTGAGTGAGCCGAACCAGGCCGAAATAATGCGCACAATATCACGCCAGAAGTAGAGGAGCACAGCGGTTTCGGTGCCCAGCTGGGTGATCGCGGTGAATGCAGCGCCCGGGTCAGCTTTCTCGGGCAGCAGCTGCCCCACAATACGCAGGTGCGCCGAGGACGAAATTGGCAGAAACTCGGTGAGGCCTTGCACTAGGCCCAGAATAATAGCTTGAATCCATTCCACGCCTTCCAGCATACCCCACAGTGCCTATGAACTTTGAGAGCAGAAAATAGGGGTGTAAAGATTCTATGGTCTTTAGTGGTTGGGAAAATCGCTGAGGGCCGCCCGCCCATGCGCTTTCCTGGTGAGGGGTATCCCACACGCTAAACGGTGGCCCCGGATGATCAGCAGAGGGGTGCTTCTCAACCGTAGGCCACCGCTTAGTTGCAGGTGGTTTCTGCCTTTCCAGGCTACGCGCTCAGCTATACGTCACGCAGGGCGCGGTTTACCGCCGAGATCATGGCTTTCAATGCGGCGCGGGTGGTGGAGCTGTCGATGCCAATACCCCACAGCACACGCGTATCGACGGCTGCCTCAATGTAGCAGGCGGCGTTCGCTGCTGAGCTGGAGGAGAGGGTGTGCTCCGAGTAGTCCATGACCCGAATGTCTACGCCCTCAGCGCTGAGCACGTTCTGCAGCGCATCCACGGGGCCGGTACCGGTGCCGGTGCGGTTGTAGGTGCGGCCTTCAACGTTCAGGCTCACGCGTAGAGTGGTTGCCCCCGTATCCGCCGAGTCAATGTTAATCGACTCGATACGGTACTTACCCCAACGTTCCTGATCCTCAGGGGCGGGCAGGTACTCGTCCGTGAAAATGTTCCACAGCTTCTGCGGGGTCATCTCCCCGCCCTCAGTGTCGGTGCGTTCCTGCACGATCTGGGAGAACTCAACCTGGGCGCGGCGCGGCAAATCCAGCCCGTACTCGCTCTTCAGCAGGTACGCCACCCCGCCCTTGCCGGACTGCGAGTTCACCCGGATCACGGCCTCATAGCTGCGGCCCACATCGCGCGGGTCAATCGGCAGGTAGGGGACCTCCCACGTCACCTCGTCAATCGTTTTGTCCTGCTGCGCGGCTGATGCCTCAAGAGCCTCAAATCCCTTTTTAATAGCGTCCTGGTGCGACCCCGAGAAGGCCGTGAACACCAGGTCACCGCCGTAGGGGGAACGCTCGTGCACGGGCAGCTGGTTGCAGAACTCAACGGTTTTACGGACAGAATCAATATCGGAGAAATCGATCTGCGGGTCAATGCCCTGCGTGTACAGGTTCAGCCCCAGCGTCACCAGGTCTACGTTGCCGGTGCGCTCACCGTTACCGAACAGGCACCCCTCAATGCGGTCGGCCCCCGCCAGGTACCCCAGTTCGGCTGCCGCCACGCCCGTGCCGCGGTCATTGTGCGGGTGCAGGGACAGCACAATGTGTTCACGGTTCTTCAGGTTGCGGTGCATCCACTCGACGGCGTCCGCGTAAACGTTCGGGGTGGCCATCTCAACGGTGGCGGGCAGGTTCACGATCAGCTCTTTACCGTCTACGCCCACACCTAATTCGTCAGCGACAGCGTTGCATACGCGCGCTGCGAATTCCAGTTCAGTGCCGGTGAATGACTCTGGCGAGTACTCGTAGAGCACATTCGTGTTAGAGATCATCTGCTCTTCAAACTTCTTGCACAGGCGCGCGCCCTGTAACGCAATATCCAGAACGCCGTCCTCATCACGCTGGAACACCACGCGGCGCTGCAACACGGAAGTTGAGTTGTAGAAGTGCACAATGGCGTTTGGGGCGCCCTCAATGGCCTCAAACGTGCGGGCAATCAGGTGTTCACGGCATTGCACCAGCACCTGGATCGTCACATCATTGGGGATGTGCCCGTCTTCGATGAGGGTCCGTACGAAGTCGAAATCGGTTTGTGAGGCTGAGGGGAAGCCCACCTCAATTTCTTTGTACCCCATGCGCACCAGCAAATCGAACATGGCGAGCTTACGCTCAGTGTTCATGGGGTCAACCAGGGCTTGGTTGCCGTCACGTAAATCAACGGCGCACCAGCGTGGGGCCTGTGTAGCGACCTTATTCGGCCACGTACGATCGGGCAAATCAACGGCGATCTGCTCGTGGAACGGACGGTACTTGTGCACCGGCATGGGTGAGGGAGTCTGACGGTTCTGCATATTCATTCCTGTGAGGTCTTGTGCCTAAGGCACGTGGTGGGCGCCGCAATATATCGCTGGAACGGGTGCGGCTCTTAGGTTAAGCGAACCCCGCCCCAGCAACTAAGGGTTAGAATCCTCACGCCGGTATCGTTCATACCTTTTACGCTACCACGCCGAAGAGCCGCCCACCCGCCACATACACTCCGCTTTCACTATGCGATACAAAAAAGCTGGGTGACGCACTCAATATGCGTCACCCAGCTTTTCTACACGCTCGGGGTTATTGGCCCCAGCCCGCTAGTTGAAGGCGAAGGCGTGCTGGCAGGTTTCCTGATCAGCGGTCTGCCCGTTTGCGTTGCCCGCGATCTGCGCCTCCTGCTTCTCCATGGTCTCGCCCTTGGGGAAGTCGGTGCCAACGGTCACAGTCACACCGGTTGCCTCCGCGCTTTCAGAGACTCGGCCAATGTTGAGCTTAGCGGCAATCTCACGTGCCTCAGCCTCATGCCCGGCCGCGTAGGTGACGGCGGAGAACTGTGCCGCCTCAGCGGCGGAGGTGGGGGCCACGTTCGTGTACCCCAGCCCGCTCACCACCTGGCTAATAGCCGCGCCGCGTCCCTCCAGGTTGGTTGCGTTCACCACGGTAACATTCGTGGAATGGTCAGCCGGTGCGCTCTGCGCCTTGGGCTGCTCCTGCGCTGCGGGGGCGGCCTTCTCCACCTTTAGCGACTGGTCATCCTGCAGGCGTTTGAAGACGGAGTCTGCTTCGGAGGTGACTTGCAGACGGTTATTGTCTTGGCTCCACGGCTCGGTGGGCACGGTAGCGAACACCACCTGCGAGAGATCCACGCCGCCTAGGGTGCCGCCAATACCGACCAGCTCGTTAATATTGCCCAGGCCCTTATCCACGGTCACGTTCTGGGTGATAGCCTCGGCAATGTTCACCATCCGCGAGGGGTTAGACAGGGTGCCTTCGGCTTTCACCTTACGCAGCAGGGCCGCCATGAACCCCTGCTGGGCTTGAATACGACCAATATCGGAGCCGTCACCGAACCCGTGGCGTGAACGCAGGAATGCGAGCGCTTGCTCGTCCTCAACAGTTGACCGGCCGGCGGGAAGTTTCAGGTTGGTGTACTCGTCATCAATCGGCTTATCGACGCACACCTCAACGCCGCCTACAACCTTCGACAGCTCTTTCACGGCATTGAAGTCGACCAGCATGAAGTGGTCAATTTGCACACCGGTGAGTTTACTGATGGTCGCCACAGTGCAGCCTGGGCCGCCCCGCCCCAAAGACTCGTTAATCTGTACGCCGTCCTCAGCGGGGTACACTTTGCCGTCAGGGTCGGTGCATTTAGGAATGGACACCATCAAGTCACGCGGGAATGAGAGCACGTTTACGTTCTTACGGTCTTTGCTGATGTGCAGGAGCATCATCACGTCAGCGCGAGCGGCTTTGCCGTCGTCTTCACCATATGAACCGTCGGTACCGGCACGCGTGTCTGAGCCAATCACCAGGATGTCGAGTGCGCCGTTCTCCAGCGCCCCCTGGTAGTCACCAATGTTTAGTTCATTGGTGTGCAGGTTAGCGCGTAGGCGTAACGCGATGGCGCCGCCGAAGCCTAACACGACAAGTAGCATACAGGCGCTGAACAGGGCGATCCACTTATTGCGTGCAGACTTCATGATGCTGCTGCGCATATGGCGGCCGCTGCTGATCATAGGAGGTTTTTCTGTCATACCTTCTTGCTTTCTGCGGTGGGTTCAGGCGAGTACTAGAAACCGAGGCGGTTTAGTGCCCGCGGGTCAGACTGCCATTCTTTGGCGACTTTCACGTGGATGCCCAGATACACGCGGGTGCCGAGCATCGTTTCGATTTGTTCGCGTGCTTTCGCACCAATTTTACGCAGGTTTGACCCGCCTTTGCCGATAATGATGGCTTTTTGCGAGTCGCGCTCGACGTAAAGATTAACGTGAACATCAAGGAGAGGGTTGTGTTCAGGGCGCCCCTGGCGAAATTCCATTTCTTCAACAGTAACAGCTATCGAATGGGGCAGTTCTTCGCGGGCGCCTTCAAGAGCTGCCTCACGCACAAGCTCTGCAATGAGCGTGGCTTCTGGCTCGTCGGTGAGCTCCCCTGCGGGGTAAAGAGGCGGGGATGTGGGGGTGTAACTTGCCAGCAGGTTAGCGACCGCATCCACCTGAAAATCTTGTACCGCTGAGACCGGGATAATATCTGCCCAGCCGCCTTTACCGTCTACGGGCAGAGGTTCTTCCTGTACGGTTCCTGCCGCGCGGCGTGCTGCCGGGCCGCTGCCTTTGGCGAAGGGAACGGCGTCGTTTTTACGCGCCTTTTTGGGGTTGCTCCCCTGCTTGGTGCGGTGTGTTGCTCGTTGAGCGCGGCTGGCGCGCTCTGCGCTCATGACTTCTTCGCCTAGCGCCTGAACCGCTAGAAGCTGTTCGGTGAGCTGCTCATTTCCCACCGTGTCGGCTTTGGTAACGATCGCCACCACAGGCTTATTGCTGGCGGCCACAAGCTGCGAGGCGATGTACCGGTCGCCGGGGCCGATTTTCTCGTTTGCGGGGATGCAGAACCCGAGCACATCCACCTGTGAGAGGGTTCCAGCCACCAGGTCGTTCAGCCGCTCCCCCAATAGCGTGCGGGGCCGGTGAATACCGGGGGTGTCAATAAGGATCAGCTGGTAGTCGTCCTTGTGCACAATACCGCGGATGGTATGGCGTGTGGTTTGCGGACGGTTGGAGGTAATCGCCACTTTCTGCCCCACCAGGGCGTTGGTGAGAGTGGACTTCCCCGCGTTGGGGCGTCCCACCAGTGACGCAAACCCGGATCGAAAACCCTCCGGGTAGCTAGGTAAGGGCGCTGTAAGGTCGATGTCCATTAATTCCTCCATGGTGTAAGTGAAAATTCTATAGAGTGAGTCTGAAAATTATCTGTGAACCAGCTGCGCGGATGTTTGTTTACCTCAGGTTTATTGCGCACCTGTTCCGCATTATGCGCGGGGTGCGGGGCTATTCGTCGGTCTCTTCATGTGAGTGGTTCTGTTCGGGCTCAAGTGGGGACTGTGCCCACACGAGCAGCGTGTCGATCTGGTGGCGGCGCCCGCCAGCGCTTATCGCCCGAATGTGGATACCGTTAACTGTCACTTCAGCACCGACAATGGGTACTTTCCCCAGGTTTTTGGCGAGCAGACCGCCGACGGTGTCTACTTCTTCGTCCTCTAGGTTAATACCGAAAATCTCCCCTAACTGTTCAACCCCCAGCCGGGCGGACACTTTGAAACTGCCGTCTTCTTGCAGGGCGTAGTCGGGCTTCTCGTTATCGTACTCGTCGGAGATGTCCCCCACCAGCTCTTCAATAATGTCTTCTAAGGTGATCATTCCGGCGGTGCCGCCGTACTCATCCACCACAATGGCAACGTGGGTAGATTCACGTTGCATACGGCGCAATAGGTCTAGTGCTGGCTTCGACTCGGGTTCAAAATGTGCCGGGCGCATGAGTGAGATGATGGTGGGCTCCTCGCCGCCGTGGGCGCTATCGGCGGTCGCCAGGCGGGCACGCACCGCATCTTTAAGGTACAGAATACCCAGAATGTCGTCGGTTGATTCACCGATCACAGGCATCCGGGAGTAGCCGGAGCGAAGAAACAGCGTGGTGGCATTTTTGAGGGTTTCGCCTGCCTCAATGGTGAGCATGTCGGTGCGGGGCACCATGATGGAGCGGATACGCGTATCGTCCATCTCAAAGACAGACTGCACGATCTGCGCCTCATCGCCCTCAATGGTTTCGGCCTCTGAGGCGCGGTCCAGAAACTCACGCAGCTCCTCCTGAGCGAAAACTCCTTCGGGTGCGGCCGGGGTGCGCCGGGGCGAGAATACACGCACCAGCACATCTAAGGCACGGGTGATAGGCCCCAGCAGCAGCGCCGTGTAATAGGTGGGTGCTGCGAGCATTTTCAGCACGGCCACAGACCGGTTACGCCCCGTAGCACGCGCCCCCACACTCAGCAGCGGGTACCCCACCAGGGACACCACCCCGAGAGTGAGCACTGCCGCAACACTGTGCTGGTCAATCAGCTCAAGGATCGCAAGCATCGTCGTCAAACTAGCGATGGCGGTGCTGAGGATACGCGCTAACCGTAGCGGGTGCGTGTACCTCTCAGATTCTCCCCCGGTGGCGTGCTCAAGCACCCGCGCCAGCCGCGTGTGCGGGCGTTTGAGCGCCAGCTCTTGGGCTTCCTGGTGCGGTAAATAGGTGAAAGCGGTCTCGGCTGCGGTAATGGTGTACGCGCAGGTGGCCGCAAGTACCGCTGCGGAAAGCAGAAGTAAGAAAGTCACGGAAGGGTCCTCAGTGGCGGGTCTCGACGGGGGCGGGACGGCCTAGGAACTCTTCAAGGATGCTGCGCTGAATACCGAACATTTCGGCCTCTTCCGCGGCGGTACCGTGGTCATACCCTAAACAGTGCAGGATCCCGTGCACAGTAAGCAGGCACAGTTCATCAAGGGTTGAGTGCCCGGCCTCGGCGCCTTGGCGTGCGGCCACCGGGGGGCAAAGCACAATATCGCCCAGCATCCCCGTAGCTGGTTCGGTGTCCGTGCCGGGGGTCAGCTCATCCATGGGGAAGCTCATGACGTCGGTAGGCCCGGGAAGGTCCATCCATTCAAGGTGTATCCGTTCCATCTCACGCTCATTCACAATAGCAATGGAGAGGTACGTACTCTGGCTGACCCGCATCCGGTTAAAGGTGTGCTCAACCAGCTGGGTCAGTACCGCAGTGTCAACAGCTGCGAAAGACTCCCGAACCAGCGCATCGGCTTCTGGCCCGGTACCGGTGTCTGGCTCCTCAATCTCAAATTCTAGCTCCGCCACCGGTTAAGCCTCCTTACCGGTTCCGGGAGTCTCGCGCCCGGCCCCAGCTGGGGCATCCCCGTTAATACCGGCACGATCCAGCAGCCTCTCAGCCGCCGCCTCAATCGTGGCGCGCTTGACCTTCCGGTTACGTTTGCGTTCCATCGCCTTCTGGTCTTCACCCCACCGGTCGTAAGCTGAGACAATATTCGACACTAAAGCGTGACGCACCACATCTGAGGATTCAAGGACACAGAATTGAATGTCCTCAACGCCCTCAAGAATATTACGCACCTGCTTTAAGCCGGAGGCCTGCCCGCCCGGCAAATCAACCTGGGTCACATCCCCGGTAATGACCATCTTCGACCCAAACCCCAGGCGCGTGAGGAACATTTTCATCTGCTCCGCGGTGGTGTTCTGGGCTTCGTCCAGAATAATGAACGCATCATTGAGGGTACGCCCGCGCATATACGCCAGCGGGGCCACCTCAATTGTGCCCGCCTCCATGAGCTTAGGGATTGTCTCAGGCTCCAGCATATCGTGCAGCGCATCGTACAGGGGCCGTAAGTACGGGTCGATCTTATCGTTCAGGGTGCCCGGCAGAAACCCCAGGCGCTCCCCCGCCTCCACAGCGGGGCGGGTCAGAATAATACGGTTCACCTCGCGGGACTGCAGCGCCTGCACCGCCTTAGCCATCGCTAAATATGTTTTACCCGTACCGGCTGGGCCAATACCAAAAATGACGGTGTTCGCATCGATCGCATCCACATACTTCTTCTGGTTTATGGTTTTGGGGCGGATCGTGGTTCCCCGCGTTGACAGGATGCTCGCCGATAGAGAACGGGCAGGATCTTTTAGCTCATCGGTGAGCATACCCATGAGGCGGTGAATGACCTGCACCGTAATTTGCGTATCGTGGCTGGCTAATACCCGCAGCTCATTGAGCAGTTTAGCGGCGGTGTTCACCGACTCAGACGGGCCGGTAATCAGCAGGTCAAGCCCTTTAGGGTGCACGCTGATGCTCTCAAAATAGTCCTCAATCAGCGACAGGTAGGCATCCTGCGGCCCGAGCACCGCCACCATCTCTGCGGCGCTCTTAAAAGAGACTGTGCGGGCCGTTGAAAGAGGTCGGGAGGTAGTTGTCATATCAGCTCCTTGGCTAGTGTATAAACCTTAAGTATAGCCGTGCCTACCACCTGCCCAGGGCAATATTAACGGCGCATAACCCTGCGGATCCTGCGGTTGAGGAACGCAGCACCTCGGTACCCAAAAGGGCTAGGGATGCGCCCGCCTGCGTGAACATCTCAACTTCACGTTCGCTGATGCCCCCTTCGGGCCCGACCACCAGGTAAATCTCACCCAACCGTTCCCCGGCGCTTTGCCCCAATAGAGTGGTGAGGCGTTCACTCGCCTGCTCATGCAGTATAAAAACCGCCGCCCCCTGTGCGGTCACCTCGGCAATAAGCTCCGCAAGTTCGGGGGTCGAGTGCAAATCGTATACGGTGGGGATACGGGAACGGCGGGACTGTTTCGCCGCAGCCGCAACGGTATTCCGCCATTTCGTGTGAGCCTTAGCGGCCCGTTCCCCTTTCCACCGCACAATTGAGCGGTCTGCACCCCACGGCACAACCCCTGTGACGCCCAGCTCGGTGGCTGTCTCAATGGCCTGCACATCGCGCCCATCTTTAGCGAGCGCCTGCACCACATACACCTCCAGGGGGTTCTTATCATGTTGAATCTCAATGATATGCACCCTGATACCGCTGGTGGTTGTTGCTTCAACGGTGCCTAACGCCCGCCGCCCCTGCCCGTCAGCGAGGTCGATGCGTTCACCGTTCTCAACACGTTTCACCTTCGCGTGGTGCCCTTCGGGGCCGGTAAGTTCGAAGTCCGTTCCCGGGGTGAGCGGGTCAAACTCCTGCGGTGCTATATAGAAAACGGGTGCGCTCATCGTGCCTTCCTGGGTTAAACAGGCGGGTGGCCGCCTTCGGCAGGGGCCACCCACATCTGTGCATTATTTGAATTGCTCTTTGAGCTTGGAGAACAGCCCGTGTTTCTGTTTCACGTGGCTGCCTTCCTGCAGGTTCTCCCCCCGCAGTTCGGCGAATTGCCGCAGCATGGTGCGCTGCTCCTCATTCAGGTTGGTGGGGGTGGTGACCTGGATACGTACCCGCAGGTCACCGCGGCGGTCCTCATGCAGGCGGGCTGCACCCAGCCCGGGTAGGGTGACGGTGTCTCCGCTTTGGGACCCGGCGGGGATGTTGACCTGCTGCTGTCCGTCGAAAGTTTCCAGCGGGATGACGGTGCCAAGGGCGGCTGCCACCATGGGTACGTTCACGGTGGTGAGCAGGTCATCACCTTCACGGTTAAAGTACTTATCGGATTTGATCCTCAAATCAATGTAAAGGTCGCCGTTCGGTCCGCCGTTGAGGCCAGCCTCACCCTTGCCGCGCAGGCGGATGCGGGCGCCGTCGTTCACCCCGGCAGGCACGGTGAAGGTGACCGGTTCGTTGGCCCTGACCCGGCCTTTACCGCTGCATTCGGCGCAGGGGTGCTTAATGACGGTGCCGTACCCGTGGCAGGTGGGACATTCAACCTGCTGCATGACGGTTCCAAGGATGGACTGCACCCGGCGCTGCATGTATCCCGCACCGTGGCAGGTGTCGCATGTTTCAGGGTGCGTGTCGGGGGCGGTGCCTTCACCCTGGCACGACTGACAGGTGACAGCGGTTTTAAGGTCAATAGTTTTTTCTACACCGAATACGGCATCGCGCAGGCTGATGGAGACGTTAATAAGAGAATCTTGGCCCTGGCGCACGCGGGAGGCAGGCCCGCTCTGCTGACCGCCGGTGAACATATCAAAGAGGTCTTGGAAACCGAACCCGGCACCACCAAACCCGCCGAATCCGGCGCCCCCGAACCCTCCAGCGCGTCCTTGCTCGTCGCCAGTTGCATCGTAGATACGGCGTTTCTCGGTGTCTGAGAGCACCTCATAGGCGAGGGTTACTCGTTTAAATTCTTCGGCGGCATCAGCCGAGGGGTTCACATCGGGGTGTAGCTGGCGTGCCTTCTTACGGTACGCCTTTTTAATCTCTTCGGGGCTGGCGTCTTTGGAAACGCCCAGGGTTGCGTAGTGATCGCTCACGTGCTTGTTTATCCTTGTTATCTTTCAGAGGCCGGTTACGCGGCGGTTGGTGTGTTGCACAGTGCCCGCGGTTGAACATTGTAGCGGATACATCCCATGCGCACTCAATGCGGAGGTTATGCGCAGCATGAGTCACTTACATCGGTGGTTCCCCTTAGCTGTGGGGCGCACCGGGTTGCCGGTCATAGCGTGGGGCGCCGTAGGGCAGGCACTCATACCGTAGTTTATGCTACCAGCTACCGCCCAGTGCGCAGACAGCCTTTCGCCCACGGCGAGTTATCGGTTCCCTTAGAATGGGAGGGTTCACCACACGAGCATGGGAGGCACTATGAGCGAGCGTTACGGCTGGGGCGCGCAAGATATTACCAGTGATGCGATGAACCGTCGCCCACCGGCCCCGCGTCAGATACCGCTGCAGCGCGGCCTGCTTCTTGAGGACACCCAGAGCGGTTGGGTGGGTGAGGTGGTACGTGCCGAACGTATCGGGAGTGAGCTGGTGTTCGGCCTTGAAGACGCGCACGGGCGTGTACGTAATTTCCCCCTCGGGCACGGTTACCTGCTGGAGGGCGAGCCTATTGAGGTCATCGCCCCGACTGCCCGCAAAGCGCCCGCGAAGAAAATTTCGCGGTCCGGTTCTGTCGCAGTGCAGAACGCCCCCGCTCGGGTTGCCCGCGCCTCCCGCATCTGGGTTGAAGGAACGCATGACGCGGAGCTGGTTGAGAAAGTGTGGGGCCACGATTTGCGGGTGGAAGGCATTGTGGTGGAGCCGCTGCACGGCGTGGACGACTTAGCTGCCGCCATCCGGAGCTTTAGTCCCGCACCGGGGCGCCGTCTGGGCATTCTGGTGGACCACCTGGTTGAGGGCACCAAGGAGCAGCGGATTGTTGCTGAGGCGTTGGCTGTTCCAGGTGCGGCTGGGAACGTCAAAATTGTGGGGCACCCTTTTATTGATATTTGGCAGGCTGTGAAACCCGCAAAACTCGGGTTAAAAACGTGGCCCGCAGTGCCGCACGGGGAAGACTGGAAGAAAGGTACGCTCCGTCGGTTAGGTCAGCCGCACGCCACGCAAGAAGACGTGGCGAACGCCTGGAAGCGCATCCTATCTCGGGTGGATTCATACACGGATCTCGATCCGGCCCTGCTGGGTCCAGTGGAATCACTCATTGATTTTCTAACCGAGCCGGGGTCCTAGAAAGCAGCTTCAAGTTGCCGCAAATAGCCTCCCACAAGGGAAGAAAATCAAAAAATTTTCTCAAAAACCCGCTGTCAATGTCTCGCAACGGTTATTTAGGGCTCCCAAACCCGGTACAATAAAGCTTGCTACCACCCACGATTCTGCGCGATGGTAGCCACTATACAAAACGCTCAAACAATACACAGGATACTCGTGACTCACAATACTCAGTCGGCAAGTTCTGAGCTTTCCGAAGCTAAAGAACGTACCATTGCTTCTTTTGCGCACTTCGGCGGCATCCTCGGGTTTCTTCCCTCCGCCGCGATCTATCTCAAGTACCGCGGGCGTGGCACAGGGTTCGCTGAGCAAGAGGCGCGTGAAGCGATGGACTTTACTCTCGTTCCCAGTATCGTCATTCTTGTTTTTATGGTGGCCAGTCTGATCCCGAACATCGGGAATGTTGCTTTACCCGCTGCCGCGCTCGCCTGGATTTTCATGGCGATTGGGGCAATGCTTGGTGGGTCGAAAGCGTCTAAAGGGTACGCGTACACGTACCGTTTCACCCCGCGCCTGCTGGAGAAATCGTACTTCGATAAGAACTAGAATCCCGATACTTTTACTATTGATGCCTTGCTACCCGGGCGGCTCTGCTCGGGGTACGGTTATGCCATTGTGTGGCAGCATGTCAAAAGCATAGGTACAACATGCCAACAGGCACCGCATATTGGGTGTAGATGCAGCTGTGGGCCTCCGACACCGGAGACCCACAGCCGTATTCACTCAACTTCAGCAAGGAAGTTATGTTTTTGAAATCTTAAACATAACTCACCCCGCCGGGTACAGTTTATCTAACATTCAATCTGATGTCTAACAGATTCGATGAACTTCCATAAGGTTAAACCTTAAATATAATCATTAGGTGCTGTGATCAATCTCTGGGAGTAGTTCACGGGTCACAGCGTCTCCCAGAAGCCTGCCGCGTAGCGTAAGACGCACCCGTGCGTGAGGATCCGGTTCTGCGTTTGCGGTCAGAGCCTCTGGCTCAATCAGCCCCTGAGCTATCAGCCATCGCAGCGAAGCCCCGAGTTCTTGAGGGTCGTGCGCCGCCAGCAGCTCACGTACCGGCAGCCCCTCCCGCACCCGAATCATGAGCATAATCGTCTCAAACGCCCGGGTGGGGGTATCCAGAATCTCACGTGCAGCTGCCGGGGACTGCCCGGTCCGTACACGGTGCGCATAAGGAACAGGGTGTTTAAGGTTCCACCACCGGGTACCGTTAAGGTGCGAATGGGCCCCCGGGCCAATTCCCCACCAGTCCTGGTTACGCCAGTACGCCAAATTATGGTCGCTGCGGGTCTGCGGCGATGAGGAATAATTCGACACCTCATACCAGCTGTACCCGGCGTCGGTGAGATACTCCTCCGCGAGCAGGTACATATCGGCCATCAGGTCGTTATCTGGCATGGTGTAGTCGCCGCGCCGGATCTGTGCGGCAAGTTTGGTACCATCCTCGACAATGAGCGAGTACGCCGAGATGTGGTCGGGCCGGTACGAAATTGCGGCTTTCACGCTGCGCCGCCACTGTTCCAGTGTCTCACCGGGTGAACCATAGATCAGATCAACCGAGACCTGCAGGCCAGCTTCTTGTGCCCACGCAATAACTTTGGGAACATTCGCGGGGGTGTGGGTACGGTCAAGCACCTGCAGCACCTCAGGAACTACGGACTGCATGCCGAAGGAAACACGCGTGAATCCCCCTTCCTTGAGGGCGAACAGATCGTCACGGGTCACCGAATCCGGGTTAGCTTCGGTGGTGATTTCAGCGCCCGTTCTGATTCCAAAAACATCCGCTGCGGCTTGCAGAATACGCACCAGATCTCGCGCGGGAAGTTTCGTGGGCGTGCCGCCGCCGAAGAACACCGTGTGCAGCGGGCGCCTTGCCACCCCGGATGCTTCAAGTGTTCGGGCGGCAAAGAGAATCTCGGCAATGGCATCATCGGCGTAAGTGCCCAGCCCTATCCCGTCACCGAAATCTTCGGTGGCGTACGTGTTGAAGTCGCAGTACCCGCACCGCACCGAACAGAACGGAATATGCACATAGAGGCTGAAATCACGGCTCTCACAGCCCCGGACGGAGGATGCGGGTATATGCCCATCATGAGGCGCGGGCGCGCCAGAGGGCTGTGCGGGTGCCAAGAGGGGTGCCTCCTCACCAAGTATCGTATGAGTCTTTTTGCGGGATAGGTGCGTTTAAGTCATACGGGTAGAGCTTTACCGCGCGGGAATTCTCACGCAGCAACAGCTCTACCCGTTTTCCACACTGTATCGGCTACTTTTTCTTGTCTTTCTTCTCTTTCTCTTCACCCGAAGACAGAGCGGCAATAAACGCCTCTTGCGGCACTTCAACACGGCCGACCATCTTCATGCGTTTCTTGCCTTCCTTCTGCTTTTCCAGCAGCTTGCGTTTACGCGAAATATCGCCGCCGTAGCACTTTGAAAGCACGTCTTTGCGCATCGCACGGATATTCTCACGGGCAATAATGCGGGAGCCAATGGCAGCCTGGATAGGCACCTCAAACTGCTGGCGGGGTATGAGTTCACGCAGCTTACCGGTCATCATCACACCGTACGAGTACGCCTTATCGCGGTGGGTGATGGCCGAGAACGCGTCCACTTTCTCGCCCTGAAGAAGGATATCGACCTTCACCAGGTCAGCTTCTTCCTCGCCGTCAAACTTCCAATCCAGCGATGCGTACCCGCGAGTACGGGACTTGAGCTGATCGAAGAAGTCAAAAACGATCTCGGCCAGCGGCAGGCGGTACCGCATCTCAACACGGTCTTCAGACAGGTAGTCCATGCCACCCATCTGCCCGCGGCGTGACTGGCACAGCTCCATAATTGCACCAATGTAATCGCTGGGGGCAATAATCGTACACGCCACCATCGGTTCACGAATGGTAGCGACCTTACCCTCAGGGAATTCGCTCGGGTTCGTCACACGCTTTGCATTACCCGCTTCGTCTACCACATCGTAAATAACGTTAGGGGCGGTCGAAATCAGGTCGAGATTGAACTCGCGTTCCAGGCGCTCCCGCACGATCTCAAGGTGCAGCAGCCCCAAGAACCCGCAGCGGAACCCGAATCCCAGTGCCGCGGAGGTTTCCGGCTCATAGATGAGCGCAGCATCGTTAAGTTTGAGCTTATCGAGAGCATCACGCAGCGCCGGGTAGTCTGAACCGTCGATGGGGAACAGGCCCGAGAACACCATCGGTTTAGGATCCTCATAGCCGCCCAGCGACTCCTCCGCCGGTTTATGGGCACTTGTGACGGTATCACCCACGCGGGACTGGCGCACGTCCTTCACACCCGTGATAAGGTACCCCACCTCCCCCACGCTCAGGCCCTTCGAGGGGATGGGCTCAGGGGAAATGACGCCGATCTCCAATAGGTCATGTTCAGCACCAGTAGACATCATCTTGATTTTCTGGCGCGGCTCCAGTCTGCCGTCTACCACACGCACATAGGTGACCACACCGCGGTATGAATCGTACACGGAGTCAAAAATCATGGCGCGGGCGGGCGCGTCCGCCGTACCCTCGGGAGCGGGAATACCCTCAACGATACGGTCCAGCAGGGCCTCCACACCCTCACCGGTCTTACCGGAGACCCGCAAAACTTCATCGGGCTCACAACCAATAAGGTGCGCCAGTTCTTCGGCATACTTATCGGGCATCGCGGCGGGCAGATCAATTTTATTCAGGACAGGGATGATGGTGAGATCATTTTCCATCGCCAGGTACAGGTTAGCGAGGGTCTGCGCCTCAATACCCTGCGCCGCATCCACCAGAAGCAGCGCACCCTCGCACGCAGCAAGCGAGCGAGAGACCTCATAGGTGAAGTCCACATGGCCGGGCGTGTCAATCATATTCAGCGCATAGGAGGTGCCCTCCACCTCCCACGGCATGCGCACCGCCTGAGATTTAATGGTGATGCCGCGCTCGCGCTCAATGTCCATGCGGTCAAGGTACTGCGCCTTCATATCGCGCGGGGCAACCACACCGGTTGCCTGGAGCATACGGTCAGCGAGAGTGGACTTGCCGTGATCAATATGCGCAATAATGCAGAAGTTGCGAATAATCGCGGGGTCGGTGGCCGCCGGGACGGGCGGGTTCTTCGACAGAGGAGCCACTCGCTTCAATCCTTTCAAGGGTGTTCGCCACAGATAATAGGCATAGCCATCTAACATTTTCCCATGTTTAGAGCGGATGCGCGAACCAACGCCGGGTGGGAGGCGTCCCACCACCCACGCAGCAGTTCCGCGCAGCTGCCCGCACCGGCCGGTGGCTGTGTTACTGCGGCTGCGAGCAGGTATTAACCAGCTTCCCAATCCCCTCAATACGGGTTACCAAAGTTTGCCCCGGCTTCAGCCACCGACGCGGGTGATACGACAGCCCCACACCCGCCGGAGTTCCGGTGAGAATCACATCGCCCGGCTCAAGGGTCATAAACGTTGACAGGTAAGAGAGCAGCTGAGCCGGGGTGAACACCATATCGGCGGTGGTGCCACTCTGGCGGATTTCCCCATCCACCTCACAGCTCATGGCCAGACCAGCCGCAGGATCCACCTCATCCGGGGTGACGATGACCGGGCCGAAAGGGGTCATCCTATCCCAGTTCTTCCCCTGAAACCACTGGCTGGTGCGGCCCTGCCAGTCCCGTACCGAGACGTCATTCGTGACCGTATACCCCAGAAGCCCCTCCAGCGCTTGCTCTTCACTCACACCGCTCATACTCTGACCCACCACCAGCCCAAGCTCAACCTCCCAGTCGATTTTAGTGCTCTGGGCGGGCATACGAATCTCATCACGCGGGCCGATTAAAGCGTTAGCGTATTTAGCGAAAATCGCGGGATACTCCGGGAGCTCAAACCCCATCTCAGCGGCGTGGTCCCGGTAGTTCAGCCCCGCGCAGATCACTTTACCGGGGCGGTCAATCGGTTGCACAAAATTCAGCGATTCCCACAGCTGCATCCCGTGCCCGAGCGTAGTCGCCCCATTTTCACGCATAATAGCGAGCGCATTCTTGGGGTCCCCGAAATTCAGCCGGTAGCGCCCATAAAACTGCAGCAGCGGTCCGAGCTTGGCGGGGAACTCATACACGGTCTGCTCGTGCAGGCAGACGGCGCGGGTGCCTTTCTGGTCTTTAATCTGTGCCCAGCGCATGGGTTCCTTCCGGGTTGGTGGTATGTTCAGCGTATGTATCGGAGTCTAGCAGGGTGAGCAGGTTCGTATCAGGTTCCAGTACGCTCTTATCGTTATTTTTAATGTTCCCGATACGGCTGCTAACCTGCCGTACACGCCATTGGGCTGCCTGAGGGTAGGCGGCGTGCTGAAGCTGTTCCAGAGCAGTACGAGCATCGTGCAGGTCGCTCACGCCCATTGTAGGCATGCGACTATCTTCTGGGGTGCCGGCTACACGCCCCGACCCCAACCATACGTCAAGGGTGCTCGGTTGTCCGTTGACGGCAGCAGGGTTGAGCGGCAGCGGCATTCGCTCGTGAATGTGCCCAAGTTCCCGTAAAAGCGGTGAGCCATCTTGCCTGGTGTAAGAGCGCGGTGAAGCCATCGTGAGGATTGTGAACGTCAAAAGCCACTGGCCGGTTTGCGGCTCATACCCTCCACCGGTTAGCGCTTTTGCTGATACCGGGTTTATCTTATGCCAGGCGTACAGCCCCGCCAGGTACAGGTACTGACCGGGCGGACCGATACGCTGCGGTATTTTATGTTCTTTAACAGTGCCTCGGGCCGTGACGGTGCTGCCTTGTACACCCCATTCGTAGTAGCCGCTGGTGGGTATTGCACAGTGCCCGGTGACGGCAGGACGGGCATAGCTTGCTTTCTCAAAAAGGGTTTCACTGCGGGCGTTGAAGGTAAGGGAGGGAGGTTTAGGGTCTTCGTCCCAGGGGTGCCAGTCGGGAATCAGGCCCCACCGGGCACGGTATATTTCCCGGTAGGTTCCGCCTGTGTCTAGGGTGGATGCCCCCAGCCGGTGCACGCCGGGGCGGCGCGGAGCATCTGGCAGCTGCCCCTGAGCGGTACGGGGTACGCGGCGGTTCAGCAGGATTGGGACCTGCTGGGTGGGCGCAATATTCCACGAGGTAAAAGGCTCCGTGAGCGGCACCCCACCCAGGGAGGTGCCGTAGTGCGCCTCAAGCCCGTACCGGCCGCACATTAGCGGAACCCGTTCTGCGCGTATACGTCAAGGATGGCGTCTTCCAAATCCTCCATGAGCAGTGCTGGATTGGCTTCTTGTGCGGCGCCGATGGTTGCCGGATCAAGCGGTAGCCCCAGTGCTGCATAGACACGCTCGGTGACAGACCGCAGTGGAGCCGAGTCGGCGACCACGATGCCTGTGCTAAACCACCAGGCGCCAGAGACAACGCGCTGGGCGGTACCGACCAGTTTTATGCGTTCTCCGGCACGTTCGCCTCCTAACCGGGCGTGCACCGAAAATTCGCCGGGGCAGTATTCTCCGGGTATCTCCCCCACGGCTGCGTCCACACCAACATCTTGTAACGCCCGGGCGAAAAGCTCGCCGAAAAGTTTGTAGCGTAGGTTGCTGCCGGTTTTCGCATCGTCAGCTGGCTGAAAATGGTCGATAACCAGGCACCCCGGGTGGTAGGCTGCCGCATGCCCACCAACTTTGCGGACAAGCACGTTAAAACCCATGTTTTTGCAGGCGGTAACGGCTTGGGCAAAGCCGGGTTTGAGTTCGTCACGGCGTCCAAAGGCAACGGTGGCTTCGGGCTGGTAGATGCGCAAAGTGGCGTTTCGGCGCCGGTGCGCAACCTCGCGCAGAATTGTGAGTGTCTCGTCGTAACGGGCAATGATTCCACCGGCTGTTTCACCGGTTTCGCGTAGGATATCCACGGGTTCAAGTGTACCCGTATTCGCTACAGGTAACGGTTCTGTTCAAAGAACCAGTGGGTTTATTGTGTCTCTTTATGGTCAGCTATAAGGCTCGTGGCGGGTGAACCTTGCCCGCCGGGTAACTCCGTGTGGGTTTTAGTGACATAATGTCAGACACACTAGTGGTTTAGCTACCCCTTTCTCCCTTGACCTGCCAGGGGTATGCTTATAGAGAACAGGAAAAACAGTATCGTAAATTCCCACATAAAACCACCTAAACACATGCATCGAACCGCGTAAACTATAGACCACACTGGTCCGAAGGAGAACGCAATGAGCCAGAAACCGGAGGATTCGCCCAAAGAATCCACAGCTGCACCAGATACAGCAACGGGAGCCTCCGCACCCCCGCCGCCTCACACGACGGGTGCGCCACAAGAACGCACCATTCTTGCACTAAAAGTTGCGGCCATCGTCATCGTCACCTTAGCTATTTGGCTTATTCCCGCCCCGCCCGGGGTAGACCCGCGCGGTATGCACATGGCAGCTATTTTTGTTGGCACCATCCTGGGGCTCATCCTCCAACCGCTGCCTACCCCATCCATAGCGCTCACTGGTTTAGCCATAGCCATGATTACCGGCACGATGACAGCTAAAAAAGAGGCGCTCGCCGGGTTTGGCAACTCCGCCATATGGATTATTGTTGCGGCATTTTTTATCGCCGACGGCTTCCTTATCACCGGTTTAGGCAAACGCATCGCTCTTCTTTTTGTGTCTCTTCTGGGTAAGTCTTCTTTGGGGCTCTCCTACGGTATGGCTATTACCGATCTGGTGCTTGCCCCAGCCACCCCATCCAATACGGCCCGCGCAGGCGGGGTCATCTACCCCATCATTAAATCCCTTGCTGAGGTGAATGGCTCCACCAATGAGAGCACGGAATCGCGCCGGAAACTTGGTTCTTTCCTGCTCATGACAGAGGCCCAGGTTAACACGATCACTTCAGCAATGTTTCTTACCGCCATGGCTGGCAACCCGCTCGCCGTGAAATTCGCGCAAGATAAAGGTGTGCACCTGGACTGGGGAACATGGGCGTTGGCTGCTATCGTCCCCGGTCTAGCCGCCCTCATCGTGCTGCCGTGGGTGATGTCGAAGATATACCCTCCCACCATTAAGAAAACCCCCGATGCCCCCGCTCACGCCAGGGAAGAGCTTAAAAGCATTGGGCCGATGACCCGACCCGAGTGGATTATGCTTGGCACCTTTATAGTGCTGCTTATCCTGTGGATCGGAGGCTCCAACCTGGGGGTGGATGCTACGGCGGCCGCATTTTTGGGTATCGCTATTCTGCTCGTTACCAAGGTACTTACCTGGAAAGATATGGCGGCTAACTCAAGCGCCTGGTCCACGCTTATCTTCTTCGCCGTGCTGGTAGGCATGGCCGATCATCTCAAAACCCTTAAAGTGGTTGAATGGATCGGCGCCTCCGTCGCCAGCAGTGTGGGTGGAATGGCGTGGCCTTTAGCGTTTGGTGTCCTGGCGCTCGTATACTTCTACATCCACTATTTCTTCGCGTCTAATACCGCGCAGATTGTGGCTCTTTATGCGGTCTTCCTCGGTGCAGCTATCGCAGCAGGTACCCCGCCCATGTTTGCGGCACTATTCTTAGGTTTCGCCGGTAACCTGATTGGCGGCATCACCCACTACGCTTCCGGGCCTGCCGGGGTGTACTTCGGATCCGGGTACATTAAGACCGGCGAATGGTTCAAGCTGGGCTTTATTGCATCGGTCGTGAATATTATTATCTGGGGTCTCATCGGTACTGTCTGGATGTTCTCCCTCGGGTACGGACGGTAAGAGCCTACTCTCCCATCGCGCAACTGTGGCGGGCACCTTCAAAGGTACCCGCCACAGCAGTCTTTGAAGCCCAGACCCTACTTACCAGCAGCCGCTTTCTGAGCTTCTTCAGCCTCAGCGTAGTTCTCAAAAACATAGTCAATATACGCCGTGTCAACGGGCTTAGCACCCAGAGCGTCAAGCCCCTGCGTCAAAGCCTGTTCGTATTCCCGCTCATAGCGTGTCTCGCACCGTTCAATCGCCTGTTCTTTCTCAATGGTTAGCCGTACCGCATTAATGCTATACCCGTTACGGCTCAGATAGTCTACAAGCTGCTGCGCCACAAAGCCCGGGGTGAACGTTGCCTCCAGGATCAGGTTCATCCCCTCATCCGCGAACGTGCTCAGAAGAATACTCCCCAGTTTCGCTGAATCTTCACGGGCGATCGTCGCAATATCCATGGGGAACAGCTTATTCCCCTGCTTCTCAAATTCACGTGCAGGCTCAGGTTTTAGAGCCTCATACCAGCCTTCGGCAAGGTACTGCCGCAAGAACGCTCGGTCAAGAAGCTCGGGGTCAATCACTATATAGTCTTCGTTCCACCCCTCAATAGTGTTCGCAATATACTCGCTTTTACCCGACCCCGGGGCGCCCACCACCACATGCGCTTGCCGCTGCGCACCGGCGGTGGAGAACATCTTGCGGTAAATCGCCGTGACGTGCCCGAAAAGCTCTCGTTCCTGCTCCCACTCTTCAATCAAATCAGCAGGCAGCGGTAGACCTCGCGCGGCGAGCGCCTGCAGATCGGTGGGGTCAATGAGGTTCTTATAGAACGCCATCACCAGCTCGTCGTAGCTGCCGGGCATAAAGAACCGGAACTCGTGGTAGGGGTTCCACTGGGCGTGCACATTGTACTCCCAGCGGGTCAGCTCGTCGGCCAGCTGCTCGTTGGTCAGGGCGCCAATAGCGTAACGGGTGCAGATCTCCTCGGGGCCAGCACCCGAAAAACCGGGTTTCACAGGTCGCACACCCGGCAGCGCCTGCATATTGGTGTTCAGTTCTTCTTCGCTAAACCCGGCGCTCTCATTCGCCTCCTGCGGAGACATACCCGACTCTATCTTGTTTTTGAGGACGCGGCGGGAGTCCAGCTGTTGCAGATTTTGCCGGTACATGGCAATTTTTTGGGGGTCGAGAGCCACCGTCGGCGCTCCTTTCAGGGTCAAAAAATATCGGCGAAGGTGCGTTTGCCGTGGCCGGTGCCGCACCCGTTGTTAAAGCATAACCGAGGCTCCGAAGTATTACCTACACGCCCGGTGTAGGTGGTCACGAATTCACACCTGGGGTAGGCTTTAAATCAAGGCTATTGTCACACGCATCCGCGGGTTCTGCCGCGCTACGATGGTGTTCTTATCGGGTGCGTCTACCGCTGCAGAAGGGCTCCTCTCATGCATCAAGAGCAGAACATTACTCACACCCTTAATACGCAACCTATCCCCATGGTAAAACCTCATGCTGAGTTCCCGCTGGGATTTCTGTGGGGTGGGGCGACCGCCGCTAACCAGTGTGAAGGCGCCTGGGATAAAGACGGGAAAGGCCCCAGCATTCAGGATGTGCTTCCCCGCGGCGGGTTCAACCCACGTACAGCAACTCCCACACCCGACAATCTAAAGCTTGAGGGTATTGACTTTTACCACCGCTATCCGGAAGACATTGCACTTCTTGCCGAGATGGGGTTTAAAGTATTCAGGTTCTCCATCGCCTGGTCACGGATTTTTCCGCACGGTGATGAAACGGAACCGAATGAGGCTGGTCTAGCGTTCTACGACCGTCTGCTCGATGAGCTCGAAAAATACGGTATTGAGCCTTTAGTGACCATTAGCCACTACGAGACCCCTCTGCACCTTGCCGAGAAATATAACGGGTGGGTGAGCCGTAAGCTGATTAGCTTCTACGAGCGGTACTGCCGGGTGCTGTTTGAACGGTACGGGCACCGGGTAAAGTATTGGCTGACTTTCAACGAGATTAACTCAGTCCTTCATGTGCCGTTTATGTCAGGGGGTATTAACACCCCTAAGGAGCAGCAGCTATACCAGGCGATTCACCATGAGCTAGTCGCTTCAGCACGGGCAACCCGGTTAGCACGCGAACTTGCCCCGGATGCGCGTATTGGGTGCATGATTCTGGCGATGCCTACCTATCCGCTCACCCCGAGCCCCGATGATGCGCTCGCAGCCTTACACGCTGAGCAAGCCAACTATATGTTTGGTGATGTGCATGTGCGCGGCGCCTACCCCGGCTATTTTATGCGTCAACTGGCAGATAAGGGTGTGCAGCTTGAGATCACGGAGCAGGACCGGCAGGATCTGAAGAACACAGTTGATTTCGTATCGTTCAGCTACTACATGTCTACCTGCGCCAGCGGCAACCCGGCACGCGGGGAGCGTGAGGCAGGCAATATGCTCGGCGGGGTCAGTAACCCGCACCTGTCGGCTTCGGAGTGGGGCTGGCAGATTGACCCGGTGGGGTTGCGCATCGTGCTGAACCAGTACTGGGACCGCTGGCAGAAACCGCTCTTTATCGTAGAGAACGGTCTAGGGGCCCGCGATGAGCTGGTGGAGGCCAACGGCGAGCTGACGGTGCTGGACGACTACCGTATTGAGTATTTGCGTGCACATCTGCTGCAGGTTCGGGAGGCTATTGCAGACGGTGTGCAGCTGCTCGGTTACACGACGTGGGGCTGTATCGACATGATTTCAGCCTCGACGGCACAGATGTCAAAACGCTATGGTTTTGTGTATGTGGACCGCAGCGACGACGGCTCAGGCACCTTGGCCCGGTACCGTAAGAAGTCCTTCGACTGGTACCGTCGTGTGATCGCCTCCAACGGGGCCGAGCTGTAGGGTATCCAACAATACACAAACAATCCCGCATATTTACTCATTAGTCAGGTCTCTTATATTGCCTTCACATTGATTAAGTATGCGGGATTGTGCGCTTATGGGGCGGTTATGCCTCGACGGAGGCAACGATAATGAACGCACCGGCAATCACGGCACCGGGATGCAGGTTTTGCGCCGTCTCCGCAGGAAGAGCAATAGCCATCGGCACTACTGATTCTCCCAGAACATACCAGAATTCCCTCCCGGTCAGCTCATTGGTGCGCAGCTGCGCACTTTGAACAACCGCCGCGAACATTGCTACCGAGCTTGCCTCATCCCCCGTGGCATCCCCGCTGTGCAGCGCCAGAAGCCACGGTGATTTCAGATGTTTCGCGTCTAGGGTAAGGCCATCATGCTCGGACTGGGCCTGCTGATACTCATCCTCCGAAGCATAGACCACAACCTCAGCGCCAAGAGCGGCGGGTCGTACCGTCACCTTATTCGGCTCGGTCAGGGTAAGGGCCGTGGGGTTATCCACATACGCGAGGAAGCGGCCTTCACGGTCTCCGCCCTCCAGAAGGTCAAAGTGCGCCAGGTTATGCGAGACACGGTACCCCTGCGCCGGGTAAGCATGTGGGCTCTCTAGGTTCGCATCAGTGTATTCCGTGCCGTCTTCCGCCCTGCCAAAAGCCACCTTCGCGCCGGACGGGTCGGTGTACACGCCCCAGGATGCACCAGCGGGGTCATCAATCACAGGAACATTTCGTCCCGCTAGGCGTTCACGGGTCTCAGCGACGCTCTCATCAATACCGATCGCGTGCAAATCTGGTTCTGTGCTCATCTGTTTTCCCCTTCTAGTAGCGGGTTTTCGTGAAAAGTTCCTTGGGCAGCCTCAGCCCATCCGCACCATATAACGCGTGCGCCTAATAAGTATTTCCGTCTCGTTTAGTCTACCGGCATATCGTGCAGGCTGGTTGAGACAAATTCCCACCAGGTGGGGGTTAGACCAGCCGCCGCTGCGGTGCGTTGTGACAGTATGTGCGATGGGCTTGTCCCGTAAAACGGCAGGTACCCTTCTGCGAGTACAATACGAGCCACCTCACGGATCATCCGTGAAGCCAACCCGTAGTGCCGAAATTCTGGAAGCACATCCACACCTATTTGACGCATGAGCGGTGAGTCATCACTTGCACCTACCAGAGCAATCGGATCGGTTGCCTCCGTCTCCACCCCGTATGCGGCTAGTACTGTTACGTCGGGGCGGCGGCAGCTGAATCCCAGGGCGTTTGCGTACCGGGTATCCCCGCGAAAACGCTCGCACTGTTGCGGGGTTAAAAACTCAAACCGCACCGGCAGCTTGGTGCCCGCAGTATCTTCCGGGCTGGTTTCGATAGCTGCCGCTGAAGCATTGGGGGCGGTTACAATAGTGTGCTCCCCCGCGACCTGATCGTATAGTGCATGGCAAAGAGATGCGCTATCAACACGGCGCATCATGCCGATCCCCGGAACAGCACATTTCACTTCCTGCGCGGGAAGATTTTCAGGTACTACTGACTCCAGCAGCGCACGCGTGGGCGTGTAGTAGATGCTGGTTCCGCTCACCTGCTGGCTGTAGGGGGTCAGAAGCTCGTTAAGCTGGCGTAGCTGGGCGTAATCACCCAGCCAGTTTGGGTTATCTCCCGCCATATACTCGCGGGCTTTTTCAAGCACCCGCGGGTGCTTTGCGCACAATAGCCCCACCCCGGCATAGTTAGCGACTCGTAGTTCCCAAATATCGTCGTTGCGGCGGCGGGATGAGCCCATCTTATCCGCTGGCAGCTGCAGCTGCGCGAGTAGCCCTGTCCCCTGTCCGTGAGCCTTAGCGACTGAACCGTGCGGCAAACAAAAATCGGCTTCTAACTGGGCGGCGATCATATGCCGGGCACGGTCGCGTGTGGTGACGGCACCACGTGCATGTGCGGCGTTCACAAAACCTCCTGGATAAAACGGCCGGTGTGTGAGGAAGCGACCCCAGCCACAGACTCGGGGGTTCCTTCGGCAATTACGGTACCCCCGCCATCGCCGCCTTCCGGCCCCATATCAATAATCCAGTCAGCGCATTTAATCACATCAAGGTTATGTTCAATAGTGATAACAGTGTTGCCCTTATTGACAAGCGACTGCAGAACCGCCAGCAGCTTCCGGATATCCTCAAAATGCAGCCCGGTAGTCGGCTCATCCAACACATAGATAGAACGACCATTAGAACGTTTCTGCAGCTCGGCCGCCAGTTTCACACGCTGCGCTTCACCGCCCGACAACGTAGTGGCAGGCTGCCCCAACCGGATATACCCTAGACCAACATCCACCAGGGTATTTAAATGCCGGGCGATAGGGGTAAAAGCCGCAAAAAACTCGGCGGCTTCCTCTACCGGCATTTCAAGCACATCGGCGATAGTTTTACCCTTGTAGTGCACCTCAAGGGTCTCACGGTTGTAACGTTTGCCGTGGCAGGTCTCGCACGGTACGTACACATCCGGCAGGAAGTTCATCTCAATCTTGAGCGTGCCGTCGCCTGAACAAGTCTCGCACCTGCCGCCCTTGACATTAAACGAAAAACGCCCAGGGGTATACCCCCGTATTTTTGCCTCGTTTGTTTCGGCAAAAAGCTTACGAATATTATCAAATACGCCCGTGTAGGTTGCGGGGTTTGACCGCGGGGTGCGCCCAATCGGGGACTGATCCACATGAATCACTTTATCGAGGTGTTCAAGCCCCTCAATTTTCCTGTGGCGCCCCGGCACTTGTTTCGCGCCGTTGAGTTTATTGGCCAGTGAGGTGTACAGGATGTCGTTCACCAGAGTGGATTTCCCCGACCCAGACACTCCAGTGACGGCGGTAAAAACACCCAACGGGAAAACCACATCCACATTCTTGAGGTTATTTTCGCGCGCACCGAACACTTTCACACGTCGTTTCTTATCCACCGGCCGACGTGTTGCAGGTACCTCAATCTCACGGCGGCCCGCCATATAGTCACCCGTGATCGAGCGCTTATTCTTGAGGAGCTCATCGTATGTGCCTGAGTGCACCACCTGTCCCCCGTGCTCACCTGCGCCGGGGCCAACGTCCACTATCCAGTCTGCCTCACGCATGGTATCTTCATCGTGCTCCACCACAATCAGGGTATTGCCCATATCCCGAAGCTTCGTCAGGGTGTCAATCAGGCGCCGGTTATCCCGCTGGTGCAAACCGATGGAAGGCTCGTCCAATACGTAGAGCACACCAACCAGTCCGGAACCGATCTGGGTGGCTAAACGGATGCGTTGCGCTTCGCCGCCGGAGAGCGTGCCAGCGGCGCGTGAAAGGGTCAGGTAATCAAGGCCCACGTCCAGCAGGAATTGCAGACGCGCGTCGATCTCTTTAAGCACCTGCTCAGCGATTTTCATTTCACGTTCGCTAAGGGTCAGTCCGCGCATGAACTCTAGGGCTGTGCGCAGGGGCAGTTCGGTTACTTCCGCAATGGATTTCTGCCCAACTTTTACCCCTAGGATAGTGGGATTCAGACGCGCCCCGCGGCAGCTGGGGCACGCCACCTGACGCATGTACTGTTCGTAGCGGTCACGCGCGAAGTCTGACTCAGTCTCTGCATGTTTGCGTTTAATGTAGGCTTTGACCCCTTCAAATCCGCTGGTGTAGCGGCGTTCGCGCCCGAATCGGTTACGGTATGAGACTTCGACTTTAAAATCTTTTCCGCTCAGGATCGCTTTCTGCACTTTGGCGGATAGCTTATTCCATGGGGTGTTAAGGTCAAACCCAAGTTCTTCGCCCAGACCGGCGAGCAGACGTAACCAGTATTCGGTGGTTGCTTTGCCCTGTGACCAGGGCGCAATAGCGCCTTCGCCGAGGCTCAGCTCGGGGTTGGGGATCAGCAGCTCTTCGTCCACTTCGAGACGGGAGCCGATACCGTCGCACGCTTGGCAGGCACCAAACGGGGAGTTAAACGAGAAGGCGCGCGGCTCAATTGTGTCGATTTGCAGGGGGTGGTTATTGGGGCAAGCTAGGTTTTCGCTGAAACTGCGGGTACGCTCGGGGCTGTCTTCCGCATCATCTACAAAATCGATAAGTAAACGCCCGTCGGCAAGCCGTAGTGCGGTTTCCACCGAGTCAGTCAGGCGCTGGTTAATGCCGTCTTTAATGACGATGCGGTCAACGACCACCTCGATCGTGTGTTTGTACTGTTTAGCCAGTTTCGGGGGGTCGGAAAGCTGCACTGTTTGCCCGTCTACTCGGGCGCGTGAGTACCCTTGGGTTAGCAGGTCTTTGAAAAGATCGACGAACTCCCCTTTGCGTGCAGATACGACGGGGGCAAGCACCTGCACGCGGGTACGCTCAGGGTACCCCATGAGGGTATCAACGATCTGCTGCGGGGTTTGTTTAGTTATTTCTTCACCGCATTCTGGGCAGTGGGCATGCCCTACACGCGCCCACAGCAGACGCATATAGTCGTAGATTTCGGTGATGGTTCCTACAGTAGAACGCGGGTTTTTTGAGGTAGATTTCTGGTCGATAGACACAGCGGGTGAGAGCCCTTCGATGAAGTCTACATCCGGTTTGTCCACCTGCCCTAGGAACATGCGGGCATATGAAGAGAGCGATTCGACGTATCGGCGTTGTCCCTCTGCGAAGATCGTGTCGAAGGCCAGCGAGGATTTTCCGGACCCTGATAGCCCGGTAAAGACGACCATCGCATCGCGTGGAATGGTAAGGTCTACATTTTTAAGGTTGTTCTCGCGTGCTCCCTGCACACGAATACTGCTTAGATCGTTAGCGCGCGGTGCAGCAGGCACGCTGGTGCCGGGGCGAGGGGACATCGGCTATCCTTCCGTTACTATCGAAATAATATTCTATCAGCCTTTGTCCTGGTCACGGGGTATTTCGATACGGGCGGAAGAGCCCGTGAGAAACTCATACGTTCGTAGGTATATACAGTGATGCGTGGTTCTGCCCCAAGCTCAAGAGCCCTCAGTACCTTATACACACCTCCCCTACACTTAAAAGTATGAGTACTTATCCCGAATCCACACTGCTGTTTGAGAATCCTGAATTCACGGTCCGCGCATTGAGCGTTTCTGAAATGGACAATAGCGTCTACCTGCTGACGATGCGCCGCTCCGGTGAACAACTGCTCATAGACCCCGCAGATGACGCCGAAGCTCTCTATGCGTTTACCCTAGACGCGCTGCTACATGACTGCCCTCATCTCGAGCTGACTGATGCACAGGATCATCGCGTGCGCGTCATAGAGTCTGAGGCCGATTTTGAGGCGGTGCGGCAACGTGCGATTGGCGTAACGAGCATTGTAGTAACCCACGGGCATTGGGACCATATTCGAGCGATTAACGGTCTTGAGAAGTTCACTGGAGCCATCACCTCAGCTGGCGCGGAGGACATTGAAGCGATTCACGAGCTGGAAGGCTTTAAGGTGGAAGAGTCGCTAATGGGTGGTGAGACATTCGATTTTTATGGCAGCGATACTGTGGTTCGGACTATCTCAGTTCCTGGGCACACCCCTGGGTCGATCGTGTATGTTCTTGAAAGCGTGTGGGAAGATGGTTCGCCCGCCACGCTCTTATTTACCGGGGACGCACTTTTTCCAGGTGGTGTTGGCAAGACGGATTCTCGGCAGCAGTTTGGCGAGCTTTTCGCAAACGTCCTGGAGAAACTTTTCGGCGCTTTTGATGACGACACGATTGTGCTTCCTGGTCATGGACGTTCCACAACTCTTGGCGAGGAACGCCCCCATCTGGAGGAATGGGGCGAACGGGGCTGGTAGGAAGTCGGCAGATAATCTGTTACGCAGTGCGCGATTAGAGTCTAATGCCTAAGTTCTTCTCTATTGTGCATCATTGCGCTCCTACCGAACACAAAAAGAAACGACCACGCTACCTTAGCGTGGTCGTTTCTCGATGCGTAGAACACATCTATCACTCAGCTCAAACACAAGCAATCCAAAGATCTATTCAAAACCTACGATTACCTGATGACATAAGTGTATATGAATTTTGGGCGCTTTTTTTGGGGTGTTTTGCCCCGATTGGCAGGCCCATGACCCATAGACAGAGTTTGTAACCGTTTCGTTATATTCACCCTGTCCATAACAAGGTTTTTTAAGTACCAATTTGATTATTGGCAATTTTTTAGTGACCTAAATCATGTAAATTTTTTTGGCGTGTATTCGCCTTGTTCGACAGCCTATTGTGATTCCTTCAAGATTTGGAACCACCTCTTTCCACGTCACCATCCCCCGGAAACGCCCAGTATATCGCGGTTTTTGAACCAGCAGTATAAATTGTCAGTATTTTTATCAAGCTAAACACAACCTTTAAAAATTCCGATCCGACAACCTGAAAATCAGCAAATTTAAGGTGCCGCACGGTTACAATTGGTCTGTTTTTAGGGGTCTGCCAGAGCATCTGAATCTGCGCCCCAAATCCCCTAGTCAATACATGCCTCAGCCAATCAATACACATTCTCTATTGACACCTATTTATTCCTCCGAAAACAGCTATTTTTCCCGTGGGGAACATTTCAAAAAACCTCATCTGAAAACTACACGTATGTAGTTTTATAGACTGAGCCCCGCATCTGGGGTCATATTCTGACCCAGATGCGGGGCTCACCAGCACGTACGCTGCTGCTACTGCCTCTTAGGAGAGACCAACCATCGTACCGTTTTCATCGAATCCAATGCGCTCAGCTGCGGGGCTCTTGCTCAACCCGGGCATGGTGCGCATCGTACCGCAAATTGCGTACACGTAACCGGCACCAGCTGCCAAACGAACCTCACGCACCGGCAAAGTCCAGCCGGTGGGTGCGCCCTTCAGAGAAGCATCTGAAGAGATAGACAGGTGGGTCTTGGCAATCACCACGGGCAGGTTACCGTAGCCCAAATCAGCGAAACGCTTAAGCTGCTTAGCGGCGGCGGGAGCAATCGAAATACCGTCAGCACCGTACACCTTGGTAGCGACCTTCTCCAGCTTCGTTTCCAGCGAGTCCTCAAGGTCATAGGTGAACTTCAGCTCCGAAACATCATCACATGCCTCAGCAACCACATTCGCCAAATCGACAGTGCCCTTACCGCCTTCGGCAACGCCACGGTGAATAGCCACACGGGCACCTGCTTCTTCAGCGATACGGCGAATAGCCTCATGCTCGGAGTCGAAGTCGGTGGGGAACGCGTTAATAGCGACCACAGGCTGCACACCAAAGTTACGCACAATCTCAATGTGCTTCTTCAGGTTCGCAGCCCCTGCCTCAACATCTGAGGGGCTTTCCTGCAGCATACCGTCGGGAAGAGGCTTACCGGGAACAATCTTGTACAGCCCGGAGTGCGACTTCAAGGCACGCACCGTTACAACCAGAACCGCTGCATCAGGCTTCAGCCCGGAGATACGGCATTTAACGTTAAAGAGACGCTCCGCGCCCATATCAGCGCCGAAGCCTGCCTCAGTAATCACGTAATCCGAATATTCGAGACCAACATAGTCCGCCACGATTGACGAGTTACCGGTAGCGATATTACCGAAGGGGCCCGCATGGATAAGCGCCGGAGTGTGCTCAAGAGTCTGCAGCAGGTTCGGGTTAATGGCATCAGCCAGAATGACTGCCAGGGCGCCGTCAGCCTTCAAATCGGCGGCGGTAACAGCCTCACCGTCATAGTTCAGGCCCACAACGATCTTCGCCAGGCGCTCACGCAGATCCTTGAATGAGGTTGCCAGGGAGAGAATCACCATGATTTCGGAGGCGCTGGTAATATCGAACCCGGTCTGGCGGGGTACGCCGTCAATACGTTCGCCCAACCCGACTACAACGTTCCGCAGGGAGCGGTCATTAATGTCAATGACCCGGCGCCATTCGATAGCGCGCGGGTCAATGCGTAGGTCGTTCCCCTGGTGCAGGTGGTTGTCGATCATTGCGGCAAGCAAGTTGTGGGCTGCGGTAACAGCGTGGAAGTCGCCGGTCAGGTGCAGGTTCAGCTTCTCCATGGGCACGATCTGAGAGTAGCCACCGCCAGCTGCACCACCCTTAATACCGAAGGTGGGGCCCATGGCGGGCTGACGCAGGGTGAGCATCGCCTTACGTCCGGTCTGTGCGAAGCCCTGAGCCAGTGATACGGAAGTAGCGGTTTTACCTTCACCGAGCGGGGTGGGGGTCACAGCGGTTACAACAATGTATTTGGAGCCGCGCTTACGTGCGGTCTCCGCGTTAGTGGTTTCGTCCAGAAGAACCTTCGCAACATACTTGCCGTAGGGTTCCAGACGATCCGCACTAATCCCGTTTTCGGCGGCGATTTCGGTGATCGGCTCAAGGGTAGCTGCCTGAGCAATTTCAAGGTCGGAAGGGAAAGGCTTGGTCATCATCGTCCTTTGCAGTTGTAGCCAACAGTTCCTTTCCCATTTTATGCTTTAGCTCACGGATTGTCACCCATCTTTGTCTATGTTCGCAGATTCTCATTGTCTTACTTCCAGGCCCAAGAGAGGGCACTTGCGAGCACGTTAGTGCTGTTAGTGTTCACCTGCCTATCTGTCCTAGGAAAGGACGGAACCGCTCGTACAGACCTCGAGTTGCTTTTTCGACACGTTTCTTTGTGCGCGCCCGAAGCACTGAGCAGTGCGTGCTGGTCAGGCATCGGTGATCGCCTCCGCCTGTTTCAGCAGCTGCCCATACTTGTACGGGTCAGTCTCGGAGAGCTTGTTTGCGCTAGCCGCCTGGATCAGCTCACGAACCTGCGCGGTGTGGCCTGCCTGCGACAAGCGCGCCAGCACCATGCGGACCTGCTCCAACGTCACCGGCACAACCTCCGGGGCCGGAGCCGGTACCGGGGCGGGCGTCTGGTGGGCCGCTTCGTACTCTTCCGCTGCAGCTTCCAGTGCTGGTTGGGCGAGCACCCGACATACCTAGGTGATCCTCGAACGATTCTCATGCGGCTTCTTCGATCGCCGAGGCCAGCATCGTGGCACCCTCCGCGATCCGGTTCAGCGCCTAGATGTAGCGGTTAGCTTCGGTGACGTTCACGTGGCATCACCACCGCTCCGGGTGACACCGACCGCATCGGTCAATGCCATGAGGTCATCGTCGGTTTCTGTGATGTCAATCTGCCGGACGCTAGCGCCAGGAACCACGAGAGTGACCTGGCGGCGGTTGCCCAGCAGAAACCGGATGAGGCGTTCCCGGATAGGCACCGTCTTCGTAGCCACGATGCCCGGATCTGCCGGAATGTCCTTGGAGATATGGAGCTTGAGCCTGTGCTGGATCATTTCCGTCACCTGCTTTCCTTAGGTTGGGGACCTGCCCCTGCGGCTGGTCCTTTCACTCCACTGCCGAGCCGGGCTCGACTGTTAAGCCGTGATTCCTCGACCGCATCGATTACTACCGTCTTCACCTCGCGGAATAGCTGCGAGCCCCGTGCCCGCGTTACGCCCAGATGCCGAGCCACGTCGGCTTGACTCAGGCCTTGCTGGATCATGAGATCGGTGACAAGCCGATGACGCTCACTTAGCTGGGCGATGGCTGCACGCATGCACGCATGGCCGCCAGATCAGCCGCATGACTGCGGGCCTCCTCTGCGGCAATCAGCGCATCTTCCGGTGTGAGCCCCGACGTGGTGGGGTCACGGTCGATCTCGAGCATCTGATCCAACGACCAAGGGTGGGTCGATGGCAGTCGGCACCCGCGACGCTCCCCGCAGCCAGCGCCACAAGTACACTCCTTCCTGCCCTTGCCTCGATCACCGCGATGGAACTGGTGGTTCATCGCTTCTTCAGCGCGCCATAGTTCATCGAGGATCTGTTGCGGATTGCGAGGTTTGATATCCTCGACTGGTTTTTGCGCCTGCTGGGCTTGTTCGTGGCGATCGGTCTCGATCATGAGCGCTAACTCGCCGGAATCGATATCGAATGTCTTGCTGGTTGATTCGTTACGGGCGTTGAGTGCCTCGTATCGCACAGTCACCTTCACGGTGCTGGTCTCCGTTCTTCGGCATAAAGCCGAGGTCTGGAGATCTGTCGGTGGGTGGGAATCTGTGGCGGTTAGGCGAAAACAAAACGAGCCACCTGACCGGCCCAGCTAAGGGGCGGTCAGGTGACCCGTCGAGCGTTTACCGAACAAGTCCCACTAGCGAAAAGTAGATGTGCCTACAACCAGGAATGTACAAGTCCTGGAGGGTGTCCCACGCGTGAGGTGGGTTCTCTTGAGGTGATTCGGCTGCGTTGGCCACCGCAGTACGTCCGAACTCATCCGTCTTGGTTGACGTCCAAGGTTTTCGAAGGTCAAAAGCAAGAACGGTGCGTTAGGGGCGGCGCACGACCCATTGGTGTACTACTCATGCAACTGAGGATGCTTGATTTTGAACGGCATATCCTGACTTGAAAAGTCGGGATTAAAACCCCTGGCCAGGAGGTTTTGTGTAGCATTTGGGTATGAAAAAAGCCCCTTGCGAGGCTTGATCCTGAATTGCGGAGTTTTCGAGTTTTAACTGGAGCGGGATTTGCTTCCGAGTAGTTCAAGACCATGGGCATCTAGGATGCCGTTGGCCTCATGAATTGATATGCCCGGGAACCGTTCAAGCATGAATAGATAGACGTTGTCGAGAGAGGTGTCTCGGCTCAGGTGGATTCCAGATTTTTCCATGAGTTTGATTGTTGCGTACGCATTGAGGCCCAAGCCGACAGCGATCGCCATCAGTGTCTCTCGCTTCATTGTGGTCAGTTTGTCGTGCTGAATCTTGTTGAACAGCGCGTCGTAGAGGCCGGTACGTTCGGTGAAGGTCTGCGGGTAGCGGATACCGCGATACTCAAGAAGGTCTGCAATGACCTGGCAGAGAGACGCGCGGCGATTGTTAATGATGTCGTCAAGCTTGCCAGCTTCTTCAAAAGCGGCACTCATCGTCTTGGCGGCAGCCGCGTAGACTTTCTCATTCTCGTGATCGTCTGGCGTGGCCTGGTGGGCAGGGTCGATGTAAATGATGCGCTTGTCAACGCCGCACCGGTGTTCTAAGTGGAACAGGGAGTCGAGGTCTCTATTGAGACCTATATAGTCTTTGGTGATTACCGATCGGATGCGCAAGAAGGCTTTCTTGGGGCTCTTCTTCGCAGCTGGCTTGAGCCGGTAAGCGCCGTGGGCATCGACGCGCACATATCTGGTGGTGTTTCTGACGAAGTAGCCTTCAACAAATATGTAGTCGCCTGCTTGCACCCATTGGCGTAAGCGGGGATTTTGACTGAGCAGGACGGCAGCGTCAGTGTGAGTGATTGCTATGAAGTCCTCCGTACCTTCGCCCATGAATCCGTAAACCAAGTCATACTCGGGAAGCTTCGAGATACGGTTCTTTAGCCCCACTTCGAGGAGTCGGTACTTCACAGCAGAACGGGAGACCTGGTAGAGGCTAGCGAGTTGATCCAACAAGGCTCCACAACTCACCTCAGGTGAGGAGTCCATAGCCTCGGTGGCTGCCTTGGTGAACGTGGACTTGGGCATGAGTACCCGCGGCGCAAGACGGTGGGCCTGCCACTCGAGCCATTGCAGCTCAGTTTCCCTTCGCCTTGATTTTTCCGAAGGCTCGAAGAACGTAGTGGACACCCGAGATTTCATCGGTTCTATGGCTTCACCTGCGCTAGCGAGACGCGCATGATGGATTTCGAAGAATATGCGGTCCTTCTCCCAATGCAGGATCTCGTGCATGATAGCGTTACGTCGTGCTCCTTCACCCATCGACCACTCTGACTGAGGATCAACCACAATGGTGCCTGCAGGGTAAAACGTCTGAGTGTACTGACCAGTAGTGGGTTCATAGGTGGTGACCTCACCGTCAACAAGTACACAGCAGGCAAACACATCTGAGCTCGCAGATAGGTAAGCCTTCTTTATCCGAAGGCCACTTTCTTTGATAAGTTCATCCACGGGGATAGCCGTGGGCGCTTCGAGGGCTTGTGGATAATGCTCGGTGAGGTACTTTTCGGCATAGTCATCTAACCGGTTCTTTCCCAGGATTAGAGCACCGGTTCGTGGGTTGAGGTCAAATACATCAGAGTGACTACGCGTCGCTGTTGGCAACCGATGTTTCTCCTTCGTTGATGTAGTCCAACGGCATCTCTTTTAACGCCTTTTCAGCTTCTCGCCAAGTAGGGCAGTACTTTTCCACCCACTCATGAAATCGGTGGGTGTGGTTTGCTTCAACCAAGTGGACCAGTTCGTGGATGAGCACGTAATCGAGACATTCAGGTGGTTTCTTCACCAATTGGAGGTTCACCCAGATGCGGCGTTGGGGAATATTACAGGTTCCCCAACGTGTTTTCATGTTCTTAATCCGAAAATCGTCAGCCTCTATACCGGTAGTCTGCATGCAACGCCGAGTAGCAGATTGAAGCACTCGACGAAGCTCACCTCGGTACCATTCCGTCATGACGCGCTCACGTTGTTCGACCGTGTAACCCTGCGGAACTGTCATAACTAGCTTGCTAGCCCGTTTCGTAACCGATGCACGTGTTCCTGCGTAGACCACTTGCAGTCGGTACGGCTTGCCCCAGAGGTAGTGGGCTTCGCCTGAGACGTAGGTTCGTTCTGTTTGTCGCGGTTGTGATCGCATCCGTTCTTGACGCATATAAATGTCGGGGAGCTTTGATAAGAGGAAATTGGAAAGCTCTGCGTTCGTCACGTATGACGGCGCACTCACGGTAACCTGGCCATCTGGAGGCAGAATTCGCAGATACACGTTCTTCAGATTTTGTTTGCGAAGCACCGTCACGGGAACATTCCCGATTTGAAGCTCCTCTTTAGTCATCGAAGTACTCTTCCTGCCTAGTTGCCATTTCGTAGACCTGGTCGACAAGACCGTCGATCTGATCCGCTGGGCACCTATATTCCCTCAAAGTGACGGCGATGGCATGTTTAATGCGCTGTTGTTTTTGCCTGTTTGCCAACCAGCCATCCTCGAGAGATTCGATGATCCCGTAATGAAGGTCAAATGCAAGGTCGCCTAAGTTAGCTCCGCGAAGTGCGTCTTGTTCACAGACGAAGTCATACATTGCTCGACCTGCTTGAGTATCCTGAATTTGTTCTGGGTAGTTCTCGGTTTCCTCCGGGTTATGAACGCGTCGAGCGAGTTCAGTAACTTGACGCAGATATTCGGCATACGACAGTGCGCCAAGACGGCGCTCGTCAATGATCTTCTTCAACAGCTCAGACATTCTGCCGTAATAAGCCTTGTTGATTGGCATTTTACGAATGATTTCGCTGGTCAAGTTCGCATCAATGATCTCTGCTTTGGCATTGCCGTCCCCCGTGACAGCATTCATGATCGAATCGACTGGAGTGGTAGAGGTGTTGTTGAGCAGCAGCTCTACTAACGGGGTGTCGTCCAGCTTGGAGATGAGAGTGCTGTCTTGCGCGGTGACGTATGTGTCCAAGATGAAGCGCATGTCCTCTTGGTAACTACGCAGATCGATCCAGTCTTGGGCGGCCAACATGACAGCATCTTTCAACTGGTTGTAGTTGTGCACATCTGCACGAATCTGCGCGACGTCTCGTGCCGTGTAAGCGAAGTCTTCAACGAGGCGGTCTGAACAATCCGCGAACGAACGTGTCAGTGCTGAGACCAAGCCGTAGAAGGTATTGCGCTTACGGGAGTCAGCGTCGGCTTCATCCTCGGCAGCAGGAGGTTCGCAGAAAAACTGAATATGTGCAGCATCGTCACGCGGATCAGGGACTTCAGAGAGGAGCTGTCGTAGCGAGTCTCGTGCACCTTCCATCTTGGCTTTCGCCTCAAGGGCCCGCTGTTTGATCAGCCCTTCCACGTCTTCGGGAGCAAAGCCATCAAAAGCTTCGCTCGTGTAGTCTACAAACGCAGACTGCATGGAACGGAACAAGTCCTTGTAGTCCACGATGTACCCATAGTCCTTGGATGGGTCATCAGGACGGTTCACGCGACAGATTGCTTGGAACAGGTCGTGATCGCGCATGGACTTGTCGATGTACAAGTAGGTAGCACTAGGTGCATCAAAACCAGTGAGCAGCTTGTCGACAACGATCAACAGCTTCATACGTGCAGGTTCGTCCTTGAACAGGCGCTTTGCCTCGTCCTCGAAGTCCTTAACTGATTTGCCATCGAGCATGCGCTCATAGATGCGCTTTTTATACTCGTCCTCGCTTTCCTGATCGGGATCAGTCGCAGCAGTTCGAACAGACGCGTCGGTCGGCTCGTATGAGGTAACGACAGCGCAGCGCTTGAAGCCGCTCATCTGGAACAATTCCCAGTAACGGCACGCTTGGTAGATACTGCCTGCGACAAGCATGGCAGTGCCGCGATCTTGTTTGAGGCGCGGCTTGGTCTGCATGTCGAAGATGACGTCGGAAACTATCTTCTGCAGGCGCTCCTTTGACGAATAGAGTTTGTTCAGTGTTGACCACGACGCTTTCAGCTTGTCTTTTGCCGTCTCGGTCAGTCCAGCAGTGCGACTGTCGAACCACTGGTCAACCTTTGCTTCATTGGACAGCTCTTGATCAACGTCACGTGCCTCATAGCGTAGGTCGAGAACAACTCCGTCAGCAACACCTTCGTTGAACTTGTAGGTATGAATATAAGGACCGAAGATCTCCAAAGTGGTCTTTTTGTCTCGCTTCAACAGTGGCGTGCCCGTAAAACCGATAAGTGTCGCACCGGGCATGAGCTGCCGAACTGCCTCGTGTAGCTTCCCTGAATTGGTGCGGTGTGCCTCATCGATGAACGCGACGATGTGGCCCTTCGCCTGGTAGTCCGACGGTAGACTATCCAGCAGCTCTCGCCGATATGCCTCAATGTCCGAGTCCTTGCCAGCACTGTGGCCATACTTGTGGATCAGAGAGCACACGACCCTATCCTCTGACTTATTCAGGATCTCTCGCAGATCAGCGCCGCTGGTAGCGCGGCGAATCTTCTCTCCAATATCAAAGAACAAGTCCCGGATCTGCTTGTCCAGCTCATCGCGGTCAGTGATGATTACCACGCGAGAATCGTCGATGCGTTCGATGATCCACTTGGCCAGCCAGGCCATGATCAGCGATTTTCCCGAGCCCTGTGTGTTCCAAATGATGCCGCCTTCACCGCGCCCGATGAAGGGACGAGCTGCCAGGTTGGCAAAGAACTGATTGGGCCGGGGAACCTTCTTGAATCCAGCATCGAAAATGACGAAGTCGTGGATGATCTGAAGCAGGCGGCGCTTCTCGCACAACGAGATAACGCCATGTTGCAGGGGATTCTTGGTCTGGTCGTGTAGACGGCGTACCTCAATGGATGCTTCGTCAGAAGCCTTGGGGTCCTCACGCCACTGGAGATAGAACTTCTCGGGTGTTTCGATAGTTCCGTAGAAGAGACCTTGAGCCTCATTACCGGCAAACAAAAGCTGCTGAGCGGTGAAGAACCCAGAAATATACTCAGGTTTTTGGTTCGTGATCAGCTGGCGAATGCCTTGGGAAGCCTCTACGCAAGACTTCTTCAACTCGAACATGCCAAGAGCAATCCCGTTCACATACAACACGATGTCAGGTCGTTTAGACTTCTTACCAGTCGTGTAACGAACCGTGACCTCTTCAGCGACCGCGAAGTGATTGAGCTCGGGCTGTTCCCAGTCAATGTAGTGAAGCCGTTTATCCTTTTCGCCGGGCTCACGATAGGTGATGCCGTAGCGCAGAAGCGAATAAATCTTCTTGTTCAGCTCGTAGAGCGAAGACACCCGATCCTCAGTCAGGTCCTTCAGCTCCTTGATGGCCTTAACCACGGCAAGCCTCGGATATCCACGGCTGTAGAGATACAGCTCTAGGTGTTCGTCATTGACTGGCTTATTGGACTGATCATGCAAGTTCCCAAGGTACTTGTAGCCCAGATCATGAATTAGGCAATCCTTGATCAACCGCTTCTGCGCGTGAAACTCACTACTCACTACAACGCTCATGCCGCTCTCTCCTCAATCGGTAGGCGCACGTGCCCCGTCAACAAATCATCCATCGCGCCCAACTTCAAGAGCTCAACCTTCGCCCGCTCATCAGAGAGAGCTTCGATTTCATTGTCTAGGGCGGACAGGCTAGCGGCAATCGCATTTTGTTCCCGTATTGATGGGATGCGGAAAACCCGATCCTTCATATGCTGCCAATCAGCTCGGGGCATCTTGGTTCCCATGGTGAGGTTGGCGGCTGAAATGAATTGGTTCGAACGTACTAGATGAAAGAGGAAGAGCGGAACGATTACGTCTCCTGGGACCAGGGCCCAGATCTCACCACTCCTGACACCACTACGGTCTGCTAGCCAGTACTTTCGAAGATACGGGCGCAATCTACCGAATAAAACATCGCCTGAATAGAAAGCCAATGATGCTGCCGTTCGATAGGAGATGTCTCCAGTGAGCCTTCCTTCTCTTGGAAGAAGGTTCTCCAGCTCAATGTCCACGTCTGGAATAGAGGCTTCCAGAACCTCTCTGCGGACGGTTGCAATCTCTCCTAATGAGTAGGATGCCCAATCCTCTGTGAAGCCCTCCAATCGCCGGTTACCCGAGATAAGTTCCTCGATAGAGCCGTCACGGATCGCCTTCTTCTTCGCGATCAGCTCATCCAGGTTCGCCAGATGCTCATCAAACCCAGACAACACCTCAGCAATCGCCCGCTGTTCAGTAAGTAGGGGAGTTGGAATCGTCAACTCCAAAAGACGCTGCTTCGGGATATTCTTCATTGACCCCGAAGTTCCTGTTGCGAGTTCACGTATTTGCGATGAAAGTGCAGTGGAAGAGAGCATGTAACCCAACCACTGAAGATTGACACGTTTTCCTTGCACTCTCCAAATACGATCAGGAAGAAAAACACTCTCTGGAGCATGGGAAACGTAACCAACCATCCCGACAAGCGCAGGAGTGTTCATCCTGCTTATGAGAAGTGAGTCAGGCCTCACTTCGGTTCGGGCTCGTGACAGATCCTCTGCAACGATCGACTTTCTTTGTGTGCAGTCGAATCGGCCATTACCGAGTGCAGATGTCTTGAGAACAGCCGGAAGAGCGGTTGATGAATCATAGGATCGCACACTGACACCAGCTTCTATTGTGTCAATAACTGCTCCAAACTGGCACTCCGACCAGGAACTTGGGTACGTCACCATGTGTAGCCCATCCTTTCCAAGCTGCTCATCACGCTGGCGCGGGAGCGCTCCACGGCGTCCTCGATCTCGGGCAGAGTCCGCTCGTAGCGTCGGGCGAGGTCAGCGATTCGTGTAGCGTGGGAAGTGACCTGCTGATCGAAGATGTTGGAGATCTCCGATTGCAGGTCAGGCATCCATTTACGGTCAAACAACAAGTGCTTGATCTCGTCCTCAGTGAGCTTACCGTACCGGGCGAGCACCTTCTGGCCGAGCTCGTCACGGGCCGCCTTGGCCTGCTTCCTCAAAGCCTTGACTTGATCCAACCTGTCTCGATAACCAGCGAGAACGTCATACTCGTCTTGGTAGGCTTCCGGCACCGGGGCGGATCTCGCCAGTTCCTGACGTGCCTTCGTGAGCTTCGTCTTAATCGGCTTGCCGGTCTTGCCGTACAGATCCAGTGCGGCAATATCCGGGTGTTGCTCGAGCAGCCAGTCGACGCGAATCATATTCTTCTGCGTGAACGTGTCAGTCAGCTCGTCCAGGACGTCAAGTTGCGGCGACTGCTTCATGTCGTCGAGAGCCTTGAGCCTGGCGTTGAGTTCCTTCTCCACGACCTTGCCAGTGGAGCTGAGGACTTCGGCGAACGCGTTATCTTCTTCGGGCTGCTCCTCCAAGAGGCTCTCCAAGTCAGCCTCAATGCCGAGCAGTGTACGGTCAAGCTCGGCGAGCTGTGCCTGTTCCTGCGGGAAGTATTCAGCCTCGATGATGGTAGCGGGGATCAGCAGCCCCTCGAACCCTTTGACCTGCCCGGTATCAGTTGTCTGCCCGTCTTCGGTCTTCTTCTGCTTGTAGTCGTACTCCACTTCACGGCCAGCTAAGAAACCGGAAGCCTTGATGATGTACACATCATCTTGGAGGCGTACATTCCAGTAGTTCATGACAACGTCGAACACGTCGTACGGATCAAGAACCTTCGCATCGACGTAATGGTCTAGGAGTTCTTCACCAACCTCGCGGATCATCAGACGAGGATGGGTATCACGGTTCACCCCGAGCAGGGCAGGCTTGGCACACGCTTCAGCCCAGGAAGCCAGCATATCGCTGACCTCGACGGTCTCTTGCGCGATGAGCATTTCGTCCGCCATGATTCGTGTTGCCAGTTCGTCCGGAGTGAGCAGCAACGTGAACCGGCCTGAATCTTGTTGAGCGAACACGCGCTGTTTCAGGTTTGGTGCCACCTGCCAGAGAGCGGCCAGCGAGTCGAGGTCTCCAGCTGGGATGCCTCCTTGCAGATGCGCGGCAATGTCCTGTGGTAGCTCGGTGCTCGGGCGTTGAATATAGCGCGGAACGTTGAGATTGCCACCGTTGTCTTCGAGCATCTCCTCGTAGCTGACCATGCGAGAGTAACCGTCGATCTCACGGCGCAGATTATAGGTCTGGACGATCCGTTCGATATCTTGCTCGCGCAGGCGATTCTTGTTGCCGTCCTTCTTGAAGCCTTGGCTGGCATCGATCATGAAGATGCCCTCATGATCGTCAGCGTTCTCCTTGTCGACTACGACGATGCACGCGGGAATGCCGGTACCGTAAAACAGGTTCGCTGGCAGACTAACAATTCCGGTGATGTACTTACGTGCCAGGACTTGCTTGCGGATCGTCTCTTCAGCGTTGCCTCGGAACAAGATGCCATGCGGCATGATAATCGCCGCCTTACCATCCTCAGTTAGCGATTTGAGCACGTGCAGGAACCAGGCCCAGTCACCGTTCTTTTCGGGCGGTATCCCATACCCATCGAACCGGTGGAAAACATCGTTCTCAGGCGTAATCCCGTCAGACCAAGACTTATCGGAGAACGGTGGATTCATCACGATAAAGTCGAACTTGCGCAACTGACCGTATTCGTCAAGGTATTGGGGAGATGTCAGCGTCGAGTGCGTTTTAATCTCACCGGTGCCCTTTTGATGAAGCACCAAGTTCATCTTTGCTAAACCCGCCGTCGCATTGTCTTTCTCTTGACCGTAAATCGACACCATTGCATTGCCTTGGCGGTTCACTGGGGCCTCGTCCGCTGCCCGGATCAACAGGGAGCCACTGCCAGCTGCTGGATCGTACAGCGTCCACGGGCGGCCCTGCCGTGGCTCGATGCGGGAAATGCCCACAAGCCTTGCCATGATCCGTGACACCTCGGAAGGCGTGTAGAACTGGCCTTTACTCTTGCCCGATTCCTGGGCAAACTTCATCATGAAGTACTCGTAGGCGTCGCCGATGATGTCATCGCCACTCGCGCGGTTGGTTTTGAAATCAATCGCCGGGTTTTCAAAGACCGCGATCAGGCCAGTGACCTTATCCACGAGCTCCTTGCCTCGCCCAAGTTCGTCCTCGTTGTTGAACGAAACCTCTGGCAGGGATCCTTGGAGCTGGTTCTCTTCCATGAAAGCGGACAGGATCTTGTCGACGCGCTCACCGATATCCTTCTTGCCCTTCGCGGCAATCAGGTCATCAAACGATGCGCCTTCTTCCACGATGAAATCGCCGTAGCGTTGGCCCTTGTAGCGGTCGGACACGTACTTGAAGAATAGCAGGGTCAGCACGTAGTCCTTGTAGCGGGCAGGCTCAACACCTCCACGAAGCTTGTTAGCCGCCTCCCATAACAGGGAGTAAAGTTCTGTCTTTTTCACTGCCATCAAAGATCCCTCGGTAGAAAATTTCTAGTACTCGGTGATGTCGATCCCGGTCTCCATCAGCCGTTCGTACCTGTCGATAGAGATGAGCACCGCCATCGGTCTGCCGTTCTTGAGAACGAAAGCCACCTCATCTTCCTCGGATAGCTTCGTGATGATCTTCGACGACTGACCACGCAGGAAATCCGACATGTTATAGAAGTCCATCGTTGTCTTCTCCGCCTTGTCGCCCATATCGACCCCTCTCAGCGCAGTTCCACAGTCAGAAGCTAATGCACAATGCAACCCATAAAGTAATTACTAAAGATGGTACCACCGAAGCCGCCCCCTCCACCCGAACTCGCCAACGAGAGAGACGAACCACACCCTCTCCTTGGCTGGAGGCGCGACTCTACAGCGTGGAACAGCCCTATGGGGGCATCCAGATACTGCTGACCAGGAGCTGCAACTCGCCCCAGAAACAACAAACCCCTGGTAAACAGGGGTTAAGCAGCGAGGGCAGGTCTTATCAAATCCGAGGTCTTTGGCTCATAGACACGCCCCACCGACTTTTTACCATCGGTTGCTATACGAGCCAGAAGTTCTGACACTTCCTGCGGAGTGTAGTACTCCCCGCCGCTTTTGCCCGCATTTGCGGCGTATATACCCATAAGGTACTCATAGGCATCACCGAAAGTATCGTTAGTGCTCTGCTGGTAGCTTGTTTCCAGCTTCATCTCAGCAACAGCACTCATGAGTTTATAGAGTGTTTTATTCCGGTCTTGAACACTCGACCCTAGCTTCTTACTGTTCACATCAAAATCGTCAAACAGTCCCGCAAAATTTCTTTCACTCTGCGTATTTTTAGTAGAGGTTTCAACCGCCTGGAAAACCTTCTCAAAAGTCTCATTCAGGTTCTCATCGGTACGAGCCTGCGCGTACACATTTTCAAAAAGCTGGCTAGGAAACAGGAAGAATCCGCGTTCTTCAATGATGTCATGTACTAAATCTTGGTCAATGTCTGAATTATGCAACTTCGCATAATCGAAATCTAGATCGCCAGCGTCATGCTCATACTTGTTGTTATATTCACTCAGGTTCTCAGAGATAAACCGGTAGAACATCATGCCCAACTGTTTAAAATCCCAGCCATCCACCGAACCACGTAGGTCATTAGCAATACGCCATATAATACGATGCAGCTCTGCATGTTCGTTTGCCGATACTGCTGCGGCACCACTGTGGACTATCTTAGTGGCAGAACCAGTTTTTTCAGTCCCTCCCCCAGACAATTTTTCCGCGTCTGAGGAAACGTCCTTCATCTGCTCAGTCATAGCAGAAGGGTCCTTTTTCTATTGTTTGGGAAAAATTCTATATGTGGTTAAGGATTTGCGTCATCATTCCTACACCAACTCTTCAAGTATACGGGTGTCCTCTCCGTAAATCACCTACCACCGTCACATAATATCAAGGGTGCCACCAGCGCATGGTCACACGACACTGATGACACCCTTACAGATATATTCCAAAGAAGTATATCTTTAGAAACTTTGCCGTTTAGAAGGTCAGCAGCACCTTGGTCGCGGTACGCTGATCCATTGCCTCATAGCCCTTGGGAGCTTCGTCGATGGGCAATACTAGGTCGAAGACCTTACCGGGTTCAATCTCACCCTTGTAAATCAGGTCAATCAGGGTCGGCAGGTATTTACGAACCGGCGCGGGGCCTCCTTCAAGATGAACCTGTTTGCCGAAGAGCACATCGGTACCGATCGAGCTGTCGTGGGGCACGCCTACGAAACCGATGTAGCCGCCGTGGCGTACGCATCCGAGGGCTTGGTCAAAGGCCTGCTGAGTACCAACAGCCTCCACCACGCCGTGCGCTCCTACTCCGTCAGTAAGCTCTAGAACCTTGGCGATGCCTTCTTCACCGCGTTCTTCCACCACGTGGGTTGCGCCGAACTGCTTAGCCAACGCCTGACGTTCGGGGTTGCGAGACATTATGATAATCTTCTCAGCGCCCAGCTGCTTAGCCCCAATAACTGCGCCCAGACCAACGGCACCATCGCCAACTACAACAATAGCCTTACCCGGGCCGGCCTTGGCGGCGTCAGCTGCATACCAGCCAGTCCCCAGCACATCGGATGCCGCCATCAGATGAGGAATCTGCTCTGCGGTAGGGTATGCGGGAGTCTTAACCAAAGTGCCGTCTGCGAAAGGAATACGGGCGTATTCCGCCTGGGTACCGTTCGAGCGCATACCAATGAAACCATCGCCTGCAGCAATGGCTTTCAGGCACCGTGACGGGTAACCATCCTGACAGGTTGCACACTCACCGCATGAGATGCAGAAAGAACCAACGACAAAATCGCCAGGATTGACGGTCTTAACATCGTCGCCAACTTCAATAACCTCACCGATATATTCATGCCCCATCTGCTGGTGGTCTACAGGCTGCGCACCACGGTAGGGCCACAGGTCAGACCCGCAGATGCAGGATGCGGCAAGCTTAATAATGGCATCCGTGGACTCTAGGAGGGTGGGCATGGGGCGGTCTTCTACGACGACTTTACCGGGTTCTTCCATAATGACTGAACGCATTAGTGTACTACTCACTCTCGGCTAGTTTTAGCGGTTTATTATTGATTGCTGTACAAGACTACGTCCTTCGAGCTGCTCTAGGGCAAGCTTAAACCTTCAAACCCGATATAAAACACATTCTAAATGCGAACCATACCTGTATCATGCAAAGGCACGGGATGCTGCAGGCCCTTATATTCAGCAGGTCCGTGAAATAATGAAGGAATGAGCTACACGGTCAAAGAGGTTTCTGAACGAGTAAATCTAAGCCCCCACACGGTACGCTATTACACCGACCAGGGCCTCATTCCCACCGTGCAGAGGGATGAGAAAGGAAACCGTGTTTTTACCGATGAATGCATTGGCTGGTTCGAAACTATCCATTGCCTACGTAAATGCGGTATGAGCATTGCAGATGTGAAGACGTATGTAGATTTAGGGCGTCAAGGAAGTAAGACAGCTCCCGAACGGTTGCGCATTGTGGAGCAGTATGCGCGTATTGCCCAGCAGCAGCTTATTGAAGCACAGCAACGGGTTGATTTTGTGCACCGGAAAATTATGTTCTATCAGGAGCTGATCGAAAGTAACAATGAGTCCCGCATCTGTCCCCAATAGCCTGTGCAGCATTAGCTTCCGCAAAAGATATCGGGGTTCACCATTGAAGGAGAGCCCCGATATTTCTCTACTGTGCATCAATCAGCCACGCTATACGGAGCATATGGGTAAAGTGTTCGCCCCTAACTATTCACCGTACGTACTGGGCACAGGTATATCGATAAACTAGTGGGGTGTATTACCACCTTCCCCACCGTTGTTTACAGCCAAGACGTGAAGAGGCTGAGCCCGCAGTGTGTTGGCGTTTGCCGTGGTCTTAACTTTCACATGCTCCTGACGCATAACTGCGGTACATGCAGTGTGCCTGGTGGGGTTACTGCCAATGAGGGCAACTTTTAGCACACCATTTTCTTCAATAGTTTTAGCGTGCAGGCTCGTGCAAGAGCTAACTTGAGCGTCGAAAGTAATTTCGTGTTCACCGGTTATATGGTAGCCAGTCCATTTAACGATATGCCCGTTATACAATCGCGTGGAGTCGTCGTCGCTATCGCCTGTATGCGACCAAGGGACAACGGGAATAGGGGTAAAGGACTGTGCCGCCGGTGAAGAAGTGGCGGTGGAAGCATCGGTACTTGCAGAAGCACTAGGCTGCGTCGTTACCGTTGCTGTGTCCCCTGAAGTTGCGGAAGCGGCGGGAGCGGTCAATGCAGCGGACCCTAATGCTAAAGTCAGGGCACCGATCCCGATTCGACTAGCGTAGCGGATGGAGGAAGTACGAGATTGTGGCATGGGCATCAGCTCCTTCAGGATGGAAAATTTTCAGTTTTAGATTATTATTTCCCTAACCTTAAAGTGAAGAGTTAAATACTGGGAATGTGCCGCATGTTCCCTGAGAAAGTTTAACGCTCGCAAGAACCCGCCATATTGCCGCTTCCGAAGCATTATATTATTTTTCGTTTTATCCGAAGGCGTCAAGAAGACCGTGGCACCCCGCCTCTCAACGATGGGATACCACGGCCTGCGCATAAAAGGCAGAGAGGAGCCAGCCCTACGACTTACTCCCCCTACCTTAATGAGCTTTGCAGCTCAGGCCCTTACGCAGGAGTAATCTTCTTATTAAGATGTACTTGCGACTTGGGCAGCTGCTGCACCTTGAGCGTAGATGCCTTAGCCTTAGTCTTGACCTTTACATCCTTGTAGAGCGCTTCCTCAGTACACCCATCAGGAGCACCAAGGATAGTCCCTTCCACCAGTGCGACCTTCAACGTACCGTTCTTTTCTACGACCTCCGCGCGGACGTCGTAGCAGCTAGGGGTTCCGGTAATAACAGTGAACGTAATTTCATGTTCACCAGTCACCCGATACTCGATCCAGTTAGCAATACGCTCATCCTGCATAAACTTAAAATTCTCGTCATGCTTAGCTTCGCCACTCACAACCGGTGAGTTATTTGAAGTTGACGAGGTCCCATCCTGCGAAGGCACCTGGGACGACGGACTGGACGAAGGAGTCGCTGCCGATGCCCCGGGAACTGCAAGAGCAGACGAACCCAGCGCAAGCACTACCGCACTCACACCAAGAAGAGCAGTGCGGCGGGCAGATGAGGGACGGGTCTTCAACATGAGTATCAGCTCCTTCAGGGTATAAAACTCTTCCTCTAAGACTAATATTTTCTCAACCTTAAAGTGAAGGGATAAAGATTAGAAATGTTCAGTAAGGTGCTGAGCCTCCCGTCCCCTACCCTGCTGCTGCGATATTATTTTCATCCACAGCTATTAAAGGAGACCGTGGTGTCCCATCAGTCAAAGATGGAATCACCACGGTCTACTGTTTAGAGACAGCAAGAAAACCGACTCTACAGTTGAGGGCAGTTTCCTCATAATCCCCTAAGCACCTTGGATAGCTCCTTTATTGAGGCGCACCATGGATTCAGGCAGCTGCTGCACCTTAAGCGTGGAAGCCTTAGCCTTCGTCTTTACCTTAACCTTCGCAATGCGCGCCTCTGCGGTGCAGGCATCGGGTGCGCCAGGAATGGTGCCCTCTACTAGAGCAACGTTCATCACGCCATCCTTCTCAACAACCTCCGCACGGACGTCGTAGCACCTAGGGGTACCCGTGAGGGTGGTAAAAGTGATTTCGTGTTCGCCGGTCACCTTGTAATCAGTCCAGTCGATGATGTTCTCGTACTCCAAGAACTTAAAATTCTCGTCATGCTTAGCTTCGGCGCCCTCATTCGGAGAGCCATTATCTTTCGAAGGTACCGAAGACGAAGCAGATGAAGAGGCATCCGCTGAAGCAGAAGCACTTGCCGAGGACGATGAACTTGCCGAAGAGTCTACTGCCGATGCTCCAGGAACTGCAAGAGCAGATGAACCCAGCGCAAGTACTACCGTACTCACACCAAGAAGGGCAGCACGGCGGGCAGATGAGGGACGGGTCCTTAACATGAGCATCAACTCCTTCGCTCGAAATAACTTGCACTTTAACAGTACATATTCCTAAACCTTAATTTGAAGGTTTAAATCCTGTGAGTATGGTAAAAGCGAGCAGGGAAATGCCCCGCTCGCTTTTACACGTGCATAGTTATTTAAATAACGCTGCGGCTTTAGAAGTCCCAGTCTTCGTCTTCGGTATTCACAGCTTTGCCGATCACGTAGGATGAACCGGAGCCTGAGAAGAAGTCATGATTCTCATCGGCATTGGGCGACAACGCCGAAAGGATAGCAGGGGAAACATTCGTTACCGAGGCCGGGAACATGGCCTCATACCCCAGGTTCATCAGAGCCTTATTGGCGTTGTAGTGCAGGAACTTCTTCACATCCTCGCTCCAGCCTACCCCGTCATAGAGCGAGTGGGTATAAGCCACCTCGTTCTCATACAGCTCGTACAGCAGGTTGAAGGTGTATTCCTTCAGCTCTGCCTGACGCTCCGGGGTTTCCTTTGCCAGTCCACGCTGGAACTTGTACCCAATGTAGTAACCATGAACAGCCTCATCACGAATAATCAGACGGATCAGGTCAGCGGTGTTAGTCAGCTTGGCATGCGCCGACCAGTACATGGGAAGGTAGAACCCAGAGTAGAACAGGAAAGACTCCAAAAGTGTGGAAGCGACCTTCTTCTTAAGCGGGTCATCGCCGATATAGTAGGCGAGGATAATCTTTGCCTTCTTCTGTAGGTATTCGTTCTCAGAGGCCCAGCGGAATGCCTCATCAATTTCCTTAGTGGAGCACAGGGTCGAGAAAATGGAGGAGTACGACTTTGCGTGCACTGACTCCATGAAAGCAATATTGGTGTATACGGCCTCTTCGTGCGCAGTAACGGCATCGGGAAGCAGAGAGACAGCACCCACAGTACCCTGAATGGTGTCCAGCAACGTCAGACCGGTAAAGACCCGCATGGTCAGCTCTTTCTCTTCCGCGGTCAGAGTCTTCCACGTGGGTACGTCGTTGCTCAACGGCACCTTCTCAGGTAACCAGAAATTACCGGTGAGGCGGTCCCAGACCTCAAGGTCTTTCTCGTCCTCTAAACGGTTCCAGTTAATAGCCTCAATTGGGTGGTCAACGAGGTGTACCTTTTCGCTCATATTTGTTTCTCCTATAGCGGATCAATGCCTTAGGGGCGTCTCATGTTTTTCTATTCTGACACAGTTCCTGCGCTCACTAGTTTCTCGCTCCCAGCTACTACCGTTATGAGCGCGCCAACTGGTTCCGTAAAGCTTAAGATAGCTACTGACTGAGGTAGTAGATCTGTGTGGCTGGGTCCCGTCGCAGCATCCCAAAATCTACCCCGTAGCGACGCACCAAAGCCGGATCTTCGGTGTACCGTCGTATGCGGTCATTCAGTTCAGACTCTGCAAGCCGCTCGGATTCTGCAATACTTTCGGTGATAATCCACCGCAGAAGGGCATCCTTATCCTCCGCACGGGATGGCCACCTCTGCACCCGTCCTTTAACAAGGAACCGCTGCACCCCCACAGTTTCTTGGCCCCGTTCGTGTTTACCCGCCAGTAAGTATTCGGTGAATACATCCGTCAGGATAAGGGAGCCCGCAGGGTCTTCCGTGACAAGCCCAACCGTTTTTAGACGGTCGATCAGTTTACGCTCACGCCGATTCGGCGACTCGGGTGCTTGCCCCAGAACAATCTGGGCATACATGCGCTGACAGTCAGAGTTAGCGAGTGCGGCGATTATTGGAGTGAGGTTCTGTTGCACCCTGGGTTGTTATCCTTACGTGTCTGGTGGGCTTCGGGGTGTAAGAAGATTCTGTCTTCTCACACCCCGAAACACGATGCGGGTGAGTTTCGCTGCATTACAGCATGCAGGATACGCAGCCCTCAACTTCGGTACCTTCAAGAGCCATCTGCCGCAGGCGGATATAGTAGATGGTCTTGATTCCCTTGCGCCAAGCATAAATCTGAGCGCGGTTAATGTCGCGGGTTGTTGCGGTGTCACGGAAGAACAAGGTTAGCGACAGACCCTGATCCACATGCTGAGTGGCCACAGCGTAGGTGTCGATAATCTTCTCGAACCCGATCTCGTACGCGTCCTTATAGTAGTCAAGATTCTCGTTCGTCATGAAGGGTGCCGGGTAGTAGACACGCCCCAGCTTACCTTCCTTACGAATCTCAATCTTGGAGGCGATCGGATGGATTGAGGAGGTCGAACCGTTAATGTACGAGATAGACCCGGTGGGCGGAACAGCCTGCAGGTTCTGGTTGTACATACCGTACTGAGCTACATCGGCTGCCAGCTGAATCCAGTCCTCGCGGGTGGGAATGTGGTGCTTGGCAAACAGTTCACGAACACGTTCCGTTTGCGGCTCCCATTCTTTCTCAATGTACTTGGCGAAGAACTCACCGCTGGCATACTTTGAGTTCTCGAACCCTTCAAATGTCACGCCACGTTCTTTAGCAATTTCCATGGAGGCGCGGATTGCATGATAGGCCACCGTGTAAAAGTAGATATTGGTGAAATCCAGTGCCTCTTCGGAACCGTAATGCACATGTTCACGCGCCAAGTAGCCGTGCAGGTTCATCTGCCCCAGCCCGACCGCGTGGCTCATGTCGTTACCGCGTTCAATGGAGGGGACGGAACGGATATCCGACTGATCTGAGACGGAGGTGAGCGAACGGATTGCCGTTTCAACAGTTTTTCCGAGGTTATCGCCGTCCATAGTCATAGCAATATTGAGCGAACCGAGGTTGCATGAGATATCCTTCCCCGTTTCCGCATACCCAAGGTCATCGTGGTATTTCGAGGGCTTTGACACCTGAAGAATCTCGGAGCAGAGGTTACTCATAATAACCTTGCCGTCAATCGGGTTAGCCCGGTTCACGGTGTCCTCAAACATAATGTATGGGTAGCCGGATTCGAACTGCACCTCAGCGATGGTCTGGAAGAACTCGCGCGCATTAATCTTGGTTTTACGGATCCGCGAGTCATCCACCATTTCCTGGTATTTTTCGCTCACATTAATATCCGAGAAAGGAACCCCGTAGATGCGTTCCACATCGTACGGTGAGAACAGGTACATATCTTTGTTCTCTTTGGCGAGTTTGAAGGTGATATCGGGGATCACCACACCCAGTGAGAGGGTTTTAATGCGGATCTTCTCATCAGCATTTTCGCGTTTGGTGTCAAGGAACGAGTAAATGTCGGGGTGGTGTGCGTGCAAGTACACGGCCCCCGCCCCCTGCCGCGCGCCCAGCTGGTTCGCGTAGGAGAAAGCATCCTCAAGAAGCTTCATAACGGGGATGACACCGGAGGACTGGTTCTCAATTTTCTTAATGGGTGCACCGGATTCACGTAGGTTCGTCAGAGCGAACGCCACCCCGCCACCGCGTTTTGAGAGCTGCAACGCCGAGTTAATGGAACGTCCGATAGATTCCATATTGTCTTCGATGCGAAGCAGGAAGCAGGAGACCAGCTCACCGCGCTGTTTCTTTCCAGCGTTGAGGAACGTGGGCGTGGCAGGCTGGAAACGCCCCGAGATAATCTCGTCCACGATTTCCTCCGCCAGTGTCTCGTTGCCTTCCGCCAGCAGCAGCGCAACCATGCATACGCGGTCCTCAAAACGCTCTAGGTAGCGCTGCCCATCGAAGGTTTTCAGAGCGTAGGAAGTGTAGAACTTGAAGGCTCCCAAGAAAGTGGGGAACCGGAACTTCACGGCGTAGGCACGTTTGAACAGATTCTTGACGAAGTCGAAGCTGTACTTCTCGAAGAGCTCCGGCTCGTAGTACTGGTTCTCGATCAGGTACTCGATCTTCTCTTCAAGGTCGTGGAAGAATACGGTGTTGTTGTTGACGTGCTGCAGGAAGTACTGGCGTGCCGCCTGACGGTCTGCGTCAAACTGGATCTTGCCGTTTTCGTCGTACAGGTTCAGCAGAGCGTTCAGCTCGTGGTAGCTCATCCCCTGAAATTTTTCGGGGGTGGTCTTACCAGCGTGAGAAGCGCCGAGAGTTTCTAGCGCTGAGGGAAGTTTTGCTTCCAAAATTCTTCCAATCCTTCGTTCACTTTGTCTACGTCTGAGGGGGTTCCCATGAGCTCAAATTTGAAGAGCACCGGCACATCGCACTTTGCGGATACGATATCTGCTGCGATGCCAAAGAGAGGCCCGAAGTTGGTATTGCCTGCTCCGATAACACCCACCATATTGCGGCGGTTTTCTTCAACGTTCAGGAATTTCACCACCTGCGGAGGCACGTTCCCCGCACCTTCCGGTTTACCGTAGGTGGGTACGCACAGCACATACGGTTCCTGGACGACGAGCGTGTCTTCACCGGTCCGTAACGGCAGGCGCTGGGTACGGGCATGAAGTTTTTCAACAAACTTGTGGGTGTTTCCAGAGATGGAAGAGAAGTAAACCACCAGTGGGGCCTCATCCCCTACCGGTGTGGTCGCTCGACCCTCGACGGCATCGCGGGCACCCAAGATGTACTCTCGGATCTCTGCGTTCTCGTCGGTGGGTTTCTGAGCGAGAGGGGTTGTCACTTTCTTCTCCTTGGATTGTGCCGCCGCAGGGGTGGCTGCTTATTACGCGGAAACCGCGATATCGGCTAGAGCGTTGATCCTATCGGGCTGAAAGCCAGACCAGTGGTCTTCACCGGCAATCACAACGGGAGCCTGCATGTACCCGAGGGACTTAACTTTTGCTAATGCTCGGTCGTCTTCGGTGATATCTACCTTGTGGTAGTTGATGCCTTTGGCGTCGAGGGCCCGGTAGGTCATGTTGCACTGAACGCACTGGGGCTTGGTGTACACGGTCACTACCATTGAAATTCTCCTTGTCGGCCCCGCAAGCGGCGGGAGCATTATTGCTGAATGAGTTGTGTGGTTACTTGTGCCCCGAAAGGCGGGGTGGGCGCCCCGTATCGCTCTCGTATTGAGGGAGCGTTGACGCCGATTCAGATTATCACCCGAACCGAGTATTAATACTACATGTAGTGTTAGAAATTTTTTTAACCCCAAGATGATGTGGTGCATCAATTTTTTCATGTTCGAAAAACCCACAGGAGCGCACGTTCTTCGCAGTGCCCCCACAGCTTATCCACACCCCGGCCAATAAGCCTTCCCGCGCCGTTGCACGGATACTTTCAGGTTATCCACATGGTGGGGTTTACTATCAGTCTGGGAATCCCCATACCGTTTTCGCCTCTAATCTGCCGTGCGTCGTGATTTTACCGGGGTATGTGAGATTTACATCAGTTGTAATGCTTGATTTTTCTAGCACTCCCGCACTTCCGCGATTTTACGGGGAATAACGGGCGATATTCTCCGAGTTGAATGCTCGTTTTGAGGTCCGTACCAGTGGTTTAACTACACATATAAAGATTTCATAAAATTTTTACTGTCCTCCGGTGCTGACATAGCACCCCGTACAGTTGGTTAAGCAACTTAAAAACAACTTAAACCCAAATATGCCATTTTTCGCGCCGAAAAAACATGTAGTTCCATAACTTTTGAGACCTTTAGAGGCTCATTATTGGTACTGTTTCCTGCCGTTACAAGAGGTCTCTACAAGAGTGATTTCCCGCCAGGGTGGGTACCAGGCCGCCCCTATACGCCGTACGCTTTAGAGCAGGCCGCGTTGGCGCAGTTTGCGGCTGAGCGTATCACCGTCATTTGCTTCCATCCACAGCGGCGACTGGGTCATCTGTTGCGCCCGCTTATCACCCCATACTCGCCCTGAGGCCAGCACCGTCTCCCCCACCGTTAGGTTACGAATCATAATAGCCGCAACATTCTGGGGGTACCGCACTGCAAACCCGTTGTATATATCCGGGTCGCGCTGGCCGTCATCACCGATGAGGATCCACTGCATCTCGGGGAACTCGTGCGCCAACCTTCGTAAGGACTGTACCTTATGTTGGGTGCCGGAACGGAACCAGCGATCTGGCGTAGGCCCCCAGTCAGTGAGCAAGAACGTGCCGCGCGGATACCCGTTACGGGTCAGAAAACGACGCAGCGTTGGGGTGATATTCCAGGCACCAGTAGACAGATACATAAAAGGGGCCTGAGGGTGCGCAGCCCGAATCCGGTCCATAAGCACAGCCATGCCGGGGGTAGGAATACGTGCGTGTTCATCAATCACGAACGAGTTCCATGCCGCTACAAGCGGACGCGGAAGCATAGTAACCATGACTGTATCATCAACGTCAGCAATTACGCCGATCTTCTGCTCAGCAGGCACAATGTAGACACTGGTGACAGCAGCACGGGAACCAGGAACATACATAATAACTTCATGAAGCCCCGCTGGCAGGTCAATATCAAGCTTAACGTCAAGTACACCGCCTCTATCGGTGCGAACCTCATAAGTTCTTCCCGCGATAATAATGGTTACGGGAGCATCAGACATGGCAATGGATGTGAAGGCACGCCACCCGCGCATGGGGTTGTCCGTATCTTGAGTACCCTCAACCACATAGAGCAGTTTCTCAAACGCCTCAGTTTTATACAGGGCACGTGCCAGTATACGCACCCACCCGTTCTTGGCGCCGGTGGCTACCCGCCCGTACCCCTCTGACGGGACAATAATGGGTTCTTGGCCTTGGGCGATAGCGCGGCGTTCACGCCACCGATGCAGGGTGTCGCCCACCCGGTAACCAATGTTGACTGCCTCATCGGCGGCCTCGGTTACCATGGTGCGTAATTCGTGGGTACCCAGATTTTCCATACGTATTAGTGTTCCATATAGACACCCCATTTTTCTTATTTGGGGAAGATTATATGGTCGCGTCACTATAATATTGGGCGCTCGGATGTCTCCAAATGGGCAGAACACAGCTGCCGCTCGTATCCTGCACAAGCGGTTGCGCAGGATACGAGCGGCAGCTGTTCAGTATCTATAGTGTGTGCGGTTTTTGTGTATGCGCAGGCTTTAAAGAATCGGTGGTGTACACACAACGCTGTGGGCTACGCTTTAGTTACCCGAGGAGCCCTAATGCGAGTGTTTTGACTCGCCCGAGGCACCAGCAGGTAGCTGATAGGGGCCTGAGCTGAGCTTCACCTGGCAGTAGGCCGAGCCTTTCCCCTCGGCCTGTTCCGAGTGGTGCACCGGGTGGTCTTCGCCTGTTACCTTAATAGCGCATTTAACAGTGTCTTGAGGATCATCGGCGTAGACGGCCACCGAGATAGTTTTACCGGCTAGATCGTGGCTATTAGAGGCGCCTACGCGGTAGTACCCGGTTTTCTCGGTGAGTTTCTGCTCAGCAGAGTTCACCTCAATACCATCCTGGAAAAAGCGAACCTTACCCGCTTTGGCGTGGAAACCATTATGTTCGTTACCGCTAAGCACCTCAGCTGAGACAGTAATGTCCCCACGGTTTCCGTAATCTTGGGCGGGGGTGAAGGTAAGGCCGGGAGCAACTTCTGCGGAACACCCGGCTAATAACACGGCCGTAGCCGCGAGCAATACGATTTTCTTAGCCATGCCCCCATAGTATCAGCCAAATCACTATCAACCGGTTGGTGACACACAAGCACAAAACCGCGTGGATGAGGGCACACACGGGGGAGCTTTCTCACCCCATTGAGAATCTTAGCTGAGGGAGTATACGGGCTATGCTTAGAAGTATGACCATTCACAACTCGTTATTCTCACGCCGCACGTTTGTAGTGGGCTCTATTATCCCGCTCATAGCGGGATGCTCCTCCAAGAATACCGTAGAGAATGCCGCCGAAACGAGGTTTATCGCAGCCCCCACAGGCACGCCCCATAGCGACGACGCTTCACCAACTGCTGCCGTGGACTCCCCCGAACCTGCAGAGCCGCCGGTGTCAAAAAACCCAATCGCTAAACCCCACCCGTGGAAAGATATCCAGTACCGTCTAGCTGGTGAAGGGCACTATGTGGCGTGGACAGTGGATGACGGCGCTAACCCCGAAACTGTGCGGGCTTACGCCGAGTTCGCAGCGAAAACAGGCACCCGCCTCACCTTTTTCATTAATGCCTCCTACACTTCTTTTGAGCAGAACCTTGATGTCCTTTTGCCGCTGGTGAAATCGGGGCAGATTCAGATTGCAAACCATACCTATAACCACCCTAATCTGCTGAATCTTGATGATAAACAGGTGAAAGAAGAGTTCGTGCGCAATGAGGAAGAAATTATGCGGCTTTTTGGGGTGTCCTCGAAACCGTATTTTCGTCCACCCTACGGGTACTATGACGACCGGGTGCTGAAAATAGCCGCAAAAGCGGGGTTTTCACGGCCGGTACTGTGGGAAGGTACCACAGGTGATGAGGGGCAAACCACCCAACGCGTGGTGCTCAAACGTACTAAGAAGTATATGAAGCCGCAACGAATTATGTTGGGGCATCTTAACTACACCACTATTATTTCCTTGCTGGAACGTATTAAAGAGCTTCTTGACGAGCGTGGACTGGTAACAGTTACCTTACGCGACTACTACGGCGAGGCCTCGGAAGAAGAACTAAAAATTGTCCGCGACGCTGAAGCCGAAGAAAAGAAGAAAGAAGAAGAGAAAAAGAAGCAGAAGGAGAAAGAGAAAAAATAAGAACGGTGAGCCTCAGCAAAGCTGCGGCGGCCAAACCGGCTGCTGCTGCCGCGAGCGATTTAAAACCATAGGGCGCTGACGACTCGCAGCAGCGGCAGTGCGGGGAAGGTTCTCCCGCCCCGCACTGCATGGGCTCAAGGGTTCATCATGGCATCATTGTACGGATGTCTTCTCCTCCTGAATCCCACAAAGTACCCAAGTGTTGGTTTATCCTCTGGTGTTTATCCCCCGTAATAGTCGCGGAGAGTAACAGTGACTAACCCGCGTTCATCCAATAACGCTTTAATTTTGTCGAGTACCGCAATAACACCCGTATAGTTCAGATGCCCAATAAGAATAGTTTGCGGGTTCGCATATGTACTGGCATATTTATAGATCTCTTCAGATGTAATAGGGGAAGAGTCAGCCAATGAACCGTACCATAGGGTGGGCCGGTCAAACCCGGCACGCGCAGCGGCATCCAATACCCGCCGATCGTAGTACCCGTAGGGTGGGCGGAAGTAGGGCTTTGAAGACATTCCAAAGAGGCGTTCAATCTCCCGGTCGTTCTTCTCAAGCTCCTCAATGATTCCCGCATCGTCAAGATCGGTGAGAGCCGCATGTGACCATGTGTGGTTCCCGATTTGGATCTGCCCCGATGTCACTAGGGGCGCCAACACGTCAAGGTTCTGCTCGAACGAATCATAAGAGCCGTTAATGAAAAAGGTGAGGCGGGTGCCTGTTTTCGCCGCAAAATCTGCATAGGCGCGCACCACTTCGGGGCTTTTACCATCATCAACGGTCCAAGCGATGTATTTACCGTCACCGGGCAGCCCAACTTGCGGACCGTCCCAGGGGTACGGGGTGGGAACAGGGTTCGCAGAGACAGAGGCAGTAGGGCTGCCGGAGGAGGTTTTCCCATTCACGGGCACAGGTGGAGTTTGTCCCTGGGAATTAGCGGCATTATCTACAGTGTTCTGCGCGCCGAAACTGCACCCTGCCAAAAGTGGTACAAGAGTGCCGAGCACGAATGCTCGGCGGGGCACACCGGGCTGTGTAGGTTCGGCAACGACACGGGGTGAGAAGGTATTGCACATAGGGAGTTTAGTCTTTCGAGGCATCGCCATGCACCGAAGGCCTGCGCACCAGCGCAACAGAGAAGGGTGATGGCGGGGTGTTTAAGCTGAATGAGTTGAGTGAGAGGCAGAAGGCAGGAAGAAAACTATTTCCTCTTATTACCTTTTCCTTTGTAGGGTTCGCAGGCCACGCCGTCTCCATCACGGTCCAGGTGAGCAGCGTATCCAGGCTGGCCTTTATGGATAGGTGCCGCGCCAGCTGCACGGACTTCGTCACAGTTCTTGTAGTACACTCCGGTATTTGCGGGAGTCTCAACCACAACAGGTTTCTGTTGCACAGGTTCCTGCTGTACCGAAGTTTGCCGAGCAGGTGCTGGAGCTTCTGTTGCTGGCTGAGTTTCTTCGGCAGGCACCGGTTTCTGCTCTGGCTCAGGTGCCGGGACTTCGGGGGTGGGTTCAGCCACAGGTGTTACCGTTACCGCCTCCGGAGTCTTAGTAGGCTCGGGTGTGGGCGAGGCGGTGGGGCTAGGAGCTTCCGAAGGTGAAAGGCTTGGCGACTCTGTAGGTGAGGGGCTGGCAGATGTACTGCGTGCCGATGACGAAGCAGATACTGAAGATGGCGTTTGTTCTTTGCGAATATTGCCTGCGTTGCTGGAACACCCAGCAAGAAATACGGTACCGAGAAGCGCTACCGCAATAACTTGATTTTTCATATGGAATTATCCTCATTGACTGAGCGAGTGAGTAAGTGCTGAGCTGTCATTGCTCACCCCTAAGTCTATACGAAACCACCAGGTGCGGGAGAACCTCTCTGCCCCTAGCTCTAGTGCATATTTATTCTTTACTGGGAGCAAGATTTTAAGGTTTCTGAATGCTTTAGAATAGATGCAGAGCCATCGACGGTTCATGCATTTATCACTCAAAGTCTCAAATAACTTAAGGATTCCTATGTCCAATAAAACTGTGCCTCTCACCGAGGCGTATTCTGCCTACACACAGCCTTTAGAACCGCAGATTCTTGAAGAAATTCCGAAGAAAAAGTGGGCTGCTATTACCGCCTTAGTGCTCTCACTAATCGCTTTCTTCACGGGCATTCTGGTGATTGGTTTTGTACCCGCAATTTTCGCGATCGTATTTGCCGGTATCGCCCTTGGACAGGTGAAAAAGGGTGAAGCTGAGGGTGCTGGCATGGCGATCGGCGCCATTATCTTTGCGTCCCTAGCGATTATCGCCAGTGTTGGAATAGTGATCTTAGCGCTTATTTCCAACTACTACACCGAGCAGCAGGTGATAGATGGATGCACCTCCGGCAAGGGCACCTACACCGTGGAGAACGGGCAGAAAGTCTGCCATTATATGGGCTATGCTATGGACATGTAGTTCTCATATTTATGCATAAAGGCTCGGTAAAAACTGTCATACCGAGCCTTTATTGTATTTAATATCTCATTTGCGTTTCGTGTTATGGGAGCGCCGAGATACACGTTGTTTATTCGCTGCCCTGTAAGGTGATAAGCCAATCATCAACCTTACACAAGCCCTATCTCATCAACGCTCTCCAACACCGCAACCTGCATTTTGCGAAGTGCTTCAACATCTGGAAGCGTGTCGTCCTGGTCAATCAGATAGACGGTGTACCCGTCAATTGTGAGTCTACGCATAATTTCCAGAAGCATATGCTGGGCAACCTCGTCCACGGAATAGACTCGCGTAACATCCAAAGCTATTTTCGTCCCCGTGTATTCGGTGTCTACAATTTCGCGGATAACACGCTCAGCACCGGCGAACCGGATCCTGCCTTGAAGCTGAATAACCTGAACCGTCTCGGCGCCAACTCCTACGCGGTAGTTAGCACGTATCGCCGAACGGGCAACGGTGGGAATGTTCATCACATGCATACCCATGTCTGAAGAAAACCGCTCAAATAGCGACACGCCACGGACACTATTGCCATGTATATCAAGGCGCGGTGAGAATGTTGCCACCCCCAGCTGCCCCGGCACAGCACCAATGATTCCTCCGCCCACACCGCTTTTGGCGGGAATACCCACCTGCGTTGCCCAGTCGCCAGCGGCATTGTACATGCCGCAGGTGAACATTACGCTCAACACCTGACGCACTACCGTTTTAGGTACCACCTGCTCACCGGTGAGAGGCTGCTCCCCATAATTCGCCAGAGTAGCTGCCATCATCGCCAGGTCTTTTACAGTTACTTCAAGTGAACACTGACGCGTGTACCCTTCCACCACCTTGGCGGGGTTCTCGGTGAGGATATCGTGACTACGGAGCATATGTGCAATAGCGAGGTTACGGTGCGCATGTTCTATCTCTGAGGAATACACCGCCTCATCAATCTGAAGGGGGCGCCCGGCAAATGCTGAGAGCCCTTCAACTACCCGTTCCATCCGCTTCTCCGGACTTATATTTTCGGCTCCCACCAGCGAGTGGGTGGTGATAGCCCCAGCATTAATCATGGGGTTCAGCGGACGTCCCGACTCGTCCTCAAGAGATATCTCGTTAAAAGGCTCTCCCGAAGGTTCAACACCCACTTTCGCCAGTACCTTATCAAATCCACGATCAGCTAGAGCGAGAGCATACACGAAAGGCTTAGAAATAGACTGGATAGTAAACACTTCATTGACGTCTCCGGCGCCGTAAAGTTCCCCGTCAACCATTGCGATAGATGCCCCTAGTCGATCAGGGTTTACTCCCGCCAGCTCAGGAATATAGTTTGCGAGTTCCCCCGTTTTATCTGAGGCCACGCTGGCGAGCACATCGTCGAGGTAGCTTGGTATAGGGGAACGCATAACAGTTTCTCCTGATAGGGGCGGGTCGTTACTTTTGTACGCGGTTGGTTCGGGAGCCAGACTGCAGAGTACACGCGTCCTTGTCATGACAAAATATCTGCCCGAACGTTGAGCTTCTTGAAGTGTAGCTTTTCCGCTTTCAATACTCCAAATATGTGCTTGTATACAGCCGTGAGGCAGCAGCATGAATCCATGCATAGACGGTTTTGCGTCTTTGCCGGGTGAGAATACACCATGTTTTTTCTGTCCCTGGTGTGCGGGCCAAGAAATTCTTCCACCCAACCCTTGACATACCGAATAGTCGGTTTTATATTGTCATTATGGCAGCAGATAAAACAGCAAATTCCAAGTCTAAGGGCCAGCTCACCCGGGAACATATCCTAGAAGTTGCCGCCCAAGTTTTTGCACAACGCGGCTATTCTGAAACCCGGTTAGACGACATTATTCAGGCCACCGGACTCACCAAAGGCGCCCTCTATTTCCATTTCCGTTCCAAAAGCGATTTGGCGTACGCCGTCATTGAAGACCACAAACGGCACTGGCTTGAACAGGGGATCCAGGAAATAGCTCAACACGATAACCCGCTAGAGCAACTAGAGGCGCTCAGTAACCTCCTGATTACTCTGGTGTCGCAGGGAAAAACCGACTGGAACATTGTTCGTCTCGCCGACCAAGTGCGCTCTAAGGAACCGCCTGAAGACCTCATTAGCCCCCTTCAAAGCTGGGTTGATGTGGTGGCCGATATTATCGAACGCGGCAAGGCGCAGCAGATATTCCACACAGAATTATCAAGCCAGGATGCCGCTGCAATCCTCGTTGGTTCCTTCGACGGCCTCAAAACTTCTAACGATGCTTTAGCCCAAGGAGACACCGAGAAGTTCAGACGCCAAGCTCACGCCTTAAACGCAATGCTTATAGAGGGGCTGCAGAGGCGTTAATCTATCCTTCTCCCCTGCCTTCCGAAACCTTTCGTCTGTTCAGACGAACTTTTGTCCTAGTCCAAAAAACTGATGATATGGAGTACTGTATGGCGACCCTCATTACTGGCGCTTCTTCAGGTATCGGCGAAGAATTCGCGCACCATTACGCCGCAGAAAAACACGACCTTGTGCTTGTTGCTCGCAGCGAAGACAAGCTGAATACTCTCGCTGATACGCTTCGTGGCCAGCACGGCGTTCAAGTCACCGTCATTGCACTTGATCTGTCTGAACCGGATGCAGCTCAGCGGCTCTGGGAAGAAACGAACCGCGCAAGGTTAGAGATTGATGTGCTTGTTAATAATGCAGGGTTCGGAACCCACGGTGATGTTGCTGATGATAATCCCGACCGTTTGGAGCAAGAAGTACGCCTCAACTGCCTCACGCTAACAGGGCTGACGGCACGCTACCTGCCCGCCATGCGTGAACGCAAAACCGGAACCATCATAAACATTGCTTCGACTGCGGCTTTTCAGCCGCTGCCCCATATGGCAGTGTACGGCGCGACCAAAGCATTTGTGCTGTCCTTCACCGAAGCGCTCTGGGCAGAAACCCGAAAAGACGGCATCCGAGTGCTCGCGGTCTGCCCCGGCCCCACCGACACCTCATTCTTTGAAATCGCCGGTGAATCCGCAGCGGTCGGGAAAATGCGCTCCACCCGCCAGCTGTTAGAAAGCACCCTGCAGGCACTGAAAACCACAAAACCCAGTTTTGTAGATGGGCTAGGAAACGCCGTCGTGGCACGGTTTGTCACCCGTGTGGTACCAAAGCGTGCCGTCATGGCCATAGTCGATCAGGCGTTCCAGCGCCAACGCAGCCAACATACGCGGTAATACAGGGCCGCTCCTAGCCGGTGCCTTTAGCTAAAGCGCTAAAGGTACCGGCTAGAACTCCAGAAGCATCGTTCCAGTGCTACCGCCAGCATCAACGAATCCCAGCTTTTCGTAGAGCTTACGCGCGGGATTCCCTGCTTCAACACTGAGACTAACACCCCGGTCCCCCCGCACACGAGCAACTTCTACAACATCACAGATAAGTTCCGTCCCCAACCCAACACCGCGCGCCTCAGGCTGCACGGACACGCCCAGCTCACCGATACCAGGAGCCACAAAACCATATCCAGGATTCTGCTGAGGTAAATAGAGAACCCTTGCAGTACCAACCCACTGCCCCTGTGAGGTGCAGGCAACCACACCATAATCTCCCCGCCGCGCATCCATAACGATGTACCGCACAAATTCGACTGTGTCGAGAAGATCCTGCATGGTGAACCTCTCCCCCGGCCAGTTCAAATTCATCAGAGTTGATTCACGCAGAATATCAATATCGCTCGATCGTAGTTTTTTCTTGTGTAAGCCCAGGCGTGTACTTGCCCGCTCAACTGCATCAGCCATTTACCTCACCACCCCTATGCCTAGTATTTGTGCTCTATCACTCTACAGACAGATACCCTGCATCGTCTAGCGTCCCGCCGACACCCATTAGCACTCAGATCTCTCCTAAAGCCGCACAATAGTTGTTAGCAGCGTATGTTCTTTCCAGCTCGCCTCTCACTCACTCTCAAGGGATGAAAAACTGTCTTCTTCCGTCTCAGGGCGGAAGTGTCACAATGCTTCACGCTTCTGAGTATTTGCCGGACTGTACAACAGGCACAAAAAATCACCTGGTCACATAAAACCAGGTGATGATTTGTGGAGATAAGGGGACTCGAACCCCTGACCCCCTGCATGCCATGCAGGTGCGCTACCAGCTGCGCCATATCCCCCTATTTAGTTCTGCCACCCTTTTGGGCAACAAGAAAATAATACACATGCCTGAGGTACGAATGCAAATCAGCACAGGCAGTATTCGCAAGACCACCCGCGAATACTGCCCACCCCAGAGTGAGAAGAACGAAGCTTAGCTATCAGCTGGGATAATACGCGCGGCGTCTTCCTCAGTCTCACCAGCAATATCGAAAGGTGTCTCCGTTTTAACACCCAACTCAATGCGTGGAGCTTGAGACCATAAACGATCCAGCGCATAAAACTCGCGATCTTCCTCATGCTGCACGTGAATCACAATGTCGCCGAAATCAAGAAGGATCCAGCGCCCACTCGCCCGGCCCTCACGGCGTACCGGCTTCATCCCAGCCTGCTCCCGAAGAGCATCCTCAATCCCATCAGCTACAGCGTTTACTAGGCGCTCATTATGAGCTGAAACCACTAAGAACCCGTCGATCAGACCCATAGCGTCCGAGGCATCAACAGCAAACAGATCTGTGCCCTGTTTTTCTTCCGCCGCCCGGGCGGCGATACGCAGTGCCTCAATCGAGGCGGGTGCTGCGGTCATAGTTTCCTTTCCTATTCGCCGTCTCCGGCGGAGACCCCCAGAAAGGGGCACATGTTACTTCTGGCTGAGCACTATAAACAGGCCGATGAGGATCACCGCGATACACAAGACCAGCAGGATCAGGCTCAAAGGACTCCGCTTACGGGGAACGTCCAGATCATCCTCATACTCATCTTCATAGTCCACGGCATCCTGGGCCATGGTATTCACAGCAGAGTAACCCGACTTGGCAAAGCTATTGAACGTAGGCTCCGGCTGCTCTACAGGATCTTGGTTGTGCTCCACAATGCGGCGCACCAACTCCCCTACCTTATCAGGGTCAAGAGCTACCGTCGGGTCGTCGGCGGTGCTATCTGCATACGGCAAAGATGCGCTGGCTGACTCGGGCGTCTGGTTCCCTGCTGTCTGCTGCGTGTACGATGCATCCGGGGCGGTCGGTTTCTCGGCGGCCGCACCCTTCTTCTTGTCTAGCACCGACAGGTCCAGCCCTTGTGCATCAACAGCAGAGACAGGTGCTGGCAGCTTCGTGGGCTTTGCCTGCTGCACATCTGCTGTCGCTGATGCGGCAGGGGCGGAAGGCTCGGACTTGGTGATATTAATATCGGGCTGTTTAGCCTGCACGAAGGAACTCTGCCCAACGGTCATGCTCGGCTTATCAGCCGCCGATACTGCCTCAGCAGTATTGGAGGCGCTGCTCTTGCGACCATCACCAACAACATCTGCCGCGGTAAGACCGGTGCCGCCCGCCTCTGAAGTAGCGGCGGGAGCAGCTTCCGTATCAGCAGCTACCGATGCAGCGCTTGAGACGGTAGAAGAACTGGTCTTCCGTGTCCCCGAGGCAGCGGCACTCTTCGCGGATTTTGAGGCAGAAGAGATCGACGTCAAGCTAATACCGCGCTCCTCCAGATCGGGAACCAAAATTGCGGTACCCGCACCAGGGTTAGAGGATTTGACGGTGTCCCAGGGGTTATTAGGGTTCAGGGGTGCCTGCCGCTTTGAAGCCCCAACAGCCGAACCGATCTTAGCTTTTTCCTTCTGCGCAGCACCAGAGGCTGTTCCAGCGTCCGCATCAGATTCCACCTTCGGCTCATCACGCACCAAATAATCATGCATCGGTAACGAGCTTGTTTCAGGTGCGGGAGCAGTAAAGGAAGAGGTCAGCGGAATGTTCAAGGCACTCAGATCTGAGGGGTCCTTGCTTGTACTCTTCTGCTGTTGCTGGTTCGGCTTAATAGCGTTCAGGCTGCTGGTCAGCGGCTCAGGCTCGTTCAGCTTATCCTCGTCGTTGGCGCTCATATCAATAGCACCCTGCGCGGCAAGAGCAGCGAAACGACGCTGAATTGAGAGCACACGGGGGTCGACCACCAGATTATTCACCACGGGGCCCATATGATCCACAGGCTCCGGAAGCTTACCGCGGCCCATAGCACGAATATACTCTGCTGCCTCTTCACGGTAACGAGCCAGACGACGTGGACCCATCATCTTCGTGGGTGGAGGAACCTCGATCCCGTCTTCAGTAACATAGGTCTCATAGAGGTAGGCTTCCTCTTCTGCGTAAGGCTTATTAGTGCCTTCCTGAGATTCAGTCATTCTAACCCTCTTCTTCCGTTACATAAACATTGTCTAACGCGCCCTGGGCGCTCGATCCCTCTACGGCTTCCCCACGCGGCAAACCCGCATCATAGGTTGACGTCGAATCGTCAGCGGAGTACAGCCCATACTTATTGATGTACTGTACCACCCCATCCGGCACCAAATACCAGATAGGTGCTCCGTCAGACGCACGGCGGCGAATATCTGTCGATGAAATCGCCATCGCAGGAATCTCAAGTGTAGTGATCTGTCTACCCTCCCCGACCGGCGGGTCAAGCTCATGGCCGGGGCGTGTGACCCCCACAAAGCTTGCTAAGTCCCACAGCTTATGCGCGTTGTGCCATGTCATCATCTGGCTAATCGCGTCCGCGCCAGTGATGAAGAATAAATCAGCATCGGGTCGTAACTGGCGTAATTCATTAAGGGTATCAAAAGTGTAGGTTGCACCGCCACGATCTATATCTATACGGCTGACCGTGAACCGTGGGTTTGAAGCGGTGGCAATCACAGTCATGAGGTACCTGTGCTCAGGATCGCTGACCCGCCGCTGCCCTGTTTTCTGCCAAGGCTGCCCTGTGGGTACGAACACCACTTCGTCAAGGTCGAACACAGCGGCAACTTCACTAGCCGCCACTAAGTGGCCATGGTGGATGGGGTCAAACGTACCACCCATAACCCCCAGCCGGGTACGGCCAGAAGTTCGCGGCGGAATCGATTCGATATTAATTCGAGAAGGCTGAGGTGTCACAGTCTATATAATCTTCCGGTTACTGACCGTGCCTCGAATTGTATTCCTTGAGCAGCTTAGCCTCTTCATCATCAAAAGCTTCAGGTGTGTGGTCAGGACGAACAATGCCACGGCCGCTGTATGACAGGGTTATCAACAGAAGAACAGCAAAGACCACGGCGGCGATCACACCATACATGTAGGTGGGCAGGCCCAGCAACATACCGTCTGCATGCTCAGCACCAGCGCCGTGTGCAAGAATAGCGGTACTCACGTATGTGATGTCCTTTCAACTTAGGTAAAAATCCTCATATGTTTCTATGCTACCGTGTTGCGGCGAAAATCGGGTAAATCACGGGTATTGACTGCACAGTATTGGATGTGCATTAACCACGTTTTTGTATACCCATCTCCGTTATTAGCCCTTGATGTGAGCGCCGTAGCCTATTCGAGGGGCGCTAGCAGGCTTTTTCTGATATGAACCTCACATAGATATGTGTCAAGAGGTAGCATGTATGCCCCTAGCGAACACAGCTATTGTGTGGCAGCTAATACACCAGGAGCTTACATTGGGTTACTCAGCATCGGGCATGTCGATTCCCTCAGTGGGGCGCTTCTCCTTCAACTTTTTACGGTATTCCACAGACTCGGTCCACACGCCCGCGACACGTTCCTGCTCAAGCTCTGCACGGGCCTCAGCTTTCGCATCCATGCGTTCTTTATATTCCTCACGTTTCTGCGCACGGGTGGGACGAATAATCTCTTCGAGGCGAGTATCGGTACCGCGCGGAGAAGACAGAAGCTCAGCACCGCCGACCATTGTGGGCTCCCAGTCGAAGACCACAGAGTTATCGTCCTCACCAATAACTACAGCATCCCCGGCACGAGCACCAGATTTGAAAAGCTCATCCTCAACACCCAGCTTTGCCAGACGATCCGCCAGATACCCAACAGCCTCGTCATTATTGAAGTCAGTCTGCTGAATCCAACGCTCCGGTTTCTCACCAATAACCCTAAAGAGCGGCTCAAGATTGCGCTCCTCACGACGAATAATAAACTCTTGTTTCTTCCTAGAACGGAACCCTTTGGGCCGCACAACGGGGGCATCAGCCACAGGTTTATCATTTTCACTGGCACGTTTCTGGCGGTCTTCTTCAACAAGGTTAGCCATCGCGAAAATAAGCGGTTTAAGCCCTTCATGGGAAGCCGTTGAGATCTCAAACACCCGATACCCCATCTTCTCAAAATCGGGTCGCACGAAATCAGCAAGTTCACGCGCCTCGGGTACATCAATTTTATTGAGAACGATCATCTGGGGGCGCTCGTTGAGCGGCACAGTCACCCCAGCAGTGGGGTCCACCTCATAGTTTTCAAGCTCGCCGCGAATAACCTCAAAATCGCTCATGGGGTCTCGGCCAGGCTCCAGGGTGGCACAATCAATTACGTGCACCAACGCAGAGGAGCGCTCAACATGGCGTAAGAAACGGTGACCCAACCCCTTACCTTCGGAGGCGCCTTCAATCAGACCAGGAACATCCGCAACCGTGTACCGAACATCACCTGCCTGCACAACACCCAAGTTTGGGATAAGAGTGGTAAAAGGATAGTCAGCGATTTTGGGCCGAGCCGCAGAGATAGCAGCGATCAGCGACGATTTACCAGCTGAGGGATATCCAACAAGCGCAATATCAGCAATAGACTTAAGCTCTAGAACAATGTCAGTTTCCTCCCCGGGAATACCAAGGAGTGCGAAACCGGGAGCTTTACGTTTGGTCGATGCCAACGCGGCGTTTCCAAGGCCGCCCTGACCGCCCCGTGCGGCAATATATTCATCGCCTACATGCAGCAGGTCGGCAAGCACATTACCATCACGGTCTTTAACAACGGTTCCCTGAGGTACTGTAAGCACCAAGTTCTCACCGTTGTATCCGTGGTGCATATCGCCGCGGCCAATATCTCCATTAGGGGCGTGCTGGTGGGGGCTGTGGTGGTATTCCAATAGCGTGGTGGTCTGGTTATCGACACGCAAAATCACGTCCCCACCATTGCCGCCGTTACCACCGTTGGGGCCGCCAAGCGGCTTAAATTTTTCACGGCGTACGGAAACACAACCGTTGCCGCCGCGACCGCCGGATACATGCAGGACCACGCGGTCCACGAATTCTGCCACGGGTGTTCTCCTTCTACATTTTCACGTGTGATGTGTTAGTGCGCCACTATGAGCGCGCAGGCACCGCCGTTACTGTTGGCGGTGGGCTACCGGTGTTTAAGCATACGGTAAGAGGGGGTAAGCCGTGAAGCCTACCCCCTCTTGCCTGACTGGCGCGAGTCTTACTCGGCGGCTGCCAGGATGTTAACGACCTTGCGGCCCTTGCGAGTACCGAACTCGACGGTGCCTGCTGCCAGAGCGAACAGGGTGTCGTCGCCACCGCGGCCAACGTTCAGGCCGGGGTGGAAGTGGGTGCCGCGCTGACGAACAAGGATCTCGCCTGCGTTGACGGTCTGACCGCCGAAGCGCTTAACACCGAGGTACTGGGGGTTCGAGTCACGACCGTTGCGGGTGGAGCTTGCGCCCTTCTTATGTGCCATTCTGTTTTCCTACCTTAAGGTTTATATCCGGTGGTTAAGATTACGCGTTGATTGCGGTGATCTTAACGGTGGTCAGCTCAGCGCGGAAACCCTGACGCTTTTTGTAACCGGTCTTGTTCTTGTACTTCTGAATAACGATCTTCGGACCGCGCAGGTCTTCAATCTTTTCAGCAGTTACCTTGGCGGAAGCCAGGGACTTTGCGTCAGCGGTGATCTTGTCACCGTCAACGAGCAGCAGTACGGGCAGCTCGATGGTGCTACCGGGTTCACCTGCAACACGGTCAAGGGTAATTTTGTCTCCGACGGAGACCTTCTCCTGGCGGCCGCCAGCGCGTACAATCGCGTATGCCACTTTGGGACTCACTTTTCTCGACATCTTGCTTCTTCGTATCTCACACGTGCAGACAGCCTGCGCTTTCATTGCTGTGCGTTCCACAGGTATCTCATATGATCCTGGTGTGGATGCGGCCCGTGTCCCTCGTGGGATTGCCCAGTTGGATACACGCTCGGCCTGCCGGTGGTGTCTTCCAGAAACGCTGTAATAAGGGCTTCCAGAAGTGGTATCTCCCGCTGACCCTGCGTCGATAGGGCTTCACTGAGATAAATACCAATCGTTAAGGATACTGCATGCGCGGGTTTAGGCGCAATCCACCCCTTTGGGCAGTAAATAACAACGCCAGCACCGCAGTCACCTTCGGACTTGTGGTACCGGCGTTATTGTTATTTCTGTGATACGAGCAGGTCTAGGCCCTATTCTTTGCCAGCTCGTTTAATATCGGCAGCGGAAACACCGATACCGAAAAGGGTCGGGGTTTCGGATTCGACGGGGGCTTTCGCGTCCGCCACAGAGGCCGAAGCCACCACCGAACCATGAGCCGACTCGGCGGCATCCACCGTCACAACCTTCGACTGTGCACCCGCCGAAGACGCCGCACGACGAGAACGACGCTTACGCGGCGCGGCCGCCGGTTCAGCAGCAGCCGTAGACGCCTGCTTCACCGGCTCAGCCTCAGTGACCTGAGCCCCGGCAGAACCACCCACGCGGATGACACCCGAAACACGCGGCGCACCCGCATCAGTTACGGGAGCATGACCCACCACACCCGAAACGGTGGTTTGGCCACCCTGGGCAGCCGCCCCATCAGTTGAGGCGACGCGACGCGAACGGCGGCTCTTCTTGGGGGACTCATGAACGTCCTCCACCCGCACGTCATCGCGGGTTTTCTGGGCCTGCTCATCCTCAACCCGTTTCGACCGGAAACCGCCGCCCTCCGTGCGCGCGATACGGCCTGCCTTCTGCGACGCACGAGCCTTCGCCTCGCCCGCCCTAATAGCCTCATACCGGGCAGAGCTACGCGTAAACCGGGAATCCAGCTCAGGACTGTACGAGTCCGCGAAATCCTGCGCCGTAAACGCGCCCTGCTCGCCGCTCCAATGGGAATCGTCGTCAATCTTAGCGATCTTCGCCTCAGCCTGAGCCACATACTCATGAGCCTGTTCACTCGCAGCCTCGGGGGCTGTCCCCTGAGTGTTCTGAGTATTCTGCTCCTCAGCACCCTCAGTGCGGCGTGAGCGTTTACGACGCTTACGCTTCTTACGTCCCTGCTCCTCAACCTCATCAGGCTGTTGGGATGCTGCAGCGATTGAGGCCATAGCACTGCGGCGCTCCGCCTTCTTCTCTTCCTTCTCGGCATCCACCGAATCAACACGGCTAGCCGCAGCACGGGAACGTTTGCGGTCGGTGCGCTCTTGGCGGTGAATAAAATCTGAGGCGCCGCCCGAGCGGCCGCTAAGCGGCTGGTCGTGCACCAGCAGTCCGCGACCACCGCACGACTCGCACTGCTGTGAGAACACCTCAAGCAGGCCCGTACCCAGGCGTTTACGGGTCATCTGCACCAGGCCCAGGGAGGTCACTTCAGCAACCTGGTGCTTAGTGCGGTCGCGCCCCAAGCACTCGATCAGGCGGCGCAGCACAAGGTCACGGTTCGATTCAAGCACCATATCGATAAAGTCGATCACAATAATGCCGCCGATATCACGCAGGCGAAGCTGACGCACGATCTCCTCAGCCGCCTCCAAGTTATTCTTGGTGACGGTCTCCTCAAGGTTGCCGCCGCTACCAGTGAACTTACCGGTGTTCACATCCACTACGGTCATAGCTTCGGTGCGGTCGATCACCAGCGAACCGCCCGAGGGCAGATACACCTTGCGGTCCAGGGCCTTCGATAGCTGCTCATTCACGCGGTAGTGGTCGAAAAGGTCATCCTCCCCTTCCCACTTCTGCAGTCGGCCCATCAAATCCGGGGCCACATAGGTCACGTACGCTTCAATCGAATCCCAAGCGTCAGCACCCTGCACCTGCATGGCGGTGAAATCCTCATTGAACACATCACGCACCGTTTTAATCATCAGGTCAGGCTCCTGATACAGCATCTCTGGGGCGAGCACCTTACGGGAGTTAGCCTGCTGCTGGATCTCCTCCCACTGCGCACGCAGACGGTTAATGTCGTGAGTCAGTTCCTCCTCAGAAGCACCCTCAGCGGCGGTACGCACAATCACGCCCGCCCCATCAGGCAGCTTATCCTTCAAAATCTTCTTCAAGCGCGCACGCTCAGTATCGGGAAGCTTACGTGAAATACCGGTCATTGAGCCGCCCGGCACGTACACCAAAAAACGCCCTGGCAAAGACACCTGGCTCGTCAGGCGGGCGCCTTTCTGCCCAATTGGGTCTTTAGTGACCTGCACCAGCACCGAATCACCAGGTTTTAAGGCGTTCTCAATCTTGCGGGGAGTACCCTCAAGACCGCTCACATCCCAGTTCACCTCACCGGCATACAACACAGCATTCCGGCCACGCCCAATATCGACGAACGCCGCCTCCATTGACGGCAGTACGTTCTGAACCTTCCCCAGGTACACGTTACCGATCAGCGAATCCTGCTGCGTCTTCGACACAAAATGCTCTGCGAGCACCCCATCCTCAAGCACAGCGATCTGGATACGGTCATCCTTCTGCCGCACCAGCATCTGCCGGTCCACAGACTCGCGGCGCGCCAAAAACTCCGCCTCAGTCACAATGTGACGGCGGCGTCCCATCGACCGGGACTCGCGGCGGCGGGCACGTTTAGCTTCAAGGCGGGTTGAACCGCGCACACCAGTAACAGTGTTTGAAGTGTGAGAATCCGGCAGACGCGGTGCACGCACCTTCGTGACGGTCTCCACCTCATCGTCATCACTGCCCTCAATCTCAATGTCCTCGGTACCGCGACGGCGACGGCGACGGCGGTGGCTTGTGACCTCAGCCTCAGCAGCAACTTCCTCAAGGCGACGAGCCATCCGTGCCGCACGCTCGGCCTCAATACGTGCCGCACGCTGCTGCTCATACTCAAGAGTTGCTGCCGCTGAAAGCTCAGCAACATTTGGAGAATAAAACAGTGGCATAGCCCGTGGCGTTAACGAGGCGCGCATCTGTGCAAGCTTCTGCTGCTGCACATCACGCAGAGTTTTCGATTCCCCTTCAGAGCCGGACTTTTCCTCAGATTCATCCTTTGGGGTATCTACCTCCGGCAGGGCTACAATGCCTGTCTCCGGTTCAGAAACCTGCGGTTCTTCGGCGGTACCAGCGATAGCAACCGATGTATCTGCCTGAGCAGCCGGGGTCTGAACCGCTGTGACGGGTGAGTCTTCTGAGCTGGGTTTCTCAGTCACAGATTCAGGAGTTTCAGGTTCTGCGGCGGAGGTATCTTTATTAGTTCCCTGCTCTGTATTCGGCAAAACGGCGGTCTGCTGCTCAGCTGCTGCCTCATCCTGAGAGGATTCGGAGCTATTGGCGGCATCATCAGCGCCTTCAAAAATTCTATCGATAGTGCTCGCGACCTCATCCTCCGAAGCTGGTTCGGCAGATTTTTTCGGGGCAGGAGCATGCTTCGCCTTTAAATTCCGTAGATCACTCAGGCTCTCAGCAACTGCACGTTCAGGGCTCAGCTCCTCCGAATCCTTAGACCCAGATTCAGCCTTGGAACGGCGAGAAACCGTATTCTTTTTTGAGGAACCGCGCCCCCGTTTTTTCTCGGCCTGATCGGCCTTATCCGCTCCCGGCACTTTCTCATTCAGGGAACGCACCGTCTCATCAGAGACATTCTTCTCACTCGCAAGTGATGCGATGTCGGCCAAAACACCCATATTCAGGCCGGATTCATTGGCGTTCATCTCTTCAGCCATATTTCCTTCTCTTGGTGCTCCCAAGCCGCATCTTGACGCACTAGCATTCGTTGCGCGCACGCGCGTAAGCCTATCTACCCTATTCGTAGCTCAAGCCCCCGGGTGCGCACACTATGCGCAACTACCGCGGAGGCGAGCGGCGGAGCGTCCTTTCGCATTCATAGAAACACCCCGCACTAAATGGGCCGATTTTTTCGGTCGAGCCAGCGGACTTCCATCAACGCCGGACTTCGGGGGTATCTCGCCGCGCAAACGTTCTGCGGCCTAAGGCATTCCCCTCGACGAAAATACCGGATGCGCCCTTTACATGCGGGTCAAAAGGCGCACTTCTGCTATTCTCTCACATTCACGCCCTCACCCGCCATATTTGGGGATAAACACCCACCGATGCTCACACGTCAACACAGAAAAAGCGGCGTGATGCACAAATCAACACGCCGCTCCTCCACACTACGGTGGTGGTATTTTAGCTATTTGGGCTGCTACTACCCCAGGCCCAGTTCGGCATCACGTTTTTCACGTTCTTGCTGTGCCAGTCTCGGGTCAGTCGGCAAATATTCCGGACCAGACCCGGTAGCGAACGGGATACCCACCATAAAAACAAACGGGGCAATGATCAGAAGTATCACCCACAGGAGAGAGAAATGACCAGCCGTCAGCAAAAACAGTGCCGTCAAAAATACAACGGCCGATGCAAGCATCATAGTGGTGCCGAGGGCTTTCACAGATATCTCCTAGAGGTTAACGGGTCTCTCCAGTTACCCCATTATACGCACCGCCGCACAGCAACAGCCAGCCGCAGCGCAAAGCGCATCATTGAACCGGCCACAGCTGCATACCCTATGATGGTGAACACCAACTCACCAACCTGTGAAGGAGCAAATCATGAGCGAGCGTACCCTCATCCTGGTGAAGCCCGATGGTGTTGAACGTGGGCTGATCGGCCAAATTTTGAGCCGCTTTGAATCAAAGGGGTACACGATTGAGAAGCTGAAAATGCTTCAGCCCACCAAAGAACTTCTGGCCCAGCACTACGCAGAGCATGAAGGCAAGCCTTTCTACCAGTCCCTCGTGGATTTTATGGTTTCTGGCCCCGTGGTTGCTGCTGTTCTTTCGGGAGAGCGCGTCATTGAGGGGGTGCGCTCCATGCTCGGTACCTCAGACCCGACCCTAGCAGCGCCGGGCACCATTCGCGGAGACTTAGGGCGTGACTGGGGCGATTCCGTGCAGAAGAACCTGGTGCACGCCTCCGATTCCCCCGCCTCAGCCGAACGTGAAATTGCTCTTTGGCTGGCGTAAAACACCATCATAAAAGCTTGGGGTCTGCAGAAATATTGTTGTTTCTGCAGACCCCAAGCCCCATAGTGGGTGCTTCGAAACACCCAGTAGTTTCGGCTACATCATGCCCATGAACACGTTGAAGAACCGGATAATAATAATCCCGAATATCAGCAGGACCAGAAGCAAAATACTAAACCAGGTCCACCCCGTTGCGCTCTGCCGCACTTGTTCTGAAGCGGGGATAACTCCCTCGACGATATTTCGAATCGTCACCTTCACGAACATGATGATCGTCATCACCCATACGATCATGCAGAACAGACAGAGAGCATTTATCACGAACGTTGTTTCAAACCAGAGCCACAGCACAAAGACCACTGCAGCCCCCAGGCCTGCATTGGTTGCCAACCAGAACCATTTTTTATACCGCGCCCCAGCTAAAGTCCCCATCGCAATAGTCATGAGGATGGGGAAAGCAACCAGCCCAATGAACGGGTTGGGGAAGCCGAAAAGTTCCGCCTGCGGGGTGCGCATCACGGTACCGCAGTTAAGGAGAGCGTTAATATCGCACAGCGAGCTGTGACCTGCATCAATAAAAATCTGTAGGCGCTCATGCACCAACATAGCTGATGAGGCGAGCGCAACTGTGGCCGTCACCATCAACCACACGGCAAGTGAGCGTTCAGAGGATTGCGACTCTAGACTATCTGCCGATCCTGATGCGGACGGTGTGTCCTCGTTGTGCTCCTGGGTGCTCTGTTCAACGCTCATATGCTTCTCCTGGTTGATATGAATACAGTCGGATTCGACGGTCGCAGTGTCAAAGCCTATTTAGCTATCTTAACCTGTTATTTTCTTCCCGTTAAGCTCCAGACCTTGTGCGGATATAGCAGGGATGCACCACCATCCCTTTTCATGTGCACACCCCGGAGTGGGTGCAGCTATGCATCCTGATAGGTCAGTGCTGTGGATGCTGGCGTTCCCATTCTGCTTGTTCGGCCTCACGTGCCTTATTTTCGGCATCCAACCGTGTGCCCGCCCGCAGGCCATACCACCAGCACCCTACGAACCCGACCACTACGATAAGGGTAAGCGGCAGAGTCAATGCCGACAGCGCAAGCAGAGCCACTTGGAGTACCCACCCTGCGGTGTATCCCCAGGAGGATTTCAGCTGGGCGGGCAGCAGCATGAGCACCGCTGCGACCGCCAGCCCCACAGCCCAGATGAGGATTTTTATCTCAACGGGGTCGCTGAAATGATGCCCGAATACCGCTAGGGTGCCGAAGAAGGCCACAAAAGCCTCCAGTACTAGAATTGTTGAGGCAAACATGACTTTCACTGAACGGGATTTTTTCTTCATCCCCGGCTTCCAGTCACGCTGGGCGCGAGTCAGGAACTGTTTTTTCTCGGGATTGTTCTGTGCCACAGCTCTCCTGTTCAAACTTTCGGGGTCGGTGAGGGTGTCGCTACTGTGTTTCGTCACTTTCAGGTTCATCGTGGGCCAGCTCCGCCAAAATGTCATCCAACAGCCCACCGTCCGGTGCGGCGCTGGGGATAAGCCCTATATCACTATCAAGTCCTTCAGGGGCGGGCCGGGAAGCTGTGGGGCTCTCCTCGGGCTGTGCCAGCAGGGTACGCGCCTCACCAATGACTGTGACCGATCCTGTGACCAGCACACCAGCGGATTCCTGCTCAAAGAGGGCGTTTTCCATAGCGGTGGCAAGCGCCTCATCCAGGTGGTCACATACCGTAATAATGTCTTCGTCGAACCCGGCGTCGAGGGCGATCTCTTGAAGTTCTTCCGGGGCAATGGCTCGGGAAGATTCTGAGGCAGAAAGATACAACCGGAATGTGGCATCGGTTGAGTCTACGTATTCTTTACGAAGCACTTCAAAAATACCGAGAGCGTCTTTTTCGCCTAGAATACCGACGACTGCATGCACATGGGACAGTTCAAATGCCTCTTTAAAAGCCGTAGATGCGGCGCGCACCCCATGCGGGTTATGAGCGGCGTCAAGCACCACCAAAGGCTCGCTGCGAATCATCTCAAGTCGCCCTGGCGAACGTACCTGAGCAAATCCGGCGAGTACTACGTCTCGTGTAAGGGCACGATCCCCACCGAAAAATGCCTCGACTGCGGCAAGAGCTAAGGATGCGTTCTGCCCCTGGTGCTCACCGTGTAGGGGGAGCTCAATCTCGGGGTATTCTCCTGCTAAACCTCGGAGAGTTAAAAGCTGCCCGCCGACCGCGCGGTCACGCTCAACCACACCAAATTCAACACCTTCGAAGGCGTACTTGGCGTTCTGCTTACGAGCAGTATCAAGAAGTATGGTCGCTACTTCAGGGTCTTGCGCCGCAGAAATAAGGTATCCGTCGGGTTTAATAATCCCGGCTTTTTCCGTTGCAATCTCAGCCAGAGTATCCCCCAGCATATCGGTATGATCAAGGCCAACGGGCGCCACGACGGAGACAATACCGTCGGCTACATTCGTAGAATCCCACGAACCGCCGATCCCGACTTCTAGAATCACCACGTCCACGGGCTCGTCGGCAAAAATAGCGAAAGCAAGCACGGTGATGGACTCAAAGAACGTAAGTTTTGGTTCTCCGCGTGCAGCAAATTCTTCGTCCACAAGAGTGAGGTATGGCAAAATTTCATCCCAAACGCGCACGAACGTGGCATCAGGCACCGGTTCACCGTTAATGCTGATGCGCTCGGTAACGCTTTCGAGATGCGGGCTCGTAAAACGCCCGGTGCGCAGATCATGAGCCAACAAAAGCGATTCAATCATGCGGGCGGTACTGGTTTTGCCGTTAGTTCCGGTGATGTGGATGACCGGGGCGGCGCGGTGCACATCCCCGAGGATTTCAACGGCTCGGAGAACCGCATCCAGCCGGGGAGCCATCTTATTTTCGGGGGCGCGTGCCAGCAATTCACCGTAGACGCGTTCAACCCCTTCTGGGTTCGGGATTGCCGGGTAGCTCATCTCGCTCATAGTGTTCTTTCCTTGGCCGGTATCAAGCTGTGCGGCACAGCATCTCTACCGGGGTGCTGCCTCATGCGGCATATGTTTTGGGTGTATAGCCGCCCCAGCACGGTACATACCGCGGTGTGTTATATGTGCCGGGGCGGCTTAGAGGCTCTATATTGCCCCTATTCTATGCGGCTTTTGCGACCGTAATGGTCAGGCTCTCGCCCTCCGTGAGGTCCAGGGAAACCGCTAGGGTCTCGCCAGTGACTAGTTCCTCGTGGGCACGCAGAGCCTCCAGGGTGTCCTGTGGTGCACTTACCGTTAGGTTAATGCGGTCAGAGACGTTCAGTCCGGCATCTTTACGGGCCTGCTGAATAGCGCGAATAGTATCGCGGGCAATACCTTCCGCCACAAGTTCATCGGTTAATTCGATGTTCAGCACTAGGAAACCGCCGGGCAGCACGGCTGCCGCTTCACGCTCGGTACCGTCATCCGAGGATGCTACCACGGTTACCAGCTCATATTCGCCGTCAACTAATGCAAGCCCACCGTCAATGGTGTCGAAAGCAACGGTCACGGTACCGTCTTCGGCGATTGTCCAATCGCCAGATTTCGATGCCTTAATGGCTGCCTGAACCTGTTTGCCAAGGCGGGGACCTGCGGCACGGGCATTCACCTTCAGCTGTTGCGAGATACCGTAGTCGGCGGGGTTAGCGTCTTGTGCATTCACGAGGATAACCTCACGCAGGTTCAGCTCGTCCTTCACAATCTTGGCGAAATAGTCGGCGCCCTTAGTACCGAATGCGGTTTCCAGCTGTGCGAACTGCTCGTTGGCAATGGCCGCCGTGAGCGATTGCAGAGGCTGACGCACACGGATCTTCTTCTCTTTACGCAGAGAAGACCCTGTAGAGCATACCGCCCGTACGGTTTCCATGAGCGAAAGCAGCTCAGATTCATCAGCAAAGTCTTCAGCGGCAGGCCAGTCGGCAAGATGTACCGAACGCTCACCGGTCAGACCACGGTAGATTTCTTCGGTCGTGAGCGGCAGAAGTGACGCCGCTACCTTTGATACCGTCACCAAAGCGGTGTACAGGGTATCGAAGGCATCGGGGTCTTCGTCAAAGAAACGTTCACGTGAGCGGCGCACATACCAGTTGGTAAGAGCATCAGCATAAAGACGCAGATGCTCGCAGGCACTCCAGATATCGTAAGAGTCCATGTCCGCGGTAACCTGCTGTACCAGCTCCCGGGTTTTACCCAAGATAAAGCGGTCCATCACATGCTGCGAATCGTACTTCACCTGTGCCGTATATCCCGCGCCTTTGTTGGCAGCATTCGCATAGAGAGCGAAGAAGTGATAGACGTTCCACAGCGGAAGCATCACCTGTCGTACCCCTTCACGAATCCCCTGCTCGGTCACAATCAGGTTGCCGCCGCGCAGAATCGGCGATGACATGAGGAACCAGCGCATAGCGTCCGAGCCGTCGCGGTCAAGAACTTCAGAGACATCCGGGTAGTTGCGCAGCGACTTTGACATTTTCTGCCCGTCAGAACCAAGCACGATGCCGTGGCTGACAACATTCTTGAAGGCAGGACGGTCAAATAGTGCGGTCGCTAAAATATGCAAAGTGTAGAACCAACCGCGGGTCTGACCAATATACTCAACGATGAAATCCGCCGGATAGTGGTTCTCGAACCAGTCCTTATTCTCGAAGGGATAGTGAACCTGCGCATACGGCATCGATCCGGAGTCAAACCATACGTCCAGCACGTCTTCGACGCGACGCATCGTAGACTTACCCGTTGGATCATCAGGGTTTGGACGCGTCAGCTCATCAATATAGGGACGGTGCAGATCTGGCTGCCCCTCCTTGTTCAGCGGCAGGCGACCGAAGTCAGCTTTGAGTTCTTCGAGCGATCCGTAAACATCAACACGGGGATAATTTGGATCGTCCGAAACCCAAACGGGAATAGGAGAACCCCAGAAACGGTTACGCGAAATTGACCAGTCGCGAGCGTTCTCAACCCACTTACCGAACTGCCCGTACTTGACATTTTCGGGAATCCAGTTGATCTGCTCGTTCAGCTCAGACATGCGGTCTTTGAACTCGGTCACCTTCACATACCAAGAGGTAATGGCGCGGTAGATCAGAGGATTACGGCAGCGCCAGCAGTGCGGGTAGGAGTGCACATAGGATTTCTCCACGATGAGCGCACCATCTGCCTTGAGAGCATTAATAATGGTGCGGTTTGCCTCGAAAACCTGAACTCCGGCGATACCCGCAAGCGCGGTAGACCCCGAGGGGCTAGGCTGTCCGAATAGGGGAAGGAACTTGGCGCCTTCATCTACCGAAAGCACCACGGGAATATCGTAGGATTCACAAACTTTCTGGTCGTCTTCACCATAGGCGGGTGCCTGATGAACGATACCGGTACCATCGGTGGTACTCACGTAATCGGCAACGAGAATCTGCCAGGAGGTTCCTGTGCCCCATTTCTCGGCATCGGCGAAATAGTCCCACAGCGGGGTGTAGCGCACACCTTCGAGCTGGGAGCCGGTGTAGCGCGCTGTGACGGCAGCTGCCGCATCCTCGGCGGGGTTCTCCCCCGCATACCCAAGGTCTTTCGCATAGGTTCCCAGCAGGTCAGCGGCGATCAGGAAGCGCCGCCCGCCATGCTCCCCGGCACCGGGAATTACGACGTATTCAATGTCGGGTCCGACGGCGAGCGCCTGGTTGGTGGGTAAGGTCCAGGGGGTGGTGGTCCAGGCAAGTGCCTCAACGCCAGCCAGTTCAGCGACAACGTTTTTATTGGCGGCGAGCGAGTCGTCAGCGGTGAGGGTAAAAGCTACTGTGACGGTCTGATCCTGGCGATCCTGGTAGACGTCGTCATCCATGCGCAGCTCATGGTTCGATAACGGGGTTTCGTCTTTCCAGCAGTACGGCAGAACACGGAACCCTTGGTACGTGAGTCCTTTATCGTAGAGACGTTTGAACGCCCAGATCACGGATTCCATGTACTCGACGTTGAGGGTCTTATAGTCGTTCTCGAAGTCCACCCAACGCGCCTGCCTGGTCACGTACTGTTCCCATTCGTTGGTGTATTTGAGCACGGAGGCGCGCGCGGCATCGTTGAAATTATCGATGCCCATCTCTAGGATTTCTTGTTTATCGGTCATGCCGAGCTGTTTCATGGCTTCAAGCTCGGCAGGCAGACCGTGGGTGTCCCAGCCGAAGCGGCGTTCTACTTTATGCCCGCGCTGAGTTTGGTAACGTGCTACAAGGTCTTTTGCGTAACCGGTGAGCAGATGCCCGTAGTGCGGCAGACCGTTTGCGAATGGAGGGCCATCGTAGAAGACGAATTCGTTATCGCCGTGAGGACCGGCTTCGCGGTTATCGATAGATGCTTGGAAGGTTTCGTCTTTCTTCCAATAGTCGAGTACGGCTTCTTCGAGTTTAGGAAATTGCGGTGATGCGCTCACGCCGTTGCCTGCGGCTTCGAACGTGCTCACCTTGGGGTAGATGTTCTCTGACATGTAAGTGCGCCCTATTTCTGTTCAGGTACCCTCCATCGGGTACTTCTGGTGCACCCAATGCCGGGAATGGACAAACGGGTGCAAGGACGCCTTCACGCCACCCTGTGAGGCAGGCGAACACTGGCGCGGTACCACCTTGCTTACTAACACAGCGAAACGCACCGACCCCTCCCGGGGCTGGTAGGCTTTTCGGCTCTTTTGCCCCCGGAGAGCGGCGCGTTCCGCGAGTATCAGTCGCTTATTAACAGCTGTATCGGGCTTAACCGTCCGGTTCTACTGGGACTGCATCTGTTCCGCTAAGATCCCCTCGCCGCAGCGATTAAAGTGGGAATCCGCAGGTGCGGTCTGTTCTTCCGAATTGCTCGCCGGTGATGGCCGGGTCGTTGCAAACATTTACAGTTTAGGGTGTTTCTGAGGGCCGGTGCAAGCCGGTTCGCCCCCAGTTCTTCGGGAATTATGTGCATCCCGGGCGTGTCGCCCTCGGATAGTTTTATGCCCCTTCCCCAGCACCCCATCCGCCACACCATATATTGTGGCCACAGCGTTTATTGCTCACAACATATGTTTGTTTCTGTGGGTTTTAAATGCATAATCACGCATCTATGGGGAGGAAGGAAATACCCAAAGATGTGAGCAAAATTCCCTCCCCTCCTGAACCCCGCTTGTCTGCCTGATTGTTGAGGTACCCCCCCCGTTCAAAACTGCTTAAGTAAAACCGTGTAGAAGGTGTGAAACATAGCCCAGGAATCAACCATATAACTTTCAGAGTGTTTCCAGCCTGTGGAAGTGAAAAGTCAGAGTCTTTTCAGGCGGCGATGCCACGATAAAAATACATGCAGTACATAGTGAAAAGAGGAACCACCATGATGACGCCCCGTCCCACCGTAGTTTCTGCACCATCGCGCCGCACAGTGCTGTTTGGCTTCAGTGCGCTTGGAGCTGCCGCGCTCACCGGGTGTGTGCCGCTTTCAAGTTCGAAGAAGGCCGAAGAATCACCGAGTGATACCGCAACCACGACGTCTGCGAGCTCCTCTTCCTCCCCCTCACATTCGACGTACTCCCCCAGCACGTCCGCTTCCAGTAGTTCCAGCGGTTCATCCTCGCCGGTGGATCCTGCACAATTTATTGCTGACTGGCAGAAGTATGTGGGGGATGCCAAGCTGCCGACCAAAGGCGACAGCGGATACGTTCCAGCAACCGGAAGTTCCCCAGCGCAGAACGTTCCCGAACCGGATATTAATGAGGAGGCATCACGTAAGAACACTTTGGAAGGTTCGTACCAGACGCTGCTCGCCTTCCAGTCGGCCTTCAACTATTTATCGCTCACTGGCAAGGATGAACCCATTAAGAAACTTATCTTCCCGCAAGATTTTTCGATGAAACTTGAGGTCGAAAAGCACCATAACCTGTACAGTTCAAAGGGGTGGATCGAAGGTTACAACCGTTCCGTTAAAATCAGTGACCACAGGCCTGCAGTGGCCTTTTCCGATACAGTTATCGGTGTCTCCTGGTACTTCTCTGAGAGCTATGAAAAGTTCATAGTTCACCAAGCGGGTGGGACAAATGAGGAAGTCCCCGCCCGCACGAGCGAGGGCATCATGACTACTATCTACGAAAATGGCGTGTGGAAAGTTATAAGTAACGACTACCTCAAACAGCACTACTCGTATCTCACGAGTCAAGGCCGGGAAAAGGGCGGCCACTAGCCGCCACCCGTTTCTAGCCCGGGAGGCTATGCGCAGGACCGCCCATGTATGATGTAGGTAGCGCATCACATTGGCGTTATACTGCCCACCACCGAAAGAATCAGATATGAGCTACCAACCAACCCAGCGCATAGCCTCCCGTCGCAATGTACTAGCCGGTCTCGGAATTCTTGGGGTGAGCGCGCTTGCCGGATGCTCATCCGTAACAGTTGCAGCGACTTCTCCCTCCCCCAGAGATGAAAACAGCTCCGATTCCTCCGAGGCTTCCCCCTCCCCCAGCAGCTCCTCTTCGTCATCGTCTGAGACGTCTGCTTCGCCGTCTCCCACCAGCGAAAGCACAGAAGACTTCGCCAAGTATATAAAGACGATGGAGCCCAAGTTTGAGGACTCCCCCAACTACAAGCCAGCCACAAAAGATACCCCGCCGCAGAACCCGCCCAAGCCCGTGCTTGACCCTAAATATAAAGAGAAAACCCTTGAAGGGGCTTACCAGGCGGCGCTGTTTGCAGTAGCCACAATAGATTACATGTCTGATGGTGGCGATGAGAGCATCTATGATCAGGTGATCGTATCTGAAGATAAAAAAATGCAGGAGACTAAAGCGAGCAACACCATGCGGCGCGACCCTACGAGGTGGGCTGTTGGGTATAAAAACACCTACGATGTGCGCAAGATGGTAGTGCTGCTAGAAGATACCCCACCCGCTGTCCTGTTCCATTGCATTTCAAAAACCCCAGATTTCACTGTCATTTCCAAAAAGGATGGGGAGACTAAGGAGCAAAAAGTAGCAGCAAAGGAGCGCTCAGTTCGTCTCGTTATGGTGTATCTGGATGGGAACTGGCGGCTTATTTCCAACAGCTACTGCCAAGAGAAATACCCGAAAATCTATGCCCAAGGTGCTTCTGGGGAGAAGAATTCACCCGAATCTGCATCGACCTCATCAAGCGGTCCTGTCTAGCACGATAACCGTACACGGCAACTTCCGCGGCCTTTAAAAGTGCCCTGTCAGTTTTAGCTGACAGGGCACCTTTTCGGGGCCATAGGAAGAACGTGCTAAAGGTATAGCAGCAGGGGGGCAATACTGAGCAGCCCCAGCCAGGGATTCAAAATAAACGCGTACACCATTAGCGAGAGCGGAGTGACGACCGCTGCTACCATCTCGACCGGTTGATGTGCCACGAGGGTGTGCAGGGTTTGTGTATCGCCCTGCAGCGCTTTACGCACCCTACCCGAAGCATGGTTTGAGAACCAGCTCAACGGCGCCCGCCCCAGGTGGTTGAGGATACGCTGCTGCAGGTGCCCGCGGAACTTCACATCGGCGAAGTGAATAATTGCTAAAGCCAGGACGTATAGGAAAAGCTGTATGGCAAAAGCCACCATTAGCTCATTGACTTGTGCCAGCACAGCGGATTTATCAATAGCTTCCCCATGTGCAGCAGGTAGCACCCCCAGGCGGGTCAGCACAATATAGGGCCAGATCGCGGCCACTCCCGACAGTGCCGCAATATTTATATTTCCCTCTAGCAGGAAGAGGTGACGACTTCTAAACTGGAGGGCATGAAGAAAACCCGCACGCAACCTCCCGGCACACCACTATTTATTGGGGCAGCCATTGCAGGTCTATTGCACGCCGCACCCAGCTTTTACTGGATGTGCGGCGGGATGTGGCTGTTAGATACCGTGGGACCGATGGCTGTCAAACTACAGCAAGAGGGCAACGTGCCGGTGCGGTTTTTACTGGCGGCCGTGTTTATCGCCAAAGTTACGGGCGCACTTGTGCCGCTTATATACCATCTACGACCACCTGCGCACGCGTGGGTTCGCATTGTTTCTTGGGTGGGCTCTATAGTGCTTATAGGCTGGGGCGGCCGTGGAACTTTTGCGGGGTGGCAGCGTGTAGTAACTGGCAAAGCTTCCCTGGATAATCCAATCATCGCGGGGCACACCTACTTATGGAGTCCCCTTTTCCTCATATGGGGACTGCTGCTGTGCGGGGCGTTATTCGTCTCACGCGCTCGCCGCCAGAAAGTATCGGCAGCCTAAGTCAGGGGATACTGAGCGTATCTGCCGCCGCAAGGGTCTGCGCACCGGCATTGAGAAGATGCACGGCTTCTGCCAGTGCGGGTTGGTACAGTGGTTCAAGCTCCTGTTCTATGTCCCGGTCAAAAGCTGTGCAGAGCGTCTCATACCCCCAAAAAGCCCCGTACAGGCACCCACCAATTGCCGCAATCGTGTCAGAATCTCCGGGGGTATTCACCAGCGCCAGTATGCCGTCTTTCGGGCTTCTGAAAGCGCTAAAAACTCCCAGAACGTTAAAGAGGGCTTCTTCAGCCACCCAGCCTTCACCGAAAAAGGCGTTAGGGTTTCTTCCGCCCTGCAGCGCACAGATGAGGTCTGCCCACGACAGCTCAATATTATTCACCGCCTGCTGTACGAGCATTATGCCCGGCTGCAGGTACGCAAAAGGTGTCCCTTCAACAAGGTTCTGCAGTTCACCGCAAATAATGGTGGCGGCCGTAAAAATCTGTTCCCGCCGCACCAGCTGCCCGCTCAGGATACGATGTGTAAGGTTGGTGAAAAACGCGGCCGAGACTGCGGCGAGTATATGCTCGTGTGTAGTTTCGGATTGGAGTATGCTCAGCACTGTTGCCGTTTCCCGGTCGAACGGTAGCGCCCCCAGCCAGCCGGAGCGCATGATTGTTCCGTTGCCTTTGCTGTCGTTCCCGTAGGCGGGTTCTTTGCCGGTAAATGCAATAGCCGGATTCTTGCGGTAGTTATTAATGGAGCTCATGCAGGCGTTGCCGGGTGCCCGATTATTATGTTCGCTAGTCCCGAAGAGCACATATTCGTCAAGGAAGGCACGGCGGGCAGCATTGTGAAATCCTGTATCGAGCCGCGGTGAACGCAGCTTATGGCCGTATGCCCGCACTATCTGTTGGAGGGCCGCCACATTATGCAGACTCATTTGGGTATCGTCACTAATGATGAGTGTTCCACTGATCCCCGTGACGGCTGGGGCATTCTCAAATTCTACGGGGTACCCTAGGGCATCTCCCAGAGCCAATCCGTAGACCATACCGCGAATACGGCTTTCGCGTTCCCCGGTGTTTACGCTCTGCTCTGTCACGGGCACCCCCTACTTAAACGGTGTTATTACCTACCACTTTATCGTCACTCGCTCAAAAACGCGCAAGGTAAAGCGGGGCAAAAAGATATGCACAGTGCGGCTAGCAGCACCTATCACTCACCAAACCACATGCACGCCGTAACGCACATCCGTTCGGGCAGGTGGGTGAACAGCAGGGATTTAGGCCCTGCGGCTTCTACGTCGTTGTATTTCGCCTCGTCTACTAGCCACACGTGCACGGTTTTACCTCGGCAGTGAAGGTATATGCATTATTGAGTTTCCGGTAGGTGCCGCGAATGTTTTAGTGAATGAGAAAAACCTCGCCGTCACGTACTTCTAGGGGGTACACGCCAATCGTGTAATCAGCACCCGAGACGCATTCACCGGTGGTGAGGTCATACACCTCTTTATACAGAGGGGAGGTGATGGTTGGGTGCCCGTTCTTCTCCCCCACAATGCCGCGAGCAATAACGAGAGCACCGCTATTAGGGTCGAGGTGGTCGCAGGCGTAGTAGCCGTGCTTGGTTTTAAAGATTGCGTACTGATGACCTTCCACAAGAGCAACTTCGCCCCAGTTCTCTTCGAGGTCAGTTTCAGCGCAGATGCGGGTAGAGAGGGATTCGGGAGCCTGTGTGCCCATGAGGTTTCCTTCCTATCAGCTTGCCCTGCGCAGCTTATATAGAGTACACCGCTACCAGTACATTTCAGCGGGATTCTTAGCAAGCCAGCAGGACAGCATAAGATATGTGCGACATTTGGATTTTACACCAAAAACACAACATAAAAAAATATGACTCCCGTTAGCTTGCAAAAGTACCCATCACTCTATTTTCCAGCTAGTTTAGCCTTACCTAAACCTCTTTCTTCTTAGGGTCAGAAACACCCAATATTTCCGCACAAAATCAAGGATTTTTTATAGAAATTTTGTTTCAAAACAGCACTAAGGACACCTTTCTCACCTGCGTTATGTGTAATATAAAGTTGTGACCTCTATGGAGACGCAGACACCCCCAAGAAAACCACACATTCCCACACTCGCTGTGGTTTACTCCATGCCGAACATTGGTACTCCCACATACTAGGACGGCAACCCCAGTGGGCGCGCCTGCCGCAGTCACACGCACCATAAAACCAGGAAGGAAAAACATGTCGCAGCACACCACTGCAACATCAGGCCGTAATATACTCGTTGTTGGCGCAGGCCCCGCCGCGTGGCGTTTCGTACGTGCCTATCATGAAGGCGCTCAGGATGCCGGACGCGCCTCTGACACCATTACCGTTCTCAACGATGAACCATACATCCCCTACGATCGCGTTGCGATCGAGCAGCTCTTTAAAGACACCAACAAAGACCTTACCCTGGGCGACCCGGCACTCTGGGACGAGTCCACGATCAATCTGGTCAGCAACACCCGCGGCGAATCACTCAACCGTGAATCACGCATCGTTAAAGGTTCAGACGGCGTAGACTACCCCTACGATGTGCTCGTGTTCGCCACCGGTTCAAGCGCGGTGCGCATCCCGATTCCCAACGCAGATTCCGCCCATGTATTCCGTACCGCAGACGATGTTAAAAACATGGTCTCCGAAGTTGAGCGGCTGCAGACTAAACTCGGGCGTGCCCCGCGCGGCATTGTCGTCGGCGGAGGCCTTCTCGGGCTGGAAGCCGCGGAAGGACTCAAAGATCTCGGCGCTGAACCCACCATTCTTGATGTTGCCCCCTGGCTTCTCTCCGTGGAGGTCGATCAGGGCGGCGGTTACGCGGTCAACGCCCAGATCAAGGCAACCGGGATCGACATTGAAACTGGCGCGTTTATCTCTGCTATTAATAAAGATGCCTCAGGCGAGGTTATCTCGGTTTCCGTAGCAGATTCCACCTCGGACGAAGCTGTTATTCACCAGATTGATGCAGACCTCGTGGTCTTCGCAGCAGGTATTCGCCCCAACGATGAGCTGGCACGCACCGCTGGACTAGAGACTGGCGAACGCGGCGGTATTCTCGTCAATAATGCGTGTCATACAAGCGATGAGCATATCTGGGCTATCGGCGAAGTAGCCTGCGTACTTGGACGAACCTGGGGTCTGGTTGCCCCCGCCAACGCAATGGCAGATGCGGTCGCCAAGAATCTGCTCGAAGGCAACGAAGATGCTCAGGTCGAAGAGTTCGATATCGCCACGAAACTCAAGTTCTCGGGCGTACAGGTCGCAGGCTTCGGTGACCGCCGCGGCACCACGGAAGGCTGCCTCGAAATTCTCTTCGCAGACCCCGCGCGCGGCATGTACCAGAAGATCGTGACCAGCGGCGACGCCAAGACTCTCCTCGGCGGTGTTTTCGTGGGAGATACCGCTCCGTTCGATTCCCTCAAGCCGCTGCTGGGTCGAGAACTTCCGGCAGAGCCCAATGTGTACCTCACCGCAGCGGGAGGCGGCGACGGTATTCCCGATACCGAGCTGCCCGACGACGCCATTCTCTGCTCGTGCAACAACATTAGCTTCGGTGAAGTTCGTCAGGCAGTAGTTGACGGTAACCACGACGTACCAGCACTGAAGGCATGCACCACGGCTGGCACCCAGTGCGGCTCCTGCGTGCCCATGCTGCAGAAAACCCTCGAACAGCAGATGAAGAAGATGGGTATGACCGTCTCTAAGGCGCTGTGCGAGCACTTCGATTTCTCCCGTGCAGAGCTTGCGGAAGCGGTACGCCTGACCAACCTCGACGACTTCGATTCGGTCATTGCACGCTTCGGGCACGGCGGCGACGGCTGCGCTATCTGCAAGCCGACGGTCGCCTCAATCCTTTCATCTTTCCGCAACTCCTACGTGCTCGATGCCGGTCGCGGTGGAATACAGGAAACCAACGACCGTGCCCTGGCAAACATGCAGAAGAACGGTACCTACTCGGTTGTGCCACGCATCCCCGCAGGCGAAATTCCTGCTAAGAAGCTAGCCGTCATTGCCGCCGTTGCGGACGAGTTCAACCTCTACGTCAAGATCACCGGTGCCCAGCGTATCGGTATGTTCGGTGCCCGGCTGGAGCAGCTGCCCTACATTTGGGAACGTCTTGTCGATGCCGGATTCGAGTCCGGTCAGGCATACGGTAAGTCGCTACGTAACGTTAAATCCTGCCTCGGCTCAACTTGGTGCCGCTACGGCGTTCAAGACTCGGTGGGTATGGCCGTCGAGTTGGAGAATCGCTACCGCGGCCTGCGTTCACCCCACAAGTTCAAGTTCGGTGTCTCCGGCTGTAACCGTGAATGCGCCGAAGCACAGGGCAAAGACGTGGGCCTGATCGCTACCACCAACGGCTGGAACCTGTACCTTGGCGGTAACGGCGGCGCGAACCCCGCGCACGGGCGCCTGTTTGTTAAGGATGCTTCCAGCGAAGAAGTTGTTCGTTACATCGACCGTTACCTCATGTACTACATCCGCACGGCGGATAAGCTGCAGCGCACCGCCCGCTGGCTCGAAGACCTTGACGAAGAGCACGGCGACGGTTTAGCGCACCTGCAATCAGTACTCATTGATGACTCGTTGGGCGTCTGTGAGGATCTGGAACGTGATATGCAGCGCCACGTAGATTCTTACCAGGACGAATGGGCTGCCACCCTCAAGGACGAGCGCCGTCTGCGCCGTTTCCGCGCCTTCATTAACGAGCCCGATGGCAGCGATGAGGCCGCACACCTGTTTGTACTAGAGCGTGAACAGATCCGCCCCGCAACGCCCGAGGAAATCGCTGCAGCTGAGAAGGGCGAAGGCAACACGGTCCTGGTGACCGGTGCGAAAATCCCGGTCGGCCCGCCCAGCGCGCATAACCCCGTTCCGGCACAAGCCTAAGGACCGCCCATGTCACCTAAAATTCCGCCGTTTCCGCCGCGCGAATTTGCAACGATTGACGAGGTCCTGGCTGGCAGCTCTATCGGCTCCGCCGACCGTGAGGTTCCTTCCCCTGGCCCCCGTGCGGAAACACCCGGTAAGGTGTATATCGCTGGGGGCGGGCCGGGTGCCCTTGATTTACTGACCCTGCGTGCTGCACGGGCCCTCGGTGAAGCCGATGTGGTGCTGCTGGACCATTTAGCCCCGCAAGAATTTGCCAAGTACTCCCCAAACGCTCTTATCGTTGATGTGGGTAAGGTGCCTGGCAAACACGCGGTGCCGCAGTCACGTATCCAGCAGCTCATGATTGATTATGCGCTCGCGGGTAAAACCGTGGTACGGCTCAAGGGTGGTGACCCATACGTCTATGGGCGTGGGGCAGAAGAGCTAGATGCGTGTATCGCGGCTGGGGTTGATGCTGAGGTTATCCCCGGTATTACCAGCGCAGTAGCGGTTCCGGCACGTGCGGCTATTCCCGTGACCTTGCGGAAGGTATCGTCCATTTTTACGGTGGTCTCTGGGCACTCTGGTTTGAACGAGGCCGAAGTGAATACCCTTGTGGCAACCCTGCGGGCTAATGGCACCGTGGTGCTTCTCATGGGTGTGCGCACCCTCCCTGATACCGTTGCTGCACTGACTGCGCACGGGATAAGCGCCGATACCCCTATGGCAACCATAGAGAACGGCTATTCCGACGCTGAACGAGTTACAATCACCACTCTCGAAAACTCCGGGCGAGACTGTGCGGAAGTAAAAGCTCCGGCTATTACCGTTATCGGAGAGGTGGTGTACTACGCCCGCGATGACCAGCAACAATTCGTGAGTGAAGTGCACGAAAAGCTCAGGGCGCAAAGCACCTCATAACCCGTTTAGGTGCTCGTATCTGCCTTCGGCGCATCCGTTTTAGGGTGTGGCCGTTGTGGAAGAAGCCCCCGCCTACTGGATGTCCTGGTTTCCAGTGGCGGGGGCTTCTGCATGCCTCTTTGTGCCTCTGCGGCTAATTTCTGAGCGCTTCCATCACACGGTTCAGTGCACACGTGGCAATAATACGGGCTGAGGCCGTATCATGCGAGTTCACCAGCGGAGCTGCGACGGTTGTGCCGGGGCTGACGCGTTCAATATCACGGCGCATCTTTCCCGCGAAAAAACCCTCTGCCAGAAGATAGGGGGATGCGAAACTTGGCTGTTCTGTCTCGGCCAGATCCGCCAGTTTCGGGTCTATGGCGGCTACGAAGCCGTTACGCACCGGTTCCCCCAGTTCAGCTTCAAGCAGCGCTGCGGCCTGACTCATATCCTCCCTGCCGTCTTGCCGGGAAGATCCCGCCGACCCCTGCACCACCATCCCGGCCCCCGGCGACCAGCCTGCCTGCTCTAGGCGTGCCCTCTGTAACGCGGCCAGGGAAGCATCTGGCCCTAGAGGTTCAGCGATACGCACCTGTGCAATACCACTATTTTTGGCAGCGCGCCGCAGATCAACCTGCGTGTGGAACCCTGTTGAGAGCAGAATCGGGACGATAACGCACAGCTCTTCTTTGGGTAACGCAAGCGCTGCCTCATCCACGTTTGGGGATTGCACATCGACATACGCCTCGTGTACCTGATACTGCGTATGCTGAGAGCCGCCGTGAGCTCTCAGCATATCGTCCAGTTCGACGCGAACTAGGTTGATGGCAGCGCGACCTTCAGCAGAGTCGGTGCCGTGCGCAGTGGCCAAAATATGTATGGTTTTCATATCTCGATTCTACTGAGAAGACAACTGGCAGGCACCCGTAAAGGTAGACTGGTCCTTTACCGTGTATCCCTCAGGTTTCGGCGTGAAAAGGGGCGCAGGACTGTTATCGAACCATACGGTAGATGAATGCAGCCATTGCGTCACGTTGCACAGGCTGCAGCGGACGGAAGGTACGATCAGGCCAGCCGTGCGCAATATTCTGGCTGTGCATCCAAGCAATTTCTTTATAGAACCCGTCATGTGGAGCCATGTCGGCAAAGGGTGAGACTGTCGGTGGCGTATAGTCTGGCTCCTGCGCGGCACGGTAGAAGAATGCCGCCAGCGCATCACGGTTTATAGGCGCATTGGGGCGGAACGTACCATCGGGGTAACCGGTGGTGATGCCGCGGCGGTGCAACCACACGATTTCTTTATAAAAGGGGTGATCGGTGGGCACATCAATGAATGGGGATTCTTGGGGCAGCGTCACAGCGGGCGAGCCAGCTAGGCGATAGAAATAGGCTGCGACAGCGGCCCGTTCCACGCTCTCATGGGGGTGGTAGGTTCCGTTGGGGTAGCCGGTGGTGATACCACTCGCCGCTAACCATTCAATTTCTGGTTGCAGATGTGACCCGGCCGGAACATCGGAGAATGTGGGGTGTGTCAGTGGGGCGTTAAGGGTGATCGGGTCTAGCTCCCGGTTTTGTGGCAGCAGTTGGGTGCCGTCAAAGATGCGAGCGCCGTCGTCGGTCATGGTCAGTGGGGCTTTGTCGAGGCTTATGCGCCCATCAGCCACTTTGAGGTTCTCGGTATTAATGGTGGCGAAATCCACGTTTGTGTAGGTTTTACGCTGCCCATCTAGTGTGGAAATGGTTGCGTCGAGGGTGATTTTGCCGGAGGCTCCACCGTCACTGATGGTTATTCGTACACGGCTAAAACGCATATTGAGTTGGCTGTGGTTGCTGCGCAGGCTGAGTACACCTGGAATCATGATTGTTCCTGACCCGTTGGTGTAGCTGCCTGTACCGTTCTTCCAGATGAATTCGCCTTTGTCATTATGGGTGACATCGGTGAGGTCCAATACTGCTGAAACGTAAGGGTTGGAGGCGTACTCGCGGAGGGCGGGCATCACTCCCCAGTTGATCGTGCCGTTAGTAATAGCGTGGTCGTTGTTTGTTGTGGCAGCCTGGGCCGCTGGGGCCGGTACCTGCTGGGTGGGGGATGCCAGTAGTGGTGTGGGTGTGAGGATGCTGGTGCTTGCGGTAAGGAGTACAGCTGCGGTCGCTATACAGATACGGTGACCCCGTCTGTGTAATACTCCGGTATGGTTGTGCTGGATGTTGGCATGTGTAGTGTAGCGCATGGTGCGTAACCTCTTTGTGTTAGTGTATGCTCCGCGCGCTGCAGTTCAGTTTTTAGGTATGCTGTAGTGCCTGTGTGCGGGGCATACGGTCGTACCGGTGACATTTCAAGAATAATGCGCGTGGTGGTTTTCCGTGCACCGGATGTGAGGATTCCAGCATTTTTGTTACAATAATCTCAATTTTTGATATCTTTTAGTAGTTTTATGCATAAAACGGGCCTGTGGCAGCGCCATGAATTCGCCGCCGCAGGCCCGTGACTGGGCCGTGGGTACGGCCTATTTATTACGGATAACCTTGAACTGGCTGGCCTGCGCAACGGGGCGCAGGGTAATACAATCAAGGTTCACATGGTGCGGGACGTTCAGGGCGAACACGACGGTTTGGGCAACGTCTTCGGCCACCAGGGGTTTCTCAACTCCTTCATACACTTTTGCAGCCATCTCAGCTGAGCCGAGCCTATTGAGGGAGAACTCTTCGGTGTGCACCATGCCGGGGCGAATCTCAATCACCCGCAGGTTATTGTCGGCTTCTTCAAGGCGCAGGGCCTCAGTCAAACCGCGCGCACCGAATTTGGCGGCATTGTACCCCGCCCCTCCTTCGTAGCCACCTTCTGCTGCGGTTGAGGTGAGGTTAAGGATGCTCCCTTCACCGCTGGCACGTAATGTCGGAATGAACGCCCGCACAGTATTGAGGATACCGAGCACGTTAACCCGGTACATGGCCAGGTAGTCTTCCGGGCTGCCGTCAGCCACGCGGTCAAGGCCAATCGCTCCCCCGGCAATATTGACGAGAGCGTTCACACGACCACCGGTTTCAGCGAGGATGTTCTTGGCCGCGGCCCTTACGGCGGTTTCATCAGTGACGTCGCAGGTAACAGGGTGCGCACCGGTTTCGGCTTCAAGAATCGCGAGACGTTCTGCGCGGCGTGCTAGAGCATACACGTTCCAGCCGGTGGCGGTGAGCTGTTGGACGGTGGCGCGGCCTATGCCGCTGGAAGCACCGGTAACAACAGCAACTTTACCGGCTTGTGAGTTGGGGGCGAAAGGGTTTGCGGGCATAGGTGTAGGTTCCATCATGTTTTTAAGGGTACAGCTGGCGGTTGTGTGGCGCAGAATATTACACGCCTAATAGTGATTTTTATACTCACCGTATAAAGCGTGCGCCACTAAACACTGAGGTGGGAAAATGTGTGGGGATTTTTGCAGATGTGAGTGAGATTATGAATTAGAGTGTTTCAAGATTTGGGCGTCTTCAGTCAACAGTATAGGGCGAAATATGTGCGCCTTTTGCACTTTTATAGGCGTACATCCTAAAACTGAAATAGACATTTCAGATGGTATGGGCTGTATTTTTTATACTCCCATTTCCACCAAGATTCAGTGTTGGTTATAAACTCATTTAAATGTATCTGCTAAAACCTCTTTGATGTCCCAAAAAAAATTTAAATAGCTAAACCGGCTATCTATACCATTAGAACTTTTGAGAGAACCTCCGTCTCCGCAACAGTGCGCAAAGTATACCTAGCGACTAACGGTCTGGGTTACTTTTTACGGCGCGGCAGACCCCATTTGGAGCGTTCCCCGTCACGAAACCCCAAGCGATGCTCAAAATGCCGTGAGCTGCTTCCGGTTTTAGTAGAATCTGGAGGTACAGTACCGGCCCGAGCAGCCAATAGGTAGAGAAGCCCAGTGCCCGGCACAAACAGAATAAGCGGTAGTACGAAATTTAGGCGAGCTTCGCTATAGCGGGTGCGTGTGGTCAAATGCCACAGGCAGAAACCAACAATTGCTGCATGTACGATAAGTAGCGTAATTTCGAAACTATACATAGGGAACCCCCTTACGTTGTCCCGGCAGATACCTTAATCCTACGCCTCTTTCTGTGACTGGCGGAAGAGATGCAACCACCATCACCCAGATTTTCTGCACAGCTCCCCTACTATCAGGCGTTCTCCTCTTATTCTTGTGATGCTGCGGCTTCTTCAGAGGGCGGCGGCCCACCCAAAAGTGAAACGCCGCCCCAATACGTGCAGATTCTTTGTGCGTTCTCTATTTGCTAGCGGTTCAGGTGCTTGTATCGGTAGATGAAAGCAGCCATTGCGTCACGATTAATGGCGTTGCCCGGGCGATAGGTTTTATCGGGCCAGCCGGTGCTAATCTTCCGGTCGGCAAGCCAAGCAATTTCTTTATAGAACTGGTTGTTGGTAGAAACATCTGCAAACGGGGACTGGGCGGGCGCTAAGTACGCGGGTGAGCCAGCGGCGCGGTAGAAGAACGCCGCCATTGCGTCACGGTTTACAGGCGCATTGGGACGGAACGTACCATCAGGGTAGCCGGTGGTGATGCCTTGATCACGCATCCACGAGATTTCCTTGTAGAAGGGGTGGGTGGTGGGAACATCACTAAATTTTGAGGTGGCCGGTGCGGTGTATTCGGGTGAGCCCGCCATGCGGTAGAAGAAAGCAGCCATCGCGCCACGTTCAACATTTCCCTGCGGGCGGAACGTGCCGTCTGGATACCCGGTGGTGATCTTCTGCTGGGCGAACCACTGGATTTCCGTGTAGAAGGCGGCCCCCTCAGGAACATCTGAGAACACTGCATGAGTTCCCCGCAGCCCGGCGTTTACAGTAAGCGGGTCAAACCTGTATTCCTCGGCTTTGTTATAGAACCCGGAGAATGCTTGAGCACCCGCCGGAGTGAGGGTTACAGCGGCATTATTGAGGGTGAGTGTGGATCCGTTCACGCGAACCGAGCTGGTGTCGACGGTAGCGAACTCGGTGTCTTTAAACACGTGATTATTGCCCTGCATATCTAGTGAGGAACCGTCAAGGATAAGCTTGCCTTCGCGCCCGTTCAACTGCAAACGGACGTTTGTGAAAGTCATATCAAGTTTCCCGTGGTGGCCGGTGATATGCAGAGTGCCGGGGAAATTGATAGTGCCAGACCCGTTCTGGTAGGTGCCGGTGCCCGCAGACCATTTAAAGGTGCCGTCAGCATTACGCGCCAGACCGTTGGTAGTCTCGATACGTGAGCCAACCGCAGGCTTGGCCAGGTAATCACGGAAGGACTTTTTCAGTCCCCAGTTCATGGTGGCGTTCTGAATCACCTGGGAATTCGCGGCGGGGTTAACTGCATCGGTCACAACCGCCGCAGGGGCCTGCTCAACGGCGGTTGCCGCGGGTACGGTGGCGAGTGTACCTACGCTCAAGGCTGCTGCTACCAGCAGTGCAGCAGGACGTTGCGCTCTAATAATCACAGAAAAATCTCCTTCGACATGATGGTGCGCTGTCACGGTCGCTGATTTAGCGCATCACAGCTAGATACTAAGGTTATCCTATTTTCTAAATAAAGCGGTACTGCTTATTTTCTTGCACTGCTGCTTGAAGGTGCGGTTCACAGGCCCCACAGCCGAAGCCTGCAGCAGGGTGCGTGGTTTTGCCTGCTGCCACCTACTAAATGTGAGAAAATAGCCCCTATGGCTGAAAATACTCAGGGCTCAGACTCGCCCGCACAGATTAACGTTCCTGATCGTCCCGCGCTCGAAGGCCTCGAAGAGAAACTCTCCGAGCGCTGGGCACAGCAGAAAACCTATGCCTTCGACGAGAACACGACGCGCGAACAGGTCTATTCGATTGATACCCCACCGCCGACCGCATCCGGCTCGCTCCATGTGGGGCACATGTTCTCCTACACTCAAACCGACGTCATCGCCCGCTACCAGCGTATGAGCGGTAAGAATGTCTTCTATCCTTTGGGCTGGGATGATAACGGCCTGCCCACCGAACGTCGCGTACAGAACTACTACGGTGTGCTGTGCGACCCTTCCGTTCCCGATAACCCAGATTTTCGCCAGCTGATTCCGCTCAAGGCCGATGGCTCGCCCAAACCCGACCGCAGCCAGGCAAAATGGCCGCGTATTTCACGCAATAACTTCATCGAGCTGTGTGAAGAACTCGCTGTTGAAGACGAGAAAGTTTTCGAGCATCTTTTCACAACCCTGGGGCTTTCCGTCGACTGGTCCCACACCTACCGCACCATAGATGCACATTCACGCAAAGTCTCGCAGCTTGCATTCCTCAAAGACCTTGAGGCAGGCAACGCCTACATGGCGGAGGCACCGACCATGTGGGACGTTACCTTCCGAACCGCCGTAGCGCAGGCCGAGCTTGAAGATAAGGAACGCGACGGCGCCTACCACCGTATTAGTTTCCACCGCGAAAACGGCGAAAAAGTCTGGATTGAAACCACCCGCCCCGAGCTGCTGCCTTCCTGTGTGGCGCTGGTGGCGCATCCCGATGATGAACGGTATCAGCCGCTCTTCGGCACGAAGGTGACTTCTCCCCTATTCGGTGTTGAGGTTGAGGTGAAAGCACATCCGCTGGCCCAGCCCGATAAGGGGGCAGGTATCGCCATGATCTGTACCTTCGGCGATACCACCGACGTTACCTGGTGGCGCGAATTGCAGCTTCCGACCCGTGCCCTCATCGGGCGTGACGGCCGTTTCTCCCGCGAAACTCCCGAATGGATTACCTCTGCCGAAGGCCGCGAACGCTACGAACGTATGGCGGGCACCACCGTCTTTACCGGTCAGAAGACCGTAGTTGAGATGCTTGTCGAAGCTGGCGAGATGGAGGGTGAGCCGAAAAAAATTAAGCACCCCGTCAAGTTCTATGAGAAAGGCGATAAGCCCCTTGAGATCGTGGCTTCACGCCAGTGGTATATTCGCAACGGTGGTCGCGACGCCGAGCGCCGCGAAAAGCTCATTGAGCGCGGACGCGAAATCAACTGGGTTCCTTCCTTTATGCGCAGCCGCTACGAAAACTGGGTGGAAGGTCTTAACGGCGACTGGCTGATCTCCCGTCAGCGTTTCTTCGGCGTTCCGTTCCCGCTGTGGTACCCGCTTGATGCTGAGGGTGAGCCGGATTATGAGAACCCGATTCTGCCGACTGAGGATATGCTTCCGGTGGACCCGGCCTCGCAGGCTGCCCCCGGATATTCGGAAGACCAGCGTGGTGTGCCCGGCGGATTTATTGCCGACCCGGATGTTCTCGATACATGGGCTACTTCTTCACTCACCCCGCAAATCGCGACCGGCTGGGCCACAGATCCTGAGCTGCACGCAAAGACCTTCCCGATGGATCTTCGCCCGCAGGGACACGATATTATTCGTACCTGGCTCTTCTCCACCGCTGTGCGCGCCGAGACCCTGGCGTCCTCTGTGCCTTGGTACAATACCGCGCTGTCGGGGTGGATTCTTGACCCCGACCGCAAGAAAATGTCGAAGTCTAAGGGCAATGTTGTTGTCCCGCACGATGTGCTCGATAAGTACGGTTCGGATGCGGTACGTTATTGGGCGGCTTCGGCTCGTTTGGGTGCTGATACCGCCTATGACGAAGGTCAGATGAAGATCGGCCGCCGCCTAGCGATTAAACTTCTCAACGCCTCAAAGTTCGTGCTGAATTTGGGTGCTACCGAGAAATCGGTGATTACCTCACAGGCGCAGGGGCGGGTTCTCACGAATGCACTGGACCGTTCCCTGCTTGTGCGCCTAGCCTACTTGGTTGAGGAAGCAACGGCAGCTTTTGAGAAATACGAGTACGCTCGTGCCCTCCAGATTGCGGAGAGCTTCTTCTGGTCTTTCACCGACGATTTCGTGGAGCTTATTAAGGACCGTGCCTACGGTGCTCGCGGTGAGACCGAGCAGGCTTCCGTGTTGGCGGCTCTCGCCACCACCCTGGATGCGCTGCTGCGGCTCTTCGCGCCCTTCCTGCCGTTTGTGACCGAAGAGATTTGGTCGTGGTGGCGCGCGGGCAGTGTGCACCGCGCACCTTGGCCGCAGGCTCTGCCGGTTCTTGAGGGTGCTCTGCTGGCGGATTACAGCGCGAATAACCCGACCGCCGGTATTTCGGCGCAGTGGGTACTCGCTGATGTAAACCCCGATCAGATTGAAAACCTCAAGCAGATTCTTCCCGATGTTGCCGAGGCCCTGGGGCGTCTGCGTAAGGAGAAGAGCGACCGCAAGGTGAAGCAACGTGCCGAGGTGAAGACCGCCCAGGTGAATGCCCCCGCCCAGAAGCTGGGGCGTATTACGCTGGGGCTGGATGACCTGAAAGCGGCAGCGAACGCCCACGAACTGGTGTTCGTTGAGTCTGAGGGTGAGCTTACGGTCAGCGGTTTTGAGCTGGTGCCTGAGGACACCGAACAGTAGCACACCCGCAAGTGATACATGATAAAGTGCCGAAGTATCGGGGTTTTACGTCCCGGTGCTTCGGCGCTTTTATGCCCCATACTGTAACCCCGACAGCCTAAGAGACAGGAGCCGCTCATGACTACCGCCCAAGGCGATTCTGACGGTGCCGTGCCCGAACCTGCACCTGCCGGACCGCCAGTGTACCGTGGTGATCTTGAGCACCGTGGCGAGTATCAGGATATTGTGCCCAAGAGCTTCTGGACAGGGTTTACGGATACGGCGTTTTTCATTTTTGCGGGCGTCGCCTCACTGGTGCTGACCATTATGCTGCTAACCTCAAGTTTTACTCACTCGTGGTGGGGCCTGCTGTTGGCGCTCGTGTTCTGGGGGTTCACCGCCTATCTGACACTACCGCGTTTCCACGCGATTATGAGCCGCATCTATGTGCCGGATTATTTTATTGGCCGCACCCGAACCTCCGACGGTCTGCTGGGTGACCCCGTGAACCTGGGGCTGATTGGTACTGAAGAGCAGATTCACCAGGCCATGTTGGACGCAGGCTGGTCCCGCGCCGACGAAGTGACCTTGGCGTCATCATGGAAAATTGTGGTGTCGACACTTACCCGCCGCTCGTATGCGGAGGCCCCGGTTTCTCCGCTGAAAATTTTTGGGCGTGTACAGTCCTTTGCCTACCAGCAAGAGGTTGATGGAAACCCTAAGAAACGCCACCATGTGCGGTTCTGGAAAACCCCCGATGGGTGGCTTCTGCCCGGTGGCCACCGGGTGGACTGGCTGGCCGCTGGCACCTACGATTCGGGGGTGGGTTTTAGTTTCTTCACTTTGCAGGTGACGCACCGTATTGACGCGCAGACTGATTTTGAGCGTGACTATATTGTGGAGTCTATTCAGTACGCCTACCCGCAGACTGAGGTTGAGGTGATTAAGGATTTCTCGACCGGCTATCACGCGCGTAACGGCGGGGGCGACACCATTGTGACGGATGGTGCTTTACCGATTGTGACCCTGCGGAACGAGGGGCTTGAGCGGCAGGATGCGGAAGCCCTAGATGTGCGTCTTACCAGTGCGCACGATATTGCTGAGAAGCTGCCGATTGTACTGTTAACGGCGTCGCTGATGCTGGTGATTTCGAGTGTGGCCGAGCTAGTCACTTCGATATTGACGGTGGCGAACCGCCACGAACTGGTGTCGAATTTGACGGGTCAGGGCTCGGATACGGCAATGGTTCAGGTGCTGGACGGGCCGGAAGGTGATACGTTCATGATTTTTACGTTGGTTGCGGCCATAGCAGTGGTGGTTATTTTTGAGTCTATACACATGTTTATGCTGTGGGCTACTCTGCGGGGTTCATCGAAGGCACGGCGGATGGTGCTGCTTCTGCTGGTGGTCGGCTTCGCAGCCCAAGCTGCCTCAGTATTTGCGGCTGGTGAGGCGTTGACAATCAGCTCCCTGTTCTTCCAGTTGGGCGTGGCGGTGTTTGCGATGCTCGGGTTCACCTCGGACGCTGCCGTGGATTACACTGCCTCCCGCAATTTTAGGCTGCGTAACTTGGAGAAGATCCGCGAAAAAGTACGTCGCAAGGCAATCCATCAGTAGCCACGTCCCCTTGCCGGCGCATATTTATAAGAGCATAGGGGCGGGGTGCCCACCATAACCGGTGGGCACCCCGCCCCTATTCGTAAAGCACCGTGGTGTGACTACTGGGCGTCACCGTCTTCGCCGTGGAAGATAGGCCCGACCGTGCGGGTACGTTTGAGCTCAAAGAACCCCGGGTATGAGGCCAGCGCCACGGCACCATCGAACACTTTACCGGCCTCTTCCCCACGGGGTGAGGGTGAGAGCACAGGGCCGAAGAACGCTACACCGTCAATGGCAATGAGCGGAACACCCACATCGTCACCAACCTTCTCAAGGGCCTGCGCTACTGATGCACGCAGCGGCTTATCGTATTCGTCAGTGGTCGCATAGTTCACCAGTTCTGCGGGAAGTTTTGCCTCCGCCAGGGCAGCCTCAATAGCGGGCAGGTATTTATCGCCTTGTGCGGTGTTCTTCTGGTGGTGGATCTGCTCGCCCAGCGCGTCATAGAGAGGCTTCAGTGCATCATTGCCGTGCAGCTGGGCGGCAGCGGCCACCACTCGGGCTGGGCCCCAGGCGTTATCCATCATGGCACGGTAACCGGGGTCAAGGTCACGTCCTTCATTCAGCACTGACAGGGAGAATGGGTGCCAACGCACCTGAATATCACGGACTTTCTGCACCTCCCCAATCCAGCGGGAAGTAATCCAGCACCACGGGCAGGTGGGATCAAACCAAAAATCGACGGTAGTTGTCACAGGATTTTCCTTTCTTCTGTATCAGCTTCGTTGGCGCCCCATCGTTGGGACACTTATGCAGACCTCTCCCTTTAGGCGGCCTTTTTCTTTGCGGCGGTGCTGCTCTTGCGAGTGCGCGGTTTCGCGGGCTTCTCAATGGCCTCCAGCACATACGCAGGTTCGCTTTCTCCCCTGGCTGCTGCCTCCGTAATCACCACAGCGGTAATATCGTCACGATCGGGAATGTCGAACATGATGGGCAGCAGGATGCTTTCCATCATGGCCCGCAGCCCGCGTGCGCCGCTGTTTCGTTCGGCGGCGCGGTGGGCGACTATCCGTATTGCTTCTTCCTCAAACATGAGGTCTACGCCGTCTAGGGCGAACAGGTGTTTGTATTGTTTCATGAGCGCGTTCTTCGGCTCGGTGAGTACCTGGTACAGCTCCTCCTCAGTGAGTTGCTGCAGTGTGGTTACTACGGGCAGGCGGCCAATCAGCTCTGGGATCAGCCCGTAGTGTGCCAAATCGTCGGGGGTTAGATCGTTCAGGTATGAGCCAGTATTTTTTCCGGTCTCCAGTTCCGCGCCGAACCCGATCCCTGCGGGGGCTGTGCGTGAGGCCACGCGTTCCTGAAGCCCGTCGAAAGCGCCCGCGACGATGAACAAAATATGTGACGTGTCAATCTCTAAGGTGGTCTGTGTGGGGTGTTTACGCCCTCCCTCGGGCGGCACCCCCGCAACGGTTCCTTCAATAATTTTCAAAAGCGCCTGCTGCACGCCCTCACCCGAGACGTCACGGGTGATTGACATGTTCTCGCCTTTACGCGCGATCTTGTCGATTTCGTCAATGTAAATAATGCCGCGTTCGGCCTTTTTTACATCCCCGTCAGCGGCGTTAATCAGGCGCAGCAGAATGTTTTCAACATCATCCCCCACATACCCCGCTTCGGTGAGAGTGGTTGCGTCCACGAGGGCACAAGGTACGTCTAGCTTTTTAGCAAGCGACTGGGCCAGGTAGGTTTTACCGCACCCGGTGGGCCCAATCATGAGGATATTCGATTTACCCAGGTCAATCTGCTCCCCCAGGCTCGCAGCAAGGGTGCGCGAAGACAATAGCGGGTTATCCGACTCTTGGATGCGTTTGTAATGGTTGTAGACGGCCACCGCCAGGGTGCGTTTGGCGTCCTCTTGGCCCACCACATAGTCCTGTAGGTGATCAAAAATCTCGCGGGGCGTAGCGAGAGTCCGCTGCGACCGAACCTTGGGGGCTGTCTCGCGTTTCGTCTCTTCTTCGAGAATATCGTTGCACAGCCCCACACACTCGTTGCAAATATTTACATTGGGACCGATCACGACTTTACGCGCGGGTGTGCGCGGCTTATCGCAAAACGAACACCGTACCCCTGGTGAAGTGTCGAATGTATCCACGGGCATCCCTTTCCGTCGTAGGCCCATTACAGCACGCGAACCTAGTACGCAGCGGGCCTTTTACAAGGCTACCGCAGATTATTCAGGAACGCAGACGCCGAGGTGTCATTGAACCTCTTACGGTAGATTATCGGCGAGTATGACGAAGATTGCGAAATGTGACGAGTTTAAACTTCTGCGAGCGAAAACATGGCATGTGCAGTTGAAGCATAGTCCCCGTTTGTATCCAGTGATGTTACACGGGCCTTACCTCAAAGACCGGCGTGATTCTTATGCGGACAGTACGCATAAGGACGGCGGCCTACCCAGCTCTACTAGGTAGACCGCCGCCCTCACGTTTAACACGGTCAGCAGTTCCCCGCATAAAAACCGGGGGTTAGCTTCTAGGTGTAAGACTCAGGGGTGTTAATCGCAGGTTTGTTGAGCTTACGCGAGTCTAGTACCTTATCGATCAGGCCGTACTCCAACGCGGCAGAGGCAGTCAGGATGTTATCGCGTTCAATGGAGCGGTCGACATCCTCATAGGTCTTCCCGGCATGCAACGCCAAAGTCTTAGCGGTCCACTCACGCATACGCATCACTTCATTAGCATGGATTTCCAGGTCAGATGCCTGTCCACCCTGCTGCCCGCTCAGTGCCGGTTGGTGGATAAGCACGCGGGCGTTCGGCAACGCAAGACGCTTACCCGGAGTACCAGCGGCCAAAAGTACAGCCGCAGCCGAGGCCGCCTGCCCCAGGCACACGGTCTGAATCTCGGGGCGAATATACTGCATAGTGTCATAGATAGCGGTCATCGCGGTGAACGAGCCACCAGGCGAGTTAATGTACAGGGTAATATCCCGATCCGGGTCCTGCGCTTCCAGCACCAGCAGCTGCGCCATAATATCATCAGCTGAGGCATCATCCACCTGAATGCCCAGGAAAATAATGCGATCCTCAAATAGCTTTGCATACGGGTCCTGGCGTTTGTACCCGTAGGGGGTACGCTCCTCAAAGCTGGGAAGCACATACCGGTTCGACGGCATCTGCGGCGCAATATCATTCGGCAGGTAATTCATATCTTCTACTACTCCCCTACTTGCTTTCCTGAGCGAACTGTCCACCGGCAGTAGTCGCAATATGGTCGAAGAACCCGTAATCTAGCCCCTCCTGAGCGGTAAACCAGTTATCGCGGTCATTATCCTTCAGGATGGTTTCAAGGGTTTTACCAGTACGCTCAGCAGTGATCTCAGCTAACCGCTTCTTCATATCAAGAATCAGCTCAGCCTGAGTACGAATATCAGAAGCCGTACCACCAATACCGCCCAGAGGCTGGTGCATAAGAATACGCGCATTGGGGGTAGCGTAACGCTTACCAATAGTGCCAGCGGTTAGCAAAAACTGCCCCATGGAAGCAGCCATACCAGTCACCACTGTCACCACATCGTTCGGGATAAGCTGCATGGTGTCGTAAATAGCCATACCTGCGGTCACCGAACCGCCCGGCGAGTTAATGTACAGGTAGATGTCAGCCTTCGGGTCCTCAGCCGAAAGTAACAGCATCTGCGAGCAGATCAGGTTAGCATTCGAATCACGCACCTCAGAGCCGAGCCAAATAATACGCTCTTTGAGCAGGTGATTATAGACATAGTCTTCCTGGCTGCCAACAGCTGTGGATGCCATGCGTGCGGCGGCACTACCGGATCCAGTGGGCAGGGGCATGTAGCCTGACATATTCCCTCTTTTTCTTAACTAGGAGGCTCGCGCTGTCCCCTCTACGGGATACGCGACATTTGCTTGAGTACTACAATACCTTCTCTTCCCCTGCTGGTGCGCGGGTTCTTGCCGTAGTTCGCCAGAGGGCGAATGGTTACGCCCGCCGAATCCACAGACCCCGCACCAGCGCCACCCGCTAAGTATTGTTCTTCACCAGCAGTTTTAAAATACTGTGGGCGCACCCAAACCTAACGGTTGGATGCGCCCACAATATAAGGTTAGGCCTGTTCAGCCAGCGGGAGTAACGAGGCTGCTACTTAGCCTCTTCTTCCTTGTTGTCCTCAAGGTATGAGGACAGGTCCACAACGTTACCCTTGGAGTCCTTCACCACGGCCTTCTTCAGCACCTCAGCCAAAGCCTTGGAGCGGCGAACCTCGCCCACCAGCATACCCGCCTGGCCGGAGCCATCCAGCATCTGAGCAAACTGGTTCGGGTCCATGCCGTACTGGGAGCTCATCGTGATGATGTACTCGATCATCTCGTTCTGGTTAACCTCAACCTCTTCGGCGTCGGCGACAGCATCAAGCACCATCTCGTTCTTAAACGCGGTCTTGGTGTTCTCACGAACCTCAGCGCGGTGCTCCTCAGTGTCGTGGTCAGCCTCAGCGTTCGGGTTGTTGAAGTGCTGCTCCAGCTGGTCCTCAATAACCTTCTCAGGAACCGGAATCTCAACCATCTCAACGAGCTTAGCCAGCACCTTATCGCGTGCCTGCGAACCCTGATCGGCGACCTTAGCCTCGGAGACCTGCTTCTTAATGTCTTCCTTCAGCTCATCAATGGTGTCGAACTCAGAGGCCAGCTGGGCGAACTCGTCGTCAGCTTCGGGAAGTTCACGCTCCTTCACGGCGGAAAGCTTCACCTTAATAACAGCCTGCTCACCGGCGTGATCCCCACCAGAAAGCTTGGTCTCGAACGTTGCGTCCTCACCAGCCGACAAGCCCAGCAGGGCCTCATCAATGCCCTCAAGCATGGTGCCCGAACCGATCTGGTATGACAGGTCGTTGGCAGCGTCCACCTGCTCGCCGTCAATTTCGGCCGCAATGTCAATGGTTACAAAGTCGTTATCTGCTGCGGGACGCTCAACAGTCTTCAAAGACCCGAAACGCTCACGCAGCCCGTCAAGGGCTTCCTTCTCGTCGTCGGCGGTTACCTCAACGTCATCAACCTCAACTTCAATCCCCTCATACTTGGGAAGTTCGATCTCGGGTCGCACAGTCACCTCAATGGTGAGCTTAACGTCAGCTTCGCGCTCCTGCACGCTGGGCTGAGACTGCACGTTCAGTTCCGGCTGAGCCAGCGGCGACAGTTCATTCTCACCAAGAGCCTGGGCGTAAAAATCGTTCAGAGCCTCATTCAGAGAAGCCTCAACAATGTAGTCGAAACCCGCACGCTGCTCAATCAGCTGCTTAGGCAGCTTGCCCTTGCGGAAACCGGGGACGCTAATCTGCTCGGCAAGGTTCTTGTAGGTGCGGTCCAGGTAAGGCTTGAACTCAGCGAAAGGAACCTCGACCTCAATTTTTGCCAGGGTCGGGTTGAGCTTCTCGACGGCGGTCTTCACGTCCGTTGATCTCCTCGTAAGTAGTTCGGTGGCGGAACGTTCTCTGAACCGCTCATGGTGTCTGAAAAAGGCGCTGGGTGAGCCTATTTCCGTCGGGGCGACAGGATTCGAACCTGCGATCTCCTGCTCCCAAAGCAGGCGCGTTAGCCAAGCTACGCCACGCCCCGTAAGGTACTTTTCGCATACCCAACACACAAGTTTAGCGGGTATTTGGGTAAATGCCTAACAGGGGCCGCATATTTATGTTCCTGAGCGGCCACAGCGGCCCCAACAGGCCGCTGACAACGGTTTTTATATTAAACCTCACGTTAAGACCTTGTGTTTTGAGGCTCTCAGCCCTAGCATATATAAAGACACGGAGGTAAGCATGAACCTGAAAACATATGACGCTATTGCCCACCGGGAAGGAACCGGGTGGGTTGTTGACGTGCCTGAGCTAGAAACAGCCGGACAGCCAACTAACTTTAGCGGTATTCTTTTAGCAGCCACAGAAGCTATCTCCCGTGCCACCGGGCTGGAACCCGGAAATTTTGGGGTACGGCTAGTGATCTAGCCCGCCCGCTTCTTTGACGTTAACGGCATTAGCCCTTGTCACAGGTTATTTCAGCAAGTTAGCAAAAATCAGCGACTTCGTCCCTGCCCCAAGCCAGGGGCAGGTAATTTTTAACCTAACTTCTCAAAGCACAAAGAGACCCAAAGGTAAAAACCTTTGGGTCTCTTTGAGTGAGGGGATGACGGGAATCGAACCCGCGTCATCAGTTTGGAAGACTGAGGCTTTACCATTAAGCTACATCCCCAAAGAACTCACTTAGATTAGCGGCATATGTTTGAAGCTGTCAAGTTCTACCCAAAACCACCCCGAACATACGAGTTATTTCTGGCACCCAGGGCACCAGTAAAGTTTACGCCCGGCGATTTCTTCCATGCGGATGGTGGCACTGCATCGCGGGCACTTCTGCCCGTGGCGCATATACACATAGTTTGCGTGATCAGGCCACGCCTCAGTTTCAGGGATACCGGGACGATCCTGCTGCTCGGTGGTAATGATTCTACCCACACGCACACCAATGGTGAGCAGATGCTTATTATCGTCCCACAGGCGGCGCAGCTCATCATCACTGAGTGTCTTCCCGGGGCGTAACGGGTCAATTTTCTGGCGGTACAGCGATTCGGCACGAAAAATATTACCCACCCCGGAAATAGCTGCCTGATCCATGAGAATCACCCCGATCGGGCGGCTGCTTTTAGCGGCGGCACGGTAGAACTGCCCCGGGTCAGCATCAGCGTTCAGCGGATCTGGCCCCAGCTTCCCACGCACCACAGCAACCTCGTCCGGGGTGAGAGTACGGCAAACAGTGGGGCCCACAAGGTCAGCCCAACCATGCTCCGAGACGATACGGCAACGAGTAGTTGCTTTTGGCTGAGGAGGGCCAGAATACTCGGCGTGCTCCCCACCGCTGTATTCTTTCTCACCAATCTTGCGAGGCGCCCCAATACTTGAGGCGCCTGTGAACGATTCGTCCCCGCCAAAACTCCAGTTGCCATAAATCCCCAGGTGCACGTTCAACGTCAATTCGTTGTCGAACCCAACAAAAAGATGCTTACCGTGCGCAAACGCCTGGGCAATACGTGCCCCATCAACCAGCGCAGCCCCTTCAGCGTAGCGGCCCTGCGGGCTAGTAACACGCACCCACTCCCCGGTAAACACATCGTTGAATTGGCGGGCTATACGGTGAATAGAGTGGCCTTCAGGCACGCGCTTCTCCTTAGCGGTAGGGGCAAAAGTGGGGCGGGACTTATTTATTCGTCAATATGTTTGCCAGCGATCTTCCCGGTCCGCTCATACTCGCCAAGCTGCCCAATACGACGGGCGTGGCGTTCCTCTCCGCTCCAGGGGGTGCTGAGGAAAACTTTAATGATTTCCAACGCCTCATCCGTTGAATGCTGGCGCCCACCCACAGCAACCACTTGCGCATTATTATGATCGCGTGCGAGCGCCGCCGTACTGTGGTTCCAGGCTAGGGCTGCGCGGATACCTTCAACCTTATTAGCAGCCATCTGCTCCCCGTTACCGGAGCCGCCAAGCACAATGCCAAGAGAATCAAGCCCGGCGTCACGGTCACGTTTCACCGCGAGAGCCGCGTTAATGCAGAAGCTGGGGTAATCATCCAGCGGGTCATATTCGGTGGGGCCGTGGTCGATCATCTCGTATCCTGCGGCGGTGAGTTTCTCAATCAGGTAGTGGCTCAGCTGCAGACCGGCGTGGTCGGTGGCGATGTGTACGCGCAAGGGAGGTTCTCCTATGATTGTGTGCCCGGCGGGGCTGCTGGTGATATGCTCACCCCAGGCCGCTGGTGCTGGCAGGTGCGGGGTGTGCCCTCATTAACTGTAGCGAATACAGCGGTATTCCTGTAACTGACAACATGCCGCAGACGGGCTTTTATGGGCGGGCCTGTGGGCAACAGTTTTTCGGGTGTTATCGCGCCGGGCATACGGTAAGATTGTGGTTTGAGGCACTGTTGCGTGGCTCTGTACCCCCACGCCCCAGATAACCAGCTGACACCCGCGACATTGCGGGGCTAACAGCTGTGATGACGGTACCAAAACCATATACATTTTTAGAAAGGGAGCCTATGCCCGGCCTGAACCTAACCCGCGATGAAGCGATTGAGCGTGCCACAGTCATTAAGCGCGTGCACACCTACCGTATTGAGCTTGACCTGCCCAGCGACAAAGATGTTTTTACGTGTAAAACCGAGATCCGTTTTGACGCGGTACCCGGCGCATCCACGTTCATTGACGCTATCACCAGCACGGTGCGTTCGATTGAACTGAACGGTGAACAGTTGGATACCGGCCTAGCCGACGGGGAGCGCATTACCTTGCCGAACCTTGCCGCGCAGAACGTACTGGTGATTGACGCCGATATGTTCTACACCAACACCGGTGAGGGCCTGCACCGGTTTGTGGATCCGGTGGACGGGGAGGTGTACTTGTACTCGCAGTTTGAGGTACCGGACTCGCGCCGTGTGTTCCCCGTATTTGAGCAGCCGGATTTGAAAGCGGAGTTCGAGTTTATCGTGCACGTACCCGCACCGTGGGTGGTGGTTTCTAACCAGCCTGAGGTGAAGATCGTGCCGAAAGACTGCGGGTGCGGCCGGGCACAAACCTGGTATTTCAAGCCGACCCCGCGTATCTCCTCCTACATTACGGCGATCGTGGCTGGCCCGTACGAGAAAGTCACCAGCGAACTCACGAACTCTGAGGGACGCGTCATCCCCCTGGGCGTGTACGCCCGTAAGTCACTCATGCCATTCGTAGACGCCGACGACGTGTTCGAGCTGACCCGCCAAGGGTTCGAGTTCTACGAAGAGCAGTTCAAAACCCCGTACCCGTTTGAGAAGTACGATCAGCTGTTCGTCCCCGAGTTCAACGCTGGCGCAATGGAAAACGCCGGGTGCGTGACCTACCTTGAGGCGTACGTCTTCCGGTCCAAGGTGGCCGAGGCGCTGCGTGAGCGCCGCGCCATTACGGTGCTGCACGAGCTGGCGCACATGTGGTTCGGTGATTTGGTGACCATGCAGTGGTGGAACGACCTGTGGCTGAACGAGTCGTTTGCCGAGTTCATGTCTACACTGGCGGCAGCCGAAAACACCCGGTACGCGAAAGAAGCCTGGGCCACGTTCGCGGCCTCAGAGAAAACCTGGGCGTACCGGCAGGACCAGCTCTCCTCAACCCACCCGATCGTGGCCGAAATCCGTGACCTGCAGGATGTGCAGGTGAACTTTGACGGTATCACCTACGCGAAGGGCGCCTCGGTGCTGCGGCAGATGGTGGCGTGGGTTGGCCAGGAGAATTTCATGGCGGCCCTCAAAGAGTATTTCACCAAGCACGCCTGGGGCAACACGGTACTGGACGACCTGCTGGTTGAGCTTGAGAAAACTTCGGGGCGGGACGTGCGCGCATGGAGCGCCAAGTGGCTGGAAACCGCCGGGGTGAACACCCTCACTGTTGAGGTTGCTGACGATGCGGAAGGGAACATTACGTCCCTGGGCGTGCGCCAGTCATACGCTGAAGGGTTTGAGACCCTGCGCCCGCACCGTGCAGTCATTGGTTTCTACAACCTGACAGACGGCAAGCTGACCCGCACCGACCGCATTGAGCTTGATATTGATGGGGAACTAACCGAGGTTACTGAAGCTGTGGGGAAGAAACGCCCCGATCTGCTGCTGCTGAATGACGAAGATTTGGCGTACGCGAAGGTGCGCCTGGATGAGCGTTCCATCGAAACCGCCGTGAAGCACCTGGGCGACATTGATTCGTCAGTGGCGCGCGGCGTGGTGTGGGGCTCCCTGTGGGATACTGTGCGCGATGCGCAGATGCCCGCCCGCCAGTACGTTGAGCTGGTGCTGAACAATATTGGGCAGGAGACGAACTCCACGGCGATGCGCACCCAGCTGCAGGGCCTCTCAACGGCGCTACGCACGTTCGTGAACCCCCAGTTTAGGGACGAGACCCGCGAATACGCAGCCGACAGGCTGTGGCAGCTGGTGCAGGCGGCAGAACCGGATTCGGATGCGCAGCTGCAACTGGTGCAGGCGTTCGTTAACCAGACCCGCACCGCTGAACAGTACGAGAACGTGCAGCGCCTCTTCGATGGGTCGATCACCCTCGACGGCCTGGAAATTGATACGGACCTGCGGTGGAACCTGCTGTGCCGCCTGGCAACCGGCGGGCGGGCCACCAGCGAGCAGATTGCGGCCGAGCTGGAGCGCGATAACACCGCAAACGGCCAGCAGTACGCGGCGCAGGCGTACGCATCGTTCCCCACCGCCGAGGCTAAGGCAGAGTACTGGGAGAAGATCATGGTGACCGGTGAACTGTCGAACATGATCCAGCGGTATGCCATTGCCGGTTTTAAGGCTGGCGAGAAGGAACTGACCGAGCAGTATATTGAGCCGTACTTTGAGCTGGTTGAGGGCGTGTGGCGTTCCCGTTCGCACGAGATTTCTTTGCAGATTATTAGCGGCATGTACCCCTCAGAGCCAACCGCCGAACTGCTGGAACGCACCGAAACCTATTTGGCGTCATTGCCTGAGGACGCGGCGGCGCTGCGCCGGCAGATTGCGGAAGCACGCGACGGCGTGGCTCGTGCCTTGAAGGTTCAAGCGGCTGATATTTAGTCCTGACACACCCGGCATTCTCGCAGAGAAATTTTGGGGCTGAAAACGCCTAAATATTCTTCCCCAAAAGGTGCCATAGAAATAACGGGTTACCAACGCAAACCCCTCACTCCCCCACTCTTCCATGAAGAAAAACCTGGGAGTGAGGGGTTTAACATGCGCGCTATTCTATTAACGGTTCCCGCCGATAGCCTCCTAGACATCTGCCATAATAAAAGAGTTTTATCCCCTTTTAGAGGAGCATAATGTCTGCGCCGACATACTATGATCGTTCACATGTGCAGGGAGAGTTAAACCGTTTCGCCCACCAGTGGCGGCAGAAACTCAACCAACATAAGAGCGCTTCTAGAAAGAATTTTGAAATAAGCGAGACCCAGACTTTTTGGAACTCGCTACTGGTCTGTTTCGGTATTAAACCTGGCACTGTCGCCGAGTTTGAGCGACCCGCACGCCGCGCAAGCACCGGTAACCCCGGTCGTATTGATGTGTTTTGGCCTTCGGTACTTTTGGTGGAGCAAAAAACTGAAGGGAAAAACCTTGAGGAAGCACTCGATCAGGCTCGCGACTATATAGATGGCGGAAGCATCCCTGAGGAGAACCTGCCGCGTTACCTTGCGGTGAGCGATTTTGAGCGTTTCATTTTTGTAAACCGCCGCACCGGCGAGCGGGAGGAATTCACGCTTGAGCAGCTGCCGGATCGTTATGATTCTTTGAAGTTTCTGGTGGGCGAAGAAGCCATTAGCGCTGAGGAGCAGCAGGAACTCACCATTGCGGCCTCAAAGATTATGGCAAATCTTTACCAAGCGATGCTCGGCGACGCTGATGCCCCTGTTGGTGAGGATGCCGCGCAGAATGCCGAAGATGAGGACCTTCGCGTGCAGGAAACTTCAATGTTCCTCACCCGTATTCTTTTCCTTCTGTTTGGCGATGACGCCGGTATTTGGGAGCTGCATCTTTTCACCCGTTTTCTGCGTAAACATACCCGCGAAGACGGTTCAGACTTGGGAACGCAGATTAACGCCTTGTTTGAGTACCTGGACACTCCCGAAGCTAAGCGTTCGCGGATGCGACACGTACCTGAGCTAATGGCCCGGTTCCCGTACGTGAACGGTTCGCTGTTTGCTGAGCGCACCCCGACCGAGTATTTTACGCGTGAACTGCGCGAACAGCTGTTGATTGCGTGCGGTTTTGACTGGTCGCAGATTTCAACCGCTATTTTCGGCTCGATGTTCCAGCTGGTGAAGTCGCGTGAGGCGCGCCGCGCGGCAGGTGAGCATTACACATCGGAAGAGAATATTCTTAAAACCATTAACCCGCTTTTTCTGGATGATTTGCGCGCCCGCGCAGAAAGTCTGATTGCTTCCACCAAGGGTTCTAAGGCTAAGCGGGCCGGGCTTGCGGCGTTCCTTGATGAGCTTGGGAGCATACATTTTATGGATCCGGCGTGCGGTTCTGGGAACTTCCTGCAGGTTGCGTATATGCAGCTGCGTGAGCTTGAGACCCGGGTGCTCACTGAGATTCACCGTCTTGAGGAGTCGGGTGGCTTTACGCTGGATGCGTCTTTGAGCACGCGCCTTTCCATCTCGCAGTTCCACGGGATTGAGATTAACTGGTGGCCTTCAAGGATTGCGGAAGTCGCCATGTTCTTATCGGAGTTTCAGGCTGACCGTGCCTTGGCGCGCGCTTTGGGCCAGGTTCCCACGCGTTTGCCGATTACCTCAGTAGCTCATATTGTGCATGCAGATGCTCTCACCACCAATTGGCGTGAGATGATTCCGGCAGAAGCCACCAAGGTTTTTATATTTGGGAACCCGCCGTTTTTGGGACAGTGGACGATGTCTAAAGCGCAGACTTCCGCTATGAAAACGGTGTGGGGCAAAGATTATGACGGCTACCTGGATTTTGTGACCGCTTGGTTCTGGAAAGCGGTACAGTTCTTTGACAAGGAATTTGAGGGCGAATTTGCTTTCGTATCGACTAACTCTATTGCGCAAGGACAACCGGTTCCGGCACTTTTTGGCCCGATTTTTCGGGAAGGATGGCGCATTAAATTCGCGTATCATACGTTCCCGTGGGATTCTCAAGCACCCGGTCAGGCTGCGGTACACTGCGTAATTACCGGGTTCACCCGGTCTGAGGACTATAAACCACGCCTATTTGAATATGACTGGAACGCGAAGCAGACTCGTGAAGCGGCAGACGTCAAAAGTATTAATGCCTATCTTCTGGATGCCCCCAATATTTTAGTGAAGAAACGGTCGAGGCCATTGTCACAGCAAATTCCTCCTGTACTTCGGGGTAGTCAGCCTACTGATGGAGGGAATCTTGTTATAGAAGAAAAAGATTACGCCGAAGTTTCAAGCGATCCTATAGCGGCTAAATATTTACGGCCTTTCCGCATGGGAAAAGAACTCGTGCGCGGGCTTGATCGATGGTGCCTCTGGCTTGAAAATGTTATCCCCTCTGATATTGCGAAAAGCTCGGTACTTAAAACTCGACTTGAGGCTGTTCGAATCATGCGTGATAAAAGTACTAAACAAGCAACACGAGATTTTGCTTCTACACCCCATCTTTTTACAGAGATAAGACAACCAGATACGAGCTATGTCGGCATTCCCCGTGTAGTTTCGGAAACGCGCCCTTTTTATACGGTGGCGCATCTTCCCGCTGAAGTTATCGCCGGAGATAAAGTATATACCGCTATTGATCCTGACGGATTTCTCTTTGCCATTATTAGTTCTTCTATGTTCATTACCTGGCAGAAAGCAGTCGGTGGTCGCCTGAAATCTGATTTGAGTTTCTCGAATACTGTTGTTTGGAATAATCTTCCTCTTCCTGAAGTAGCTGAGGATTTGCGTTCTAAAATTATTGCGGCGGGGCAGAAAATTCTGGAAGTTCGCGAGGCACTCGCGGAAAAGCACGGTGGCCGTGTTTCGCTTGCAGATATGTATAATCCGCTGGCGATGAACTCTGAGCTATTGAAGGCGCATAAGGAACTGGATCGCCACGTTGATAAGGCATTCGGTGCCGCCAAGCTGTGCGCATCCAACAATAAACGCCTCGAAATCCTCTTCGCCCGCTACGCAGAACTCACAGCAGAATAACTGATAAGTGCCTTAAGCCCGGTGCGGGGTTTACCTCCCCGCACCGGGCTTTCTCATACCCGCGCCCTGCCAGGCTGCAGACTAGCCTACTTGCTCAAATCCTTGAAATACCGAGCAACGGGCCAGCGAACAAATCCTTCGGACTCATAGAGCGCTCGGGCCGGTGCGTGTCCCGAATCGCCGCCGGTTTCGACCATCACCATGCGCATCCCGGCGTCTTTACTCAGCGCATAGGCGTGCTCCATGAGCTGCTGCCCCACGCCGCGCCGCTGGTACTCGGGATCGACAGCAATCACATAAATCTCACCCATCTGATCCTCAGGGTGAATACGTGTGCAAACCCAAGCGACCGGGTGCTCACCCTCAATCGCAACAGACACATTCTGAGGTTCCTGATCGAATACTTCCTTCAAATCGCTAAGCTGTCGCTGCTGCCATCCCTGAGGATAGAAAGCATCATAAACGAACTCGGGGACGTCGTTGTGCATCCGCGGAAAAACGGATCCCCAGGCGCGAAGTGAAATATCCAGAAGAGCTTCCGGGTACGCAGGGCTGTAAGAGACAATACGCATTGTTACACCCTATAAAAGCGACGTCTGAAATGCAATGCTGTCTTGAACTATGCCCGGTTCTGTATGGCACGTGCCGCACGCTCGAAATAGTCCCACATGGTCGCATCAATCATCATGGGAAGATCGAGGGTATCCATTGCCTGCCGCATATATTTCAGCCAGGTATCGCGTTCCTTCGCACCGATCGGGTACGGGTTATGCCGGATGCGCAAACGCGGGTGACCTCGCTGTTCCTGGTAGGTGCTGGGCCCGCCAAAGTACTGAATCAGGAACATTTTCAGCCGTCGCGCCGATGCATCGAAATGGTCAGTATCGTTTGCTTCAATCTCGGCGGTCTGTTCCTCTGTGAGGTGCTCTGGCGGAAACGGGTCAAAATCCGGGTACATGGCGGAAAACTCGGGGTCGGCCTTCACGAGCGCATAGAACCTGCGGGTGAGCTTATCGAAGGTTTCCTCGCCACCCACCTGGTCGTAAATGCTGACCTGCTCACCCGGCTGATTCGCAGAATAACTCATGCGAGCGCTCCCGAGCCCGAACGCACCAGCACATGCCCGCCGGGGGCAGCGATGCGCACCCAGCCGTCGGAACCAGTAGGGGCGGCATATATAGCGAGCTCACCGGTGAAGGTTTCGGGAAGGAATCCGAAGACTTGCAGGGCGAAAGCTGCGCCTGTAGGTATAGGGGTTCGGTCAAACTCCGGTAGGTGCTTAAGCACCATGGGAGATGACCAGATGCGGGTTCGCACGGTGGTGAGCACTGCGGCACCGGGGTTTTCGGGGAGTGCTTTTTCGACGGCGGCAAGTCCTTCACGGCTGGCGCGGCGGAACTCGTCGGCGTCAATAGTTCCTAGTTTTTCCCATCCTTGCAGGGGTGCGGCTTTCCCAGCCCATTCAGTGTGTACGGTGACGGGCGGCAGATACAGCACCATCTCGGATTCTTCAATGCGCGCCAGGCGTTCGAGCAGGGCGGCTGAATCTACCACAATATCAAGGGTTGATGGCTTTGCGAGGTTGAGGGCTCGCATCCCCAGAATGGTGGGGGTGTTATCCAGCATGGTTTCGGGGGCGAGAGAGCATGCGAAAACGGCGAGCACGCTCCCGCGGGCGGTAAGTCGTATTGCCGCTTGGGTATCGAGGGAACGTGCGCGTGAAATATAGGTGCTGAGGTCGGCAGCGGCGGCTATACCTTGCTGGTTGTTGGGGAAGATAAGATAGGGTTCGTCGATGCCTTCGTGCGGATTGTATTTGAGGTCTATACGCCGGGTGTTGGTTGTGGCTGAGCGTGGAGGTTCTTGCGGTTCCGGTTCTGGCAGAGATGCCGCGTCGGGTGTGTGCAGGTCATCGGTCATGTTTTGCCTCTCGCTCGCATATTTTCTTCGATAAATCATCCTCAACTTTACCCCTTCGTGTCAGAATTAAAGAATGACGAAGCCCACCCCCACCCAGAACTTGATGACCATGCTGAACCTTACCCCCGCTGAGTCGGTGGGCGGTGACGACGCTTTTACCGCTGTGACGCTAACACGCGAGACCCCGCGCACTTATGGCGGGCAGGTGCTCGCTCAGGCCATTATGGCGGCTGATAATACTGTTAGCGATAAGGTGCTGCATTCGATTCATGCATATTTTTTGCATCCCGGTGACATTACGAAAGAGCTTATTTTTACCTCACAACGGCTCAATAATGGGCGTTCTTTTGCGACTCGCCGGGTTCAGGCGCTTCAGGACGATATTCCCATTTTCTCTGCGATTGCATCATTCCAGAAGCCCGGTCGCGGCCCCGAGCATACGGCTGTTGAGATGCCGCAGGTTCCCGATCCTGAGGGGCTCCCGAGCGTGAGCGACTACATTGGCGAGGTGGCGCATCCGGTAGCGCAGGCTGTTGCATGGGAACGCCCAATTGATATTCGGTATGTGAGCCCGCACCTGTATACGGCCCCGGATTCAAGCTCGCAGAAACCGGTTGCCACGGTGTGGTTTAAGACTTTCGATCCGCTGATTGATGCTTCCGGCGCCCCGGTTTCGGATGCGATGCATCGGGCGGCAATTGCGTATGCTTCGGATTATCTTCCCCTAGAACCAGCGCTGCGCAGGCACGGCAAGTTTTGGCTGGAGCCGGGGCTGAAGAGCGCTTCGCTGGATCACGCGATGTGGTTCCACCGTTCGGCGCGTGCCGATGAGTGGCTGCTGTACGTGCTGGATTCCCCCAGCGCGCAGGGTGGCAGGATGCTCTCGCAGGGTTCGATTTTCAATCGTTCCGGTGAGCTGGTGGCGACCGTGGCGCAGGAAATGATGTTCCGCCTGCCCGAATATCGCTAAAGCTCGGGCGCCGTTAGGGCTCCGGTACAGCGACAGCTCGGAGCGTCAAAGCATACAGAAAGACCGTGTGAGGTGGTTGTCTCACACGGTCTCTCCTATGTTCTAGTGTACGGTCTAGAAGCCGTTAGGAAGCTCTTATCTAGCTTCGACGTCAATCGCACCGTCCGGGGAAATATGCACGGTGCTCTTGGTGCGGCGGGAAACGAAGAAGTCACCCACGAACACCAGACCGGTCACCAGAAGCCCCAGGGCTGCCATCCATACTGCCGCCACGCCGAAGATCATCGGGAACAGCAGCACGAGGAAGCCCAGAATCAGGGAACCAATCGCAGAGAACTGCAGGTGGCTCCCAGCGGCATAGTTTAGGTGTTTCATTTCCTGGGCGGTCATCAGACGAATCAGCGCCCATGCAACCATCCATATGCCCACAACGATCGGGATGTAGGTTGCCTGTGCACCCACCGAGGCAGTCAGCAGAATCAGACCAGCCACCACGGTCAAGATGCCGTCAACCAGGTCCCAGCCGGTACGTGCCTGCTTTGGCGTGCCGAAGTAACGCACCACTTCAAACACGCCACCGAGCAGCACCGCAAAGGAGAACACATAACCCAGAACTACCAGCGGAGTAGCGGGATCGGCGAACATGTAGATTGCCGCTGCAATCAGCAACAGACCGGTGACCAAGGACGTCCAGTTATATTTTGAGAGCATGATGCACTCTCCTTCTTATGAAATACATCAACAGTACGCACCCATTATAAACCACGAATGTGAACTCCGCCATGATGTACCGGTCACCACTGGGCGAACTATTTCTACCGACGAACAGCCAACACGTAGCGGAGCAACACGTGAGATAGCGGGATCATGCCCCCCCCCCATCAGGCACAGCAAAGCCCCGCCTCCTGAGTCATAACAGCATCAGGAGGCGGGGCTACAGCTATCAGCTACCCCTAGCGAGTAAGCTTGCGGTGCACCACGCGGTGCGGCTTCGCAGCTTCCGGTCCCAGACGTTCGATCTTGTTCTTCTCGTAAGACTCGAAGTTACCCTCGAACCAGTACCACTGATCCGGATTTTCTTCGGTGCCTTCCCATGCGAGGATATGGGTCGCCACACGGTCGAGGAACCAACGGTCGTGGGAGACGACGACGGCGCATCCAGGGAATTCCAGCAGAGCATTCTCAAGCGACGCCAGGGTTTCCACATCAAGGTCGTTGGTGGGCTCGTCCAGCAGCAGCAGGTTTCCGCCCTGTTTGAGGGTCAGCGCCAAATTCAGGCGGTTACGCTCACCACCGGAGAGCACACCCGCTTTCTTCTGCTGATCCGGCCCCTTGAACCCGAACGCCGAAACATAGGCACGCGAAGGCATCTCAACATTGCCGACCTGGATATAATCCAGACCGTCCGAGACAACCTCCCACAGGCTCTTTTCGGGGTCAATGTTGGCGCGGTTCTGATCGACATAGGAGATCTTCACGGTTTCGCCGACCTTGAGCGAGCCGCCGTCAAGCTCTTCCAAACCGACGATGGTCTTGAACAGGGTCGATTTACCCACACCGTTCGGGCCAATCACACCCACAATGCCGTTCCGCGGCAGCGAGAACGACAGACCGTTAATGAGCGAGCGCCCGTCAAAACCCTTCTGCAGGTTCTCGGCCTCAATCACCAGGTTGCCCAGGCGCGGCCCCGGCGGAATCTGAATCTCTTCAAAATCGAGTTTGCGGGTCTTCTCAGCCTCGGCCGCCATCTCTTCGTAACGTGCCAAACGTGCTTTCGACTTCGCCTGCCGGCCCTTCGAGTTTGAGCGCACCCACTCCAGCTCTTCGTTCAGGCGTTTAGCGAGTTTCGCGTCCTTCTTGCCCTGAACTTCAAGGCGGGCACGCTTCTTCTCAAGGTAGGTGGAGTAGTTGCCTTCGTAAGGGTAGAGGTTGCCGCGGTCAACCTCGGCGATCCATTCGGCAACGTGGTCTAGGAAGTAGCGGTCGTGAGTAATCGCAATGACCGCACCTTCGTAGGACTGCAGATGCTGCTCAAGCCACAGCACCGATTCTGCGTCTAGGTGGTTGGTGGGCTCATCCAGCAGCAGCAGGTCTGGTTTCTGCAGCAGGAGCTTGCACAGTGCCACGCGGCGGCGCTCACCGCCGGAAAGGTGGGTGACGGGGGCATCGGCGGGCGGGCAGCGCAGCGCCTCCATCGCTTGTTCCAGCTGGGAGTCTAGGTCCCAGGCGTTTGCGGCGTCGATAGCTTCCTGCAGCTTGCCCATTTCTTCCATGAGGGCATCAAAATCGGCGTCAGGTTCAGCCATGAGCGCGGAAATTTCGTTGAAGCGGTCCAGCTTCGCTTTGATCTCGCCCACGCCTTCTTCGACGTTGCCGAGCACGGTTTTCTCTTCGTTCAGCGGCGGTTCCTGAAGCAGAATACCTACGCTGTATTCGGGTGAGAGGCGTGCCTCGCCGTTCGAGGGCTGATCCAAGCCAGCCATGATTTTCAGGATGGTCGACTTACCGGCGCCGTTGGGACCAACCATACCAATCTTGGCGCCCGGGAAGAACGACATGGAAACGTCGTTAAGAATGACCTTATCACCCACAGTTTTGCGGGCTTTGGTCATCGTGTAAATAAATTCAGCCATAGTGTTCTATTCTACCGCTATTTTTGGGATGCGCACGCGGTTTTTACCGCAGATTTTACGGGTGTGCTCCTTACAGATTTCGAAGGTTCTTCTGGATGCGGGCTGGTTTGAAGGTGCGGTTTTCTCCGCCAATGGTTCGGAACGCTTTTACTACGTTGCAGCAGCCATTAGACTCGAAGGTATGGGTACACCGAATTCTCGCGAGATAACCGCCGAAAACCTCCATGAGGTTGTCAATCAGATTGCGCTTACCATGCCGTTGGCAACCTCCGATCAGCCCTTCGGCCCACGTAATACGGTGTACCGCATTAGCGGCAAAATCTTTGCGATGTACACGGACGGTATCGGCTACCCGATCGTGAACCTGAAGACCGACCCCGAAGAATCCGAGGTGCTGCAGCGCATGTACCCGAGCATTATTCCGGGGTGGCATATGAATAAACGGCACTGGATTTCGGTCGGCGCAGGCAAGGGCGTTACACGCCAGCTTCTTGAAGAGCTCATTGAAGACGCTTACCTGCGTATTATGTACGCCCTACCCAAGGCAAAACGCCCTATCGAATTCCGCGAGCGCCTGGTTCCCGCAAAACATTAACTTGGCAAGCTCACATGTGTATTCCTGCCAGCGATCCCGTTCTTTTCCTGAAGCTTTCTGCTGATTACAACTATGCGCATGTGGCGCATGGGCGCACAGGCGGGGTGGTGTGGGCGAAAGAAAACATGTTCCAGCGGGCGCACGCGCTGAGCATCCCAGCTGTCCCCTGGGGTTTCACCTGCCCGGATCACACCGTGGCCCACATTCAGGAAGCGGTGCGCCAGGTCCGCGAGCGCGGCAGGCGGCTGCGTATGCTGATGATCTACCGTGCCCCCGACCTTCCCATCACCCCGGCACCCGCCACATATGAGGGGAACCCACCGAATGACCTGCCCGCACTGGAGCCTTCACCGCTACGAGATGCCTGGTGCGAGGCGGGTTTTACAGCTCAACGGCACGGTAGTCTTCATGACAGGATGCTCGCGCTCGCCAATGTACGAGAACTAGATGAGCCCGAACCGATAGACCTCGCCCGATACGAAAATACCAGCACTTTCAGGCCGCTCTCACACTCAATGCGCGGTTCGCTATCCCGCGCGTTGGGGAAGAAGTACACCCCGACGCAGGACCCTGGTGCACCCAGTAAAATCTACTGGGTACAGGGCCACGCCGAGGTGCAGGACATCCTCAGTTTTAGGCGTTTCACCCCGTAACACAGCAGGCCATATGAGCAGCTGCTACTTGGGGTCTTGTGTGTTCGGTTTCGGGAAGTGAACACCGCGCTCAGCCAGAAAACGGCGGTCTTTCTTATCCCACTGCTGGGTGGGGTACGCTGCGAATAAATCCGGGCGGCGCGCCATCGTACGCTCAATCTGTCTCTCCCGCCGCCACCGCGCCACCGCACCGTGGTTGCCGGAAAGAAGCACCGGCGGCACCTGGAACCCACGCCACGAGGCAGGTTTTGTGAACACCGGGTACTCCAGCAGCCCGCCCGTATGCGATTCTTCGGTCAGCGACTCGGGGTTGCCGATCACTCCTGGGATCAGGCGTGCGGTCGCTTCAATCATCGCCATGACCGCAACCTCACCACCGTTGAGCACATAGTCGCCAATAGAGACGGGCATCATACGAAAACGCTCACTCGCCCACAGCAGCACCCGCTCGTCAATCCCCTCATACCGCCCGCACGCAAAAACAATGTGCTGTTCGGCGGCGAATTCGTAGGCCATCTCCTGGTTAAACACGGCACCTGCCGGTGAAGGCACCACCAGCAGCGGACGCCCATCGGGTTCGGGAACGTGCTGCGGCGCGGGCAGCAGCGGAACCTCATCACTGCCGGAAGCGTCTTCCGTACCGGGTGCACCCTCAGCAACCGCACCAGCAGTGTCCGCTGGGGCGGGTTCGTTGCCCTGATGCGGGGAGGAAGCAAGGACGGCATCCAAGGCCAAACCCCACGGTTCGGGTTTCATAACCATGCCCGCACCCCCACCATAGGGGGTGTCGTCCACGGTGCGGTGCCGATCAAACGTGTAATCGCGCAGGTTCACCGTGTTCAGACTCAGCAGCCCGTCTTCACGCGCTTTACCGATAAGAGAAAGTTCAAGAGGAGCCAGGTACTCCGGGAAAATACTAAGAACGTCGAACCGCACTACTTCCCTTTCAACGGGGTGCTCAGCTCAATCAGACCCTCCGGGGGGCTCAGCAGCACAAAACCCGGCTCGTCCCCTTCAGCTGGCACCACCTCGGGCACAATCTCATCAACAAACGGGACCATAATCTCCTGACCGCCATAAGCCGGGGACAGCTTAACCAGTAACAGATCCTGCACCGGCATCGTCTGCAAACCAATCACCGTGCCCAGCGGCTCCCCCACAGCAGGGTTATTGTTGGGGATTTCCCCATCAGGAACATCCTCCAGTAAGAACACGGGCAGCTCTAGCAGCTGATGCTCATAGAACCCTTCTTCTTCGCTGTTCACGTCTTCGGGAACCTCAAACATCAGAAGGGTGTTCCGCAGATCCTCAGCATGGTTACGGGTGGTGATCTCCTCAAAACGCACCACCAGAATTTTCTTATTCCAGCGGGCTGAGGCGACTGTCAAAGCCCCTGCTGGGGCTACGGTTGCGGCGACAGTACCGTGGGTGAACCCGTCAATGTGGAGCACCTCGCCGCGAGAGAATCGTTCTTCAGGGGCATCAGTAAACAGCTCAACCGTGACCTCACCACGAATACCGTGCGGTTTGCCGATACGCGCAACCAAAACCTGCATGAAACTCCTCAAACTTCTACACACCGCGCTGGTACTAGACACTTATTTTACATTGCTTACCTTACGAAAAGTGTCCCTCACCCAAAAGTTTAGGGCCGCACGTAAGAATCCCGCCACCGTAAAAGGTGACGGGATTCTCAGCAGAGGTTTTACTTGCGTTTTTTATCAGTGTCGACGATATCGATACGAACCTGAGAACCATCAGAGATCGCATCCATAACGGTGCGGATGCTCTTAGCGGTACGGCCCGAACGGCCGATCACCCGCCCCAAATCCTCGGGGTGGACTCGCACCTGCAGGGTCTCCCGGTACCGCTGCTGGCGCACACGCACCTTCACATCATCCGGGTGTTCAACAATCCCACGAACCAGGTGTTCGAGCGCGTCAGCCAACACGATTACTCAGCCGCTTCCTCGGTAGCCTCAGCTTCAGCGGTCTCGCCAGCTGCTTCAGAGGTTTCTTCCTCAGCCTTCTCAGCCTTGGGGGTAATAGCCTCAGGCAGAATGACGGAGCCCTTCTGCGGAACAACGAACTCGGGCTTAGGCTCAACCGGCTTCACCTTGTTCTCAGCCTTCTCACCCTTGAACGCTGCCCAGTCACCTGAGAGCTTCAGCAGAGCCAGCACCTGCTCGGTCGGCTGCGCGCCAACGGAAAGCCAGTACTGTGCACGCTCAGAGTTAATCTCGATACGCGAAGGCTGCTCAGTCGGGTGGTAAATACCGATCTCTTCAATGGTCTTACCGTCACGCTTCACACGCGAATCCGCGATCACAACACGGTAGCGAGGATCGCGGATCTTACCCATACGCTTGAGACGAATTTTAACAGCCACTTTTGTGGTTACTCCTGTTTCAATACTTGGTGCGGAACCGCGCTTCTCGCTCCCGTGGGGCGGGCCGTCCACGTGGCTCCTAATGGACACAACGACACGCGGAGAGAGGGGCCGCGCACGCCGGGTACTCAGATAGGGTAACAAACCCGCAGCATTTAAGCCAGTAGAGGCGCCCCATCAGTGTCTCAGCCAGTGCCCGCCTCATGTGCTGCAGCACGCTATGGGGAACATTAGTGACAACACACCGGGACAGGTTTAAGGCCGCTCATCTGAGCTCATCTCAACCACCTCACCGGTTCTCAGCGCCCTCAGACAATCATGCAGCCGCTCCGCGAAACCCAGATTCACATACTCCCGCAGCTGTTCCGGCGCTACCCACTCGTAGGTGATCAGCTCCTCCGTTTGCAAGGTTACCGGGGTGTTCTTAGCGATCACACCAGCATCGTACATGTAGTAGGTAGAGTCTCCCCACACGCCTCTCGCCAAACCGTGAAAAACCAGCAGAAGACGCCCCGGGGCAAGACGCAGACCCAGCTCTTCCTCCACCTCACGGAAACACCCCGGTTTAGGGGCCTCCCCGGCCTCAATGGTGCCACCGGGCAAAATCCACCCGTCCTTATAGTTGGGCTGCACCAGCAGAAGCTCACCGTGCTCGTTGCGGATGACCGCGCCCGCCGCTAAACGCCGTGTGGGTAAGGTCGCAATGAACTTGATCAGCTCCTCACGGCTTAAATACGAATCCTTCACGGGCGCTCCTTACCACTCTACAGGCCGAAAAAACGTTGGCTCGCACGGCGCAGGCGGGCCCCCAACCGGGAACGCTGCCCCGCCGCTGAGCTGTAGCTGCCCCGCACCGCCGGGATGCGGTTACTCTCCACCAGGTCATCAATTAAAGTACGTTTGGCCGGAGCCTGCGGCTCGCGTTCACCCGCCGCGCCCTGTCCGAGGGAAGCGGCAGAGCCGTCACTCTCTGGTGAGGAGGCGCGTACTACCTCCCCCTGCACGGGCTGTTTCCCGGCGGGTGTTTTAGAACCCACCGGGGTCTGCCTCAGCAAGCGTGCCAGCCGGGGAGCTAACAGGACCTCAGCGGTACCGCCCATCGCAAAAAGCGACGCCAAAGCCGTCGGCACAATCGCGCCCCGCCCCGCGGCACGGCGGCGACGGGCTAAGGCAATGAAGAACGCTGAGAGCCCCAGCTGCACTGTGCCATCAGCACGAAAAATACGGGTACGCAGCACATCCGCCGGGTCAGCGGCAGGTGCCCCGCCCCCGGTAACACCCGAACCCTGCTGCCCCGGAACACTGCTGGGCTCCTGCTCCTGCGTGCTCCGGCCGCTGCGCGCCGTGGTCTCTGCCGGTGGAGCATCCGGAGCGGCCTGTGCGCCCCGCCGGGCCACCACCGACGCCGAAACACCATTCACCGGCTCCTCAGCAGCTGACCCGAATGAGAACGCTCCACGAAGCCCGCCACGCATCCACCGGTTTAATGCGCTTTCCTTAGGCGGCAGATGGGTGAAGTCGAACGGGATCCTGCCGGTAGCCATCACATCAAGCCACTGCTCAAGATTCACCTGACGGTCAGTTGCCACCAAGCGATACGAACGATCCAGCGGACTCGCCAGCGTGGACTCATCCTCACCAAAAATACGGGCCGTACTAATGGACGAAACCTCAATGCGCCGCCCCGGAACATCAGCCAGCTCAACCGGCAGCCCCAACAGCTGAAGCACCGACTCCAAGGCAAGAGTGTTCTTCACATCATGAACATAAGAAGCCAACCGGCGCTTCTGCTGCCCCGTCACCCCAAACAGGTCAGCCAGCACCTCCACCGAACGTTCCCTCGCATCACGCGTCTCAGCCGACTCCAGCGGCATACCGGGAAGATCCAACAGCACATCCGCGAGCTCAGCCCCGCACGCCTGCCTCTGCTCATCAGATATGGGACGAGTCAGCTGCTTCGGCACGCCCTGCCACCGCAGTTCAAGAAGCATAACCTCAGGGTCCGTAGGAACCCCAAGCACACTCTGCACCCAATCATTCAACGATGCGGCATCCGTAGGATCCTCATCCAAGGAATCCGGCTCCTCAGGAGGCACAATAACCACCAGATGCTGCTGGTTCTCGTTACCCTCCGCGACAAGGGCTGTGCACTGCACATCATCAATGAGCGCCAACAGGTCATCGGGCATACCCGCAACCAGGGTCCAAGCCCCGGCAGGGGCCACCGCGAACTGCCGTTCACCGCGCGTTAACAGCAAGGCGGTCAGCACATCAATATCAACATCCAGCAGGGCCGCCGCATCAGCATCCGTCAAAAACTCCAGCTCATCGGCACCCCCAAATAGGGGCACCCAGATAGTTGGCGAGTCCTCAAGTGCAGCACCTGTAACAGGAAGCTGATCAACCAGCCAGGCCACATAGTCCTCAAGGGGCTCACCCACGGCAAAAACGCTGCCGGTGCGGGCCTGCTGCTCGGGGCGCAGCTGAAAAACGTTTAAATACCCGTCGCTGTCAACACCGCACAGCACATACACCTGCACCTCGGTCTCGCCCAGTTCGTAGGCCACAAGCTCAGGCCGCTCACCGGTGAGCGCAATAAGCTTCTGCACAATATCATCATGGGAGGCACCGCGTGCAAGCACCCGGCGCCGGTGCAGCTCCTCTTCCTGGGCAGGGTCAATAATATTTTCAAGACCCAAACGCACCTCAGAAGTACCGGCTTTACGCTGGTTTTTCCCCGGCACAGTGCTATCTGATGAAGGCATCGGGCGAACCTCTACGGTAAACTCCCCCGTATCCTGCAACGGTTGAGTCCGTTCCTCCGCGCCGCCGGGCGAAGCAGCACCATCTGCTGCACCGTTATGAGCGTCAGAGACGGCATCAGAATCCGCCCACATTTCGCTGAGCTTCTCAAAAGTCAGCTCACTATTTTCCAGTGACTTCGCCAGCTCATCCAGCCGCTCAGTATCCTCCACCTGATTCGGGGTGGCGTACATCTGCTGCGCTTTACGGATCAGCTCAACAATGCTGTCAGCCACAGCAGCATCACTGTCAGCTAACTGGCCCGAAACAGTTGAATACACCACCTGGGCCTCGCCCATCGACGGAGTGTTCTCACCGTATTCCAGAGAAAGCCGCACCCATACCGGCTCCAAGCCTTTCGCGCTGCCATGCTCGGATGTATCACCATCCCGCTGCGGTACGGTGAAGTCACTCGGGGTATCCGGGGCACCAAAATTATGCTTGTCTTCACTCGACACGGGGACTCCTTACATTCCTTGCAGCATTGCTTTCCACCGGCCTGTTGGACTTCACCCCTTAAATCGTTAGACCGAACGGGGTGCGCACCGTGCCCGCGCTTAGGGCACGGGCCTCAGCAACCCGTCTAATGTCAATATTCTCTCACCAGCACCACGGCCAGACACCCTATTCGGCTGAGCGCCAAATCTGGGCTAACACAGTACGTTGAGCTCTACTTCAAGAACTTCTCAAAGCCCTTAGGCAAGTTCATATCCGCAAGGTCAAGCTCCTGCTGCTGCGTCTGCTGCCCAAAGGCAGCGCCCTGACGGGCTTTCTCCGCCTGCTGCGCCTGCGCCTCCTGCTGTGCGCGCTTCATAGGGTTGCCCGAACGCGACCCCTTCTTCTTATTATTCTTCTTGTTCTTCTTACGGTTACCGCCGCCAGCAGCCGCCATACCGGGCATCTGCATACCGCCGGGAACACCGGACATCTTACCGGCGGCAAGCTTCTTCATCATCTTCTGAGCCTGAGCGAAACGCTCCATGAGCTGATTCACCTCAGAGACGGTAACACCCGCACCCTTCGCAATACGCGCACGGCGGGAACCATTAATAATCTTCGGGGCCACGCGCTCATGCGGAGTCATTGAACGCACAATAGCCTCAACCCGGTCAATTTCACGCTCATCAAAAGCCTCCAACTGCTGACGGATCTGTGCCGCGCCGGGCATCATCATCAGAAGCTTCTTCATAGAACCAAGCTTGCGAATCTGCTGCATCTGCGCCAAGAAATCCTCAAACGTGAAGTCTTCCTGGTCAATGAACTTCTTCGCCATACGGTCGGCTTCAGCCTTGTCCCAGTTAGCCTCAGCCTGCTCGATCAGGGTCAGAATATCGCCCATATCAAGGATGCGGCTGGCCATGCGGTCGGGGTGGAACTGCTCAAAGTCACCCACGTTCTCACCCGTGGAGGCAAACATAATCGGTTTGCCGGTCACCGAAGCAACCGAAAGCGCCGCACCGCCGCGGGCGTCACCATCAAGCTTGGAAAGCACCACACCGGTGAAGTCCACACCCTCGTTGAAGGCGTTCGCGGTGTTCACCGCATCCTGGCCGATCATCGCATCAATCACGAACAGCACTTCTTGCGGCTCAATAGCATCACGAATATTACGTGCCTGCTGCATGAGCTCAGCATCCACACCCAAGCGGCCAGCAGTATCAACAATCACCACGTCATGCAGCTTCGCACGCGCCTCAGCCACACCGTCTCGGGCCACCTGCACCGGGTCACCGGTGGGGGTGTCGAACTCACTAGTCACACCCGGGTGAGGCGCAAAAACAGGTACACCCGCGCGTTCACCCACAATCTTCAGCTGGGTCACCGCATTTGGGCGCTGCAAATCAGATGCTACCAGGATGGGGGTGTGCCCCTGACCCTTCAGCCACTTCGCCAGCTTACCCGCCAGCGTGGTTTTACCGGCACCCTGCAAACCAGCGAGCATAATAATGGTGGGGCCGCTCTTCGCCATATTAATACGGCGAGTCTGCCCACCCAGAATACCCACCAGCTCCTCATTGACGATCTTCACGATCTGCTGCGAGGGGTTCAGAGCCTCCGACACTTCCGCACCGAGCGCACGCTCCTTCACATGCGCAACGAACTCACGCACCACCGGAACGGCGACGTCCGCATCCAGCAGCGCACGCCGGATCTCCCGCACGGTCGCATCAATATCAGCCTCTGAGAGGCGTCCCTTGCCGCGCAGGTTTTTAAAGGTTGCCGTCAACCGGTCTGAGAGCGAATTGAACACGAGCCGTGGTCACTTTCTATACGTCGGTGAGCGGGACACACGGCAATATTATGGCCGCACCAGCCCGCATCTTTAACATGGGTAATCAATCTACAAGGATACAGGATATGCCCTAATATGCTGACAATAGCACCCTTTAATGAGCGTTTGGCGAAACCACACAACAGCACACAGCCACATAATAGAGGTATGGACTTTCGGACGACAGCTGCAGGACACCAATACGGGGTGCGAGCCTCGGCGCTGATCATGCACGCGGGAAAACTTCTCACCTACAGTCACCACAACAAATACTTTGTACCCGGCGGCGCAGTGCACGTCGGTGAGCACAGCACGGATGCGGTACGCCGCGAAATACGCGAAGAACTAGGTATCGACTGCACGGTTCGGCAGCTTGCGTTCGTGGGAGAGCACCTTTTCGAGGTGCACGGTATGCCGAACCACCGCATCGAATTCCACTACCTCGTAGATGTTGATTCTGAAGCGGTCCCAATAACCACCCGCGACGAAGGGCACCACTACCCCTGCGTGTGGCTGCCGCTTCAATCCCTAGCGGATTATCCGCTCAAACCAGAGTTTCTTACACATGAGCTACCGCAGTGGGATGGGGAACTCACCCATATCGCTACCGTCGAATAAAGCTTATATAAAAGCTCAAAATCTCCGTCTTGAATCCGCCACAGTTGATGCCAGCATCTTTGCCAAAATAAAGGAAAGTTAGATACGATTAGCACTATGGAGGATCGTCGGTATCTCAAAACTCACCCCTGGATTACTTTCCAGTACGGGCCACATCTTAACCAGTTATGGGCAAAGCTGGGAGAAGCATACTCAAAATGCCAGCACCTAGCAGGGATTCCTATTAAACCGGCTATCGCCCAAGATTTGGCGTCATTTGTACTCACCAAGGGTTCCCTGGCGACTGTCGCCATTGAGGGGAACACGCTCACCGAACGTGAAGCCCAGCAAATCCTGCATGAAGGAAAACAGCTACCACCCTCACAGGATTATTTGGAACAGGAAATCCGCAACGTGGCGCGTGCGTTAGACACTATCGATACTGAGGGGCGTGGCTCACCCGGATTCGAGCTATCAGCCGTCTGGCTTAAAGAACAAAATATCAAGGTTTTAGATGGACTGGAGGTAGCCAACGGTGTAGTTCCCGGTGAGTACACCACACAGTCACTAGTTGTTGGCAGCTACCGTGCGGCGCCTCCAGAAGACGTCCCCTATTTAGTGGATCGCCTATGCGACTGGCTCAATGAGAGTTTTATTAAGCCATCCCAAGACCCTGACCTCTCCGAAGATGTGCGCTTTTACCACGCATTTTTTGGAGCCGTTATAGGGCACCTGTACTCAGTATGGATCCACCCTTTTGGTGACGGCAATGGACGCACCGCACGCCTTCTTGAAGTGGCGATCCTAGCACACAGTGGTGTGGTACCTTGGGTGGCTTCAAACCTTCTATCCGATCACTACAACCGAACCCGCACCCGGTATTACCAGAAGCTTGCTGCAGCCTCGCAAAAGAACGATATTGACGGGCTGGTACAGTATGCCGCTGAGGGTTTGGTAGACATGTTACGGGAACAAATTGATAGGGTCAGGTCGCACCAAGTCCTCATTGCCTGGGAAAGCTACGTGCATGAGCGGTTCCACGGTGAACCAGCTGGCAAAGCGAAAGAACGTCGACTAAAGATGGTGCTCACTATGGAGACGGGGAAACGGTACACCCAAGCCGATATACGCCATCTGAACATTGAACTTGCAGAGTTATATGCAGGCCATGAAACACGCATTATTACCCGTGACCTCAGGGCGCTTGAAGCACTGGGGCTAGTGCGCATGCATGAAAATAAAACCTGGTCCTCCAATGCGGAAATTATGAGCGCATTTATGCCCATCCCGCAAAAGTTATAAGACTGCTACCACCCTGATTCTAAAACACGCAGCGCCCCCGGCCGGAAATTTTTACCCCTCCACCTGGAGGTTATTTCCTATCGGGGGCGCCGCATGCGGTTATTTATAGGCAGCTAGTCGAGGAGCGCATCCACGAAGCCTTCGGGGTCGAAAGGTGCCAGGTCGTCCGGGCCTTCGCCGAGTCCCACAAGCTTGACGGGAACACCCAATTCTTCCTGGATGGCCACCACGATGCCGCCCTTCGCGGTGCCGTCGAGCTTGGTGAGCACAATACCGGTCACGTCCACGATTTCGCCGAAGACCTTCGCCTGCACCATACCGTTCTGCCCGGTGGTTGCGTCAATCACCAGAAGCACCTCGGTCACGGGGGCTTCCTTCTCAATCACGCGTTTGATCTTGCCGAGCTGATCCATCAGACCGGCCTTATTCTGCAGACGACCCGCAGTATCAACCAGAACCGTGCCGATGCCCTCAGCTTTAGCGGTCTTCACCGCGTCGAAGGCAACAGAGGCGGGATCAGCGCCTTCCTTCTCGCTGCGCACAGTTTTCACGCCCACGCGGTCGCCCCAGGTCGTCAGCTGTTCGGAAGCCGCAGCACGGAAAGTATCAGCCGCACCCAGCAGAAGCGAATCCCCGTCTGCGACCATCACGCGGGCGATCTTACCGACCGTCGTGGTCTTCCCCACGCCGTTCACGCCGACCACAAGCACCACGCCGGGGTTGCCGTCGGTGCCTTCGGTCTTTAGCTCACGATCCATCGTGGGGCCAATAATCTCAAGAAGCTCCTCATGAAGCATCTTCTTCACGGCGGCAGGGTTATCGGTACCCTCCACACGCACCCGCTTCTGAAGCGCCTCCACCAGGCGGGTGGTCGGCTCAGCCCCCAGATCCGCCATGAGCAGAGTCTCTTCGACCTCGTCCCAGACATCCTGATCAATGCGATCTCGTGAGAGCAGAGCCAAAAGCCCCTTGCCCAGCATGTTGTTCGACCGTGCCAAACGGGCACGCAGCCGCACCAGACGCCCCGCAACCGGCGCGGGAGTCTCAACCCCCGGCTCCTGCGGTTCTTCACCCTCAGGCTCTTTGGCACCGCCGGTATCATCGGCGTCGCGGGTGCTCGGGTACCCGCCGCGAGGCGCCTTCGGGGAACGCAAAAACGCAAAGAGCACACCGATAAGAACCAGCACGCCCAGCACAATTGCAAGGATTATCCACATAGTTTCATTCACACTACTAGCTTACCGGTTCACACTCTCCCAACACAGTGTTTCTAGGAGATGAATCGTGCAGATAAACCCCGGGCAGGAGTAGACTAGCGATTGTAGAAAACGCCAGCACACCAGCACCAGCTCACGCCTGCCCATTAGCGCATCGGGCACACAGATACATCAGCGAAGAAGGATAATGCCAGAACCCACAACACCCGAACGTAACAATCACTGCGACCACCCCAGCACCACCACCGGTTCGCTGCCCATTATCACCCCCGGCGCGGACGCTCTGGGCACCGCCACCATCGAAGAAGAAACCGGGCGGCGCATCCGTTTTACTCGCACGCGGGAAACTGTTCAGGGCGGCAAAATTCCCACCGGCCTTAAAGTTCTCATCGCCGCGTCGTTCATGATCGCCCTCGGGTACGGGCTTGTGGCACCGGTACTTCCCAGTTTTGCGCGTAGCTTTAATGTGGGTGTTACGGCAACAACGATTGTGGTCTCGGCATTAGCAGCCATGCGGTTAGCCTTCGCGCCGAGTGCGGGCAAGCTTATCTCCCGGTTTGGCGAGCGCCCAATCTACACCTGCGGCATGATTATTGTGGCGGTTTCGTCCTTCGTAAATGCCGCCGCCTGGGATTACTGGGTGCTGCTGGCTTCGCGTGCGTTCGCAGGTATCGGTTCGGTCATGTTCACGGTTTCTGCGATGGGTCTTTTGGTGCGTTTAGCGCCGTCGCATATGCGCGGGCGGGTTTCGGGATACTACGCTACCGCATTCCTGCTTGGGAACATTATGGGGCCGGTCGTTGGCGGCGCACTCAGCGGCTTGGGGATGCGCCTGCCGTTCGCTCTCTACGGCTGCTCTCTGCTGGTGGCTGGGGCTATCGTGTGGTTTATGCTGCCTCCGGCAGATCAGATCGATGCTGAACGTGAGGCGTACAGTCTTCCCGCCCAGCATGATGTTGCCCCCAGCGCTTCACCTGATGCCGACAAGCCCGGTACGACCGGTGTTCCTGCAGCCGATGCACCAGCCTCAGGCCGGAATTCCGCATCGGGGCAGGAGCCGTCTCAGCAGAAAACCCCCACACCAGCCGTTATGACCGTTCGGCAGGCACTCAAATTTACGAACTACCGCTCAGCGCTTTTCACGAACTTCACAATTGGCTGGGCGGTTTTAGGCATACAGTCCTCCCTGATTCCGCTGCTCGCGGCATATTTAGCGACGGGCGGCGATGCGTCTAAGGCATCGGAGGGAACCGTCCTTGCCTCTACGGTGATGGCGGTTGGTTCGTTAGCCAATGCTCTCACCCAAACCGTTTCGGGGCGTCTATCTGACAGCCTGGGGCGGCGCATCATGATTTTTATCGGTTTGCTGATCGCCGGAACCGCCATTTCAACCATTGGTATTTCTTCGGCGCCCTGGATGCTCATAGCCCTGATCGTGGGCATGGGGGCCGGTGCTGCACTGATCACGCCCTCGCTGCAGGCTTCTGTTGCCGATGTGATCGGCGGTAAACGCGACGGTGCGCCCGTGCTTGCGACCTTCCAAATGCACAGTGACTTCGGCATGATTCTGGGTCCGCTTCTCGCCGGTGCCGTCGCCGATACGTGGGGGTTTACGCCCGCGTTCATGCTCTGCGGAGGTTTGCTCCTGGCGGCTTCGCTCACCTGGCTGCCGTTCCGCACCCCGCGCTGGCCCAGCGAACTGGCGGATGAGAACTATACCGGGAAGTAAAGGAACATTCACAAAACATGTGGGCTTAAAGAATACTCGGAAGTATTCTTAAGCCCACATGTTTTGTGCGCAGAAAACGTTAGAGAAGCTCACGCAGCTCCTCCACGCTCTGCGAAATAACGGTTGAAACCCCCTCACGCATCGACACCCCGTACAGGGTTTGTGCCACCTGCATTGTGCGTTTCTGGTGCGTGATCAGAATCAGCTGCGAGCGCTGCCCCAGCTGCTCAATCACCTCAAGCAGACGCCCCAGGTTGCGGTCGTCAAGGGCTGCTTCCACCTCGTCAAGGGCGTAGAAGGGGCTGGGGCGAGCCATGAAAATAGCAATGAGCAGAGCCAGGGACGCTAACGACCGTTCACCGCCTGAGAGGAGCGAGAGACGTTTAACTTTTTTGCCGGCGGGCCGCGCAAAAATCTCGATACCCGAGTTGAGGGTGTCTTCGGGGTCTGTGAGTTCTAGCCGCCCCTGACCGCCCGGGAAAAGCGTGGCGAAAATATGCTCATAATGCTCGTTAATGTCGGCGAGCGCGGCGGTGAACACTTCGGTGATGCGGCTGGTGACTTCGTCCATAACAGTGTTCAGATCGGCACGGGACTTTTTGAGGTCTGCGATCTGTTCACGGAGGTAGCTGTGCCGCTCGGTGAGCGCCTCATATTCTTCGAGTGCTAGCGGGTTGACGCTGCCTAGCCGGCGGAGCTCGGCTTCGGTGGCGGTGAGGCGCTCTTTGAGGGTTTCTTCGCTGACTTCTTCGTCCCCTGTCGCAGCCTGCGGGTGGGCGGCGGTGATCTCATCAAGGGTGAGGCTGGTGAGCAGCTGGGCTCGTTCGGCCAGGTTCTCACGGCGGGTTTCGATGCGCGCAATGTCGGTTTCGCTTCGAGCGGCGAGGGTGAGGGCTGCGGCGCGGGCGGTTTCAAGCTCTTGCTGTTCGGCACGGTTTTTGGTGCGCTGGGCCGTTATTTTTTCGATTTCGCCGGTGGTGTCGGCAATATGTTGGCGCAGCTTTGCTATTTCGTGTTCAAGAGCGTGGGCGAGGGCGAGGGCACGGGCGTGTGTACCCTGGGCGCGCTGTGCCACGCGCTGGGTGTGAGCAACCGCAGCGTGGGCGTTCTGCCGGGTGCTGATGGCGCGCTGGTGCAGGTCTTGAGCGCGGGTGAGGGCTGTTTGTGCTGCTGCGTATTCCGCTTCGATGCGCACCATAACAGAGTGGGCTTCTTGGCGGGTTTTTTCTGCCTGCGTGTGGGCATCACGCGCAGCAGCCAGCTCGGCTTCTAGGGCCTGTTGCGTGGTGGGCGGGTGCGTTTGCGCCGCCTCTGCGGGGTGCTGCTGCGCGGTTTCGTGGGCGTCAAGTTCGGCTCGGGCATGAGCGTAGGTTTCGTTCGCTAGACGTGCTGCTGTGCGGGCGGTTTCGAGTCGTTCTTGGGCGCGGCGCAGTTCCGCATCCATGCTTTCACCACGAACAGTAATGCGTTCTTGCGCGGTTTGGGCGGCGCTCAGTGCGGCACGCGCCTGCCCCAGGGTTTTGGCGGTATCTCGTTCAGTGGTGAGTGTTTCGGCGAGCTTTTTCTCTGCGGCTGCGAGCTTCTGGGCGGCGTGCTGGGCTAGACGGGCGGTAGCCTCGGCGTGCTCTTGCGCTGTGCGGGCGGCGGCGGCCAGTTCGAGGGCGCTGGCCCCCGCATCGGGGTGCAGCTCAGCGTGGCGCGAGTACACGATACCGTGCGTATCTATTGCTAGGCGGGCCCCCGCTTTAAGTGCTGCGCGGGCGTGGTGCGCGGTGGGAGCACAGTAGACTCCCGCAAGCTGTTCGTCGAGTGCCGCTTTCAGGGCCTGGGTTTCTGCTTTCCGCAGCGGTTTGGGGCCGGTACCGGCGGGGTCTTCGGCGCGTATGGTGATGATGTTGTGTGCAGCATAGGCTTTTACGGTTGGCGGCATCATGGGTTCGGGGTGCTTTTCAGGAGCACTGTTTGGTGAGCCCGCGGGGAGGATGCGTGAGATGCTGGCTGTTCTGGGCGCGTTCAGTGCGGCGGTTGCCAGCTGCGCCAGGGCGGAGGCGGCGGCTTTTTCCCAGCCTGGTTCGATGGTGATAACGTCCAGAACACGCAGCAGGTTCTCGGCTGCGGGGTTTGACGCCCCCTGTGGTTCCTCCTGGTTCAGGTGGGTGCCGAGAGCTTCACGCAGGGTAGCGGCGCGCTCGCGGGCACCTGCTGCTTCTTGGGCGATGCGGGCGGCTTCTTCCCGAGCGGCGTCACGTTTTTCCTCTGCGCTCATGCGCTCTTGACGGATCTTCGTAAGACGATGCTCGTGGGCGTCATGTTCGGCCTCGGCTGCGGTGCGGGCGGCCTCAGCTTCGGCGCGTTGACCAGCGATTCCGGCTGCTTCTGCGGTGAGCTGTTCCACCTCTGCCCTGCGGTTCGTTTCCTCATCGTTGGCCCGCTCGTACCCGGCGCGTGCCACGGCGGCGGCTTCGGTGAGTTCGGCACGGCGCTGGCGCTCCTGCTGGGCTGCGGCGGCGTGGGCGGTGAGCTTCTGCTCGATACTCTGCACCTGGGCGCGCGCCGATTCGGCGACCTCGGCAGCCTGTTGAAGTGCTTCGCGGGCCTGCTCAAGGGCTGCGGTGCTTTGGGTCAGCGCCTGCTCGTCGGCCTCCATGCGCTCTGCTGCCCTGTTGACTTCGGCGTCGTAACCGGTCATATCTGCGTTTTGCTGCCCGGTTTTTGCGCGTTCGGCAGCCACGGAGGCGGTGGCATGCGTGCGGGTGAGCAGCTGGTTCAGGTGCGAAAGCTGCTCGGCGTGAGCCGCCTGGGTGGCGCGTAAAGATTCAAGGTGCGTATCGTGTTCCAGGCCGTCGGCGTGGGCTTGTGACCACTGCTGCTGCAGCTGCTCGGCGTGTTCGGCGGCTGCGGCGCCCCGCTCACGCTCAGCGTCTAATAAGCCATCAAGGGCGTGGGCTTGGCGGGCAATCAGCAGCGCGTTGAGCTCACGGATACGCGCCTGCAGTTCACGTGCTGCCGCAGCAGATTCGGCCTGCTCCCCCAGCGGTTTAAGCTGGCTCTGCAGCTCGGCTGCTAGGTCGTTGAGCCGGGTGAGGTTCGCGCTCATCGCCTCAAGTTTACGTGCTGTTTTATCTTGACGACGGCGGTATTTGAGGATTCCGGCGGCCTCTTCGATCACCTCGCGGCGTTCAGCGGCGGAGGCGTGCAGAATCTTATCCAGCTGCCCTTGGCCGATCAGCACGTGCATCTCAGGCCCCAGGCCCGCCTCAGACAGCAGGTCTTGCACATCGGACAGCCGGGCCGGGGAACCATTAATCTCGTATTCACTGCCGCCGGCGCGGAACATGGTGCGGGAAATTTCGACCTCTGCTGAGGGGATCGTCAGCGCCCCGTCTGAGTTGTCGATGCGCAGGCTCACCTTTGCCCGCCCCAGTGCTGATTTACCGCCCTGTTCGGCTCCGGCCCCGGCGAAGATAACATCCTGCATGGACCCGCCGCGCAGGCTTTTAGCGCCTTGTTCTCCCATGACCCAGGCGAGCGCATCCACAATATTTGATTTGCCTGAACCGTTCGGACCCACCACCGCGTTAATGCCGGGGGTGAACTCGAACGTGGTGGCGGAGGCGAAGGATTTGAAACCGCGCAGGGTGAGCGAATGCAGGTGCACGGGGAGTATCCTTCCGGTAGTGGTTTTCGGCCCAGCCGTGATTTTCAGCTACCTATAAGGTTAACGTATCAGGATTTGGCGGGCCCGGCGGCTATACTTGGGGCGTAGGGTTACTGGCCTACGCCCGCAGTGAACGGGTGGTGCTTATTACTCTTTCTGACGGGTTTTATATGCCCGCCCTAATAACTGATACGGGCCTTGGTAGGGTAAATTTTAAGTAACCAACACTGAGGCGGGGAGCGCACAAGCTCCCCTTCTTTCGTGAACGAAATAGTACTGTCCAAAACATACGAAGGCATTATGTCTGCACAAAACGCTGCTTCGCCCGGATCAGGGGCGAACTCCGATATCCGCCACCGCAATGCGGCGCTACTTTCGATTGAGAACGAGCTACCGCCCTTGGTGGTTTCGAGCGACTACTTTGATGAGCAGCTGGCAGACACCTACAAGCGGTTGCGCATGCCCAAGGGCCTGTTGGAGCGGCTGGCTGGCATTAGTGAACGGCGTGGCTGGGCGCAGGGGCAGACCTTTGAGGACGGCGCGGTTGCCGCCGCTGAGAAGGCGATCTCCTCCGCCGGTATTGACAGGAACCGTATCGGTTTAATGATTAACGCCTCGGTGACGCGCGATAATTTTGAACCCGCCGTCTCGGTGGGTGTTCACGACCGCCTTAACCTGCCGCGGCACGCTTTGAACTTCGATATTACAAACGCCTGCCTGGGGTTTGTGAACGCCATGACGGTGGCAGCGACCATGATCGACTCGGGCGCTATCGAGTACGCCCTGGTTGTGGCCGGTGAGGACCCTTCCCCCTGGCACCGTACCGCCTTGCGCATCCTAAACCAGCCCAATACTTCCCGCGATGATGTGCTCGCGCAGTTCGCCACCCTCACCCTCGGCTCGGGTGCGGCAGCAGCCGTAATAGGCCGGGCGGATGAGCACCCCAACGGGCACCGTATTGTGGGCTCTGTGTCGCGGGCAGGTACGGAGCACCGTGATTTGTGCATCGGCGGCGAAGCTGACCAGGGAATGAACACCGATGCTGCCGGGCTGCTGGAGCACGGCTTGGAGCTGGTGGCGCAGGCGTGGGAGCAGGCGCATCAGGACGGCTGGGACTGGGGCAGCATGACCTCCTATGTGACCCACCAGATTTCGAACGCCCACACGAACGCCATTATTGAGGCGGTCGGTATTGAGCGGGAACGTATTCCGTTGACTTTCCCCCGCTGGGGTAATGTGGCGGCGGCGGCGCTGCCGATGACCCTGGCCGAGTACGCACCCACCTACGCTAAAGGTGATCGGATTTTGTGTATGGGTGTGGGTTCGGGGCTTAACACAGCGCTCATGGAAATCACCTGGTAACCATATGATGTACCGCGGGGAGCCTCGGCAGTGAGGCTCCCCGACACACACCACCGCAACCCACCCACATAGCAAAATCACCGGTTATACAGCGTAAAGAGAGCAAGGACACGGTTCTATGCGCCACCTGAACTTCCCCAAAACCCAGCCAACGTACAACCCTCAAGAGTGGACGGGTGTTGATCCCCGCTACTCGCACAGGCTTGAGGTGCCCACCACCGCCCCCATTGAGGCCCGCGCCAATCAGGCGCAGGCACGCCGCTGGCACTACCTGGACAACCTGCCGGTGCTTCAGCAGCAGGGGCTTGAACCGATCGGTACGGTGCTGTGCGTGCACGGGAACCCCACCTGGTCGTACCTGTGGCGCACCGTGCTTGACGCCGGGGTGAACACCGAAAACCCGTGGCGCGTGGTGGCGGTGGATCAGATTGATATGGGCTACTCCGAACGCACCCACCTCGATTTGGAGGGTGAGAGGCGTTCCCTTGAAGACCGTATCGCGGATTTGGGTGATTTTACGCGCGAAACCGGGCTGGATGAGACCAAACAGCCGCTAGTAATCCTGGCGCATGACTGGGGCGGGCTGGTGTCTTTAGGCTGGGCTCTTGAGCACAAGAGCATCCTCTCAGGGGTGATGCTCACAAACACCGCTGTTTACCACGACGGTATTGAACGTATACCGGCGCCGCTGCGGCTCGCCCTGAGCGTTCATGAGCTGGGCACAAAAGACTCCACCGCGTTCCTTGACGTGACCCTGGGGCTGGCACAAAACCGGGGGCGCCTGCCGGATCCAGGCACCCCGGGCGCTGCTGAAGCCGCGTTGGCTGGCCCCACCGTGCACCAGCCGCGTGCCCTGTATCCGTATAAGCTTGACGAAGGTATCCGGCGCACCTACCGCGCCCCCTACGCGCATCCGGCATGGCGTGAGGGTATCCGCAACTTCGTGGGTGATATCCCCACAGGTGCCGACATTCCATCCTACAAACATATGGTGCGTATCGCCGAAGGTATTCGTGAGCTAAAGGTCCCCGCGTTCTTCCAGTGGGGCACTAAAGACCCCGTATTTCAGCGTCGCTACCTTTTTGACCTGATGCGCCGCATGCCGCAGGCAAAAGTACACCGCTACGAGAAAGCCTCACATCTTCTGGCGGAAGATTACGATATTGCTGCCCCCATCTTCAGCTGGCTGGGGCAGAACTTCGGGGTACTCGCCGAGGGCGCCCTCCAGGAGCCGGTTAACGCTGAGGCGGCGCACCGCAAAGCCCGGCAAGAACTTGACCATCTCCACCGTGGCGATACCCCCCATAACACCGGGTTCCGGCCCATACTAGCGGCACTCACCGAACGCGCTCACGACACTTCTCTGGCTGTGGTCGATATGGATACCAAAGGCGACGGCACCCAGGTGGCGGTTCAGCTCACCTGGGAGCAGCTGGCTGATAGGGTAGATGCTGCAGCTGCTCAGCTTCACGAGCTGGGGGTGCGCCCCGGTGATCGCGTGAACCTCATGGTTCCGCCCGGGTCCCGCCTCACCACCCTTATCTACGCCTGTTTGAAACTGGGTGCGGTCATTGTGGTGGCTGACACCGGGCTGGGTTTGAAGGGCCTCACCCGTGCGCTCAAGGGCGCTAACCCGCAGTTCATTGTGGGTATTCCTGCTGCGCTCGCTGCTGCCCGCTCGCTGCTGTGGCCGGGTCAGCGTATCTCAGTTGAGCCGTTAAACGCTTTCCAGGAACGGCTGCTTGGTGTGAGCGGCTCTGTATTCGCAGTGGCGCAGAAGAATCAGACCGGCACCGTAGAGTTCCCTGCCCCCGCCCCGGATGCGGATGCGGCGGTGCTCTACACCTCCGGTTCGACTGGTCCGGCCAAGGGCGTGGTGTACACGCAGCGGCAGCTGGCAGGGATGCGCGATGCGATCGCTCATACGTACGGTTTCGAGGAAGGGTCAGCCCTGGTGGCGGGTTTCGCCCCGTTCGCCCTTCTTGGCCCGGCCCTGGGGGCCACCAGCGTGACCCCCAAAATGGATGTGACCAAGCCGAAAACCTTGACGGCGACCGCGTTGGCCTCAGCAGCTGAAGCCATTGACGCCTCCACGGTGTTCGCCTCACCGGCGGCACTGGTGAACGTGGTGGCTACCGCGAAGGAGCTGACCGAGCCGCAGCGTTCCGCCCTGGCGAAGGTCACCACTGTGCTCTCGGCAGGGGCGCCGATTCCCGTTCCTCTGTTGCAGGCGCTCTCCCAGCTGGTGCCTAACGCCTCCCTGCACACCCCGTATGGGATGACTGAGGGACTGCCCGTAACCGATGTTTCGTTTGAGATGATTCAGCAGGCGATTTCTGAGGGTGCCCCGAACTCTCAGGGTGATGTCCTTGACCCGTTCGCCAAAGACGGGGTATGTGTGGGCTACCCCGTGTACGGTGCGGCAGTAGCAATCGCCGCGTTGCAGGACGACGGGATTCCTGCGGCTGAGACCACCCGCAAGCCCGGTGTCACCGGCGAAATTCTTGTCTCGGCGCCGCATGTGAAAGACCGCTACGACACCCTGTGGGTTACTGAAGAAGAGTCAATCTCTACTCCCGGCTGGCACCACACCGGTGATGTTGGGCATCTGGACGCTTCCGGCCGTTTGTGGGTTGAGGGGCGGCTGGCGCATGTGCTTCTCACCGCTCAGGGTGTGCTCACCCCGGTGGCTGCTGAGCAGTCCGCAGAAACTCTAGCTGAGGTGCGCCGCGCCGCGCTGGTGGCGGTGGGCCCGGACGGTGCCGCCGCCGCGGTACTGGTGATTGAGGCCACCGACCGTGCGCTCAAGCAGGGGCAGGCGCCCCTTGCCCTGAGCCGTGCAGTGCGGGAACGGGTGAAGGAAGATACGGGTATTGAGCTGGCGGCTGTGCTGGTAGTACGTGAGCACCCCACGGACATTCGGCATAACTCTAAAATTGACCGAACCGCCTTGAGCGCGTGGGCTCAGAAGGTACTTGCCGGAGCATAATATAGCGCATTTTATGCGCTACACCCTGGTGTCTGCATACCCCCTTCAAACTTTCTCCTATCCGGTGCCTGTGCCCTGCGTACACACCACAAATACACTACATAGTGATACATAATCTTTCGGAGGCGATGATGACTAACCCCGCTCCCCTGGCGGCACGCTACACTGACCCATCTCCCCGTTCGTTACGGCCCGTTGAAGAATCAGATTTTGCCCCGAGCAACGCAGAGCGTGTGCTGCTGACCGGTGCCAGCGGCATGCTGGGCCGCGAGTCTGCGCTGGCCCTATTGCGTGCCGGGTACACTGTGCGGGTGTTTCAACGCTCAGATTCGGGGATAGCCGCCCTGCTGCCGGATACTATTCGTCCCAGGTTCGAGCAGGTGCGGGGTTCCCTCACCAACCGGCAAGCCATTGAGCAGGCGCTGACAGGTGTGAACGGTATTGTGCACGCAGCCGCGAAAGTATCGGTCTCCGGTGACTGGCGCGACTATGAACGGGTGAATATTGAGGGCACCAAGAGCCTGCTGGATGCTGCGGTTGAGCATGCAATCCCCAAATTTCTGTATATTTCCTCCCCGTCGGTAGCGCACGCCGGAGCGGCACTTGTTGGTGCAGGGAACGGGGATGCCTCCCCCGAACACGCGCGCGGCAACTATGCCAGGTCAAAGGCGGTGGCGGAGAAAGCGGTGCTGCAGATGAACGGTACGGCGCTATCTACCGGGAAGTATCTGTGCACCGGCGCCCTGCGCCCACACCTGATCTGGGGCCCGGGAGACACGCAGCTGGTGGAACGCATCCTGGAGAGGGCCCGTGCGGGGCGGCTGCCGCTTCTATCCGGTGGGACCGGGCTGATTGACACCCTGTACATTGATAACGCCGCCGACGCGGTGGTGCACGGTTACGAACGGTTGGAGGCGCTTGCCGGGCGGGCTGTAGTGGTCACCAATGGGCAGCCGCGCACAGTTGCCGAGCTCATGAGCGGCTTCTGCACTGCTGTGGGCGTTCCCGCACCGCGTTTTTCGGTACCGGCACCGGTGGCTGTGGTGGCCGGGCGCCTGATTGAGAAGGTGTGGGCTTTACTGCCTCATTCGGTGACCGCCGGTGATGAGCCTCCCATGACGGGGTTCCTAGCGGAGCAGCTGTCAACGGCGCACTGGTTTGACCAGCGAAACACCCGTGAACTGCTGGGGTGGGAACCGGCCGTATCAATTGAAGAAGGATATGAGCGGCTACGCCTGTTTTACGGGGATAAGTACTCCCGGCCGTAAAGGTTCATTACCTCCGGTCAAGCCCGCGCGGGGTACGTTGGCAGTGGGGGCACCGGTATGAGGAGCGGTTCATAAACGGTTCACGCACGATAATGCTGGTGCGTCCCTCATCCAGGCAGCGGCGGCACGGCTCACCGGCGCGCCCGTAGGCGTTCAGCGACCGATCAAAATAGCCGGACTGCCCGTTGACGTTCACGTACAGGGCATCGAAGCTGGTGCCGCCGGCGCGGAGCGCTTCAGTAAGTACCTGCTGCACGGCGGCAAATAGTTCCCGGGTCTGTGCAGCGCTAAGCGTGCGGGATGATTTGGCGTAGTGAATCCTGGCCCGCCACAGCGCCTCATCCGCATAAATATTCCCGATACCGGATACCACGGACTGATCTAGCAGCAGGCGTTTAATGCCGCTGGCGGTGCGGAGCATCTTCGCCCGTATCAGCGATAGATCAAAATACGGGTCTACAGGGTCACGCCCAATATGCTGTACGGCCTGCGGCACCAAAAACTCTTCCGGTATTTCTTCCGCCCCAGCGAGCGAAGCACCCGCAGGAATGTCAGACACTAAATCCGAGAGGAACATGCCGCCAAAGATACGCTGATCAACAAACCGTAATTCGGTAGTTTCACCGGTACTCTCGCCATCGGCAGGTTCGAGTTCAAGGACGATTTTGAGGTGCTTCTCGGGTGCAAAATCTGGGGTTTTTACCAGCAGCTGCCCGCTCATTCCCAGGTGTATGACCAGCGCATACGGCAGCAGCTCACCGGAGGCGCATCCGCCCCTGCCGGTGGCTGCGAGCGTGAGCCACATGTATTTGCCGCGCCGATACACCCCGTGAATGCGGGTTCCTTCCAGGCGGGCGGCAAAATCTGCTGTGCCCGGTACATGGCGGCGAGTAGAACGTGCATCCAGAATACGCACACGCTCAATGACCAGGCTCGCGGCGTGGGTCTGAACACCCTCACGGACGGTCTCAACCTCGGGAAGTTCAGGCACTGTGCCCTCCTTACTGCCTCATATGAACCGCAAACAGGCACCGTCAGCCCAGGGTCACAGCAGCACCCGGTAGGCTGCCTCGGCCGCCAGGCGTTCCGCTTCTTTCTTGCTGGTGCCCTCACCGGTTCCGGCGACTTGCCCGGCAACCACGGCTTTGGCCGTGTAGTGGCGTGCGTGGTCTGGCCCTTCGCCGCTCACCTCATACCGAACTTCTCCCCAGGCCCTGGAAGCCACCAGCTCCTGCAGATCGGTCTTCCAGTCACGCCCGGAATTCAGCACGGCCTCATCATCCAATAGCGGTGCAATTAAGCGCAGCACAAGCTCCCGGGCGGCTTCCCTGCCAAGGGTCATGTAGGTTGCACCGAAAATAGCTTCCATCGTATCGGCAAGGATTGAGTCTTTATCGGCACCGCCGGTCAGCCGCTCCCCCTTGCCCAAACGGATATGCGGCCCCAGCCTCAGCTCACGGGCAACTTTTGCCAGTGCCACGGTGGACACCACCACGTGATGCCGTTTCACCAGCTCCCCTTCCGGCATATCCGGGTAGCGGCGAAACACCTCCTCCGCGATAGCGAGCGAAAGCACCGAATCTCCCAGAAATTCCAGGCGCTCATTATGGGCGACTCCGGGATTCTCAAAAGCATAGGAACGGTGTGTTAGGGAGCGCAGAAACGTCTCGGCGTCAATAGTGACGCCGAGACGTTTCTGCAACTCCCTAGCGTCAGATGCACTAGGAACGTTATTCATTGGCAGCCAACTGTAATTTATGCGTCGGCGACCTTGCGGCCCTTGTACTCCAGGAACAGGGCGTTACCCGCAGCATCGGTGACAACCTTAGCCCGGTGCGGCAGGCTGTAGGTCACACGACCATTCTCGATGGTCTTCACCAGCGGGGGCACAGAGGCCTTCCACTGGGAACGGCGTGCGCGGGTGTTAGCGCGGGACATTTTGCGCTTGGGAACAGCCACAGCTATCTCACAATCTCTAGTAATAACAATTTAGTTTTCGGTACCCGTGCCAAGCAGCCCCTGCAGGGCCGACCAGCGCGGGTCTAACGCCTCGTGATGATGCCCTGGGTTCTCCTCCAGGCGCGCTCCGCACTCGGAGCACAGACCCTGGCATGTTTCCCTGCATACGGGCTGGAACGGCAGCTGAAGGATCACTGCGTCCCGCAGTGCCGGTTCGAGGTCAAGCGTTTCTCCCTCAACGGCGTACTGCTCATCCACTTCGTCTTCGGGGCCGCCCTCAGGGGCCTTCTCGAACACGAAAAGCTCTTGAATGTCGGCCGACATTTCATAATCAATCGGATCCAGACACAGGCTACACTCGCCGTGTACATCCACAACGGCGTCGCCGGTAACTAGAATACCATCTACCACAGACTCTAACCGAACGTTCATATCAATATCGGTACCCTCAGGAACGCCAATAAGCGCATTTCCTAAATCAGCTGGTGCGGGAACAACCTCGGCAAATGTTTCCGAAGTGCCCGGGCGATGCATCAGGTTAGTCACCGAGAGCACCAGCTCAGACGAGTCTTTACGTGAAATGACGTATCTCCTTATGAAATGTATAAACCAAAATCTCAGTCTATAGCGTGCGCAAGCACAATGCAAGATAACACACTGTTTATGAGACCTTAACCATACGATCTCGGGCGTGTCTAGGCGTTTAGACCATCCCGCAAGCGCACCTCAACAGAATGAACCCACCCCGGATCGCTGTCATTATGCCTCTTGCGGGTCCATTACCACAGGTATATTAATGCCGCTGCACAAGAGCGTGGGCTACTACCTGCGGAACAAACGGGCGCACATCCCCTCCTAACGAGGCAACCTCACGAATAATCGTGGATGATACCCCACCGTAGCGGTCTTCTCCCGCCAAGAAAACGGTCTCTACCTTCGATAAACGCCGGTTCATACTCGCCATCGGGGCCTCATACCCATAATCCGTGCCCGAGCGCAGACCCTTCACTAAGGCGCTGGCGCCACGTTGAGCCGCGTACTCCGCCAAGAGCACCCCGGTTGGGATAATCTCAACGCCCACCCCTTCAATACCAAGTTCCGCTAAAGAATCCGTGACCAGCCGCACGCGTTCCTGAAGGCTAAAAAGGTACTTCTTCGAATGGTTATGGGCAACACCCACCACTACCTCATCGAAAAGCGAAGCGGCACGCGCAATAATCTCAAGGTGCCCATTATGAACAGGATCAAATGACCCGGGGCAAATCACCAGCATCTAGTTCTCCTTCTCAGCTATACCCAGCACAGGCTCTGCACTCAGCTCTGCGGCATCTGGTTCAAGATAATACACTGCCGTCTCCCCGTGATTCTTGGCTGCAAACCGGCGCACGCTCTTGGGCCATACCGGCTCACTATCACGTGCGGAACGCTCCACCACCACAATGGCGCCCTCGGCGAGGTGAGGGGCGATCTGCTGCAGATCCTCCACCACCTGCTCATTCGGCAGCGCATACGGAGGATCCACGAACACAATATCCCACACGTCTAAAGTCCCCGACAGGTAGGTGCGCGCGCTTGAATGCCGCACCTTCACCTGCGGGTTCAGCCCACTCACAGAACACGCCCGCACCACCGCATCCACGTTGCGCTGTATGGTTCGCACCGCCTTCGGGTACTTATCGACAATCTCAACAGAGGCGGCACCCCGCGACGCGGCTTCACAGCCTAGCGCCCCCGATCCGCCATACACGTCAAGCACACGCGCACCCTCAAGCACCCCGTAGCTTTCCAGCTTAGAAAATAGTGATTCTTTCACCCTGTCGGTCGTTGGGCGAGTATTATCACCCGGCACAGAGGCAAGGCGTAAGCCGCCCGCAGCCCCCGCAATAATGCGGCTCATCTTCTCTTCGGTTCCTTCCCTCACCGGTGCGGCAGATGCATCTATCCCCTGCCTAAAAACGCCTCACGGTCAGCATCCAAGGCGTGGTCAATAGTACGCGCCAGATTCGGGTGCTTTGCCAGCGTCGGATCATCTGCCACAATACCCCGCGCATCTTCACGGGCGCGCTCAATAATTTTCGCATCTGTAAGCGCACGCAGGAATTTTAATGTGCTTTTACGTCCCGACTGCGCAGCCCCCAGAATATCGCCTTCACGCCGCTGCTGCAGGTCGATGCGGGACAGTTCAAAACCGTCCGTAGTGCCCGCCACCGCGTCAAGGCGTTCACGAGAAATACCGTCTGCTTCCTGACGGGTCACCAGCAGGCAGGTGCCTGCCGCCCCGCCGCGCCCCACACGGCCGCGCAGCTGATGCAGCCCCGAAATACCAAAGCGGTCGGCATCCATAATAATCATGAGCGTAGCATTTGGCACGTTCACGCCCACCTCAATGACGGTGGTGCTAATCAGAAGGTCAATCTCTGCCCGCTCAAATGCAGTCATCACGCGGGTTTTCTCGGCAGCGTCCATCCGCCCGTGCAGGGTACCGATGCGCACTCCCGAAAGCGCCGGGACATCTTGCAGGTAGGCGTTCATAGCTGTGACCGATGTCAGCCTGATCTTTCCATCCGAGCTTTTAGCTCCTTCACGCCCGCCATCGCCGAATAGCTGCACCCCTTCTTCGGTGTCATCACCGTCATCACCGATTTTGGGCACCACCACATACACCTGGTGTCCAGCGTCAATCTCCTCCCGAGCTCGGCTCCACAGGCGGGAAGCCCACCCCGGTTTTTCGGCGAGGGGAACCACATGCGTAGAAATCTTCTGCCGCCCGGCAGGCAGCTGGTCCAATACCGACACGTCCAAATCACCGAAAACGGTCATCGCCACGGTACGCGGTATGGGGGTGGCTGTCATCACCAGCCGATGCGGCAATTCCCCGTGGGGACCGCGCAGGCCATCACGCTGTTCCACACCGAAACGGTGCTGCTCATCCACCACCACTAAACCTAGATCGTTGAACTCGACTCCTTCAGAAAGCAGCGCATGCGTGCCAATCACAATCTGGGCGGTACCGTCTGCAAGTTCGGCCAGTACCTCTTTTTTACGTTTAGCAGACATGGAGGCCGTTAAAAGCCGTACCCGAACCTGCGGCCCGTCACCGGTGTGATCCGTGACCGTATCGGGGGTATCAATGCCGGGGATTGTTCCGGTATCAGCCATAGCCCCTAAAACATCAAGTACAGACCGCAGATGCTGTTCAGCCAGCACCTCGGTAGGGGCCAGCATGGCAGATTGTCCACCGGTATCGGCTACCTGAAGCATGGCACGCAGGGCCACCACGGTTTTACCGGAACCAACATCACCCTGTAATAGGCGGTTCATTGGCGAAGAACCGCCAAGATCGGCGGCGATCTGCTCCCCCACAGCCTGCTGTCCGGCGGTGAGCTGATAGGGAAGAACCTCCAGCAGGCGATCCGCCAGCCCGCCCGGTACAGCAGCACGGGCAACAGTGCTGTGAGCGGCACGGGCAGCCTGCAGCCTGGCCAACGCAACCTGAAGTACGAACCCCTCGCGGTAACGCATCTGCTGCTGCGCTGCGTACTGGGTGGCTTCACTATCCGGTGTGTGCAAAGCACGGTAGGTCCACTCCAGCGAAGGAATTTTACGGGCACGCCGTAGTTTGAACGGCACGGGATCTTCCAGTTCTTTCAACGGCACAGCTTCTAAGAGCTGGGTAATGTAGGAAGCAATCCGGTCGGTAGGCAGCTTCGCCGGGGCACGGTACACGGGAATAGGGGCGCCCGCTTTCTCTTGGGCTGCATCCACCGCCTCATCACTCTCGGAAAGCACCGCATAGTGCGGGTTTGTGAGGGTGTATTCACCACGATAGGTACCGACTTTACCCGAGAACATCACGTGGTCGCCTTCGTGGATATCACGTGCGGCGGTCCATGCATTAAAGAATGAGAGTTTCATCGTTGATCCTACGGGTGAGGAACCCGCAGGAACACCAAAAAGACTTTGAGACTGCCCGTAAGAATCCGTGTACCCCGAGTATGAGGCACCATTGGCGGCAAGCCCCGCCACACGCGGGTTGGTGCCCCCATACGACAGGCGGCTGGGCTGATGCACCCGTCCGTTTACGGCGGCATAACGCCCTGTGGCTCCGCCCGGCTCGCCGTCAGCGAGAGTATCGGTAATGGTGACCTCAGTAATACGCCCTCGGCGTGCCGCCATGGTACGAGTACTCACATTCAGCACCCGAGCAATAATTGTGACTTCCTGCCCCTCGACCAGCTCGGCAAACGAGCTGAGTTCACCGCGCGGTAAGTATTTACGGGGGAAATACTCCAGCAGTTCCCCCACTGTCCCCAGCCCCAAATGGGTTTTTACGGCCCGCACGGCCGAGTCAGGAAGGTACTTTTTTAAGGGTGAGTTCTCAATGCGGTCTTCGGTGTTATAGCGGTTGAGGGCACGTTTTTTCGCCTGCCCGTTTTCTGTATTTTTATTCCCCTTAATAGTTTTCTGCGCCTCTGCGGTCGGGGTACCAACGGGCGTATTCCCGGATGTCTTCCCCTTCGCTTCACCGGCGGCGGGCTTACGTTTTGCGGTGGCGGCGGTATCGGGGGCACCTGAACTGCCGGATTGGCGGGCGGCTACGGGCTTCTTCCCGTTCTTCTGCTTATTATTCTTTTGCCTCGCCCGTGTCTTTACTGCCTTCGCTGCTGGTGCGGGGGCCTCCGGGTTCCTCTCAGCGTGTTGCGGGCGAGCCTCTAAAGCAATATCCACCAGTTCGTACAGTTCCGCCGGATCCATTGCCCCAGCGGCTTCTCCCAAAGATTTTGTGAGTGAGGCAAGAGCCGCTTGATACTGTGGCGAGCGGCGGCGTTCTACCGTTTCTTGGAGCGCCGCTAAAGTGGTTTCATGGCGCGCGTACGCGGCTAAATCCTGCACGGTCAACAGCGGGTTATGAGCTACTTCGACATCTGCGAGCACACCCTCAGGTACATCCCCCGCAGCCCGCTGGTTAGCATCCGGCTCTGTGACTTGTTGGGGACGAGTGGTTTTGTTCCCCCTACGGGTGCCCTTTGTATGGTGCGCGGCTTCCTGTTGCGTCTCGGTCTCCCGCTGAACAGACGACTTCCCTCGACTCGTATTTTTATTCGACTTGTCCCCGCGTGTTGAGGCCGCTGTGCCGTCAGCATGGGTATCTTTACGCTGAGCGGCAGCATTGCGTGGGCGCGAAGGTTTACGGGCGAACTCCCCCCAGAGCGCCCCCGAATCAAGCCCGTCAAACAGGCTGGGCGCAGACGTCGAGGGTTCCGGGGAGGCACCTTCGCCGGTGCCGTGCCCTGCGTTCATCGCCTGCCCTCCCCTCAGCTTGCACACACTCTCTCATACAGTCGCAGGCCAGAGCCTTCCCCACCCCACGTTTACCTGACACGCACCGCATCATACCGGCATCGTGCGCATTATTAGATTAATTGTACGGTAAATAACACCATATTAGTACATATATTCAGGTGCGGCGTGCCTCTGAACCGCGAACACACGCATTCTCACACCGCTCAATCCGCGGCACACGCACCATCAGCAGGCCCCTCACACAAAGACGACACCCGCTCCTCACGCAGCATACCGTGCTGGGCAATTGCTGCGCGAGCATCATCAAGCGAAAACACATGCACATGCAGGCTCCACATCCCCGCAGAAACATCCAACGGGGTTAACAATAGCGAATCGCCCAGCTGCTCAAGTTCCGATCGTATCTGCGCCACCGCCACAGGGTCAGCATCCACCGTACCCATCAGCTCCCACTCGGGAACTCGCGCACTCGCAGCAGTGCTATCTCCGCGTCGTTCCTGAAAGTGACGTGAAGGCATAGCGGGCGGCACCAGCATACGCTCAATCTGGGCATCGTCCAACCTGCTGGTACGCCACCGCGAGTTCGTGTGCACCACCGTCAGATAAAGCCCAAGGGCGCCCGCATCCACCGTCCCCTTCAGCTCCGGGGCGGGCGGATACTCTGCGGTTCCTTCCAACGCCCGCAGCACGCTAGTGCGCCGATACTCTGAGCGATTCAGCATATCCTGCAGTTCACTACCGGGCCGGTAGTGGAACCGATAGTCCGCCACTGCGAGCATTACTGCCCCCATAGTGCTGCGCATGAGCGAGGCATCGGGCACGCTCTGACGCACCCGTTGCGCCGCAGCGCTGAGAGCAAACGCCTCACGATAAGAGCTCTCACGTATCTCTGCGGCGGGTGCTTCCTCATACTGTTGGTGTAACGCCGAGAACACGGGAATCTGCACTACCTCTGACTCGTCCATATCCTCGGTGAGGTGTCCCGGTAAACCCCAGTAGCTCCGTACCGCTTCCAAAGCCCAGGTACACAGCAGGGTGCCCGAGTTGCCCCTAGCTGACCGGTAAGCCTGCATAATAGCCCGCTCATATAACTGGCCTATCCGCAGGTTAAGTGCCGCCGCATCCGCTGGTTTGGGTTCTTTCTGCAGCACCTCATATTCTGCGTCGAATGCTTCTTTGAGGGCGGTGAGCGTTACGGTCAGATTTGACCCGGTGTCCTTATCCGGTACGGGGAACGCATTCAGGCTATTCAACCCGTCACGGTACTTCCGGGCTTGTGCGCACGCTGCGTCTACCCAACCGATACCGAACGTAAACTCGGTTTTAGGCGCGTTATCACCTAACACAAACACTCCTTACACGCTGAGGCACCTCACTCCATTCTAAGCCCCGGCCCCGCAGCCATGCTTAGGCCTTCCCTCGGCACGTTTAGATGCGCTCGCGCTAGAAGGGCTGATAGTGTTCCCAACCGCGTGCTTGTGCCTGTCGCTGGCCCAGCAGCACCCGCGGCTGCTGCCCTTCGGGAACCAGGCACGACCCCAGAGCCACAAACCCCTCCGGTAATAGTGCCCCGGAAGGGAAACATGCCAGCAGTCCGTGGTCTTCTCCCCCACCTAGTACGCACTCCTGTGCCAAGCTCACGTAACTGTCTGCGTCCTCATTGCGCGGCTGCCCGTGCAGGATTGCCTGTGCCAGCGGTACCAGGGGCTTGGACAGGGCCTCAATAGCCTCTGCTGATAAGGAAATATCCACCGCAGAAGCACATGCTATACGCTCTGCATCTTTAAGAAGTCCATCAGAAACATCAAGCATGGCAGTAGCCCCCGCCCGTGCGGCGAGCACACCGGCGGGTACGGGCGAGGTGGGCCGCAGCTGGGCTGTTAGGGCGCGCTGTACCACCTTGTCATTGCAGCGCGGGTGCTTACCCGTTGTTTGTTTGGCCATAATGTCCGCAAGGTACGGGTTGTGGGATTGGAGCAGAAGCCGTAAACCGGCATCAGCCCACCCCACCTGTCCGGCAAAAGCAACGGTGTCTCCTGCTTGAGCGCCCGAACGCAGCACCGGTTTGGGAGTATCCGGGTGCATCCTCCCCATCGCGGTGATACTCACCGTAATATCGTTGGAGGTTCCCAGATCGCCACCGCTGACAGTACATGAATGTGCCCCACAGGCTACGATACTGTCGGTGATCCCCCGGGCGAAGTCCTCCACCCACCCGTAGGTGGTGTGGGCAGGCATGCTCAATGAGACAACAAGGGTTACCGGTTCTGCTCCCATAGCCGCAATATCTGCAAGGTTCTGGGTGGCCGCCTTATACCCCACCTCGTACCCTCCGCTAGATATCCCGGCGGGCCACGGGTCCAGAAAATCTTTGCCCTCCACCAGGGTATCGGTGGTGAGCACCGTGGGGGTGGGGCTACCGGCGAAAACCGCGCAATCATCACCGGGACCCACCAGCAAAGGATCCTCAGCGCCCTGTTGGTGCTGATGGTCTTTTACAGCAGCATTATGGTTCTCAATAATGGGCAAAAAAGCACGCAAAATACGGGATTCTCCCAGGGCGGCAGCGGTAGCATCCCGCAAAGGATGTTCCTGCCGTTGGGAAGAATCCCGTATTGTGCGCGCGTTTTTTTGAAGGCTCACGCGAGTATAATGCCCGTCTACCGTACGCGGTAGAAGTGGCGGATAGCGAAACCAATAATGGCGATAGCTAACAGGCTAAAGACGACCAGCGGGATCGCACCATAGGGGCCTGAGTTATTGCTGTTATCAACAGCCGCCTGGTTATTGGAGCTTGACGAGTTCGACTTTGAGGGCTGCTGACTTGACGGCTCAGCCGAAGTGCTGCCGCTGCTGGATGAACGCGAAGTGTTCGAAGGAGTCGAACCAGTGGGCCGGGAATCAGCCGTTCCCGTCACGCTCGGAGTCAACCGCAGGCCACCGTTCTCTCCCTGAGACAGGTACCCGGCCACCCAGTCAGCCGCACCGGGGATAGCCTCCTGGGAACCACTATTAGCCCCGATGCGCCCCAAGGTGGTAACGCCGTTCGGCAGCAGCTCACCGCGAGGGTCCTCGGTCGGAGTGTTAGGCACAGGCGCGGGGCTGGGGCTGGGCGCTGGCGCAGGAGTCGGCTCCGGCGCAGGCGCGGGTGCAGGAACAGGGACCGGCTCAGCGGTTGGTGCCGGGACAGGAACCGGTGTCGGCTCCACGACAGGAGGCGTCGGCACGGGAGTAACCGTCGGGTCCGGAACCGGAGTAGGATCCACCGGCGGAGTCGGCACAGGATCCGTCGGTGCCGGCTCTGGAGTGGGTGTCGGGTCCGGCGTAGGCGTCGGGTCAGGTGTTGGGGTGGGATCCGGAGTCGGAGTCGGCACCTCAGGGGTCGGGGTGGGTTCCGGCGTGGGCTCCTCAGGCGTAGGGGTAGGATCCTGAGTCGGCTCTGGCGCGGGAGTCTCCGGGCTAGGCGTGGGAACCTCGGGTGTGGGTGTCGGCTCCGGCGTAGGCGTCGGGTCAGGTGTTGGGGTGGGATCCGGGGTTGGAGTGGGCTCAGGCGTTGGCGTAGGAGCCGGGGTCTGATTCTGCTCGGGACTCGGAGTTGGAGTCGGCGCCTCAGGGGTCGGCGTAGGGTCCGGTGTAGGAGTAGGTGTCGCATCCGGAGTCGGAGTGGGCTCAGGCGTTGGCGTAGGAGCCGGAGTCTGATTCTGCTCAGGGCTCGGAGTCGGCACCTCAGGGGTAGGGATGGGGTCCGGCGTAGGGGTAGGCGTCGGCTGCTGAGGGGCAGGCGTTGGCGTAGGAGCCGGAGTCTGATTCTGCTGGGCGGGCACAGGAGTCTGATCCTGTACCGGAGCAGGGGTTACCTGCTGGTTATTACCACCCTGATTATTACCGCCCTGAGCGGGGGCAGGGGTCGGGGTAACGTTCTGGGCAGGCTGCTGCGGTGCAGGGGTTGCCTGCTGATCCGGTGTAGGAGTCGGAGTATTATTAACCGCTGCACCAGTAGCGTTAGCCGCCGCACCCGTAGCAGCAGGCTGCGGGGTTGGAGTTACCTGCGGGGTGGGAGTAGGCGTTGCCTGCTGAGCTGCTTCAGGCGTGGGGGTAGCATTATTAGCCGCGGGGGTGTTCTTCGCGGGGGTTGCATGCGCGTTCGGCGTGACATCTGCAACGGGCTGCTCACCGGTCTGTGCAGCCGCAGGTTGGGCAGGGGCAAAGGATGGCGGGGCCTGAACCTCCTCCATACCGGCATTCACATTATTAGGAGTTCCGGTGGCATTATCAGTTGGTGCTTGAGTGAGAGCGACTGCGGGGTGCACAGGCTGCGGGGTGTGCACTAGTGCAGCCCCGGGCAGAGACACAGCGGCAGGGAGTCCCCCGACCGTCAGTAAGGCGGTCGCTACACCAGCTGATACCACCTTGTGGTTTTTATTTCCCAAAAGGTCATCCTTATATGTTTTTGAGTGAACATGAATGTGCCCCAAAAGTAAGGGTGCTTCTAAATATTAGCGAATATTCCCAGGAATTTCTTCCCGTAACAAGCTTTATAACAAAATCATAACAGGTAAGTTTAACCACTCAAACATTAAGGCACAGCTTCAGGTTCATGTTCTCATAAAATATTTCCTGCAGCTTCCCTGCCCTTCAACCTTCTCCACACAGCCTAGTTAATACCCGGTAATACGGTAGAATGAAGGGTGTGAAACAGCTATCTCAGCCCGCACGCACACACCACCTCCTTCGCACCCTCAGCAGGTCTTTTACTGCATGTGGGTGCATATTTTTTCTGAGTGGCTGTGGCGCCGGGACAGTCAGTCTAGAGCCCGCACCGGATGCCGCGAACCCGGTGTGCGCATACGCACTAGTGGCAATGCCAGAGACCCTCACCGGATTCCCCCAGCGGGAAACCACGGCACAAGCCACCACGGCTTGGGGAGATCCCGCAACAATTGTTCTCAAGTGCGGCGTGTCGGTCTCCGAACCTGTCTCGGATCCATGTGTTGAGGTAAACGGTATTGACTGGATTCTGCGCCCCCAAGAGGCTGAATCTGATCCCGCAAAAGCTGCCAGTGCCACCGCTAGCTCGCATAATACGGCGCCTGCAAACAGCGCCTCCTCCACAGCTTCTCAAAAGGCTGGCACGAGCACCCCAGCCCCGGTGAGGACCTCCAATGTTCAGCGGTCGGGTGGAGTGTGGACAGCTACCACCTACGGCCGTACCCCGGCTATTGAGGTGACGTTCGATGCCGACAAGGTACCTTCATCTACTTTACTGACCAGCCTGAGTTCAGCTGTGAAACAGGTTCCCGCTCAGAAGAAATGCACTAACCTCAACGAAGTCCCCGGCGGCCATTAGTGCATATAAATCCGTTTTTTGTCTAATAGTATGCACGATCCACCGGTATACTCGGCAGCTTTAACTTTCCTTAAATCTACCGGCTATCGAATTATAGCTCCCCCGCGCTATTACGCCTTTATAGCGGAATTTATAGCACTATTTAAGCAGTCGTGATGGGGCTTATACACCTGGCTTGAGGTTCGCCATCATATTTTATTTCTCCATCGCATATAACTGAATACTTATTTATATATAGGGTATAAAAACACCCAATCTGCTGGTTTTATTCAACAGATTGGGTGTTTTTTAGAGGCGGCCTCTTCGCTAGCTATTGGCGTTACTTCTTTACGATAGCGCTATAGCGGTGAATGAACGCGGCCATTGCGTCACGGTGAATAGGCTCACCCGGGCGGTACGTGCCGTCAGACCAGCCTTTCGTAATACCCTGCTGCTTCAGCCAAGTAATCTCCTGATAGAAAGCATCACCATTCTGCACATCGTTAAACGGTGAGTTCACCGGAGCCGTGTACGCCGGAGCACCAGCATAACGGTAGAAGAACGCCGCCATCGCATCACGATTCACCGGATCATGCGGACGGAACGTACCATCCCAATAACCAGTAGTAATACCCCTCTGATGCATCCACACAATCTCCTTATAGAACGGGAACGACGGATCCACATCCCTAAACGGAGACTCCTTCGGTAAAGTTACCTCGGGTGAGCCAGCCATACGGTAGAAGTATGCAGCCATCGCAGCACGCTCAACATTCTGACCAGGACGGAACGTACCATCCGGGTAACCGGTAGTGATGTTCTGAGAACCCAACCACTGAATCTCAGCGTAGAATGCCGTATCCTGGTTCACGTCCTTGTAGAGAGGAGTATTAGGAATCGGCTTAACGTCGGGCTTCTGATCCGCAGGCTTGACGGTCAGCGGGGTTTCCGCATGCATCCCGGCCTCAGCCGAGACGGTGGCAGCTACAGCCACGTATTTCTTGGAGGCGTCCAGTTTGCTACCGGGAATGTTCAGCGTCACTGAGAAACGACCATCGTTAATGTCAGAAGCGTTGATAAGCTTCTCATCCACAATTGACTCACCCGTGGGTTTGCCCGAAGCGTCAGCCTCGTACACCCCTACACGCACACCCTTTGAGGTGATGTGACCGTAGAAGCCGCTGCCGTTTACCTGCAGCTCGTTATTGTCAGCTGCCGCATCAAGCTCGGTCTTGGACACCTGAATCTTGGGGTCCGCCTGCTTCGTGGGGGTGGTGGGGGTGCCCTTGGGGTAGGTGACCTCGTTCGTGGACTTGGTGGGGGTTACCTGAGCGGTCTCTGCGGGGGCGCAGGTGTCCTTATCGTGGTTGCCGCCAGCAGCCTCAACGTTCACATCCAGAGTGAGCGAGCGGATAGGATCCTTACGGTTGCCTGAACCAGTCAGCAGGGTAATGCTGTGCGTGGAGCCAGCGGTCCACTGCTCCGGTACTGAAATGGTGGTCGAGAAGTTGCCCTCAGCGTCAGCATCCACAAAGATGTGTCCCTTACCCTCAACGGGGGTAGCACCGCCATCGAACTTCACGGCAATCTTGGAAGGTCCGCCTTCCTTATCTTTGAATGCCTTACCGGTGATGGTCAGTTTGCCTTTCTCCTGCACAACCTTCTGCACAGAAGCGGTAGCACCGTCATCAGCGGCGGCGGTAACCTGTTCACCCTGGTCCGGTTTAGCGGCGGGTTTCTCGGTCACGGTGGTGTTAATCTTCACCAGTGAATTCGCGTTAATTGGGGTCTCTGCACCGTCCTGGCCCTTGGGCTCGGTTGTGGATTCGCGGTACTGCCCGGTCTTCGGGTCAATGGTGTAGTCCGTCTTAATACCCTCAGCATAGGCATCACGCGTAACAGCATAAGCGGTGCCCTCGGGGGTGACCAGCACATCGTTAGCGCCGTTCTTACCGGCGTTCACCTCAGCAGATACGGTACCGGTGCGGGCGTCAATGACACCCACCTTGCCGGTGGCGAAATCGGTGGCATACACCAGGTCGTTTTTCTCATCGGCGGTAATGGACAGGGTCTGCTTACCGAACTGGATGCTCTTCTTGTACTCACCAGTGTTCAAGTCATAGACGGTTACCCCGGCGTTGCCTTTAGATACACCGCTCTGGCGATCCATCTCGCCCTGGGAGGAGACATAAATCTCCTGCAGGGACTTATCAATGGTCACATCCGAGGGGCGCAGAGCTGCACTATCCACGTCCTTGTGCAGGGTGATAGTCTTCTCGTTCTCCAATGTGCCGGTGTTAATCACATTCAACGTGCCAGCGCCCATAGCCGGGACATAAAGCTTACCGCCGGATGCATCAAGTTCCATGTTCATGGCGATGTCCTCTTCACCGTTATTGGTGAACGCAATCTTCTTGATAACCTCGTGGGTCTTCAGGTCGAAGACGGTCACGCCGCCGGAGCCCGAAACGAAGGCCCGGCCTGAGGCGGCATCAACCTTAACTTCGCGCGGATGCTTCACAGCACTCTCAGAAGGGTTAGCCTCGTTATAGCTGCTCCACACCAGCTGCTTGGTGTTAATGTCATACACAGAAACTGCATTAATACGGGTCTGAGTCACCCAGATGGTGCCGTTAGCCTCGTCCACTGCAATACCGTAAGGAGCCGCCACCTGTTTACCGGTGGGGGCGTTAGCGCCGCGCGGGGTGAAATCCACGGTGGAGGGCTGAAGCACCTGGGTCAGGCTGGGGCCTGCAGCGCTTTCATTCCACACACCAATACCGCCGGTCAAAATCGGGGGGCGGCCATTAGCGAATGTGGTGTACAGGTTACCGTTCGAATACGCCAGCTGATATTCACCGGGAAGGCCCTGGTAGCTGGTTGCGGTAGCGGCAACGTGGCGGCAAGGACCGTTGTTCTCAGCAGCTGCTGCAGGAGGATTCTCAGCCGCGAACGATGCGGGAACAGCCGCGAAAGAAGCAGCGACGATAGAGACGGCGCCTGCAGATGCCAGAAGTTTATGCATAGGGCTCTTGTGAGAATAAGTCATTATTCATCCTCAATGATATGTAATGTGAGTAATTCCCCTTTTCCAACCACGGAGAAGGGTTCAGAACCGGCTATTAGACACACACATAGTGTTTAGCCTAGACTTATCAGCCGGTGTCTCCATGCTACCACTCAGGCAAGGCTAACCCAATGAAAATGAGGTATTTGACACTGTGGCTCATCCCATATCTGTCATTATATGCGTTAGTGGGGCGCTGTCTTCGCCACTACGGAAACCAGCGCCCCACAACAAAAGCAATGCAGCTGCCCCCTATTGCTTCGGTATACAACACCTTAAAGCGGGGCGTGTGCAATAAACGCTGTAGCGCATCATGTGAAGTTTTTCGCTCACTACCGCAGGCCTACTGGGCGTTCCAGCGCCAACATCAGCAACTCATCAATAAGATCCTTGTACTCGATCCCGGTGTTCTCCCACATGGTCTTATACATCGAGATCGGCGTGAACCCAGGCATGGTGTTCACCTCGTTAACGATCAGGCGAGCATCGGGGGTGTAAAAGAAATCAGCTCGGGAGATACCTTCGCCATCCAGCGCCAAGAATGCCTTGACCGCCAGCTGACGCATACGCTCCAGATCCTCGGGGGGTAGGTTAGCGGGGCAGCGGGTCACAGCGGTAGTCTTCGACACGTATTTGGCCTCAAAATCGTAGAAGCCTCCCTGCTCCCCCTGCATCTCAATCTCGCCGGGATATGATGCGCGGGGCATATCGCCATTATGACCATCCAAAATACCGCACTCAATCTCGCGGCCCACAATACCGGCCTCAATCACCACTTTCGGATCATACACGCGCGCCTGCTCAATTGCAGGCACCAGCTGCTCAGCTGTGTCTACCTTCGTGATACCGAACGACGAACCTGCACGAGCAGGCTTCACAAACATTGGGTAACCCAGCCGGGCCACACGCTCCAGCGCCCCGTCACGGTCATGGCGCCACTGGCGGTCTGTGACCACCTCATACGGGCCAACTTCCAGCCCGGCATCAGCAAACGCAACCTTCATAAAATGTTTATCCATACCCACGGCGGAGGCGGTCACCCCGCACCCCACATAGGGCAGGTTCGCCATTTCAAGCAGGCCCTGAACTGTGCCGTCTTCACCAAAAGGCCCGTGCAGGAGCGGGAACACAACATTAATGGCGGGGCCAAACTCAAGGTGCCCCGCCGAGTCTACAAGATGCAGCCGAGAATCCCCCGCGCCCAACGGCAAAAACACCTGCTGTGCGCCGCCGGTGAACTCTGCCATGTCCGATCCTGCGGTGAGCTTCTCCAGTTCTTGAGCGTCCGTCAGGTACCAGCGGCCGTCCTTGGTAATGCCCACAGGTACCACCTCGTATTTGGCGGTATCTATCGCGCCAAGCACCCCCACGGCGGTAATCAGCGAAATAGAGTGCTCCGAAGAACGCCCACCACACAATAGAGCCACGGTAATTTTATCGGTCATTGTTTCTCCCGGTTCGTTTCAGGGCGTACCCGCCCCACTTACAGCCCATTGTATCGTCTCTTACGGGCCTTTCTGACACTAGTACCCAAGCCGCGGTAACCGCAGATACCGGGGTCATGGCGCACGGTGAATACGCAGCACAGGCCCATCAAATAGGGCGGTAATCAGCTGATGCATGTGCGCATCGTCGGTGGTCAGAGTGGCGATGCGGGGGCGCCTGGGGTAAGTTTTTACCGACTCCATCACACCTGTATCCGCCAGATGATGAGCGGTAATAGTTAGCACCGCCACACGTTCACGCCGCGTTGGAAACTCAGTGTGCAGTATCTGCCGCAGATGCTCAGACACGTTCATGGTATCCTCGGCAGAACCTGCGGCTGCGAGCACTATAGCGGTTTGAGGCAGCAGGTATGCCCATCGACGGAACGCCATAAACCCCGTCATCTCCTCGGGGCACGAATCAGCCTGTTCGTCCCAGGGAACCACCACAATATCGGCGCTCTCAAGAGCCTCGTATATATCGGTGGTGTAAGTCACCGGAAACTGGTGCGCGGTTTCTCCCGTATCGGCGGGCTCCCACAGGTATATCGGGCGATCGCACTCGGTCGTGTGAGCTACCGACCCTGTAGCCGCAGCACACAGGGCCCCATACCCCGTGGAACCTAACACGGCGATGGTTACCGAGCTCAGGTTCATTGCGTGCTCTTAATGCCCTTCATGTTTAAGGGAACGCCCCAGCAGCAGCGGCGCCAGCTGCTCCACGCTAATACGCCCAGTCAGCACCGCAACCACGGCCTCAACAATGGGCATCTCCACACCGTGGCGGCGCGCCAACTGCGCCAGCACCGGGGCCGATTTAATGGACTCAGCGGTCTGGCTCATATGCTCCCCCAGCCGGTCCGGGGTAACCCCCTCAGCCAGCAGACGGCCCGCCGTGTGGTTCCGTGATAGCGGTGAGGAGCAGGTGGCGATCAGATCGCCCATACCAGCCAGGCCGCTCATTGTGGCAGGCTCACCGCCAAGGGCCACCGCCAAACGGGTGGTTTCAGCAAGGCCGCGTGTCATCACAGATGCTTTTGAGTTATCGCCATAGTTGCGGCCTTCGCACATACCAACGCACAGGGCAATCACATTCTTAACCAGCCCCCCAATTTCGGTGCCCACAACATCCGTATTGGTGTAGGGCCTGAAATAGCTGCACGCACAAGACTTAGCGACAATCTCAGCGACCGGTAAAGTTCGGGCCGCAATCACCGAAGCGGTAGGTTCCTCCCCCATAATTTCGGTGGCTAAATTGGGGCCAGATAGCACGCACACGCGGTGCGGAATATGCCCGATCGCCCGGATATCAACGCCACGCATTGCCAGCGCCTCTTCCAGTTCCTCGGTAATCACCTGCGACATGCGCATCCCAGTGCCGGTCTCCAGGCCCTTTGCCAGGGATACCAAAAACGCGTGGGGCTCAATAAAACGCGCGAAAAGTTGCAGCTGCGACCTGAGAACCTGGGCAGGGAGGGCAAGCACCACAATATCCGCCCCGGTGAGGCCCTCACGCGCATCCGCAGTGAACAGCAGGTTATCGGGCAGTTTCATGCCCGGGAAGTAGCGTGTGTTCTCACGGGTCTGAATGCACCGCTCCATCGTGCTGGCCTCTCGCCCAATGAGCACCACCTGCGCCCCGGTATTGTTCTCCCGCGCCGAATCAGCCGCGATCTTTGCGAAAGCAGTGCCCCAGCTACCGGCACCCAATATCGCGATCTTACGCACCTGCCGCTGTTCACTCTTCTGCACGCTCTACCACCTTCTAGTTTTCGTCAGGTTCCCCAAGAGTACCGGTCACGCCCGTGGTCTCCCCCGGAAGTTCACGGCGTTTCGTCTTGGGATTCCACCGTCCCTTGGGGGCCTGTTCCCCGCGGATGTGCGCCAGCAAAGCAGTGATTTCATCCATCATCGCCTCGGTGACAATATTAAGCTCGGTGCGGGTACGTTTGGCCTGCGGCGACGGGTCATCTACCAGGGCCGCTATATTCATTGGCTGCCCAATTTTAACGTGCACCGTTTTACGCGGCCACAGAGAAACTTTGCGTTTCTCCTTCTTCTTGCCGTCGGGGCCGTCTACATACTCGTAGCTGAGAATCTGCTCGTCTCCCCAGTGCGCCACCGGTATAACGGGTGCGCCGGTGGCTAAAGCCAACCGAGCCGCGCCAGTACGCGCCTGCATCGGCCAGGTATCAGGGTCATGCGTGGTGGTGCCTTCCGGGAAAATCACCACGGCACCCCCTGCTTCCACCACAGACCTGGCGGTAATGAGTGACTTTCGGGCATCAACAGACCCGCGAATCACCGGAATATGCGCCATTTTACACATGAGCCATCCGAGCACCGGGGCCCGAAACAAAGAATCTTTCGCCAGAAAACGCGGTAGAGTGCCGCTAATAAACGGCGCGTAGGCCACGGTAATGGGGTCCACCTCTGTGGTGTGGTTAGCCACCACAATGTACCCGCCCTTCTGCGGCAGGTTCTCACGCCCCTCAATCTTTATGCTGGCGATGGCGTGGTAGGTGGGGCGGACCATGGTGCCCAGCACCCTAAACAGCCGATCGCCGCTGGTGCTGGGGGCGATCGTCGGCAGCGCTTTCTTTCCCTGCTGACCGCTCATTTAGTCCTGAACCTCAACGGTCTCAGGGGTGGGCACATCAATTTTGGCATCGGGCTTGGGAGCCTCGCTGGCCTTGCGTTCAAGCACCTCAAAGGTGGCGCCTAGATCCTTGAGTTTCTGCTCGAAGTTCTCATAGCCGCGTGCAATCACCTCAACACCACTCACTTCGGAGGTTCCTTGAGCCGCCAGCGCCGCAATGACATGGGAGAAACCACCGCGCAAATCGGGCACCTGGAAGTTGTCGGCCATCAGAGCGGTGGGACCGTTAATAATGGCGGAATGGCCGAAGCTCTTGCCGTAGAACCGGCACGAGACGTTACCGATGCAATCACGCAGCACCACAATATCGGCACCCATCTGCTTGAGCGGGTTAATGAAACCAAAACGGTTCTCGTACACGGTCTCGTGCACAATGGAGGTACCCTTCGCCTGGGTGAGCGCCACCACGAGCGGCTGCTGCCAGTCGGTCATGAACCCGGGGTGCACGTCCGTTTCAAACACCACCGGCTTCAGCTCACCACCGGGGTGAGTGAAGCGGATCCCCTTATCTTTCCCGTGATCAATGACTTCGTAACGTCCCCCAGCCTTACGGAAAACATTAAGAAACGCCGTCATATCCTGCTGGTCAGCACCGCGCACAAAAATATCGCCACCGGTAGCGAGCGCCGCTGACGCCCAGGACGCTGCCTCATTGCGGTCCGGGAGTGCAGTGTGGTCGTAGCCGGTGAGCTCATCCACGCCTTCAATGACGATGGTGCGGTTATCGTTAACGAAAATAATGGCGCCCATCTTCTGCAGTACGGCGATGAGATCAATGATTTCGGGCTCAATCGCGGCGTTCTTCAGTACGGTTTTGCCCTGTGCGCGCACTGCGGTGAGGAGCACCTGCTCGGTGGCGCCCACTGAGGGGTAAGTCAGCTCAATGTCAGTGCCTTTGAGCCCGTCTTCGGGCACCTCCAGGGTGATGCCGCTCGCATCGTCTTTGGCAACATTGGCGCCGAACTTACGGAGTGCGTTGAGGTGATAGTCGATGGGTCGGTCACCGATTTTGCAGCCGCCCAGGTTGGGGATGCGCGCGGTTTTAATGGTGTGCAGCAGCGGGCCAACCATGAGGATGGGGATACGTGAGTTACCACCGAAGAGCTGGATATCTTTCGCGTTGCGTTCGGCGGTCTGGGAGTTGTGGTCGGGGGTGAGAGTGAGCACGCCGGTTTCGCGGTCGTAATCAACTTTCGCGCCGTGCAGCTCAGCGAGGATAGTTACGACTTCTACATCGCTAAGGTCTGGGACGTTACGCAGCACTGAGGGGGTGCTGCCGAGCAGGGCAGCAACCATTGCTTTGGGCACCAGGTTTTTGGCGCCGCGAACCGTCACCTGGCCCTTGAGCGGGGTTCCGCCGTCAATGCGAAGCTTGCTGATATTAAGGGTCATGGTGATTGTCCTTATGGTAATCGGCCGCCGGTGTCAGCGGTATAACTGGGCACGTGCGTACTCGGTAAATGCACGCAACAAGACATCATTATTCTACGGCCTGTACCGGGTAGCTCCAAACATGTTCACCCTGTGCAGCGGCGGTGAGAGGCTGCGCACGGTGAGGGCCATTCTGAGGCGGTACTGCATCGCGGGGAGCATCTAAGGGTGGGAGATTAAATACCCGAAATACGAAGTTGTGATTGAAGTTTTTTAAACTGTTGCATACAGCTTAAAAATTATCTGCATCTCGCAATTAGGGTTCCTCGCAGCAGCTACTTCACGTCCTTCACCGCTAAATATAAGGAGGCAAGGCAACGGGTGTTGTTACTGTGTCCGGGGCATCCAGGCGGGCCTGCGTGCCTCGTACGCTTTGATTGCCTCAATATTTTGCAGGGTCAGGCCAATATCGTCGAGACCTTCCATGAGGCGCCAACACACATAGTCGTCTAGCTGGAACGGAACCGTCAGCGCCCCCACTGCAACGTTTTTTTCTTTGAGGTTTACGGTGATTTCAGTTCCTGGCTCATCCTCAATAGCTTTCCAGATGAGTTCAATATCGTCTTGGGCAACTTGGGCGGTAACCAGCCCCTGTTTACCCGCGTTACCCCGGAAAATATCGCCGAATCGTGCCGAGATAACCACCCTAAACCCGTAGTCTTTGAGGGCCCACACGGCGTGCTCACGGGACGAGCCGGTCCCAAAATCAGGCCCGGCCACCAGCACGGAGCCGTGACGGTAAGGCTCTGTGTTGAGGATGAATTCGGGGTCTTTACGCCAGTTGGCGAAGAGGGCATCGTCGAACCCGGTTTTGGTGACGCGTTTGAGGTACACGGCTGGGAGGATCTGGTCGGTGTCCACGTTCGAGGTGCGCAGGGGAACACCAATTCCGGTGTGCTCAATAATCGGTTCCACGGTGTTCTCCTTAGGCCGCCGCAGGCTGGTAGTCAGACAAATCAGATGGGGAGGAAAGGGTCCCGCGCACCGCCGTGGCGGCGGCGACTAGGGGTGAGACAAGGTGGGTGCGTCCGCCTTTGCCTTGCCGCCCTTCAAAGTTGCGGTTTGAGGTGGAGGCGCACCGTTCCCCCGGGGCCAGCTGGTCGGGGTTCATGCCCAGGCACATGGAGCATCCGGCAAACCGCCAGTCTGCGCCAAAATCTTTAAAAACCTTATCGAGGCCTTCTTCTTCGGCCTGTGCACGAACTTTCTGTGAGCCGGGAACGACCATCATCCGCACCCCCGGTGCCATGGTACGGCCGCGAATAATATTGGCGGCAGCCCGAAGATCTTCAATACGTGAATTGGTGCAGGAGCCTAAGAAAACCACGTCTACCGGGATGTCCTTCATTGGAGTTCCGGCGGTGAGGTTCATGTACTCTAAGGCACGGGCGGCGGCGGCTTTTTCGTTCTCGTCCTCAAAGTCATCGGGGGACGGCACGTCCTGGCTCAGGGGAATACCCTGGCCCGGGTTAGTGCCCCAGGTGACGAAAGGCTCCAGCTCATCCGCATTAATGTAGATTTCTTGATCGAAGACGGCCCCCTCATCGGTGGGCAGGGTCTTCCAGTAGGCCACCGCCTCATCCCAGTCCTGCCCCGTGGGTGCATGCGGTCGTCCTTTGACGTACTCAAAGGTGGTTTCGTCGGGCGCAACCATGCCGGCACGGGCACCTGCCTCAATCGACATATTGCAGATGGTCATGCGCCCTTCCATCGACAGAGAACGGATGGCCGAGCCACGGTATTCAAGTACGTAGCCTTGACCGCCCCCGGTTCCAATCTGGGCAATCACGGCCAGAATAATGTCCTTAGCAGTCACCCCCGGTTTGAGAGTGCCTTCAACGTTAATGGCCATGGTTTTAAAACGCGCCAGCGGCAGGGTTTGGGTGGCCATCACGTGCTCAACCTCAGAGGTGCCAATCCCAAAGGCCAGCGCTCCGAAAGCACCGTGGGTTGAGGTGTGCGAATCGCCGCACACCACGGTCAGCCCGGGCATGGTCAGCCCCAGCTGCGGGCCAACCACATGCACAATTCCCTGTTCTTTATCTCCAAGGGGGTGGATTCGCATCCCAAATTCAGCGGCGTTACGGCGCAGAGTCTCAATCTGAGTACGTGAGGTGATGTCCGCAATAGTTGAAAAGATATTCTCGGTGGGGGTGTTGTGGTCCTCGGTGGCGATTGTCAGATCCAGCCTGCGCAGGGGCCTGTTCTCAATGCGCAGCCCTTCAAACGCCTGGGGTGAGGTGACTTCGTGGACGAGATGCAGGTCGATGTACAGCAAATCGGGTTTGCCGTTTTCGCTGGGTACCACCACGTGGCTGTCCCACACTTTTTCCGCGAGAGTTCGCGGACCGGGGTGAGCCGCCATTTTTCCTCCTATTGGTGCTTGGGGTGTACTCATCATGATTTTGTTTTGATGGGGAGTCTACACAGTACAACGTATCTTCCACATTCTGAGATACACTGAAAGTATGACCGTATCCGCACACAATCACACATCACCTTCATCTCGTAAACCTACCGGGTCTCATCATGCCACCAGGAGTGTTCCTCCGGTCACGGCGCCGCTTAAGGCGCCGCAGACGCTCAGGGACGATCAGCGGGTGGTTGAGGTTGAGCCGGTCAGCTCCTCCGGCGTGGGTGTGCTTGACAAAGCCACCCTCATTCTAGACTGCCTTGAGGCGGGGCCGGTAACTCTTGGACAGTTGGTGAACGCCACGGGCCTTGCCCGGCCCACCGCACACCGTCTCGCTGTTGCACTCACCCACCATCGTCTTGTGGCACGGGATGTGCAGGGGCGTTTTATGCTGGGGCCGCGTCTGTCGGAGCTTGCTTCCGCCACCGCCGAAGACCAGCTGCTGGCTGCCGCCGCACCGGTACTTGATAAGCTACGGCACGCCACCAACGAGTCGGCACAGATTTACCGCCGTCAGGGTGACTGGCGTGTCTGCGTGGCCTCTGCGGAACGCCCCGTGGGTATGCGCGAAACCATTCCCGTGGGTACCCAACTTTCAATGAAAGCCGGTTCAGCAGCGCAGGTTCTTTTGGCTTGGGAAGACCAAGGCCGCATTATTGAGGGGCTGCGCAATGCGCATTTTAGCGCCGCAATGCTCGCCTCGGTGCGGCGTATTGGTTGGGCGCAGTCTGTGGGTGAGCGCGAGCGCGGTACCGCATCGGTATCGGCCCCGGTGTACTCCCCCACTGGGAAGGTTATCGCCGCAGTTTCGATCGCTGGCTCTATTGACCGTATGAGCCGCCAGCCCGGGCGCATGTACGCCGAGGCCGTTCTTGAGGCCGCCGCCGCGCTCACCGCAGCGTTACGAGCCAGCTAGCACGCGGCGACGCAGACCACCAACCCGGCACGCCTTGGTTCGGAGTATTCTCCGTACCGCGTGATGCTACCGCAGGTGGTTACGGTAAGTTTCCAGGCGCATTATTTCGTTCTCGACGGGGTGCACAACCTGCTCGTTGAGAGCGGCTTCAAGGCCCCGGGTAAGGGCGCGCTGTATCCTTTGACGGTATATTCGCGCGCCCATGGCGGTAAGCGCCCGCCCTGCCCCTGCAGCCACAATCCCTAATAGCACCCCTAAGAGCAGCAGCAGAGTAGGCACCGGCACGGGTGAGCCGTCCGGTGTGGGCGGTGGCGGAAGCGGCACCTGAAAGTATGCTGCTGCCGCCATACCGGTGAGCCACAGCACCCCCGCTAGAGCGCTCAGCAACGCCACCCACTGCACACTATTCAGGAGCGCCCACCACCACTGACGCCGGTCCGTGCGGTAGTCAACACCCGCTATAGCGCGTTCAAATGCGGCAGGCAGCTGCTGTTCGTGTTCTAGGGCGGCGTTACGAATACTGCTGTTCCAGGGCTCTTCAATACCGTGTGCGGTTTCGGCACCAAATGCACGTACCGAGTTCGCCACGGATGCCCGCTGCGCTGGGCTCAGCGGGGGTAATGACGAGGCCACCAGGTGCGCGGGAGCCGCTGAAGGCTGCCCCGGTTCCGCATCAAACAGCTCATCAACAGCGGTGTCCTGTCGCGTATCAGAGCCGTCCGCGTACCCCAAGTGCAGGCGCTTCAGCGGGTCGGGCCGGAATTTAGCAACCCAGCGGGTCGCTATCCACCCGGTGCGCGCCCCGGCACGGCGCTTGTAGGAGCTAACCGCTGCATCCAGCACGGTACCCGCGCCGCTGGCTGTGAAACATGAGGCGGTGAGTGTATCCACCGACTCTTCGCTAATAGAGGCCTCCACCGGGCCGCCGTCACGGTCTGAAAGCTCGCCGTGGATAGCGTCCAGGTCGGCAGTAACCCGCTGCAAAGCGGCACTTTTCGCGGCAGCCACCTGCCCCAGTAACGATTTGAGGGAGTCCAGCCCGGCACCTGTGCGGGCTGAAACCGCGATCGGCTCAGCCAGCAAGTGGTGGCTAATACCGTCCTGAACCAGCAGCTGCCGCAGGGAGTCCAGTACCTGGGGAAGGTCGTGTGCATCCAGCAGATCTGACTGGTTAAGTACGCACAGCATCGTGCCGCCGTGTGCAGCTAGGGGCTCGATAAACTCGTGGTGCAGCACCGCATCCGCGTATTTCTGTGGATCTACCACCCATACGAGCACATCCACATACCCCACCATGCGTTCTACCAGTTCACGGTTATCGCGGCGTACCGAGTCGAAATCGGGTAGGTCCAGCAGGATTAGCCCGCCGGAGCGGGTGTGGGTCTGCCCTTTACCAACCATGGTGCGGATGCGGTTCCACAGCCCGGGGGCGGGCACCCTGGTCTCATTCAGGGCGGCGCTGGGTGTCTCAGGTACCAACGTTTCAGGTGTTATAGGTGCTTCGGCGGGGTCTTCCAGCGGGTACACCCGTTCAGAGACTCCAAGCCAGTCAAGGACCTCTTCGCTGCCTTCCCTGCCCCATACGGCGGCCTGCGCGGTGACCGTGGTGGGGCGGGTATGGGCGGCGCGGGCAAGTTTTTGGCCCGCCACAGCGTTAAAAAGGGAAGATTTACCGCTGCCAGTCGCCCCGAAAAACCCCACGATAGTGTGCTCGGCTGAGAGGCTAAGGCGCTCACGGGCACGGCTGATGGTCGTGGCGCTACGCTCTATAAGGGTTGTTTCGATACGCCCACGGCCTGCTTCAAGCGCGGCGTTGAGCGAGTCTGCACGCTCTGTGAGTGTGCCGCCTCGCTGGCGGGCCATGGTGGTGCTCGAAGGAACGAGTTCGTCGCTCATGCTACCCCCTTATTTCTTTGCCGGCGGGGCTGCCGTCCACGGCCAGTTCATGACCAATACGGTGTGTCTGCTGTGCGGCCTCAAGAACCTGGGCTGGCTCAGGCCCCGCATTAACGGTATTGAGGGAATCGGTGAACCGCTGCCGGTGTACATCCAGCAGGTTTTGCATCCGCTCGATGAGGTCGGTACGGGCACGCTGGGCCATTCGGCGGGCAGCGTCCTCACCGAATACCGACTCCAGAAGCTTAGATCCCACCACGCCGGAGCCGCCTGCGATGCCGATTTCCAGCCCGGTCAGCCCACCGGTTGCGGAAAACACAGCGACCATCAGTAGCACGGCGGCAGCATTAACACCCAGCGAGAGCACGCGTGCACGCTGGCGTTTACCGGCGCCTTCGGCGCGGATTGTCTCAAGGATTCCCTGCTGCCAGGCACGGATCTGCTCCGCAACCTGCGTCTCGAATGTGCTCTGCTCGGTCTGCACCTGTTCGGCGGTGACGCCCGCATCGTGTTCCTCAAGAAGAAGCGCACCCGGGCGTTCTGATCCCCACGAGCGCCGTACCTGTTCGGCGGCACGGGCGGCAGCGTCCACGGCCACTGCGTGCAGCCCGTGCTCTAACGCCTGTTCCACTTTTGCGGCTTGGGCGGGGGTGCCCCGCATGATCCCGATTAGCCGGTCCCGCAGGCGCCCGATTCCAGATTCTAGTGAGCGGAAGAACTCTCCGGTGCCCACAAAATCTTGCCAGCGCATCAGCACCTCACCGCGCAGTAGCGTACCGTCGGAGGCTGCCTCACGGATGTTCTCCAATGCGGTGTCGTAGGCGTCATCCACTGCGGCGCTGAGCCGGGTGAGCGTCTCGTGCTGGGATTTTTGTTCTGCGGCAATAACCTGCAGATCTTCGCTCAGCCCGTTAATAGCGCCGCTGAGGGTGCGGCGGGCGATTGCCGCGCGTGCCGGTGCGTCTGCCCCCAGCTGCTCTAGCCAGTTCCGCACTTGGTCTATGGCAGCAGGCGGCAACAGGCCGCGGTTATCGCGTTTCTGTTCGGGGATACACACCAGCAGTGCCGGGGTGATCCCAGCTTCGCTGAGCATATGTTGCAGGTCTTCTTCTATTTCGTGTTCGGCGCCTTCTGGTACTCGGTTGAGCACCACCGCCACCGTAATATTGCGTTCAGCCGCCCGGTGCAGTAATTCCCACGGCACGGCGTCCGCATACCGGTTGGCGGTGGTCACAAAAAGCCACAGGTCGGCGGCAGAGAGCAAATCTTTAGCTAACCGCCGGTTCTGTTCAGAGACGGAATCAATATCTGGGGCATCAATAAGAGCGATGCCGGGCGGTACCGTCTGGGTCTGTAGCGTCACCAGCACATCGGCTTCAGTGTGTGCGTCAGCTCCTGGCACTGTTTCTCCCGCGGCAACGCTATGACGCCTCATGCTCGGCAGGTAGTGCTCGGATCCCAGGTAGGGTGCATCTTCGGCGCGGTGCAGCAGAACAGGCTGGCGGGTGGTGGGGCGGATGGCCCCGGCACGGGTGAGGGGCTCGCCAAGGAGCGAATTCACCAGCGTGGATTTACCGGCACCAGTGGAGCCGCCCACAACCACGGTGAGTGGAGCATCCAGGCTGCCAGCACGCGGCAGAATATAGTCATCAAGTTGTTTATTGGCCGCACGAATACGTTCACGGGCTAAGTCCGCGTTGAGGGTTTCTAGGGGAACATCACAGTGGGCGAGTAGTTCGCGCACACGCATAAGGTGCGTATAATCGGTGTGTTGCACGCAAACAGTTTATCCTGATTTGTGTGTGCAATGATACTCCGACTGGTTCAGGCACCTTCCCAATATGCGTGTGCGGGGTGCCTTCTGCTACGGTAGTAAGTGCTAGCCGCGAGTGTTTATGGCCCGATTAGCTGGCCGCATCACCGATAAGGATGGGACCCCATAAATGCACCATAGTTTTGCTCGTCGCGCGCTCCTGACGCAGACTGCCATCGTAGGAGCTGGCTCCCTTTTGAGTGCGTGCGCGGGTTCTTCTATTTCTACCGCGAATAAACGTCCTGCTGCCGCTTCTTCGGCGGCGCCTTCACCAGTTGCAGCTTCTCCCCAGGTGGACTCTGCCTCAGGTTCGCAGGTGCGCGGTCCGGTGGTTCTGCCAGCCCAGTACTATGAGACAGCAAATGGGCCGTTTGAGGCTGGCACATTGGAGCACGGCCCCCGGAATGTGGCTAAGCCTAAAGAACCTGAAAATATGCGTGAGCTTTCTGAACAGGGCATTCTAAGCTTCCTGCAGTACTGGTGCGCGGCGCAGAACTACATGTACCTTACCGGTGATATTTCTCTCTTTGAGGCTCTGCCAGGCAACGATAAGTACAGCACAAATATCGGTATTTATTCGAAGCTTTACTCTCGTGATGAGGGGTGGGTTGTGTGTGATACTGAACGCCCCACCGGCATTACTCTCAATACTGACAGGCCCGTACGGATCGGCTCTTCAGAGGTATTCCGCTGGGAGTCCATGTACACGGTCGATAATAAAGCTCACCTGTACCTGCTCAAGGCACAACGTAACGTATCTTTTACCGATATGTACGGTACAACCCGCCGGGCGGATGTATTCGTCAAATACGGTGACAACGGTTGGCAGATGATGGATGATGCGGAGGTTTCGGCGGCGAAGGAGTCGCTGGCCCCCTCAGCATCCGCTGCGTCCCCGTCTTCCCGGTAGCAGCCGCATAATGAGCACCGCCGCTGACACCGCCCCTTCCCGGGGCAGCTGGATGTGAGTAACAGCTCTAGAACTGGCGACGTATTCGTTTGTGGTTTTACCCTGCACCGCATAGGCTTTGTATACAAGTTGCGGTGTTCTTAGAAGGGATAGTCCACCATGATTCGATCTGCTGTTGCCTCACGCCGTATTTTTTTGGTTGGAGCAGCCTCTTCGCTGGGTGCTGCGGCGCTCTCCGCCTGCGGCTCTAGTTCTTCTTCCCGCACCGCAGGCAATGCAGGTGTACCGGCAGACGGTTCCAGTGTTCAAGCCACCACCGCGGATACCCGGGAGAACCTCTCCGGGGAGCTGCTGTGGCAGCATTACAGATCCGCTGGCCCTCAGCCTTCAGCCGGGTCAACGGCGGCACCTACCGGCAACCCTGCATCGCTGCAGTCAAAAGCTACAGATGTTCCCGTACCCGCCGAGTACGACTATATGCGTGATGAGGACACCTCGGGACTAAGATTCACGTTCGCTTACTATATTGCGGCACTCAATTATGCGCGAGCCACAGGCGATATGAAACCAGCATTGAAGGTGGTGCATCCGCAGAACCAGCCCGCTATTGCACAGTTGCAGGGGTATGAGCAGTTGTACATGAGTGCAACGCAGTGGATTGTGGGTGGTTCGTGGACAGTCTCCCTCACCGAGAAACAACCGGATGAGAAGGGCTATAAGTACGCTTGGGCCTGTTCAGTGAAGCAAGAGAGCGGTGTGCTGGTTAATGCTGCCGCTAACACGAATACTGCCCTGCCCACGGAGGAAGCCCGCGCAATGCGTAAACTGTACGGCATGTGGGAGGGTGAACAGTGGTGGATTATTTCAGCTGAACAGTACGACCCGTCAGCCAGTCCCCGACGCACAGCCCTGCCCCAGGTGACTCCCACGGTTCCTGCGAAAGTTGTGACCGTTCCTGCCTCTCGCTAGACCCACAATAGTGTGCGTCTGCTCTAGGGCCGGTAGCGTATGACCCATAATGTGCCTCAGGTACGGTGGACTATAAACTATGTGATGTTCCAGATATATTTTTTTGAACGTATCCCCCGGGTTTTACAATCCCGGGAACACCTTGTGTGCATCAGTGCAGGTTGGGGTAAAACAGCGTGAGACAAGCGCCTGCGCAGTCACCGGTTTGTGGCCTCAAGATGACAGGGGTGGGCACGCTAGAGTAGGTATAGAATAATGAGGATTATTCCCGTTGAAAGGAGCCGTCGCTATGTCCCGCGCTGCACTCACCCGTAGAACTGCAATAGCTGCTGCGGGGCTGACGTCGGTGGGAGTGGGGGGCGCTTTCCTGCTGGATACGATTAACTCCACCTCAGCTAACGAGCAGCGGCCGCAGGCAGGCTCGCAGTCCCTCACCCCCGCGCCCACAAAGTCACCGGGGTACCGGGGAGACGTGAAATTCACCTCGTACTCTGGGGATGTGGAGGCTGTGGTTCTCGGGAATGACAATGCGAAAGCCAAGAATGTGCCCGTCCCGCAGGAGCCTCACGGTATGACCGAACCAAATGTTGAGGGACTGTATAACTTCATTGGGTTCTGGGTTGCCGCGCATAATTACCTGCTATTAACCGGTGATGCTTCAGCGCTCAATAAGGTCACTGACGCCCAGTCCCAGGAGGATGCGAAGGAGCTGGGGGAACTGTACGCGAAGGGTGCATGGCTGCGTAGCTCCACGGCGCACCCGTTTACCCTGTCGTTGGATACTGAGCAGCCAACAAAAGGCGAGAGCGAGAACACCTACATCTGGAAGTGCACACCGGGGTTTGACCCGCAGGCCCGGATGGTGGGGGCCGCAAACACTATCTATGAAGATTTTAAATCTAATTTCGCGGTCGATACCGACCCGCTGTTTGTAGTGTATGACCAGGGTTCGTGGCGTATGACGTACGACTTGCTGCCCGAGACACGCGGTAAGGTTCCGGAGGCTGCCGCTGGCACCACTGCCCCGGCATAACCTTCACACGAACCGCCTGATACTGGTTCCCAGGATTTTCGCCGTAAGCTATAAGGTGGCGCACCCCCACAGGCAGATGTGCGGGCGGTATAGTTGATGTATCTCAACCTCGCCGAGTGAAAGATTGGGTATATGACTTCCGACGTGACGCGCCGCACAGCTTTAGGTTTTTTCACCGTAGCCGGTATAGCTGCTGTCTCAGGGTGTTCCAATTCTATTTTTTCTTCTACTTCCGTTAAGACGCACACCCCTTCCTCGAGTGATTCTTCCGAGCCTGCGACAACAAGTTCCGAGGCCTCCCCCAGCTCCTCTTCGGCCTCGTCTACCTCGGCTTCTCCCTCATCATCATCTTCATCTTCGTCGAGTAGTTCTGACTATTCTTCCGAAGCCAAGATTGATAAATATGACACATCAGCGGGCAACTTTGAGGCAGCCACCAAGGAACACCCGGCAAGAAACGTACCTAAACCGGTTAAGCCCGAGAAGATGAGCGAGAACTCAACCGAGGGCCTAAAAGCGGCGTTAGGGTACCTTTCGGCAGCTTTGAAATACTACTATTTGACCGGGGAAACCGAGTTTTTGCGTGAGGTACGTCTGTCGGAAGACACATTGCCGGAGTATGAAAGCAAAGGTGCGCCCATCCGGGAGAAACGAAGCTGGTACGGTTCTCCCGATGTGAAGATTTACCTCAATAGCCCCGAGCCGACAAAGAGTGGCGATAAGTATATGTGGCCGTTTACCGCTAAGACGGATCAGGGGCCTTTCATTGTGAAAGATGGTGAGTACAGGTCACTATCTTCATACAGCCGGTATGGTGAATCACGCCAAATGGCTGTGTGCACATACGAGGGTGGGCACTGGACGATCATCTGGCATTCGCGTAGTTCCAGCAGCTCTTCGCCAACCCGCAGCCCGTCGTCGAGCAGCAGCTCCTCGTCTTCCTCTAGCAGCCCATCACCGTCCGAAAGTTCTTCCTCTTCCTCATCATCAGGTGGCGGCAACTTCATCTAATTGTTTCTAGGTGTCCACACACCTTCCGCCCCTCACGGTCGGTTCAGGCCGGAAAGGATGACTGCGTTGGCCTCTTCCATTACTCGCCGCACGGTTTTGGGCATGTTTTCGGTCGCTAGTGTTCTTTTTACCAGCGGGTGCTCCGGCGCTATAGTGTCGGCGCCCGCCAAGCCAGCCCTAGCGGAGAACCCCTCGGCGGCCGAGAGCACCACACCTGAGAGTGATGAGACGGCGGCGCCAAGCGCCTCCCCCACGTCTGCTGCTAAGGACTACAGCGGGGAGGCGAAACTTGAAAAATATGATACGTCGGCGGGCCCCTACGAGCCAGCAACTAAAGAGCATCCCGCCAAGAACGTACCAAAGCCGGTGGTTCCGGAGCACATGTATGAAGATTCGGTGGCGGGGATGTACGCCACAATTGCCTACTACGCCGCGTGCCTAACCTACCTCAATATCACCGGAGACCCCTCACCCATACGCGCCCTCAAATGGCCGAATGAGAGCTATAAAAGTTTCGAGAAAATGGGAGCAGAAACTAAAAACGGTACGCTCTGGTACGCAAACCCAAGTTTCAAGATTGTGCTCATTACCCCGCAGCCCACTCGGGAAGGCTCACAGTACCGCTGGCCGTTGCGCATCGTTAACGATCTGGGCTCTTTCGCGGTAAAAGACGGAAAATATACGGAGCTTTCGCCTCAAGACCAGCATTACGATAAAGAGGTTATTGGCCTTGTCAATTACCAGCAGGGGCGCTGGGAATTCCGGTGGGAAGGCGATGAAGATGACGACCCTTCACCGTCGGCAAGCCCTCGCGCGTCCCAATAATACATAACCATTACGGTGGGCTTTGTCGCCCTCATATTTTGTGCGTAAACTATCATTGCATTTGTTTTAGGGTTCTATAAATCTGTGAAAGGACAACGATGTTTCCTGCCGTAACACGCCGCTTTGCGGTGGGATTAGCTGGCGTAGGCGGCGTGGTTGCTGCGCTCACCTCGTGCGGGGTGGGGGCAGATTACAAAGGCGAAGCGAAACTTGATAGATACGACACCTCCGCTGGCCCCTATGAGCCAGCAACTCAGGAGCATCCCTCGAAGAACGTGCCAGTTCCTATCAAACCCGATAATATGGGCGAGAATTCCGTGGCAGGGCTTCATGCAACAATCTGCTACTTCGCGGCTTCTTTGCAGTACATGATGAACACGGGTGATTCCCAGCATCTGAAAGACATCAGGTTTGACCGGGAAGATCTGAAAAGCTACACCGATGTCGCGGAGCTTTTTGACGATAAAACCTGGTTGAGTGAGGTCACAGTAACTATTGAACTCACCACTTCCGCCCCAATCAGGAACACTGATGGCTACCAGTGGCCCGCCAAGCTCACCATGAAACAGGGTGATTTTGCGCTGATCCGCGGCAAAGTCTCGCAGGTTCCACAGAACCGTAAACTGGTGCAATCCGAGGGTGATATTACGGGCCGCTATGTTGAGGGGTCCTGGAATCTGAGCACACCAAAGAAACGCTAGGATCGGAGTTCAGCCCAAGCGTGGCGCCCTGCGTCAATCATGCTTCAGGGTATGCTATTCTCTATCACGACACGATAGCAATCACCGAAATATTCACTCGCAAACCAAAATTTTGAAAGGTATAGCTCTCATGTCATCCCCCTTGACCCGGCGCACTGCACTTAGTGTCATTGGTCTCAGCAGCGCAGCTTTTTTGGCTGCGTGCAGTTCTGAGTCGCAGCAGACCACTACCACCGCCTCTGCACCGTCTCCTTCTGAGCCTTCCTCAAGTACATTTGAGGTTCAGAGCGCATCTCCCCGCGCATCCCGTACCGCAACTGCCAGTGCCTCTGCGACGCCTTCAGCGTCTCCCTCCGAGTCTGCCACCGCCACCCCCTCAGCTTCTCCCACCGTTGAGGAGAAAAAGGACTTTAGTGGTGAAGCGAAGATTGATAAATACGACAAGCCCGGCGAATATATGGCTGCCACCGAGGAACACCCGGCGCAGAATGTCCCGATCCCAGTTCAGCCTGAGTCCATGAAAAAAGATAATGCAGCCGGGTTCGCGGGCGCATTGGCCTGGTTTGGGGCAGCGGTGGATTATCTGCTGCAGACTGGCGATATGCAGTACGTTAATACGGTAACCCTCAATGCTGAGGCAAAGAACGTACTGCAAGGCTATGCGGAGAGTACGAAGAAAAGCGAGGCCGATAAGATCTGGTATGCGAAGCCGTCCGCCTCGTTAATTATTACCGCCCCGCAGCCGGTGTATGCTGGCGGTTCGTGGAACTGGCAGGTGAAGCTGAATATTGACGTGGGCGAGAAGATTTACCGTAAGGGTACGCTGCAGGATACCCCCGCCGATAAACGCCATATCTACATGTCTGGTGAGGCTGTAGGCACCTATATGAACGGTATTTGGGATCTGAATATGGATATTAACTAGGTTCGTCCATTCTCTTCCCAGCGGGGTGCCCTGATGCGCGTACCCCGCCGGGAAGGGCCCGCCTAATCCGCTGGGATACTGAATGCTTTAGTAGATGAAAGTGGCTTGCATATCCCCAACTTTTGAGTGGGTAAAAGCTATAATCATGCTAGCTACTTCAACTGAAAGGCGTCCCGATGGCTGCTTCCGTGTCTCGTCGTTTTTTATTTACTGGCGCAGCTGGGGGTGCCTCCATCCTGTTTTTAAGCGCTTGCAGCTCCGGGGCGTCTGTGGTGGCCGCAGAGCGCACAGATTACAGTGGTGAGGTAACGTTCGGCAGTTTCCGCCGCGAAGGTGAATATACGGCACCTACCCGCACTGAGCCCGGTAAGAATGCTCCCGTACCAACGCTTCCACACAACGTTAATGAGCACACAGTGGCGGGCCTATATTCCACCATTGGTTTTATAGCTGCGAGTGTTACATATGCCTACCAAACCGGTGATACGGGCCGGAATCTGCTTGATGGCGAGTACTATAAACGCCTTGATACTGACTCACAGCCTTCTAGTGATTACAAGATATGGTTTGAGGCTCCCGATGTTAGGTTTACATTGAAAGATCCTATGCCAACACGTGAGGGCGATACGTACTCGTGGCCAGCCATAATGACGGCGAAACTGGGGAGTTTCCTGGTATCTGCCGGGCGTGCACGGGAGATCCCAGCTGAAAAGCGGGAACAAAAATACGAAGGCACTATAAAAGCGAGGTACAGTGATGGCGTGTGGCGTCTCAAGCTCGAGGAGTTACTCAGCGACGATACAAACAGCAGGTCTTCGGGCGGGTCAAAAACTATCTAAGGTCTACGGTGCTGCAGGGTTGGTTATTGGGGCCTAGCCCCCGTCTTTTGGGGTTTTGGGGCGGCCTCTTATAATGTTTGAGGTATCTCAACTTCGTGTGTTCAAAGGATCCCTGATCACCGTGCCTACTTCCATGAATCGACGGTCTTTGTTTGCCCTAGCCGGTTGCGGCGGCGCTCTGCTCCTTGCAGGGTGCAGCACCAGCAATATGTGGCTTGATCGGCAATATGATTACAGCGGAGAACTGAAGTTCGACAGCTACCGTCAGAATGGTGACTACCGGGAAGCGACTCGCTCTGAACCCGCCCAGAACGTGCCGGTTCCGGTGCTTCCTGCCCATGCGGATGAGCGCTCAGTGGCTGGGCTGTACAGCACTATTGGCTATATTTTTGCTTTCACAGAGTACATTATTGAAAGCAGAAACACAGGCGAAGCGCAACCCTATATGGAACGGTACCAGGGTCTTACCCAAGAGGAACTGGATCGGATGATCGGCAGCGGCAATAGCTGGTTTTCAAAGGTTCGGTACCACTGCACCATACACACCCCGCACCCCCAAAAGAAGGAAGAGGATGTGTATGAGTGGCCAATGGAGTATTTCATTAAATTCGGTGATTTTGAGGTTATCTCCGGGAAAGTACGCGAGACCCCAGCCAGCGCTACTAATAGTGTTACCAGGTCAGGCCCATTAAAGGCACGGTATGAGGATCATAAATGGGTGATTGATTTTTCGGAGTTTACCGCCAACACCAACGCATCTTCGGGTGTGTAATTAACGTATTTTCAGTATGTGTCGCACGTTTGCGCAAGAAGCTGCGGGGTATATAGTTATATCATCAGCGTCGTAAGTAGAGAGGTTCCCTCATGCCTTCTTCCGTGACTCGTCGCACTGCCTTCGGTGTATTTGGTATAGCTGGCATTAGTTTACTGAGCGCGTGTTCCGCTCGAAGCTCCTATAAAGGGAAAATTAACTTTAACTCCTACAAGGGCATAACCGCCGCCCTGTACAAACCCGGTACAGAGCAGGATCCTCCCGCTAATATTCCGGAGCCGGTGTATCCCGGCGGGACTGACGAACGTACAGCCGAAGGGTTGTACAAATTTATCGGCCATCGCGGAGCCTACTATAACTACCTCTTGTTTAAAGGCTTTACGTCTCCTTGGATTGAGCGCGGGTTTACGGATTCCTCCTCCTTCCTCAGGTACAGTACGTATCGTGATACTAGTGATAGGTGGCTCATTAGCGACACTTACGCTCCGCTGACGATATCCATCATGGACGACATGCCGTTTGAAGGCCCCAAAGACAATACCTATGTGTGGACTATAAAGCTTGAAGCGGACTCTGCCGCCCGCCTGTACGACAAAACAAGCCACCAATCCGTAAACCTTAACAGTCTCGAAGGTATCGGCACAGAATATAAAGGGTATTTCGAATACTCCTACGGCGAGTGGTGGATACTTGACAGGCGCTTCCTGCCATCCAGCTGGTCTCCCGGGAAAACAGCTTCTTTCTAATCTGCGTATCTGAAGACCCACTATATCTGTACCCCTGTGCCTCTGTTACGAACTGTGACAGCCAGCATTACACCGGCACCTTATGGGGGTAGAGTTACTGACGAAGAAATAAAATCAAACAAAGGAATTAGATTCATGGCGCAAATCGTTAACAGCATTGTTGATGCTATCGGCCAGACTCCGCTTGTCCGTTTGAACCGACTCTCTGAGGGTCTGCCCGGCAATATTGCGGTCAAACTTGAATTCTATAACCCCGCTGGTTCTGTGAAGGATCGCATCGGTCGCGCCATTATTGACGCTGCTGAGGAAGCTGGTGCACTGAAGCCCGGCGGCACCATTGTTGAGGGCACCTCCGGTAACACTGGTATTGCCCTAGCGATGGTGGGGGCAGCACGCGGCTACAACGTTATTCTGACCATGCCCGAGACCATGTCAGCCGAACGTCGTGTCCTGCTGCGTGCGTACGGTGCGAAAATTGTGCTCACCCCCGGCACCGATGGTATGAAGGGTGCCGTGGAGAAGGCTAAAGAGATTGTTGAGGGCACCGATAACGCGGTTCTCGCGTCCCAGTTCTCAAACGAGGCTAACCCCGCAATCCATTACAAGACCACCGGCCCCGAAATTTGGGACGCTACCGACGGCAAGATTGATATTTTTGTCTCTGGTATTGGTACCGGCGGCACCATCTCCGGTGCAGGTAAGTATCTGAAGGAGAAAAACCCGAACCTGAAGATCGTGGCCGTTGAGCCTCAGGATTCTCCGCTGCTTTCCGAGGGTCGCGTTGGCCCGCACAAGATTCAGGGGCTGGGGGCGAATTTCGTGCCTGATACTCTCAACCGTGATATTTATGATGCAGTTATCGCTGTTAGCGGCGAAGAAGCCATCCGCACCTCTCGCGCATTGGCTACCGAAGAAGGTATCCTGGGCGGTATCTCCTCGGGTGCAGCGGTGTATGCGGCTGTTGAGGAAGCCAAGAAGTCTGAGAATAAAGACAAGCTGATTGTCGCTGTTGTCCCCGATTTCGGTGAGCGTTACATTTCCACCGTCCTGTACGAGGATATTCGCGGCTAAACGTCCGCTGCAAACGCCCCACTACCCCGGTGCGCGGGGTGCGGTGGGGCGTTCTTGCGTGTTTAAGGTGCACGGGAATTTCCGGGCAGCTCACGATGTTTTATCACTGTGGTTCCCGCATAAGTGTTTGCTGTTCTCTCCCGCTCAGGTTTCCCTAGCGTGAAAACAGTCCCTGATGTTGGTACCTTTGGATGAACGCACAGTAAAAGAAGGATGACCATGGGATTCATCGCCCGTTTGCGTGAAGACATTGCAAACGTTCGCCAACACGACCCGGCCGCGCGCGGCACGGTCGAAATTATACTCAACTATTCGGGGATGCACGCCATCTGGTCGCACCGGCTGAGCCACAGACTGTGGCAGCGGGATACAACGAAGGCCCTGGCGCGTTCAATATCACAGTTCACTCGTTTTCTGACGGGCGTTGAAATTCACCCCGGAGCTACAATCGGGCGCCGGTTTTTTATTGACCATGGCATGGGCATTGTGATTGGTGAAACCACCGAAATAGGTGACGACGTGATGCTCTATCACGGGGTGACTTTAGGCGGCCGCTCCTTAGAGAAAGTGAAACGCCACCCTACGATCGGTGACCGCGTGACGATTGGGGCGGGCGCTAAAGTACTCGGTCCGGTACAGATCGGTGCTGACAGCGCTATTGGCGCGAATGCGGTGGTGGTAAACGATCACCCGCACGATTCGATTATTACAGGTATCCCGGCAAAATCGCGCCCGCGCACCCCAGAGAAGAAGAAACCGCTGGTGGATGCTGTGGAGTATATAGACCCGGCCATGTGGATCTAGCAGTATCTGTTTCCTTCACCAGCCACACGGCGCATTGAAAATACTGCCGCCTCGTTTTAAAACCAGGCGGCAGTAATTCCTAGGCGCACTGACCTTTGCCTGTTCACCACCATCTACCAGCCGGAGCTAAACGTAGAAGATCCATAATTCCGGAGAGCCTGGGGCACCGCATACAGCATTTGTTCAAAGATTCGCGGTAGCATGGGAAGGTCAGTGTTCCTCGCGTGAACCACCATCCTATGAGGAGAATCAATGTCTCAGTTCCCACCTACAGAAGGCCCTGATGGAGCGAACAATAATAGTGGCGCAGATCAGGCCGGAACACAGGGGTACCCGGATACGTCAGGGGCTACCAATCACGGGCCCCAATCGGCTCCCCTGAACGGACCGGATGGTAACCAACAGTATGGGGACGAAACGCTCCCTATGGATCCTTCAGCCGTGCGGCAGGCAGCCCAGTATAACGGCTACAACTCCGGGAACCTGAACGGGCAGGGATACAACACCGGCAATTTGAATGGCCAAGGGTATAACACTGGGAACCTTGGCGGCTACGGATACAACACCGGGAATCTGAACGGTCAAGGGTATAACACTGGGAATCTTGGCTACGGCCAAGGCCCCTATCAACAGGGGTACCCAAGCGGCCCTATTCCGCCCTATAACGGTGCTGTACCTGGCGGCCCATACGGCAGGAATTACGGTGACCTCTATGAGGAGGAAGATCGCCCCCGTCCCGTGTGGCCGTGGATGGTGGGGTTCTTGTGCGGTGCTGGCGTAATCGCCCTCGTAGTGGTACTCGTAGTGACTATCACAACACGTAATAATGAACCGAATAATATTGCTGGTGGAGCGACTTCTTCCTCCGCCTCGCCGTCGTCGTCTTCAGCGTCTTCTTCTTCGAGTTCCCCCTCGCCGTCAACGTCATCGTCTTCACCGCATTCCTACACCTCCACCCCATCCGCATCACGCTCTGCTTCTGCTACGCCTTCTATTGACCGGGCTACAACAAAGGTGAAGGTTGATGTTGAGGTCAAGGCTAACGGTAAAGCCCGCGTCTCTTACGGCCCGTACAGTTCCACCAGTACCGAGAACATTTCGAGCGACTGGCGTAAGGAAGGCATCGAGACTACTCTCAAGGACAGTTATACCCTTAATGCTTCCGGCTCGTACGGTGACGGTGGGGCCACTAAGGTTAGCTGCAAAATCACTGTTAACGGGGAAACCGTCTCAGAGAACCAAGCCAGCGGTACCTACTCCACGGTTTCGTGTCACATCCCTTACAGCTACGTGCCCAAGCAATAATTAACGCAGCAGCCGACACACAAACACTCACGCTACAGGCCCCGGTATCTTTAGATGATACCGGGGCCTTGTGTGCTCTCAGTAACCCGCAGGTTCACCCTGCACAGTTTCTGATGCTTACAGAAGGGCCTTTCGCAATATTAAAACATCAAAATGTACGTCGAATAATCAAAATAACCCTGAATAAGGTTACTATAGACTTATGTACTATATTCTTCCGGGAACACCTTTGAGCACATAAATATGCTTTTTAGCATTAAGACACTACAGTTAGTAGTTTTTAAGAGCGAACTATGAACTTACCTGTAATATCAGAATAAACTACCAAAGACTAGCAGAAAGGTAGAAACATGCCTTTATCCGTAACCCGCAGAGGCGCGGTTGCCCTCCTGGGCTTAGGCTCCGCATCCCTACTGGCAGCCTGCAGCCAGAGCAGTACGTCCACATCCGGCAGCTCATCATCAGCTTCAGAGACATCATCCTCGCAAACCAGTCCAGCTTCCACTAATGCATCGACAGAAGCCACCGGGCAGAAATACGATGCGGGTTCCAAAAACTACAAAGGGGTAGTTCCTCTAGTTGACCATTATGAGAATAAAACCTACGAGCCAGGTAATGAAGAGCATCCGCCCCGGAACGCGCCTAAGCCTCTCAAACCTGAGAATATGAATGAGGACTCGCTTGAAGGAGCGTACGCAACGCTCCGATATCAGGCATCGGTTTTTGATTACATCACTAAAACAGGTGACCTTGAACCACTTAAAGAGATGGAAGCCGCCAAGCCTGATATTGAATACATGCAGAGCTTTGAGACTTTCTACCAGAATATGGAATCATCAAAAACGTGGTTCTTTGATCGCAAGTTTGAGATGGACATTCTTGCCGACCCCATCGTATCCTCCTCTAAGATTACGTGGCGGTGCACCGAGACTTTCCTTAACGGCACCAAAGCAATTATTCGGGGTGAGTACCACGACGATCTCCCCGAAAAATACCAGTGGACGCGGCTGACCGGGTACGTTACCACCGAATACGTTAACGGACGCTGGGCTGTAACGCCTTATGTATCCGGCGGAGGTACCGGCGGGCACTAAATACAACGTGCCCTCAGCCTCAGGGCGCACCTTCTGCACACACTGATGCGGTGCGGGTATCTTCACCGTCTGGCCTAAAACCAGATACACGAAGACGCCCGCACCGCATAGTTATACAACCAGGGCAGCCCCGGGTGCAGTATTAGTGCACGTGAATGTCGGCGGCGTTCACCTCAGAACGGTCTCCACTCCACATAGTGTGGAAGGCCCCTTCTTCGTCCACACGCCCGTAAGTGTGCGCACCAAAGAAATCACGCTGCCCCTGAATTACGGCCGCAGGCAGGCGGTCACGGCGCAGGCCGTCATAATACGACAGGGCCGAAGAGAACACCGGTACCGGAACCCCAAGAGCGGTGGCTTTACCCACCACCCGGCGCCACGACGGAACCAGCTCATCCATCAAAGACTTGAACTGGGGTGCCAAAAGCATATTTGCCGGACGCTCACCGGAGTAGGCAGCCATAATATCGCCCAGCAGCTCGGCGCGGATGATGCACCCGGCACGCCACAGCGAAGCAATCACATCAAGCTTCAAATCCCAACCGTACTCGTCCCCCGCGCGGGCAATCATATCCATGCCCTGCGCGTAAGCAACCAGTTTCGAGGCCAACAGGGCACGGCGCACATCCTCAACAAATTCAGGATCCCCAGCACCGACACCGGTGGTCGCGATCAGGCCCGCAGGAAGCTGCTGCTGAGCCTGCTCACGGGCAACCGGATCAGATGATGAAAGCGCGCGGGCAAACACCGACTCTGCAATGGCAGAGACCGGGGCTCCCAAATCAAGGCCAGCCTGCACCGTCCAGCGGCCGGTTCCTTTCTGACCAGCCTGATCCAGGATCACGTCCACCAGAGGCTTACCGGTTTTAGCATCCACCTGGGCCAGCACCTCAGAGGTAATCTCAATCAGGTACGAATTGAGTTCGGTTTTGTTCCACGTCTTAAAAATCTGTGCCTGCTCCGCTGGTTCCAGCCCGGCAATAGAACGCAGAATATCGTACGCTTCCCCGATCACCTGCATATCGGCGTACTCAATACCGTTGTGAACCATTTTCACGAAGTGCCCCGCGCCATCAGTGGAAATCCACGCGCAGCATGGTGAACCGTCCTGGGGTGCCTTTGCCGAAATCTTCTCCAGCATAGGGCCCACATGCTGATACGACTGGGCAGATCCGCCCGGCATAATAGAGGGACCCCACAGTGCGCCCTCCTCACCACCGGAGACACCCACGCCCACAAAGTGCAGGCCCTTCTGCGCCAGCTCACGCTCGCGGCGGATCGTGTCTGGGAAATGCGAGTTACCGCCGTCAATAACAATATCGCCCTCATCCAGCAGGGGTGTTAGCTGCTCAATCACGGCATCAACCGGAGCACCAGCTTTCACCATCACCAAGATACGCCGCGGCGACTCCAATGAGTCAACCAGCTGCTGTAGTGATTCGGTACGAATAAAATCACCATCTTGCCCGTGCTCGGCAAGAAGCGCGTCGGTTTTCTCGACGGAACGGTTATGCAGCGCCACAGTGTAGCCGTTGCGGGCCAAGTTACGGGCCAGGTTCGCGCCCATCACCGCCAGGCCGGTTACACCAATTTGCGCCTTTTTACTCTCGATATTTTCAGTCATGTATATAAGGGTACGCTGATTTATACACAGATGCGGTGCACGGATCGCCAATTATGCGCACGGGTGAGCGGCCCGCTGCTATCTCGGTAGACCACCACAGCGAATGTACCCATGTCCCCAGGGACAATAACGAGAAGGCCCCGTCCTTAGACGGGGCCGCATCGATAAATTGTGGGTCCTACCGGGATCGAACCGATGACATCCACGGTGTAAACGTGGCGCTCTACCAGCTGAGCTAAAGACCCATTGTGCTCACCAAACCGGCGAACAAGGTAATACTATACGGGGTCTTTGCAGGGAGCGCAAACCCGTTGAGGGTGTTATACATCTCAGTGCTTTGGGGCGGCGCGGGTGAAGAAAATTACACGGCACAGTACAGCCCGCCGCCCTTCACCTCAAAAACCCAAAGTAATACCGCAAAACCCAACACAGAACCACCATGCAGCGTAAAATCTGCACGGTACAGGCAAAAATATCTTTGGCTTTTCTCCTGCAAATCCGCAGGCACCCAACCCACCCGCTGACAGCAGTCCCCAAAAAATCCTTCACAACAGCAAAACCAGGGTCAAATAAGGACTAAAATAGTAGAGAAAGAAGTGCGCCGACCACCACGTTCGGCCCACTTGCCTGCTAGGGGTGTCACCCGCGGAGAATCGCCGTCGTAACACCTTCACAACTGAACACAAGAGAGGTTGGATTAGTTTGGGTAACGCAAAACCGAACGAACACGCCCTGAGCACTCTTCTCGACGGACTGAAAGACGTCGATACTGAAGAAACCCAGGAGTGGGCCGAGTCCCTTGAGGACCTTATTAAAACTCACGGCACCGAACGTGCCGAATACATCCTGCGCTCGCTTCTGCAGGAAGCTGGCAAGAAGGGTGTAGAGGTACCCACCATTGTCAATACCGACTACATTAACACTATCCCCGCCGACCAGCAGCCTGCTTACCCCGGCGATGAGGAACTTGAGCGTCAATACCGCGCCTGGATCCGCTGGAACGCAGCCATTATGGTGCAGCGTGCACAGAAGAAAGACATCGGCGTTGGCGGGCACATCTCCACCTACGCGGGTATCGCCGACCTGTACGAGATGGGCCTGAACCATTTCTTCCGCGGCCGCAACCACCCCGGCGGCGGCGACCAAGTCTTCTTCCAGGGCCACTCCTCCCCCGGCGTGTACTCCCGCGCATTTGTTGAGGGTAAGCTCACTGCCGAGCAGATGGATGGTTTCCGTCAGGAAAAAACAAAAGGCGCGAATGGAATCCCCTCATATCCGCACCCGCGTTGCATGCCTGATTTCTGGCAGTTCCCGACCGTTTCGATGGGTCTGGGCCCGCTGAATGCCATCCACCAGGCATCCTTTAACCGCTACCTGCACAACCACAAGATTAAGGACACCTCCCAGCAGCACGTGTGGGCGTTCCTTGGCGACGGCGAAATGGACGAACCCGAATCGCGTGGTGCGCTGCAGCTGGCAGCCAACGAAAAGCTCGACAACCTGACCTTCGTCGTGAACTGCAACCTGCAGCGCCTCGACGGCCCCGTTCGCGGTAACGGCAAAATTGTTCAGGAGCTTGAGGCATTCTTCCGCGGTGCAGGCTGGCACGTCATTAAGGTGCTGTGGGGCTCCGACTATGATGCCCTGCTTCAGAAGGATAAGAGCGGCAAGCTCATCCAGCTGATGAATGAGACTCTCGACGGCGACTACCAGACCTTCCGCGGCGAAGACGGCGGGTACATTCGCGAGCACTTCTTCGGCAAGTACCCCGAAACCAAGGAACTGGTTGCAGACCTGAGCGACGAGCAGATCTTCAACCTGCGACTTGGCGGGCACGACGACAAGAAGCTCTACGCCGCCTACAAGGAGGCACTGGAAACCAAGGGCCGCCCCACCGTCATCCTGGCTCAGTCCATTAAGGGTGCTGAGCTGGGCCCCTTCTTCGAGGCACGCAACTCAACCCACCAGATTAAGAAGTTCACCATGGAAGCCCTCAAAGGCTTCCGTGACCACCTGAACATCCCCATCTCGGATGAGGAGCTGGAGAAGGACCTCTACAACCCGCCGTACTATGTGCCTTCAGCAGACCACCCGGCCCTGCAGTACATGCACAAGCGCCGTGAGGAGCTGGGCGGGTACATTCCGCACCGCCCGAACACTCAGCCCGAAATCACCCTGCCGGATGATAAAGCATACGCCGGTGCTAAGAAGGGCTCCGGTAAGCAGGAAGCCGCCACCACCATGGCGTTCGTGCGCCTGATGAAGGACCTGATGCGTGTGAAAGGCTTCGGCCACCGCATCGTACCCATCACCCCGGATGAGGCACGCACCTTCGGTATGGACGCGTTCTTCCCCTCCGCTAAGCTGTACAACCCCAACGGCCAGAACTATGTGCCGGTGGATCACCAGCTCATGCTCTCCTACACAGAGTCGCCTGAGGGTCAGATCCTTCACGTGGGTATTAACGAGGCGGGCGCAACCGCAGCGTTCACCGCTGTTGGTTCGTCCTTCGACACCCACGGTGAGCCCATGATCCCGATCTACATCTTCTACTCGATGTTCGGGTTCCAGCGCACCGGCGACGCCTTCTGGGCTGCTGCTGACCAGATGGTACGCGGCTTCGTGATCGGCGCAACCGCAGGGCGTACCACGCTCTCCGGTGAGGGTCTGCAGCATATGGATGGCCACTCGCCCATCCTGGCAAGCACCAACCCTGCGTTCAAGATCTACGACCCGGCGTACGGCTACGAGATTGCGCACATTGTGAAGCGCGGTATTGAGCAGATGTACGGCAACCTCGACGAAGATCACGACGTCATGTACTACCTGACCGTGTACAACGAGCCGATCCACCAGCCCGCAGAACCCGAAAATGTGGACGTGGAAGGCATCGTCAAGGGCATCTACAAGGTGCAGGACTCCCCGCTGGCATCCGGGCCGAAGGCCCAGCTGCTGGCATCCGGTGTTGCTGTGCCGTGGGCTATCGAAGCGCAGAAGCTCCTGGCCGAAGACTGGGGCGTATCCGCCGACGTCTGGTCCGTAACCTCCTGGACCGAGCTGCGCCGCGATGGTGTGGCTGCCGAAGAAGAAGCCCTGCTGAACCCCGGCCAGCCCGCTCGCGTGCCCTACGTGACGCAGAAGCTCGCCGGTGCGAACGGCCCGATCATCGCATCGACCGACTACACCTCGGATGTGCCCGATCAGATCCGCCAGTTCGTGCCGAACGACTTTGCAACCCTCGGTGCCGACGGCTTCGGCTTCGCCGACACCCGCCCGGGTGCGCGCAGGTTCTTCCACATCGACGCACAGTCGATGGTGGTGCGCACCCTGCAGATGCTCGCCAAGAACGGTGAAGTACCTGCCGACGCCGCAGCCCAGGCATTCGCAAAGTACGACCTGACGAACGTCAACGCCGTTCAGAGCACAAACAACGACGACTAGTCTAATGCGCCACATGGGCACCACCCGGTGACCGTTTCGGGGGCTTCGCTTCCTCACCCATGGTGAGGGCGCGAAGCCCCCGAATCTATGGCCGCGCACGGCATATTATGCGCCATTACCACCCACAAGAAACCGCCTATAGGGTTCATCCTCAGGGTTAGCCGTTCCCCGTGATACCCCCACAAAATGGTAAAAATGGGTGGGCATATTTGCGATAATAAGAAAGGCAGAAAAATAACTAGGAGAGCCATGTCCGACACCACCTACACTTCACAGGCGACCACAGCGCCGTCATCCGGTGCGGGGATGTCTCACGCCTACAACCTGTCAAAAGCGGTGCACCAGCTGCAAACCCAGCTTCAAGGCAAATGGCCCACAGGACACTCAGTTTTCCACCCCAGGTTCACCCCGCTCAGAGAGCTCAGGGACAAACTGCACATCACCGACCCGAACGGTGTACCCACCTACTGCGACCCCGAGAATATTAGCCTCAAATCCCTCGAAGACGGCATTATGATGCACTGCATCATCCTCGATAAAACCAAAGGGCTGCTCGCGATCACCGAAGACAACGGCGACCCCAAACCCTACCGGGGAAAATACGTCACGAACTACATTAACTATGTGTTCAGGTACCTCTCCATCGACACGAAAGTGAATATTAGCGAGATGGACGGGTACCCCAACATTAACACCAAAAACGCGAAAAACCGGTCGCTGCTGGATATCCTAGACTTCCTGTACGAATACCAAGACAGCATAGTGCACGCCCTCGGCTTTAACCCGCTGGACGATTTACAAATATGCTTCTTCCCCATCCTGCACCCCGGGTTCAATTTCCCCCGGGACACTCCCCAGCAAATCCTGGACTGGTACACCACATCCTCATACAAGATAGGGCTTTTCAGCTCGCCCCTCGAAAACAAAAACATGGGAATCATCAAAAAACTCAACGACTACTCAAACGTCATTGCCGAAGGCGTTGCCGGCTGCGGCAAGTCCCACATGCTTGAAAGTCTGAAAGACACCACCATCAACGGCGGTTACGGACCCGAAAACGTGACCACCGTGGTGTTCCACCCCTCCACCTCGTACGAAGAGTTCGTGAGCGGGTTACGGCCCAACTTCGCTTACGGCACCGAGACCCCGGACTTCATCTCCCATGAGGGGATCTTCCTGCAAGCCTGCGCCAAGGCGGTGCGACTAGCCCGCAGCTACGCCGCCCACCGTGCCCGCACCGGGGCAGACACCTCCCTGGGGCAGGACCCCGCCCACCGGGAAGCCCCAGCTCACCTGCTCTTTATCGACGAGATCAACCGCGCCAACACCTCCCGTGTCTTCGGCGACCTCATGCTCGTTCTTGAAAAGTCCAAACGCCACAACTACGCCACCGACACCGACGGCGACTGGCAAAACCATATGCACGGGGCGCTCGTGGCAAACTACGACCGGGAAGATTCCTCCAGCAGTGCCCAGCCCGTCACCATCCCCCCGCATGTAACCTACGCAACCCTGCAAACCCCCGTGTTTGTGCCGCGCATTCGCGACGACGGCACCCAAGACTGGTCACGCGGGCGCAGCTACAGCCGCCTCGTAGTGCCCGACAACCTGCACATCCTCGGCACCATGAACTCCACCGACCGGTCCGTAGGAACCATCGACCTAGCGCTGCGGCGCCGCTTCCACTGGCACGAGATGGAGCCCATGCGCAAAGACGATCTGAAAGAAGCCCTCACCGCCGCAGGCCGGGACCTTGAGGCAGACCCCGAGCTATCGCTGCTGGTCGACGCCTACGACAGGCTCAACACCTCCCTCAAAAACGAGGTGGGGCCCGACGCCCGGCTAGGCCACGCCTACTTCTTTGAGCCCAAAGCCAGCGCACCAGAAATTGCTGATGCGCTACTCACCCAGCTTGCAGAAGTCGCCGCGACCTTCAACATTAAAGAAACCCCGCACACCAACCCGGACTTCCCCCGTAAACTTGCCGGGATAAGCGACCTGTGCGGCCGGTACGTGGAATACGTGGGCCACGGGCTGGGCAGGCGCCCCCACATTGGCGGCACCTGGAACCCGATCATGGCGCGACTATACGAGGCCGCATAAGTGGGCGAATACTGCTATTTCCAGGCGGGAGTCGCCGGACAACGCGCCGGGGTAACCGTCGTAACACTCGGCGATAACGAACATATCCGCACCCCCGAGACAGTGCGCACCCTCGCCATTCACGTACTCCCCAAAATCTGGTCACCCAACGGGCGGCGCAACATTATTGAGCCGCTGCCCGCCGACCGGCCGCACCCCACGCACCTGCTCGATGAAACCGGCTGCCTGCACGTATACCTGTACGAGCGGGAAATCCTGAAGCTGCCCGCCAACTGGCAGCAGCCCTTCAGCGCCGTCGTAGGCTCAGACAACGAACCCGCCGAAAGCAACCGCCGGGAAGACACCCCCTACGTTGACCTGTGGAACGCCCCCGCGTGGGAGCCGCACACCCGCGACGCAGATTTCACCATCGGACGGGTCATCCGCCCCGGCAGCGACGAAGAATTCACCCCCGTACGGCAGTTTTGGCGCATCCTCGAACACTACCACCAGGCACCGGTTGAGGACGCCACCTCCCGCACCGTACCGCCGCAGGGCCTAGGCATTTTCTCGCGCATCGACTGGCTACAAGAGCCGACATACCGCAAATTCCTGAACCTATGCAAAAACGCGCTGGAACACCGCCGCCCACGGTTCGAATCAGAAACCGACGAACTGGGGTTCGTGCGGGGCCGCATGGTGCTCGATAAACTCATCGACCGGCAAGCCACCCACCGCACCGGGGTGGTGTGCGAATTCGACTCACTCACCACAGACATTCACCTGTGGCAGGTGATCCGCGCCGGGCTGCAGCGGGTAGCGATGCAGGCGAAAGACGCCCAGCTGCGCCAGCAAGCCCTCGGCTACGAAGCGACCCTGCGCGATGTGAGCGTACACAACGCCCAAACCCTGCTGAATGAGCGGCTCTCCCCCACGTTCATGGCACGCATCCCCGATGAACAGGCGCTCGCCTACCGGTATGCGCGGGCAATTATTGCCCAGCAGTTCGGGTTCGGGTTCGATACCGACCCGTATGAGGCCGGGGTAATCGCCAACATTAAATACGACACCTCCATTCTGTGGGAGACAATGCTGGAAAAAGCCCTCCTGCAGGCGCTCCCCGCAGGCATGTACACGCTCAATACCCTGCCGAAGTTCAGCTACATTCGCAGGCCCGCCACCAACAGCGCCGTGCTGAAACGCCCCGCCGAGATCCGCCCCGGGTTCGTGGTACGCACCGCCGACACCGGTGCGCCGGTATGTGTGCTTGAGGCGAACTACGACCCGATACCGCGCAGCTTTGAGCACGTGCGGGAACGCGATTTTAACCGGATTCTGCAATACGCGTACCGGGTGGGGTGCCACGCCCACCTGCTGTTCCCCGACACGAGGGTGCACAACGGTCCGGTTGATATTGTGTACACTGGCTCCCCCACCGGTGAGGATTTTCACCTGGGGATTTTTGGGGTGCAGTTCCCCGACCCTATTGACTCCTCCATCACCCTGGATGTGAGCCATATTGTGCATGGGATTCTGCAGAATAGCTGATTAACTATTTTTCATTTGTCGGCGCCTTATTCACGGTAATTTAGCGATAAAGGCGGCGGCATCATTAATAGCCGAGACGAGCTGCCCCAGACTATTGGCGGCTAAAGAGCGCAGCGGGCACTGCCAGTCACAGTTCCCAATCACATACACCATGAACCCGCCCTACCCGGCACCAGCGGAATACCAGCCCACATCCAGCAGGTACTTCCCGTCACCGTACGAAACCTGCAATAAGTCCTCAACAAGGTCCATCTCCTCGGCGGGTATTTGCGGGTCTTCCAGCGCCCACAAAGGGTTATCGTAGGTGATAACACCGCCCCTGAAATCTACCGGCATGACTGCGCCACCCACTTAGTCTACTCTGCTGGCCCCGAATCGAACGCCTCGGCAACGATCTGCGGGATATACGCCGGGTTCACCAAATCCGGGTGGGTGCCGTCAACCCGCACCACACGCAAAGAACCCGCGTGGCTTTCCCACCCGTGAGCATCCAGGTACGGCTGATCCTCATGGGGCACCGCGAACATCGTCACCGCACCCGAAAAGTCCAGTTGCCGTGCCCCGCGCATGAGTGCAGCCGAGGCGCGCATCGACTCCAAGCACACGCCCAGCTTATCCTCAGGCAGGTGCCCCATCGCCGAACCGGCCTGCCGCAGCCGCTTCAAAGTACCGGGAAGATCCAGTACCTCACCGGGGGCAGCCTCCGGCAGGCCACCCATCCGCAGCAAGGCACGGAAGCTTTCCTGCTCATCCGGGGCGGGAACGCCCTGCCACTGCTCGGCGGGGTACGCATCCAGCAGCACTGTACGTTCCACGGCGATGCCGGCGTCCTCCGCCAATGCGGCAACCTCTACAGCGGCCGTACCGCCCACCGACCAGCCCATGAGCTCAATACGCGCGGGTAGGTTAGCGTCCCGCAAGGTCTGGCGGATACGCCCCAAATACTCCTGAGCAAGCTCACGTAACGTGCTGGGGAACCCTGCGTGCGGGTCAGAAAAGGCGGACGCCTGCACGGCGTACACCGGCTGATTCGCGGGCAGATGCGCCAGGTACCCGGCGTAGCACCAGCCCAGCCCGCCCGCCGGGGGCAGCACAAACAGCGGCGCGGGGGTATCGGGGGTCAGTTCCGTGTCGACGGCACGCAGCGGCAGCACAGGGGCAAATTCCAGCCCCGCATCCTGCTCCAATGCCCGGGTGAGGCCCTCAACCGTGGGATTCGCAAACAGGGCACCGATGCTCACAGACAATCCCAGCTGCTCGCCAATAGCGGCAATAACCTCAAGCGCTGCCAGCGAATGGCCCCCGGCTGCGAAAAAATCTTCGGTGGTGCCGAACCGTTCCCGCCCCAGCACACGCGCGAAAATAGTGCACAGTTGCTGCTCCAGCAGCCCGTGCGGGCCGCGCGCATCGGCAGCGGCCGTAGCGAACCTGAACTGAGCCAGCTGTTTACGGTCCGCCTTACCGGAGGCGCTCACCGGCAGCGTCTCCATCGTGTGCCAGAGGGAAGGAACCATGTAGTCGGGCAGGTTCCGCTCGCAGGCCCGGCGCGCGTCAGCAATAATCTCTTCACGCTGTTCCGTGCTGAGGGTGCCTACCTCAAGGAACGCGGCGAGCGCGGGCTCCCGCAGCCCCGTGTACAGCAGCGCCACCGCGCCGGTGACTGAGTGAAGCGAAGTGAGTACCGTCTCAATATCGCCAAGTTCGAGGCGCTGCCCGCGCAGTTTCACCTGGTTATCGGAGCGCCCGCGGTACACGATCACTCCGCGCGGCGGCTTATCGTCTGTGGCCCCCGGCAGTATCTCCCAGGCGGCAAGGTCACCGGTGCGGTACACCCTCATGCCGCTGGGGGCGTCCTGCCCAAATGCGGAGGCGGTGGCTTGCGGGTTATTCACATACCCCTGGGCCAGCTGCACACCTGAGAGGTACAGTTCGCCGGTAATGCCCGGCGGTACGGGCCGCCCCGCCCTATCCAGGATATGCGTTCCTGTGTTCCACACGGGCTCCCCGATGGGGATGATTTCCCGTTCTGGGTCTTCGGCGGTATCCCAGAACGTGACGTCAACCGCGGCTTCGGTGGGGCCGTACAGGTTCAGCGGGTACGCCCCAAGCACCCGGTGCGCGCCGAGCACCTGGTCTTTCTGCAGGGCCTCACCGGAGCAGACGAGGTAGCGTAAACGCCGGTCGGTTTCTTGGGGTCCGAACTCGGCGCTTTTAAGAACACGCCGGGCGGTCGGTGACGTAATAAACGCGGCGAGCATGGTCGGCACGAAGTGCACGCACGTGATGTCCTGCTCGGCGGTCACGCGTGCTAAATATTCGGGGTCGCGGTGCCCTTCGGGGGCGGCGATAACGACCGCTGCGCCTTCTTGAAGCGGCCAGTACAGTTCCCACACGTGCACATCAAACGAGATGGGGGTTTTGTGGAGTACCCGGTCACCGGGGGCGACCGGGATTTTTGACTGCTGCCAGCGCAGCCGGTTGTCGATGGCGCGGTGGCTGACGGCCACGCCTTTGGGCCTGCCCGTTGAGCCTGAGGTGAAAAGAATATAGGCGGTGTCGTCAAGCTCCGTCTCGTGTCCGGGCAGAATAGCGGATGCTGGTGCGGCATCCGCGGGGAGCGGGTGCTGCGCGGTCGGGGTGAGGGCGGTGAAGGGCAGCTGCGGCAGGTTCGTGAACCGTTCTGGGTTTTCCGGGGACAGTTCGGCCGGGGCGAGCAGGCCCAGCCCGGGGCCGTTGAGCAGGGCGGAGCATCCGGCGTCGGTGAGCATGTGGCCGACCCGTTCTGCGGGCAGTTCGGGTAGGATCGGCACGTAGATAGCACCCGCATAGAGCGCCGCGTAGACCGCAATATACTGCTCGATACCCCGGTTGAATCGTAGGCCGACGGCGGTTCCGGGGCGTACCCCGGCGGCCACGAGGGAGGCAGCGAGCGCGCGGGCGCGGGCATCAAGCTGCGCGTAGGTGAGGGTGTGGTTGAATTCGTGTGCGTGCGGGGATTCAGGGGTGAGGGTGTACCGTTCCCCCGGTGCGGCCGCGATGAGGGCGGGTTCGTTGGGGTGTGCGGCTACAGCGTCGGTGAACCGCTGCAGCAGGGTTTTATATTCGATGTGGTGCCCGGTGCTGTTGAAAACGTTAATGGTCTCCAGTTCTGCGGGCAGGGCTGTGGTGATCGCCTCAAGCGGCAGCTCGTTGGTGGCTGCGGTGGCCCAGTTCTGCAGCCAGGCACCCATATGCCGTGCGTGTGCCTGCACCTGTTCCATGGTGTACAGGTTAGGGTTGGCGTCTAGCTCCAGGTAGATGGGGTTTCCGCGCCCTGGCATGCCGCGCAGGGTGACGGTCATGTCGGCGACCGGGCCTGCGCTCACATTGTGGATGCGCGCCACGGGCGCGGGGGCACCGGGCAGTTCGTCGGTGCCAGGTGTTGGTACACCGAGGGTGAGCACCGCATCGAACGGGACAATATTAATCTGCGCCCCAAAGAGGCGGGAGTCGTTGCGTGCTGCGGCCCGTTCCAAGTCTTCTTGACGTGCCAGGGGGTGCTGGGTGTTGCGGGCGAATTGGTCTTTGACGGAGCTCAGGGCCGCCGCGATGGACCCGAGGGAAGGTACCTGCACGGGCAGCACGTTCACGGCGGTGGTTCCGGTGTTTGCACTGGTTTTGCCGAGGGCTCGGGTTGGTTCGGGCAGGGTGGGGCCGAACATGCGGTTCATTTGGGGGATGCCGAACGCGGCCGTATCGTACCCGCCAATACGTCCCAGGTACGCGCCGATGGCTGCGGTTGCGGCGACCGGCCAGGACGCCCCATATTTTTTGGCTGCCGCCAGCATGTTCTGCTGTACCGTGTTCGGGATGGGCAGTGAGGCCCGTAACGCGCGGGGGGCGGGTGCGGCGGTGTGCGCGGCTAGGGAGGTGTCGGGCTGTTCGAGCGCGGTGGCCCCTTCCCCGGCGGTCCAGTACTCGTAGTCGCTAGCGCGGGCGGGTTCAGCGGCATTATCGGCGGCGATAAGTTCGGCCAGCGAGGCGCGGCTGACGGGTGGAACCGGGTGCCCGCTGCTGAGTGCACGGTAGATACTGGCGATGCGGGAAAGCCCGTTGAATGCCGCGAACCCGTCGGCCACTACGTGGTGGAAGCTGTGGTACACCCATAGCCTGTCGGCGTAGAAGGCGACACGGGAACGAACGGTAATACCGGCGTCCGGGTTGAGGGGTTCGGCGATGAGGGATGACGCCCAGGCGCGCACCATGGCCGGTACCGGCTCACTGTCTGGTTCTTCCTCATGAGGGTTCTCGGGTACGGGCAGCAGCTCAATGTTTTCCAGAAACTCAGTGTTTTCCAGAAATTCGTCGAGACCCAGCATCTGCTGTTCGGCGCGGCCCGCGTGCAGGCGGGTGCGTACCCGGAACCCCTCGTTTTCCTCGTAGAGACGCCGCAGGGCTTGCCGCAGCGTGTCAAGGTTGGTGCCGACGGGGCATTCGAGCAGCTCTGCCGTGTTATAACAGGGGTTGGTAGGGTCAATTGCGGCGGCAAGGTAGATGCCGCGCGCGTTCGCACTCAACGGTAGCCAGGGCGTCGTATCCGGGGTGCTGGCGGGTGCAGGCTCGGTGGTGCTCATGGCGGGCTGGCCTTTCGTGCAGCAGAACTACATGTGGTTTTATATTGCTTTTGGTGTATTAGGCGATGCAGCTGGTAAGGAATTCAACAGTGGGGTTTTCCACCAGTTCGGTAAATTCCACGGTACTCCCCTCAGCGGCGAGATCATCGAGCAGGGCGAAGGCCCCCATGGAATCAAACCCGAGCGAGAACAGGTCGGTGGTGGGCTCGGCGAACGCGGTGTTCAGCGAGTCTTCTTCACGAATGTACTTGGCCAGTAGCGGGCGCAGGGTTGCTTCAGCGCTCATGGCGTAACTCCTTAAATAGTGTTTATCTGATGCGTTTCTATACGGTTTTAGGTGCGGCGTCAAGGGTACAAGCCTGCCGCCACCTGGCGGAGGGGAGGCACAGAGGGCGCGTAATGACCCGCCCCCTATGGCAGCCGCTCCTGTGCTCACGGCGGTGCCCCCGTCTGGGAACACCGACACGCACCTATTCTGTGAGCATGTCTACCAGGCGGGCACGCAACTCACGGCGGGAAATTTTACCCACATTCGTGGTGGGCAGCTCCTTGAGCACTTCCACCCGCTCCGGGATTTTAAAGGCGGCCAGCTTCTTCTGCGTAAAATACTCGTGCATCGTGCGGCGTGGGTTCTGCCCCAGCGATGCGCCTTCCTGGGGTACAAGCACCAGGCAGACACGCTCCCCCACCGTCTCATCCGGTAACCCTAAAGCCACGGCGTCCAGCACATCGGGGTGGGCTAAGGCGAGCTCCTCAATCTCATCCACCGCGATTTTTTCGCCGTTACGGTTAATCTGGTCTTTTGCGCGGCCCACTACCTCAAGGTACTTCCCGTCTACCAGGCGCACCAGGTCGCCGGTGCGGTAGTAGCCTTCATCAGTAAAACTGTAGGTGTTGGCGTTTTCTTCCTTGTAGTAGCCGCGGATCGTGTACGGCCCGCGGGTCAGCAGGTGCCCAACCTCACCGGGTGCCACGGGCTGGTCGTTATCATCAACAATCAGAATTTCGTCATCGTCGCTAATGGGCCGCCCCTGCGTATGTAACCGGATGCGCGGACTATCCCCGGCACGGGTATAGTTCACCAGCCCCTCAGCCATGCCGAAAACCTGCTGCACCTGCACACCAAGCACAGATTCGATCTTGCCCGCTACCGTGGCAGCAAGCTTAGCGCCGCCCACCTGAAGAACACTCAGCGACGGCAGCTGCACACCACGTTTCTCGGCCGATGCCACCCACGCCTGCGCGAGCGGAGGCACCAAAGCGGTGAACGTAACCCCCTCATTCTCAATGAGCGCGAACGCGGTCTGCGGGCTGGGGTCCGCGGCAAACACCATTTTCGCCTGAACACACATCGCTCCCAGAATACCGGGTGAACTCATGGTGAAGTTATGCGCCGCCGGCAGCGCCACCAGCATGGTGGTGTTGCAGGTGAGGTTGCAAATATCCGCCGAACCGCGCACCGAATACAGGTAGGCGGCGTGAGTACGCGGAATCAGCTTCGACACCCCGGTGGTGCCGCCGGAAAGCTGTAAAAACGCCACCTGCTCGCTTGCACGCGGACTATCAGTATTTTGGATAACCGCCGGGACGAACGGCTCGGCGAGCTGCTCGTCGCTAAGCGGCACCAACGGCTCAGCCGCATCAATACCCACGGGCGGGTTCAGCCCTTTAGTCTGCAGCTGTTCGGACACGTCCTGGTACAGCGCAGTAAAATCTGTGCCCGGGGTGCGGGACGAATACACGTGCGCGGCCGCATCCACACGGGCCGCGAAATGCGTCAGCTCACTGGTGCGGTGCTGCGGCAAACAAAATACCGGCAGCGCCCCAGCCCAGAAAATACCCATCAGGTAGATGAGATACTCGGCAGTATTGCCCAGCTGCAGCAGCACACGGTCGCCCGGCTGCACCCCGGCGGCGGCGATACGGGCCGCAGCGGCGCGGCCAGCAGCCTCCAGCTCAGCATACGAGTAACGAACCTGCTGCGGTTTACCGTCCTGCAGGTGCGCGTGAGAAAGCGCCACCAGGGCCGGGAAATGCGGTTTAGCCCGGCACGCATCCAGCAGAAACTCGGGGATGGTCTGATCAATCCAGTACCCAGCCTGGCGGTATCGGGCGGCGAACTCCTCAGGGATCAGCGGGGTTACCCCCAGATCGCTACGTTCTAGAGTCTGCTCGGTCATCTGTGATACGTTCTCCTTGGTCGAGGCTACTTCGCCGTTAAAATACGCTCCAAAGCGGGCACAATCGCCCCGCGCCAGCAGGCATAATCATGCCCGCCGTTGAACATCGTGTAGTTCAGGTGCATGTCCACACCTTTTAGCTCCTGCACCAGCCGCTGATGCGGGGGCACCAGCACCCATTCCTGCTCCCCCACCTCAACCTCAAGATGCAAATGGCGCAGACGGTGCAGCTCATCTGCTGAACGCAGCTGCTCTAGCCGGTCGAAAACCTGCGGCTGCCACAGCGACGCGGACTGTGCGATTGCCGCCCCGAACGCCTCCGGCCTGGAAATAACCGCCAGCAGGGAGGACAACCCGCCCAATGACTGCCCATTAATAATAATGTTCTCGGCAGGGGTGCGAATATTGTGGAATTTGGCCAGGTGCGGCAGTGCCTCATCCACAATATAGTCGGCGATCGGGTGCTCGCCGTTTAGCTCCTGCCAGCGGCGCTCACGGCCGCCGGAATGCAGGAAAAACACGTGGAACGACGGGATACGACCGGCACGGTACGCGCGGTTAAGAGTGTGTTCCATACCGTGGTTAAACCACACTTCACCGTCGAACAGGATGAACAGGGGGTCCTCCGGGGCCGGGTTGCCGACTTTACCCACCACATACATGTGCCCGTCGGGGGTTTTGAGCCAGCGCGGGGCTGGCAGCGTATCAAGCTCCTGCTGGCTCAGCAGAAACTCGTGTACCGGGGCGTCTTTCAGCTCCACCACGCCCATGCACCGGCCAATGCGGTTACACACGGTTTTAGGGTTGAACGGGTCACCCTCGCCAGCGTCAAGAGCGGCCCGCAGCATGACCTGGTCGCTCTCGCTCAGCCACACCGGGCGTTCCCCCGGTAGTGCAGGCACGAAACTATATGAGGCGCGCCAGTTAGTGGCCATCTGAAAGCTCAGCTGCCACCAATCTGTGCCTTCGATACGTTCCATGAGCGAAAGCGGCAGGTTTTTCTCATCAGTCAGACGGTTCACGAAAATAAGCACCTGCTGCGCCTCAGCGTGCCGGTACAGGAACGTGACGATGCGCTCGCCCTCATTCACGGTACCGTCCGGGTTATGCACCTGCTCAATGAGGGGGGTTCCTTCCCCAACGACCTCCAGGATGCGCGCATTGAGCTCGTCCGCGTTGATGGCCTGGTCAATGAGTGTGCTGATGAGAGGGCTGCTGACTCGGGGGGCGGGTGTGGGGCGCGGAGTTTTCGGCGGCACCGGTCGATCCATGATCGACGGTTTCATGGTCTGAACTGTGTCACACGGCGGGTTGTCTAGGTTACCCATGAGGGAGCCTCCTCAGTTACCTTCGCGGGCGGCGGCAATGGCGTCTGCCGCAATCGAGATGTTCTGCTGCTCAGTGGGGATCACGAGAGGGGTGCCCGTGCAAGGGTCATCAATGATAACGGCCTCCAAATCAAAAACCTCCCGGATCAGCCCAGATGTGACAATTTTCTTAGGATTACCTTGCGCAATGATTTGCCCACGCTTCATTAATACCACATGTGTGGCATAACGGAAGGCAAGGTTAAGATCATGAAGCACCACCGCCACTGTGCGGCCTTGCCTGTGCAGCTTTTTCGTGAGGTTAAGCACCTCAATCTGGTGGGTAATATCAAGGTAGGTGGTCGGCTCATCCAGCAGGATCAGCGGGGTCTGCTGCGCCAACGTCATGGCGATCCACACGCGCTGCCGCTGCCCACCCGAGAGGGCTTCGATGGGTCGTTCAGACAGCTCCAGCACATTCGCCGCCTCCATCGCCTCAATACAGGCTGCCTCATCCTGAGCAGACCAGGAGCGTAAAAGCGACTGGTGCGGGTAGCGTCCGCGCGCCACCACATCCGCCACGGTAACCCCCGACGGGGCTTCCGGGGTCTGCGGCAGCATTGAGAGGATCCGCGCAATAGCACGTGATTTCAGCCCTGAGAGAGGCTGCCCGTCAAGATGCACCTGCCCACCTTTAAACGGGATAACACGTGAGAGGGTTTTGAGCAGGGTGGATTTGCCGCAGGCATTTGGGCCGAGGATAACAGTCAGTTCCCCCTCAAGCACACTGAAATCAACGCCGTCGAGCACTTTATGCTCGCCGTAGCCCACCACTAAGCCGGATCCCTGCAAACGGGCGGTGCTGTTCATAGTCTGTGCGCTCACTAGCTCTTTTTCCTCTCAAGATAAATCAAGTACATCAGGTACAGCCCACCGATAGCGCCGGTGACCACACCCACCTGCATACCGCCTGGGATGGCGTACCGCCCAATCAGGTCCGAACCGAACACTAGCAGCGCCCCCATGAGCGCAGAACTGGTGAACCCCACCCCGGTTGTTTTGGTGAGGGTCTTGGCAATATGCGGGGCGGCCAGCGCCACGAACGCGACCGGGCCGGTGGTGGCGGTCGCCAAAGAAACCAGCAGCACACCAATAAACAGGGCTGCCACACGGTAACGGTTCACGCTCACCCCAAGACCGGCAGCCACATTATCCCCAAACCGGATGGCACCCAGCGGGCGCGTCACAAGCAGCAAAGCTGGCACCACAAGCGCCATTGCGATCATGAGAGCAAAGCTGCGTTCCCACACAATATCGTTAAGAGAACCGGCCAGCCACGAGGCGGCGGTCTGCGCTTGGGTGAGGGAGGCACGCACCACCAGCAAAGAATTGAGGGCAGCCAGGGTGGAGCCCACCCCAATACCCACCAGCACCAGCCGGAAACCGCGCAGCCCCGTATGCCGGGTCATGAGCCACACCAGCAGGGAGGTCGCTAAACCACCGATGACGGCTCCGGCGGCAACCTCAACAGGGCCGGAGTTAAAAACAATAATTTGAAGAAGCGCACCCGTGGCGGCACCATTGGTGAAACCGATAATATCGGGCGAGCCGAGAGTATTACCGGAAATCACCTGAAAAATAGCGCCCGATAGACCCAGTGCGGCACCCACCAGCAGCGCCGCAACAATACGCGCAGCCCGCAGGGGGACGAAAATGCGGGACGACCGGGTTCCGCCCCCTAAGAGCGTGTCAATCACCTGGAAGGCGCTGTATTCACGATCACCCTGCATGAGTGCCCAAATACTCAGGCAGAAAATCACAGCAACAAGCACAGAGTTCAGAATCACCACACGCCACGGGATTTGCGCAGCAATAGGCCCACGCAGGGTTACCACAGCTTTCCCGCCGAGGCTGCGGCTGCGGTTGCGGCGTTTTGTTGGGGCCTGCTGCGAATCAGCGGATTTCACAATATTGATAGTGGGCGGGGTGGCCATTAGAGCGCCTCCACCTTCCGCCGGGTCATGAGGAACAGGAACACCGGTGCACCCGCGAGGGTAGCCACAATCCCCACCTGGGTTTCGTGTTCATGCTGAAGAACGCGGGCAAGCACATCAGTGCCCAAAAGCCACACCGGCCCCAGAAGTGCTGAACCTATATTCACCCAGCGCACGTCGTTTCCGAGCAGGGCGCGCACCACGAACGGCACCGCCAAGCCCACGAACGAGATGGGCCCGATGGCGGCCGTTGCGGCACCGGCGAGAACCGTCACCGCCAGCAGGGTCAGGTTCTGGGTGGTCTGTACACTCACCCCCAGAGAAATGGCAGCGTCCTCCCCCATGCTCAGGGCGTTAATAGCCGGGGCTACGAAAAACGCCAGCAGCACACCGGCGGCGATCACCGGGCCGATTGCTGCAGCGATTGCCACCCCACGCCCTTCCAGGGAGCCGGCCACCCACAGGCGGAACTCGTTGTAGGCGTCCTGGTTAATGAGAATAAGGCCCTGGGTGAAAGAGCCCAAAGCTGCAGAGATTGCCACACCGGCGAGGGCGAGTTTGACGATGGAGCCGTCTTTACCGCGCCCTAAAACATACACTGCTGCTGCCGCAATAGCAGCACCGATAACAGCGACTACCATATACTGCCAGATGCCCATCACGCCACCGATGAACACCGAAAGAACCACCGCCACCGCAGCGCCCGCATTGACACCCATGAGGCCGGGTTCGGCCAGCGGGTTACGGGTGAGAGACTGCATGAGCGAGCCTGCCACCGCTAGCGCCGCGCCGCAGGTGATCCCCACAATAGTGCGGGGAATACGCTGCTCAAAAACGATAATACTGGTCTGGGGTGATGCCGTGCCGTTGAAGGCGTCAAGAACCGCTTGAAGGGAGATAGAGTTGTTGGAACCGAAAAGGAGCGAGGCGATAATGCTCGCCCCCAGCAGAGCCGCGAAGACGATGAGCCAGGTGATCCGTTGAGCGGTTTTAGCACCGTGGCCGCTGAGCGCGGTTGTTGGGACTTCGGCTCGCTGAGTGGTAGTGCTCAACGAGACTCCTTGGGAATAGTATTGGTGTGGCTTGTGATGAGTAAAACCTGCAGCACCCGAAAATGGTTCTCACACCGCCCTTTGAGTGGCGTATGCAGTGTACGTTTCGGGCGTTGTTCGCAGGTCTTGTGAGATGAGCGCACGCGCCGCAGGGCTGGTATACCGGGGTGCCGTGCGGCGCGTGCGTGTCTTGAGGGGTTACGCCTTACGGCGTACGATCACGATAATGGCTGCCGCAATAGCTGCTGCGGCCAGTACGATCGTACCAATCCACGGGAACTCAGAACCGTAGGTGACGGTCGTGTTCGTGGTTTCGTTCTTGGCCTGCGCCTTATCGGAGGAGTTCGACTGCTTGTTCACCCCGGAAGCATTCGCCTTGGCGGTAGCCTTCTTCTGGGTGGTACCGTTCGAAGACTTCTGCTTCTTCTCACCGTTGGTGGTGGTACCGTCCTCAGTGTTTGAGGTATCGGCGTCACCTTCGGTTTCGGAGTCGCCGCCATTTTCGGAGTTCAGGCGGTCGTACTCTTCCTTGGTGATTTTGTTGCCGTCGGCATCCACGTACTCGGTTTCTCCGCTGTCAGCAGTCCCGCCGCCGTTAGCGGAGGTGCCGCCGCCGGAGGTACCCCCGCCGCTGTTATTGGATGAGCCGCCATCACCGGAAGCCCCACCACCGTTATTGGATGAGCCGCCGCCGCCATTATTATTGGAGGCACCACCGCCACCAGATTTATTGCCGCCGCTGCGGGACCCGCCGTTTGAGCGTGATCCACCGCCGTTGTTATTGGAGGAACCAGAGTCTGAGGATGAGCCGCCGGAGTTGCCTCCACCGCTCTTGTTTCCGCCGTCGCTACCGCCGGTGACAGTGAAGACCGGACTCTTATTACTAAACGGCTGGGTGCCTAGAGAATCACCTTTAGAGTTCTTCTTCGAACCAGCAGCCAAGAAACGCAGGGTGTGCTGGCCATTTTCCAGGTCGCTGGGCAGCACGAACGAGCCCGATACGTTGCCGTTACCATCGCTCTTCTGCTGGTGCACCACGCAGGCGCCCTGGGGCGCATCGGCGGGGCAGGCATCACCGTCATCAATCTTGACAGACACCATAGTGTTCTGGGGGAACCCGCTGAGGTTAAACGAGATCACACCGCCGGACTTTACCGTGGGGCTCACGGTGGAACTGGTTCCGGGGGTGTTGCCGCTGGCGCCGCCGGGGGGCAGTGCATATGCGGTACCTACGCTCAGCCCCAGGCTGAGGGTGGCAGCAGCGCATACGGTAGCGGCCTTACTAAAAGGTGTAGAGAAACGCACGGTAGTCCTCTCGTAACAATACTAAATCTTGGGGGCGCCCCTGTGGCCCTGTGGCAGCGGGGCGGGGCACCAGAAACGGTGTGTTATAGACCCCCTATGAATGGTCAGGAAATCTAGTCGCTGTTCTTTTTCTTGAAAGTCAGCGCCAAGGCAAGCAGCACAATACCGGCCAGGGACATCAACAGGTTATTGGCGTTATTGGCAAACCACTTGGCGAAACCGGTCAGTTCGGTGCCGTTCACCCGGTGCTCGACCTTAGCCTGGGGGCTGCCGCCCTGCGATGCGGTATCGTTGCCGTTGTTGTCGTTGGCGGCCTTTGCCTGCACCGTCTTCTTGGCGGCGTTCTTCACCGGGCCCGTTGACTTTGACTTCCCATTAGCTGAAGTTGCTTTGCGGGCAGAGGCTGCCTTTGACTTAGCGTTAGCAACCACCACGCTCCGGGTGCCCGAAGTAAACGGTGCAATGGAGGCGGGACTGGTGCCAATGTTGCTGGAGACATACCCAACCCCCGCGTTTTGGTAAGGTGCCGGAGCGGTGGATACGGATACCGCATTGCCGCTGCTATCCCATGCCTGCCCGTCTTCATCAATCGTTACGTCAGGCTCAGCCGAATCGTAGGAAGACTGGTCAGCAGGCGATACGCTGCCACGCCCTGATGTACCACCACCACTGGGGGTGCTCTCGGTTGCTTCGGCAACGTGCAGCGGGGCCCAGCCAAGAACCTTACCGTTCTCCCCCTGGTTACCGCTCTGCACCACTATGCGGTAGTCTGCGGCGGGCAGCTCCCCACTCATGGTGTAGCTGACGGTGCGGTTCTGATCCAGCTGCACCCACTTAGAAGCCCGAGCCAGCTGCGCTGAATCACCCAGGTAGGGGGTAACCTTCACCCAGGTGCCCGGTTCAGCTTCGGGAACCTTCACGGTCAGCTGCTTGCCGTTGTGTTCAACGCTCACGCCGTGGCGGTCGCCTTCACCCAACTGGCTGGCGGGTACCGATGCAGGGTCGGCCCCGGGCTTGTAGTCGCCAATCACGAACTTGGTATTCACACCACCATCGCCTTCGGGGCCGCCGTAGGTGCCGTGACGGTCGCCCTTACGGAGGCTGCCGGTAAGCAGGCGCAGAGTGTGTTCACCACTGGTGACCTTCGCGAGCTCTTCCCCGCTCAGGCCGGTATTTTCAGCGGTGGGCAGGTCAATGTAGGTGTCGATATTACCGGTCTTCGCATCGGGCTCTACGATCGCCCAGATGGTGCGGTTCGAGTTCACCTTAGTGGCATCATTGTGTGAGACGGAGCCGTCATCAATCTTCAAGCCGATCTTTGAGACGCGCTTATCGTCAGGGTTGCACCAGCCGCTACCGGTAATGTGCAGCTTACCGCCGGGCTCCACGGTCGGGTTCTCGATCTTCAGCTTGGGGCTGAAGTCCCCGCCTTCAGGGGAGCACACATCTGTGTTCTCGGGTTCCTTGTATTCTGCGGCAGCCTGACCGTTCACGGGAATGGTCTTGGAGGTTGCCGCGCGCTGAGTGTCGTTCGGGGCGTTACGGCCGCTCTGTGCGGTAATGCTCAGGTAGTCGCCTGTCTTACCGGTTTGCAGCTGCTCGGGAACGTCGATCTCAATATCGAAGGTGCCGTCAGGGTTCAGCGCGTAAAGCCCCTGGGCGGGGTTTGCTTTGCCGGCATCGGGAATCAGCAGAGCCCACGTGGTGGAGTCAGCGCTCTTACCATTATCCCGCAGGTACTGATCAATGGCACCATGACCACCGGCGCGCGAGTACTGGGCGGGCTTGCCATCCTTCAGGTAGTTCAGCTTCAGCGCCACGGTGGAGCCGCCCTTGCCCTCGGCGTTCGTCCAGCCGCTGCCTTTAATACGTAGCTTCGAGCCCTTACCGGTGGTGTAGGGCTTAACGTACATTACGCCCGCACTACCCTGCCCGGTTGCGGGGGCATCAAGCTTGACCCAGTTGGACGTATCATTCTCATCCGCGGGCTGCTGAGGCTGCACCTGGGCCTGGTCATTGTCCTTGGAAGGCTGCCGCGTCTGGTTATCGCTCTGCGGGGTCTGTGGCCTTGCCTTAGGCTGCTGGGGCTGTTGCTGTTCCGTCGCTGCGGGCTGCTGCGGTGCGGGGGTCTGCTGGGGCTCTGCTTTGGTGTCGCCTACTGTCACCTCCAACTCAGCAGAACGCACCACATCAACCTTCTTACCCCCACCATCAACCTTCAAAGACCCCGACAAAAACGTCACAGTATGCTTCGAACCAACACCCCAATCCGAACCCTTCACATTCGAATTATCAGCCGAGGGAAACGGAATCCGAGCCACAAAATTACCCGCATCATCCGCCTCAACAACAGCAACAACACCACGCGAACCATACTCCTTACCACCATACGAAACCTGACCACGAGGCACCACAGCACCCCCATCAAGCTTCACAGCAGCAACAGACCCACCCCCATTCTTATCCTTCCACCCAGAACCAGACACCACAATCTCCTGCCCCACCTGAACAACCTTCACACCAGATAGCGACGCACCATCATCAGTCGTTACAGTCTGCTGGTCGGTATCGGTGTTATTGGCCTGCTGGGTGGCGGCCTGGGGGCGCTGCTGAGCAGCGGGGGTTACTTCCCCACCGGTGGCATCCGGTGCAGCAAAAGCTGCGGAGGGCGCCACCAAAGCGCTGGCGAGAGCAACAACTGCGCCGTAAGTAACAGCGTAACGAGTGTGCCGAGTCATGCGATTGTTCCGTTTCTTCATGTGGATTAGTGGTTGGTGGCGGCTGGGAACCGCCTCATATAGTTATGGTGTGCGATGCTGTTTGTGTCCGAAAGAATACCCGAAGTTGGGTGCTTCAACGGGATCTTTTCTCTCGGGAAGTCTAGCCCAGCAGGTCCTTCTTGACGTCTTCAATAATTCCCTGCATGAGAAGCGGACCACCGGTTGAGGTCCACTTGGAGCCGTCCACGAGTTTTACGTGATTCTCCTTATATGCTTTCAGCTCGGTAAAGCCGGAAGTTTCTTTCGCCTTCTTAAGCGCTTCTTCAGCGCCTTCAAGGCCCGCGTTGCCCTGAGCTTCGGGGTTTTCTTGGCTTGCGCCGCCCAATGTGCCTAAGAACATGTAGTCGGCATCAATATTTGCCAGGTTCTCCAGAGACACCGGGTCGGAGTGTCCCTGCCCCTTACGGTCCTGTGCGGGCGGGCGTTTTAGGCCCAAATCTTCAAGAACCTGCCCAGCAGGCAGCTCCTTGAGGATCAGGGCGGGCCCGTTACCAGCCCAGCGCACGATGGAGAAGGTCTTATCCCCGTACTTGGGGGCGAGTTCCTCCTTGGTTTTTGCGGCTAAAGCCTCATAGTTTTTAATGAGATCCTCGCCCTGATCTTTGAGGTTCAAAGCGTTGGCAACATTGCGGAAGTTAATGCGCCAGTCACCGCCAGCGTATCCGCAGTACACCACCGGGGCGATTTTTGTCAGAGTGCTGTAGGCATCAGAACGCTTATCCACACCGGTGGAATCGACAAGGATCAGATCCGGTTCCAGCGCATCAATTTTCTCGTAATTCACCTGTGCCACGGTACCAATCAGCGGAACATCTTTCGCTTTCTCTTTGAGGTAGTTCGGCACAGTTGACTGCCCACGCCCCGACACAGTACCTACGGGGTTGATTCCCAGGGCTAGGGCCGCATCCAAAGTAGGTTCAGAGAGAGTAACCACACGCTGAGGTTTTACAGGGACATTGACCTCTTCCTCGTCAATATCCTCTATCTTGCGGGTTTCCCCACTTCCACCGGAGGTGCTTGAGGAGGTGGATTCACCGCTGCATGCAGCGAGTGTGAAGGCCGCACCAGATGCCAGTGCCAAGCCCATGAAGTTCCGGCGATTAATGATCGACTCGCTAGAAACTTCGTTTTTCTCGAAAGACATAGCTCTCCCTAATTACTACTAAACTCCACCTAACCTTACCGCTATCTTAGCTTTACTTCAAGGAAACGAAAATTACGACTCACCGCAAGAAAGATGGCTGTACTTCCCTGTAAAAACAGGGAAGTACAGCCATCTTCACATATTTTTTACGGTTATGATGACACTATGTCCCTAAAAAATATGTGTGATGTTCATATAGTCCGCAAATATTTTTAGGTAAAACATTTATTAAGCATCACAATGCCCACAATGGTTACTACCCGCACCCACAGGCACCCCATGTTTTAGCGTATGCGCGGGTTGCCCTCTCACGAAGCGACGCGATCGCCTGCTGCGGGTCCTGCGCCCCGTACACCGAGCTGCCCGCCACAAAACATGTAGCCCCTGCCTCTGCCGCCCGCACAATGCTCTCCTGCGTCACTCCCCCGTCAACCTGCACAACCACCGGAGTCTCAGAACCGGCAACGGCCTCGGCGGCACGGCGGATCTTTGGCAGCGTCACGTCCAGAAACGCCTGCCCGCCAAACCCGGGTTCTACCGTCATCACCAGCAGCATATCCAGCTCAGAGAGCATATCCAGGTAGGGCTCCACGGGGGTAGCAGGGCGCAACGCCATACCTGCTGCAGCGCCCAGCTCCCGCAACGTGCGGGCCAGTTTAATGGGGGCCGTTGCGGCTTCGGCGTGAAAAGTCACCGATTCGCACCCCACCTGCGCATACTGCGGGGCCCACCGGTCAGGGTCCTCAATCATCAAATGCACATCGAACGGCACCGGGGAAACCTCACGCAGACGCTTCACCACCGGAAGCCCCCATGTAAGGTTGGGAACAAAATGGTTATCCATCACATCAATATGCGCCGCGTCCGCGGTTGAAATGTTCTCCAGCTCAGCCTGCAAATTTGCGAAATCGGCCGATAAGATTGAGGGGTTAATATGAATCCCCACTGCGTGAACCTCCTCGTGTGGTGCCCGTCCCTTTGTTATTTTTTACGGAACAACGCCAAAAACATGGCGTCGGTGCCGTGCACATGCGGCCACAGTTGTGCCGTACTTGATGCAGCATCAGTCACGGCTGGCGCACCCCGCTTCATGTGTACCTCAGGCTGGGTTCCGGGGTCTTTCTCCCCCGCCAGCACGCTCCTAGGCGAGCCGTCATCCCCCGATTCTTGCAGGGCCACCGCCTGCAGGGCGGCACGCGCATCCAGCAGGTGAACTTTCCCGCTTTCCAGAGCTTCAGCCACAATATTCTGGGTTTCGGCGGCGTGCGGTGAACACGTCACATACGCAATCACACCGCCGGGGCGGGTCACCTCAATCGCCGCATCCAGCAGCTGCCCCTGCAACGGCAGAAGATCCGCAATATCGCGCGGAGTCTTACGCCAGCGGGCCTCCGGGCGGCGCCGTAACGCGCCCAAACCTGAGCAGGGCGCATCCACCATAACACGGTCAAACAGGGCGTCCGGCCCCATGCTACCCGGTAATTTAGCGGCTTCACGGGCGAGGGTTGCGGTGATACTCCTGCCATCCCCAGTGAGTACCGTATACGTTTCTTCGGGGAGCGGGCGCATGGACTGCTCAACCAGCTTCGCGCGGTGCGGCGCTGATTCATTCGCCACCAGGTGAGCCCCCCGCTGGGCACCAAGAGCACCCAGAAGGGCCGCCTTACCGCCGGGACCTGCGCACATGTCAAGCCAGGCGCGGTCACTGCCCTCAATAGGTACGGCGGCCAAGGCACGGGCCACCAGTTGGGACCCCACATCTTGAGCCCGCACGGTGCCTTCTCTCACGCTTTCTAGACGCGCCAAGTCGCCAGCAGAGTATAGGGCTGAGCCCTCAACGAGTTCCCCGGGGACCGCACCGTTTTCCTCTGCCTCACGCAAGTCTCCCACCCCCGGCAGTGCCACCAGGTTCACCACGGGTGAGACGTTATTAGCCTCCAGCAGTGCACGGATCTCTTGAGGGTCACGCCCGTGCGCGGCAAGCGCCTGACGCATGGCACGCACAATCCACGCCGGGTGCGAGGTTGCAAAGCCCATCCGCTCCGTCTTGTCCTTCGACTCGGCTTCAATGAGCTCAAACCACTCATCGGCGGTGCGCTCACTCACTCGGCGAAGCACGGCGTTAATGAACCCGGATGGGCCCGAGCCGATTCGCTCACGCGCCAGCGAAACACTCTGATTCAGGGCCGCGTGGGCGGGCACCCGCATCTTAAGCAGCTGGTGTGCGCCCATCCGCAGAATAATGAGGGTGGTGGTGCCGATCTTATGGAGGGGCCGGTCGGCGCAGCGCGCTAAAACAGCGTCATAGGTGCCCTGGTTGCGTAAGGTACCGTAGGTAAGTTCAGTAGCGAGCCCGGCGTCGCGGTGGTCAAGCCGGTGCGCGCGAATAGTTTTGGGAAGCACCAGGTTCGCGTAAGCGTCAGATTCGGCAACGGCACGTAACACCTCGAAGGCTACCAGCCGAGCGGGGTCTGCGGTACGGCTACGCTGTGATGGGGCGCTGGCGGAGAAGCTGCGCTGTGACAGGCTGCGACGGTTACGCTCATGCCCTTTCCGGTTGCGTTCAGTGGCGCCGCCTCCGCCACGTTTCTGCCCACCACCGGTGGGTTTGGTGCGGGAGGTGCGGCGCTGTTCACTGGTGCGGCCATCAAATCGCCCGCCGCGAGCCGTTCCTTTTGCGGCGGGGCGGCGGGGCGGATGCTGGCCGTCGTTATTGTGCTGTTCGCTCATGCCAAAACCACTTTCCCTTCGGCGAGGTCGCTGCCTACCCCGCGCGCCCAGGCGGGCGCATCCATAACCTTTTTCCCGGCGGGCTGCACACGCACCAGCTGCAGCTCCCCCGCCCCGGTGCCAACATACACCTTTTTGCCCCGTAACTGTATCTGCCCGGGGGCAAGCTCAGTTTCGTGCGAGCCGCGCTGCAAGGCAGCGATTTTGAAGCGGTTGCCCGCAAGTTCGCACCAGGCACCAGGTTCTGGGGTGACGCCCCGGAACGTCGCAAGCACCCGTTCGGCGGGTTCGTTAAAGTCTAGGTGCCCGTCAGCGATACTCATCTTATGGGCGTAGCTTGCCTCACCGGTTTGGGGGGTTCCGGTCTGTCCCTCAGCAATGCGTGCGAATGTGCGCAGCAGCAGCTCCCCTCCGGTTTCTGCCAGACGGTTCAGGATGCTCCCTGCCGTGTCTTCATCGCCGACCGGGGTCGAGCCACATTCAAAAACTGGCCCGGTGTCCAGCCCCTCTTCAATGAGGAAAGTGTTCGAATAGATAGTGGTTTCCCCCGCCATCAGGGCACGCTGCACGGGGGCTGCGCCGCGGTATGCGGGCAGCGCCGAGAAATGCAGGTTCACCCACCCGTGGGGCAGCAGCTTAAGTGCTTCTTGAGGCAGTAACGCCCCGTAGGCAACAACGGCGGCGGCATCCGCACCTAGAGACGCAATAGCGTGGGCGGTCTGTGAAGACCACTGGGAGGCTTTAATCACTGGAATTCCCAGCTGTTCGGCTCGTTGGGCTACGGCAGATGCGCTCAGGATCCGTTTACGCCCCACGGGTGCGTCTTCTCGGGTGAGTACCCCCACCACCTCTACTTCTTGGGAGGCAACTAGAGCGTTGAGGGGGGCCACTGCTATTTCTGGGGTGCCGGCATACAAGATTTTCATGGCTCTCCTACTTCCCGAGGCTTCCGGCGGCACCGAAACTGCCGAATGCACCGCTCACCCTGGTGGCGCGTTCGGCCGTAGTTTTACCGGCGACAGCGGCGTATTTCCCGGCGCGGATAGTGCGCATCACCCGTTTACGGTCATCTCCGGTGAGTTTGTCGATGAATAGGGTGCCGTGGAGGTGGTCTGTTTCATGCTGAAGCATACGCGCGAACAGTCCTTCCCCCTCAAGTTCTAGGGGGTTACCGTGCCGGTCTACTCCGCGTACACGCGCCCAATTTTTGCGGGGTGTCTCGGATTTAATGCCTGGTACGGAGAGGCACCCTTCGCCGCCTTCTTGGGTTTCCTCACCGGTTTCTAGCACCGGGTTAATAATGTACCCTTCACGGTCATCAATGCCGCCGTAGGTGAAGATTTGCTTGTCTATGCCAACCTGCGGCCCGGCTAAGCCCACTCCTTCGACGTCGTACATGGTCTCTAGCATATTGTCGATAAGTGCTGCTAATTCTTTGTCGAATACTGTGATGGGCTGGCATTCGCTCCGTAGCACAGGGTCGCCTACGGTGCGGATACTCAGGATTGTCATGGGTGCCTCCTTTAGGCGGTGTGCCCGCGCACGATTTGTCGCTGTCTGTGGGTGTTAGAACCGGCGGGTTATTATGCGGCGTTGTGATGCGGTTGTGCTTTGGGTGCGGGCGGAGGAATAACGGGCATGAGGGCGGCGTCGTCGAATTCGTTGACGTCGCGGTTGTATTCCCATACTCGGCGAAGCGCACAGAATTTCCGCCAGTTTTTTTCGAGGATGCGCGGGTTTGCCTGGTGCGGCACCACCTGGGTTTCGCCAAGGGCCACGCCCATGAGGATGGGGGCGTCTCCGTACTGCCAGGGTTCCCATTCTCCGGTGTCTGGGTCTATGAGGGCTTCTTCGGCTTTGAGTCCGGCAACAAGCTGCATCACGACTTTTGCGTCTAGGGGTTTTACCCTGCCTTTGCGGTCGGTGCCTTTGGTTTTGTAGTCGATAATGCAGGTGCGTCCGGCGATTTCGGCGACGAGGTCGAGGGTCCCCGCGTACCCCACGGTATCGTTCCAGATGGTTATTTCTGCGGCGAGGGGCTTAGGGCGGAAGGCGTCCCACCATTCGTCGAACCGGTCTGCGTAGGCTTGTTCTCCGTTGCGGATGAGGTGTTCGCGGCAGGTTTCAACGTCGTGGGGTTTGCCCATGGCGCGTAAGGCAATGTTTTCGGCGTAGTTGTGTACCCTGTCGCCGCGTTCTGCTGCGGCATCCCGGTAGCGTTCAGAGGCGGCTGAGGCGTCTTTAATAATGGCGAATTTGAGGCCTTGGGAGCCTGAGGCCCGGTAGGTACGGTGATCTTCAAGGGCGGCTTTGGCGGCCATGTAACTGTGCCAGCCACTGAGGTCTGTGGCGTGCTGCCCAATAACGGTGGTAATGGAGGGGACGAGCAGTTCACCTCCGCGGATGCGGGAGTACATGCGGCCGTGGTCGGTCGCAGTTGCCAGTTGTGGCGCTGTCACTGATGGTACCTACTATCCCCCGCCGGTGCGGGCCGAAAGATTTTCTTCGGTTTCAAGTCTACTAGATTGGGCTCAGGCACCCTAGCAGGTGGGGTGCCGTGCGAGTTCTCGGGGGCTGGGTTATGCGTCCTTTTGCGGTCATATTGCTGGTTATGTCCAGAGATTTAGCCAGAAAACAGCGGCTTCAGGTTCTCCGGTGACAATACAAAAAATCCCCGGATCTAACATCCGAGGATTCCATACTTGTGCGCGATACTGGGTTCGAACCAGCGAGGGGAAGAATTTTCCGAGCGCGCGAGGCACCAATAAATCTTTCCCTCGCCGAGGGCATCAGCCCGAGGAGGTCACTGGTTCGCCCCCGGATACACAAAAAATCCCCGGATCTAACATCCGAGGATTCTATACTTGTGCGCGATACTGGGTTCGAACCAGTGACCTCTTCGGTGTGAACGAAGCGCGCTACCACTGCGCCAATCGCGCTCACAGGTAAATACTCTACCGCCGCCGAGGGTCTTCGTCAAATTTGTTGGGCGGGTTTTGGGGTTAGTTTCCTTTCCCGGCAGGTGGGGTTGAGCATTTATCTTTCAGCGGGGGCTGCCGGAGGAGAATGCAGGGTTTGCATCAGCATTGTGGTGGCTTGCGGATATGCCGCGGCAATAGAAAATCCCCGGTTCTTTGGAACCGAGGATTCTTTGTTTCTAGCGTGACCCCAACCGGATTTGAACCGGTGTTGCCGCCGTGAGAGGGCGGAGTACTAGGCCGCTATACGATGGGGCCGAAACACCCAAAATAGTGGGTGTTTGCTGGGGTACCAGGACTCGAACCTAGAATGACGGTACCAGAAACCGTAGTGTTGCCAATTACACCATACCCCATTACTCTATTGAGTTATTGTTGCTTGTTTGTAATGCTGTATCACCGCAACGGATAATAACTATACCGAGTTATTTTCGGGCGTGCAACTTCGCATTAGTAGACGTGCATCACAGCCGCTCACGGTACCTTACCCCTGCCGCTTCAAGGCCAAGCTCTCCTCTTCTGCACGCCGGTTCCACGCAACGGCGGGGTGGGCGCTCCCATTAATTCCGGGTTTGCGTCCACCCCGCCCGTGAGAGGGTAGAACGGTGTGAAGTTACCGTTTCACCTGTTTACGCCTCTTAATGTGCGGGCACAGTCTGCACGTGATCGAACTTCTTCATATAGCGTGCAATGAATGCGGCCATAGCATCACGGTCGATAGCCTGTCCGGGACGGAAGGTGCCGTCGGGCCAGCCGGTGGTGATGCCCTGTTCCTCAAGCCACGCAATTTCCTTAGCAAAGGGGTTATCCTGCACGTCGCTGAACTTGGCCGGGTTGGCGTTCGTGTACTCGGGCGATCCAGCAGCGCGGTAGAAGAAGGCAGCCATGGCGTCACGGTTCACGGTCTCGTTGGGGCGGAAAGTGCCGTCGCTCCAGCCGGTGGTAATGCCGGTGGACTGCAACCAAGCGATCTCCTTGTAGAAGGGATCGGTGGTCTTTACGTCCTTGAAGGGAGACTCTGCCGGTGCTTCGTAGCGGGGCGAGCCTGCCAGACGGTAGAGGTAAGCAGCCATTGCACCGCGCTCAATCTTATCGCCGGGACGGTAGGTGCCGTCGGACCAGCCGGTGGTGATCCCCTTCTCGGCAATGAAGTTAATCTCTGCCTTGAATGGGTTGGAGTCGATGTCTTTGAAGTTTACCTTAGCCAGGGACTTGTCCGGGTCGGTGGGGGTGACCGGCGGGTAGCCTTCGAACTTTGCCTGGCGGGGGGTGATCTTTGCGACCTCAGCCTTGGCGTCTGCTGCGTTATCGGCCTTCGGGGCATCTGCTGCGGGGGCGGCAGCCGCTTCGCCTACTGTCACCTCCAACTCAGCAGAACGCACCACATCAACCTTCTTACCCCCACCATCAACCTTCAAAGACCCCGACAAAAACGTCACAGTATGCTTCGAACCAACACCCCAATCCGAACCCTTCACATTCGAATTATCAGCCGAGGGAAACGGAATCCGAGCCACAAAATTACCCGCATCATCCGCCTCAACAACAGCAACAACACCACGCGAACCATACTCCTTACCACCATACGAAACCTGACCACGAGGCACCACAGCACCCCCATCAAGCTTCACAGCAGCAACAGACCCACCCCCATTCTTATCCTTCCACCCAGAACCAGACACCACAATCTCCTGCCCCACCCGAGCAACCTTCACACCAGATAGCGACGCACCATCATCAGCCGTCACAGTCTGAGTCTCAGGAGCAGGGGTAGGTTTGGGGTCGGGCTTGGGTGCTTCGCCTTCGGTGGTGCTAACCTTCACCTTGGTGATGGAGTCAACGGACTGGGTGGAGTTAGTGTAGTCGCCGGTTGCACGGTCTACGGCGTAGGGTACGGTTGCCTCAGCTACGTAGCCGTCCTTGTTAGCGACGTAAACTTCGCCCTCGGCACCGATGGTGATGTCGTTAGCACCCTTGGCACCGGCCTGAACCTCACCAATAACTTGGGAGGAGCGGGTGTCGATCACACCAACCTTGCCGGTCTTAAAGTCGGTAACGTATACGAGGTCGCGCTCGTCATCGTTGACCATGGCCAGGGCCTGCTCACCGAAGGGGATGCTCTTCTTGTATTCGCCAGTGTTCAGGTCGTACACGGTCACACCGGAGTTGGCGCCATCCAGCCCCTGGGACGAGACGTACAGTTCGTTAGTGCTGTGGTCTACCACAGAGTCGGAGGGGCGCACTTCTTTGCCTGCAACATCGGCGTGCACCTTGTATTCTTTCTCGACACTGAAGCTCTTGAGGTCAATGATCTTCACGGTGTCAGAGGAGCGAACCGGCACGTACATCTTGTCGCCATCAATGTTCATGTTCATCGGCGAGACACGACCGGAAGCATCGGGGTCGATGCGCAGCTTTTTGACCTCGTGGGTTTTCAGATCGATGGATGAGATGTAGTAGCGGCCGGTCACATATGCCTTACCGGTCGCGTGGTCAATCTTCACATCGCGGGGGTGCTCGATTTCAGCTTCGGTGCCCTCATAACCGGGGGTGTAGTTGGTCCACAGCAGTTTGAGGGTGTTCTGGTCGTACACTGAGACGGAGTCGTTGCGGGTATTGGTTACCCACACGGTATTGTTTACGTCATCTACGGTGATACCGAATGCTGCAAGAGAGCTGTAACCTGCCTCGTAACCGGTGCCGCTACGGGTAACGGGCAGCCCTGCTACTGCCTCAACTTTCATGCTGGTTGCGTCAAGACGGGCCAGGGTTGAGGCACCCATGGTACGGTCTGAGCCTGCTACGAAGACTTTGTTGTTGTTCTTGGAGTGAGCGATCTGGTACTGACCTGCGATACCCTGAATCTGCTTTGCCAGAGTCTTTTCAGTATCGACTTTCTGCGCCGAGTTCTCGGCTGCGAATGAGGCGGGCATCGTAAAGGATGCGCCGATCATAGAGAGCGACAGTGCGCCAATGGTGATTCCCTTGAGAGTCTTTCCCTGCGTTAGGTTAAAGAGAGGAGCCATGTATATTCCTTTGTATGTGCGACGGGGTGAAAGCCCGCCGGTTCTGACTTAGGATAGATAACCCTAAGATGATACAGAGTCAATAATTACCTTTTCAGGGGCAAAAAGCAAGAGATCAGGGTGGCTCAGAACGATATTTTACAGACATCCTGTCTGCATATTGTTATATTTTTTCACTCCCCTGTTTTTATTCTCATTCAGTGTTCCCGGACTCCTAAGATTTTCCTGGGTTCTAGCAACCTGCTGGGCGGGGATCCTCGACAGATATCTATTTTTATAATTCTGTAGCATTTTAAAAACTTTAATGACATACTGTCACTATGCTCTGGCCTCGTACCCCTATGGCGGTACGTTGCTGCCGTGGGCAATAATGGTGAATACGTGGTCCGTATGATATGAGCTTCTGTCCACATCGCCACAGGTTATTGTAGGGTGTAGTGAGCGGGCTTTGTGAGCGCACCATGTGCACCCTTTCTTTCTCGCAGCGAGGGCGTCAGCCCGAGGAGGTCACTGGTTCGCCCCCCCGGGTACACAAAAAATCCCCGGACTTACCATCCGAGGATTCCTAAACATTTGTGCGCGATACTGGGTTCGAACCAGTGACCTCTTCCGTGTCAGGGAAGCGCGCTACCGCTGCGCCAATCGCGCTCAACATTATGATGTTGTGCGAGGTGAGGACGGGATTCGAACCCGCGTACACGGCTTTGCAGGCCGCTGCCTAACCACTCGACCACCTCACCGTATATCTCTCTGTGAGAGATGGGGTTCCGAACTCTAGGAGTCCTACGAGCGGTTGACGAGACTTGAACTCGCGACATCCACCTTGGCAAGGTGGTGCTCTACCAACTGAGCTACAACCGCGTATCAGCTACCTTTTGAGGTTTTCGCACGAGGTTTGACCCCCGGTCGTTCTGACAGATAAAAACTATACGCGGTTTTTGGGTTCTTGCCAAATCATTGGCTGTTATCCGCGCGTTCCTTGATTTTGCGGGCTAGAACTAGTTTTTCGGGCGGATGTAACACCGAATACATCAAGAATTTTGGGAGTGTACCCGCTCACATTTCACCGGTTTATGTGCTGGAAACACCCGAAAATACCCCTCAGGTACCCGCCCTATTGCGGGCGGACGCTGAGGGGCGTATCAGGGAGGGCGGGCACGGGCTTATTGTTCGGTTTCGCCAAGCAGACCTTCACGGGCGAGCGCCGTCAGACGGGAGACGGCGCGGAAGTATTTCTTCTGGTACCCGCCAGCGAGCATTTCGGGGGTGAACACCTGGTCGAAGGGCACACCGGATGAGACGATCGGCAGGTCTTTGTCGTAGAGGCGGTCGGCGAGCACCACGAAACGTAAGGCCACCGCTTGTTCAGTAATGGGCTGCACGTTGCGCCAGGCTATGCCCTCTAAACCATCAATGAGCTGGCGGTAGCGGGAGGGGTGCACTTTCGCCAGGTGCGCTACGAGGTCGGTGAAGTTATCAACGGCAACGGGTTTGCTGCCGAAGACTTCCTCCGTTTTCGCGTCAAGTTCCGCATCGATGACGGGCTCGGGGGCGGCGGGGAGACCACGGTGGCGGAAGTCTTCACCGTCCACACGGTGTACCTCAAACTGCTGTGAGAGCACCTGGATTTCGCGTTTGAAGTCTTCGGCGGCGAAGCGCCCTTCACCGAGGGCACCGGGGAGGGTGTTGGAGGTTGCGACGAGTTTAACGCCCGCATCGGCGAGTTCGCGCATCAGGCGGGACATGAGCACGGTGTCACCGGGGTCGTCAAGCTCAAATTCGTCAATGCACACCAGCTTGTAGCTGCTGAGTGCCTCCACGGTTTTGCGGAAGGTGAGGGCACCAACCAGGTTGGTGTATTCGACGAAGGTGCCGAAGGCTTTGGGGCCGTCAACGTAGTGCCACAGGGAAGCTAGAAGGTGGGTTTTACCAACACCGAACCCGCCGTCGAGATAGAGTCCGGCTTTGGTGGTATCTTTTTTCTTACCTCCGAAGAGTTTGCCGAAGAACCCGCCGGTTCCTCCCCCTTTATTGATTTTGTCGCCGAAGGTTTTGAGTTTTTGTACTGCTTCGGCTTGGGAGGGCTGGTTGGGGTCAGGAATGTAGCTGTCGAATGACACTTCACCGAACCGTTCGGAGGGGCGGAAACCCGCGAGTAGCTCGTCGGCAGAGACGTGGGGGGTACGGTCGGTAAGGTGTTCGTAGGTGACGGGCACGATATAACTTTCTGAGTGACATCTATGTTACTTGTCTTAAGTTTAGTACGGATGCGCGGGGCCTACTGCCGCCTGGTGCTCAGAGCTCTTTCCCCTCTGGGTGCAGCGGCGGGAAAACCGCGGTAAAACCCGGGACTATGCGTTGTACGTGGTTTTAGTCATGTGCGATCTAAAACCTTGAAAACACAGTCCCGGGTTTAGTTTTAGGGGTGAGCCTGCCTAAGGTTTCGGGGTGTAGATTTATGAGAAGGTGAGCGAGTACAGTTGCACTCCGGGCGAGACTTTGAGTTCAATAATCCCGCTGCTTTGCTCATCGCCGCGCACAATGTGGTGGGCGTTGGGAGCGCCGTCAACGTGGATCTTTTCCGTTGTGCCGTTGCGCCGCACTTCAATGGTGCCGCTGCCACCGGCAACAACCTGTACTCCGTGGGCACGATAGTTAATCCGCAAAGTGCCGTCGTTTCCTTGAGGCTCAATACGTTCGGGGGTTATGGCCCACGTACCGTTGAGGTCGAAGTGATCAATGTCTAGACGGTCTGTCGGTTTGAAGGTTTGGGTTCCGCTGGAGTAGTTTCCATGTCCTGCGAAGTACATTGCACGTTTAGCCCCCAGGTATGTTTCTGGGGTTCGGGCATCGTGCGTGTTCTGTGTTTGTTCTTGTGCATCGTCCTTGTGAATGGGGTCTGGAAGCTGCGCTTGTGGGTTTGCGGCTTTGAGAAGTTCGCGCACCTGCGCCTCAGTCACTTTGTGCCCGCCTTCACCATAGTGAACAGCACGAAGTTTGCCTTCGCTATCGATGAGGTAGTGCGCGGGCCAGTAGCGGTTGCTGTAAGCACGCCAAATGGCATAGTCGTTGTCTTGAACTACCGGGTATTTAATACCTAGGTTCTCAATGCCCGCCTGGACGTTCTTACCTTCGTGCTCGAACGCATATTCCGGTGTGTGTACTCCCACTATTTCCAGGCCATAATCGCGGTATTTGGCGTAGAGTTCGTTCAGGTGCGGTGCTGTCCTCTGGCAGTTAATGCACGAGTAGGCCCAGAAATCAACGAGTGTGACTTTTCCGCGCAGATTGGCGAGAGTTGGCTGGTTCTTGGTGTTAAAGTTACCCGTGCCGCCCGCTATTTCCGGGGCAGAGCCACAGTCCTGCAATTTTTCTTCGTCGGGTCGGCATGTGCTGATCGCCCCACCGGCGGAGGAGGAAATAATATTGTTCTGCGTACCTTGACTAATGGCCTGCTCGATCCCTTCCGTATAGTTCGGGATTGCGCGCTGCAGCTGAGCGGGAACGTTAAATATCAGCCCGATCGACAGGGCGATTAAAAGTATGCCCGAGGCGGTGCGTACTCCGCGCTGGTGGGTGCGGAACGTCTTAACCCGTTCGGCGATACTCCGCCCCGCAAGAGCAAAGATCAGCAGCGGGATGGCTGTTCCAAGAGCAAAAGATAGGGTGAGTGCTACGGTTTCGACGCCAATATTTCCGGTTGCGCCGGCAAGGGTAATAGCTGCAAGAACCGGGCCCGCGCAGGGCACATAGACGAGGCCGAGAGCAAGCCCCATGAGGAAACCGCCGCGTGTGGTGCTGCGTTTCGCTCCGAGTTGTGAGAATTTCGCGAAGGGTTTTTCGAGCAGGCGCTCCAGCGGGGGTATAAACATACTCAACCCAACAATAATGAGGAAGGTTATTCCTAGAATCCTCAGCGTGTCCTGCGGCAGGTGCAGGGCAGCAAGAATAACCGAACCGAGCAGGGTAAAGAGGCTGAAGCTCAGAACAAGCCCGCCCACAACCTGGTAGGGGCGCCAGCGTGATGCGGTGCGCTGTGTGGGTGCTGAAGTTGTGTTTGTCAGGGCCGCGCTTCTGCGTGAGAACAGGGCTTGCACATTGTTCGCGGAGTCTTTTACCGTGTCTGTTTGCCCATTGTCAACGGATGCGGTGCGCGCCGAATCGGCACCGCCGGTGACAAGAATGACGGGCAGGATAGGCAGGATGCAGGGTGAGATTCCGGTAATAAGACCACCGAGTATGCCAAGGATGATGAGTGATAACAGCATAGTTATTTTCCTCTTGGATTGCTCATACGGGGCGATGCTGCCCCGCGTGTTGTCATGGTTATATTCGGAACAGACTGCGGTTTCGGTTTGGTTGGAATTATTTTTATGGCGGCCCCTGCACACTTGGCGGCGTTTTCATGTGCTCTCTTACTGCGCAATACTACAGCCCATGAAATTTCTCTGAGGTTGTTCACGAATGGCCGCAAACGCATCGTTTAAAAAATTTTTGAGGTTTTGCAATCCGAACGGGCTGCATGCTCCGAATACTTTGTGAGTCCGGTTCAGGATTCTGAATATTTCGCAATGGCATGGGTGCGCCTGTGGGCTGCCCGTGCCGGTATAAGATTTGGAGTTATGTATGTCCGTTATTCTTCGCACTGTGTCTTTCGCTGCTGCTTCTGTGGCTCTAGTTGCTGGTGTTTCTGCATGTTCTTCTAACGCCTCCAATCAGAACTCATCGCCGAGCGCATCGTCGAGTTCTTCTGCGTCGTCCGCTCCCTCTTCTTCTGCCATGATGAGTTCAGACGCTATGATGTCTCCCTCAGCTATGCCGAGCCAGTCCGCCATGTCTGGGGACAAGATGGATGGCGACCACGGCAAGATGGGCGGCGATAAAATGCAGGGAGATCATGACGAGAAGAAACATGATGATCATAAGATGGATGGCGATAAAGGAGGCAAGATGGAGAGCAAAGACGCCATGATGTCTCCTTCGGCCTCGGCCATGTCGAAATAGTATTTTGCCGGTATGCTGCTTTACACCCTGGAATATTTTCTGGGGTGTAAAACATACCTAAGCTTTATTTTCTATAGATAGAATAATCAAATGTCACTATTGAGGGTGATATGATATGGTTATGACTTTTTTGGATCGTCGGGTGACTTCGGCGTATCAAGAAGCTCAGAAAACCGCCCAAATCCCTCAGGAATATCAGCGCTTAGCTGCATTGATGGAGTGCGCTGCCGCAGGGAACGAGCATTGTTTTGAAGCTCTATACGATGCACTTGTGCCGCGTCTGTACGCGCTTATTAACCGCATTCTTCATAACCGAACACATGCGGAAGAAGTCACCCAAGAAGTTTTTCTCGAAATATGGCAAAAAGCGCCTTTATACCGTGCAGAACGCGGTGCTGTATTGTCGTGGGCTGCAACTATTGCTCACCGCCGTGCGGTTGACCGGGTACGCTCCGTTGCGGCCTCCGCAGAACGTGATTTCACACGCGGCCTTGAGGAGTATCGGGAATCGTATCATCACGTTGATGACGCACTAGCTGCTTTTATGGATACCGAGGAGGTTCATCATGCCCTATCGGGTATTCCACGTGAACAAGCTCAGCTGCTCACCATGGCATATTTCGGCGGTAAATCGCAGCGTGAGATCTCCGATGAAACGGGTATTCCTCTAGGAACTGTCAAAACCCGTATGCGCGCCGGCATGCAGAAACTACGTGAACGATTGGAGGGCACCCGTGAACGCTAAAGACTATCCCGAAGATTTTCCCGATAAACTCGACTATGCTCTCCACACGCTTTCGCCAACGCAACACGCAGCATTTGAATCGTGGGCTTCCAAACAGGAACGCGAAGACGCTGAGGCTGATGCTGCGGCTCTCTCCGAGGTTTTCGGCACTTCGCTCACCCCGCTTGAGCCGTCCGTTGAGCTTAAAGCCCGTGTGATGGCGCAGGTTGCGCATACCGAGCAAATCCAGCCAGCCCACGAGCTAGGCACAGATGATGAGCTTACCGAGCATACGAACGATTCTGCCGAAAACCAAAGTTCCTCTGCCTCAGATCCTGCGGACGACACTGAAACTACCGCAGGCTCAGAGGATTCCGCCTATGCGCGGGCTAAACGGCGGTGGTTCGGGGCTCAAGGGGCACTCTCACCGTCTCGCCTGACAGCTGCGGCGAGTATTATTATTGCCGCTAGCCTGGGTGCGTGGGGCTTCGCACAGCATCAGCAATTGGAGCGTACCTCTCAGGAGCTTCAAGCCGCGAGGGCGTCTTCTTCGGCAGCTGCGCACCCCGGTGACCAGTCGATCGTCGAGCAAATCAGTACGGCGCCTGACCTTTCAATGGCTCAGGGGAAAGTCAACGGCATGCCGGTATCGGTCATGTACTCCCCATCCCACAATATGGCGGGTGTTTCAACAACAAATCTGCCTGCACTGCCTGAAGGGAAGGTCTATAAACTCTGGCTCTACGATGCTCAAGGCACTATTGTGGGGTCGGGAACCCTCAATTCCGCTGGCCGTGGTGCCGGGGTCACAACCATGACAGAGCATGACCTGAGTAGGGTCACCGACTTTGGTATATCGATTGAAGATGAATCGGCTCATTCCCCTAGTCAGAAACCCGCCATGCTGGAAAATGTTGTGTAGGAGAACGCGTGCAGACACCCCAGCCCTATACAGGTGGAGGTAATACGTGCCTTAGAGGTCGGCCCTCTCGTTTTCGTAGAATAGTCCCTATGGCTAAGAAGAATAAAGGCGGCAAGAAAGGCGCATCCACCGCTGCGGTCGCGCTCTTGAAGGAAACTGAAACTCCTTTTGAGATCCGCGAGTACGAGCATGCGGAGGGAGAAACTTCCTTTGGGTTGGAGGCCGCCCAGAAACTTGGTGCTGACCCCGAGCAGGTGTTTAAAACGCTTCTGATTGTGCACGACAAAGATTTCGCGGTAGCAGTGGTTCCGGTGAGCGGGCAGCTGAATCTGAAAGCGGCGGCGCACGCCCTTGGCTGGAAGAGCGCCTCCATGTGCGACCCGAAGATTGCCGAGCGCCGCACCGGGTATGTGGTGGGCGGTATTTCGCCGTTAGGGCAGAAAACTCCTTCCCCCACACTCCTGGATGCCAGCGCCGAACAGTATCGGACCATTATGGTCTCTGGCGGTAAACGCGGGCTTGATATTGAGCTCTCCCCCGCCGACCTGCTCAAACTCACCGGCGGCAACTATGCGCCTCTTCGCGCCTGAGCCGCCGTGTCTTGAGCTGCGGGTCCCCACGGCGGAGGACGCCACCGAATGGTATGCGCTGTTCAGGGATACGCGCGTCATGGAGTATATGGGGCGGCCCGCAGATTCACTCGCCCACTATGAGGATATGGTGGTACGGGCTCGCGCCGACTATGAGCGGGAAGGGTTCTGCCTCTACACGGTGCTGGCTGATGGTGAGGTGGCTGGTTTCACCGGGGCGCACCGGTGGGTGAACGATTGGGGCCCGACCGGGCAGATTGAGCTGGCCTGGCGGCTTGGGTGCGCCTTCTGGGGTGAGGGCATCGCCACCCGCGCCGCCCAACAGGTGATGGGCGAGCTTGCCGATGCTGGGCATCAGCAAGTATATGCCGTTATTCACACCCGCAACCGGGCATCAGCGGCAGTGGCCCAACGTTTAGGGATGCACCAGCGCAGCAGCTATGAGGCACAGGTGAACGGTCTGGCCCTGCCCGTCACCGAATGGGTCACGAACCTGTACCGCCCGGGAACAAAACCTGAGCTGGAACTGTTATAACGACGACAGCTCATACGAGAAGATTTGAAGGAGCAGCAGTGGGAAACTCACTACCGGGCACCGGGAAGATTGAGAAAAACTGGCGTGAAATCCTCACCCCCGAGGAGTATGCGGTGCTGCGTGAAGGCGGCACCGAACGAGCCTTCACCGGCGAATACTGGGACACGAAAACCGAGGGTGTCTATTCGTGCCGAGCCTGCGGCACCGAGCTTTTCCGCTCTGCTGAGAAGTTTGAGTCGCACTGCGGCTGGCCCTCTTTCTTCGCCCCGCTTGCAGAAGAACGTGTGCGGTATCTGGAAGATACTACGTTCGGGATGCGCCGGGTAGAGGTGCGTTGTGCCGCCTGCGATTCACATCTGGGCCACGTGTTTGAAGGTGAAGGGTACGGCACCCCCACCGACCTGCGGTACTGCATTAACTCGGTGTGCCTGAGCCTTGAACCCGCCGCCGGCACCACCCCATAGGTTATGCAGTACAACACACTCACCGCTGCCGTCAGGGGCAGCACCCGGTGGGTAGAATAAAGTGAACGCCCGTTTCGGTGCGGCCGCCACCCCTTGTGGGCATACCGCACACCCCAGCAAAGGATGCCGCATCACATGAGCCCCAGTTCTACAGAGCCGTCTCACTCCCCCGTCTCAGACGATACGCTCGGGGAGCTACGGGGGTTCGTGGTGCCTGAGGTGGTTCCCCTTGACTCTCCTTCCGTGCCTATTCCGCCCATTATTGACACCGAAAGGGCATTACACCGAGCAGCTGATGAGTTGGCGGGCGCATCGGGGCCAGTCGCAGTTGATACGGAACGTGCACAAGGCATCCGCTATGGCAGACGCGCATTTTTGGTGCAGCTCAAACGCGACAATAAGATCTACCTCATTGACCCGGAGGCATTCAAGGATTTACGCATCATTAACGATGCGCTCACCGATGCGGAATGGGTGATTCACGCCGCGATCCAGGATTTCCCCAGCCTAGATATGCTGGGGATGCGCCCTAAACACCTGTTCGATACTGAGCTGGGTGCGCGCCTTGCGGGTATGGAGCGCGTGAACCTAGGTGCCGTAGTCGAGGAGCTGCTGGGGTACCGGCTGGCGAAAAAACATTCAAAGGAAGACTGGTCTACCCGGCCCCTACCGAAAAACTGGCTGAACTACGCCAGCCTGGATGTGGATGTGCTCATTGATCTGCGGGACGCCGTGGAGGAACTCTTAGATTCGCAGGGTAAGCTCGGTATTGCCCGGGAAGAGTTTGCGCACCTGTGCCTCATGCCCGCGTTTGATGAGCAGCAGTACCGTGCCGAGAGGTGGCGCAAGACGAAGGGCCGCAACGAGCTGCGTTCGGTGCGGCAGCTCACGGCGCTGCGGAACCTGTGGTTCGAGCGGGATAAGCTGGCGCAGAAAAAAGACATTGATTCCAAACGGCTGCTGAGTGATGCGGCGCTAGTGGCGGCAGCAAAAACCATGCCGCACACGGTGCCGGGCATCCTGGAAATCCCGGGGTTTCAGACGCGCCTGCTGAAACGAGAAGCCCCGCGGTGGGTGCGTGCCATCACCGATGCTGCCCGCGATCACGACCCGGTGCCCTACTCCACCCCCTCAAGCGCCCCTCCCCCATTAAAAGCGTGGGAGACGAAACGCCCCGAATCTTTAGCAATATTCACTGAGGTGCGTGAGGTCATTAACGCACTGTCGGAGCGGCTGGATATCCCGGCGCAGAACATTATTAACACAGAGTACGCGCGGCGCCTATGTTGGGAACCCCCTGAGCCGTACTCTCAGGATGCGCTGGCTGCTGCGCTCTACGAGTGCGGCGCACGCCAATGGCAGGTGCAGCTCTTAGCACCCCAAATGCACCAGATTTTCGTGGCACACCTGGAGAAGTAACCGCTGTGGAACCCAAATTATGGGGCGCACCCGTTTTGGGGATATGGTGGTGCTAAGGGCGATTAACCTATTGACCCGCGCCCGCGCATACACACTCGAAGGAAATAACGTGACCATGAGCGACACCACAGAATCGTGCGGCTGCTCGCGCACCACCCAGCAGACCGCCGGAACCGCCCTGAACGAAGGCACCATCTCCCGCCGGAACGCACTTATTGCGGGGGTAGCCGGAGGCACCGGTGCAGTGGCACTAAGCGCATGCGGCGAAGGAGGCTCCTCCCGGGGCTCAGGAAACAACAATAGCAGTGCGGGCGGACAAGGCCCGAGCGAGCCCACAGATATGGGGGCCGCCGCCGATGTGCCCGCCGGTAAAGCAGCGAAACTAACCGCCGGTAAAGTCACAGCTATTGTGTCCCAGCCGCAAGAAGGCACATTTAAAGCATTCAGCTCAACGTGCACACACCAAGGCTGCCAGGTGAACGTGCAGGGCGGGGCGAAAATCGTGTGCCCCTGCCACAATTCACAGTTTTCCCTCTCCGACGGGGCAGCCCAAGGCGGCCCCGCCGAAAAACCGCTGGAATCATACAAGGTAGAGGTAAAAAACGGGCGTATCTGGGTGGGATGAGCCCAGCTGGGTACAGTTTCAAGACCTATGCTGCGCCGTCATTCCGCTGTAACTATGCTCTGGATGACTCCGCAGCAACCAAGCACAGCCCTGAAAGACGCAGCGTGCTTACACCCTGTTTCAACTGCTTCTGCCGTTAGTGGGTGTGCCGCGGCTTCTGGCCTTCTTCACGAGCGAACGGCACCTTATCACCAGCCAGTTGGGCGAGCACATCGGCTGCGATGGTTTCGGCGCTCAGGCCGGTCTCCTCAAGGATTTCTTCGCGGGAGGCGTGCGGGATGAACTCTGCCGGCAGCCCCAGCTCGCTCAGGGCCGTATCCACCCCAGCGGCGCGCATTTCTTGGCGGATGCGGGCACCTACCCCGCCGGAACGTACCCCGTCCTCAATGGTGACCACGATGCGGTGGTCTCGGGTCAGCTCCACCACGGAGGCCGGTACGGGCATCACCCAGCGCGGATCCACCACGGTAGAATGCACCCGGTGCGTCTCAAGAATCTGGGATACTTCAAGGGCCACGCGCACCATGGCGCCCACTGCCACGAACAGCACGTCACGCTGACCGGTCTGTGGGTGTGCCGTACCGGTGCGCACCAGCACGTCCACGCCGTCTTCGCGGCGTTCCAGGGCGGGGATGTCCTCCCCCACGGAGCCTTTGGGGTAGCGGATTACGGTGGGGGCGTCGTCAATAGCGACCGCCTCACGCAGGGCCTCGCGCAGGGTCGCGGCGTCACGCGGTGCCGCCATGTACAGCCCGGGGATGAACTGCAGGAGCGCCAGGTCCCACATGCCGTGGTGGCTTGCCCCGTCCGGGCCGGTAATACCCGAGCGGTCAAGCACCAGAGTCACCCCGGCCTTGTGCAGGGCAACGTCCATGAGCAGCTGGTCGAAGCCACGGTTCAGGAACGTCGCGTAAAGCGCCACCACCGGGTGCATCCCCCCGTAGGCGAGCCCGGCGCTCATGGCCACCGCGTGCTGCTCGGCAATACCCACATCGACCACGCGCTCGGGGTGCGCCTGGGCGAACTCACGCAACCCCACGGGGATGAGCATCGCCCCGGTAATACCCACAATGTCTTCACGCTCATCGGCGATCTGTTTAATTTCGCGCCCGAAGACACTAGTCCACGACTCTTTGGTGCTCTTTGAGACTTCTTTGCCGGTGAGCGGGTCAATGGGGCCCACGGCATGGAACTGGTCGTCTTCGTTTGCGCGCGCCGGGGCGTAGCCGTGCCCTTTCTCGGTGATGGCGTGCACGATCACGGGCCCACCGTAGTTCTTGGCAGCGCTCAGGGCGGTCTCAACCGCTTCCTGGTCGTGCCCGTCGATAGGGCCCACATATTTCATGCCCAGATCTTCGAAGATGCCGCCGGGGACCACCACATCTTTAATACCGGCCTTCATGCCGTGCAGGCCCCGGTAAATCATCTGCCCGAATGAGCCGCCGCGCTGCAGCTTCTCACGCATAGCGTTCAGCGCCCTGTCGTACCGGCGGTCCAGGCGCATCTTATCCACCTGCTGCTGCACGTTATATTTCAGTGCTGAAAGCTGGTTGGCGAACCCGCCAATAGTTGGGGCGTAGGAGCGGCCATTATCGTTCACCACAATCACAACTTTGCGGGTGCGGTCGGCGGCGATATTATTCACAGCCTCCCAGGCCATGCCGCCGGTGAGTGCGCCGTCACCAATAAGCACCACCGTGTACCGGTCATTCTGCCCGTTCAGCTTATGCGCACGCGAAATACCGTCAGCCCACGAGATGGATGAAGAGGCGTGCGACGACTCGATAATGTCATGCACCGACTCGCTGCGGTCGGGGTACCCTGAAAGCCCGCCTTTCTGCCGCAGGCTCTCAAAGTTATGCCGCCCGGTCACCAGCTTATGCACATACGACTGGTGCCCGGTGTCGAACAGGATATTATCGTGCGGCGAATCAAACACGCGGTGAATGCCTAAGGTCAGCTCAACCACGCCCAGGTTCGGCCCCAAGTGGCCGCCGGTGACCGCCACATGGTTCACCAGGAATTCCCGGATCTCCCCCGCCAGCTCACGTAGCTGCTCATAGGTGAGGGGTCGCAGATCTTTGGGGTCGTGAATGCCGTGTAGCATCTCGGGCTTGGCGTTCTCACCCGGTACAGTCTTTTCGGGCATACACACTCCTTTTGACTACTGCGACTGTTGCAGTTCTCTCCATCCGGTACGTTTCCGGCTTCCTTAGGCGAAAAACTCGGGTACCGGTCTCTTCGATTCTACCCGGTGCGGACCTCAAACCTCGACTCTACGCGCCCGGTGCACCCCACCGGTTACCGAATCCCGCATTAGCGGATGCGGCGCGGTTTAATACGTGCCGGGGCCCGATAGAACAGGGCTGCCGCCTCCACGTGGTGGGTGTTGGGGTACATGTCGTAGCCGCGTACCTGCACCAAATCCCAGCCGAGTTCACGCAGGATCGCGGTGTCCCGCCCCAGCGCCGCAGGGTCGCACGCCACGTAGAGGATACGCCCCGGCGACAGCTTATTCAGCCGCTCCAAAGTTTTCTTGCCCGCACCTTCACGGGAAGGGTCAAGTACCACGGCGTCAATATGGGGCAGCTCGTCCAGTTCAAGGGCCGTTTTCAGATCCAGGAGGGTGCGCGCCACATCCCCGTGGATCACCTCGATACGGGTGTCTTTGGCCGATTCGCTGCGGGCCGCGCCGTCGGGGGCGAAATTGGCGCGCGCATCCCGGTGCGTCACCGGTGAGCCCTCAACACTGACCACGGTGCCGCGCTCACCCACCGCATCGGCAAGAGCGGCAGTAAACAGGCCCGCGCCAGCGTACAAATCAAGGGTGCATTCGCCTTCAGCCGGCCGCAGCATAGTCAGCATGGTTCCCACCAGGGCTGACGGGGCGCAGCGGTGCACCTGCCAGAACCCGCCAGCAGAGACCTGGTAGCTGAACCTACGGGCACCGAAAGTAACGTCCTCGGTCACGGATTTCAGGCCGCCGCCCAGAAGCACATCCCCCTGGCGTACCCTGCGGTAGGGGCTGCGCAGGCTGGGGCGCACCCCGTACTCCGGTTTAGCGTTTGACCGGTTTTCGGGGGTGAAAAATAACGAAATTTTGCGTTTTGCCAAGTCCCCCCACAGCTTCTCAGCCTGCCGGTAAATGGGCTGGGACACCTCGCTGGCCGTAAAACGCGGGTCTACGGTGAGCTGAATGAGGATACGGCCCCGCGAAGAAAGCGCCGCATCCACCTGCCGGATACCGTGTAAATCTAGTTCGTGCAGGTTCAGCTGCCGCAGCTCGCGCGCCGCTAACGGGAAGTCGATCACGGGTACGGCCCGTGAACTCTGGTGCGGGTACATGCCGATACGCCAGCCGGAGGGGGTTTTCACCACGGTGTACCGCACCCGCGAGCGCCACGACAGGTCCCCTTCGGTGAGGTCTTTGGTAGGCATTGGTTCGACGGTCAGACTGGTAATGAGAGGCGAGTCGGGCGATATGCCGCCCAGGCGGATCAGCTGGGTGCGTAGCGTATCTGTTTTGTATGCGCGCTGTGTGGCGGGGTCAATATGGCCGTATTCCATGCCGCCCAGCAGCTCTTTCACACCGGTTGCGGCGGCCCGTTCTTCATCGGTGAGCAGGGAGTTGCCCTGCACCCAGGGGTGTTCTCGTCGCGCTGGTGATGGGGTGTCTATTGCCACGGCGTCCGCGAAATAGTAGCGGTTTTTAGGGCCGATGTCGGTGATGCGGGCCTGCACGGTCTCTCCCGTGAGGGCGTGCCGCACGAACACTACGCCTTTTTCGCTGCGGGCCACAAAGGCGCCGCCGTGTGCGGGTGATTCACAGGTGAGGCGCACCAAGTCTCCGATGGCATAACCGCTTACCGGCTCGGTGCCGCGGCTAGGTGCGGTGTTTGTGGGCACACGCGTCGAGGTGCTGTCGAGCTGACGCACGCATCGTCTCCTAACATACTGTAGTAATTGTGAAGTATTTTACACCCGGCGCGGGGCACTAACCGTTCAACCCTCCCACAGACGGGGTAAAAATTCAATATTTTTATCGCCAATCCCACGCCTAGGTAGCGCCTGTTTTTCCCCGGTACAGGGCGGGCCGGTGCACCCGGTGGGTGGGTGGTTCTTCGCTGCTGGGAGGCTGTGTGGGTGCGACCGTTTCCCCTGGCTGGGTCTCGGCGGCGTGGAGAGCCCACGGTACGGTGGCGGTTGCCACTCCCGGTTCGTGCAGCAGCGCTTTTTTGAGCCTGCGCACGGTGCGGCGGTGCAGTATCTCTTGCCACCAGTGCGCCACCACGAACTCGGGCAGGTACACCACCACCACGTCGCGCGGGGATTTTTTGCGTTTCCGCCGCACATAGTCCAGCACCGAGGACACCGTGTCCCGGTACGGTGAGTCGATCACCGATAGCTGCACCGGGATGTGCAGCATATCCCAGCGTTCTTTCACGGTAGCCAGCAGCTGACGGTCGTTATTGACGGTCAGCGCCTCTATGGTGGAGGGGCGCGCGGCCCGAGCGTAGGCTAACGCCCTGAGCGCGGGCTGGCGTACCCGCTCAATGTAGACCACGGCGTGCACGCGTGAGGGTAGGGCTGCGGCGTCGGCGGCCGCCTCCTGATCCAGCGGTATTTCGGTTAGTTTATCCACGCGGGCGTAGTGCCTGCGGGTCATGAGCATCACCTCGGACAGAAGCAGAATGAATGTGAGCGACAGCCAGGCCCCCGCCAAGAATTTGGTGCCCACCACGGTTACCAGCACCAGGGCGGTGACCACCACCCCGACTGCGCTGACAGTGATGTCGCGGGCGAGTTTGCGCCGCGCCGACGGTTTTAGGGTAATGCGTAGTTTACGCAGACGGAACCGCACCACCGCCACCTGGGTGAGCAGCATTGAGGTGCACATGCCCACCACGTACAGCTGGATGAGGGCGAACACGTCAGCTGCGAACAGCACCGTGAAAAGTACCGAGATCACCCCGAGCAGGATCACGCCGTTACTGTACAGCCCGGTGGAGTCCACGCTCCGAAGCCGGTGCGGCAGATAGTGCCGGTCGGCGATTGCTGAGGCCCCAATGGGGAACCCGATAAACGCAGTCAGTGAGGCGATCACCAGCACGGACACTGTTGCTAAGGCCAGCAGTGTGGGGATGAGGTCGTTCCCGTATACGGCGAACGCCACCTGGTACAGGGCCGGTTTCTGGTGTATTGGCTGGTTGGGGCTGCTCGGGTCTGTGCTCAAGTACCGGTTGGGGTTTTGCACCAGCTGCACTCCGCTCTGCCGCGCCAAATAGAGGATACTCACCAGCAGAACCCCGGTGATGACGATCATCAGCATGAGTGTCAGTGCCGCGTTGCGTTGCTTGGGTGCTTTGAAGAACCGCACCGAGTTGGAGATAGTTGAAACCCCCGAAAGTGCCACCGCCCCGGCTGAGAAGGACCGGGAGAGCAGCAGCACCAGGAACACCCCGTCAAGGCTCGCGTGCGGGGTTTCGGGGGTGAGCGTGTACCCGGCGGATTCGGCGCGCGCTAAGGTTCCGGTGAATGCCTGCAGCAGCCCGTACACCAGGGTGATCCCTAAAAGGGCCAGAAAAATGTAGAGCGGCCAGTGGGCTAACCGGCCCATCAGCTGCACCCCGCGCAGGCACACCACGCTCAGAACCACAATCAGGGTGACCGCAATACCAGCCCGGAAGCCCTGCAGCTGCGGGAAAAGCGCGGTAATAAACGTTGCCGCCGAAGACATTGACACCGCTACCGTGAGCACGTAGTCCAGCAGCACGGAGGCGCCCAGCACCACGGCCGGGCGGCGGCCCAGTTTGCGGCGTACCAGGGCGAAATCGCCCTCAGCTGCGACCTGCCGGATGTTGTACCGGTAGGTTCCCACGATCACGAGCCCCACCACGGCGATGGCGAACCCCACCCACGGCGAGTAGGTGAGCGCACCGGCCCCGGCCACGGCAAGGATAAGAATCACCTCATCGGCGGCGTAGGCCACCGACGAAATCCCGTCAGAACCCAGCAAGGGCAGGGCGTAGCGCTTCGGTAGCGACGTGGCCGCCAACTGCCGAGAATCCACCGGCTCACCGGTGAGCGCGCGACGCATCCTACCCCAACGATTGTTCACGGTTTAAGGCTATCCCGCCCGCCTCTAAAGCTCAATTTATGCGGTGCCCCTTGTTTTCCCGGCCGTGGCCCTGTCACGGGGCGGGGGTCAGGCGCCGCCCCCACGGGGAGCTGTACACTCTTAACTATGAGCGAGCCTGACGGTTTGAGGGGGTCATATCATTCCCCGCCGCGCACAGTAACCGGCTCAACCCTAGGAGAACTATGCCGCACTTTGTGATTATGGGCGCCGGGCGAGTTGGCGTCATGCTCGCCCGAACCCTCGAAGCGTCCGGGCACACCGTGGCCGTGATTGACCAGGATATCCGCGCATTCCAGCCGCTGCGGAAGAACTTTGGCGGTAAGCTCGTCACCGGCGTGGGTTTTGATAAAGAGACTCTGGAGCGCGCCGGGATAGAGGGCGCCTACGCCTTTGCCGCCGTATCCTCGGGGGATAATTCCAATGTGATTGCCGCCCGTGTGGCGCGTGAGACGTTCAAGGTGAAGAACGTGGTTGCCCGCGTGTACGACCCGAACCGGGCGGAGTTCTTTCAGCGCATGGGCATCCCCACTGTTGCGGCGGTGCGCTGGTCAACCGACCAGGTGCTGCGCCGTATCCTGCCCGAGCAGGCGATCCGGGGCGACTACCGGGAGGCATCTGGGCGTCTGATTCTCACCGAATTACCGCTTCATGAGGAGTGGGCCGGGCACGCACTGGTCGATATTGAGGCTGCTACGGGTGCGCGCATCGCCTACATCACCCGGTTCGGTGAGGGGATGCTCCCCCGGCCCGATACGAGCTACCAGCAGGGTGATACTGTGCACGCCATGGTGCGCACCGATGAGGCGACCGAGATCGCCCGTATCCTCTCCCAGGCGCCTAAGGATACTGAGGGTGAACACCACGACCCGCGGGACGCATGGGCTGGGGCTTTCGCCGCCGAGCCAGCCGCCGTGAAAAGCGATAACCCGCACACCAACTAGCCGGATAAGGGACACCACGTGAAAGTACTAATTGTTGGGGCAGGCTCGGTGGGCGCCTCTATCGCCCGGGAGCTGCACGCCAGCGGCCACGAAATCACCATTATCGATTCAAAGCCTGAGACGAAAAAACGCGCCAACTTGCCGCAGGTGCAGTGGTTTATTGGGGATGCCTGTGAGCTGTCGGTGCTGAAGCTGGCCGTACCCGAAGAGAGCGAAGTGGTGGTGGCCGCCACCGGTGACGACAAGGCAAACCTGATGGTTTCACTCCTGTGCCGCAGCGAGTACGGGGTGCCGCGCACCGTGGCGCGCGTGAATAACCCCCGCAACGAGTGGCTTTTTGACGAGTCGTGGGGTGTGGATGTGGCGGTCTCCACCCCGCGTCTGATGACTGCCCTCGTGGAGGAGGCTGTTGAAGTGGGCGATGTGGTGCGCCTGCTGACCCTACAGGCTGGCGGGGCCACCCTGGTGGAGTACACGGTGCCGGAGGATCACCCGGTGATCGGGTACCGGGTGGATCATGTGCAGTGGCCTACGGATACGGTACTCACCGCTATCTTGCGGGATGGTGCGCCGATCGCCCCGTCGGCTGATGTTGTTCTTGAGGGCTCAGACGAGCTGTTTTTCATTACCACTATCGCTGGTGAAGACCAGATCCGCGCGCTTTTCGCCTAGTGGATAACCGGGTCGGGTACCGTGCCGACTGCCCCCCCCGGTGAGACAAGAAACGGCGGGATGCGCCCCATCCTTCTGGGGAGCACCCCGCCGTTAGCGTGGCAAGAGGTACGGCCCGCGACTCCGGTGCCGATACTGCGGCACGGAAATACTCGACTGGGGCGTTTAGTCTCCCCCGCCGCCGCCTCCACCGTCTGAACCGCCGAAATCTCCCCCGCCGCTGCTGTCGCATCCTGAGAAGTCGGAGCCACCCATATCGCAGTTCTCCCAGCCGCCGAAGTCTCCGCTAACGTCCCAGTCGACATCTGCCCCGTGGGCGTCACCCGCGCGGGTGTTATGCGGCCAGTACCAGCAGACGGCGGGAAGCTCGCTCGACTCTGCACGGTCGGCACGCATATTTTCCAGCAGCTGTTCCCGTACCGCGTGCACCCCGTCGAATGCGTAGGCCGACCCGGCGAGGGCGGCCGCGTAGAAGGCGCTCATTGAGGGCTCCGCCGTGGCACGGTTGCCTTCGGCAAGCTCGGGGAACTGCTTCAGGCAGGCTGACCGTATTTTCTCGCTGAGCGCTTTCGCTTCGGCGAGCACCCGCGGAGGCACCTCGGTTGGTTCGTCCGCGTCTGCAGGCTCGTCATTGACCACACTGAAAAGGTGCGCAAGCCGGGCGGTGTCAATGTTCTGCAGCTCGGTGAGGCCGCCGGCGGCGTACACTACCGATTCTGCCAGCGCACGGCGGGTGCGGGTGGCAGCGATCTGCGCACTCAACCGGCGGATATTGTTCTCCGTGCGGCGGCTGAGGTTATCCGGGGCGGTGATTCCTGTCGTGTTCACCCACTCGTGCAGGTTCGCCAAAAACAGTGCATCGTGCCCGGTTTCGGAGCGTGCCTCAAGTACAGAGTTCAGTGCCTCTTCGCGGTGACGCGCGTATTTGGCGTAAAACCGGTTGCCGGTTGTCTCAACGTAGTCGTGCAGGTGCGGCACAATAGCCAGTGCCGCTTTCACATAAGCCACCACCTCAAGGGAAGCCTCGTACTCGCGGTGGAATTTGCTCAGCACCCGGGTCAGGTTTGTGGCCGCTACCAGCCGTTCCAACGCCTGCGGGTACAGCTCATACATTTGTTTCAGCGCGGGCTGCGCAATAACCGGGCGGGTGTTTGGGCACAGCGACAGCATATGCCCCGTATTATTGAGCCCGTCTGTCAGCAGCGCCTCCAGGGTGCGGGTAAAACCGGCAAGCGCACCCACCAGCTGCTTATTGCCTTCCCGGCGGGCGTGCAGAAGCACCGGGTTTAACGCCCGCACGGTTTCACGCGCCTGCGCCTGCGCCTGCTCAAGACTGTTGTGTAACGCCTGCACGTGCGGGTGCAGTACCGTCCCGCGTGCCGCATCCACGAGCGGGTTGTGCCACTGCCCCATCCCCCATGCGGGAGAACCTACGCTGGTGAGCACAACATATGAGTTTGCCATTGCTTGGGCGCGCTCTTGCAGGTACGCCTGTGACCCGGGCTCGTGCCTGTCCATGCTGTCGCACCGCTGGTAGGCGCGCTCCACCAGCTGCTGCAGACGCTCCACCCGTTCGGTGGTCTCTTCCGTGATGGGTTCCCGTACCGCTTCGACTGTGAGCCGGTTCTGCACGGTACGCATCGCCCGGTCTGCGCACCACACATACGAGTACGCCCTCTCACGCCCCTGCTCAGCGTTGAGTTTGTGCAGCGGGGCATCCAGGTACGCGACCGCGGTGCGGGGGCTCACCCCGAAGAAGTCACGGGAATGCGGTGCAACGGTGGGGGTTCGCAGCTGCCCCAGCACCCAGTACCGCACCGGGTAGTACGGCAGGAACGTAACAATGGGAGCGATGAGGAATACATACACGAGCGGGGCGCCCAGCCGCACGGCGGTGGTAGCGAACCCATCCGGCGCTTCCCAGGGGCGGAATAGTTCTAACACCAATAGCCCGTAGACTGCTACCAGCACTGTACGCGCCGCTCTGTTAAGCGGGTGCCAGTATACGCGCCGCACAGCTTTAAACGCCCACAGGCGGTTTACGACAGGCGCCAGCAGCCCAAGAATAACCGTCAGCCACGCACCCTGGTGAAAAACGGACGAGCCAGGCAGTAAAAAGCACATGCCCAGAAGGGCTAAAGCCACAACAGCATATACATAGTAACGAATATTTTTTCTCATGGTTGGGTTTCTCGCCGCATACGACCCATCCCCTACCGGACGGTACCGCACCACTGGTATCGTCCGGCACGAGCCGGGCCGCACACGATTCTCTATTATCGGTTTTTATAAGGTTATGAGTCTTGAACGGCGCGGTTTTCCTCAGGGGCAGACACACGCCACGCCACCCACAAAGTCAGCGCGTACAGCGGAACACCCATCACCAGACGAGTAACCCCCAGCGCCTCGGTCGCACCCGCAAAGTATAGCGGCAATTGCACCACTAAGCGTAACCCCAGCAGCGCAACAAAAATCCACGTTGCAAGAATATACGACTTCAAGCGTGCTGGCTTCTCACGCCAGCGCACACCCTCATCCCGGATAAACCCGAACAGCAGCCCAAACAACGGCCACCGCAGCCCAATTGAAATGAGCGAAGCAAGCAGATACCCGCCACTTACGAAGAACCCGGGAACATAAAAAGCATTAGCGTCCCCAGTGGAATGGGCCGACCAGGCACAAACAGCCACACCCACCACGCCCGAAAGCGCCGGAACCAGCTTAGAACGCTGCACCAAACGGGCCACTGTAAACACCCCGGAGGTCACCAGGGAGGCGATGAGGGCATAGGTGAGCTGTTTCGTCACCACAAAAACAACCAGAAACAGAGTCGCCGGAAGTAACGACTCCACCACCCCGCGCCAGCCTCCCAGCGCGTGCAGCACATCCACATCACCGTTGGCGGTACGGCGCAGTTTACCGCCTATGCTCGCACTGAACGAGCTCCCCACAGATTCCCCCGTAGAACCAGTCCTCTCACGCCCGGCGGAGGTGTTGTGCGGGCCCGGTTCACGTTCCGTAGCGGGCATTTTTTGTCCTTTCCGTCAGCAGTAGTTGCGGCACGATCTCATAGCGCGGGTTATAGATACGCGGGTCCCCCGGGTACTGGCTGAGCATCCCAGAGCAGCGCAATAGTGAACCGGCCAGCACCCCCGGCACCAAGCGCTGCCCGTGCCAGATGAGGCTCACCCGGCTGCCCGGCTCAAACGGCGGGGTGCGCGCAAACGCCGCCAACTCCGGTGTCTCGGTGGGCGCCTTGGCACCCAGTGGGCCGCTGACCGCCTTTGGGGCGGGCGTGTTTGAGGAGTCGTCAATGTCCTCACCGGGTGGTTCAACAACCAGCGGAATCCCCAGGACAGCTAGGGGGCTCACCCGCTGCAGCAGCCGTGATTTAGCGACCACCAGCTCAGCCCGGTACACGGGTTTGGCATCCAGCGGCGGAATCCACACCTGGTCGATCCTGCCCGCTAAACGCACGCGAAAACGCTCGGGGTACCCAACCGGAGGCTGAGACCCCGAGCGGTCAGAAAGCACCCGAACCATTAGCCGATTTCAGTGATCTCAGGGCCACGGCGTGGAAGCGGACGCAGCTTGCTCTTATCGTCCTGCTCTTCTGGTTCGTCCTCGTCATCGGCGGTGGCAATATCCTGCGCGGGCACCACCAGCGGCAGCAGCTCACGCGGCGGGCGGGGCTCATCGCCGCGATCAACGATCACGGAGCGGAACACCTCATCAATAGCCTCGGCGGCTTCCTCGTTATCGAGCACAGCCTCACCGGAGATCACACCGCGCAAGAACCAGCGGGGGCCGTCCACGCCCACGAACCTGGCCACGCGCTCACCACGTTTGCCGTCTTCGGTTACGGCGGGCAGGCGGGTGAGCATCTCCACACCAAACACGCCCTCATACATCTCGACGGTACCGCCCTGCGAGGCCACGGATTCGGCCAGCTCTTCACGAATATCGTCCCAGATACCGCTCGACCGGGGCGCCGCAAACGCCTGAATCTGAATGGTGGCGCCCTTACGGATACAGGTCGCGGCAATCACAACACCGCTTGCCTCTTCCACCTCTAGGCGCAGGCGCATCCCATCAAGCAGCTTAATGTACACGGAGCCAAGGTTAGCGTAGTCTTCGGTGTCTTCCACCTCGTCCATATCGAGCGGGCCCTCGGTACGGTCATAGACGATGACTTTCAGGGATTCGTCCTCAACGTATGCGGGAACGGGATCGGCCTTATCTTCCTCTTCCGTATCGTACTCGTCTTCGTCGATACCTTCGGTGTCCTCAGCCTCGTCATAATCATCGTAGTCATCGTACTCGTCATACTCGTCGTAGTCATCGTACTCGTCATACTCTTCGACGTCGTATTCTTCTTCGGCACGTTTTTTCTTGCTGAAACCAAACACTTAGTTATCCCTCACTGTATACGTACTACTCAATATCTTACGCGTAGAGTGCCTATTACGGCGTTCAAGCGCGCCGCACGCGCGTGCCGTGCGCTACTTCAGTCCGCTGGATCCAAACCCGCTGACGCCGCGTTCGGTCTCATCCAGTTCTGCAACAACCACGAAGTTCGCCTGCTCGTAGCGCTGAATAACCAGCTGGGCGATACGGTCGCCGCGTTTAATCTGGAAAGGCTTAGTGGGGTCGGTATTGAGCAGGGTCACCATAATCTCGCCGCGGTACCCGGAATCCACCGTACCGGGGGCGTTCACAATGGTGATGCCGTGTTTAACGGCCAGCCCGGAGCGCGGATGCACCAAACCCACGTACCCTTCAGGCAGGGCGAGGGCGAGGCCGGTGGGCACGAGGGCTCTCTCACCGGGGTTCAGGGTGAAGTCTACGCGCGAGCGCAGATCGGCGCCCGCATCGCCCGGTTTGGTGTAGGCGGGGGCGGGCAACTCGGGGTCGAGCATTTTGATCTGAACGGTAATGGGGTTAATCATGCTCTTCACTCTACCCAAGCGGAGGCAAAAAATCATGTGGCAACCCGGCTGCTGCCCGCCTCTAAAGCGGCGGTTGAAGGCCGCCGGGTCAGGGCCACGATGGGGTTCGTTACAATGAGTGTGGTAACTCGTTCGCCTATTGTGACTGGTTGCGGCACGCACACACTGTTCCCCTTCGCGCCCAACCGGCTTCTTGAAGGGATGTTCTGTGACTTCTTCACCTTCACCCACCGCATCGTCCAAACCGCTGTACCGTGAGCGTCTAGCTCCGGGGGTGGGCACGTGGCTTCTGGTGCTCGTGGCCGGGGGCGCATCCTACCTGGTGGGGGCGCCGATCAGTATCCCTGTGGGTGTGATTGCGGGGGCTGTGGTGTCTGCTGTGTTGGGTTGGCTGCTGTATGCCTCATCGCCGGTGATTGAGGTTTCCGCCGAGTGGGTGCGGGTTGGCCGTGCCCGCATTGAGCGGGAGTATATTGGCCGGGTGCAGGCGTTTCGGGGTGATGATGCACGCCGCGCCGCTGGGCCGGAGCTGGACGGGCGCGCCTACATGTGTTTCCGCCCGTGGGTTACCCCTAAGGTTCGGCTGCAGATTACTGACCCGGCGGATCCTACACCGTACTGGCTGGCTTCTTCACGGCACCCGGAGAAGCTGGTGCAGCTGCTTGATACAGCTGCTGAGGATTAGGGCTGTCGCCCGCCGGTACGGGGCGGTCGGTATTGGGTATGGATAAGGGCAGGTTCCCGTGTGGAGTCCTGCCCTTGTCGCGTAGTGTGGTTGGTGTTTTAGCCTTCGCACTCCACGCAGTACACCAGCCCGTCCTCTTCTCGTGCAATCTGAGAGCGGTGGCGCACCAGAAAGCAGGATGCGCAGGTGAACTCGTCGTCCTGTGCGGGTAGGACAACAACGTTCAGTTCCTCATTAGAGAGGTCCGCACCGGGCAGCTCGAAGCTTTCGGCAGCGGTGTTTTCGTCCTCATCGACCGCACCGGATTGCATCTCCGAGCGGCGGGCGTTCAGCTCCTCATAGGACTCCTCGTTTTGCTCGTCGTCCTGCTTGCGAGGTGCATCGTAATCAGTTGCCAAACTTTCACGCTCCGTCTTGATTGGTGGGGCAGGGTGTGTGCGCCCACGTGTGGTCTTTGAGTGTCTTAACTTCGTTGTGGGTTGTTTATTCCACAACATGCCAGGTATTTTTCACCATGTACCCCCGGTTTGTCTAATTGAGGCCCCGGAAATTACTCTCTGCGCGTCATTTTTTGTGTGCAAAGGCTGTATTTCGGGGGTATTTGGGCCTATTTTTTTGTGGGTTTCGGTGGGATATACTACATGTTTTAGGGTTGGCAAGGTAATCTGGTAGATAGTTTGCGTTCTTACGGCGCGGGTGCGGGGTGCATCTGAGCCGCATACAGGAGGTTTCCATGCTTGAATTGCGCCTAGTGGGTGTCCACGATGATGGCGAGAACCTGGTGCTTGAATCTGCCGACGGCACCCGGTTTGCGCTGCCCATCGATATGAACCTGCGCACAAGCATCACGAAGGCTCGCCGTATTCAGCCGGCGCGGGGCCTGGGGACGAAGGGCAGTTTTGGGCCTCGTGATATTCAGACGAGGTTCCGTCAGGGCGCCAGTGTTGAAGAGATCGCGGAGGAGTCCGGCTGGGAGCCGGAGCGGGTGCGCCGCTACGAGTGGCCGATTGTGGCCGAGCGGGCGCATATTATCCGTGCGGCGCAGGGCGTGAAGGTTGGGCGCCGCAGCTCAGCTTCAGGTTTGGCGCAGATTCCCGTGACTCTTGCCTCACGTATCGCGGATGTGACGGCCGCGCACGGCTTCGCGGAGGCCGCGCAGGACTGGTCTACCCGGCAGAAGGATAACGGGCAGTGGAGCATTGAAGTTGATTTTGCGTTAACACCCCGGGACCGTGAAGAGCTTCCCGCGCGGGTTATGTTCCCGGCACGGTGGGTGTACAATCCGGCTAATCAGAGCCTGTACGCCTCAAATGAGGCCGCCTATTTCTTAATGGGCAATGCCGAGGACGAGGTGTATGACACGAAGAAACAAGAGGAAGAACCTCAGCCGAGTTCGCAGCCTAAAGCACCTTCCAGCACCGGTTCGGGGGCCTCTTCTGTGGCGGATGTGCCGGTTGCGGTAGCTACCGGTGTCGCCCCGGTTGATGCCTCCCGCGTGAGCTCCTCCACGATCAAGGGCACCAGCCCGGATGAGCGTAAACTCAACGAACTTCTGGAGCGCGCCCGCAGCGTGTCACGCCCCGGCCCAACCACCCAGCAGCTGCGGGTGGTGGCCCAGCCTTCTACTGTGACCGTGAATGAGGGTTCCGACTCCACCAATAACGCCACCGACTCTTCGCGGCACCGTGAACAGGTGCGCGCACAGGGCGCAGCCTCGCAGGGTGCCGCACATCGGGGGGTTTCTTCACCCCAGGATTCTGCGGATGAAAGCCCGCAGGAGCCGGTTGATGATCGGGATGTGGCTAGTTTCTCGGCAGGTGACGGATCGTTCTATGGCCGCCACGCCGGGCGGGAGACCTCCTCCCCCGAGCGGGGCACCGCAGGGACCACCCCCGAGCCGCGCGAAGAACGCAGGTTCGGCGGCCAGGAGAACCGCAGGCCCAGCATCGGAGGCACCTTCGGCGCACCCCGCCGTGAAAGCGCAGGCAGCACCGAGAACGCAGGTGCCACGGAGGGTACGGGCGTGCGTGAGCGTGCCGAGCACGGGCTGGCCCGGTCATCCCGGCCCGCAGCACCGGCCGGGGCTGAGAGGGAGTCCTTCTCAACCCAGGCGCAGCAGCGTCACTCGCAGGCCGAAACCACCCGGGCGGATACCGCCACGGTTCCCACCGAGGGCACCTCCGCCGAGTCCAAGCCCGAACCCGCCGAGACGAAACGGCACGAGAAGCCGAAATCCTCAGGCCGTAATAAGCAGCGGATGAGCGTACCCGCCTGGGACGAAATTATTTTTGGCGGGCGCAAGTAGCCCACCATACTGCCCGCCCCGGCCATCCCCAGCCCACGGGGCGAAGGATTTGGGGAGGCGGAACAAGCCATTACAGGGCCGCATAGCGGTTAAGAAAATAGAGCACCAACGGGGAGAAACCCCGGGTGCTCATTTTCTTTAGTGAACCACACTCTACACGCCAGCGCACCCATTATGTGTGCGACTGTGCGCGTGGGTTATGCGGTGGGCAGGTACAGCAGCGGGATGTGCCGCTCAGCATCAGTAAGCGAACCGTGCTGCCCCACCATTTTCAGTGACTGTTCCTTATAGTGCCGCATATCGTAGAGGGCTATATTGTCGCGGGCGCAGACTAGGATATCGCCGATGCGCTCGCGGGCGGCTTCGCTCACAATGGGGCCCATGTAGCCGCGCGTGTAGAGGTCGCGTGAGTCCAGCACCCACGCCCGCTCACCCCAGGCTGCCGCCCAGCGGCGCGCGGTTTCGGCGCGGGCGGCCTCGCTCGTATCGTGCAGGTACAGCTGTACCGCGCGCGGCTCCCCGGCGGTGAGTGCCACATTGTCGAGGAGTTCGGCGTCGTGGGAGTAGTCGATGCGTTCCTGCTCGGGGATGTTCACCATGCCGTGGTCTGCGGTGAGGAATATGCCCGCCCAGGCGGGTGCCCGCTGAGCCAGCCGACGCAGCGCCAAATTGAGCTCTTCAAGCTGCTCAAGCCACGTGTCGCTGCCAGCCCCGTGGCGGTGCCCGGCCTGGTCAAGCTCACCCCAGTACAGGTAGACGAGGGTGGGGGTGCGGGAAGCCAGCAGTTCGGTGGCGTAGGTGATGCGCGCATCGTACCCGGTGGCGCCCACAAAATCGCCGCCGCGCAGCCCGGCCTCAGTGAGCCCGCTGCCCCGGTATTTATCGAGTGAGATGGTAACAACCCGTGTTTGGGTGCTGTAGCGTTCAAAGACTGTGGGCAGCGGCTGCCAGGTGTGCGGGTCCACGGTTTTATCCCACCCGGAGAGGTGGTTCATGATGGTGCCAGTGGCGGGGTTACGCACCTCGTACCCGGCGATCCCGTGGGCACCCGGCGCGCTGGCGGTGCCGAAGCTGGTGAGGGATGCGGCGGTGGTGGTGGGGAAAGCAGCGTCCAGCGGCCCCAGAGACACGGTTTTCTTCAAGTACGGAGCGTAGGATCCGTAGGTTTGCAGCAGCTGCTCGCCGAGCCCGTCAACCATGACCACGCAAATATTGCGGAAACCGTTCGGGTCTGCACCGGCTTCGCTCAGCCTGTTGGCCAGTGCCAGCGGGTCGCGGTTGGTGTTCCCTAGCGGGTGCGCCGGATGCTCTAGGGAGGACTGCCCCAGCAGTGAGGCGGCTGACTCAAATACGTCGGCTACGCTATTGCTCCCGTAGGCTGGCGGCGGCGGTACGGGTGTGCCAGCCGCGTCGTTGTATGCTGTACCGCTTACGCTCATAGGTTCTCCTGCTTTGGGGGCTCTGTGGCGAGTTGGGGTGGGCTATTTGGTGTCTGAATGCATGTGTGCCCTGTGCAGGGCGCGGGCGAAGTACCGGGCCTGTTTCACGGCGTCGGGGCCGTCTGCGGTGGCTGAGACGCGCACCGCAATATCCTCTAGAGAGGCGGATCCGGTGTACCCGTGGTCGGCGGTGCAGGTGGGGTCGGGGCAGGTGGCGGGTGCGGCGTCAATGCGCAGCGAACCGGTCCATGCCACCTGGAATGAGACTTCTGTGGGGCTCATCCCGGGCCGGTAGATTTGCGGCTGGTCGTACCCGTAGCTGATGGTTACGGCCCGCAGGGCGCTGAGTTTCACGGCTTCCACGCTCACGTGGGCGACGGTTCCTTGGGCGTCTTCTTCAAGGTGGGAGTCGTCGAGGTGGGCCAGCACCAGCTGGGAGCCGCACAGCACCATGACGGTAATATGTCGGTGCAGGTCGTTGCGGCTGAAATGGGTTTCGTGCTGCACAAAGTGCGCATCTGGTTCCAGCCCCGCGAGGGCATCATCGACCACTTCAAGCACCAGCTCCGGGTAGAACCCGGCGTGTTTAATGTCTGCTGCCAGTTTTTCGCGTGGACTTTCGTCCATATACGCCATTCGTGCACCTCATTAGTATGGGTTGAGTGTTGCCGGGTGCCCCTACGGTACCGGGCAGCCGGGCCGGGTCTGCCGGTCGCGAGTGAGAACACCGCTACGTAATAGCGTAGTGGGTTGGGGCGGGCATTGCTACTTAACGCGGCCGGGGCACCGGTTTTTGTGGGGCACAGTACCCTGTGGGTGTGCCGGTGAATCGCCGGTGACCGGCTGCCGTGCCCGCGCGGGGTGTGCACGGTAGAATAGAGTTCCGAATGAGTGTTGCGTCTGCTGCGCACCATCTTTTGCCCGCCTTCTACGAGCTTTACGAGGATACACATGGCACGCCGTAGCAAGTCAGCTGTTGAGGACTACCCGGTAGATATTGTTGAGAACATCGTCGATATTGATGTTTCTGCCGAGATGGAGTCCAGCTTCTTGGAGTACTCGTACTCGGTGATCTATTCGCGTGCCCTGCCGGATGCGCGGGACGGTTTGAAACCGGTGCAGCGGCGCATCCTGTACATGATGCAGCAGATGGGGCTGCGCCCGGATAAGGGGCACGTGAAGAGCGCCCGCGTGACCGGTGAGGTGATGGGTAAGCTGCACCCGCACGGTGACGCCGCGATTTACGACGCGATGGTGCGTTTGGCGCAGCCTTTTGCGATGCGCCTGCCACTGGTGGATGGGCACGGTAACTTCGGTTCGCTCGATGACGGCCCGGCGGCGGCCCGTTACACCGAGGTGCGCATGGACCCGTCGGCGACGGCACTGACCGCTGACCTGGATGAGGACGTGGTCGATTTTGTGCCGAACTACGATAACCAGTTTATGCAGCCGAGCGTGCTGCCGGCGGCTTTCCCGAACCTGCTGGTGAACGGTACGACGGGTATTGCGGTGGGTATGGCCACGAACATGGCGCCGCATAACCTGCGTGAGGTGATTGCGGGCACCCGGCACCTGATTGCTAACCCGGATGCCACGCTGAAAGACATTATGAAGTTCATCCCGGGGCCGGATCTGCCCAGCGGCGGCACGATCGTTGGTTTGGGCGGTATCCGTGACGCCTATGAGGGTGGGCGCGGCACGTTCAAGACTCGTGCGAAGGTCTCGATTGAGCAGGTGAGCGCCCGCAAGCAGGGCATTGTGGTGACGGAGCTGCCGTATATGGTGGGCCCGGAGAAGGTTATTGAGAAGATTAAGGACGGCGTTAATTCTAAGAAGCTGACCGGTATCTCTGATGTGGTTGATTTGACGGACCGGCAGCAGGGTATGCGCCTGGTGATTGAGGTGAAGAACGGGTTTAACCCGCAGGCGGTGCTGGCGGCCCTGTATAAGCACACGCCGTTGGAGGATTCGTTCGGTATTAATAATGTGGCGCTGGTGGATGGCCAGCCGCAGACCCTTGGGCTGCTTGGTTTGCTGCATGTGTACATTAATCACCGGTTGTCGGTGGTGCGCCGCCGCACCGAGTTCCGGCTGGGCAAGCGCCGTGACCGGCTGCACCTGGTGGAGGGCCTGCTGATCGCCATCGTCGATATTGACGAGGTGATTCAGATTATCCGCTCTTCGGATGAGACCGCGCAGGCGCGCGAGCGGCTCATGAAAGTTTTTGACCTGACGCAGGTTCAGGCGAACCATATTCTTGAGCTGCGCCTGCGCCAGCTGACGAAGTATTCCCGTATTGAGCTTGAGGCTGAGCGGGATAAGCTGGCTGAGGAGATCGCTGAGCTGGAGCGGATTTTAGGGTCGGATACGGCGCTGCGTGAGCTGGTCTCTGATGAGCTTGCTGAGGTGGCCGAGAAGTACGGTACTGACCGCCGCACGGTGCTGAAGTCGAAGGATGATATGCAGTCGGCGATTGAGGCTGTTTCAGCGGGGGCGTCGAAGGCGAAGAAGAGCCTGGGGCTGGCGCTTGAGATTGCGGATGAGCCGTGCTGGGTGGTGCTTTCAGCTTCGGGCATGGTGGGCCGCACCCCCGGTAAACCGATGCGTGAGGCACTGGCCGACCCGGGTAAACGCCTGAAACATGACGTGTTCACCTCTGTTGTTCCGGCGACGGCGCGCGGTGAGATTGGCGCGGTGACCTCGACGGGGCGGATGCTGCGCCTGTCGGTGATGGATGTGGTGGTGCTTGAGGAGTCTGCGGGCGCACCGGTGCTGAACTCGGGGGTGAAGGTCTCTGAGGTGGTGTCCCTGGCGAAGGGCGAGAAGCTGGTGGGCCTGGTGCCGCTGAATGAGGTGCTGGCATTGGCGACGGCGAACGGCGTGATTAAGCGTGTGAACCCGGAGTACCCGCTGAACCAGGCGGAGTGGGACGTTATTAAGCTGAAACCGAAGGACACGGTGGTTGCTGCGGCTGCGTGCGCCTCGGACGATAACGCCCTGACGCTGGTGACGCAGGATGCGAAGCTGCTGACCTTCGACGCGGCGAAGGTGCGCCCGCAGGGCCGCGGCGGCGGCGGTATCGCCGGCATTAAGCTGGGTGCGCAGGATGCGGTGATTGCTTTGGGCGTGACGGCGCCGGGAACCACCGCCGAGGTGGTGACGGTGACCGACGGTAAGGATGGTTTGGCCTCGGTGAAGGTCACTCCCCTGGCGGAGTACCCGCAGAAGGGCCGGGCGACCGGCGGGGTGCGGGCGCACCGGTTCCTCACGGGTGAGTCGAAGCTGGCGCTGGCGTGGGTTGGTGTTGGCCCGGCGAAGGCTGGCACACAGGGCGGTGTGGCGCGTTCCTTGCCGACGGAGTACGGTTCACGTGACGGCTCGGGGGTGACTCTCACCCAGACGATTGGCACGGTCGGCCCTAACTACGCGGCACTAACCGCGCAGTCTGAGGTCTCCCCCGACGGGGAGAAGCTGTTCTAGCCCCCTCTGGTTGGGTTGCTGCTATTTTTCTTTCGGTGCGGCAGGTAGCAGTGTTGCCTCTGTGCAAGTTGAGGCAACACTGCTACCTTTAATGTGAAGTTTTAGGTGAGACCTAGGATTTTTCCAACCATCGCATCAAGGAGAAACAGGCATGACCGAACCGAATAAGCCCCTGGACCAGATGACCGCGCAAGAGCGGCTTGACCTTGGTGTAGAGTGCCTTGACGCGGGCAGGCTGAATGACGCCGTTCATATCCTTGCTACGGTTTCAGCAGGTGAAAATCCTGGGGCGTACTCTTGGGCGCAGTACTTTCTAGGTGACGTTTACGAGGATGCGGGGAATCTTCGTGAAGCGATGACCGCCTACAGCAATGTCCATCGCCACGATAACCCTGTGGCCTACGCTTCGGCGCAGAACAGTATAGGTATTCTCTATAAGAACATGGGGCGGCTTGATGATGCTGTTGCCGCGTTTAGCCGTGTTGTTCGTGAAGACAACCCGGAATCTTACGCGTGGGCGCAGAATAACCTTGGCACCGTCTATCAAACGATGAGGCGGCTTGATGATGCCGCTGCCGCGTTCGGGAATGTGCAGCTTAACGACAGCCCCGAAGCGTACACTAACGCACAGTTCAACCTTGGCAACACCTATAAGCTTATGGGCAAGACAGATGATGCCCTTCAAAGCTGGGGAGGCGTGCTTCGCGAGGTAGACGCAGAAACCTACGCCCAGGCGCAGTTCAACATTGGTTCTACGTGCAAGAATCAAGGGCGGATAGATGAGGCGATCGCGGCGTGGGGAAGGGTGCGCCATGATGACAACCCCTCAGTTTACGCTCGGGCACAGCTGAGTCTGGGCCTGGCCTATGCCCCGCTAGGGCAGCTTGATGAGGCAATCGCCGTGTGGCGTAACGTGCGTCGGGAGGACAACCCCGAAGCGTACGCCGCCGCACAAAACAACCTGGGCAGCGCGTACGAAGACAAAGAGCTATTTGAAGATTCTTTTGCCGCCCGGAGCAGGGTTCTGCGCAGCGACAGCCCTTACATATATGCTGTGGCACAGCTCAACATGGGCATCGCCTACTATAACAACGGGTCTCTTGATGAGGCCGTGACCGCGTGGAACAATGTTCTTGAAGAAGACGACCCGCAGTCCTACGCCGAAGCTCAACGTAACCTTGCTCTGGTGAATAAACACTAGCTGCCCACAGTGTTGCTCCTGCGCAGACGAGGGGCAGTACTGCTACCTTTTAATGTGAAGTTTTAGGTGGGACCTAAGGCTTTGGACTTTTCTAACCACTGCGTCAAGGAGAGACAGGCGTGACCGAACCAAATAAGCCCCTAGAACAGATGACCGCGCAAGAGCGGCTTGACCTCGGAATGAGTCACTACGAAGAGGGCAGATTTGATGAGGCTATCGCTGTTCTAAAAACGATTTCAACCAGTGAAGACCCCACTATTTATGCGCTATCACAACGCCTCCTAGGTGATATTTACGGGTGTATGGGTAAGTTGAATGAAGCCACCGCCGCATGGTCAAAGGTTCGGTGTGAGGACAACCCTGAAACCTATGCATGGGCGCAGTTCAGCCTTGGCAACACCTATAAAATCATAGGTAAACTGGGCGAGGATATTGCGGCATGGTCCAATGTCCGCCGTGAGCACAGCTGCGAAGCGTATGCGGTAGCGCAGTATAGTCTCGGCAATACCCATAAGACTATGGATCAGTTGGATGACGCTATCGCTGCTTGGTCGAGCATCCGCCGCGACGACGACCCCGAAGCCTACGCATGGGCGCAGTTAAGTCTCGGCGACGCCTATAGAACTATGGATCGGTCGGATAATGCTATCGCTGCTTGGTCGAGCATCCGCCGCGATGATGATCCTAACGCCTATGCGTGGGCGCAGTCTAGACTCGGGTTCGCTTACCAAACCCAAAACAAGTTGGATGAAGCTATCACTGCCTGGTCAAATATCCGCCGCGAAGATGAGCCTGAACTTTACGCCGAAGCACAACGTAACCTTGCTCTGGTGAATAAACACTAGCTGCCCACAGTGTTGCTCCTGCGCAGCTGGGGCAGCACTGCTACCTTTAATATGAAGTTTTAGGCGGGACCTAAGGCTTTGAACTTTTCTAACCACTGCGTCAAGGAGAAACAGGCGTGACCGAATCAAATAAGCCCCTAAACCAGATGACCGCAATAGAGCGGTTTGGCCACGGAATTTCCTACTTCGAAGAGGGCAGATTTGATGAGGCTATCGCTGTTCTAAAAACGATTTCGTCCAGTGAAGACCCCGAAATCTACGCACGGGCGCTGCTCGGCATTGGAGCCGCCTACCAGACTATGGGCAAACTGAAGAAAGCTATCAAAGCCTGGTCAAAGGTTCGCAGCGACAAAAACTCCGAAGCCTACGCCAAAGCACAGTTTGGCATCGGAGTCGCCTACCACGCTCTGGGCAAACTGAAGAAAGCTATCAAAGCCTGGTCAAAGGTTCGCCACGACGACAACCCCAAAGCCTACGCAGGGGCACAATTCAACCTCGGAATAACCTATAAAAACCAGGACAGGTTGGGCGAAGCTATTGCTGCATTGTCAAGTATTAATCACGAGGATGACCGCAAAACCTACGCAAAAGCACAGCGCAACCTCGGAGTTGTCTACCACACTCTGGGCAAACTGGACGAAGCCATCGACGCCTGGTCAAAGGTTCGCAATGACGATCCCGAAGCCTACGCATGGGCACAGTACAACCTCGGCGTCGCCTATAAAGACCAGGGCAAACTGAAACAAGCCATCGACGCCTGGTCAAACGTCCCCCAGGATGACCGCAAAGCCTACGCATGGGCACGATTTGGCATCGGAGCCGCCTATGCCAAATCAGGCAAGCTGGATCAGGCCATCAAAACCTGGTCAAACATCTCCCGCGAAGAAGTCGACCCCGAAACCTACACACGGGCACAGCTCAACCTCGGAGTCGCCTATGCCAAATCAGGCGAGTGGAAACAGGCCATTAAAATATTGTCAAATATCCGCCGCGAAGAAGTCGACCTCGAGATCTACGCAGAGGCACAGCTCGGTCTCGGGGAGGTTTACTCACTAGATAAAGAAAAAGAGGAACAATCACACGAAGCGTACGATAATGTGCGTGAATTCTTCTACTATAAGTCTGAACGCGGATTCAAGATTCTTAAATGCCCTGTGGAAGTAAGGAAAGAGCTTCATAGCCTAGCTAAAAATACCGACGAAGTCCTAAAATCTCTTCAGATAATCCTAGGTTTTGAGTCAAAAGTTGCGCACTATACTCGGCCACAAATAGCTTTTGATCTATTTGGAGACAAGGAAAACGATAAAGAACCGTCAAATTTCCGGCTCAGCACTATCCGTGGAGTCAATGACCCGACGGAAGGGCTAGTTCTAAATGGTTATTGGGATCAGCAAGGGATCCCGGAAACTATACATACAAACGATACTGCAACATTTATTAGTTGTTTCACTTTTAACCACGACAATCTTAACCAGTTTCGTCTCTACGGAAAGGAGAACGGCCGGGAAGCAACAGGCGTTAGCTTGGTATTCAACAAAGAGTTTTTTAGCGATCAGACAGATACCTTAGAGTTTATAGCTGGCCCTTCGACAGACCTATCTAGTAAATCGGAACAGATTAAGCCTAATGAAACAGGGAAAATGGAGAGCGACAATAAAAAACTATTAATAGGTAAATCCACGCTCTACCGCTGTATTTATCTCGATCCTGAGACCGGGTATTGGACTCTGGCTCAACGTGATAAATCCACTTTCTATCGCGAAGATAAGGAAAAAGAGACGGCAGAAAATAATTGGATAGAATATTCTAAAAAAATTTCAAAAATAGAAGAGTCTTTTAAGGATTATTTATTTGATAACAATGATTCTATCTTAGAGAAACTTAAAACCATCTTCAAAGATCCTAATGAATACGGCGTAGAAGAAAAACAGAAAATTCTTGAAGCCGTCCGGTTTATTCTTCTCCCCCTGCAATACCTCGTCAAACATATTGCCTTCCAGGAGGAGCAGGAATGCCGCATCATGTACATTACTCAGTTCCGTGACGAGAAGATTCACAGCGACCGTGAAAAACAGTGGATGTACGTCGAGTATAAGGAGAAAGTACTGCCGCATATCGATAAAATTTGGCTCTCCCCCGGTGCGGCAAAATACCAAGATTTCTTCCGCATCCTATTAGATAAAGGAGAAAATGACGACAAGGTCCGCATCTCCCAGAACCCGTTCAGGAATAAAGAATAAATCGTTCACCCTCCATCCAGGCCACAGGCAGCGCCCGCTTGCTTTTCCTGCCGCCTGAGTGGGAACGTAGAATCATCTCACCGCCACCACGTTGAAAGGGACACTATGAGCACCGTTATCCGCCCAGCGCAACATGAGGAAAGCACTAGCCTGCGGGTGCTCATGCGTGAACCCGTGGAGCTGACTGATCTACGAACGGAGCATCACCAGTGAGCGTTAGCCTCAAAGAGCTCACCGTCGCCGATGCTGCTGTGCTGCGTGACATCAGTATCGCAACGTTCACCGAAACCTTCGCAGACTCAAACAGCGCGGCCGATATGGCGCTCTATATCGCGCAGCGTTTCTCCGAGGACCAGCTCACCCAAGAGCTCACCAACCCCGAGTCGTTCTTCTACACCGCCGAGGTGCAGGGGCAGACGGTGGGCTACCTCAAACTCAACACGGGCGGCGCCCAAACCGAACCGCAGCAGGAGAACGCCCTAGAGATTGAGCGCATCTACGTGCTGGGCACCCACCACGGCCACGGTGTGGGGCAGGCCCTCTACCAGCACGCCCTCACCATCGCGAACCAGCGGGCGGTAAGCTACATTTGGCTGGGGGTGTGGGAGCACAACCAGCGGGCGTTACGGTTCTACCAGAAGAACGGGTTCACCGCCTTCGGGCAGCACATTTTCCGTCTCGGTGATGACGAGCAAACAGACATTCTCATGAAACACGACCTCAACCGCTAGAAACACGCAGGAAAACAACAACGAAGGGACGCCGTGAACAACAGTGTCGCCATCTGGGTCGGCAGGTTCGACTCCGACCAGGAACTACAAGACTACCTCGACATTGATTACGCCGCTGAGCAAGACAACAGCGAATACATGGCCTCAGAATTCGCGGAAGCCTTCAAAATATTCCACCACGACGAAGACTTCCGGGAAGCCTACCGCGCAGAGACCGAACCGGTAAGCTGGGCTGGGCTGGCCGAACCGCTCTCATACGCCGAAGGGTTCGCCCACACCGTCCCCAATATTACCGACCGCAACAACTCCATTATCGCCCTCTACAACTACACCTACCCGGGCACCGTACACGGCACAGAAAACGTGGTGTTCGTGGGTAACTACACCTACTAGCGCCCCGCCCGCTCCCCCGCTATTAAGGCACTACGTACCGGGCGAACGGTTTCGACTATAGTGTTATGCTGCCGTCTTTACACAACCGCCAGAACCGTGCGATAAGCCCAGGGTGCAGGGGGTTCTTCGCGGCAGGGCGTGTTCACGTATAGTTAAGGAAATTAGTTCTTGCCCTGGGCGCACAGTACCGGCAAGACAGGTACCAACAGACTACTGGCTCAGGAAGGGAACTCATGGCCGAACAGCCCGATGCGGGTACGCAACGCTACGCCCAAGAACAGGTGAACCTCGGGGCGGAACACTACAGGCAAGGCCGCTTCGCAGAAGCCGCCGCCGCATGGGGCGCCGTACCTGAGAGCGTACCCGACCAGTACGCGGTGGCGCAGGTGGACTTAGGCATCATGTACGGCAGCACCGGCGACGCCGCAAAAGCCATTGCGGCATGGCAGAAAGTGCCCCAGAGCGAAATCCAGGCGTACGCGGTGGCGCAGTACAACATCGGCTCCGTGTACGAGGGGCAAGAGAAAGACGAGGCGGCGCTAGCGGCCTACGGCAATATCCCCGAAGCCGACACGATGCACTACGCCATGGGGCAGTTCAACAGTGCGGTGCTGCTGCACATGCACGGCAACTTCCGTGCCGCCCTGGGGGTCTACCAGAACGTGCCCGAGAGCGTGCCCGACCAGTACGCCCGCGCGCAGCTAAACCTGGGTGTGCTGTACCAGCAGATGGGCCTGGACGATAAAGCCCGCGAATCATGGAACCGGGTACCAGCGGACTACCCCGACCTGTACGAGGTGGCCCAGTCATACCTAAACGACGAAGACGAAGACTCCTAAAACCCGTGGGTGCTACGGTGAGGCGCAGGCCCGCCGTGGCACACGCTATTTGAGGCGGGTGTTTTGCCTAGCCGCCCAGAACCGCCACGATTTCTTGAACGATCTGCCAGTTTCCACCGCGTTTCTTCCAGGTGATGGTGAACAGAAAATCCTGCTCCTGCGCGCCCTGGCTCATCCTGCGTTTGAGCACAATAGTGCCGGTTTCACCGTCAGAATCGGCAAAAAGGATAGTGTGCGCAGTGTTCAGGGGCGCCGCGCCGCTGTCTTTGAGGGCCTGGAAGAACCCAAGATTGTCCTGTTTTGAGAGAATCTGCACCGTATTATCCGGCAGAATCCGCACAAATTTCAGGTCATCGGCATACACCCGCTTCAGAAAATCAATATCGTAGCTGGTACCGCGCGAAATCAATTCTTCGGTAAGTGTTTTCATCGTTTCGTCAATCATGATGCCCTCGCTCTCTGACGTGGAAATACGTACAAGCTCAGCCTAGCATCTGAAAGTTCCATTCTGTCATATTCATCAGGTATGCTCGTTTTATGACTGTTTAGTTATTGTCTTATGACGATCCGTTCCATGTATCCGTGTCACACCCTGAACACGGCTATTTTTAGCACCCATAAAACATAATTCTTAAGGAAACAGTCATGACTATCCCCTGGCCCCCTGCAGCTCAAACCGCTCACAACCCTCAAGCGGTGGCACGTATCCTCAAGACCCTGCCCGAATGGTTTGGACGTGAAGAGTCCAATGCCGAATACATACATGCTGCTGAACGACTGGAAACGTGGACGGTAGCTCACCCGGAAACCCACGAAGTTGTGGGTATCATGCTGATCGCCCAGCACTACCCGGTTGAGGCAGAAATTCATTTGCTGGCAGTAGATGCCGCCTTTCACGGATACGGAATTGGCACTTCCCTAATAAATGCATTTGAAAAGGAGGCACGTAACCGCGGTATCAGGCTGATACAGGTCAAGACGCTTGGAGAATCTTTTCTCAATGAGCCGTACCAGCGCACCCGCAATTTCTATAAATCTGTAGGGTTTTTGCCCCTTGAAGAGACGAACCTGTGGGGCGAAGATACTCCCTGTCTGATAATGGTAAAAGCAATCTGACTGGCTTGACCGTATATAGAGCGCAGCCTTCATTCTGCCCAAAGCCTACGGCTTCTCAAGACATCTAAAACGGGTTCAAATATTTTCCTGAGCCCTCTCACAACGTCATGTATAGACCTATTCCAAGGTAACAACCGTATCGCAGCGGGCAATGTCTTCGGGGCGGTGCGAGACCAAAACAGTTGCCGTACCGCCGGTGCGGGTTGCCGCGTCCAGATCAGCCATGAGAGCTGCGGCTGATTCAGAGTCCAGATGCGCGGTCGGCTCATCCAGCAGAAGCACCGGGGAATCTACAAGCAGAGCACGAGCAACCGCAAGACGCTGCCGCTGCCCGCCCGACAGGAACCCGCCGCCAGCGCCCACCCGGGTGCGTAACCCCTCAGGCAGCGTATCGTACCACTGCCCCAGCCCCACCCGGCGCAGCACAGCCACCATCTGCTGCTGGGTGGGACGCTGCGAACGGTCACGAGCCAGCAGCAGGTTACCCTCAAGGGTGGACTCAAAAATATGCGCCGCCTGCGGGCACCACGCCGCGTAACCGCGCACCCGCTCAGCATCCAGCACCTGACCGTGCGCGCGAACCTGCCCGGCCTCCAGCGGCAAAAACCCCAGCAGACTCGCTAAAACAGTGCTCTTACCCGAACCCGACGGCCCGGTAACGCCAGTCCACTCCCCCGCACGCGCGCTCACGGTAAGGCCCTCAAAGACAGGGGTCTCCATGCCGGGCCAGCGTGCGGCGGCGTTCGCAAGCTCCAAGGCGGGCCCCCGCCCAGACGCAGGAGCGAGCACCGGGGAGTGGGCACGGTTAGCGGCTTCCTCGTCGTCTGTGAGGTCAGGGATATCCGCCTCAGCCGCCACATCGGGGGCGATCCGGGCCACCAGACGCGCAAAAGCGGGCCACGAACGCACCGCCTCAAGATGCCCCACGGTGCTCTCAATCATGCCGGTACACATGAGCACCACAATCGCCGACTCCGGCGCCCCCACCGTGCCCGACACCGCCAGCGGGTACGCAATGACCGCGCACCACAGCGCCGCACCAAACCAGGCCACAACAGCTAGGGCACGCCCCACCCCCTGCGCGTACGCCCCCCGGGTCAGTGCCCGCAGATTCCGCGCGTCCACCCGCGCGGCGGCGGCAACCGCCGTCTGCGACACCCCGTTAGCCCGCGCATCCTCTGCGGCACCAAGCAGACTGGTGCTCAACCGCATCAGCTGCGCGGTCGATGCGCGCGAAACCCCCTCAGCGCGGGCATCCGCACGCAGCACCACCCACGGGGCCAGCACAGTTGTGATAAACGCCGCGAGCGCCACCGGCCCCAGCGCCTGCGGCAGAATCACCCAGGTGCTCACCAGTGCCACGGCCATCACCAGCAGGTGCGCGGCGGGCGGCAGAATCACGCGCGGTATGCCGTCGCGCAGCTCATCAATGCCGCCGATGAGCCGCTCCAGCAGGGCGTCGCCGCGCAGCAGGGCGCGCACACTGCCGATATTACGGTACGCCCCCGCCCATGCGCGCAGGCGCAGGGTGTTAGCGGCGGCAAGTACCCGCGAGTGGGTGAGCAGACGCTCAGCGTAGCGTGCGGTGGCGCGCCCCAGCCCGAAGAACCGCACACCCACGATGGCGACCATCAGGTACATCATGGCGGGGCCTTCGGCGGCGCGCACAATCAGCCACCCGGAGAGGGCGGTGAGGGCAACGGCCGCGAGTGAGGTTGCTGCCGCCATCATGACGGGCCCGGAGGCTTTGAGCACACCTATTTTCGTGAGCCCGCGCAGGGTTTTGAGGGTTGCAAGAACACCGGGGGCCGTGCCGGGCTCTGCGGGGCTGCTGGGCAGGGTTTTGTCTGTTGCTGTCTCCGGTGTGTGCGTCTGCGCTGGTGGTGCGGACGCGGGGATTGGGGCAGGTGCCGGGTTTGTTTTAAGCGCCCAACGGTAGCCGCCGCCGTGGTACGCGTCTGCCCGCAGCCAGAGGGCGCAGTGCTCGGCCAGTTCCCCCTCGTGGGTGACGATGAGCACGTTCGCACCGCGTGCCGCCAGCGCCCCTAAGGCGCGGGTCACCAGATGTGCGGCGTGTGCGTCCAGGTGGGCGGTGGGTTCATCCACGAGCACACTCAGGCGGGGCCGCTGGCGGGCGGAGGCTTCATCACGGTGGTGCTCATCGGCGGCTGCGGCCCGGTATAGGGCGTCGGCGCGGGCGAGGGTGCGGGCGATCGCTAACCGGCGGGCCTGGCCCGCGCTGAGCGATTCGGGGGCTTGTTCGGCGAGGTTTTCAAGGCCCAGCTCAGCCAGATAGCCGGTAAGGAGCACCGTGTCGGAGGGGGCAAATTCGGTGTCTGCCGCGAGTAGCTGCGCGGCGTACTCCTGCTCGCTCTTAGAGGCGCTGAAGGCGTAGAGGGCCATCTCCAGCAGTACTGTGGGCGCGGCGAACTGCGGTGACTGCGCGATCATAAGGGTGTGCCCCACCCCGCTGACGGCACCGCCCACATGCACGGGCTCTGATGCGCCGGTGGGTACCAGGCCCTCACGTACCGCCCCGGACAGCACGCCGAGCAGGGTTGATTTGCCGCATCCTGAGGGTCCTGTAATCCCCAGGATGGTGCCCGCTCCCCCGCGTTCTTGGCTACTGGGCAGGGTGAAGCTGAGGTTGCTGAGTACTGTGCCGCGGCCGGGGTAGGCGACGGTCAGTTTCTCAACCGTCAGGCCTTTACCGTTCTGCTCGTTACTGTGCGGTGCCTCGTGGGTGGTGTCCGCTGGCTGGGGTGCATCAATAATGTTCTGGGCGGCCCGCAGCGCGGCTACCCCGTCTTCTGACTGGTGGTAGGCGGCGCCAACATCCCGCAGCGGCTGGTAGCATTCGGGGGCGAGCAGCAGCACCAGGATGGCGGTGTCTAGCCCCATCTGCCCGTTTACCAGGCGCACACCAATGAGCACAGCCACCAGGGCCACCGAGATGGTGGTGATGAGTTCCAGCGCGAGGGATGACATGAAGGCACTGCGCAGGGTGTGCATGGTGCGGGCACGGTATTTCTCGCCGATTGCCGCTAATGCACGGGTCTGGGCGCGTTCCCGCCCTAACCCGATGAGCACCGGCAGCCCGCGCACCAGTTCAAGAATGTGGTCTGAGAGGCGGTGCAGTTCGGATTGTGCGGCGGCGGTGTCTTCACGCGTGGTTTTGCCGATGAGCACCATGAAGAGCGGGATGAGCGGCAGGGTGCAGGCCACGGTGATGGCGCTTATAGGGTCTAAAAGCAGCAGAACAACCCACAGGGTGGCGGGCACTGCGGCGGAGCTGACGAATGCGGTGAGGGTTTTGGTGTAGTAGTTATCGAGTGCGTCCAGCCCGCGTGAGATGAGCACGGCGGTGGCGGCGGTGCCTTCGGGGGTGTCGGCCCCGCCGGTTGCGAGCACCCGCTGCAGCAGCTGCCGCCGAATACTTGATTTCGCCCCGGATGCGGCTTTCTGGGCGCTGAGGGTGAGCAGGTACTCGAATCCGGCGCGGGCCAGGAGCGCCAGCACCCCGCAGATAATAAGCGTAATGGTGATGCCGTCCCCGTCGCCGAGAAGCCACCCGAGCGTGCCGTCAAGTTTGGCTTGGGAGTCCCCGGCGAATTCGATGAGCGCCCGGTACTCTTCGGGGGTTGAGGTGTGTTTGCGGCGTTCGTGTTCGGCGGCGAGCGCAGCGAACCCGGCGTGTGCGGCCCGTGCTATGGCGGATGCGAGGGCTGCGCTGAAGATGACGGTGGCGAGGGTGTGCGCCATGGTGAGCACGGCGAATACGCCCAGGTTTTTGCGGGCGTTAGGCCCTAGTGGCGGGCGTTTGTTGCCGCGCTTAGTGGCTGCCCCGTTCGAGGGTGGTGCGGTGCGTGTGGCGCCCGCACGTGTGGTGTTTTTAGTTGAGTGTGTGCTCACCGTTGGGCTCTCTTCTTGTTCCCCGGGTTGTTGGCCCTTGCGGGCTGTCTCATACACCCCATATTTTAGGGAACATTCCGGGAGGTTTCACCCGTTGGGGTGCGTAGGTATTTATGACCCGCCGCTCACCACCTGGCCGTCTTATGCACGGGGTGTAGCTGGGTGGTGTCGGTGGTGCTGCCAGGCTGTTGCAGCAGGTGATCGGGCTGTTATTGGTTCTCTTATGGCCACGCCCCCGCATCGTGGCTTTGGGCCTATGATGCGGGGGCGTGTTTGTCAGCTGCTAAGGGGCCGGTTTCGCTGGTTTCTATTCCGCCGCTACCTTATTGGGCAGTTTTGCCAGGTCGGTGGCGTCGTGTGCGGCCGGGATGTGTTCAACGCGCAGGCGTTTGCGGAACACCCAGTACGTCCAGCCCTGGTACACCAGAATAACGGGCAGGCCCATGAGCCCAACCACGCTCATCACACCCAGGGTGTATTCGGAGCTGGAGGCGTTCGCAATGGTGAGCGAGTGGGAGGCGTCCAGGGTGGAGGGCAGCACGTTCGGGTACAGTGCGGTGAAGATAGCCAGCGCACCGAACGCTATGAATAGGCTCAGCCCCGCGAATGCACGGCCTTCGCGTCCTGCTTTAGCGCTCAGCCAGCCTAGGGCCACGGCCACAACCGCCAGTATCGTGCACAGCCATGACACCCCGTTGCCGGTGGTGAATTGCATGTACAGCACCCACCCGGTAATTGGCAGCAGGGCGATCGGCAGCAGGCGCACTAGGGCTGCGCGGGCACGATGCCGGATTTCCCCGTCGGTTTTGAGTGCCACGAATGCGAGCCCCTGCATGAGGGAAAACCCTACCAGTGACAGCCCGCCCAGGAGTACGGGCCAGCTTGCCCAGGCGAAGGCACCGCCCACGCGGTCGCCGTTGCTGTTAATGGGCAGCCCGATTGAGGTGAGCGCCAGCAGCGCCCCCACCAGCAGGGCGATGAAGAACGAGGATACTGAGATGGCGGTGTTCCACCCGTTAATCCAGCGTTCGTCGTTTTTCTTGCCGCGGTATTCGATGGCGACCGCACGGAAAATCAGTGCCAGCAGCGCCAGTGTCAGCGGAACGTACAGTGCCGAGAACAGGGACGCGTACCATAGCGGGAATGCGGCGAATGTTGCCGCGCCGCCGGTGACCACCCACACTTCGTTGCCGTCCCAGACGGGGCCGATAGTGTTCAGCAGCAGGCGGCGTTCCTGCTCGTTCTTGGCGAAGAAACGGCTCATGAGCATCCCCACGCCCAAATCGAAGCTGTCAAGGATGAGGTAGCCGATCCAGAACACGCCAACCACCACGAACCAGATGGTTGGTAGTGTCGGCTGGCCCGCGAAAATATTAAAGTCGAAGTTCATGATGTTGAGTCCTTCAATCCTTGGCGCCTAGTAGGCGAACTCCAGCACGTCCCGTTGCGCGGCGCTGTCTTTGTCGGCGTCGTCATGGTGGGATTGCACGAGTTCGGGCATTGCGGCCACCACACCGGATTTCACATATTTAACCAGTAGGTAGATTTCGACTACCATCAGGATGCCGTATACCGCCCCGAGGGAGATCAGGGAGAACAGGATCTCTTCGCCTGAAACACCGGGTGAGACGGCGGCGGCGGTGAACATCATGACGGCGGGGTCGCCTTCAGGGTTGGGTGCCACCACGAACGGCTGGCGGCCCATTTCGGTGAAGATCCACCCCAGGGCGTTGCCGAAGAACGGGGCGAGAATACCCAGGATTGCGAGGTTCTTCAACCATTTAGCTTCTGGGACGGTGCCGGTTCCTTTCTTGCGGGTCACCCACAGTACGTATACGTATGAGAGGGCGCCGATACCGCCGAAGGTGATCATGCCGCGGAACCCGTAGTAGGTGACTTCCATGAGCGGCAGGTACTGGATTTCTTGGCCTGCGCGTTCACCGTAGAGGGGGTTGTTGGCCAGGTGCGTGCCGTACTTTTCTTTGTATTCGGGCAGCAGGGTGTTCACGCCTTTCACCTCGGTGGTGAAGTTATCGTGCGCTAGGAAAGAGAGGGCGCCGGGTACCTCAAGGACGGCGTGTACTTTGTCGCAGTCCTGCGCGCCAGGGGATGATATGGACAGGACCGAGAAGCCGGTGCCGTCGTGGCAGGCTGCCTCGGCGGCCGCCATTTTCAGGGGCTGCTGGTGGATCATCAGCTGCGCTTGCATGTGCCCGCTAAGCCCCACGCCCATAAAGCCGATGAGGCCTACCACGGCGCCTACTCGCAGGGAGCGGAACCACACCAGGTAGTCTTTCTTGTCGCGGCCTCCGACTTCGGCGTCGCCGACCACAACTTTGCCGTCCTCTACGGTGTCGATGCCGTCTTTGCGGCGGCGCCACAGCTTGTACCAGGCGATTCCGACCATGAACCCGCCAGCAACCTGGATAGCACCGAAGATCACGTGGGGGAAGGTCAGCAGCGCAGTGTTATTGGTGAGCACAGCCCAGATATCGACGAGGCGGGGGCGGCCATCGATCATTTCAACGCCGACGGGGTGCTGCATCCACGAGTTCGCGGCGAGGATGAAGTACGCCGAGATCCATGAGCCTGCTACGGCGGCGAAAAGGCAGAAGGCGTGTACCTTGGGCTTGAGTTTGTCCCAGCCAAAGATCCACAGGCCTAAGAAGGTTGATTCGACGAAGAACGCGAACAGCCCTTCCATCGCTAGGGGGGCGCCGAAGACGTCGCCCACGAATCGGGAGTACTCGCTCCAGGCCATGCCGAACTGGAATTCCTGCACCAGGCCGGTGGCCACACCCATAATGAAGTTAATGAGGTACAGTTTGCCCCAGAACTTTGTCATGCGCTTGTATTCGTCTTTTTTGGTGAAGACGTAACGCAGGTACAGGTAGGTGACGACCATACCCAACCCGAGAGTTAGCGGCACCATGAAGAAGTGGTACACGGTGGTGATGCCAAACTGCCACCGCCCAACATCAAGGGGATCCATAGCGGTCCTTTTCTTAGTGTGTAGTGCTTATGTGGTTGTCGCCGGATCTGCCATAGATCCGGCGATTATATAAGTGCAATGCCTCTTACACTACAACCTTTTATTTTCGGCATAAATCATGCGAATTTTGAGGGGTCGGGGTGAGGCTTGACTAGGGTCTAAAGGTGGATTAAACGCTATCATCTTTTTGAAAGTATTTACCCGTAAATCATTATTTATAGGCACATTCCGTCGCGGCATGAACGGCAACAAACCATGCCCCGCAGACCCCATCCCCTGGCAGGCGGGCCGGGAAACGAACAAAAGTGGCCCGAATAGTGCTTTTGCAAGCACTAAACAGCCACTTTGTTACAGTCACAAACTATCTATGAGAAAACACACAGTGAGTATTGTCACCATTTTGTGTTCAGGGTGTGCTAGATGTCGATATTTTCCTGATCCAGCTGGTGTGCACCAGCAATAATGAACTCCTTACGCGGGGCCACCTCCGACCCCATGAGCAGGGCAAAAGCGCGCTCTGCCGCCTCCGCATCCTCCACCCGGATGCGCCGCAGCATACGGTGGCGCGGGTCCATAGTAGTCTCAGCCAGCTGGTCGGCGTCCATCTCGCCCAAGCCCTTATACCGCTGAATCGGCTCCTTATACCCCTTACCTTCAGCAGTAAGCCTATCAAGCAGCTCATGCAGTTCCCGCTCCGAGTAGGTATACACCATCTCATTAGGCTTGCCCCGGTTAATAACCTCCACCCGGTGCAGCGGCGGCACGGCGGCATACACACGCCCGTCCTCAATGAGCGGGCGCATATACCGGTAAAACAGGGTCAGCAGCAGGGTGCGGATGTGCGCCCCGTCCACGTCAGCATCGGTCATCATAATCACTTTGCCGTAGCGGGCTGCCTGAAGGTCGAAGGTTCGCCCGGAACCTGCACCAATCACCTGGATCAGCGCTGCGCATTCGGCGTTGGCGAGCATATCAGAGACCGAGGCGCGCTGGGTGTTCAGGATTTTACCGCGAATCGGCAGCAGCGCCTGGTATGAGGAAGACCGCGCCAGGCGGGCTGTGCCCAGTGCGGAGTCACCCTCCACAATAAACAGTTCAGAATGTTCCACGTTCCCCGAGCGGCAGTCCACCAGCTTGGTCGGCATTGACGAGGATTCCAGGGCGGTTTTACGGCGTTGCGCCTCTTTATGCACCCGCGCCGAGATGCGGGTTTTCATCTCCGAGACAACCTTCTCGCACAGGGCATTTGCCTGCGCCTTATCGGCCCGGCCGGTCGCCTGCAGGCGCGCCTTAAGCTGGTCAGATACCACTTTCAGCACAATCTGCCGCACCGCCGGGGTTCCCAGAATCTCTTTGGTCTGCCCCTCAAATTGCGGCTCGGCCAGGCGCACCGTCAGCACCGCCGTTAACCCGGCCAGCGCATCGTCTTTCTCGATCTTGTCGTTACCGACTTTGAACCTGCGGGCATTATCGGCCAGATGTTTGCGGAAGGTGCGCAGCAGCCCCTGCTCAAACCCGGTGGTGTGGGTGCCGCCTTTGGGGGTGGCAATAATATTGACGAAACTACGGATAGTGGTCTCGTACCCTATCCCCCAGCGCAGGGCAATATCAACTTCGCATTCACGTTCCACGTCGGTGAGCTGGGAGCGCCCGTCCTCCCCCAGCACGGGCACGGTTTCGGTGAATGAGCCACGCCCGGTAAACCGCCAGATATCGGTTACCGCGCTGTCATGCGCTAAGAACTCTACGAACTCACTAATGCCGCCATCATGTTGAAAAACTTCTTCGTGGGGGCCGAACTCGCCGGGGGTTCCGGGCACTCGGCGTTCGTCCCTAATGGCGATGCGCAGCCCGGGAATCAGGAACGAGGTCTGCCGGGCGCGTGAAACCAGATCTTCGTAGCTGAACCGTGCATCAGGGGTAAAGATCTGCGGGTCAGCCCAGTAGCGCACGCGGGTTCCGGTGACACCCCGTTTTGCTCTGCCCACAATCTGCAGCGCCTCGGCGCCTTCTGCGGCCGGGGTGAACGTGTCCTCCGGTTTGGGGGTACGGCTCGAGTCGAACCGCCCAGGCATGCCGTGGCGGAACGACATCTGATAGGTTTTACTGCCGCGATCCACCTGCACATCCAGGCGGGATGACAGCGCGTTTACCACGGAGGCACCCACCCCGTGCAGACCGCCGGAGGCCGTGTACGAGCCGCCGCCGAATTTGCCGCCCGCGTGCAGCTTGGTAAAGACCACCTCCAGGCCCGACAGTCCGGTGCGCGGCTCAATATCGGTGGGGATGCCCCGGCCGTCGTCCTGCACCTCTACCGAACCGTCACGGTGCAGAATAATCTGGATTGACTGACCGTACCCCGCCAATGCCTCATCAACAGAGTTGTCGATAATCTCCCACAGGCAGTGCATGAGCCCGCGCGAGTCGGTCGAGCCAATATACATGCCGGGGCGCTTGCGCACCGCTTCTAAACCTTCAAGTACCGAGAGGTGGCGGGCGGTGTAGTTCGACGCGGCCAAGTCTTTCCCTTTCACAACGGTTTTCTTCGTAGGTCTATTCTATCGTGGCTTGTGCCCAGAAGCGGCTTAGCAGGTCATTGTCGGGCGCGCCCACGCCGAACCAGCACCTGGTAAAAGGGGTTGCTCTCCCCTCTCCCCTGGTAAAGGCAATGTGGTGCTATTTGTAGTCCGGGTGCAGTTCGGACGCTCAGAGCGAAAGGTGACTAAGAGGGTGGGCTCAGCAGGTGGGTTTATGGTTGCATAGAGTTAGCACTCGTTTCTCTACATTTTTGAAGGGTGAACAATGACCGTGAACTCCACTCTCGACCCCGCTAAGGTACGTCAGCTGACCTCCCGTGACCGCTGCGATGTGTGCGGCGCGCAGGCTTATGTTCGGGCTGTACTTCCTTCGGGTCATGACCTGCTGTTCTGCGGCCACCACGCTCGCGCAAACGAGGCCGGGGTGAAGGCTATTGCGGGCACTACCTGGGATGATCAGACCTCCCACCTGTAAGTTTCTTGTTGTTGCGGCGCGCACCCTGAACTTTTCAGGGTGCGCGCCGTTTATTGTTGTTTACCGCCCCGGTTTATCGCTCGTTCCGCAGCGGGTGGGGAGTTTTTAGCTCCACCGAAGTTTAGCGGGGTGTTCATCCCATTCATAGTAAATATCGGAGAAATCGCGTGAGGCTAACTTCTCTGGGGCGATCAGCCAGTTCGCGGCCCCAAAATACCCCCACTTCACATCAGGGTCTAGTTCGTACTCTGTTCCCATGGTGAGTAAGTTGAACGTGTAACCCTTAGCAAGGGCCGGATGCTGCCTTGGGTCATCGTTAAATGTTTCGGGGTACCCGCCCAGCTGGGTGATAATGTCGTCTGCGTCGGGCTCTTCCACAATGTTTACCCCGCCCCCGCCTGTGGCGCGGCCCAGACTAATGGCGTCCTCATACCCATCAATGGGTTGTGCAGGGTACCTCTCGTTCCAGTACTGTGTGAAAAGCTCATCAAACGGTTCACGCAGATACTGAAGCGGGTTATGAAGCGCAGACGCGAACTTTAACGCCAGTTCCGGGGTGCCCCGTCGTATGGGCCACACGTATTCAGGAAACTTGTCGGCCTCCCAGTCGATATGTGCCGATTGGGCGTGCGGATTGGGGTCTGTGAGTTCGGGGTAATATATCACCCGGTTGTTGAGGGGGCTGCTCGGTGCGGTAGGGTCGGCACCCCAGCCGGGGCGCGGGGCAATCCAAAACTGAAGCATCCCGGACTCGGGGTACAGAGTGTTCTCCGGCAGCTCGGCACAATTAATCTGCGCAATCATCCCTAAGGGCTGCCCGTCGGAGCCAAGGGGCGCATCCACCCCAGCGGGCAGGTACGGCACACCCCCAAACTTCGAGGCAGTCACCGGCAACGGGGCATCCGGCACATTAGTAGTAATGCGCAGCGCGGGTTTCTGCGCGCCCGCGTTCACCAGTTGGGTCACTGCGCGTATCTGTTCAAGGATACGAACCGGTGTGTTCATAGCTTCTCCTTGTGGACGGCTCTTTCTCTTAGTTGTTTTTAGTCTCTCGGCTCAGCAATATTGCTGTCTTGCCCAATACCCTGCCTGCTGGCAAGGTGCCTCTCAGGCGTTCTTTGGCACGCCCCAAGAGGCTAGCTGTCTAATGTGCAGCTCTAGGTGTTTTAGCTCTGCCACCACCAGAAAAGAACCTTCGAGAAATCACGGGCTGCTAACTGTTCGGGGGTGATCAGCCAGTTTGCGTACCCGGCGTCTCCCCACAAGAGCTCGGTGCTTCCCAGACGGTACGACTCCGAGCCCATAGTTAGCAGGTTCACCGTATATTCTTCTAGCTCGGGGTTATTACGGCGCGGGTCGTCATCAAAGAAAACAGGGTACCCGCCCAGCTGGTGGTAGCCCGCCTCATCGGCTATTGCGCTTAGAATATCCTCGTCCTCTTCGGCCTCTTCCACGAGGTCTTCCAGCTCTTCAATTTCTTCAATTGCCTGGTCGGGGTAGAGTTCGTTCCAGATCTCAATAAACCGCTCATGGTCTCCCCAGGTGAGCATGGGGTCTGGCGTCTCCGGCGGGCCAAAAATAAGCGATATTTCGCGTGTGGGCGGGTCAATCGGCCAGTGGTGTTCTTCCCAGTTTGCCTCAACGGCGCAGGCGTGCGGGTTAGCTGCGCCCAGTTCTTTCCAGTAGATGACGCGCGCATCTGCCCCGGGCAGCCCATCGTTGATGCTCATCCCCCATTGGGGGTGCCGTGGGTTGAGCCAGAACTGAAGCATCCCAGACTCGGGGTACAGAGTGTTCTCCGGCAGCTCGGCACAGTTAATCTGCGCAATCATCCCTAAGGGCTGCCCATCGGAGCCAAGGGGCGCATCCACCCCGGCGGGCAGGTACGGCACACCCCCATACTTCGAGGCAGTCACCGGCAGCGGCGCATCTGCTGCACGTACGGTAATGGGAACTTTATCCCTTTGGTAGTTCACCATTTGCGCTACCACAGACCGAGCTCTGTCTGTTATCGTCATCGTTCTTGTTCCTTATAGGGTGTATGGCGCGCGCGCCTCATATACGGAAGCGCACGCCATTATCCTTTGAAAAACCGGTGCGGCTAACAGCAGGACCATTCGAAAATAACTTGCGAAAAGTCCCGGTTTTTCAGCTGTTCGGGGGTGATCAGCCAGTTTGCGGTACCCACATCGCCCCACATGATTGTAGGGGTGTTGGGGTCAGCCCAGTTACCGTCAGATACTGAGATCATGGTCAGCAGGTTCACCGTGTAGTCCCGCAAATCATCAGCGAAATCGCGGGGGTCGTTTTGCGTGAAAATAGGCTCGCCACCGATCTTGTGGGTCAGCTGATCCTCGGTTTCCCGGTCAATTGTGTCTGTAACACGGTCTTCGCCCAGCTCGTCGATCTCATCAAAGAAATCCTCGATTGGTGTTTCGGGGTACAGCTCGTTCCATGTATCAACAAACAAAGCTTCGGCGGTCTCGTTCATCAGCGACCATTTATCGCCCAATGCCGCCTCAAAGCTGAGCGCATATTCGACAGTTTCGGGAGAAATCGGCCACCCGTAATCGTCCCAATTCGCCTTGGCTACGCGCGCATCCGGGTTAGATTCGCCCAACTCAGGGTAGTAGATCACCCGGTAGCCGTTTTGGGTACGGTCGGCAATGGCGTCGTCCATCCCCCAGAGCGCTTCTTCATCACCCGGGTCAATCCAGAACTGGAGCATCCCAGACTCAGGGTAAATAGTGTTCTGAGGCAGCTCGGCACAGTTAATCTGCGCGATCATCCCCAAGGGCTGCCCCTCTTTATTAGCGGGGGCGTCCACCCCAGCGGGCAGGTACGGCACTCCCCCAAATTTGGAGGATGTCACCGGTAGCGGCTCAGCAGCCGCCGTGGCTGTGATGCGCACCGTGGGTGATTGGTCATTTTCTTCTATTCGTTTAATAACCTCACGCGCCTGGTCGAGAATTTTTCCCATATCTGCTCCTGTGCTTCTAGTGGTACTGGTGCGAAATCTGTGAACACTATTAGAGCACGTTTTTTCTCGCGGTGCGTGCACGTACGTCATGCATCCGAAGGCACAATGCAGAAAATAAAATATTCCCCGCCGTCAACGCATAGTTTTGTGTTTGCGGCGGTGCATTAGCTTTTATCTGCACCTCTGCTAAGTTTTTACCCGCAGTCCCATTCAAAAAGGACTTGTGAGAAGTCACGGTCCGCTAATTGTTGCGGAGTAATCAGCCAGTTTGCGGTACCCATATCACCCCACATAATGTCACCGTCACCATCATTTTTTGCTTCCTCGGAGGCGATGGTGAGCAGGTTAACCGTATATTCTTGCAGTTCTGGGTTGTTCTCGCGCGGGTCGCTCTGCACAAAGCTGGGGTACCCGCCAAGCTTATGGTACTCAGTGCTGTCGGTCAGGTCGTAGGCAATATTCTCCCCATCGTGCAGGCGGTCTATCTCGTAGACCTCGTTAATAGTCTGCGCTGGGTGTTTCTCGTTCCACCGGTGTACGAACCGGGCCTCAAATTCACGGCTTGTGTCGCTCAGGCTCTCATGTTTTTTCTTAAAAGTGAGCGCAAGCTCAGCCTCTGGCGGGTAGATAGGCCAGTCTTCGCTCCGTGCTGCGGTGACTGCGGGGTGCCCCGCAGGGGTGGCTTCACCCACCTGGGGGTAGTAAATAACCCGAATATTCGCCTGGTTGGCTATATCATTGGCATTGAAACCCCAGTATTCATCGCCTTCTTCTTCGCCGGAATCAATCCAGAACTGAAGTATCCCGGTCTTGGGATAAAGCTCATTTTTAGGTAATTCAGTACAGTTAATCTGCGCGATCATCCCTAAGGGTTTCCCGCTTTCATTGGTGGGTGCCTGAGCCCCGACAGGCAGGTACGGGGCACCGCCAAACTTCGAGGTAGTCACTGGCAGCGGTGCCTTGGCACCGGCTGTTTTAATACGGATTACTGGCTGCCGTGTGGCGGCAGTGATTTCTGCCGCGATTTTCCGTGCCTCTTTAGCTACTGTACGGCCCATAATATTTTCCTCCCAATACCTGACTTTCGTTTTCACCAGTCTTATTGATAGTTGCAGCTAACCGCAGGACCATTCAAAAAGGACTTTCGAGAAGTCTCGGTTCTTCAGCTGTTCCGGGGTTATTAGCCAGTTTGCAGTGCCCTGATCTCCCCAAACAGTAACAAATTTTTCGGCGTCCTCAGAGAACATGGTGAGCAGGTTGATTGTGTAGTTATCGAACCCATCATGCTCTTGACGCGGGTCCTGCTGGGTAAACTCCGGGTGCCCGCCAAGTTTGTGGTACCTTCCCTGATCTATGTCGCGGTAGAACATTACGCTCGGGCGTTCCTCATCTGCGGGCGCGTATGCATCAATACCCGCGAAATCGCCGATAGGCTGCTGGGGGTATAGTTCATTCCACAACCCTACAAACCGGTTTTGGTAGGCCCACCAATTCTGTGGGGTTATTCCTTCTGAAGTTTCTTCGAAGCTGAGTCCGATTTCCCATCCCTGATCCACGTGTACCGGCCAGGCCATAAATTCCATCTCGGTTTGTTTCTCTTGATCTGGCATAACAAGAGTGTGGGCGCACGGGTTTGTGTCCCTATGATGGGGATAATAGATCACGCGAGTATTGACCTGCGACACCGGGTTCTTCAGGTCGATGCCCAGTCCCAGCTCATCATACGGATCCAGCCAGAACTGAAGTATCCCGGTCTTGGGATAAAGCTCATTTTTGGGTAAATCAGCACAGTTAATCTGCGCGACCATACCCAGCGGCTTACCATCCTGGTTAGTGGGGGCCTGAACCCCGGCGGGCAGGTACGGCACTCCTCCACATTTAGAGGCGGTCACCGGCACAGTTCCCTGAACTGCGCGAGGAATGATGCGCACAGTGGGTTTGCAATCCTGCTGGCTCAGCAGATGATTAAGGTGCTTGACCCGCTCAAAAATAGTGCTCATAGTGTATTTTCTTTAGCAGCTATCCCACGAATAAAAGACCTTCGAGAAATCTAAATTCTCCAGCTGCTCTGGGGTAATCAGCCAGTTTGCCACTCCAGCATCGCCCCACATGATGGTTATGGTGTCATCATCCGCAGAGACAAGAGTGAGCAGATTAATCGTGTAGTCTTTCCATTCTTCATTGTCATCTCGGGGGTCCCAGTCGATATACTCGGGAACACCGCCCAACTGGTGGTGATCAAGATCTTCATAAAAGGTACTCGCAAGGTCATCGCCTTCAAGCCCTGCAAGTTCATCAAGATCCCAAGGACTTTCAATCTGCTCCTGCGGATAACGTTCATTCCACAACCGCGTAAATAACTGCCCAGTACTGTATTGTTTGAGTTTTAGCCCGGGCTCTAGATTTTCAGGCTCAAAACTCAGGGCGTATTCTCCGCCCAAAAGAGGCCATATAAAGCCATTATCCTCGGTAATGACTAGTTTATGAGCCTTCCTGTTCGCTTTTCCCAGCTTGGGATAGTAGATCACGCGATCATATCGTGATGAGGTGTAATCTTCCGTATCGGTCTCGGTCGGGCTAATCCAGAACTGCAGCAGCCCCTCCGCCGGGTAAATACTATTCGGTGGCAAATCGGCGCAGTTAATCTGCGCAATCATGTGCAAAGGTTCACCGTTAACGTCTACGGGTCCGTCCTGGCCCTTGGGTAGGTACGGCACTCCCCCGATTTTGGAGGCGGTGACCGGCAGCGTCTTGTACTTAGCGAATTGTGTATTGATACGCATCGTGGGAACTTGGTGTCCCACATTCATCTCAGCTAGTAAAGCGCGAGCCCGTTCTAGTATCTCTGCCTGTTTATTCGTCATATATTCCTCAATGCCCCAAACACGATCCTGAAATATTTCGGCGCCGTACGCCCACACCCCATTAGAGCATGTTTGTGTGCTGCATGTAACGGTTTGTGAGTTCCTCGTATATATCTCCCCGCAATTCCCACCATGCGAGATAAAACACACAAACTGTAGAAAAATTCATTGTGTCGTATATATAATATATTGAAAGATGCCTCAAGGAGTGAGCACCATGAAGAATAACACCGGCACTTTCGGCCCCTATTTCCTTTTCCTCTGCGCCTTTTTCATGATGGTTTTCAGCGTTCTCAGCGCATTAGGGTGGCTCGCTATTGGGGGCTCCCTCGCCCTGCTTATTCTCACCGCGTTTCTCAACCCGGATTTCCGTAAGCCAGAAGACCCCAATAACCCGGTGAGCACGTGGCTTATTCTTGCATTCTGCATTTTTGGAGCGTCCTGGGTTTATACCCTCACGCTGCAGAACGGGAACACTCACCCTGGTATCAATGCTGCCCTAGCACTGGTGCCGACCGCCGCGATGGGGTGGGTATTTATTAAGCATTCTGCCCATGCCCATAATTCTTAAGCCCTCCCCGGGAAGAAACTAACCACTAAACGAATATTTATGCAAAAATGATGCGGTGTCTGAGCTATTCAAGCTCAGGCACCGCATCATTGGTTTGTGGCACGCAGCCTTATGCTAGGTCGAAGACCCTAGTCCAGGTAGTCACGCAACACCTGCGAACGCGAGGGGTGACGCAGTTTCGACATGGTCTTCGATTCGATCTGACGGATGCGCTCACGTGTCACGCCGTAGACCTTACCGATTTCGTCTAAAGTCTTCGGCTGCCCGTCGGTCATGCCGAATCGCATAGCAACCACGCCCGCTTCACGTTCGGAGAGCGTATCAAGCACCGAGTGCAGCTGCTCTTGAAGAAGAGTGAATGACACCGCATCGGCCGGGACAACAGCCTCCGAGTCCTCAATCAGGTCGCCGAACTCGGAATCGCCGTCCTCACCCAGCGGCGTGTGCAGAGAAATAGGTTCGCGCCCGTACTTCTGCACCTCAATAACCTTTTCGGGAGCCATATCCAGCTCTTTACCAAGCTCTTCGGGGGTGGGTTCACGCCCCAAATCCTGAAGCATCTGGCGCTGCACACGGGCGAGCTTATTAATAACCTCAACCATGTGCACAGGAATACGAATAGTACGCGCCTGATCCGCCATTGCGCGGGTAATCGCCTGACGAATCCACCAGGTGGCGTAGGTGGAGAATTTAAAGCCCTTCGAGTAGTCGAACTTCTCGACCGCGCGAATCAGGCCCAGGTTACCTTCCTGAATAAGGTCAAGGAATAGCATTCCGCGGCCCGTATAGCGTTTAGCGAGTGAGACCACGAGGCGCAGGTTCGCTTCCAGCAGGTGGTTCTTCGCACGCTTACCATCGTGAATTACCCAGCGCAGCTCTTTCTTGAGCTTCGGGTCCATGTCGGGGTTGTCGGCGAGTTTGTGCTCCGCATACAGGCCAGCCTCAATGCGCATCGCAAGATCAACTTCCTGCTGCGCGTTCAGGAGTGAGACTTTACCGATCTGTTTCAGGTAGTCTTTCACGGGGTCGGCCGTTGCGCCGGGAGTAACGACGCGCTGGGCGGGAGCATCGTCATCATCGCTGGCGGTCAGCACGAAGCCAGAGCCTTTAGCCGCCACTTCTTCGGCGGCTTTTTTCTCTTCCTTTTTGGCGACGGCTTCTTCATCCTCTTCGGCTTCTTCATCGGCCTCAGATTCTAGGGGTTCACCGTCAATGGCGTCCGGGTCAAGGTCAAGGTCGAACTCGTCATCGCTTTTCTTCTTGCGTCCGCGTTTGGGCGCGGCCTTAGCCTTAGTAGCGGTAGCAGTTTTACGGGTGCGTTTAGGCTTTGTCTCAGTCTCGGCGGCGTCAGAGGCTCCGTCTTCCGCGCTGCTGGAAGCCTTAGCGGCAGCAGCTTTGGTCGTGGATTTCGTCGCACGTTTCTTAGTTGTTGTCGCCTTAGCAGCGGTCTTAGTGGTTTTCGCTCCGGCACCTTCACTGTTTGTGGTCGTAGATTTGGCGCTGGCGGTTTTTTTGGTTCGCGTGGTTTTCTTCTGAGGGGTGTCGGCTACAGCCTCATCAGTAGCTTCACTGGTTGCGGCTTTCTTGCTGGTGGCAGTTGACACGAAAACCCTTTCTAGCTCAGTTACGGGGTGCTTTGTCTGCAAAACACCTAAGACCCTGTCAAGTCCTAGGCTTCTTTCAGAGACGAAATGTGACGGTTTAATGCTCACACACCGCAGAATATTCCGGGCGTACTCGTCCCCTGCTGAAGATACACCATGGGTGCATTGACTTTACGGGGTCAGTACCAAGTATTACAGAATCTTAGGTTTTTTCAACTAAGGCGCGCCTGCCAGAGCTGGTTTTAGCATTTTCTTATTCCCTGCCCTTCCCTACAGCAGGGCCGCTGGTACCTACGTGGCGACGGGGTATACGTTGAGGACGCTAAAACGTGCAGGCCCGCGCCAGCACCGGGCGGAGTCGCCTAACCACAGGGGCAGCAGCCCAAGTTGAAGGGCATCATCCAACGGAGTGTGCTCCTGCACGTGGCGGTGCGCTTCCTCGTTCAGCAGGTTCGCATATGAACTGGTTCCGCGCATCCAATTAATCCAGGCTTGAACAATGCGCAGCCGCCCCAGCGGCTCACCGCAGGCTGCGGGAATGAGCAAAGAACAGAGTACTTCAAGAGCGTTAAGACGTTCCCAGCGGGGAGTGGCTGTTTGGTCTGTCCCGCACAGCAGACGAGCCATTGCTTCCGCGTAGTCTGTCTGCGTTTGGCTGACATCGGTGGCGCTGCGCTGCACTGTCAGATGTGTGCGGCGCACCCAGTCGTGCCAACCGGTGCGGACGCCCGATGGGGAGCCCACCCGGTGTTGTTTACCGTGCAGTGTCTGCAGGAATGAAGAGGGCAGTGTGTTACGGCGGCGCGGAGGAGCCCCGTAACTACCCGGCTCAATGGCGGTGCCCTCCCCCGTGGTGGTGAGTGCCGGATCCGTGAACCGTCCGCCGTATCCTTCAAGCACCCGCAGCGAATCTGTGAGGGTGGCTGCCGCACAGTACGTCACTAAGTTAATCGTGCCGTACGTGTTGAGGCTAGCAGCCAGATATCCGGCTACCTCTGCGGGTAGAAGCTGACGCATCCTATCCCCCACAGTGGTTCTTTGATCTGCTGCTAAGGTGCGCATCACCCAGCGTATTGCTTCTAGTGCGGTTTCCCAGTAGCAGAGTTCAGCCCCTTTCTGCTGACAGTAGGAGTGCGCCTGCAAGAGGTGAGGGTCTTCCCCTTCAGCGTATCGTAGCTGATATTCCTGGGTGTATGTGCGGTACCAGAGCTCTGCTGCAGCTTCCCAGTCTTCTCGGGCGCCAGTATCTGCGGTGGCTGCGGTATCCCACGGGTTGGTGGTGCGCGCCTCGGATGCGGTTGCGGCGATACTTTCACCCCGTACAGTCTGGGCTAGATGGTAGGGGCTCATCAGAATATCTTCTACGAAACCGGCGAAGATAAGCCCGTTCTGCTCATGTGATAGCTCCCAGATAGTGGTGTCTCCCAGAACGATGCAGTCGAAGCATTCCAGCCCACCGGTGACGGTGGGGTTGGTCAGCAGCGGAAGCCACCGTTCAACGCGATGCGCTATTGCGGCATCACGCTTACGTTCTGAGGTGCTGGGCAGTGTTCGGGTTCCGCTGGCGGTTTGGCGTGCACGTAGGTTATCGCGGTCTGCTGTGCAGTAGAAAGCGATGAACCGGTCGATGGGTTGCGCTCCGTCAATAGTTGCCGGCAGCAGACTGAAAATACGGTGCAGATATGCGGCGGTGTTATCTTCTGGGCCGGGCAGGTCAATGCGCACACAAGGGCCAATATTGTGCCCAGCTAGAGCGACCACCACGAAGGATTCCTGCGGCCAGTAACCCAGCTGGTGCAGCATAATCGCTGCCATGTCTTTACAGGTGCGAATACACGTTTTTACGGTGTTGAAGTTCTGAGAAGTCATGGCTACATAATGACTCAAAGCAATCTTTAATACATCAAATGCTATAAAAATGTGGATGATAACTCTAAGCAGTGCAGAAAATAGCCCCTGTGGATAGCGCTACCGGCGATATCCACAGGGGTACCTCTCATTATGAAGTTTTGTGAACGCTACCCCCGCAGCCTACTCCCGCTCATGCAGGAACTGCTCAAAGAGCGCCCCAATCTCATCACGCCCCAGCACCTTATCGGCATCCCGCTGCGAGAGCGGAATCAGCATATTGGACGACCGATAGTTCGCATCGTAGTTCTCTTCATAGCTGGAAACCATTGACTGCACTTCGGGATGCTGAGCCATCTGCTCATTGATCTGCCCGTGTACGGTGCGTGCAGCCTCCCGCAGCTGATCGGTCGGTAAAGACAGCCTCGTAGCCATCGTTACATACTCCAATGCGGCGAGAGTGCCCTGAGGCAGGTCGGCATCCGAAATATACTGCGGTACATTGACCCCGAATCCGACCGTGTCGAATCCGTGCTCCGTGAAAAGAACCTCAAGCAGGTTCGTCATATTCGCATGCAGTTCCGCTTTAGGGCGCCATGCAGAAATACCGTCAATAAGGTCTTTGCGGGAGCCGTGGGCGGTCACCGGCACAGGCCGCGTATGAGGCACCGGCATAGGAAACGCCGATATAAACACCACCAGGGAGGGCTGCAGCCGCTGAGCAATGCCGAGCATAGCCTGCTGAAAACGCTGCCACTGAAAGTCTGGCTCCGAGCCTGTCAGCAGCAGAAACGGTTTATCAAGGCTGTCCTCCACCACATATAATTTCAGCTTCGGAAAAACTGGGTCTTCAAAGTGGTCACGGTTAAAAACGATGTGCGGCCTACGTGCCCGGTAATCGTGCAGCTGATCGCTGTCAAACTCCGCAATAGCCACATGTTTCAGGTTGTCTAATAGGAAGGTGCCGAACTGACCAGCTGTAGCCCCGGCATCCTGAGGACTGGAAAAGGCCACAACAAGCGGTAAATCGCGCAGACGTTCATCGCTGAGAATACTATTTTTTGCCAGGTAAAGGTCGTCAGGGTTTAACATCTACTACTCCTTCCTGGAACTCGCCGCGCGCGGCCCTCGTCTACAATTGACATTCACCGCACCATACCCCAGCGCATTAGATAATTCATCTCAGTTTAAAACATACATGAGAGGAATACCGGGGTTTACACCCCCAATTTGCGCACGGTGAACAGATTTACTAATGATATTCATCACTTTACTTACGCAAAACACTCTCACTCATAAGCGGGCTTTCCCGCATCTGTATGCTGCCTGCGGTGTACAGTAGAGGATGATACGCACCATCTTATAGATGCTGCCTCACGTGCACGCACAGTGTGTGCACACCCTAGTCAACTAGGCGCCCACCTCTGCCCGGGCCCCACCCAGCACGAAGGAGTACCCTATGTCCCTATCCCTCTCCGTGGCCCCCACCAACCTTGAATCCCTCGAATCAGATGTCCTTGTTGTAGGGGTTTACGCGGGTGAAGAAAGCCCTCGCTTAGCCCCCTGCGCCCTCTCACAGGAAACCGTCGAAGGTATCAATGAGCTCCTCGAGGCTCTTGGCGCCACCGGGGCCGCCGATCAGCTGCTTCGACTCCCCGGCGCAGAAGACGCAGGGGCCGACACCATCGCACTCATCGGTTTGGGGCAGGAAACAACCAATGCCGCCGAACGCCTCGCAGCTTTCCGCTACGCTGCTGGTTCTGCCACCCGCCAGCTCATTGGCGCAGAAGAGATCGCCATTGATTTTGGCACAAACGCCCCCGCAGAAATTGAGGCCGTAGCGTACGGCGCAACTCTTGGCTCCTTCAGCGAAAAAGGAATGCGCGGCAAATCAGCCAGTTCCATCAAAGATGAGGCTGAAACCATCCTCATTGTCTCCGAGGTACAGCCTGCCGAAGCTGAAGAGGCGCTCACCCGCGCACTGGTGCTCGGCGAAGCCACCAAACAGGCGCGCCATCTGGTAAATCAGCCACCCTCGCACCTGTACCCCGAGTCTTTCGCCCAGCAGGCCCAGCAGCTCGTCTCCGAGTATGAGGATGTGAGCATTGAAGTATACAACTATGAGCGTCTACTCGCCGAAGGGTTCGGGGGTATCGCGGGCGTAGGCCAGGGCTCTCCCCGCAAACCTGTACTCGCAGTTGTAAAATACAGCCCGGCCGATGCCAAGGCGTCCATCGGGCTGGTCGGCAAAGGCATTACCTTTGATACCGGCGGCAACTCCCTCAAACCGGCAGCGTCCATGATGACCATGAAATGCGATATGGCCGGCGCTGCCTCCGTCCTTCAGGCCACTCTTGCTGCTGCGGAGCTGAACATTCCGGTTCAGGTCACTGGCTACCTCTGCCTGGCGGAAAATATGCCCGGGGGCGAATCGTTACGCCCCGAAGACGTTATTACCATCCGTGACGGGCGCACCGTAGAGGTTCTGAATACTGACGCTGAAGGGCGCCTAGTCATGGCAGATGGTATCGCGCTCGCCTCAGAAAACAAGCACGACGTCATTGTCGATATCGCCACCCTCACCGGTGCTGCTATGGCGGCGCTAGGGTTGCGCACCGCCGCTCTGATGGGCGATGAGCAGGTGCGTGAGCGGGTTCTGCGTGCTGGCGAAGCAGCGGGTGAAGCATACTGGCCAATGCCGCTGGAGTCGCACCTGCGCGCCTCAATGAACTCGCCTGTGGCAGATATTAAAAACATGGGCAGCCGCTACGGCTCCATGATGATCGCCGGGTTATTCCTGCAAGAGTTCGTGGGTGAAGTGGAAGGCCAACGCATTCCCTGGGCTCACCTTGACATTGCGGGCCCTGCGTTTAATGAAGAGTCACCTTTTGGGTATACCCCGAAGGAAGGTACCGGTTTTGGCACCGCCACGCTGGTGAACTTCATTGAGTCATACGCGCAGTAGTCACAACCTAGCCGCCGCGGGGCGCACAGCCTGGTCAAGAACACCGTAAGGGTGAACGAGTTGGGTGGGAGGTGAATAGGGTTAGCAGAGCCCACCTCCCACCCACTTTTGTGTACAATTTCACACCTTGACTGTATCCGTAAGGTGGAACAGAAAAATTTTGAATGGATTGTGCGATTAATAGCGCAAAATTGCCGTTAGTGAACTTAAACCGACGGCGACAGGGGTATTGTTGTAGATAGGTGTTTTTATACACTGCACTTGGCGTGCGCCCTCCGATACGTGCGCTGGTCGCGGGTAGAAAAGCACAGAGATAAAGAACTCATTTGCACGGGGGTTGAGCCCCCACAACCTATGCAAGGGAGCAACATCGTGGCTCAAGAATTTGACATCCTCATCCTCGGCGGTGGCTCCGCTGGTTATGCAACCGCTTTGCGTGCGCGCCAGCTGGATTTCTCCGTTGGCCTGATCGAGAAGGATAAGGTGGGCGGCACCTGCTTGCACACCGGTTGTATCCCCACTAAGGCTTACCTTCACGCCGCTGAGTTGGCTGAGGATGCTCGTGAAGCCTCCAAGGTCGGTGTAAACACCGAGCTACAGTCCATTGAGATGGGTAAGGTTCGCAACTACAAGGACGGCATCGTTGGGGGCAAGTTCAAGGGTCTCTCCGGCTTGCTGAAGATGAAGGGTGTTGAGGTTATTAACGGTGAGGGTAAGCTCACCAGCAAAGATACCATTACCGTGAACGGCACGGAGTACAAGGGTAAGAATATTGTGCTCGCTTCTGGCTCTGTTTCTAAGACCTTTGGTCTGCCCATTGAGGGGCGCGTGCTGACTTCCACTGAGGCACTGGAGATGGATTACCTGCCGAACAGCGCTATTGTGCTTGGCGGCGGCGTGATCGGTTGCGAGTTCGCGTCCATGTGGAAGGCAATGGGCGTGGATGTAACCATTATTGAGGGCCTGCCCAACCTTGTTCCTAACGAAGACCCCTCCATCATTAAGGTGCTTGAGCGTTCCTTCAAGAAGCGCGGTATTAAGTTCAACACCGGCACCCTGTTCGAAAAGGTTGAGCAGGATGCTAACGGTGCTAAGGTCACCTTGGCTGACGGCAAGGTATTTGAGGCTGATATCGTTCTGGTCGCTGTTGGCCGTGGCCCCAACACCGCAGGTATGGGCTATGAAGAGCAGGGTATCCCCATGGATCGCGGTTTCGTGCTGGCTAACGAGCGTCTGCACACCGGTGTGGGCAATATCTACGCCGTTGGTGATATTGTTCCTGGTGTCCAGCTGGCTCACCGCGGGTACCAGCAGGGTATTTTCGTGGCAGAAGAAATTGCTGGCCTGAACCCCTCTGTGGTTGAAGACATTAACATCCCCAAGGTCACCTTCTGCGATCCCGAGATCGCCTCGGTCGGTTACTCCGAGCCGAAGGCTAAGGAGAAGTTCGGCGCCGATAACGTTGAGGTTGCGGAGTACAACCTGGCTGGCAACGGCAAGTCCTCCATCTTGGGCACCGGCGGTATTGTTAAAGTTGTGCGCGAGAAGAACGGCCCCATTGTTGGTGTTCACGCCATTGGCAAGCGTATGGGTGAGCAGATCGGTGAGGCTCAGCTGTGGGTTGCTTGGGAAGCATTCCCTGAGGATGTCGCTAAGTTCATCCACGCGCACCCGACCCAGAATGAGTCCCTGGGTGAGGCCGCTATGGCTCTGAACGGCACCCCGCTGCACGGCTAAGCGCCCCTACCACCTAAAAGATGGTTTCGCACCCGCGAAACCGCAGGTTTGCGGATGCTCCACGCGGCATTCTCAAAGAATGGCCGCGTGGGTGTATCCCTGCCACACAGTTTCCTAATTCAAGCATTCACAAGGAGAACGGGAAGAAAATATGTCCCACACCGTAGAACTGCCCGCATTGGGCGAGTCCGTGACCGAGGGTACCGTTACCCGCTGGCTTGTTGCCGTTGGTGACACCATTGCCGTTGATGAGCCGCTGGTTGAGGTGTCCACTGATAAGGTCGATACCGAGGTTCCCTCCCCCGTCGCTGGCGTTGTTGAGCAAATCCTAGTGGAAGAGGATGAGGACGTTGAGGTTGGCGCCCCCCTCGTAGTTATTGGTGATGGTTCTGGCGCAGCACCGGCTGCTCCTGCGGCTCCTGTTGCAGAGGCCCCTGCCGCCGCTGCAGCTCCTGCTGCCCCCGCAGCACCAGCGGCACCGGCCGCAGCTGCTCCCGCTGGCGCAGCGTCCGGTCAGGAAGTTACCTTGCCCGCGCTGGGTGAGTCCGTGACCGAGGGTACCGTTACCCGCTGGCTGAAGGAAGTCGGCGAACAGGTTGAGGTTGATGAGCCGCTGGTTGAGGTGTCCACCGATAAGGTCGATACCGAGGTTCCCTCCCCCGTGGCGGGCACCCTGCTCGAGATCCGCATTCAGGAGGACGAAGACGCCGAAGTTGGCCAGGTTCTAGCTATTATTGGCGATGCTTCTGCCGCCGCACCGGCACCGGCTGCTCCTGCTGCTCCGGCCCCTGTTGCTGAGGCTCCGGCAGCTGCTGCTCCTGCTGCACCCGCTGCGCCCGCAGCGGAGACCCCGGCACCCGCCGCTGGCGTACCGGCAACTGCCGATGGCGAAGCATACGTCACCCCGCTGGTTCGTAAGCTCGCTAAAGATAACAATATTGACCTGTCGACCGTGAAGGGTACCGGCGTAGGCGGCCGCATCCGCAAGCAGGACGTACAGGCAGCTATTGCCGCTAAGGGCTCAGCTGCGCCCGCTGCCGCATCGGCAGCACCGGCTGCTGCAGCTGGTGCGTCCAAGACTCCTCACACCTTCGAGGTTTCACCCAAGCGCGGCACCGTTGAGAAGACTGCACGCATCCGCCAGGTTATTGCAAAGCGTATGCGCGAGTCTCTAGACACCTCCACTCAGCTGACTCAGGTCACCGAAGTGGATATGACCCGTGTGGCACAGCTGCGTGCCAAGGCTAAGGATGGCTTCCTCGCTCGTGAGGGCGCAAAGCTGACCTTCCTGCCGTTCTTCGCACAGGCTGTGGCCGAGGCCCTGCAGCAGCACCCTGCCCTGAATGCTTCCATGACCGAGGATCTGAAGCAGATTACCTACCCCGATTCCGAGAACATCGCAATCGCTGTAGATACCCCCAAGGGTTTGCTTGTTCCCGTTATCAGGAACGCATCAGACCTGGGTATTGCTGGCTTGGCAAAGGCTATTGCCGATTTGGGTGGACGCGCACGCACCGGCGATATTGCTCCTGAAGAGCTGGCTGGTTCAACTTTCACCATCACCAATATCGGCTCCTTCGGCGCACTGTTCGACACCCCGATTATTAACCAGCCGAACGTGGCTATTCTGGGCACCGGCAGCATCGTGAAGCGCCCCATGGTTGTTAAGGATGTGGACGGTAACGACTCGATCGCTATCCGTTCCATGTGCTACCTGTCGCTGACCTACGATCACCGTGTGGTTGATGGTGCAGATGCAGGACGCTTCCTGTACACCCTCAAGACCCGCCTGGAAGAGGCTAACTTTGAGGCTGAGGTCGGCCTGTAAGGCTCGCTAGGTAGCGTATATACAGCCACGATGTGGAAGGCGGCGTCGGTTCATGTAACCGGCGCCGCCTTCCGTTGAGCATTTTTGTATGCCTGGTTGTATGCGGTGGGTAGCTGAGAGGCTTTATGGCGCTTTACCTCTTGGGATGTTTCATCTGCGACATTGGTACGTCACGAATAGACATTTTAGTGACAGGGTGTCACAATATTTTCCATGCATATTCTTACCGGCATTCTTGTGTTTTTACACATTATTGGCGCATCACTCATTATCGGTATGTGGGTCGCTCATTTCCGCACCCCAAAAGTTCTTCCGGGGCAGTTTCACGCTTCGCTTCTCATGCTTGTAACGGGGCTGATTCTGGTGGGTATCGCAGAAATGAGCGGCGGTGTTAACCACATTAAAATTGCAGTCAAAATTCTTTTGGCACTCGGTGTTGCCATTGCCGCGTTTATTGGCCAGCGCAAACATAAAGCTGGTGAGCCAATCTCTACCGGTTTAGCACATGCTGTAGGTGGGCTCGCTGTTATTAATGTGGCGGTCGCAACCATCTGGCACTAGATAATTTCTGAAGGATACTCCCCGAGGCACCTAGCCCCGGGGAGTATCTTTATACGCGCCACTATATCGCTTATTTAACGAGCGTAAGCGTACTGCACTACATTCACTCGCTCACCGGGACTGCGCTTGCGATACGCCAGCGACCGTTGTCCTGATGGAGTTCAAAGGTGACTTTTTGAACCGCCATACCATCTTGCATACGTACCCCTTTATCACGTAACTCAGCTTCAGTAGGTGTGTACCCTGGGGCCTGCACTTCTGCTGTTAGTGCCAGCGTATCCCCTTTGTGTTCTACCTTAGTGAGGGAACGAACCTGCAGTGTGGGAGCACCTTTTTCTGTAAGTTCACGGTTACGTTCCTCAATAAGAGTTTCAATTATTTTGCGTTCGTCATCGTGCTCGTTTGCGGCAGTCGTCGCAGAGGCTGTCTGCACGGGGGCACTGTCGTGCGAGCCCAGCTGGTAGCTCACAACCCCAACACCCACTGCAAGAGTGAGAGCGAGTGCACCAAGCAGCATACGGTTCTTGGAGGTTTGGAGGATTTTTTTCTGTGGTTTATTGGATGCTTCCTGCCGAGCTTTAGATTCTTTCGGGCGAGCCTTAGCAGCCGGTGCGTTCTGCACAGGTTTACTCTTACTGCCTTGCTGTTGGTTACTTGCAGCAGGCATACGTTCCCGCACATCTTCGGGTGCACTCAGGTAGGCGTTGAGCGGCACTGCCTGTACTTTACTGAAGACCTCAACGATAGTCTCTAGCGAAGGCAGGTCTGTATCCAACACATTTTCCAGCGTGTATCCCATATTTTCGGTAATGTCCTCTGCCGCTAAGGGCAGCGGAATGCGCTCGTGGGCGGCAGCGGGAGGTTTACCGGTGAGGGCGTGCCATAGCAGCCGCGCGAGGGCACGGGTGTCTTCGGCTTGCGCTAGGGATAGTGCACTGGTACTGAGGTTGCCGGGAGCATGGCGTGTGTCAATGAGTTTGGGAGTGCCATGGGTTGAGATCAGTACGTTTTCAGTGGAGATAGCTCCGTGAATAAACCCCTGGTGGTGTAGATGAGCTAGACCTTCGCACAGACTGCGGGCCAGGGAGGCCACCTCCGCAACGGGAATATGCTCACGGGCAGCCAGGAGGGCTGATAAAGTCCCCGCTTCCAGGGGCTCATACCACTGCAGGGTTCCGGCGCTCTCTGTTTTCTGCGCAGCTTCTGCGGTGCCGGTAAGATGCTGAACAGCGAGTAGGGTGGCTAGACCAGGGTTGGGGTCTAGGGAGCAGAGCGCTTCGGCAAGGGCGGAGTCATCGGCTGCATTAAGCCGCATAAGTGTGTATATTCCCGGTTTGAGGCCCAGCGGGTGCTCACCTGTTTGAGCAGCGGACGGCGCATTGTCAGAAGGCTTAGGGCAATATTCCACTCGCCAAATAGTTCGGCGCGCATCCTCGGTGAGAAGGTTTAGGTACTCAATATTCTCCATATATCTTTTATACCTAAAATACTCAAAATGCATCAAATATTATCCACATGTTGTAAGTGTTGGATGATTTTTCATAGTTTCCGAGGGGCGCTTCAGCCTGACCTGTGTAATATTCTGTAATATTTTGCGGGTATATCACTCGCACCCTGCCTATTGTTCGCCCATTACCCGAATCAGGGGTACCTAATTTTTTATCCCTCGCCTGCGGTACTAAGGTAGTAGGCATGTCCGTGATTATTGAGCGCGTGGGTTTTGCCCCGAACTATGTGAACTACACTGAAAGTTTGGATGAGCAACGCCGTATTCACGCAGAAGTTGCTGAAAGAACCCGCAATAACACTATTCTGCTGCTTGAACATGAGGCTGTTATCACTGCGGGTAAACGCACTGAAGATCACGAGTACCCAACCGATAAGACTACTCCTGTGGTGAAGATTGACCGTGGCGGTAAGCTCACGTGGCATGGCCCCGGCCAGCTCACCGGCTACCCGATTGTTCGTTTGCCTGAACCGATTGATGTGGTGGCCTATGTGCGCCTCCTTGAAGAGATCATTATGAATGTGCTGGCCGAGTTTGGCATTAAGGGGGAACGTGTTGAGGGGCGTTCTGGCGTGTGGGTTTTAGGAGATGAGCATACCCCGGATCAGAAAATCGCCGCCATCGGTATTCGTGTTTCAAAAAACACAGCAATGCACGGTTTCGCCATTAACTGCTGTAATGAGACTGCCCCTTTTATGCAATTTATTCCGTGCGGCATCACTGATGCAGGTGTGACCACCATGAGCGAGCAGCTGGGGCGTACGGTGACCCCTGCTGAGATTCTTGAGCCGCTGGAACGGGAGCTCACCCGGTATGCCGACCGGTTAGCTGAGTCATTTGAACCAAGCCCATCCGAACAGGCGGCAGTATAAATACCCAGGTGGGATTAGCCTGCTTGGCTGGTGTATCCCACGTAACACCGGTTTTCGCTTGCCACCAGCGGGCGTAAAATAAGTTTTAGCCCATACTACGCCGAGGGCACATCCACTATAAGGAGCAACATACATGAGCATTAAGCCTGAGGGTCGCAAGCTGCTGCGCGTTGAGGCTCGCAATGCTGAGGTTCCCATTGAAAAGAAGCCGCACTGGATTAAGACTAAGGCTGTTGTGGGACCCGAATATAACGAGATGAGGGAGCTGGCGCGCGGTCAGGGTTTGCACACCGTGTGTGAGGAGGCGGGCTGCCCCAATATTTACGAGTGTTGGGAAGACCGTGAGGCAACCTATCTGATTGGTGGCTCTGAGTGCACTCGCCGCTGCGATTTTTGTAATATTGCGACCGGTAAGCCCGTCTCAGTGGATTATGCTGAGCCGTTTAAGGTTGCGAAGAACGTGAAGGTGATGGGCCTGCGGTATGCCACCGTGACGGGCGTGGCACGTGACGATCTTGAGGACGGCGGTGCTTGGCTCTATGCCGAGACCACGCGTCAGATTCATAAGATGTGCCCGAACACCGGTGTTGAGATGCTGATCCCCGACTTTAAGGGTAAGCCTGAGCACGTGCAGAAGGTGATTGATGCTCGCCCCGAGGTTTTCGCACATAACCTGGAGACTGTGCCGCGCATCTTTAGGCAGATTCGTCCGGCGTTCCGTTATGAGCGTTCACTTGATGTGATTACTCAGGGTAAAGAAGCCGGTATGGTCACCAAGTCCAACCTGATTTTGGGTATGGGCGAGACAAATGAAGAGATTTATGAGGCCCTGTGCGATTTGCACGACGCCGGGTGCGATATTATCACCCTAACCCAGTACCTGCGCCCCGGTCCGCTTTTCCACCCCATTGAGCGTTGGGTAAAGCCCGCCGAATTTTTGGAGCTTTCGGCGATGGCTGAGTCGATTGGTTTCGCTGGTGTCATGGCTGGGCCGATGGTGCGTTCCTCATACCGTGCTGGTCGCCTGTGGGCACGCGCAATGAAGAAGAACGGCTACACGATCCCAGATAACCTGGCTCATATTGAGGATGGCGGCGTAGCGCTTCAGGAAGCCGCTTCTCTCGTGGCTGCTGGCATGTAGTTTTGCTCCGGACGCTCTTTGTAGGCAGGCCTCGCCATCACTCCCTCTTCTTCGGGAGCGGCGGGGCTTGTCGTACCCTGTGGGCCTCAGGTTTGTAAGCTAAAATTATTGTTTGCAGTGTTTCAACTGTCTTATACCCCAGCTGTCTAAAAGGAAAGCACCGTGGCAGATAAAGAAGAGAAGAAGCAGAAGCCTAAACGTCAGGGAACGTTCTCCCAGATGAAGCAGGTCTACCAGATGACAAAGAAGTCCGACCCAAACATTGGGTGGATTCTGTTGTTCTGGTCTGCACTGACCCTGCTCGTGTTTGTGGCGGTGGGCGTGCTGTTGAATAACTGGATTACGCTCCTTATTCTTGGTGTTGCGGCCGCGGCTATTGTGGCGATGCTGATTTTGAGCAGGCGCGCGCAGAATGCAGCTTTCACCCAGATTGAGGGGCAGCCGGGCCGTTCCGGTGCGGCAATGAACTCTGTGCGTCGAGGCTGGATTGTTGAGGAGCAGCCGGTGGCGGCTAACCGTCACCAGGACCTCGTGTTCCGTGGCCTCGGTAAGCCGGGGATTGTGCTGGTGACTGAGGGGCCGTCTTCTCGCGTGCAGAACCTTGTGAGGACCGAGAAGAAACACCTTAACCGGGTAGTTCCTGGTGTTCCGGTACACGTGATTGAGACCGGTCATGACGAAAACCAGGTGGAGCTTAAAGACGTTGTCAAAACGATGAATAAGCTGCCGAAGACCCTAACCCAGAAAGAGATGCAGGATGTTTCTGGGCGTTTGAGCACCCTGAATAACATACGCAACCCTATGAATGGTATCCCCAAGGGTGTTGACCCGAACCGGGTGCGTCCGGATCGTCGCGCGATGCGTGGCCGCTAGTTTTTGCGCGTGCACTGCTGCCCCCAACGCTGTATGACGTTGGGGGCAGCAGTTGTTTAAAACAGTGTCCTGTTTAGCGGATCCGTACCAGTACGGTTTTACAGATTCGGTCGTGGATACCACGTGCGTCGGAATCCATGATGACCGCCGGAAGTATCAGCATGGTGAGGGTGCCGCGGATTAGCCCTTTGAGCCAACCAGCCGGGTGCCCGTTGAGAGTTTGTACCTGCACTCCTACCGCCAAGTGTCCTAGTGTGTGGCCCATGAACCCGGTCAAAAGCACCGTGTACCCCCAGAATACGAGCAGAGTCAGCAACGGGTCATTATCCGCGAACAGTAGGATCGGCAGGTAGCACACGTACCAGTCGATGAGGAACCCGACCAGCCTAATACCCGGCCGAGCTATCGCCCCGGGACCCTTCTGCGGGCGCCCTAAATGCTCACCAGGGTACTTCTGGTTACTTGGGGCGCCGTTAAGCCACGAGCCTAAGTCCTCACGTTCAATCATGCTCTTCATTATCCCGTATCTTCTGTGCTGGTTGTTATTTTGAAGGTGTTGACGCTGCTCAGACCGCTGTGGCGTGGGCGTGTCGCGGCAGGAAATGTAACGTTCTTGAAACATAAAAGACACGCAAGGGTAAAAAATACCGCCTATGCTAGATAGTGGCGTGTGGCTCACAACTGCCGCCGCCCAAACCAAAACCTAAGGAGCATTCCGAATGTTTACCAGTCCCCAGGAAGTTCTCGACTTTATTAAGGACGAAGAAATCGTCTTTGTCGATATCCGATTTACCGACATGCCCGGCGTGCAGCAGCACTTTAACCTTCCGGCTAAGGCGGTGGATGAGGACTTCTTCATTCATGGTCAGCTGTTCGATGGCTCCTCTATCCGTGGTTTCCAGGGGATCGCAGAATCTGATATGCAGCTCATCCCGGACATTGACTCGGCCTATATTGATCCGTTCCGCATGGAGAAGACCCTGGTGATCGTGTGTTCTATTGTGAATCCCCGCACCGGCGAGCCGTATCATCGTGACCCGCGCGGGGTGGCCGAGCGTGCCGAAGAATACCTGAAATCTACCGGTATTGCAGATACGGCGTTTTTTGCTTCCGAAGCTGAGTTCTTCGTCTTTGAGGACGTCCGTTACCAGGTAGAGCCCAATTCTGTGTTCTATACGATTGATTCCGATGAGGCATACTGGAACACCAGCCGCAAGGAAGAAGGCGGCAACCTTGGTAATAAGACCCCTGTCAAGGGTGGTTATTTCCCGGTCTCCCCTGTCGATAAGCAAGCCGATCTGCGTGATGCCATGTGCGTGGCGATGGACCAGGTGGGGCTCAAAGTTGAGCGCAGCCACCATGAGGTGGGCTCCCCCGGACAGGCTGAGATTAACTACAAGTTCTCCACTCTCACCAATGCCGCTGACGACCTGCTGAAGTTCAAATATGTTATTAAGAACACCGCCGATGAGTGGGGCAAGTCGGTCACGTTCATGCCTAAGCCGGTGTTTGGGGATAATGGCTCGGGTATGCACTGCCACCAGTCGCTGTGGATGGGCGGTGAGCCGCTGTTCTATGATGAGCGTGGTTACGCGAACCTCTCTGATATTGCCCGCTGGTATATTGGCGGCCTGATTGAACATTCCTCCGCCGTGTTGGCGTTTACCAACCCGACCGTGAACTCCTATAAGCGTCTGGTGCCTGGCTATGAGGCCCCCGTGAACATGGTGTACTCGCAGGGTAACCGCTCAGCCGGTATTCGCATCCCGATCACCGGCGCCAACCCGAAGGCTAAGCGCCTGGAGTTCCGTGCGCCTGACCCCTCGTGCAACCCTTATTTCGCGTTCTCGGCACAGCTGATGGCCGGTCTTGACGGTATCCGCAACCGTATCGAGCCGCCAGCGCCGATCGATAAGGACCTGTACGAGCTTCCCGCCGAAGAGGCCAAGGACATTAAGAAGGCTCCCGCTAACCTTGAGGAGGCGCTGGCTGCACTTGAGGCAGACCACGACTTCCTGCTCGAAGGCGGCGTGTTCACTGAGGACCTGATTCAGGCATGGATTGATTACAAGCGCACGAACGAGCTTGAACCGCTCTCGCTAATTCCTCACCCGCTGGAGTACCAGCTGTACTACGGCGTCTAATCGGTAAGAACCCAAACTTAGTGTGCCCCGTTCCTCCAAACACCAGGTAAAGGAGCGGGGCATCTTTTGTTTTAAAATCTCAAACAGCACGGGTATCTGCTGGACCCGAAGTTTATAAAACAGGATAAGCTAGAGTGAGCTTATAGTCGCTATAGACGTTTCAAAAAATGGTAGTTTAACGTTCCTTCCAAGGAACAGCTGTATATTCTGTGTTCTCTCATAGTGCCTAAGGAAATATTTCCATGAATATCCTTATCGGTCTTATACCCGCGCTATTCTGGGGCATTCTGCCGCTGTGCGTCTCTAAGATTGGCGGCAAGCCGACTCAGCAAATTATGGGCACCACGATGGGTGTGCTTCTCACGGGTATTGTGGCTTCTCTGCTTTTCTTCCCGATGCGCCTTGACGCTTGGGCGTTCTTCTTATGTTTCCTCTCCGGGGCAAGCTGGGCGTTCGGGCAAATAAACCAGTACCGTGCGTTCACCCAGATCGGTGTTTCTCAAACCATGCCTTTATCAACTGGCATGCAGCTGGTAGGCACCTCGTTAATGGGTGTGGTGGCATTCGGCGACTGGGGTACCGTGCAGGCTAAAGTGATCGGTGCCGTGGCTCTGACGCTTATTATTATCGGTATTTGGATGACCACGAAACAGGAACATCCCGAGCCGCACTCGGGCGGAAATATGCGGGCCGGTGTTATCACACTCTTAATTTCTACCATCGGATATGTCGGATATTCATTCTTCCCCAATTATGTGAGTGTAGACGGGTGGTATAAATTCATGCCGCAGTCAGTAGGTATGGTGGTAGCGGCTATCACGATGTCTATGCTGACCCGCGATGGCACCCGCCCTTGGGATAAGAAGTCTTTGCAGAACATTATCTGCGGCGTGATTTTCTCGGGTGCTGCGTTAGCCTACCTAGTGTCTATTGAACCGCATCGCAATGGCGTTGCCAGTGGGTTTACGCTCTCACAGATGAACGTTATTATCTCGACTTTGGGCAGTATCCTGCTATTGGGCGAGAAGAAAACAAGGCTGGAACTGCTGTACGTCTTAGGCGGACTTGCTCTTGTAGTTATTGGCGGCGTTCTCATTGGTACGCTTTAGCCGTACACTCCGCCACGTTCTTACCGCGTGTTCTCTATATTTCGTGCGATACGCACACATCACGTTAGAATAGTGGGAACTGTCTTTTTCACCGATATACCTAAGACCAGGAGAGCCCGTGTCCGAATTCATCGCCAAGCATTTTGACGAGCTGACCGCTCACGAGTTGCAACAAATCCACATTATCCGTTCACTGGTGTTTACGGTGGGTCAGCAATCGACTGATCAAGAGCCTGACGATGCTGATTTCGAGTGCATCCATATGGTGAATGAAGACGAATCAGGAAAGGTTCTAGCGTATCTGCGTCTATTCGATCTTGAGAAGGTTCAGGATGCACGCCACCGCTATATTCCGGGCGCATGGACGTTCGGCCGCGTGGCGGTTCACCCAGATGCTCGCGGCACCGGCCTGGGACGTAAACTTTTGCACGCCGCCCTGGAGTGGATTCGGGACAACACAGACGCGAAGGAAATTGTGATCGCCGCACAGGCATACCTAAAAGACACCTACTACAGCCCCGAAGGGTTTGTGGAGCGCGGTGAGCATTATATGGAGTCCGGGATTGAGCATGTTGAGATGGTGCTCAAACTCTGATCAAAGGAAGAAGCTCCCTCACCCGGTACGGTGAGGGAGTCACCTTCTTAGTGTTTAGCCACCGTACAGCAGCACCATGTCGCTGATAATACGGTCAAGCCTTCTAATATCGGCGCCGCGCGAGAGCTTAATTTTGATACGACCCACCTTCGTCCACAGCTCGAGCTCAGAGTTTATGTCGATGGTGCCAGCGTTTTCGGAAGACCACATGAGGATATGCTTGTACGGTAGCGAGTAAATCTCGACCTTTTTACCGGTAATGCCCTGGGCGTCCCTGACGATGAGGCGTTTATTAGTGAAGATAGCGCTGTCACGGAAGGTTTTGTAGGCAAGGAACGGCTGTTCCCCTTGCACCATAAGGTCGGCAGCGTCCGGTGGGATGGGGCATTCGCTGACGAAGGTCCATGATAGTGCGGCGATTCCGTTCACGTTATTGTCTCCTTTGTTACTGCCGTCGTTTGCCATGTTGCCTGCTTTGGCGAGCATACCTAAAACGTCGAGATCCATTTTTCTCCTCAGTGAGAGCACAGTCGCTTCTTTAGAGTAGCTGTGGTTTCTGCCAGTTACCCCTAAGTACCCTGGGAGGTTGCTGGGGACGGGCGTAGAATGGTGGTGGAGTCAAAACATAGGCGATGGAAGGTGAAAAGGATGGCATACCAGCCGACTCGGCTTAACGGTGAAACTGTGTTCCGTAACGAGGTGTTCCAGACCGGTCTGATGTCGCAGCTGCTGGATGGCGTGTACGACGGCGAGATGACCATTGGTGAACTTCTCAGTCACGGTAATTTTGGGGTGGGCACGTTCAACGGGCTAGATGGTGAGATGGTGGTGCTGGACGGGGCGTGTTACCAGGTGCGTCACGATGGTTCGGTGTCAGTCCCAGATTTGACCGATCAGACCCCGTACGCTGTGGTTACGAATTTTGTCCCCATGATTAAACGGGAGCTACCGCAGAATATGCTCCGTAAGTCCACGGCTCAGGTGCTTGATAATTTCACGGTGTCAAAGAACTACATGTACGCCATTAAAATTTATGGCGAGTTCGAGTGGGTGCGCACCCGCACCGTGGTGAAGCAGGAGAAACCCTACCCTAAGATGGTGGCGGCTACAGAGAACGAGGACATTGTTCAATTCGATAACCTCTCAGGCACGATTGTTGGGTTCCGCACCCCCATCTACGAGCAGGGTATTTCAGTTCCCGGTTGCCACGCCCACTTCATTGACGACGACCGCACGCACGGCGGGCATGTGGTGGACTTTAAGCTGAAGTCGGCACAGGTAGAAATCTGCCCCGGCACCGGTTTACAGCTGCATTTGCCCCTTACGGCGGAGTTCTCGTCGGCGAACCTCTCCCCCGAGGATTTGGCGGACCAGATCTCGAAGGCAGAGAAACATTAGCGTCTCTTATGGCGCAACAGCTATTGTCGGCCCCCGCACAGTACCTCAGTTAGGTGCCGTACGGGGGCCGAACCAGTATGCGCTGATGGTTTTAGGCTTCGGGCACGAACTCGTCATGCCCCAGAGAACGCAGGGCAGCACGTACCGTTGCGGCGTCCGCATCAAGCTCTTCGGCACTCAGATTCTTTAACGCGTTCGCCGGGTCATACTCAGCCATGCTATCGGCTGGGAACAGGTGAATGTGCGTGTGCGGTACATCAAACCCTGCGATCATTAACGCCACACGGTCCTTATCGAAGGCCTGATCCAGAGCCTGAGAAATCTTATGCGACACAGCAAACAGGTGGGCTGCCAGCTCCGGCGGTAGGTCTGGCCACCGGTCAATCTCCTCGCGAGGCACCACCAGCAGGTGCCCGTGCGAGGCAGGCATAATGTCCATAAACGCCACGCACTTCTCATCTTTCCACACAAACCGCCCGGGAATCTCCCCTGCAATGATCTTGCTAAAAATGCTGCTCATCATATGCTCCTGTTACCTTCAGAAAATCTCAAATACCCACAACCGGTGAGGGGCTACAGCTCGACCGTATCACCGGGGCTCATGTGCGTGAACTCGGTGCCGTATTTACCGCCAAGGGTAGTAATCAGCCCCTCAATAATCCCCGTGCCGTTCTCATTAATCATGCCATTATGGATTGGGTAGGCCCGCCGGGCCCCCACCGCAATCACAAAATCGATAACCTCCTGGACCTTTCCCCACGGGGCATGCACCGGCACCAGTACATTGGGAGCTTTAACCCCGTGCGGCACCACCAGAGAATCACCAGGATGGTACACAGTACCGTTCACCAAATACCCAATATTGGCGATGACCGGGATTAACGGGTGGATCAGTGCGTGCTGCCCGCCAAAAGTCTGTACCTGAAAACCGGGAACCGTAAACTCGCTGTCAGCGGTTACGGCATTCACTTTCGCGTCCGGCACTGTTTCAAGAATCGTCTCCGTGACGGCCTGCGGCGCCCAGATACGTAGTTCGGGGTGCTCAGAAAGTAGCGGCAGCAGACGGGCAGTATCGAAATGGTCAGGGTGGGCGTGTGTTATCACCAGATAATCGGCGCCGTCCAGCAGCCGGGCGTGCTCTCCCTCAGGTGCAAAATTACCGGGGTCAAAAACCAGTGTGTGCCCCTCATTCTCAAGGCGCACGCTCGAATGAGTGTACTTCGTCAGCTTCATACCATCCAGTCTACTGTCTTCAGCCCTAGCAGGCGACGCCTATCACACATTTTCTAAGCTATCCACTGCAGCACACACCATTTCAAAGAGCTCACAACAATCTCCTAGGATTTACTTTCTTTCATCGCCACCAGCTGAGAAAACCATAAAATACGCACCAGCAGGGCAAGAATTAGTGTAAAGTCGTTGAGAAAGGAATCCACTCTCAAATTATCCGAGGTGCTCCATCACACCGGAAGGCAATACATTGGATACCCACATCCCCGTTCGTAAAATCGTCAAACACGCCGAAGCCCGCAACACCCGGCAACGCCGCGTTATCAAAGCAACCATGGCTGAGTTGGGAGATTTTATCTCAGCTCAAGATCTTCACCTCATCCTCGCTAACCGCAAGGAACAAGTTTCTTTAGCTACCACCTACAGGGTGCTGCAGTCTCTCGCCAACACAGGCGAGCTCGACGTCATTAAAGGAGTCGAAGGCGAATCCCTATACCGGCATTGTCAAGCAGACACCCACCACCATCACCTGCTGTGCCGCAGGTGTGGGAAAGCCGTTGAGCTAGAAGCACCAGCCATTGAAGAATGGGCGCTTTCTATGGGTAAAAAATACGGGTTCTCAGAGCTTGAGCACGTGGTTGAGGTAACCGGCTACTGCCCCGACTGCACGATTGAACGCCGTAAAAATGAGTCCCTGGTAACCGTCGAAATACAGTAACCGAAAAGAAAAGCTTTTAAAAATGTGGGCCTCACCCCAGTACGGGGTGAGGCCCACATCTTTTCTTTCTTTTTATAGGTGCGCGGGATGGTGGTGCGCATCCGTGTCTTCGGCAACCGACCGGCCTGATGCGCTGTGCCTGCGCATAATAGCGCCAATCACACGGCACACAATATAGATGAAGAACGAAACACTGGTAACGTACGGGCTAATCGGCAAAGAACCAGCCAGCGCCAGCAGAATACCGCCCACGATCGCGGCCTCAGCAAACAGCACTGACAGAAGCAGCGTGCGCAGCGGAGAAGCCGTCACCTGCATTGCCGCCGCTGCCGGAGTAATCAGAAGCGCCAGCACCAAAAGAGAACCGACCACCTGCACCGACAGCGCCACTGCAATCCCCAGCACCACCATAAACACCAGCGACAGGGCACGCATCGGCACCCCTTTCGCGTGGGCGACCTCTGGGTCTAAAGAAGCGAAGCTCAACGGCCGCCATACCAGCACCAGAATAGTAATAATAACGATGGCGCCGCCAATCATGTTACCCAGCTGGTCAGCGTCTACCGAAACGATCTGCCCCGTCAAAAGCGAGAATTTATTTGCGCTGCGCCCCTGGTAAAGAGACAGAAACAGAATGCCCAGCCCCAAACCGAACGGCATAAGCGCACCAATCACCGAGTTTGAGTCATGCTTTTTCACGCCCAATATGCCAATAAGAAGCGCCGAAACAATGGAGCCCACCATTGAGCCAGTCACCACATCATAACCGAGCAGTAACGCTAAAGCAGCCCCGGCAAATGACATCTCAGAGATACCGTGCACCGCAAAAGCGTGGTCGCGCATCATCACAAATACGCCCACAAATCCGCCAATGATGCCCAGAACAGCACCAGCCAGAATAGAATTCTGCAATAGCTGAACCAGCTCGCCGTAGCGTTCAAACACAAAAATGCGGGAGAGCAAATCCCCCTGCTGGGTGGAGGATGCGGCCGCCAGTACGTGCATCATGCCTGACCTCCCGGATGGATACTCTTGGTGTTTATTGTTTGGTTGCTGCTATGGACTGGGTTGGTGGGAGCGTTGGTAGTCTCCCCCTCATACGTGTCCCGTGCAGTTAGGCCCACGGTTTCTTCCTCGACAAGGTGGGTTCCGCCGCTATGTCCCTGCCCCACTATGACGTACCGTCCATTAGATTTAAGGACGTTTACCGGGGTCCCGTACAGCTCGCTGAGGGTCTGTGTCTGCATTACCTCGTCAACGGCTCCCACCGTAAACCTGCCATTTGCCAGGTACAGCACTCGATCCACATGCTCAATAATCGGGTTAATCTCATGAGTGACAAACACTACCGAGAGTCCGTGGTCCCGGTTGAAACGGTGAATCAGTTCCGCAACGGCATATTGGTGGTTCAGGTCAAGGGACAGTAACGCCTCATCAGCCAACAGGATTTTAGGGTCATTCGCCAGAGCCTGCGCGACCCGCAGCCGCTGCTGCTCACCACCGGAGAGTAACCCCACAGGAACATTAGCGTACTCGGTGGCGCCCACAGCTTCCAGCAGCTCATCAACCTTCGCACGGTATTTACGGCCTGATAACCGAATACCCCAACGATGCCCGTCCACGCCCAAGCCCACAAGGTCACGGGCACGCATGGGGGTGGAAGTAGCGATCGCTTTCTGCTGCGGAATATACCCTACACCGGGGTTACCCGCGCGGGCGGGACGGCCCAGGACCGAGACCTCACCAGCCGACATACGCATGAGGCCCAGTACCACTTTTAGGAAAGTGGATTTACCCGAACCGTTCGGGCCGAGTACCGCGAAGTATTCACCCCGGCCAATATCAAGGGTGAGATTGTCCCAGAGGGAACGGGTGCCAAACGATAGGCTACCCCCGCGAATTGAAATCGCGGGGGTGCCGGAGGTAGGTGAATTATTCACTTAGGAGAGTGCCTTTTCAAGGTTGCTGACGTTGCTCTTCATCCAGTCCACATATTTCGTGTTTTCAGGCAGAGTCTCAGTAAACGATACGTTAGCCACGCCCGAATCCTTTGCAGACTGGAGTACCTCCTTAGTCTGCGAGGTTTCGGTCTGCGAGTTATAGGCAACCAGGTTTACCTTCTTTTCGGTCACCAGGTCTTTGGTCTCCTGCAGAGTAATCGCGGGGACGTCCTTCCCCTCTTCAACGGCTTCAGCGAACTCTGCGGGGGTGGAGTTCTCAGCACCGGTTGAAGAAATCAGATAATCGGGCACAGGCTCAGTGGCGATGTATTTCTTGCCCTTGCCGCTAATCTTCTTAGCAGATTCTTCAAGGGAGTCAATTTCGCCGGTGAGTTTCTTCGCGTTCTCACGGTACTGGTCGGCGTGGGAACTGTCGATCTCGGCAAGATCATCAGCGATCTTATTGGTCACCTTCTTCACCGTGTCGAAGTCGTACCACAGGTGCTCATTAAACTCGTGGGCGTGCTCGTGACCGCCGCCCTCCTCAGCCTCACTGCCGTGGTTATGGCCATGGCCTTCTCCCCCGCTGTGATGCTCAATCAGGTGATCATAGTCGGCGTCGGAGAGCTTACCGCTGGTCTTTACGGCGTTCACAACCTTCTGGTTGTTCTGCCCCGCGTCTTTTTCCAGGAAGTAGTCGTAGCCGCCGCCGTTTACAACTGCCAGCTTAGCGTCCTTAATCTGGAGCTTATCGGAGGCGGATGCCTCGTAGGAGTGGGGGTCGGTAGCGGTAGAGCTCACGAACGCATGGACATCCACGTTATCGCCACCTACCTGCTTAACAAGGTCAGCATAGACGTCAGTGGAAGTGACAACCTTAACCTTCGCGGTGTTACTGCCGCCACCTGAATCACCCGACGAGTTATTGGAGGTAGCGCACCCGGTCAGTAGCGCGGAGGTCATCAAAAGCGCGGATGCCGCACCAAGGATCTTCTTCATATTTAGACTCTTTCATGTATGTGGCTGGTTCGGGTATACACCAGGCTACAGTTAGTGATAACTGTTTTCAATTATGGCGCGCCGAGAAAGGATTTTTAACAACACTAAAGCACGCCATTACCCGTATAAACAACTCTTTATTTGTCGTTTGATGCGCGGCTTGCTGCCTGCAGCCTCCGCACCCTATCCTGCGTGGTGTCCTTGATTTCACCCACCAGTTCCTCAAGCACATCCTCCATAAAGACCACGCCAAGCGACCGGCCATTGCTCCCCACCACATGCGCCAAATGCGAATTATTACCCTGCATTATAGCGAGCGCATCATCAATATCGGTTTCGGGAGCAACCACCGACATAGAACGCACCTGCCGCCACCCGAACGGAATATGTTCACGCGCAGGCGGCACCGCAAGAGCATCCTTCAGATGCAGGTACCCCATATATGAGCCCTCGGGGTCGGTCACAATAAACCGGGAGTACCCGGTGCGGGCCACGGCGTGCTCCAGCTCAGCCGGGGTGCACCCGAGGGTGAGGGTCTGCACCTGCTCCCGCGGGACCATAATCTCGGACACGCTCTTCTCGGTAAATTCCAGGGCCCCGCCGATCACACCCGCATCGTCTTCAACGGTTCCTTCAGCCGTGGATTGAGCCACAATAGACTGCAGCTCACCCAAGGTAAAGGTTGAGGCAACTTCGTCTTTGGGTTCTACACGCACCCATGCAAGCACCCGGTTTGACATGCCGTTCAGCAGAGCCACCACGGGTGCAAAAATGCGGGCTACTCGCATAAGAGAGGGCACAATCCACAGGGCAATACCACGTGCCGCCAAGGTGACAGCAGCGTTTTTGGGAACCATTTCCCCAAAGATAACGTGCAGGTAGGTGACCAGTATGAGGGTGAGAGAGAAAGCCGCCACATCCACAGCCACAGGTGGGATGCCTGTGGCAGCTAGGGGGTGCTCCAACAGGTGGTGCAGAGCTGGTTCTGAGACGTTCAAAATGAGCAAGGAGCAGATAGTGATACCCAGCTGGCAGGTAGCCAGCATGAGGGAAACGTTCTCAAGGGCGTACAGTACCTTTTTGGCTCGCAGGCTACCATTCTCGGCAAGGGGTTCGATCTGGGCCCGGCGGGTAGACATAATGGCGAATTCCGCGGCCACGAAAAAAGCGTTTCCAGCAAGAAGGAAAACGAGCAGGCCAATAGCTATCCAGTCGTTCATGCGCGCTTCTCCCCTGCTGCTGTACGGTCCCTGCGGGCGGGTACTGCTCGCAGGTACATTGTTTGGGCGGTGTCGGGAATAAAACGGATGCGGTCAACTCGGCGCCCGTCAATAGCGTCTACCCGTAACGTACCGCCAGGTACCGGCACGGTGTCTCCTTCATCGGGGATACGTCCTAGGCGCTCCATCATGAACCCTCCCACCGTCTCATACTCGGGGTTCTCTTCAACCGTTAGTTCGGGTATATAGTTGTTGATTTCGCCGGGTCTGCGCAGCCCGGAGAAAACCCAGTCACCGTTCCCGTATTGCAGAGGCCGGTCGGTGCTGTCACCTACGTCATGCTCGTCAGATACTTCTCCAACAATCTCTTCAACAAGGTCTTCGAGGGTGGTAATCCCGGCGGTGCCCCCGTATTCGTCGAGTACCACCGCAAGCTGAAGGGCGCCTTCTCGCAGCTGCGTCAGGAGGGCATCCACATGCAGGGTCTCAGGCACCTGAAGCACGTCTTCAGCGAGGGTTCCGGCTTCAAGGGTTTCTCGCACCTCAGCGGGCACACCCACAGCTTTTTTGACATGTACCACGCCCACAATATTGTCCCGGTCTTCCCGATACAGAGGAAAGCGGGAATGCCCGGTGGAACGTGCCAGCTCAATAACCTCAGCCACGGGGGCGGTATCTTCTAACATGGTGACTTTCCCGCGCGGGGTCATGACTTCCGAGGCAGTCAGCTCCGAAAAGCTCAGTGTGCGATCCACAAACCGGGCGGCGGATGAATCAAGAGTGCCGCGTTCGGCGGAACGGCGCACCATAGCGGAGAGTTCTTCGGGGCTGCGGGCGGCAGACAACTCCTCCTGGGCTTCCATCCCAAAGAGGTTCAGAATTTTATTAGCTGAACCGTTCATAAAAAGCACCACGGGTTTCATGAGGCTGGTAAATGCCAGCTGCACCGGTGCTATGCGGCGTGCTACCTGGTATGGCTGGGCAATGGCGAGCCCTTTAGGCACGAGCTCCCCCAAAAGCATTGATAACAGGGTGGCGATACCCATCGCAAGAATAAGGGTGAACGCATGCGCCACGACCTCGGGCAGCCCCAAGGAGGTAATGGCCCCGGAGGCGAGGGAGTTAATAGAAGCATCCAGCGTGTAACCGGTGAGTAGGGTGGTGATGGTAATCCCCACCTGGCAGCTTGAGAGCTGGGTTGAGAGGGTTTTTAGGCATTTAAGAACCGCATCTGCCTTACGGTCACCGGCGGCACGGGCCGCCTGTACTGCGGAGCTTTCCAACGCCACCAGAGAAAACTCGACAGCAACAAAAAAACCGGTCCCGAGTATGAGCACTAGACCGATAATAAGTAGCACGATGTTCACGCGCGCACCACCCGCACGAGAGCACCGCTGGCTGAGGTAATGATTATCACAGGGTAACTAGAAGGGTCATCCATAGGCTATATTCTAGCGAAGTTTTCTCCCTCATCCGAGGGTAAGGGAGGATTTAGCTCTCAGTGTTCGGCCGGGCTGCTGGGGCTTTTACAGATTTCTGATGGAGATTCTTGACGGCACCTTCTCATGAGATGACGTCCTGCCTATGCACCCGGTGCATATTTCTCAAATTTCTTTACAGAGTTAGTCGCGTCCAGGTGGAAAGTTAGGCACCCTTCTCTCTACACTATTAAGCAGAAACACCGGCGTGCCGCCGGTGGCAAAGATGCCGTGACAACGGCACCCTTAGTCTCAGCGGCGCGCGGGCTGTAGCGTGATGATTCGCCCCTCAATGATGCGGGTCTTCAGTGCCGGGGACTCCCCCGGACGCGACGGATAAATTCACAGTAAGGAAGAGGCGTCAAAGTGCCAAATCTGCCAGATCACCTGGTACCTGAGGAATTTGCCGGTAACGAATGGTTCGTAGAAGAGCAGTATGAGCGTTACCAGCAGAATAAAAATCAAGTGGCTCCCTCCTGGTGGCCTATTTTTGAGTCTATTGATAAGGCTATTTCGGGTGCCCCGGCGGGCGCGAATACTACTGAGGCTGTAGCGAGCGCATCCACCACCGCAACCGTTGAGAAGGATACTCCCAACACGGCACCAGCCGCGGCAGAAGCCCCGAAGAAGAGCGCCGCTGCACCGGCTAAAGACGCACCCCTGACCGCCCCCAAGGCAGACACCCCCTCACCAAAGGCGAAAAACGTGGAAGAAATAGAAGATAAGATCGTTCCCCTCCGTGGTCCTGCAAAAGCTGTGGCTACCAATATGGAGGATTCCCTTACCGTCCCCACCGCGACCACTGTGCGCGCAGTCCCGGCAAAGTTGCTGATTGAGAACCGTGCTGCGATCAATAAGTATTTAGCGCGTACCCGTGGCGGCAAGATTTCCTTCACGCATATTATTGGTTACGCTGTAATTCGTGCGCTGGCTGCTATGCCGTCTATGAACGTCACGTACGGGCATGATGAAAAGGGCAAGCCGATTGCTATTCACAACGGGCATGTGAACTTTGGTTTGGCGATTGATCTGCCCCGCCCTGACGGTACCCGCAGCCTGGTGGTGCCGAACATTAAGGGTGCCGAGACTTTGAGTTTCTTGGAGTTCTGGGAGGCGTACGACGATATTGTGAAGCGCGGGCGTGCCGGGCAGCTGGGTCTTGAAGATTTTACGGGCACCACCGTTTCGCTCACCAACCCCGGTGGTATTGGTACGGTCCATTCGGTACCGCGCCTCTCTAAAGGGCAGGCCGCGATTATTGGTGTGGGTGCTTTGGAGTACCCGGCAGAGTTCCGCGGAGTCTCTGACAAGATCATCTCTCAAAACGCTATTTCGAAAGTAATTACCCTCACCAGCACCTATGATCACCGTGTGATTCAGGGTGCCGGTTCGGGCGAGTTCCTGAAGATCGTAGAAAGCTACCTGCTGGGTGCTGAAGGCTTCTACGACGAGATTTTTGAGGCTATCCGTATTCCCTTTAAACCGCTGCATTGGTCGCGCGATAACCAGGTTGACCCCGACATTGAGGTGTCAAAGGTTGCCCGTATCCAGCAGCTCATCCACGCTTACCGGGTGCACGGGCACCTTGTGGCGCAGACCAACCCGCTCGGCTACCAGGTGCTTTCCCACCCCGATCTGGAGCTTGAGAAGTACGGGTTGAGCCTGTGGGATTTGGACCGCGTGTGGCCCACCGGCGGGTTCGGGGACAAAGACGCGCTGCCGCTACGCACCATTTTGGAACGCCTGAACGAGGCGTACGCGGGCACCCTAGCCGTGGAATACATGTACAACGAAAGCCCCGAGATGCGCCAGTGGTTCCAGGACCAGCTGGAGCACGGTTATACCAAGCCCTGCCGTGAAGAGCTGCTGCGTGTGCTGAATAAGCTGGTTGAGGCTGAGGCGTTTGAGAACTTCCTGCAGACCAAGTACCTGGGCCAGAAACGTTTCTCCCTTGAGGGCGGTGAGTCTCTCATCCCGCTGCTTGATGCGATTATTGACAAGGCCGCCAGTAAAGACATGAACGGTGTGGCTATTGGTATGGCGCACCGTGGCCGCCTTAACGTGCTGACTAATATCGCTGGGAAGTCGTACGCACAGATTTTCCGCGAATTCAGCGGCACCGCAGAGCCTGCGCATGGGAACAGCTCCGGTGATGTCAAGTACCATCTGGGCACAGAAGGTACGTACACCTCTGACTCTGGCAAACAGACCCAAGTGTACTTGGCGGCTAACCCCTCCCACCTTGAGGCGGTCAACACTGTGCTTGAGGGTATCGTGCGGGCCAAGCAGGACGTGCTCAATGAGCAGGGTGTTGAAGGCCGCCCGATTCTGCCGATCCTTATCCACGGTGATGCAGCATTCGCCGGGCAGGGCATCGTTATGGAGACCTTGCAGATGGCGAACCTGCGTGGCTACACTACCGGCGGCACCGTGCACATTGTGGTCAACAACCAGATCGGTTTCACCACCACCCCCGAGGACGGACGCACCGCAACCCACGCCACCGACATTGCGCGTATGACCAAGGCTCCGGTGTTCCACGTGAACGCCGACGACCCCGAGGCTGTGGTGCGCGCCGGGCGTATGGCATTCGAGTACCGTGAGCGCTTTGGCCAGGACGTGGTCATTAACCTGTTGTGCTACCGCCGTCGCGGCCATAACGAGGCGGATGACCCGTCAATGACTCAGCCGAAGATGTACCAGATCATTAATGAGATGCCCTCAACCCGCACCCTGTACGCTAGGGCCCTTGTTGGCCGTGGCGATGTCACCCAGGAAGAAGCGGATGAGGCTCTGAACGCCTACCATTCGAAGCTGGATGCTATTTTCGCGGAGACTCAGACGGCTGTTCCGCTGGTTCACAGTGCGAATGTTGAAGGTATTGAGCTGCCCTCGTCGCAGCAGGGTACCGAGGTGGTTCACGGCGGTGTCACCGCGATTTCGCGTGATACTTTCGAGCTTATCGCCAACTCATTTGGTAACGTACCCGAAGGCTTTACTGTGCACAAGAAGCTGCAGAAGCTTCTGCAGCAGCGTGTCGAAATGGGTAAGAGCGGTAAGGTGAACTGGGGTATGGGTGAGCTGCTTGCGCTTGGTTCTGTCCTGCTGGAAGGCACCAATGTGCGCATGAGCGGGCAGGATGTGCAGCGCGGCACCTTCGTGCAGCGTCACGCGGTTCTGCATGATCACCTCACTGATCAGGAGTGGTCGCCGCTGCAGAACCTCGCAGCCGAACAGGGCACGCTGCGTATCTATAACTCACTGCTGTCGGAGTACGGTGTGATGGGCTTTGAGTACGGGTACTCTGTTGAACGCCCGGATTCGCTCGTGGTGTGGGAGGCACAGTTCGGCGACTTCGCGAACGGTGCACAGACCATTATTGACGAATTTGTTTCCTCTTCGGAGCAGAAGTGGGGGCAGCGTTCCTCGCTTGTGCTGCTGCTGCCGCACGGCTATGAGGGGCAGGGCCCGGATCACTCTTCGGCCCGTATTGAGCGGTACCTGCAGTTGTGCGCGGAGAACAATATGACCGTCGCGGTTCCCTCTACCCCGGCCTCGTATTTCCACCTGCTGCGCCGCCACAGCCAGCACCGTCCGTACAAGCCGCTGGTGGTTATTAGCCCCAAGCAGCTGCTGCGGCTCAAGAGCGCAACCTCATCAATTGAGGACTTCACCGAGGGCTCGTTCCAGCCGGTAATTGGTGACCGTTCGGGTGTGAACCCGGCCGAGGTTGAGCGCCTGGTGCTCGTCTCAGGCCGCCTGTACTACGATCTTGAGGCTGAGCGTGCTAAGCGCGGCGACACTAAGACCGCGATTGTCACGGTTGAGCAGCTGTATCCGCTGCCCGAGGCCGAAATTAAGGCGCAGCTGGCCCTGTACTCAAACGCCCAGGATGTGGTGTGGGCCCAAGACGAACCCGCGAACCAGGGCCAGTGGCCTTTCATGGCCATGAATCTGCTGCCGGTTATAGACCGCCCGGTACGTCTGGCTGCCCGCCCCGCCTCGGCCTCTCCCGCTGCGGGCACCGGCAAACGCCACACCGCCGAACATGAGGTTCTGCTGCAGCAGATTTTTGAAGGCTAAACCGGTTCAATAGGTAGTGAGTCTCATGTGAGGGCCCTGTCTTCTTCATTTGTCAAGAAGGCGGGGCCTTTGCCCTTACATTGGACGCGTCTGAGGATACGTGCTGTGCCCTGCACTGGCGCGGATGCGCGCCCCGGTTATCTAAAACATGCCACAAAGTTAGATAAACAGCCCGTGTACCGCTTATGCTTGTAGTTAGAGAATTTTGCACATAAGGGTGAAGCGCCGGGCGCTACCACCGATAAAAGAAGAAAGATTCCCGTGGAGCAACGCAATATTCGACTCGTAGCCGTCGGCGACGACCTGCTCGCGGGTGTGGGTGACCCCCGCACCTTAGGCTGGTTCGGTCGTGTCATGGCCCGCACCCCCCACAATAATGCATCTATCACGGCCTATAACCTGGCCGCCCCCAACGAAGGCAGTGATCTGCTCAATGAACGCTGGTTTGAAGAGGCACGCCGCCGCTTCGCACCCGGTGCCGATAACCGTCTCGTGATAGCCCCCTCCACGTTCGACATTGATCTAGGGCTCACGAGCGCCCGTTCACGTCTTAACCTGGCGAACATGGTGGATATGGCCTCGCAGAATAACATCAGGGTGCTGGTGGTAGGCCCGCCTCCCACGCTCGACGCTGAGCGGAACAGGCGCATTGCCGACTTGTCGGCTGCCTACGCAGATGTGGTAACCCGCCGTAACCAGGTGTATGTTGATACCTTTAACCCGCTGCTGCACCATGAGCAGTGGCGTAACGATTTGGCGACCAATAACGGGCTGCCTGGGCAGTCCGGGTATGGCCTGATCGCTTGGCTGGTGCTGCACCGCGGCTGGTACTCTTGGCTGAGTATCCCGGAGCAGCCCTAGACCTTTTCTGCGACGCGGATTCTGCGTGTTTTTTCGCTCACTGGCGGCGGATAAGATGCATTCGCGTCATTTTTATGAAAAAATAAACGGCGTTGCCCTAGTGCTCAGCCCCGTGTCCTGTACCCGGAGCGTGTACCTGAACAGGGCGGTCAGCGGGGTGTGCCTCTTCAGTAGTGGCGCACCCACCCAAGAATGAAGGAGGCTCGCATGAGCAAGCGCGGTCGCAAGCGTAAGGATCGTCGTAAGAGCGGCGCAAACCACGGTAAGCGCCCCAACTCTTAAGGTCGCTTTGCATACGTTATGAACCCCGGTGTTTCTCAGCGCCGGGGTTTTGCTTTACCAGCAAGCTCACGGGGAATAAAACCCACCGCAGTTTTGTTGGAGCCAGCAGGAACACCCGGTGCAGGTATGCTGGAGGAAGACCCTGAACGCAGATGTGCCGTCCTGGTGGCGGCAGGAAAGAGAGCAGATGAGCGAGATTAACGCCGCTGAGGCGACGAAGACTCTCGACAGCCGTGAGCTCCGCACCCGTTTCACCACAGATGCGATGCAGTACGTGGATCAGCTGTACGCTGCTGCACTGCGGATGAGCCGCAACCCCGCCGACGCTGAAGACCTCGTGCAGGAAACCTACACGAAGGCGTTCGCCTCATTCCACCAATTCAAGCAGGGCACGAACCTGAAGGCCTGGCTGTACCGCATCCTCACGAACACTTACATTAACCTGTACCGCAAACGCCAGCGTGAACCGCAGACCGCTAACGCTGAGGCCGTCAATGATTGGCAGCTGGCCCGGGCTGGTGAACATGACGCTGTGGGGTTACGTTCAGCTGAGGCCGATGCGCTTGCCGCTTTACCGGATACTGAGGTGCGTGAGGCGTTCTCGGCCTTAGCGGAGGATTTTCGGATGGTTGTTTACTATTCCGATGTTGAGGGGTTCAGCTATAAGGAGATCGCCGAGATTATGGATATCCCGCTGGGGACGGTCATGTCTCGGCTGCACCGCGGCAGGCGTATTCTGCGTGAAAAACTGGTTGATTATGCCCGTGAGAACGGTGTGCGCCCCTCAACGATTGAGAAGGCACTGAGCAAAAAGTAGTTTTTATTCCAACTGTTAGTGATAAGGAGATCCCGTGGAAAAAACAGAGGATTGCGGGGGAAACCCCTGCTCTGAACAGCTCAAAAGCATCTACGAGTATTTGGATGGTGCCTTAAGCGCCGAGGAGATAGCTCAGTTACAGGAACATCTTGATAATTGTGCGCACTGTGCGGAGGCCAAGAATCTTGAGGAGCTGGTGCGCGCCAAGATTAAAAGCTCGTGTGCACAGCAGGCTCCGGAGGCGTTGAAGACTAAACTGATGGGGTATATTGACGAGTTTTGTGCTACTGCGTAGTACCGTGTCGTACTGTTTCGCGGTGGGACCTACAGGCGGGTGCCCGGTAGAATAGTAGGCGGGGTGGCTGCTGCCCACCCGTTATGGCTGATGCCGCGCCGCCTATTAATAAGATTGTGGGGATACATATGAGTGATACGGCACCCGTTCACCCCGGGGTAACACCGGGTGACTGGCCGGCCCCCCTATTCACTGGTGAACCTGGCGCACGGGCGACGGTACGTATCCCCGGGTCTAAATCACTCACTAACAGGTATCTTCTGCTGGCGGCCATGGCGGACTCCCCATCGGTTGTGCACGCCCCGTTACATTCGCGTGACTCTCTGCTGATGATAAAGGCGTTGGAGGCCCTTGGGGCACGTTTTGAGTCTTTAGAGACAGACTCACCTTTTGGCCCTGACCTGCGGGTCACTCCCATTGACTTCTCTTCCGCCACCCCGCGTTACAGCACCATTGATTGCGGGCTGGCGGGAACCGTTATGCGTTTTGTGCCTGCTCTGGCGGCGTTATTACCTGGCGAGTTCGGCTTCGATGGGGACGCACACGCTCGCAAACGCCCTATGGCTCCCCTGCTCGATGGCTTGCGCCAACTGGGGGTGGATGTACCCTGTGAGGGCGATCAGGCCGATGCGTTACCTTTTACGGTGCAGTCTCCGGGCTTGGCGCAGCGCCCTGTTGAGGGCTCCGCAATCCCCGAAGTGTGTATTGATGCCAGTGCATCTTCCCAATTCGTTTCGGCTTTTCTGTTGGTGGCCCCGCGTCTGCCGCAGGGGCTGGTGATTCGGCACGTTGGGGATGCGGTACCCTCAGTACCGCATATTGAGATGACTGTTGAGACTCTGCGTGAGTTGGGCGTTCGGGTGGAGAGCTCCCCTGAGCAGTACACATGGGTGGTGCATCCCGGAGCTATCCGCGGGTTTGAGAAGACGATCGAGCCGGACCTATCAAACGCTGGCCCGTTTCTTGCGGCGGCAACGGTGACAGGTACCTCTGTGACGATTCCCGACTGGCCCGCCCCGGCGGGTGACGGTCAGCCTGGCACCACCCAGGGAGGCGATATGTGGCGCGAGCTGCTGCCGACGGTCGGTGCGACAGTCTCTTACAGTGAAAAGGGGCTGACGGTCACGGGCTCCCCCGCAGTGGGGGGCGAGAGAGAGTACGTTTTTGACTTGGCACGATGCGGGGAGCTGGCACCCACGCTAGCCGCCATTTGCGCTTTACTTCCGGCACGTACCGAGCTGCGTGGTATTGCGCATCTGCGTGGGCATGAGACAGACAGGCTGAAGGCCCTAAGGGTCGAGATTAACCGGTTGGGCGGCTCTGCCGATGAACTTGATGACGGGCTTGTTATTGATGCCCCTGTTCAGCGGGCAGCCACCAATGCGGCGGTGACGGTTCGCACCTACGAGGACCACCGTATGGCCACATTCGCGGCGGTACTGGGGCTGCGTGTGCCCGGTGTGGTGGTTGAGAATATTGCTACCACCGCCAAAACCCTCCCCGATTTTGTTGGCCTGTGGAATAACATGTTGGGCCAGCTGGAAGGGAGCCGCTAGTGGGTTCGTCGCGGCTGAATTCCCGTGATGTGCTGGACTGGGACGAGTCAGATGTGCGGGTACGCCCCAATAAGCGCGGGTCACGGCCGCGTACGAAAGACCGCCCCGCTCACAAGAGCGCGATTCGTGGCCGTGTCATTACGGTGGATCGGGGACGCTGGTCCGTTGTTGTTGCCGAAGGCACCGTTAATGAGCGCACCCTAGTCGCGACCCGGGCCCGTGAACTACGCCGTACCGCAATTGTCACCGGCGATTTCGTGGATGTGGTGGGTGATACCTCCGGCAAGAAAGATACTCTCGCCCGCATCGTGAGGCTAGGTGAGCGCTCCTGCGTGCTGCGGCGTAGCGCGGATGATACTGACCCGACCGAGCGTGTGGTGGTGGCGAACGCAAACCAGCTGGTGATTGTGGTGGCTGCAGCAAACCCTCAGCCCCGCACCGGTTTTATTGACCGTGCCGTTGTAGCTGCGTACGATGCGGGAATTGAGCCTATCCTGTGCGTCACCAAAACCGATATACGCCACCCTCAGGATCTGCTGGACTACTATCAGCGCTCGGGATTACGGATTGTGCTCTCCGCGGCATCTGATGGGCGTGCCCCGAGCGAGGAGGGCGCTGAGGGCCTCACTACCGGCCCTGTGCGTGAGCTGCTGGGCGATCTGCTGGGGAACGTGTCGGTTCTGTTGGGCCATTCGGGAGTGGGAAAATCCACTCTTGTTAATGCCCTCACGGGTGCTGATCGCGCTACCGGGCACGTGAATTCAGTGACTGGGCGGGGGCGGCACACGTCTTCGTCAGCGTTAGCGCTTCAGCCCGCCTCGGATGCAGGTGTTGAGGTTCCGCCAGGCACCTGGATTATTGACACCCCGGGCATCCGCTCTTTCGGGTTAGCCCACGTTTCGATGCAGAAGGTTGTGGAGGCATTTCCTGACCTTGCCCCCGGTGCGGTAGAGTGCCCTAGGGGGTGCACCCACACTGGTGACTCCTCCGGGTGCGGTATAACCGCATATGTTGCTCGCGGTGAGGCTGGGCCCAGTGGCGCCGACCGGTTGGCGTCTATGCGTAAACTGCTGGCGGCCCCAGACCAAGCGGGCGACGATGAGAAGGAGTTAGGCTCACTCACCTAAAGTTTCCTTCATTATGGGCGCTAAGGGCGTACCATAAATACTATGACCACCGATACGAGAACCGAATAAGGACTATGAACACGACCCCTTACACCGATGACGTGCGCCTAGCGCACACCTTAGCTGATAGCGTTGATCGAGTTGCGATGGCGCGTTTTACCGACCACAGCATGAGCGTTCACATGAAGGATGACGGCACCCCCGTCACCGATGCGGACCGTGAGATTGAGCAGCTGATCCGCGCCCAGCTGCAGAGGGCTCGTATCCGTGATGGTGTTGCTGGTGAGGAGTCGGGAACCATGGGTACCACCTCACGGCAGTGGGTTATCGACCCGATTGATGGCACCAGCAACTTTGTGCGTGGTGTGCCGGTGTGGGCTACCCTCATTGCTCTTCTGGATGAGGGCGAGCCGGTGGTTGGTCTGGTGTCTGCACCCGCGTTACAGCGCCGCTGGTGGGCCGCCAAAGGCTCAGGGTCCTATGCTGGTAAATCTTTGGCTCGCGCCACCCGCTTAGAGGTATCAAAAGTCGCTAATATTGCGAATTCTTCACTATCGTACTCAGATTTTGCGGGGTGGGCTGAGAACGGTATGGAACAGCGGTTCTTCTCCTTAGCACAGTCTGTGAAACGTACCCGCGCTTACGGCGATTTCTGGTCGTACTGCTTGGTGGCAGAAGGCGCCGTCGATATCGCGGCTGACCCGCAGCTGAACATGCACAATGTGGCTGCTCTGGTGCCGATTGTGAGGGAAGCTGGCGGTAAAATCACCACATTTAACGGGAATAATGCGACATCAACCACGTACAGCCAGCGCACGAGCGTGCTGGCCACAAATGGTGCACTGCACTCAAAAGCGCAGGGGCTGCTGAGCGATATCGGGATTAGTGAGGACTAGCTCTCTCGCTCTTCTCTTACATATGTATGCAGGGAGGGGACGCACAGAACGTGCGTCCCCTCCCTGCATCTTATGTTTCTGTTGTATTAGAAGAAAGCAAGCACATAGAGCACCGCAGATCCTATCAGTCCCAGAATGCTCAGGCCTCCCAGAACTATAGCTAGTGAGCTGAAAGTGGTTGTACGGGAGGATGCGGAGGTTTTAGTTTTAGTCTTTCCGCTGACCTTAAACGCGTAGATCCCTAGGATGAATGCCATAAGTGCCGGAAGCAACCCACCCATGAGTACGTTAGTGACTTGCACGATCTCGTAGGGCCGGTACATTGACGCAGCGCGCGAGAGAGTAGTGAGACTCTGAACCCCAGAGTATACAAGCGAGAAAAGGGCTAGAGCAAAACCACCCACTGCGTAGAAATAACCGGGTCCGCGGATATCGCCGGGCGCTCGCCCGTAGGGGCGCCGGTACTCGTCGGGCACCTCGTACTCGGCAGGCATACGGTTGTAGTTGAAATCGTAGTCTAGAGCGCTTATACCAGCTACCGTGGGCGCGGCTTGGGGGTGCACTGTTTGGGGGCTCAGCTGGGCAAGCGGCGGCACAGGCTGCATGGGTGAGGAAGGCTGGGCGTAGGGGTGCTGTGTATTAGGTGTGGGCTCCATATGCCGTCTCCTGCAAAAAATCTTTACTGGTATCACCCCGCATATGTTCGCCTTCCTGCCGGTGAGGCGGTTTTTAGCGGGCGTGCTCTCTTTACGATACTACGGCATCCTGGGGAACGATGCACGGCATAAGCGGTCTATTAAAATAGTAAGCCGCCTGGCATCTCCACTGGTGTGGAGGCGCTAGGCGGTACTGTAACGGGTTCGTCCCGTGGAGCGGAACCCTGGGGATTTCCGTGGAGATGCGGGGAATCGAACCCCGGTCCGTTGTGGCTTCGACGGGGCTTCTCCGTGCGCAGTTTGTGAAAACGCTACTTTTCGGCTCCGGTGCTTGCACAAACACTTACACCGACGAACCTATTCGTATAAAAAGTTCCGCTAGCCCCTACGACAAGGGCCAACAGCAGTGGCCTTTTAAAACGATGCCGGTTCCTGAGCCAAAGGCATGCTCAGGCCGACAGACTGCAACTCGCGCTTAGGCAGCGAGTGCGAAGTCAGTGCGCTTAGATTCTGCACTTATTTGTTTGCAGAGGGCGTTAACGAGATAACCCTGCATCCTCGGCACGCTTCACCCATCTCGACTCACATCGTCGAAACCGATCATCCCCCTATGCTTTTATCAAAAAGCGCCGTCCTGAACGTTTTCCGTATCCATACCTAGACGGCACGGCACCGCTCAGTAACGGTTAGAGAATCAGTATAGCCGCAGCGCTCATGTATTGCAAACCTTGTGTGGGGTTACCGTGACGCTTCTGCTGGGAGAGACAGTAAAAAGGGTGATGTCTTCTACTCAGAAGCATCCCCTTTGAAGGACGGTACCTATTTGGCGGGAACAGTCATGGAGCTTCCATCGTCAAGTTCACATGTGACGTGCCCGTTGCCGTCAGGAGTGCCAGCTTCACGACAGTCATTCTCCAGCTGTATATGCAAGAAAACAGTGATCGTAATGGTAACTGCTGCTAGCAGAAGAGCCAGTCCCCCTGTGACCATACCACCTATAGCGAACCCTTTACCGGTGGCAGTTTTCTTACCGATCTTATTAAGCGCAACAATCCCTACAACTATGGCAAAGATACCTAACGGTATTCCCACATAGTAGAAGATCCCCAGAAACAAACTCAATAGGCCAACAATGAGCGAGGTAATCGCAAGAACCGCATTGGGGACGGTATCCTGCCCAGGGTAGGCACCATAGTTGTCGTAAAGGTCATAGTAGTCGTAGTCATATCCTGGTGCGTTTATACCCTCATACCCAGGATGTTGTTGATACTGCCCTGGGTGGGTACCGTAGCCGGGTGCCTGCTGCCCAGCATAGTACCCCTGCTGCTGCGGGTAACCCGGTGCCGGGGCTGGGTAGGAGGCCGGGCAGTCCCCCTGTCCTTGCGGCGGAGTACCAGGGTAACCGGGGTATTGCTGGTACGGATTATGTGACATCTATACCCTTCCTTGGGGCTCGGCGATTACCGCACGATTTTAAAACATGCGTGAGTCCATTTTACGCGAATCAGATGTAAACGCACGGTACCCTGCGGTTAGCCGCGTCTAACCGCGTACAAGAAGGCTAAAACGCGCCATCAGCAGAGATGTGCGCCCTCCCCGGTGGGCCGCCCCAAGCTTACGGAATCTCGTGAACTACTATTCCACCCCTAGTGTTTACAGAGAAGTTCTGCCCGTCAATATGACAGATCACCGTACCGTTGGAGTCCTTCTCACTGGTATCAACGCAGTGCTGTATTTTGCCGTACCAGGTAATCAGGGTAATCAGGACAATACTAGCTTGTTTTGCCTCAGAGCCTGCTTTGCTCCCGCGCTGTGTCTCCGATATAAATACCACTAACTAGGGTGTCCCAACCACAGCGGCTGAGACACCCTAGTTTCCCATATTCTATGTACATATAATTCGTTAATACATATTTTTAAAAAATGGTGGTATTAATAATCCTGTACTTATTGTGACTGGTGGAGTGTACAAGTTTTACGGGCCGCCCATATCATCTACATATTAGCGACGATACGTGGTGGTAGTTTTTGAGTACCCAGTGAATTTCATCCCCATAACTTCACAGGTATATTCACCATTAGAATTGTGTTGGGCTTTCTTTGCGCACTCCTGCATCTGCACAAAAACCATAATGTTGAAAATCAGCACACCAACAGCCAGGATGATAGACAGGGTACCCAGAATGGTACTGGTAATAGCCATCCCTTTACCACTTGCGTTACCCTTCTTAATTTTTGCAAGAGCAACTATAGCGGGGATCAGGCCGACCAGGCCCAGCAGGCCACCGACCATGAAAATAGCGGTTAGCAGGCCGAGGATGGTCAATACAAGGGCAGTAATCGCCAGTGCAGAGCTTGGCTTCGGTTGGTAGCCCTGCATGGGCGGTGGTACCGGCACACCTTGCGGAGGCAAAGCCGAAGCAGCTTTTGGCGTCTCACCGGACCCATTCCCAGGGTCAAAGTTGTCAGATCCTTTGTCGGTTGATAGCCTCACAAAGTTACGAGGCTACACACCATTATACGGAAACACCTATCTATTCCTCAGGCTTTCTGCGGTGACGTCCCATATCAGATTAGGTTTTTGAATAATTCGCTAGCCGTTTCTCGCGCTGACAAATGGAATATTGGTTAAACAAAGTGTGGGACATGCCGTCTCCGGGAACGTCCCACACTCTACACTTTAAAAGTAGCTACTTTTAGTGAGCACCTGCTGCATAGGCAATAAGGCCAAAAATGAACCATCCGCATGCGGCAACAAACCCTATAGAGCCCAGCACGATACCAGTAATTGCCATACCTTTACCGCTAGCCAGTTGCTTTTTAATCTTCGACAAGCCAATCGCACCGCAAACAACGGCACCGATACCAAGCAACCACCCAAGGATTGGGATAAAGCTAATCAGGAACGCAAGAATACCGAGAACCAAAGCTGTAATAGCCAGAGCAGCGCTAGGATTCGGCTGGTAGCCCTGCATGGGCGGCGGTACTGGCGCACCCTGCGGAGGCGGAGCCGGGGTAAACTTCGGCGCATCAGCAGACCCATTGTTAGGGCTAAAATTTTCAGACATACAGTCAGTCTCCTTTGGTTGATTGCTCTCTCCACTTATGGGGTGAAGATACCCTCTATTATACGGTAGAACACACCTTTCGCACTGGTGTCTTCTGAGCTAAATCCTGGTCTCTCAGGACATGAGTATACTTCCGCTCTGCTTTTACAGCACTAGCCGCCAAGGTTGCGGTAGCGCATGGCGCGTGCCGCTTCCAACGTATCTTGCCTCTCCCGAAGGGCCTGGCGTTTATCATACTCGCGTTTACCGGTGGCAAGGGCAATCTCAACTTTTGCCCGGCCATTACTGAAATACAGTTTAAGCGGAACCACAGTATAGCCGGTCTCCTTCAGCTTCTGTCCCAACCGGTTAATCTCAGTACGATGCAGCAGCAGTTTACGGCGGCGGCGAGCAGCATGATTCGTCCATGTACCATACCCGTATTCAGCAATGTGAATACCTTCAAGCCACATTTCATTACCGTTCACTTGGCAGAAGCCATCAGTAATGGAGGCGCCACCGTCACGCAACGACTTCACCTCAGTGCCCATTAGCACAAGGCCTGCCTCATATGTCTCAACAATATTGTAGTTATGCCGTGCTTTTTTATTCTGGGCAATAATTGAATTATTTGGGTCTTTAACGCCCTTCTTTTTCTTCTGAGCCATCATATCCTCTAGCTGTATATTCCTCATGCGACGCGCCTGAGCGCCGCTACTAATCCTTACCCGCAGAACGGGATGATGCACGCCACCGGATACCCGCATCAATAAACGCGTTCAGCCCACCATCGAGCACGTTCGCGGTATTTCCCTCTTCATAACCGGTACGCAAGTCCTTAACCATCTGGTACGGATGCAGTACATAAGAACGCATCTGATCCCCCCAACTCGCTTTAATATCCCCAGCGAGTTCCTTCTTTTTCGCGTCCTCTTCTTCCTTACGCAATAGAAGCAGTCGTGACTGCAGCACACGTAGAGCGGCAGCGCGGTTCTGCAGCTGCGATTTCTCGTTCTGCATCGACACCACGATACCCGTAGGGAGGTGAGTCATGCGAACCGCAGAATCGGTGGTATTCACCGACTGCCCGCCGGGGCCAGACGAGCGGAACACATCCACCTTAATCTCTGCCTCAGGAATCTCAATAGCGTCAGTCTGCTCAATGAGTGGCACCACCTCCACCGCCGCGAAGGAAGTCTGGCGTCGCCCTTGATTATCGAACGGGGAGATACGAACCAGCCGGTGCGTCCCAGCTTCAACCGACAAGCGTCCAAAAGCGAACGGGGCGTTCACCTCAAACGTCGCCGACTTCAGCCCAGCTTCCTCAGCGTAAGAGGTGTCAAGCAATTTCGTCGGGTAACCGTTCTTTTCGGCCCAGCGCAGGTACATACGCAGAAGCATCTCAGCAAAATCAGCAGCATCTACCCCGCCAGCCCCCGAGCGGATCGTTACCACAGCCTCACGCTGATCGTATTCGCCTGATAGCAGCACGAGTACCTCTAGCTCTTCAAGCTTGCGGCGGATGCTCACACATTCAGTACGTGCCTCGCTCAGAAGCTCCTGTGCACTTTGAGGGTCTTCCGCTTCGGCGAGCTCAACCATGACTTCAACATCGTCAATACGCGATCCCAACGATGTTAGGCGGTTCAGCTCAGCTTGCTTATGCGACAGGGCGCTTGTTACCTGTTGCGCAACCTGCGGATCGTCCCATAGCTGCGGGTCGGCGGCACGCTCCGATAATTCCGCAATGGCACGTTCAATACCCTCAAGGTCGCTCACAGCGGCGATTGAGGCGTAAACAGCGCGCAGTTCCCTAACTTCAGCAGAAAAATCGAAAGATGCCATAGCCCTTAACAGTAGCGCGAAAATCCCTGAAAGTCTCACCAGAACAGTATTATCACTGCGAAACACACAAAGCGTATTGCTAGGCAAAACAATGAAATAACGCTCCCCCAGCCTCACTCTGAATAATTCGTGGGCCTTATCATCAAAAACTAAGGACTCATATGTACAATCTAGATTTTTGGGTGTGTTACATCTACTGAGCTTTGATTTGTTGAGTCTCAGCCCGTAGTCTAAGGGTACGTATTCACATTGAACCAATAAGATTGAGGCGCTTCCGGGCCAGATGATGTGGGTGTATTTTCTGCCGCCTGTTGTGCACGGGGCCTTCTGATGTTGATGAAGGAGAGAACTCTCGTGATGGTAGAGCCGAACGCTGACCGTGTTGTTCCGCGTCGTCGTGCGCTGTTGCTCGCTGGTGTGGGGTTAGGAACTTTTGCTCTTGCCGCCTGTAGTGGTGGGAATAAGGCAGCTGAGCAGGAATCTGGCAGTTCTGCCGTTGATACGCCTCAGGATAGTGGTAGTGTTAGTCCTTCTGCCTCTGGGGAGGCATCTAATACCCCTGACCCTAGTTTTTCGAAGGGGTATTCTGGCGGGTCGAAGGCCCCTGAGGGTGAGTACCGGATGGCTGATTATCAAGGCCCAGCTCAGAATGTTCCTAAGCCTCCGATGCCTACCGCTGCTGATGGGCATACCGAGGCGTCGTTTACTGGGTTGCGTAAGTCGATGCTGGCGTGGCAACGCTGGACTAATTACGGTATTCAGACGGGTGATTATAGTGTGGCGCTTCAGTTTATTGGGGAGAACTGTGAGGACGAGCGAAAAACAATCACTTATGTGACTGAGCTTTATGAGAAGGGTGGATGGGTGATTGATGGTATTCAGGATATTGAGTATTCCTACCAGCCGTATATTTATGGTGAGAATTATCTGTGGAAGATAGAAACTAAATGGCTGGGGATTGTGTATATACAGCCTGACGGGCAGCAGATTCCGCAGGAAAATGTGCGTACGGATGATGATACGTTTTGGTTGGAGTGTCGTCACGCCGACCGGGGCTGGTATATCAATAGTTTATTAACCCCGGACGAGTATTCTCAGAAGTATAAAAATCAGGAAAAGAAATAATTGTGAAAAAATCCAATACCAAAGCAGCGGTCATATAAAGCGTTTACGTCAGTATAAGAAAGGCGAATATTCATGATATACATGCCTATACCTGATCCGAGTATGTTCACTCGCCGTCGTGCACTGTTGCTCGCTAGTACGGGGCTAGGAGCTGTGGCTTTTACCGCCTGTGGTGGTGCTGGTAATACTGAAGGACAGCCAGCTTCTCCGTCTGAGGCTGGTTCGTCGACACCGCAGAATTCGTCGCCTGAGGCTTCTGCCTCTGGCAGCAGTGATGCCTTGGCAACCCCTACCCCTGTAGGGGAGACTTTTAGTAAGGGGTTCTCGGGTGGGTCGCAGGCACCGGAGGGTGAGTATCGTCCTGCTGATGATAAGGGTCCGGCGCAGAATGTTCCCAAGCCTCAAGAGCCTGAGGGTATGAACCTTGAAACCCCTGAGGCGTTTTTTAAGTTTATTGAGTATTGGAATGAGCAGCGTAATTATGCTCTTCAAACAGGGGACGTGAAGGGGTACGCGCATATTACCTCGGGTGCTTATACCAAGGAACTTCAAGCTATTTCTTATATGAAATCTGTGTATGAGAAAGGAGGGTGGATAATCGGAGGTATTCGAAAAATCTTTTATGAGAAGGATAGTTTTGAAAAAGTTTCGGGGAAAGATTATGAATATTCTCTCCTGGGCCGCACCGCTATTCCTCCTACACTAATATTTGATAATGAGAGGCGCACTATTCGCACGGAGGATTTCACTGAACAAATAAATATAGTGTGGAGTTTAGGATTGTCTACACTGGAACCGAATGGTTGATGCGCGAGGTGCAAAATACTGTCAAATTCGATAAATAAAAGTGTTAAATTTGAGGGTTACTCATTAGGGATTCTCCCGTATTCAGAAACCTCAAATGAATGAATAGCCTTCTCACTATACTGGCACAACCAAATTTCGTTCCCTCAGATTGAGTATATCCAATCTAGAGTCACACCTACTGCGCGCCTCAAATGCCCTGCCTCAGCTGCTGCTGGCCGATATAAAAACGTTATATCGGCTCTAGCCCCAGCAGAGGCACTACGCTTTTAGCTCCCCCAGCTCATCGAATACGAACTCACCGGAACCACCCCATTACCGATAGGAACCAAGGGAAGCCGCGCGTTAACGGATACATCAACCCGAATCGTATCGTTCGACCCACACGAAGAGCTGCATGATAACGCCACCGAAATATCCGACGCAGCCACCCCATAATCCTGAGCCACAAGTGTTGCCAGCTCATTCGCCTGGGCCTGCGAGAGGCTCTGCCCCTTAGGCAGCTCCCGAACGTACTGCGCCACCTGGGCGCTTGCCGAATGGGCAGCCATTACCGAGGCCTGCAGGCTAAAAACCGTCAAAACCCCATACATAATGGGGATGAGCAAGGTAATACCCAACCCCAGAAACTCCACGATTGCGCTTCCCTCATCGGGGCTTTGAGAAGAAGTCACCTTCTTGCGGCGTCCCCAGCGGGTACGCGCGCATACTGTCTGAAGGGAGAGGATCTTCACGGCACCACGCACCCGCGCACTACTCTTCTGTTTGGACTGGGTATACCGCATGAGCCTTCACCGATAATGAATTAGGTAACCCGAAAGGGCCGAGCACCGGAAGCGGAGCTGAAACGTTCACCTCAAGCACTCGAGCCCCCGCAGAGTTAAAACTTTCGCTGTACGAAACATTCTGTGCATAGTTACCAGGAAGCGAACCGCGAATAATCTCAGAGGTACGGTCAACGCTCTCAGAGGGGTTACGGTCGTGCAGAGTGCCGTACCGTGCCCCAGCACTGGCCGCATCCAGGAGCAGGTTACGCACATAAAAAGCATACGAAACCTGCAAAATAGCCACAGTAATCAGTGCTAACAGGGCCGAGACCATCACAAAATCGGTGCTCGCATCCCCACGGTCTGCATCTGCTCCGGTGCCCTCTTTGCCCCTTCTACGGGTCACACACTTGCCACAGGCACGCATGACCAGTTAGCGACCGACCTTTGCGATAGCGTCATTAAACATAGTGGTCAGAGCAGGCTGAGCGACTGCCAAGATAGCAGCAACCAGAACGGCGCTCATCATGGTGATCATCACCCAGCCGGGGACGTCGCCCCGCTCAGGATCATCAGAGCCTGAACGGGAACCGAAAACACGACCCGCCACCAGGGCGGTCATCGCTAGTGCAGTCAGCAAAGCCAACGAAGTACGAATACGGCGGAACATTGTCCTCTCCTTTACTGCTAGGGAACCCCGTGCGGGGCCAAATGGTACAGGTTATTGCCTCTAAATAGTTAGATGCAACAGCGATAGTCCGGGGAATATCGCAAAAACTACGGTCAACGGAAGGATGAAAAACACCACGGGTGCGAGCATCGCGATCTCTTTCTTACCGGCGGTTTCCATCAGTTCACGTTTAGCGTTATCGCGGGCATCCTGGGCCTGTGCGCGAAGCACATCAGCCAGCGGGGTACCGCGTTCAATAGCCACTGCCACGCCGTCCACAAAACGGTTCAGTGCAGGCACCTGGGTGCGCCTCGCAAAATCGTAGAGGGCAGGCAGTAACCCCGACCCGGTGCGGGTCTGCGCCAGAATATCTGAGAATTCACGGGACAGCTCTCCGTTAGAGGTGCGGCAGATACGTTCCAAAGCGCCCAAAGCCGACTCACCAGCTGTCACCGACAAAGCCATAAGCTCAGCCAGCGCGGGGAACTCGGTAATCAGCATCTTCTCGCGCTTTTTAATCCTCTCCCCCAGCCACCAGTCACGGGCCATAAACCCACTCACACCGCACACTGCGATGAGAACAATACCGGCGGGTACAGAAATACGCTCTTGAATGACGCCGATAACAGTCAACGCACTCATCATTCCCACGCCAGCAAGAGCCCACAGAAGCTGCTCCGCCCTGAATTTACTCACGTTCTCGTCCTCACCCGCACGGCGCAAACGCTCCCGCAATGACTCATCGGTCATCGACGAATTCCGCATCCGCGAGCTAATGCGGTCAAGCATCGGGCCAAAGAAAACCAGCAGAACCGCTCCCAAAGAGGTGGGGGTTTCCTCGGTCTCCCGCGAGAGGCTTTCGCGCACAGTCACTGACCGCATCTGCGGGGCAATACGCTCAGCAAACCCTGAGCGCCGTGACCGCACGAACGTGCTAATCACAAGCCACAGGCCCGACCCGAGAAGTAACCCCAGGAGGATGTACAGGCTTCTCATACAAACACCCTCTTTTCACTCGGCAAAGTACCGATACGAAGCATCAGGCGATAAGCAATCCACGAAAGCACAACGCCGGAAAGCATAAGAATAAAGCCAGCCCACGAATTATAGACGGTACGCACAGCAGGCTGAGTAGCCATCAGCATGAGCACCACCCACGGTGCAACACACGCCAGCTTCGCGCCGTTCACTGTCCACGACTGCCGCGCCTGAAGCTCCGCCCGGGTACGGGAGCTCTCACGCAAAAAATCACTAAGAGTGCCCAGCAGACGTCCCAAATCGCTACCGCCCACTTCACGAGCAATCTTCAACGACTCAATAATGGTGTCTGCAACAGGATCCGCTAAGTACTCTTTCAAACGGTTCAGCGACGGGATAAACTCGCCACTTGCCCGATAGTCTGAGCCAAACCGAGCAAATGCATCACGCAGCTCCTCAGGGCCACGGTACGACAGCTGCACCAGCGCTTCAGGAAGAGACAGGCCCGCACGGATTGCCGAACGCAAGTGATCCACCGCATCAGGCCACTGCTCCCACACCTTGGCTTCACGCGCCTGCGCGCGGCGAGACACAACAATGCGAGGAAGATAGAAACCAGCCACCGAACTTAATAACGCCAAATTCGGCAGGGAGGTGACCGCAAAAATCACGAGTGCCGTAATAGCTGCAGAACCAACACTAAGCCACATAAACGTCCGAAGACTCAGTGAATGCATACCAGCTTTACGCAGCATGATTACCATCTTTGGTTCACGATTCGGGCGTTCCTCACCAGCAGGAACAGGCCAACACGACCACCACAGCAGAAACGCGCCAGCCCCCAGCAGCAACCCTAAAAGGATGTTCACAACTACCCCGCCTTCGCCATAGCCAGTATCCGTTCCGGAGCGTGCCCGGCACGAGCCCACCGTTCAGGGTGAGGCAGTTCAAGGGCGGTGCACACCATACGGCCTTCCTGGCGCACAAACAGCGGTGACATCTCAATCACACCGTTCTCAACGCGACCGCCAAGCATGTAAATCTCCTCAACCCGGCGGTACCCGCGTGCATCACGTTCACAGTGCACAATCAAGTCAAAGCAGCTGGCAACCGTGGGAACCACGAATGCCGAGGAAATATTCTCCCCCGCCAGCAAAGGCAGGGTACAGATCTTCGTCACGGCGTCCCGTGCCGAGTTCGCGTGGATAGTGCACATCCCCGGAAGACCAGCGTTAAGAGCGATGAGCATATCTAAAGACTCCGCCTCACGAACCTCACCAATGATGATGCGGTCTGGGCGCATACGAAGTGCTTCCTTCACCAGCCGACGCAGCGAAATAGAGCCGGTTCCTTCAAGGTTGGCTTGACGGCACTGCATACCCACAACATCGCGCAGGGGAACCTGCAATTCAAAAATTTCTTCACAGGTAATAACCCGCTCACGCGGCGGGATCGATGCGGACAGGCAGTTCAACATGGTAGTTTTACCAGCCTGAGTAGCGCCAGAGACTAAAATATTCATGCCGCTTTCAACAGCCGCATGTAACAAACCCGCAGCACCAGCACTCATAGATCCAAGCTTCACGAGGTCGGGCAGCCTGCGGGCACGCACAATAAATTTACGGATGTTAATACTGGGGTGGCTACGGGTCACGTCAGGAATAACAGCATGCAAACGCGACCCATCAGGTAAGGATGCATCCACGAACGGAGACGAAAGGTCTAAGCGTCGACCGGAAGGTTTCAGCATGCGCTCCAGCAGATGGTTAATATTGTCAATATCTAGACGTAGACCCGTCAGCTCACTCTCCCCCGACCGAGCCACAAAAATCTCATCGGGGGCGTTAATCCAGATTTCCTCAATACTGTCATCATCCAGGAAACGCTGCAGCGGGCCAAAACCACAAATATCATCCGTTAAATAGCGGATAGCATCTGCAGCATCATGAAGTACCGGTAAGGATGCGCGCAGCATCCGGCGATCATAGTCTGCAACTGACGCCTCAATAATCGACACAACTTCATCGCGCGACGTGTACGGGTCTAGTTCACGTGCGCGAATCTGCTCGCGCACATGCTGCGCGATCAGTAAGTAGCTCTCGTATGATGTGCCGGAAGCTGAGCGGTTATCATACGGAAGAGTAGCTCTGGAGCTCTCCATGGTTGGTCTCCCGCTTACGATGAGGTTGATGTACGGTGATGTGATTACTGTACATAGACTACCCCTAACGGCAAAGATTTATCAAACCAAAACCATTCATTAGCTCACAAATTCAGGGAACTGAAACATCTGAGGACATATGTAGAGGCCCGCTCCCCCATAGGAAGCAGGCCTCTACATATGGCATGAGACACGGCGTAGAGCTATCCGCGGATGATCTTCACAGCCTTATCAATAGCTCCATCGAAACGCAGGTTACCCTGATCCAGCACCACACCGCGTTCGCAGATTTTCGATACCAGGTCCAAGTCGTGGCTCACCACAACGAGGGTCTTACCGTCAAGGCACAGTTCTTTGATCTTCTGGATGCATTTCTTCTGGAACGGTTCATCACCAACTGCAAGAATCTCATCCACCAGGAAAATATCCGGGTTCGTGTGAATAGCGACTGAGAAAGCCAGACGCAGATACATACCTGACGAATAGAACTTCACCTCGGTGTCGATAAACTCGCCGATCTCGGAGAATGCGACAATATCATCGAATGCCGCATCAATCTTGGATTTCGACATGCCCAGAATGGCACCGTTGAGGTACACATTATCGCGCCCCGTGAGGTCTGGGTGAAAACCGGCGCCGACCTCAATCAACCCAGCGATATCACCACGGGTCACTACCTTACCTTTGTCGGGCTGCATCACACCCGAAATGAGCTTTAGCAGAGTGGACTTGCCCGAACCGTTAAGCCCCAGCAAGGCTACACGTTCGCCCTGCTGGATATCGATAGTCACGCCGTTGAGCGCGTTGAATTTCTCTGACAGGTCGCCTTTACGGCCTTTCATTAGCCACACGAAGGCTTCCTTCATGGACCGAGTGTGCCTGAGCACGAAGCTTTTGACGAGGTTATCCACCCTAATGACCACTGGTGCGTTAGGGTCAATAGGGGGCAGCTGCATCTTCTTAATCTTCATGCGCTTATCAGAGCTCCTGGGCGAAGTTACCCTCAAACTTACGGAAGAGGAAATCGCCAATCAGAACGGTCAGAAGAGACACACCAATAGCTACCGGAGTCCAGAAGCTAAACAGGTGCGGAACAACCTGTGAGGTGGGGGCAAGCTTGTCGTGATCCGTGAGGGTAGGGTGCCAGAACGCATAGTGGAAAAGTTCCACCGCCACGGTGAGCGGGTTCATCATAAACAGATTAAAGACCCACGGATACAGGGTGTCGCGCACCAGCGCCCAGGAATACAGCACCGGAGACAGCCAGGTGGCCACCATCAGGAACATATCCACCAGGTTTTCCGAATCACGGAAAAACACGTTAGCGACGCCAAAGATAAGCCCCAGCCCGTAAGAAAGCAGCATGACGATGAGCATCCCGGCGACAACGGACGCAATGTTCAGCACACCGGGTTTCCAGCCGCTGAATATACAGGCGATGAGCATCACCACGATTTGAGGCAAGAAATGAATGAGAGCAACCCACACCGTCGAGAGCGAGAAAAGCTCACGCGGCAGGTAGATCTTACGAATCAGTGCGCTATTGACCACCATGGCCCGCGCGCCGTTACCAAACCCTTCCGAGAAGAAGTTAATAACGATCATGCCCGCGAACAGATAAATAGCGTAGTTGTGCATACCCCGCTCAAGGCCCAGGAAAAGGCCCATCGCAATATAGAACACTCCGAATTGGATACCCGGCTTAATGTAAGACCATAGGATACCCAGCACGGAACCGCGGTAACGCACCTGGATTTCCTTATCAACCAGCAGCCTTAACAGGTACCGGTTTCGGATAGCGTCCAGAATACCCCTACCGCGCCCGGGGGCTTTAAAGGGTTTGGTGCTCAGATCATTCATCATCGCTTCAGTTCAGACTCCGTATGTTTAGCGAACGTCTCAGCCCACGCCTCATAGGAGGCTACGCTGGCCGATGCGTTCCGGTAGCGTTCACGTAGCGTTGGCCACTCCTTCAAGAGCCTAGCATGTAGCTTAGTTGCATCAATCAGTTTAGAGCGCACCTGCTTAGGGTCGCGGCGGTACCAGAAAAGCCCGGTTCCCTCCGCGTTAGTGGCCAAAGCCGAATCAAACCTCGACAAGGTCCACCAGTTACTCTCACCATAATTGAGCTGAATCTGTGGATGCGATTTCAACTCGCCCGTCATAGGTTTAGTCAGCTGACGGCGCAACGTGTTCATGGTCCACGGAACCAGCTTCTTATACCCGGGCGATTTGAAGTTACGACGGCCCCGGAACGGCGGTTTCTTGTTCTTAATGGTGGGGAAACTATCAACGTCAGTCTTCACCTGTGATTCGGGGTACTCAGCCGCCATCGCACGAATCTGCGGCAGGCGGGCAGAGAGCGACTCGTGCAGGTGATCCGGCCCGGACAGCAGATCCTCAAGAGCCATCAAGCGGCCGGCCTCAGTATAGTACTGCATTGACAGGGTGTGCTTCACATCCAAAAAGAGGGAATCCAGCATCACACGGCCGCCTTTATCGAACGGAGAATGCAGAAGTGCCGTAATCAGGCGGTTACGTTCATGATAGTAGGCCTGCCAGCCGACGGAATCGTCCTTATCAGTCCAGGACACATGCCACACACCAGCACCGGGGAATGAGACTGTGGGGAACCCGGCCTCTTTCGCACGCAAACCATACTCTGCATCATCCCACTTCAAGAACAGCGGAAGCGACAGACCGATCTCATGAATCACTGCGGTTGGGATAAGGCACATCCACCAGCCGTTATAGTCAACATCAACGCGGCGGTGCAGCCAGTGCGTGCTACGCAGGTTGCTGCGGCCCAGATCGTGACCCATGACCATATCATCGTAAGGCTTGTCGTAGAAGTTACGCCACGGATTGACAACCTCGCCGTAGGCGTGCAGCACCGAGCGGTCGAACATATCAAACATATGTGCGCCCACGATGGTGGGGGTTTTGCAGTAGTTTGCAAACGTCACCATGCGCAGGATGGACTCAGGCTCAACAATCACGTCATCGTCCAGCAGCAGCACATAGTCGCTGCCGTTATTCACGGCCTCAAACATGCCACGGGAGAAACCGCCCGAACCGCCCAAGTTACCCTGATTAATAATGCGGAATTTACCGGCGAGCGGCTTAACAACTTCCTCAAAATCGGGGTGGTCCTGCACCTTTTTATTTCCTTGATCAACGATCAGGAACTCGTGCACAGAATCAAAAATCTCGGGGCTTTCACCCAGTGTGCGAATATTGTTAATGCAGTACTCAACCTTGTTCATGGTGGTGATCTGCACGGTTGCCTGGCCAGCGTTTACATCAGCGCGCGGCTCAATATCACCCAGCCAGTTAGCTTCAATCAGCTCAAGGTCGGTGGTGCCCGAAAGATCAAACCAGTACCATCCGCCGTCGCCAAATGGGGCTAACGGAAGCTGGAAAGTCGTTTCTGCTGATCCGGACAGCAGCTTAGCGTCCACACGCTGAATAACGCCGCGGCCGTTAGATTTATACACCACGACCATACCTTCACCACTGGTATGTACGCTCAAAACCACCTGTTTCAGGTCGGTCCACCGGCGCCAGTATGAGGCAGGAAAAGCGTTAAAATACGTCCCGAAGGAGAGGTGTTTACCGTCGCCCACCGTAATAGAGCGGCGCCCCGTCAGGTTACGGGCGGCGTTAGCAGATGCAGCGGGCGCGGGTGCGTTAAGGGTCTGTGCGTCAGTAGCCTCTTTAAGGCTTGTGGCGGCATCACTATCGAAACGGGTAGGAAGCTGCACACCGGTGGCGGCGCCAGCATCCACATACAGGGGTACCACATCAGTTTCCACCGCGCTGGGGAAGATCACGCGCTGTAAGGTTTTTAAAGTTTTTTCCTCAGTCGTCATTATGCGTCCACACCGCCGGATTCGATCGTGGCGCCCTCAGCAAAATGGGGGCGGATCTTATTGTCGAACATCGACAGCGCGGATCCGATAGCCATGTGCATATCGAGGTACTTGTAGGTGCCCAGGCGTCCGCCGAACAGCACGTCCTTCTCCCCCTTAGCAAGATCGCGGTACTTCAGCAGCTTCTCACGGTCCACGGAGGTGTTCACCGGGTAATAGGGCTCGTCTCCCTTATTGGCGAAGCGTGAGTACTCGCGCATAATCACGGTCGCGTCCTTGGTGTAGTCGCGCTCAGGATGGAAGTGGCGGAACTCATGGATACGAGTGAAGGGAACGTCAGCATCCGGGTAGTTCATGACTGAGCACCCTTGGAAGTCCTCAATAGGCAAGACTTCTTCTTCCAAATCAATGGTGCGCCATGACAAGTCACCTTCGGTGTAGTCAAAGTAACGGTCCACGGGACCGGTGTAAACCACAGGAACCTGGCCCAGCACCTTCTCACGCGAGTATTCATGATCTCCCGAGAAGAAATCGGTATTCAGCCGCACCTCAATATTCGGGTGCGCTGCCATACGCTCCAGCCAAGCAGTGTAACCGCCCACCGGTAGCCCTTCATACTTGTCGTTAAAGTAGCGGTTGTCATAGGTGTAACGCACCGGCAGTCGGGAAATAATGGAGGCTGGCAGCTCCTCCGGCGGGGTCTGCCACTGCTTAGCGGTGTAGTGCTTAATGAATGCCTCATACAGGGGGCGCCCAATTAGCGAAATGCCCTTATCGTTGAGGTTCTGCGGATCAGTACCGGCCAGCTCCCCGGCTTGTTCAGCAATAAGTGCTTTCGCTTCAGCCGGTGAATATGCAGCGTTAAAGAACTGGTTAATAGTACCCAGGTTAATGGGCATCGGGTACACCACACCATCGTGGCGGGTGTATACGCGGTGCACGTAATTCGTAAAATCGGTAAAACGGTTCACATACTCCCAGACACGTTCGTTGGAGGTGTGAAACAGGTGCGCCCCATAGCGGTGCACCTCAATGCCGGTCTGCTCTTCGTTCTCGCTGTATGCGTTACCACCGATATGAGAGCGGCGGTCCAACAGTGCCACCTTTAAACCAAGCTCAGTTGCGGCCTGTTCGGCAATGGTCAGGCCAAAAAGGCCCGAGCCGACAACTACGAGATCAGCAGTCAATTTCTTCTCCTGTAAGTCATGGGAAACCCGCACGCAAACTACGAATTTACCAGTTTAACGGCGCCTAGAGCCAGGCGTAACCACAGCCTTCAGCGGCGCAGCAGCACCTTCTAAAGACGGATTTAATCATATCTAAAGTTACCTGATATCCGCACCCATTGCATATTTGCATCGTATTTTTTCGGCCTCCGAAAAAGAATCCAGGACGGGCATAGTCTGCACCGCCTCCGCATTCACAGCTTGTAATATTTACGGCATTTAGACGGCATCGAACTACAAAATATGTGGATAACTATGCTTAATGGTCACAATAGGTATTTTTATCCACAATATACGATTAAATCTCTTGATTTATACTTTGACATGTTTTGAGATTATTACATGAAGTATTCGTTGTTTCTTGCCGATGCACCCCGCACCCTGGGAAAACCCGATTACCCTTCCTACCCGCAGCTGCTCTCCGTTGAGTGCGCTGCGGGTTCTCAGGCACGCCAGCTTGCCCAAGCGCTGCCTCATTCGGCCCTGACCGTGGCCGGTCGTCCGCTCGAAACCCTCACTGTTGGAGCGACTCCGCTGACTCCCGGAGCATGCCTCGAGCCCGGCCGCACACAACTGACCCAACCAGCGGCAGTCAGCACGCTCTATGTGCTCCGAGGCCCTGATGCGGGGCATGCCTACCCCATACCGCGCGGGCACACACACATCGGACGCTCACAGAAAAACAACCAGGCGGTTGCCCTCAACGACCCCTATCTAGCACCCAATCACGGAACCCTGGTGGTGGATGGCTCAGGGGCACGTCTCATCCTTTCTCACCCACCCCGCAGTAAAAACTTGGCTGCCTTACCCCTGCCCCACGGGGTACTGCCCGGCGCGAGCAACAATAAAGAACAAGAAATACGGTGGAATGAGCCTTTCATAGTGGGTTCATCTACCTGTCTTCTCACCGCTCCCGGGCAGAGCCCGGCTTTACCCCAGAATACCGGCTCCCCCTTTGAACCAGTCACTTCTCACACCCAAGCCGCGCGTAAACTCGGCACGCTCATTATCATGGTGTGCCTACCGCTAATTATTGGTGTGGCAGTGGCAACGCTCACCGGGATGTGGATGTTCCTGCTCATGTCATTAGCCTCATCAGCCTTAATGCTGTTACATATGCTCAGCGGTCGAGGCGAAAACAAACGCGCCCAGCGAGAGGTTCACAACTCCGGCGAGCGCGAGAAATTACGTGCCGAAGGGCTCACCCCGGCTGGAGCCCGCCCATTTATTCCTGCCGCCGACCAGTCTGCTGCTGCGGCGATCGTGCTCGGGGCAGGCCCGCGCCTGCCATTTGTGAGCGGACGTAATCTGAATGTCTCTTCCCTTCAACCTCATAAGCGGGCCCCTCATTACGTTCCGGTTCCCACGGCCGCGTTACCGCACGAGTTGCATCTAAAGCCTGAGCATCTGCACGCCTATCTGGTGCAGCTGGTGGCGGTCTACCCTGGGGAGATTATCGTATTAGCCCCCGCATCCGCAGCAACAGTTGTGCGTGATGCGTTGGTATGCCTTGGAGTTCACGAACGGGTGCGCCTGTGCGTTAGTCCTGAGCAGATCGCTGAAGCACTGGCAGTAACAGTTCCTGAGCCTCAGGAATCTTTCTTGCCAAGCTCACAGCCTGCAGCCATTCCCCCGCTGTTTATTTCAGCGGGCGTGCCGCGCGGTGGTACAGGTGTTTTCCCCACAAGGGCTGCCTTGTGTATTGTGCATCCTCACGATACAGCTCATGTTCCGGTGCTAAATGGTGCGGCACTGTCTTTGCAGACCGTTGGAGAGTACCAGCAAAGTATCTCGTATGTGCGCTCGGGGCCTGCCCCGGCCGAGCTGACCCCTGCCGAGAGCGTGGGGCAAGTACATCCGTTAGAGCTGAATGATTCTTGCGCTACAGCGGATGGGTTAAGTATTGCCCAATATGTTCGTGCGTTGGCTGCATTAGCGGGTAGCGGGGAGTCTGATACTGTCGCTGAGGCCACGGATGCAGCTTCGGTTCATAGCAGGTCGTTGCGGCTTTCTGAGCTGGATTCTCTCAATGGGGAAAATGCTCACGCAAACGGTATTGACCCGATGGGGCTACTCTGTGAGGAAGCAGCAGCCCGCTGGGCTATGAACCGCTACTCCCCTGACCTGTACTGTCTGCTGGGTTCGGCACCGGGCGGGTACCTTGATATGGGGCTGTCTGAGCATGGTCCCCACTGGATTGTGGGCGGCACCACCGGTGCGGGTAAGTCGCAGTTGCTGCGTTCTTTGATTCTGACCGTGGCGCTGCGTTACGGCCCGGAGAGGCTGGGGCTGATCTTGGTCGATTTTAAGGGATCTGCTGGCTTGGGTCCGCTCGCACAGCTGCCGCAGACTTTGAGTATGCTGAGCAACTTTGATGTGTCTGCAGTGCACCGTGCTCTTGAGTTTTTGCGGGCCGATGTGCGCCGCCGCGAACGTGATTTGCTGAGCTTGGGGGTGAACTCGTACCGTGATTATTTGCGTTTGTGCGCGGCCTCAGGTGAGATTCCTGCGTACCCGGAATTGGTGATTGTGGTTGATGAGTTCCGCATGTTGGTTGAGTCGATGCCGGATGCTATGAACGAGCTGATGAAAATTGCGACGATTGGCCGTTCATTGGGTCTGCACCTGATTCTGGCAACTCAGCGGCCGCAAGGCAGTATTTCACAGGATATTCGAGCAAATATTGCCAGTAATATTTGTTTGCGTGTCTCTTCGGGGCAGGATTCATTTAATCTGGTGGGTCATGAGGGCGCGGCGAGTATCCCTGCCTCTTGCCCGGGCGCAGGGTACGTGCGTCTGCCGGATGGCCAGAACCTGCCATTTAGGGCTCCGCTGGTTGATGCTCTCCCCAGCAATACGGTTCAGGCCCCGTTCGCGGCGCAGCTGTTACAGGATGGCGCATGGGTTCCGCTCATTAGCCCGGTAGCACAGCAGGACGCATCCGACGATTCTCAAGGTGAGGATGCTCAATTAAACCGTGCCGTGCAGCTCATTCGTGAGGCATTTGAGTCCTACGCTGTCTCTGCGGGGGATTATCAGCCGATCCCACAAGAGCTGGCAGCCCATACGGAGCTGACCGTTTCTTCCCGTGAGTTTGAGTACACACTGGGCGAGCTGGAGATCGCGCGTTATGGTGTGCGCCAGCCGCGTACGTGGGGGATCTCCTGTGGTGCATCTGCAGCTAGTGGGGCTGAGCAGGAGGAGGCTGCGGGTGCGCTGGCTGTGTTAGGGGCGGTAGGTGAGCGTTCAAACCTTTTGAACGCGATGCTGGCCCAAGCTGCTCAACGCGGGGAGCGCATCATAGTGTTGACTGCCGATTCTGGGTTGCACCGGCGTTTGGCGTGCGCTTACGCGGAGGGAGGTGAGGTGTTTGATGCCCTGGTTGGCCCTCATGAACTGTCGCATTTACAGTACTGTTTGCAGCAGCTGCGTAGCGGCTACACGGTGCCGGGCCGTGAGGGGCAGCAGGATGGTGCGCTGGTGGTTGTTGACGGACTGGATTCGTGGCTTGAGCTTCTCATGCGCCTGCCGCAGATTGAGGGCCAGCTGTATGATCTGCTGGCGCAGGGGCATCGTTACGGGTACCGTGTGGTGTTTACCAGTGCACTTTCACTTCGTGGACGTTTCGCGTCGGTGGCGCATTCGACGTTGTTGTCTCGACGGTTTGTTGAGAATGACCTGATGCGCAAGACAGTGAAGAACTACCCAGTTCCGGCGCAGGGCCATTTTGCGGTGGAGGGAACGTTAAATACCGATTTAATTGGGGATGAGCCGCTGGAGGCTTCGGTATTGAGTCCGGTAACGTTGAGTTCCTCGGAGCTTACCAAGTTATTGCAGGATACAAGCGGCAGGTCTCATCGGGTACGTCCTCTGGTGCAGTTCCCTGAGGGAATCTCACTTCCTGCTCAGGATGCGGTGCTGGACGTTCACCGGAAAAGTCCTGGAGCTCTATTGTGCGGGTATCAGCGTGATGGGTCAGCGGCTCTGATTCATGCGCCGCAGGGAACGTTTGTTCCGGTGCCTGGTGCGCGTTCTTCTGGTAAGAGTACGTTTTTGCAGAACCTTGGTTCACTGAACCCGCAGTATGGTGTGCTTCATATTGCGGGGGCTAATAATCCGGATGCGCAGCAGCTTCGTGAGACCTTTGAGAATGTTCCTCACCCGGAGCGGGTGATCCTGGCAGTTGATGATGTGCCGTATATTTCTGCGGCTACCCAGCAGGTGTTACTAGAGTTTGGGCGTAAGTTCCGGGCCGGGTTTATTGCTTACACCCCGTACACACGGTGGCTTTCGTCGCCGGTGTTGGCGTCTTTGTCAGGGTGTTCACGAGCGGTTGTTATTAATCCGCGGACTGCTGCCGATGGGGAGATTTGTACGCTTTCAGAGCTTCCGCTTGATCTGTACACGGAGGGTACTCTACCACCGGGTCGGGCGGTTGCGGTAGATGCTGGGCGGGCTACCGCCTGCCAGTTACCGAGTGCCGTTTAAGGTCTGCTTCGTCTGCTTCGGTTGTTTCGTGCAGGTACTGGCTGGTTGCCGGGAGGAATACGGCAACCAGTGCAGTACCGGAGAGGAGTAATAGCACTGTGGGAATGATGATAAAGGAGAAAGGTGCATGGTCTGCCCCAACCACACTGCGGTAGGAGAAGTAGCTGTATATATTTGAGGCATTAATGAAGCTGGCACAGGCGTGAATCAGGGCCATGGGGGTGCGGGCTGTTCGTTTTCCCCGATAGAACCTGAGGGCAAAGAATAAGATTATGAGGCCAAAGAAAGCCTGGATAATACCGCCGACGAGGCGTTCTTGAACGGCTCGGGCCGCATCACCAAAGAGCGGGTCTGCGACCCCCCGGAAAAGCAGATACACAGCTTCTACGGTTGAAAGCCCCGCCACGAACAGAACGCTCAGGGGCGCTTTGGGGTTCACAGTCGTCTTCGGGGTGGCCATAGTCATCCTTTGGTCGGTGCGTTGAGCGGGGTAAGGGTGCATAGATCTGCAGCCCGCGTCCCTCTATTTTAGCGACCCCTGCAGCTCTTCGGCGCAGTGCTGGGAAACACTCTGTGAGTTTATGTCATGAATACCCGTTACTTCCTTTTGAGCGAGGTTACCCTATGTGATACATACCTCTAATATTTCAAAAAGTTTTTTTGGAAAACCTCTTGTCAGCATGCCCGGACCGTGGGAAAGTTGATACGTCAAGTTCCCCCTCCGTTCGGGGGATGCTTTATGTCACACACCAAAAGTCAAACGCACGAAGCGCCCCGGTGCCAGTGCACTACTAAAAGATTGAAGGAGGTCCAGCTGTGGATTGGCGTAGCCGTGCTGCTTGCTTGGATAAGGATCCCGAACTGTTTTTCCCCGTTGGAAACACCGGACCTGCCCTTTTGCAGATTGAAGAAGCAAAAACAGTGTGCCGTTCCTGTGAGGTAGTTGATGTCTGCCTGAAGTGGGCTATCGATACCGGTCAGGATTCCGGTGTTTGGGGTGGCACCAGTGAGGATGAGCGCCGCGCTATGAAGCGTCGTGCTGCTCGCGCCCGCCGCGCGTCCTAATCATACGCGCTACTACACACATACAGCTAAACGCGGCTCCCGAAGGGAAGCCGCGTTTTGTTACCCCAGCATAACTACGATAAAACTACTCTAGCCATATGGCTTGTAGTCTTAGGTGTTCTTAATTAAGTCGGGCACTAATAATCACCCGGGTGCCAGCAGGCTCATGCGGCTCCCACCGGATAGAACCGTTGAGCTCACTAGCCACAAGGGTGCGCACAATCTGCATCCCCAGCCCCTCATTACCTGTGCTGGGCCGGTATGCTTCAGCCCCGGACTCCTCAATGGGCTCTCCCCCCATCCCTTGACCATCGTCAGTGATAATGACGGTGAGAGTGTCCTCACCCCCCTCATTCATGGAACGAATTCCTTCTAGGGTGACCGTTCCAGCACCCCCATTAAGGCCGTGCTCCACGGCGTTGGCCACAACCTCATTAATAACAAGCGCCAAAGGGGTGGCAAACTGGCTCGGCAGATAACCGAACGATCCAAGAAGCCGGGTGTTAATCTCTTGTCCCGGGGAGGCGAGCTCTGCCGCTAAGTGAAACTGCCTCTCAACGAGTTCATCAAAGTTTACGTTCTGCGCGAGACCCTGCGAGAGTGCCTCATGAACGGTGGCGATCGTCGAAACGCGGCGCATCGCCTGCTCCAGTCCCTGTTTCGCCTCTCGGGTACTCATGCGACGGGCTTGTAGTCGCAGCAGTGCGGAGACCGTTTGCAGATTGTTTTTGACGCGGTGGTGAATTTCTCTAATAGTCGCGTCTTTTGTCATCAGCTCCAGTTCGCGGCGACGCAGCTCCGTCACATCCCGGCACAGCAGCAGCGCCCCGTGCCTTTCCACCCCCAATGGGGTGATTCGCTCCAGCGGGATGGCACGTAAAGTGATGCGAACTTTCCCAATGTGCAGTTCAGCTCGGGCATCTTCACGGCCAGCCAGCACAAGCTGCAGAGTTTCATCAGCTTCCTCCCCCGCCGGGAGCATATCACGGGTAACGTTCGCTAAGTTCAGATCTTCTAGGTACCCTTCTAAGCCCATGCGGGCATACATTGAATTTGCATTGGGTGAGGCGAAGGTGACGTCTCCTGCGTCATTAATCAGAATGATACCGTCAGTAACTCGCGGGTTACCGCGTGTATTGTTCTCATGCGCCAACGAATCAGGCCAAATGCCTGCATGCACCATTTCGAGCATATTATTTGCGACTTTATAATAAATATTCTCAGTGCGAGCTGGCTTACGACTCACCAAAGGAACAGTATGAACACTTAACAGGGCGATTGTGCGGCTATTACGCACTATAGGAACAACTTTAATCATCACCTCGGCTAGGCCTTCACTCGGCTCATCGTCCGCGAACGAGATAATGTTCTGTTCAGTCCAGGAGTGCAACGCTGCTAGACGCATCGTCTCTCCCATCGTCGTGCCAATCGGGTCGTGATGGAAAAGCGTATGCACGTTTGAAGGCCTCACGTGCGCGATAGCAGAGAAATTACTGGTGATCGACGGGCCCGACACACTATCGGGTACGCTACCGTCAGCCACCACATAGTCTGTAGGGAACCATAGCACCAAATCACTATGAGCCACATCGGCAATAATCTGCCACTCACCGATGATCAGGTGTATCCATTCGGTGTCTCCAGGGCCGAAATCGCCAGCGTTAAGAATGCTCTCTGTGAAAGACATAGCTATGCTCCTTAGGCTTAGGCGGGTTCTCCTATTCTACGGCGTCCAGCGTGTACAAACGTACAAGGCAGCACCGTACAGAGCCTAGTTTTTCTTCTTGCGGCCCCCGAAAAGACGGCTCAGAGTTCCCCCACTTTTCTCCGGCTGAAGAGGCTGGCTAGCAGCATCCTGCTCAGGCTGTGCCGGTGCCCCATGATATGCAGGCATAGGATTCTGCTGCTGATTTGTGTCAACAACCGGCGGGCGAATAGGAGCAGGGGCAGGCTCATGTGCAGACGGTGAAGCAGGCACAGCTACTTGAGGTTGTTTGTATCCAGAAGCGATATCTAGCTTACGATACAAGTCATTGATCCCTCGCGTCAGTGGGCTTTTAGGCGCACACTCCTGTAGGGTTTGGCCGCGCATCCACGCCTTATCGAGTGATTTACGGTCATACGGCAAGAAGCCGGTTAGCCCCACGCTCGGGCCGAACCTCTCCCAGGCGCGGCGCAGCTCACCAACTGTCCCGTGTCCGCTCGCGTCGGAACGCACCTTGCACAGCCACAGATCGATACGGGTCAGCGGGGAAATATCATACGGCCCGTCTCGCAGCTGCTCATACGCCTGTATCAGTCGGGGCACACCAATGACATCAGCATTACCAAGCATCACAATACGATCGGCCTTCTCAAGAGCGGTGATAGCCGCCCCGTTTCGCAGGGGAACCGGGCCGTCATAACTGAGCTCTTCGTCAGCCTCAATACACGATGCGACGTCAATTATGAGCACATCGTACCGTGTGGCGAGCCAGTCAATGCTTGCTGCTAATGACTTAGCCCGTAACTCGGGCCAGCGGTTAGCCCGGGTAATGCCGCTCAAAAAGTCAATGCTGTACTTCCCTAACGCCACCGAGCACAGTGCCTCACGGGCATTCTGCTCGGTCAGAGAAGCCCGATCCGCAAAATGGCACATTTGCGATATGCCGGAGTATTCGTCCAAAAGCCCCAGCAGAGGACTCAACGAAGGATTGTAAGTATCGGCATCAATAAGGCAAACTTTCAGCCCATCAGCAGCGGCTGTGGATGCCAGATTCAGGGCCAATGTACTACGCCCAGGAGCCCCAGCTGTGCCCCAAACAGTAAGAACAGTCCCACGGCGGGGCTGTATGGTGTTGGCAGAGGAGATCCCCGGCTGCTGCGCATTCTGCTGGTTATACATACTGTTCTGGCTGTAGCTGGGCGGCTGATAGCCTTGGCCTTCATTCCCAAGGGCGGGCATCTGCTCAGCAGGAACCGTATGCCATTCGACAGAAGGCTGAGGCGGCATCGCATAGCCGGTTGCATCAACGGGAGCCGTATACCCAAAGCTATCCTGGGGCGCCTGTCCCGAGTATGGAGCAAACCCCTGGGAGGTTTCCTGCCCAAATTGGCCGGTATCTGAGGCAGACTCATACCCCCACGGTTCAGGCTGATCCTGATACTCCTGCGGCTCGTAGGGAGATGATACACCTGGCTGTTCCTGTTCCTCCCATTGACCAAGGTAACCCGTTTGTTCGTCGATATTCGCCTCGTATGGAGGCTTAGGGTATTGCTGCTGTTGCTCGGCAGATTCTGCTTTTTCCGGCTGGGTGGTATCCGCCTTTTGGCGGGCAGAGTCTGTTTCGGTGCAGCTTGTATCAGGCTGGGTGGGGTCAAAACCGTTCAGAATGGCGGCTGCCTCATTAAGTACTGCCTCTTCAGGGTTGAGTTCCGCCGCCTGCTGCTGTTGTGGTGTGAGCGCGTGTTTTTCCTCAGTATTAGCGGCTTCTGCACCACTGTTATCAGCATCGTTTGCTAATAGTTCAGACGAGTCATCCGATGCAATCACTTCCGTGACCTCACGGGCTGCTTTTTCGGCGTGAGGGTCGTATCGGTAGGCGCGGTAGGTTACATACGTCTGAGGGTTCTGTGGAGCGCTCTCAGGCTCCGTGTTCCCTATAACCGTGGTGGGCTCTTCAATGGGCTCGACTGTGTAATTGTGGGGCTGAGGCGCCTCCGGGGCTTCTAAAGGAGCCTGTTGTGTTTGCGGAATACTGTACCCATAGGCAGCGTCATACCCGTATCCATCAGGTGAGGCCGCAAGCTGTGGGCGTGGCTGTTCCCCCACAGCAAGTATGGTGCCTAGAGAGGCTTGTTCTAGGGTATTGAGAACGTCAGCCAATTCAGCATTAGAATCCGCCCAGTAAGCCCCAAACGGCAGTTTATCTCGCGGGTCAGCGATTATAACAACCCGTACTTCGGCCTCAGCTAGGGCCGCGACCATAGAGGCAGTAAGGTCCGTGACAGGCACCGCGCATAGTAATACCCGTGCGATTCCAGTCTGTGCGAACCCCAGAGCCTCTGCTAGGTCATCAGTGGTGCGCGCAACGCTCACGGCGCCACGCTGTGATTCTATACCGTGCAGCAGAGTTCCATCGTCCCCATAGAGAATGACGGGTATGTTCATTTAATTTCCCCTTCCGAGGGCAACGGGGACAAGAGTGATCTTTGCTTCACTACCGTTCGCTTCAACAATACTGGATACGGCGTTAGGATTCACCCACAGCTGCACTGTCGCTTTGCCGTTCGCCCCAAGGACGCTTTCTTCCTTTGAGATACTGGATATTTCGGCACCGCTAACAATGGGAGAAGAGCCGTCGCTCCCCTGGCTTTCAGAGGAAGGACTTGCCGAGGTAGAGGGGTTATCCCGCGAATCGATACTCGCTGAAGCAGATGGCTGAGGAGACGGTTGCGGCGCGGTGGCAACAACGGTGTCACGCTGCACAGCCCATACGTCTACCTGCTCTCCCGCTTTAAGCGCGGAGGCCGAGCCACGGTCAATGGTCACGGTAACTAGTCGGCGATTTTCTCGCACGTTAGTACCTGTAGAATCTTTCCCTATAATCTCACCGCTGGCAATATACCGGGTTGCCATCAAATCGCCTTTATTGACCTCTTCAGAAGTAATGTATCGCTCTGAGGATGAGCCTAAATTGGCATCGACCGGAGTCAGCATGTCGGAAGTAATCTTATCGCCTACATGGATATCACTTTTAGCAGCATAATACTGTGTGGTGTGGTTATTGAGCTGTATAACTGCGATAACACCGACTATGGAAACCAGAATAAGCAGGATACCCATCAGGAGCTTTGGATCTTTAATACCGGGACGCTGCAGACGAGCTGAGGGCTCGCGCTGTTCGGAAGTGTTACTAACCGGAAGATCTCTGTGCATTGGTAAGTTTATGCCTTTCAGGGGATTCCCAGGCGTGACTCTGGGAATATAAAGGTGGTTTTTTGCAGTTGGTGAGTCTGCGTAGACTTCTATCTCAGCATAAAGTGGTATCATAAAGCAAGTAATGGCCTATAAGGAGTGTAATATATATTCATTCACCTCTCAGACCTCGGAGGTGATGAAGGATTGCCTGCATACATAAAGCCTCTAAGAACAGGATTTTGGTGTAATACCCCGTAAAATGCTGGTGTTAGAGAATCCTTTAGCCTATACTTGAAATTGAACAGCAGAATTTTCTCTTGAAAATAATGCCCACCCCTAGAGAAGTAGGACTTACCACAGAAAGGATGCCTACGATGACTGCCCCTCGTTTTCTCACTTTGAGCGATGTTGCAGATGAATTACAGGTTTCTCTTAGCCAGGTGCGCGCGCTCGTTCGTAGTGGAGAACTACCCGCCATTCAGATTGGTGGCCGTAATCAGTGGCGCATTGAACGCACTCGTTTTGAAGAATATATTGACGAGCGCCACTCACAGACTGTGGAAGCTATCGCTTCCGGCAAGATGTCCGCAACCCGCGTTAAGGTTGATTAGTCTTCTAGCTGCGGGCAACCACAGCACCTATAAGGGGCGTAGGGATAATCCTTACGCCCTTTTGTGCACCCCGCCAAGAGTCTGAACGCGGGTATTCCCCACCGGTCAGCACCTTCAACTCCACAAAATCGGCACCAACACGTTCAATAACACCCTCACACACAACTCCACCATGCGCCATGTAGATCTTTACGAGTTCACGCGAAGTCGCCAAAGCACGTAAAGCCAAGGGCAGAGTCAAACGGTACACCTTCTGGCGCACATCCGCACGCAATGCAAGCTCAGAGCCTTCCCACCACAGCACGCCCTGCAGCGGCAATATAACGCTCTCCCCCATAGCATTGACCTGCACCCAACCATCCCCCACAGACTCCAAAAGTCCTTCCCGAACTCTAGTGTCGGCACCACAAATGCGTATAGACCCGCCCAAATGAGCCGAAAGTCGTTCAACCATGGTGACGGATGAGTAGGCGCTTCGCGCAGTTTGGCGGGCATCCAGCTCCAAATCACGGACCCGCTCCGCTGCCAAACGTACCTCAAGATCCCGGAAGACTTTTTCAAATCGCATAGTACTGAGCCTAGGACACAGGGGGTCAAAGCGCAATCTAGCAACAACGGAAACCCTTCAAGGGCATTCCGAAGGTAGCAAACAAAAATAAACTATAAAAAATTACCTATTAGCTTTACAAACACCCTCTTTATAGTGGATAGTATTTATAGAATCAAAAAGCATCAAACAACATGATTGGAGGATAATCGTGATACAAAGGCACACAAAGGTTGATGCAGAGGTTATTCTTAGCGTGTCCATCCCTGTACTTGCCGTATGCACCGGAGCGTCCTCTCTCTTCACCAGCACACTTTTTACCACCCAAAATATTGCCAGTGCTGCCCTGTACTGCACATTTATTGCGGCACTTGCCGTACTTGGATGGTGGCTCCTCAGCTGCGCATTCGCTATACGCTACCTGTATCGCATTCGTTCGGGCCTTACCCAGATAGTTAATCGTGATGAACGCGGAACACTACTACTCCCCCGTTTTATGCGCAATGCAGTGCTTACCCTGGGCGGTATTTCCCTTGGGCTAGGAGCCGTACTTTCCCCAGCCCAGGCCGCCCAACAAACGGAGACGGCAAGCCTATCTCCCCAATCTGCACCAGTCAGCGTATCCGCCCCAGCCCTTGTCGGAACGCCAGCCACCACCACAGCCACAGTAAACACTGCGGCGGTGGAGAGAACGGAGCCCACCCCCTTCTACCCGCCCACCAAGCAGCAAACCGGCCCAGCACTCAGCCCATTCTTTGGTGGCGGAACAGGAACACCACATGTACAGCCAGCATCAGCTCAGCAAGGCAGTGAATACGTGGTGGTTCGCGGGGATTGCTTGTGGAATATTGCGCAACGCATTCTAGGCCCTAATGCATCAAACGCAACCATACTAGAGTACACAGTACGTATACACCAAAATAATCGCAGCACCATCGGGGATAACCCAGACTTAGTTCTTCCAGGACAGCGAATTCTATTGCCCTCATAAAACTGACAACAGACCGCATGTTTTGCACCGATAAGGAGACAACCAATGAGCACTCTCTACGCTAACTTCCACCACGACCGTCATCGGCAGACCGCTGGGCAACCCATCCAGCCCGAGAAAAAACCACGTGCGGTACAGATGCACGCTGCCAAAAAGATCGATGCAGAACACAACCCGCTCATCCCAGCAGACCACCATGCAACGGCCAGCACGCACACAAACCTGCGTTATGCTCCCAGTGGCTTTACCCTGTTGCCTATCACCGACTATGCCCAAGAAATTATGGGTACCCCAGATGCCAACCGGCCAGCACGGGTTAAAATCCGCAAACCCCGGCGAACTGGGCGCCCACTCAAACGTTCAGATTCCGCAGCCCGCTCGGTGGAGATACTCTGTTCGGGCCTGTGCCTGGGGATTGTTGAAATGCTCGCAGGGCACCGCACCCTTGAACAATTCCGTAAATGGTTTTCCCCCAGCTGCTGCGCAGAGCTGCAGGCCCTCGGGCAGACAATACGCTCTCAGAGGTCACAGACTCGACGAACCGCAACCCCCCGTGTGCTGCGCTCCCGCGCACAGAAAGTTGATAATGCCAAAGGCGGCTACGAAGTCACCCTTGTAGTGCACGACGGGGTGAAAGTGCGTGCCATGGCAATGCGCGTTATCGAACGCTATTCAACCTGGCATATCACCACTGTCGAATACCGCTAGAAAACCTTCAAAGGGCTCCCGGAAAGATATATCTTTCCGGGAGCCCTTTGGAGGTTGCGGTGCACTCAGCTTACGACTTTTTATTCACCACGCGAACGCTCGTGCCGCCATCCTCGCTAGGTGCTGAATACTGCAAGAACTTCGGGCGGCTTGGAGTCTGCAGCTGCACGGCAGAAGCCTGAGTGCGCTGCTTGGACAAGTCTAGATTGAACAGATAAGTGACGGTCTCCTCACGGATGGCCCCCAGCATATCCTCATACATACCGTACCCTTCACGCTGGTATTCAACCAGCGGGTCACGCTGGGCCATTGCGCGCAGCCCGATACCTTCCTTCAGGTAATCCATCTCGTACAGATGCTCGGGCCAACGTTCGCCGATCACCGAAAGCAGCACGCGGCGCTCAATTTCACGCATCGCTTCTGCCCCAACGCTCTCCTCACGCTCCGAATAGGTCACGTGAGCATCGGATAGGATTTCTTCCACCAGCAGGTCACGGGTGATCTGGGTGCGGTCCCCCGCTTCCTCAGCGATATCATCCACAGTCAGGCTAATGGGGTAAATGGTCTTCAGTGCATCCCACAGATCCTCAAAGTCCCAGTCTTCCGCGTGCCCCTCGGCAACACGGGCATCAATGGCACTGGTAATTACCTCATCAATGAACCCGGAAATCTGATCCTTCAAATCATCCCCGTGCAGAATCTGCGCGCGGTCTTTATAAATAGCCTCACGCTGGCGGTTAAGCACATCATCATACTTGAGCACGTTCTTACGCTGCTCAGCGTTACGGCCCTCAACATTCGCCTGCGCATTAGCAATAGCGCGAGAAACCATCTTTGAATCGATTGACGAATCGTCGGGTGCCATAGACATAAGGCGCGTAGCCGCAGTCGTATTAAACAGACGCATCAGATCATCCGCCAAAGACAGGTAGAAACGGGACTCGCCCGGATCTCCCTGACGGCCCGAACGGCCGCGTAGCTGGTTGTCGATACGACGGGATTCATGCCGTTCAGTACCCAGCACATACAAGCCGCCGAGCTTCTTCACCTCATCATGTTCTTTCTTAGCCGCCCGCTCGCACTCTTCAAGCACCTGCGGCCAGCGGGCCTCATAAGCCTCAGAGTTTGTGTTCGGATCCAGCCCAAGCTGACTCATCTTCTCAACGGCCTCGAACTCGGGGTTGCCGCCAAGCATAATATCGGTACCACGCCCGGCCATATTAGTTGCCACAGTCACCGCGCCCTTACGGCCCGCCTGTGCCACGATATGCGCCTCGCGCTCATTATTTTTCGCGTTCAGCACCTCATGACGCACGCCTTCTTTCGACAGCTGGCGTGAGAGGTACTCCGACTTCTCAACACTGGTGGTACCCACCAGTACTGGCTGGCCCTTCTTATGACGCTCTTTAATGTCCCGCACCACAGCGTTGAACTTGGCGACCTCATCCTTGTACACCTTATCCGGGTTATCGATACGGTGCACACCCTTATTAGTGGGGATAGCAACCACGCCCAGTTCGTAGGTGCTCATGAACTCGGCGGCCTCAGTCTCTGCGGTACCGGTCATGCCTGCGAGCTTATCGTACATGCGGAAGTAGTTCTGCAGGGTCACCGTGGCCATTGTCTGGTTCTCGGGCTTAATCTCGACGCCCTCTTTGGCCTCAATCGCCTGGTGGATACCGTCGTTATAACGGCGGCCCGGCAGGATACGGCCGGTGTGCTCATCCACGATCAGCACCTCACCGTCCACCACCACATAGTCCTTATCGTTGGTGAACAGCTCTTTTGCCTTAATTGAGTTATTCAAGAAACCAATCAGCGGGGTATTCTTCGACTCGTACAGGTTCTTCACGCCTAGGTGATCCTCAACCTTATCAATACCCGATTCAAGGATGCCGACGGTGCGTTTCTTCTCGTCCACCTCATAGTCTTCACCCTTCTTCAGGGTAGTCTTAGCGATGCGGGCAAACTCGGCGTACCAGCGGTTCGCTTCCCCCGCAGCCGGACCGGAGATAATAAGTGGGGTACGCGCCTCATCAATCAGGATCGAATCGACCTCATCAACAATCGCGAAGTTATGCCCACGCTGCACCTGCTCCTCAGCCGTCCAGGCCATATTATCGCGCAGATAGTCGAACCCGAACTCGTTGTTCGTGCCGTAGGTGATATCAGCCTCGTACTGTTTACGACGCTCCTCAGAATCCATTGAAGAAAGAATAACCCCGGACTCCATGCCCAAGAAGCGGTATACGCGGCCCATCAGGTTTGCCTGGTACTCCGCAAGATAGTCGTTCACCGTCACCACGTGCACGCCCTTACCCGAAAGAGCGTTCAGATATGCGGGAAGAGTCGCCACAAGAGTCTTCCCCTCACCGGTCTTCATCTCGGCAATATTCCCCAGGTGCAGGGCGGCGCCACCCATAATCTGAACATCGTAGTGGCGTTTACCAAGGGTACGTTTGGATGCTTCACGCACCACAGCGAAAGCCTCCGGCAGCAGAATGTCGAGAGACTCACCGTCTTCCAGGCGCTCTCGGAAATTATCGGTTTCGGCGCGTAGCTCGGCATCAGTAAGTGAAGCGAAGCTATCTTCAAGCGAGTTCACCGCCTTGGTGTACTCCTCCAATTGCTTCAGAATCTTCTTGTCGCCGGTGCGGAGGATTTTCTCCAGGAAAGATGCCACTGCCCATTGCTCCTTGTAATCATCACGTACTCCCCAACGGGCACGCCAAAGCGAACCCCGGTTGAGGCTTTCCTAACTATTGTAGGGCAGAGCCACCTAAATGACGGATTCTACGTCAATATTATTCGTAGAGCGCACGAAATCCCACACCGGATGTTACCCGCACCATAGAAAAAGGCTCGGGGTGGGAAAACCCGCCCCGAGCACAACGAACTCTAAAACCCCTGCTTACTCATCGGTCAGGGTAATAATGCCGTAGCTCCAACCCTTACGGCGGTATGCCGCTGCCGGGGCTCCGGTCTCCTTGTCAATGTAAAGGTAGAAGTCGTGACCCACCAATTCCATATGATCCACAGCCTCCGCCGGGCTCAGACGCTCGCCCGGGAAGCTCTTATGACGGATCTCAAGGGGTGAAGCTGCCTCATCACTGAGCGTCACCTCGGTTGTGTCGAAAGCCGCCTCTTCAACAGGAACATCCGGAAGCAGGATCTCGGTAATAGCGGTCTTACCCACCACCGGTATCGAGCCAGTAGCATCCGCAACGGATACAGGATGCTTGCCGCCGTGCTTACGAAGCTTACGACGATCCCGTGCACGACGCAGACGCTCCAAAAGCTTGCCGTAGGTTTCATCGAAGACCGCGAACTTATCGGGACCTTGAGACTCAGCGCGAAGCACCGGACCGCGCCCAATCACAGTAATTTCAACACGAATAACATTGCCGCCGAGATGGCCATCCTTGGTGAACTTTACGTCAATATCGCTGACATTATCACCGAGCTTTTCGAACTTTTGCACCTTGTCTTCGACATAATCGTGCAGACGTTCTGAAACTTTGATGTTGCGTCCGTAGATGTTGACTTCCACGATACTTTCCCTCCGGTTTGGGGGCTTTGTACCGCACCCGGTTGGGTTCGGCACCGGGAACCCGTCTTTGAGGTTCCTTGCCCCCATTTTAGTACAGATTTATGGTGCATGTCACCGGACACCACCGAATATTTTAGAGAAAGAAAAAACTCACACGTACCGCTCAGGTTAGGCTATGCGACTAGCTCATCACCCTGTGTTTTCAAGGGTACAGAGGCAAGCGTAGCCACCCCCAACGGGAGTATACCCGCCTGGCGTAACGCGCGTACCGCCTCGACAGCAGTGGCCCCAGTAGTCAACACATCATCACACACCAAACACAGCATTCCTGCAGGGACCGTACCCGAGACACGCATCATTCCCCGCATTCGACGAGCACGCTCTGAAGCGTTCAGTCCCTTCTGCCCACCCGAAGAACCAGCACCAGCGTAAGAAGCCCATGAAGCGCGCACCCGCAGCACCGGGGCAACCGACACCCGAACCCCCAAACGACGCGCCAGAGGCCGATCCCGGACCCGGCGAGCCGCCTCATCCGATAACTCCCGCGCCGGAGAATAACCGCGGCGACGCACGCTCGCAGGCGACGACGGGGCGGGAACCAAGTGCAGTGTATCCCCCGGAGCTATCAGCCCGGTACGATAAGCAGCCCAAAGGTGCGCCTCCACTACTGCCGCCAACGGTTCGCCCAACTCCGGAAGAGTATCAAGCCGACCAGCGTTCTTAAACGCCAAGACAGTGCGCGTCACCTCAGCCTCATAACTACCTGCCGTCAGGACAGGTGGGAGCCGATACTGCACCAACGGCTGATACGGCTGCGCAAGCCGCTCCTGCACACGAGACGAACAGTCAGTACACAGCCCGCTGCGCTGCGGCACAACCCCCGCTTTCTGCGGCTGCTTCAAAGCATCACCTCTCCGCAGAAGAGCTGTGCCCCCAACACCGCAACAGGCGCAGGTCGCGGGAAAAAACAGCTCCCACAGGGCATAGGCACTGTTCAACGCTCCCGTTGCCGCATTCGCCCTTTTACGTTGGGGCGTCCCGCTGCCGCCCACACTCTGGCTCACGGTTTACCCCGCGAATGACATCTCACGCGTAGACGTATTCAGACGGTTCCAGCCGCGCTCCTCCAGCACATAGCATGACCCGTCAGAGCGATGCGCCAGCATATTGCTGGTATTCCCAGCAGCCGAGACCGATTTCACCCCGTCGAGGCGATCAAATTTTGTCTCCTCACCGCTGAGAGTCGTCACCTCAGACTCCCCAGTTTTATCGTTGACCACCACAAGATTCTGCTCACCGGCCCACACGGCTGTACGCGGAGTAATTGATGAGGTCACCCGCACCGGCTCCGTAAAGCCTTTCGGGGTTCCCGAACTGTCACGGACAACACCCGACATCACCACAGCCGCCGTGCCATCACGAGTACCAACCACCACCACGCGGGCACCATCGTGCGAGATCCGCAGGCTGCTAAAGGTCATTCCGCTCCGCCATGATACCGGAATCTCAATGCCCTTAGACCGCTCCTTCTCATTCGTTGACGCCGTGTTATAAGCCCGTACAGCCCCGTCACTTTCAGCCACCCACAACCAGCCAAACGAATCGAAGCTGGGGGCAGTCATCTTCTTATTTTTCACCAGGTACTGCCCCTTACCGCCCGAGAAGAAATACAGGCTGCGGCCTGTATCCCCCAGGCAAGCGAGCGCCGTACCATCATAGTTAATCGCAGGGTCCGAGGCATCAGTCACCGACTCAGTACCAGTTGTCTCTGGCTGCTGGCTCAGATAATCCTCACGGATTACCAGCTTCCCGTCTTCAAGACCCACAACACGCTTACTGATCTCAGGGCTCATGGGGGCCTCCTGAAAACCAGTTGGGGCGTCCTCGCTCACCACCGATCCGTTATAGGTCAGTTCGAACTTATTAACAGACGAGAAATTGCTCAGCACATACCCCACCTGCTGACGCAGCCGGGCACGGGTAACAGCATTGAGCACCGGGCCGTTAATGTGTATTTTTGCGTCCCGGTCAGAAACTTCAGCACGCTCCAAACTCATGCCCTCCACGAGGGTGGAAGCCGTTACCTCCTTCAAATACGATGCGGGCCCGCCCATTACCGTCTGCAGCAGAATCCCCAACTGCCCATCACGGTGCGCGAACCAGCGGATATCGGGCACCGCATGAGTGTACATTGAATTATAAAAATACAGGCGGTAGGGGCTGAACACCCGGTCAAACTCAACGCTATCAAGCCATAACCCGTCGGGGCAGGCTTCAATACGCCACTGCCCCTCAGTCTGACGGAGCTTAAAATCAAAAGTTTCTAGTGTCTCGGCAAAGCTACTGGTCAGGCCCTGTTCACTCACCAAAGTAGTCTGCTGAAAACGTGCTCGATACACCCCTGAAGACGACTCATCGGCGCTCACCTGGGCGGTATTACGGTACACTCTGGTCGTTGTAGTCGGGTTCCACTTGCCTTTAAAGTCTGAGGTCAGAAACTGCCGCGCAACCGCATAGTTATCGGCACTATCCACCCCGGCGTGAATAAACCCTTCAATAATGGCCTCCGGGGGTGCGTCTTCCTGCGGTCCGACCGCATGAATCGCTTGGTTCTTATTTTCCCGCACCTCCAGCTTATCGCTGTACCGGTGCACATTTTTAGAGGTTGGGATACCCGCGCAGGCGCCCAGAAGCACGGTAGCCGCCGCCGCAGCCCCCACCCCCAGGAAACGACGACGGCTAGTTGAGCTGGAGACAATGCCGGTAACGGCAGAAATGTTCTGTTGATTCATTCAGGGCACTCCATCACTCACTGAACAGGCGGGTTAAAAGGCTGCTCGGATTCCTCCGCAGCAGGGCGAGAAGCAGCAGGTAACGTATTCCCTGCCATCGCGCCCCTAACAGGCATGTACTCGGGCTCACCTGTCAGAAGCACCGGGGAGGGCCCCATCTGCTGCCCGTGCACCAGCGGCAGGGTCAGTCGGAAACTCGCACCGCGGCCCTTAATACCCCACGCCTCAATGGTGCCACTGTGCAGGCGCACATCTTCGGCAGTGATCGACAGGCCCAAGCCCGTACCGCCCAGGGTACGTTTCCGGGAAGTATCAGCACGCCAGAAACGGTTAAATACCTGCGTCGCCTCTTCATCGCTCAAACCAATACCATGGTCACGGACGGTGACGCCCAACGCTGTCTCGCTGGTGGCAATATATACGTCAATGGGCTTCGACTCGCCGTGCTCAATAGCGTTAAACAGCAGGTTGCGGAGCACACGTTCAATACGCACCCGGTCCACATCCACCATAATCTGCTGCTGACTAGTGTGAATATTAAGTTTAGTGCCCGTGCGTTCAAGGTGCGGCAGGGCCTCCTCAAGCACATCCACCAGAATACGCATAAAGTCATGCGTATCGATATTCGGCAGGGCGCTACCGGCATCAAACCGGGAAATTTCGAGCAGGTCAGCCAACAAATCCTGGAACCGTCCCACCTGATTATGCAGCAGCTCCACACTTCGGCTCTGCACGGGCGTGAAATTCTCCCGCCCATCATACAGCAGCTCGGTACTTAGCTTCACGGTAGACAGTGGGGTGCGCAGCTCATGAGAAACGTCTGACACAAACCGCTGCTGCAAAGTCGATAGCCGCTCAAGCTGCACAATCTGCTGCTGCAAACTATCGGCCATCTTATTAAACGAAATACCTAATCGAGCCGCCTGGTGTTTACCATCAACACTCACCCGCTGGTCAAGATCCCCAGCGGCAAGTTTCTCCGAGGTAATCGCGGTCTGGGTAATGGGGCGCACCACCATGCGGGTCACAACCCACACAATGCTAAGCACCACCAGCAACAACGCAATAAAGCCGATGCTCAATACGAAATTAATGTGGGTAATCGTGTTCGCCGAATCCCGCAGATCATACACGGCAAACAACCCATAATTAGGGTTCTGCGGAATGGTAATACTGGTTCCCACAATCAGTGCCGGGTAGGTCTGGTCCCCCACCGTCACATTCTCAGTCTGCCAGTAAATACCCTGATTATCCCGCACCGTGTCCCGCAGCGAGGCCGGAATTGCCGATGAAGTCAACGCGCTATCGCTACTTTGTTCCGGCACAAAACCACGTTTTGTCTGGCCGTTGAGCGGCAGCAGAATCCACTGACGTTTATCGTCGCCGCCAGCGTCCATCAGGGGCAGGTAGCGGCGGACATCGCGGTTAATCTCGCTATCGCTGCGGGCCTCTGAAGAATCCAGCACACTCTGCACATTCACAAAACCCTTATTGGACTCCTCAAGAGCCTGGGTTTTCTTATTTTCAAAAAGAGAAGTTGCGATCTGGTTCGACAGGGAGGAACCCACCAGAATAAACGCCATAATCATGAGGATGCCCGCACTGCTGAGGCTGCGAAACTGCAAGGACCGTTCCCACAGGTTACGCATGGCCCGTATCGGTGAGACTCGCCGCCGTTTCTTTTTCTTCTTCTCACCGGTATGCTGCTGCCCGTAAGGTAACGACGCAGCCTCGCCGGTGTTCCCCTGCGGTTGATGCGGGGGCGCTTCGGCGTTCGTGGTGTAGACGCTCATCTCTACTGGTTACTTCCAGCCTGGGGCGACCCCGCCGCCGGTACAGTCGGCAAAGATGAGGTGGTTGAGACCGACCCGACGCTATCGAGAGGAACCTTATACCCCACCCCGCGCACGGTCTGAATCACCTGCTGCGCTCCCAGTTCAGAGAACTTAGCGCGCAGACGCTGCACATGCACGTTCACCAAAGAGTCGCTCACATCGCTGTAGCCCCACACAATCTCCAGCAGCTCCTGGCGGGACAGCGCCTGACCGGGGCGGCGCACCAGCGCAGCCAACAGATCGAACTCAAGCGGCGTCATGGGGATCTCGGTGCCATTGTAGGTGACGGTACGCCCGTCCATGTCCATCACCGTGTCTCCGATACGAACCACCAGCTGGCGGCTCTCACGCGGACGCAAACGGGTACGGATACGTGCCAGCAGCTCAATATGTTTGAAGGGCTTGGCGATATAGTCGTCGGCGCCAGCTTCAAGTCCCTTCACCACGTCCTCAGTATCGCTCTTGGCGGTGAGCATAATAATCGGCACATTAGATGAGGCACGAATCTGTTCACACACCTCAATACCGTTCTTACCAGGGAGCATCAAATCAAGAAGCACCAAGTCGGGGCTGTACCGCATAAACACTTCGAAGGCGCGGGCCCCGTTTTCGCAGAACTGGGCGTTATACCCTTCCTGGGCTAGTACGATGCCGATCATCTCGGCAAGCGCATCATCATCATCAACAACCAGGATGGTGGGTGTTGAAACAGTCACGGCTTCCTCCTGCGAATGTGCTTGGTGTACCAATCTATCGTAGCTTGATTGGGGGGCCTCTTCGCAATATAGGCGATTTTTACCCCCTCGCACAACTATTTTCAGCCAGAAAGCTCGGCAAGAGCCTGAGCGGCTTCGGCGGTGCGGGCCATGGCGGCGGTTGCCTCTGCCACGTCCCGTGAAAGGTTGCCCGCTGTTTCAGCCCGTTCGGTGAGAACCACATGCGCAAGCTGGGATCCGCCTAAGCCCAGCTCGCCCCAGACACGCCAGAATGCACGCACCTGATGCGGCACCGGGGTGTCGCCAATAGCAGGCAGCCACACGCGGGCGCCAGCATCAATGAGGGCAGCGACTATTTCAAAACGGCGCGGGTCGCTCAGCGGCGGCACCAGCATGGTGGTGTCAGAGACAGCATCCGGATCAATCATAAGCGCGGCAGGGGTATCTTCACCGCCGATAGTTTGCGCCAGCTCCAGCAGGTTGAGGCCCTTCTGCCCTGCCGCGGCCGGGATATGCGAACCATTAAGGGTGTTCCCCAGCAGATTAAGCACCGGTGATGCCCCACAGTCCGTGATCGCCTCGGCGCAAGCCCGCAGCCCCTCCATAACCGTCGGGGCGGGTATGGAGCGGATACGCCGGAAACCGCTCACGGTGGGGATAGACCCGGCAATAATGCGGTGCAGGTCAGGCTCGTTAAGCTGCACCGCGATACGTCCATCCGGGGTATCGAGTGCCTGCCGCAGAGTTTCCAGCCGGTCGCGCAAACCGGCGAACAGGCTTTCGCGTATGTCCCGGGTGGCTCCGGGGTCGCTAATGGCGCGTTCACCGCTGGGGAGATAAATGCTTGCGGCAAGGGTATAAACGCCGGTGAGCTGAATCTTAAATGTGGGTTCCCCGCCGCTGGCGTTACCGTTTGAGCGCCCGCCACGGCTGTTTTCTTGGCCCACCACATCGGCGAGCGCATTAATATCCGACTCGTAGGTGGCGTAAGCGAGCGCAGATTCACGACTTGCTGCGCCGGTGTGCGTCAGTCTCCACCCGTAGGATGCCCCTTCCGCGTGGAGCCCGTCGAATGTTGCGATAGTTCGTGCCAGAGTGGTGGCGCGCCAGCCGCGATGCGGCAACTCGGGCAGGAACGGCAGGTGGGGATCTCCCAGTTCACCACGTACCCGGTGCAGGGCATCCACCATATCCGCTGTTGGGAAAGGCCCCAGGCCGCTGGCCTGTACGAAGGTGTGTTGGCCGCTGTTGGCAACGTCCCAGGCGTTTTCTTGTGTGGGTTCGGGGGCGCGGTACTCCCCTGGCAGCAGTAACCGTGCGGGTGGTTCAGCTCGTTGCGGGATACGGCGGGTGGGGCCCGGTGTCGACACTACTCTCCGCCTCCGTTGGGCAGGTCTTTGTCGTTGTGTTCGATGGCGATGCGCTCATGGTGGCGGATCACCTCGGAGATGATAAAGTTCAAGAATTTTTCGGCAAATTCGGGGTCAAGGCTGGATTCCTTGGCCATGGCACGCAGACGCCCGATCTGGGCTTCTTCACGCCCGGCGTCTCCGGCGGGCAGGTTATGTTTAGCCTTGAGGACGCCCACCCGCTGGGTGGCGCGGAACCGTTCAGCGAGAATATGCACAAGGGCAGCATCGAAGTTGTCGATGGAGCGGCGCATGGCAAATAGTTCTTCGTATACCTCTGGCGCCACTTCCTCCCCCATGGAGGTGGCGTTCGGGTCGAATTCTGCGGTGCTCATGGTCGCTCCTAACGGTGCAGCCGCGTTTTATGCGGCAGTCTGGCGGATATCTTCACGGGCTAGGGAGTAGGCGCGGGCGATGGTGGACTGCCCAAGCACGCGGGTGCCTTGGTAGAGCACCATCGTCTGCCCGGGGGCCACCCCGTTCAGCCCATCTTTAAGGCGCACCACAGTTTCTAGGCGTAGCTGCCCTTCGGCGTTCTCATCGGTATTTTCCACCCACTGCAGGTGGGCGGTACCCCGCACAGGGTCGGCGTGGGCGCGTACCTGTGCGGTCACCTCAAATGTGGCGCTGCAGGCCCCAAGCTTGGGGTCTTGCCCCATAAACTCGGCTGCTTCTGCTACGGGTACGCCCGCCCAGGTGGCTCGGATACCGCGAATCTCATCCACCGCCAGAAGCTCCCGGGAGCCGACGATTACCTCGTTCGTTTTGGGGCGGATTTCGAGGACGAAACGGGGTTTGCCGTCGGGGGCGGGTTTGCCGAGGGCGAGACCTTTGCGCTGCCCTACCGTGTATGCCTGCGCACCGGGGTGTTCCCCCAGCACAGTGCCGGAGGTGTCTTTAATGAGGCCGGGGCGCATCTGGATGTGCTCACCCAGCCAGGCGCGGGTGTCACCTTCGGGGATGAAGCAGATGTCATAGGAATCAGGTTTCTTGGCGACGGAGAAACCGCGGCGAGCCGCTTCTTCACGCACCTCGGCCTTAGAGGGGGTGGTAGCGAGGGGGAACCAGGCGTGCTTGAGCTGCTCGTGGGTCAGCACCCCCAAAACGTAGGACTGGTCTTTTGCCCAGTCGGCGGCGCGGTGCAGTTCACGGTTGCCGTCGTCGTTGGTGATAACTCGGGCGTAGTGCCCGGTAACGACGGCGTCGAACCCTAGCGAAACCGCTTTTTCAAGGAGGGCGGCAAATTTTATTTTTTCGTTGCACCGCATGCACGGGTTGGGGGTGCGTCCAGCCTCATATTCAGCGATGAAGTCATCAACCACGTCTTCTTTGAAGCGTTCTGAGAAGTCCCACACGAAGAAGGGGATGCCCAGCTGCGCGCATACGCGACGGGCATCCATGGAATCTTCAAGGGTGCAGCACCCACGGGAGCCGGTGCGGAGCGTTCCGGGCATGCGGGAAAGCGCCAGGTGAACGCCGACCACCTCGTGGCCTGCATCGACGGCGCGCGCAGCGGCTACGGCTGAGTCTACGCCGCCGCTCATAGCTGCCAAAATCTTCATGTTCAATCCTTTACGCGTTTCTGCTGATGGTATTCGGGGTAACCGGGCTGTGGTTTGGGTGTCTTAGGTGTTATGGGGTGTACCGTGCTACGGTTGCGGCTGGCGCGTAAACTCTGATTCTACACTGGGTACCGCCCTTGGGCTCTACCAAGGGGCGCCTACCCGTACCATCGGGAGGCATCAGGCAGCTGGGAGGAGAGCCCCGCTTTAGCCGCCTGCGTGTAAGCATCGGGTAGGGCCGCCAGTAGTTGGGCGAGGTCTTTGCCAGTACTGGTGTGCCCCAGGGTGAAACGTTGTGCACCCCGGGCGGTGTCTTCGTCCATGCCCATAGCTAATAGTACGTGGGAGGGGCGGGTGACTCCCGCATTGCAGGCAGACCCGGTGGAGGCAGCAATACCCTGCATATCGAGAAGAAATAGTATGGTATCCCCTTCGGCGCCTTCGAAGGTGAAATGTGCGTTTCCGGGGAGTCGTTTCTGCCCGGGGGATGTTTCTGTCAGCGGGTCTATCCCGCTCAAATGTGCTTGCGGGATGAGCGCTTGGACGCTCTGTACCAGTTCGTTGCGTAGGGTTGCGATACGTTGGGTCTCTTCCGCCAGGTTCTCTGTGACGTGCGCGGCTGCCTCGGCAAAACCTGCAATGGCGGGGGCGTCGATGGTGCCTGAACGCACCGAACGTTCCTGACCTCCGCCGTGCAGGACGGGCGTCATATCTGCGGAGCGGGTGGCGATGAGGGCTCCCACCCCCATAGGCCCACCAATTTTATGCCCCGAAATGGCTAAGGTTGTCACCTGTGACTCTCGGAAGTTCACGGGTACCGCACCGAATGCCTGCACCGCATCAGAGTGCATGGGAATGCCGTATTCGGCGGCAAGCTGGGCAATCTCAGCAATAGGCTGGATGGTACCCACCTCATTGTTCGCCCACATGACGGTCACGAGTGCAACATCCGCGGGGTTTTTGGCGATGAGTTCACGTACAGTGTCGGGGTGCACGAGCCCTTGCGCATCAACGGGTATCCACTCAATAACCGCGCCCTGGTGTGTCTCTAACCATTCGCAGGTTTCTTCAACGGCGTGGTGCTCAATACTGGAGACGAGGATACGACGGCGCGCGGGATCGGCGCTGTGACGTTTCCAGTACATGCCTTTGACAGCGAGGTTATCGGCTTCGGTGCCGCCGGAGGTGAATATCACTTCAGCCGCGTCGCAGCCGATGGCTTGGGCGATGCGTTCACGCGCGTATTCGACAGCGGCCCGAGCCTCACGCCCGATGGCATGCAGGGATGAGGGGTTGCCGCCGGTGCGCATCTGCTGCACCATCGCATCAATGGCGGCGGGCAGTATATCGGTGGTGGCAGCGTGGTCGAGGTACACGCGGTTAGCGGTCATGGTGCTCCTGTGGGTTGTGTATTTCCCTATTCTAGCCGCCGTTGCATTATTGGGCGTGGGGTACGGGGCTGGTTTGCCGTGGGCTGAGCAGCCAGGGTGCACGCGTTACACTAGGGGCGTGTTTAAGATTCTGTTTTATACGCCGGAAATCCCGGGTAATACGGGCAATGCTATACGTTTAGCTGCTATTACGGGTGCTCAGCTGCACTTGGTGGAGCCGCTGGGTTTCACGTTTGAGGATGCGCATCTGCGCCGTGCGGGACTGGATTATCACGATTTGGCGGTGGTAACGGTTCATAAAACCCTTGAGGATGCGTGGGATGCACTGGCACCGGCGAGGGTTTTCGCGTTTACGACCACGGCGGCTACCTCATATGCGGATATTACGTACCGCCCTGGTGACGTGTTCATGTTCGGTCCCGAGTCGGTGGGTTTGCCCGAGAAAGTACAGCAGGATGAGCACATTACGGAACGTGTAAAAATCCCCATGGTTCCGGGGCGCCGCTCCCTTAACTTGGCGAATTCCGCCTCCATTGCGGTGTTTGAGGCATGGCGCCAGCACGGTTTTGCAGGCGGAAAAATTTAGCCCGTTCCGTTGTTAGCGGGCGGGGCTGACGCACACCAGCTCCACCCGCTTACGCCGGGCTCACGCGCGTTATTTCTGTTTCCGTTTGTGGATTTCCTGCACCGCCTGCGGGATGACAGTGAAAAGATCCCCGACGACACCGAAGTCGGCAATCTCGAATATGGGCGCGTCCGCGTCCTTGTTGATGGCGACAATGGTCTTTGACGTATCCATGCCGACCTTCTGCTGAAGAGCCCCCGAAATACCCACGGAAACGTATAGTTCGGGAGAAACGCTCTTGCCGGTTTGCCCAATCTGAGTAGAGTGATCCAGCCAGCCTGCGTCTGTGACGGCGCGGGTCGAGCCGATCGCGGCGCCGAGCGCATCCGCCAGATCCTCAATGGGGGCTAACTTGCCGCCGATACCGCGGCCAGCCGCCACAACGGTAGCTGCTTCTTCAAGGTTGGGGCGAGCAGATGTAGGCTTCTCGGTTATTTCGGTGATGCGCATCGTATCGTATCCGGACAGAGTATAGGTGGTGAGTACGCCCTCCCCCACTGCAGTGGGTGCCGCCGCCGTATCTACCGAGTTGGGGCGTAGGGTTACCAACGGCAGACCTTCAACCCGCACGGTGCTGTCGTACTCGCCCGCCAAAACATTCTTACGAATATTGAGCGCATCATCCACGTCATGAGCGCCCGTCACAACGCCTACGGGACGAGATCCCGCCTCGGAATTCCCGAGGCGCACGGCCACGCGCCCCAGAAGCTCAATCGAGTCAATATCATGCGGGGCAAGAACCACATCAGGACCAAACTCAGTAATAGCCTGTACGACGAGTTCCACGCGGGCAGCAGGCAACGCATCTGTCATGGATTGCGCTGGGGCAAAGACACGTGCCGCGCCCTGTTTAGCGTAAAACTGGGCAATATCGGCGGAGCCTTGGGCGAATGTCAATACTCCCAACTGTGTTCCGCCCTGTCCAATACCGGCGCGCAGTCGTGCCAACGCTAAAAGTTCTCGGTCCACACCGCTGGGTTCGGTCGCAAAATTCGTTGTGCCGCTTATAACCAGCACACGGTATGCAGTCGTCATCGTTATCTCCTGTACTGGTTAAATGAGGTTTCGGGATGCCAAGAATTCGACCAGCTGTATGCCGCCGTCGCCTTCATCCACGATGGTTTCACCTGCGGTGCGTTCTTCCCGCGCCAGCGCTTCGGTCACGGTAACGGTCGATGCGCTGCCGCCGAACTTAGCAAGCTCATCCGCAATATCCGCTGCGTTCACGGTTGTAATAGGCTTCTTTTTTGCTGCCATCAGCGCCTTAAAGTTGGGGTATCGCGGAGTGTTCACCTGGTCGGTCACCGAAATTAAAGCTGGCAATTCAGTTTCACAATGCTGCGAGCGAGTATCCAGATCCCGGCGTGCCCTAACAGTTCGGCCCGCAATACTCAGCGACGCTACCTGAGAGATTCCGGTGCGCCCCAAAAGTTCGCTCACCTGAACGGGCACCAACGAAGTCTCGCCTTCGGTTGATGCCATACCCGTCAGAATCAGGTCGAAGGTGCCGTGTTCCTGCTCGTAGGTGGAGAGTGCAGCGGCTATGATGCGTGAGGTCGCCAGAGCATCAGCCCCTGCGAAAGCATCGTCGAGAATGTGTACGCCTTCGTGTGCACCCAGCTGCAGCGCACGGCGCAGCCCCTTAGAGGCATCTGCTGCGCCTAACGTAAAGGCGATAACTGCAGAATTCGCTGCATCGGTATTTTCCGCTTCGACGATCTGCATGGCGGCTTCTACAGCGTATTCGTCAAGCTCACTCATCACCGACTCGCTGCGGTCTACCCGCAAAGTATCGTCAAGTTTTTGTTCAAATTGGGTGTCTGGCACGTACTTGGTCAGTACGGCGATGCGATATGCGTTTTCGCTCACGCTCATCCTCCTGCGCCTTATGTGTGTGCGGCGCGTTTGTGGGGTTTAGTTAGGTTTGGCTATATTCTACCGTTTAGCGGGAACGATGGCACCTCTTCCGTGCGGTAACCCGACACAACCAGTGGCGCATGTTCTTGGCGGGAGCGTACCGGAACGGGGTGGGATATCCGCGACAATTGCGGATATCCCACCCCGTTCCGGTACGTTAGTTAGGGCTTGATGCTATTTTGAGTCTGAGTCACCCAGGGTCACCTGAATTTCTTTGACTTCTGAGCCTCGTTGCACCTTAAAGGTGGCTTTTGTATTCGGGGCCATGGAACGCACAGTACCGTTGAGCTCTTCGTCAGCTTCAATACGGTGCCCGTCTACTTCAACCACCACATCCCCCTTCTTCAGCCCGGCCTTATCAGCGGGGCTTCCGCTAGAGATATCGGTGAGTTCCACACCGCCTTCGAACAGCTTTGACTTGCCGTTATCGGTGGTGGCGCCGGTGGTTTTCACACTCGCCCCTAGGTACCCGTGGGACGCTTTTCCTTTGGCAATAATCTCGTCAGAGATACGTTTTGCATAGTTCGAGGTGACGGAGAACGACATACCGGCTGCCGCACCACCATCGGTGCTGCGGTACCCCTGTGTGTTAATACCGACCAGCTCCCCGCGGGTGTTCACAAGGGGGCCACCCGAGTTGCCGTGGTTAATCTCGGCGTCGCTTTGGATCATGGGGATATACGCGGTTTTCTTATTATCTGCGGGCGACACGCGGGAGGCACTGGCGACCACCCCAACCGTCACACTGTCACGGTGGTCATAGGGGGAACCGAGCGCGACCACCTGGTCACCGGGAACAAGTTTGGATGAGTCGCCGAAGGTAATGGGGGTTAACTCAAGCCCCTTGGGGTCAATCTTAACGACCGCAAGGTCAGATGCGGGGTCGGTTCCCACAATCTTCGCCGCGCGAACTGTACCGTCGTGCAGCCGCACCTCCACCTGATCAGCTTTTGTGGAGTCATCAGTAACCACGTGATTGTTAGTGAGGATATGCCCGTTAGTATCTAGAATTTCGCCGCTACCGGTGCCTGAGCCACTGCCGACTTTTACGCCCACAGTCACAGTTGAGGGAAGCACCTTTTTGGCGGTTTCAGTGATTACCGTCGGGTCTGTGGAGTTCAGGTTACTGCTGCTTGTAGTGCCGGAACTTTTGGACGCGCTGGAGCTGACGGCGCCAGATCCGCCACTGTTTGAGGCAGCAATACCGCCCCCAACCCCCGCGCCTACGCCAGCGCCTACAAGAGATGCCAATAGAGCCGCGGTAAGGACCACACCAGTACTGTGTTTTTTGGGTTCACTCGGCTCAGAACCGGGGCGCTCATTCTTGGGGTACTCGTTCGTGTTATTACCCGAACCCGGTTGGTTTTGCGCGTAAGCATACTGCTGCTGGTTTTGAGAATAGCCACGGCTCTGCCCGTACTGTTGGTTGCTGTATTGAGGCGGGTACTGCGCACCGTTATAGCCACTTTGCTGGCCGCCATAGCTCTGGTTCCAACCGGGCTGGGTCATGGGTGTTTCCTCTTTCGTCACGTAAGGTTTCTATCATTTATGTTTCGAGCGTGAAGCCGTTGCGGGGGTTGCCTCGCGGTAGCGTCGTTGTTCGCGAGCGCTTGTCCTTCTCAAGAGTAATGGGCCGTTCTGCACGAAAACGGAAGAATTACTATAAAGCCGCCCGGAGTTTGCTGGGAACTACCTGTGAACCATAGGGTGTTTACCTTTCATTTCTTACACCCTTGATGCACAGGTGTCATTAAGGGCATATGCCGGAAGCGCCTACCACGCTATATTTTACGTTTTTTCGCCGCGTGCCGCAGCAGATTTTCCAGCGTTCCCACATATCATATAAATACCGATAGATACTAAATAATCTTATATTGGAGCATCGTATGAGAAATCTTGTCCACAAAACTCTAGCCGCCGTAGTAGTGGCAATAACACTATGTACCGGGCTTTTCGTGTCTGGTTTTGGCGTTTCTACGGCGCAGGCACAACCGGTGTTCAACGCATCTCTTGATCCGAAACGTCCCGTAATAGATAAAAGCGGGGCGCTTGATAACCTTGCGTCAGGGCTTAAAAACGAACTCACACAACAACTGGCCAGGGCTAATAACCTACACGCAAAAGGTGCCTCCAGCGGTAAGGAATACAGCATCTTTATGGTGGTTGTTAACGGCACTGATTCTCTTACTCCGCAGCAGTGGGGCAAAGAATTCCTCTCGCATAACCATGCCCCAACGCCCTCTGTTGTGCTTGTGATTGATTCTTCTAAGCAACGCGGTGGTATTGCCAGTAATGACCAAGCATTCCTCACAGACAAAGGCGCAGACTTACTATATGTGCAAAACAACACCGATATCCGTAACAGCCCTAACCCTGAACTCGCTATACGGTTCCATGTAGGCGAAGGCTACTACGGTAGCGCAGGACGTCAATTCGCAAGTTTGCTATGGAACTTTCAGGGGCTGCAAGGCGATAGCGAAATCCCTGATTCGGTAACTGCAGAAGCCAATGATTTTACCAACGGCAACAATACCGTTCAGGTACTTATTATCGTACTTATAGTGATTGCGGCTGTAGTTATGATCTCCGTTGTTATTACGGTTATCTTCCTTCTCAGGCGACAGAAAAAACACGACCTTCTCCTATCACAAACCCATGCTGAGAAGATGCCCCACGGCATTCCACCGGCTTCAGCTTCCGACCCGCATCAAAACAGTGAAACATAGAAGTCACCCGGTACGAACCGTTCATATCCTCACTACCCACATACAGGCGGTTAAGGATCTTGTGAGGATATCTAACCCCTTTCCTATATGTTGGGGCACACCGCTACGGATAAACGGTTAAACCGTAGCTGGGAGTTCCCTCAGAGCCGTCTTGGTGAACACCCGCAGGCAGTGACTATTTGTATTAGGCCGGTAAGATGGGAAGAAGGCGCGCACAGTGCGTGCCGTTGTTCTCGCGCTATGTTTAAACGGGAGCGTAAGGTACCAGGAAGGGGTCCTCCTTTGACGATACTGTCTGAGCAGAATACGAGTACTCGACCGGCTGCTTTCTCACCCCGTGTGTGCCTCCGCCGCGTCCTATGTGTAGGCGCCTTAGCCTTTGGTGCAACCATGCTGCCGGTGGCTGCCCCTCTTGGCGGGTCCTCGTTCGTTCTCCCATCTGCTTGGGCGCAGGAGCCTATGAGCATCACCGGTACAACGGTGCTTGATAACACTTCGGTGCTGGGTGATACTGCCGATTTGAAGAAGAAAATCTCTGACCTTTCAAAAAACCATAAGGTCGATCTGCACGTTGTCACTATTAATAAGTTTGAGAACCCTTCATCTTCTAGTGAATGGGCAAAGGCGCTCGCGAAGAAGAATAATTGGGGATCGGCTGATGCGGTGCTGGTAATAGCTACAGAATCGCGGCAGGCGTACTTTATTGCCGGCAGTGAGAAGACTCTTTCTTCTGAGCAGCAGTCGAAGGTGTATCAGGACTATGTGAAACCCAAGCTGCAAAGTGGTGATTACAAGGGTGCAGCCGCAGCGGCTGTTGAGGGTATTGATGCACAGAAGTCCGGTGGCTCTGGTGTGGTGGTTGGCGCCGTTGCAGTCGGTACGGCAAGTGTTGCGGCTGTTGGCGGAACATACCTGTACCGCCGCCGCAAAAAGTCGGCTGAGGCTAAGAAAAGCGGGGTTAATAAATACGGGTACCCCACGGTACCGCAAGCCACGATTGAGGAGCTGCAAACCCGAGCGGGTGCTTCCCTTGTGCAGGCCGATAATACGCTGGTGCGTTCACGCCAGGAGGTTGAGTTCGCACGCGCCCAGTACGGGGATGCGCAGGTCGCCGAGTTTGAGAAGGAAATTGTACGCGCCGATGAACTCATGAAAGCGTCATTCCACCGGCAGAAGCTTCTGGAGGATGATGTTCCTGATACCCCGGCGGAGCAGCGGGCATGGCTGGGAGAGATCATTGAGAATTCCCGCCAGGTCACTGAGATGATGCAAGCTCAGGAAGAGAAACTGTCTTCGCTTCGCAACCTTGAGCATGATGCCCCCGCTGCTATTGAAAAGCTTCAGCTGGGCCTTCCTGAACTGGATCAGCGAATTGAGGCGGTACAGCGCACCTACTCGCAGCTGCAGGAGCGTTACCTGCCGAGTGCTCTCGAACCGGTGAAGGAAAACGTGGCGCTCATAGAAGCCAACCGTACCCTGCTGCAGCAGGAGCTTGACCAGGCTAATACACTGTTGGGTACTTCCCGTTCTGAGGCTGTGGTGCATTTACGTTCCGGTGAGGAGGCTGCCCAGCAGGTGGCTAAGCTTGCGGAGGCCGTGCAGAACCGCGCTGGCGAGTTGGAGACAGCCCAGAATAATCTGTCTACTGACCTGCTGAGCGTGCAGCGTGATATTGCGGAGGCCAAGAGCCTGGCCGCTTCGCAGAATAAGGATGATCTTCAGGCGGTTGCTGCGGGGATGGAAGCGGTACTGGGAGAGGTACGTCAACAGTCAGAGGCACGCCCGAATGACCCGCTGGCCCTTAACGAGCAGCTGCGGCAGCTCACGAGTGAGCTGGATAAATCAATGACCTCTCTCAGGGCTGATCGGGAGCGTCAGCACGCAGCAGAGCAGAGTTTAGAGCGTGCTCTGCGTTCGGCGCGGGTGCAGGTTGATAGTGCCCGTGATTTTATTGGAAACCGTCGCGGTGGGGTGGGGTCGCAGGCCCGCACCTACCTCTCAGAAGCGGAATCGCATTTGTCTGAGGCGCACCGGTTACGCACCACGAACCCGGCTTCCGCCCTTGATAGCGCAAACCGCGCTATTGCGCTTGCTACAGACGCACAGAACGCCGCGAACCGAGATATGAACAGCTACTATGATGATCGTGGCGGTCGCGGAGGGTTCAATATAGGCGATAGCTCCCTAGCGAAAGGGATGCTTCTGGGCACCATTTTGGGGTCACTGAGTTCTGGCTCCGCACACGGGCACTCTGGTGGTGACTCCGGTGGGTTCTTTGGCGGCGGTGGCTTTGACTTCGGTGGTGGCGGCTTCGATTTCGGCGGCGGCGACTGGGGCGGTGGCGGAGGAGACGGCGGATCGTTCTAGACCTCTAGTGTTTTAGGGTTTGCTCGCTCCCGCAGTGCTTCTTATATGGAGCGCTCACGCAGGTGTTTCCCAGCGATTTTTCAGATAGGTACTCGATAATAATGTGTGTGCGCGCACGGTAAGTGAGGAGGGAAGCCCTCCCCCGGTGTGGCCGCAGGATAAGGAATACAAATGGTAAAGCAGTCCATTTTCGGTCGTATTGCTCAGCTGGCAAAAGCTAACATTAATGCGCTTCTAGATGCGGCCGAAGACCCGCAGAAGATGCTCGATCAGATGGTGCGAGACTACACGAACAACATTGCTGAAGCTGAAGCAGCTGTGGCACAGACCATCGGTAACCTGCGTATGCTTGAGCAGGATCATGCTGAGGATGTGCGTGACGCCGCTGAGTGGGGTTCAAAGGCTCTAGCGGCTTCCAATAAGGCCGATGAGTTCCGTGCCGCTGGAGATGCCGCCAACGCTGACAAGTTCGATAACTTGGCGAAGATCGCTTTGGGCAAGCAGATGCAGGCCGAGAAGGAAGCTAAGACCGCCGAACCTCAGATTGCGGCTCAGACTGAGGTGGTTGAGAAGCTCAAGGACGGCCTGACGAAGATGCGCGCCAAGCTGGATGAGCTGAAGGCAAAGCGTGATGAGCTGAATGCACGTCAGAAGACCGCCGCCGCTCAGACCCAGGTGAACGATGCTCTGAAGGCATTTGACGTCATGGATCCGACCAGCGAAGTATCCCGTTTTGAGGAGAAGGTGCGCCGTGAAGAGGCGCGTGTGATCGGCCAGCAGGAGCTTGCAGCTTCCTCGCTGGATGCCCAGTTCAACGACCTTGAAGAGCTCGGCCGTCAGACTGAACTTGAAGCCCGCCTTGCGGCGCTCAAGAACAAGGGTAACGGCGGCGCTATCGACGCGTAAGTTACCTTTTTGACCCGATGGTAACGGGTGGGGTGGGGTTCCACGTAACTGTTCGTGGGCCCCACCCCTTATATGTGCCCGCATGATGCAGGCGCCTGAGCTCCCAGCCGTAGTAGAACCGGCTTGGGTTACCTAAACCCATTGAATCGTACTAGCTCAGGTTTGCGTAGCGGTATAGGAACGCCGCCATCGCGTTACGTTCGGTCGGTGCACCGGGACGGAATGTGCGGTCGGGCCATCCGGTGGTGATCCCCTTAGCCGCCAGCCACTGGATTTCCTTGTAGAACGGGTTGGAGGTATTCACATCAGCAAATCGCTGCGAGCCGGGGTTGAACGCGGGTGAGCCGTTAAACCGGTAGAAAAACGCGGCCATTGCCTCCCTGCTGACTGTTTCGTGGGGACGGAATGTGCCGTCGGCCCAGCCGGTGGTAATACCCTGCTGGTACATCCACACGATTTCCTTATACGCGGGGTGCTGCACCGGTACATCACGGAACGGTGAAATGGCGGGCAGGTTCACTTGCGGGGATCCAGCCAGACGGTACAGGTAGGCGGCCATGGAGGCGCGGTTCACCTTCGCGTGCGGGCGGAAAGTACGGTCAGCGTACCCAACCATTAGACGCTTATCGGAGTTCCAGCTGATTTCAGTGTAGAAAGCGGCCCCCTCAGAAATGTCATTGTATCCGGCACTCATGCGGTACCCGCCCATATCAAGGGACTGCGCCAGGATATGCGGCAGGTCGTAGTCGTGGTGCGAAAGGTTGGGAATGTACCGCAGCCGGGTGTTAAACCCTTCCTGGGTGTAACGGTTATAACCGGTTTCCACGGCGGTACGGGCGCTCCAGGTGGGCGGGTTTGTAGAACCAGAGGTGTCTTTCTCACCCACCCACCAGTACATGGGCTGAGATTTAATGTGCTGCGGGGCTTGGGTCTGCATGCCCGTGTTTGAGCCCCCCGCGACCATAATGGACCCGCCACCGGTTCGCCAGCTCCCCTGCCGGTCTGCATTCAGCTCGTATGTGATGAACTCGGCCCCGCCGGAGTAGCCCATCGTCCACACCCGAGAAGGGTCAATACCGGAATCTGCAATGAACTTCTGTGCGAAGCTGCGGAAGTAATCGCCATTAGCGTCTTGGTTTTCCCACCAGGTGATCCCATCGCCCGAGGCGTTCTTATCCGGTGAGATAACGGGCACAAACACCATATTACGGGCGTTAGCGATACGTCCCATTGCGGTAAGCATACCGTTATTAGGGCTGTGCACCTTGGAGTCTTTCGCTTCCCAGTAGTCGCCATCGACGTAGAAGACCACACCTACCGGCTGCGACCAGTCAATACCGTTAGCGTAGACATGATACTGGGAGCTCAGCCCGTTCGGGGCGGTGTAGCTGCGGTAGGTGCCCGAGGCGACAGCCGCCTGCGCGGGAACAGTCAGGGTGCTACCGATAATAGCGGGAATGGTAATGGCAGCAAGAGCCCCAGCCCGCACCTTGTTTTTAAGGTTCACGTTATTCCTTGGGTTCGTAGATATTAAGTTGTGATATGAACTTGTGTATGAGCTAACTAAAAAGTGAAATGTTCAGGTTCCGATTCCGCCTCAAAAAGCGTCAGGCCCGGACTGCAAAGATAGGACCCAAAAGGGAAACCGCACATTTCTAGTAGATAAAAGTACCAGTAGAACGCGAGTCTGCAAACAACGCTGAAAGCAGCCTCATCGAAGCAGATCTGCGTCTTCGCTAGATAGTTACCTGCATGTATTCTTATCCATAAAATACAGCTTGAGGGTTTGGTAAACCTTCTGCTGTTTTAAAGTTTTGATACCTCTATAGATTTTCTTTAAACCTCAACTGCAGAAAGATTAAGGCCTGGTAAGGAGCCGTTGGAAGAGGAACGCAGCATGTGTGAGAAACAACACCGCGCACTGCATATTTATTACCGATGGAAGAGAAGCTTCCAAAGGCATAAAACAGCAGGTCAGGGCCGCTACTGCTGTTCCAGTGACCGCCGTAGAAGGCCCGGTAAATCATAATCAAGATGCCCCTGCCCAGGCAGGCAATCACCATCTTTCCGGGCATCAAATCCTGCGTCAGTGTACTGCTTATACCCCTGGTTGGCAGCGTCAGCAGCACTCCACCTGCGCAGGTTAACGCTATCAAGAGAAATCGCTTCTGTGAACAGCCACCTGGGTTATTACATTCCAGCTAACAGGCGCTGACCCAAAACCCGCGCACCAAAAAGCTCCCGAAGTCATATGACTTCGGGAGCTTACACGTTGCGGGGGCAGGATTTGAACCTGCGACCTCCGGGTTATGAGCCCGGCGAGCTACCGAACTGCTCCACCCCGCGGCGACTTATAAGACTATACACGGCACGCCGCGTATCCTCAAATCGAAACAGCCACATGAGAGAAAGAGCACACAATCAGCCGGGCACAGGCCCGTGCTAAGGCGTACAGAAAGGCCCCGGCCAGTAAGCCAGCCGGGACCATACCCATTGCGAGCCTCTCAGGGACGCCCGCCGCTACTGCCGTGAAGCCGAAGCACTGGCACTTGCCGAAGGGCGAGCCACCGAAGCAGAAGCCGCTGGGGTAGCAGAAGGTGACGATGAAGCACCAGAACCACCCTGTGAAGACTGCTTCCCTTCAATCTCCACAGCCTTCTGCAGAGCATCGTTCAGGCGCTTCTGGGCCTCCCCATAGGCCGCCCAGTCACCCTTCTTCATCGCCGCATCCGAATCCTGCATAGCCTTCGCCGCATCCGATAGGGCCTGCTTCAACGAACCGCTAGTGGCATCAGCACCCTTAGACTCCCCCGCCCCGGATGAAGAATCCGCAGGCTGAGAGGCATTCGAACCGGTCGGCTTATCAATCTTCGCCCCCGACGAGCCACCAAACACCTGGTTCAATGCCTCCTCAAGCGAAGGCGCGAAACCCACCTTATCGCCGAAGCTCACCAGCACACGCTGCAGACGCGGATACTTCGCATCCCCGCTAGACTGCACGTACACCGGCTGCACATACAAAATACCGCCAGCAACCGGCAAGGTCAGCATATTGCCGTTAATCACCTCGGACGAGCCGCGCCGCAGCAGGTTCAGCTGGTTCGACACCTCAGCATCAGAGTTGAAAATATTCTGTGCCTGCCCGGGGCCGGGAACCACCGAAGAACGTGGCAGCTCCAGCAGCCGCAGCTTACCGTAGTCCGGGCTGCGCTCCCCATCCTTACCGGTGCCCGCGTCGCCATTAGCAGCCAAGAACCCGTACATGACGTTCCGTGAGTTCGAATCGCTCTGCTGCGGAATAAACGAAGAGGTCAACGAGAAATGAGCCTGCTTATCACCGGGCATCTGAAGCGACAGGTAGTACGGCGGGATCGGCCTGCCGCTATCGTTTGTAGGATCATTTGGAATCGACCATACGTCATCGCCCGCGTACAGGCTGTGGGCGCTCGTCACGTGGTACTTATTCAACATGCTGCGCTGAACACTGAACATGTCATTCGGGTACCGCACATGGCTTATCAGCTCAGCACTCATGTCCTTATAGCTTTTCACCGTGCCGGGGAACACGCCACGCCACGCCTTCAGAATCGGGTCATCCTCATCCCAGGCGTACAGGTTGACCGACCCGTCATAGGCATCAACGGTAGCCTTCACCGAGTTACGGATATAGTTCATCGAATTCCCCCGGCCCTGCGAACCCGAAGAATCCTGCGTATTACCCTGCGAATAGGGGAACTGGTTAGTGGTCGTATAACCATCCACAATCCACACCACACGATTATTCACAATCGCCGGGTATGCCTTCGAATCAACCTGCAAATACGGGGCGGCCTTACGCACACGATCCATTGGATTACGCTCATACAGGATCTGCGAGCCATCACGCACCGCATCCGACAGCAGAATATCGGACGACTGGAATTTAATAGCGTACGAGAGACGGTTCAGCCACGAATCCACGCGCGGCCCGCCGCTACCCGTAAACGTGTACTTCGCGTCTGCGCTGTTTGCCTCATCAGCAGACTGTGGGCGGTCAAGCTCAAGCTGATCCCCGTTGCCGCCCACAATCGAATACTGCGGTGAGCTCATCCCGAAATAAATACGCGGTTCATAGTTCTCAGAAATCACGCCGGTTGCTTTAATCCCAGACTGCATAAACTTAGGATTGCCGTTAGCCGGATCCACCTGGTTACCGTACGCGGCAATCACGCCATACCCGTGCGTATACACCACATGGCGGTTATACCAGGACTCCCCCGAAGTCTGCGACGGGTTCAGCTCACGGGCGGCAATCACCGTATCCTGGGTTTTCTTATCAATCGAATACCGGTCCACCGCAAGATTCGTATCAAACCGGTAATACGGGCGGAACTGCTGCATCTGAGCAAACGCCGAAGACACTACATTCGGGTCCAATAGGCGGATATTCTCAATTGTTGGGCTCGACCCGGAAAGACCACCCGCGGCAGTATTAATCGTGGCATCATACGGGGTGGTTTCAACCTTATCCAGCCCATACGCGTAGCGGGTCGCATCAATATTTCGTTGAATAAACTCAGACTGCGCCGCCTGCTCATTCGGAACCACCTGGAACCGCTGCACAATCCACGGGTACACCCCGCCAGCCACCAGCGCCACAATCACCAGCATGGCCGTACCAATCAGCGGCAAACGCCACCGGTGCGTCGAAGCAGCCATGAGGAAAAACACCGCCACCAGCACCGCCGAAATAGCCAGAATGGCCTTCACTGGAATAATCGAGTTCGTATCGGTGTACATCGCTCCAGCCCAACGCCCAGACTGCTGCTGCACTGTAGTGTACCGGTCAAGCCAGAACCCCCCAGCGCGCACCAGCAAGAACAGGAACAACAGCACCGCAATATGGCGGCGAAAAGCAGATGAAGTGCCCATACCGCCGGGCTGCACACGAATACCACCGTAAAAATAGTGCATCATGATGCCGCCCAAACCAGCGAGCACCAGCACCACCGAGAACAGCTTCACCAAAAGCTGCAGAAACGGCAAGGTAAAAACAAAAAAACCAATGTCCAGGCCAAACTCGGGGTCCTTCACCCCGAACTCTTGGTAGTTAAAGAAAAGCGCAACAGTATCCCACTGGGTGATGAACGTGGTCGCCACCAGCACCCCCAGCACAGCAGGCAACACCAGCAGCAGGGCCTTACGGATACGCTCCACGCTCCGGCGGTACTTGACCATGCTGTCCTCAAACGAGTGCTGCCCGAACATGTCCCGCAGCAGCTCCTCAGCCTCCGCCTGCAGCTCCCCCCGAGCAGACTGGGGTTTCTCAGAGGCTTTATCCTCAGACTCCGAACCCTGCCCCTCCTGCTGCTTGGCTTTTTGCGGGCTCTCAGCCGCGGGGGCAGGCTCCTCAGCATGTTTCACCGCATACGACATAGAAGCCCACAAAGGCACCGCCACCAAAAGGGCAGTCACCACGAACACCCCAGCCTTCAGAAGCGTCTCGGTCATAAAAACGCCGCCGAACCCCAGCTGGCTAAACCACAACCAGTCGGTATACACCTGAGTGGCAAACACAAAAGCAGCAATGAGCGCCGCCACAATCACCAAGGTCCAGCCCAGCGGACCGAACCGGCGTTTGCGCCCGGCGCGATTCGGGTGCGCAGAAGCAGAAGCCGTCACAATACCCTCACAATACGGTTTAAAGATTCATTGAGGCTATTATCTCAAATCACCGGTGAGGTCGCACCGTTGCCGCTACGGCGCACAACGCCCTTACCCGCAGGTGGGCAGACCGTCCGTGTGGATGCCCTTATCCCGAATACGCTCCAGCGACTGCACCGCCTGATCCAGGTTCTCAACAGCCACAATCTGCATCTGCTGCCTCTGGCCGTTAGAGTCCCTATATTTCAGCAGCTCCGGGTTGCTCTTGCGCATCTCGTTCACATCAGAGCAGTTCTCCTTGGGCACCAAGAAAACCGCCACGCCCTTATCCCCGGCGGCAATAATCTTATACTTCGCACCACCAATAGGCCCCACCTTGCCCTCAGCGTTAATAGTGCCTGTACCCGCAACATAATTCGACTCACTCAACGGGCCGGACGCCAGCAGGCTTTTCTCCCCCACCTTCTCAATAGTCCCCAAAGCAAGCATTAACCCGGCGCTGGGGCCGCCCACCCCCTCGGTGTGGTATTTAATCTTTGCGGGTATCTCATAGTCCTGCTTCAAAGCCACACCCACACGCCACCGGCCGGACTCCTCATCCTTAACCGGAGTTAACGTGTGCTCCTGCTGCGCGCCATCACGCTCAACCGTCAGCTTAATAGGTTTACCCTCCGAAGCCTGGGTGGCATCAACCATGCTCTTATACCCCTTCAGCGGCTCGTCATTCACCTTCAGAATACGATCCCCGCCCTTAAGCACACCCTCAGCCGGGCTCTTCTCAACAGTCTGCAGCACCGTAACAGTCTCCGTCACCGGAATCTTCAGATAGTGAGCCGCCGCCACCTGCGCTTGAGTCTGTGAATCAGCCATCTGGGACGTACTCGCGGAATTCGCCTGATCATTTGAAACCCGCGGGTACAGAATCTCGGTAGGCACCACCAAATACTGTTTACCGTCCAGCGACGCCCACCCATTAATCGCCTCAATACCGCTCAGCGGCGTGTACGGTCCACCCGAAACAGACACCGTCGTCATGTTCAGCTGCCCTTTAGTTGCGCGCTCGCTGCCGCCTTCAATCGAGATAATGTCCTGCCCCTCATGCTGCCCCAACACATTAAACATGGGGCCTGGGCCTTCCATAACATAGCGGCTAGGCATCACAAACGCCCCAAGAATCAGGCAGAACGTTGCCGCGCCGCTGAGGGTGCGCACAGACCCTCCTCGCCTACGAAACGGCTTCTTAGCCCCATCTTTGGCACCTTTGCCACTTGTTTTGCTCGTAGATTTATTAGATGCTTTCGAAAAAAATGTGCGCTTACTCATGAAACTATAGGGTACCCGATTCTACAGCAGCCTGTCGCGGAAACATATCACATCGGCACATTGGCTCGACCTCAAAGAACTCATCAACCGGCCCTTTAACGCTCGTACAGGCACAAGCCGACAGCAGGTGTGCTGTGGGCTTATTTCTGCTGCCTACTGAGGAAATTCACAGCTTCAAACGGTACCCTTGTGTGCGTGGGGTTTCTCTATGCCCGCGCACTGTACGATGGTACGAAGGGATACACAATGACTAATTCTCCAAACAATAACAACCCCGGCAACGGTGACTCGGGTGACGGCCGCGACCCCCTCGAAGACTTCCTCAAAAAAATGCAGGAATCAGGTTTCGACCCCAGCGATAACAACAACCCGCTGGGGGCATCGTCATTGAACCCTGAAGACCTGAAAAACATGGGTCTGCCCTTTGACCCTTCCATGATGCAAGGCATCCTGGAACAGATGAACACCATGTTCTCGATTAACGCCACCCCCGGCAGCACCCCGGAACAGGGCGTGAACTGGACAGGGGTCAAAGACCAAGCCCGCCGCATGATCGCCGCCGACTCAGACCCCTCAATCGCCGAAAACCTGAAACAGGCCGCCGCCGACGCCGCACACCTAGCCGACTTGTGGCTCGACTCAGTAACAGTTTTTGAACGGCACAATATTCCGGTGGAGGCGTGGTCAAAAGCCGAATGGCTGGATGCTTCCTTCAACTCGTGGCGTGAAATGGTTGAGCCAGTCGCCGCAGAGGTCACCCAGGCCATGGTGCTGCCCGGGACCGATAACGTACCCGAAGAGCTCTCCCAGCTGCTGGGCAACAGCGGCTTTTTGAACAACCTCGGTTCAACATTCTTCGGTATTCAGATGGCCCAGGCCCTCGCCTCCCTCGCCAAAGAGGTGTACTCCTCAACCGATATTGGGTTCCCGTTGGCCCCCGGGCGTACCGCCCTGCTGCCGAACGGGTTTAAAACCCTCGGCGACGAGATTGAGGTTCCCGCACAGGAAGTTCTGCTGTACCTGGCCGTGCGCGAATCCGCGCTGATTCGCCTGCACCGCACCAACCCGTGGCTGCGTGAAGACATTATGGCGCTGGTGAGCCGCTACGCCCGCGGCATCCGCGTGGACATGAACCGGATCCAGGATGCCGCCTCCCAGGTGAACATGCACGACCCCGAAGCCGTACAGGAGGCCTTTGAAGGCGGCATGTTCAACCCGCAGCGCACCGAAGACCAGGAGCTTGCGGTTGAACGTCTGGAAGCTTTGTTGGCCCTCATTGAAGGGTGGGTCTCATTCGTTGCAGATCAGGCCACCCAGAACCTGCCCAAGGCGCCGCAAATCGCCGAGACTTTCGCGCGCCGCCGCGTTGAGGGCGGCCCCAGCGAGCAAGTATTTGAAACCCTCGTGGGGCTTGAGATTCGCCCCCGCATGGTGCGGGAAGCCACCGCATTCTGGCGTGACTACGACGAGAAGCACGGGTATGAGGCGCGCGACAACCTGTGGCTGGCGCCCGAAACCCTCCCCACCGCCAAAGAACTGGAAAACTTCAAAAAATACGAAGACCGTGTCTCTGAACAGCTCTCGTTCGACGACGTCGATTTCGACTCGGAGCTCAAGAAACTGCTCGACGGCGGGTACGACGACAATAAATAAAAAACCTTTTCATCATCCGCACGAGGCGGCGTTCCACACGGGAGAATCATATATTCCGACACGGACGCCGCCTCGTGCAGATCCTTAACCCAATATTGCGCGCCAATACAGAGCAACGTTGAGACACCCCGGGTCGGATATACCCGCATCGCCCCAACTGTTCAGCACCCTATGACTGGTCTTCGGGTCGGCGCTCATGAGCCTCCTGCGTGCGGGCAAACTCAATACCAGCCAAAAACGCCTGTGCCTGCGTGAGGCGTGGGAGACGATCCTGCAGCCTGTGAAACTGCGCATTATGGTGCAGCACCACAAAATGGCACAGCTCGTGGTACAGCACAGCATCAACCACATACTCCGGGGCGCCGGTGAGCGCATCAGAAATACGGATGCGCCCCGCACCCGGGGTGGCAGAACCCCAGCGGGTACGCTGGTTCGACACCCACCGGATCGACTCAGGCACCTTACCGGAAAGCTCCGGCAGATACTGCTCCACCAAATACTGGGCCCGCGAAAGAAGATACTCATCCGAAGCGAAATGACGGCGTTTACCCTGCGTGCGCCGGCGGGTACGCTGCACCCGCGGCAGCAGATCCGCCAGATAGCCCCGAATCTGCTCATCCGTGCTGATATCAGGCACCAGCAGCCGAATACTGCCGTCATCGGCAGGTTGAGCCGTCACCGTGCGCCGCCGCCGAGCAGAACGCACCACCTCAACACGCGGGTGCTCCTCCGTAGCCGGAATAACCTCAGAAACAGGATGACGGGGCGTCATGGCTCCTCCCACACAACTCAGCCGCAGCAAGCGGTCAACTAAGGCAAATACGGCGCCCGACGAGGACGACGTTTAGGGTCAATATCATCCAGGAAGCGGGACCGTTTACGGTTTCCCCGCCCACCCGCGGTACGCGAAAGAGACCAGCTCAAACACAGGTGCTTACGCGCACGGGTAATACCCACATACAGCAGGCGGCGCTCCTCATCCACCTCATCGCTAGTCTGCGCATACGAAATCGGCATAAGCCCCTCATTCAGCCCGCACAGGAACACCGCATCCCATTCCAGGCCCTTAGCAGAATGCAAAGACGCAAGAGTCACCCCATCCATAACGGGAGCATCCTGCGTGGCGATACGGTGCGCGAGCGCCTCCACCACCTCACGCATACTCAACGGAGACAGCCCCTGCTCAGCGGGTGCCTGTGCAGCAATCTGCTCTTGGCGCTCGGCGTGTAAAGCATCAACCATAGACACCAGCGCCGCCAACGACTCCCACTTCTGCCGCACCGCACCCCCGGAGGTCGGGGCCTTCTCGGAATACCCCAGGGAAGAGAGCACATCCCGCACCAGGGACGGCGCATGCTCGCTGCCGTCCGTGCCCTTAGCGGAGCCGCGCAACGCCAATACGGCCTGCTTCACCTCGGGGCGTTCAAAAAACTGTTCCGCACCGCGCAGCTGATACGGGACACCCGCCGCGCTCAGGGCCGACTCGATCACCGCCGACTGTGCGTTCGTGCGGAACAGCACCGCAATCTCGCTGGCGGGCACACCGTCCTTGTTCATTAAATCCAGGATGTCCTCGGTGATCCCCTGCGCCTGAGCCTCATCGTCGGCGTACTCAAACCACTCGCATTCCACCCCAGCCCCACGCTGAGACACCAGCCGCAGCGGCGGTGCCCACGAAAACTCCGTAGAGTCCCTACCCGGGCGGCGGGCCTCCAGAAGCCGGTTCGCCAGCTCCACCACCTGCGTATGCGAACGGTAATCCCGTACCAGGTTCACCGTCTGCGCCCCCCGGTAGCGGCGCGGGAATTCCAGCAGGTGGCGGCTCGTGGCGCCCGTGAACGAATAAATGGTCTGGGAGGCATCCCCCACCACGCAAATATCGGTGCGTTCGCCCAGCCACGCATCCAGCAGGCGCTGCTGAAGCGGTGAAACGTCCTGATACTCATCCACCACAAAGTGGCGGTACTGTTGGCGGATAGTCGCCGCCAGCGCCTCATCCTCCTCAATGATGCCCACGGTCAGCAGCAAAATATCCTCAAAGTCGATCACGTTCCGTTCGTCTTTGAGCTCTTCGTAGGCGCGAAATAGCCGCACCATATTCTGTGCCGTGAGTTCAGCTGGCAGGGCCCGCTCCCCCAGTCGCGCCACAAGCGTATCGGGGGTGAGCATCGAAACTTTCGCCCACTCAATTTCGGCGGCAATATCGCGCAGCAGCGCCCGGTCAGTGGTGATACGCAGCCGGTTTGCCGCCTCAGTCAGCAGCGGGGCCTTATGACCCACAATCTGCGGGAAGGTTCCCCCCACCGCCTGCGGCCAGAAATACCGTAGCTGCCGCAAAGCCGCCGAATGGAAAGTGCGGGTCTGCACACCCGCCGCCCCCAAAGACCGCAAACGCAGGCGCATCTCTTCAGCGGCGCGCGTGGTAAACGTCAGAGCCATCACCCGCTGTGGCACGTACCGGCCAATAGCGATACCGTAGGCGATGCGGTGCGTGATGGCGCGGGTCTTGCCCGTACCGGCACCCGCCAGCACGCGCATCGGGCCGTCAAGCTCCGTCACCACACGCCGCTGATCCGCGTCCAAACCGGTGAGAATATCCTCGGCTGAGAGCATAGCGGGAGCTGAGGGGGACCCCTGCTCGGCCGAGGTGGGGCGGGGCGCCTCACCCGCTGCAGCGCCAGCACCCCGAACGGGGCCGGGCACCCCAGCGGTACGGCGAGAGGGTGACGGCACATCAAACATGGAGGGGGTTTGCGCACCACCTGATGACGAGCCGCGTGAGCCCCCTCTGCTTTTTCCCCCGCCCATACAGGTGCCCCTTCTCCTCTATCGCCCACACCGGGTGCGCCAGCACGAAAGTAGTTACGGTGCGTGCCCCACAGCCGCAATACCCGCCGCGCGGACACGAAACATCCACGGTTCCCCATTGTATCCCGCGCACGGTACGACCGGTTAGAAACCCGCTGCCGACTCGCTCGCGGCGAAGCGCAAACCCCAAGAACACGGGGCGCGCCCCACGCAGATACCGTATTCGTCCCGATATTAGGTAACCTTAAAGAGTGACTTTATCTCCTCTTCAGTTAGCGGCCATCGTTTCGGCGGGCGTGCCGGGTATTTACCCTGTCGCCACCGCGGCTGCCCCCGAAGAATCCGCAGAATACGACACGGCGATCATCACAGACTCCGCCGACCGCAACTGGCGTGTGCGTGCACCCCGCAACCACGACGCCAGTATGCGCCTAGAAGCAGAGCATCAGGTGCTCCGTTCCTTCACCCACGGGCTGCGCGCCCGCCTGCCGTTTACCGTACCCACCATCGCCGGAACCGTACCGTACAACGGTATGAGCGTATTCGTGTACACCTACGTTCCCGGCACCCACCGCGACCTTGATGAACTGGCTCGTATTAACCGTGCCAACAACAGCACCCTCGCCACCGACCTGGGCAGGCTCATCGCCACACTGCACGTGATGCCTGAAGACATCATGATCGAATCAGACCTGCCCGTCTACTCCTCCCAGAACCTGCGCAGGCGTAAACTCTCCGAACTGGACAGGGCAGCCTCCACCCGCAAAGTACCGGCCGAACTGGTGGCGCACTGGCGTGCTTTCCTAGAACCCGGGCCTATTTGGGACTTCCGTACCCGCGTGGTGCACGGTAAGCTCGGCACCGAAACCATCAGCATCCACAACGGTACGGTGGCCGAAGTGAGCGGCTGGTCAGAAGTGCATGTGGGCGACCCCGCCCAAGACCTCTCCTGGCTTTTTGCTTGCTCCGACACCGCCTTCACAGATGAAGTGGTGCGGGTCTACTCCTCACAGATGCCGCAGATGCCCGACCAGCACCTGGTAGAACGCGCCGAATTCTACGCCGAGTTCGCTCTGGCCCAATGGCTCACCCACGCGGTGGAATACGGGGACGCGCAAATGATCGCCCACGGCGAGCAGATGCTGCAGGCGGTCTGCGAGAACCTGCGTGACTCCGGGGACATGCTCGGGCAGAACCAGCCGCTGCCGGAGCGGGCCGAAGGGCTGGAATAGCCCCGGCGTCTCGCGCGGGCGCTGGCGGGTTAAGGCTCCCAATCCCAGCGGGTAATGATGCGCTCCAGCTGCGCCTCAGACTGCAGCCCGCCCGCAATATCGGAATCCCACACCGTCTGGTCAGACCCAACATAGTAGAACGCCGCCCGCACATCCGCAGGGTCAACGCCCTGAATCTTGGCAAACGCCAGCCGGTACAGCGCCAGCTGGATGCGCTTATACCGCATCTGCTTGGCGGTGGGTTTACGGCCGGTCTTCCAATCCACCAGCTCCCAGCGTTCCCGCTGCCCCTGCTCGGTGCGCTCAACCGTGCGGAACACCGCATCAATACGTCCGCGCACACTCACCCCGGCCACATGCGTTTCAACCGGGTATTCGGCCCGCCAGATGGTGCGGTTCGCCCACTCACTTGCCAGGAACGTCTTACGCAGCGCATCAAGGCTGAGGGTGGTGTCAGTCTCGTCGTCGGTGTAGAGTTCGTCGTCAAGGTCCAGCATGGGGTCGGCTCCGAAATGGTTCTCAACCCACTCGTGGAAGAACGTTCCGGCGCGCGCCGCCGCTGAAGGCTGAACCGGCACCGGGCGCACCATCCGCGCCCGCGCCTGCTGTGGGTTCTCGGCCAGTGACATCAGCTCGGAGGCCGACAGGTGCTCCGGTTTCGACGGGGCGGCGGGAGTGACCGCGCGCCGTGCCAACGCCAGCAGCAGCTCAACCTCCTGCTCCCAATCCTGAATTTCCTGCCGGGTGTGAGCATCGGCCTGTGGGGCGTTAGCACCCGGGGCAAGCTCAATACCGCCGCGGGCCACGTTCAGGGCGGCACGCTGCACCCGAGCACGGCGGTCACCGGGGACGCTCACCTGCTGGGGGCGGTTCACGGCAGGGCCTTGCTGCTGTTCCGAAAGTTCCGCAGGGTGCGCATCGTCCGGCTGCGCCCCGTAGCGCAGCTGTGCGCGCATCCCCTCGGTGAGAGCCTCATCAGATTCCCAGCGCCACACGGCGGGCCCATCCAGAGGGTCGAAAGGCCACATGGCCGTCAGTACGCTCCCCTGCTGGGGGTTCTGTTCCGCCCAAGCGGCCGGGGTGAGCAGGCGCTGCACGATCTGCGGGCGCACCCCCGAACGCGCCGGACGCTGATGCGCAGAAATTTTCATCAGTTCCTCATGGGCGAACACGAACTCGGCATCGGCGGTTTTACTCTTTGACTGTGCCGGTGCCCCGCCCTCACCGCCGCCGGGGGTATCACGGTCAAGCGCCGCGAACTCGGCGGTGACATCAGCATCGGGGTGCGCCGCACGGTACACCCGGTGCACCGGCGGCAGCCGCAGAATACGCGCATTCTCAATGGGATCCGCCCCATCCGCTGAGAGGGCGCGGGCAACGTTCGCGCAGGTGCTGGCCGTGGCCGCATCCCGCGCGGGGCCATCCTGCGGGTCAGCAACGGGGGCGACGGAAGGCACCGGGGTGCCGTTGAGCAGCACCGCCCCCTGCGGAACCGTGTACCCCCAATCCCTGATTTCACGCCCGAACACCGCATCAATACTGGGGTCTGTCTCGCGGGCAGCCGACGGGACATAGTACCCCGTCCCCAAGTACCCGGGGTACAGCCACGGCGCATGCTGAATCCCCTCATAGGGGGGCTGCGCGTCCCCCTGGGAGAACTGCACCAGCTCATTCCAGTAAGTGCTTGTTTTCACCGGCTTAACATGGGCCCCCGTCCACCGGCAGGTGGTAATGTACAGCAGGGACCGGGCGCGAGTCATGGCAACATAAATCAGGCGGCGCGCCTCAGCACCCGCATAATCATGCACCATGTCTTCGCCCTCTTCGACCGCCAGGTTCAGCTCACTAAAGGTTTCCAAGGCCGTGATTTCTTCGGGGCGCTCCAACGCTGGCGGCAGATAATCCTTATCGCCACGCAGCGGCCACGGCAAAACACCCGGTTCAAGACGCTGCCACATGCGGTGACGCTCGGCGCGGGCATCGCTCAGGCGCGGCAGGTACACCTGATCCCACTCCAGCCCCTTTGAGGCGTGCATCGTAAGAATCTGAACCGCATCCTGCCGCGGCTCTTCCACGGCCGGGGCCAGGCCGTTCTCGTGCTCAGCCGCCTCCTCAAGCCACGCCAAGAACCCCGTAAGATAGCTGATGCCGCTGGCAGACAGCACAAACCGGCGGGCGGTGGGGGCGTCCTCCTCGGCGGCGGTACCGTCCGCCCCGGCATAGATCATGGCGTTAATACGCGGGGAAGTCGCCGCGTAGTTGGCGGCCACATCGTGAAAAGCATCAAGATGCACCCGGGATGTATAACTATCCGAGCCTTCGTGGGATGCCAGCTCAATGTCGAGCATCATGACCCGCTCAATCTCGTACAGCAGAGTCCCCAAATCCTCTGTGGTGAACTGCCGCAAATACTCCAGCTCAGCCGCAAACGCCCGCAGACGCGCCAGCCCCTCAACACTCAGACGGCGGCGGTGCGGTGAATAATCCGGCGGGTAGATCGGGTGCCCCTGCTCGTTAGCCTCCGGCAGGTGCTCTATCGCCTCAATCAACGACCCGTACTCGCTGAGGTCTTCCACAGCGAACTTACGGGCCTGCTCGAAGCTCTGCTGCGCCCGGCGCAGCTGCTCATCAGAAGTGCCGGAGACCTCCTGCCCCGGCTGCTGGGCATCGGCCCCGCTCACGTACCCGCGCTCCCGGACACGGGTGAGCTCATTCGACCACTCCCCCAACGCCAACAAGTCTGCGGTACCCAGCCGCCACCGTGCCCCGGCCAGCAGACGCACCAGCGCATCCGACCGGTTAGGGTCAGCCAGCACACGGAGCATCGCCACCATATCAATCACCTCGGGGCGTTCCAGAAGCCCGCCCAAGCCAACCACCTGTGCGGGCACCCCCAGTGCCTCACACGCCTGCCGGATCGGTTCCATCTGGCTGCGGGTGCGGGTCAGCACCGCCATGGTGGGCATGCCTGTGGGGTTATCCCGGAACCGGGCACGTTCAGCGGCTATTTTCTCGGCAATACCGCGCGCCTCATCAGCGTCGGTGGCGTACCGGGCCAGCTGCACCGAACCGCGCATCGCCGCCTCACCAGACTCATCGGGGCGGGTAATGACCGAACGCGGCCGCAAATCCGGTACCTTAGGCGGCTGAGACGCCCGCACCCACCCCGGCATAGTTTTAAGGGGCTCAGCAATGAGGTTCGCGGCATCCAGAATCGCCGTATCGTTACGCCACGCAACGGTCAAATACAGGGGCGTCTCATCGGCGGTGGGGAAATACCGGTAAAAACTGAACAACTGACCGTCAGATGCGCCGCGGAACCCATAAATTGACTGTTTAGGGTCGCCCACCGCCATCACCGGATGCTCCCCGTACCCTGGGTGCTCCCCCTCAGCAGCACGTGTGCCGAATAAATCTGAGAAAAGCTGCAGCTGGGCGTGGGAGGTATCCTGAAACTCGTCCAGAAGCACCACCTTATACCGTTCCCTCTCCAGCTGCACCGCCTGAGGAACGTCCCGGGCGATACGGGCCGCTAAAGCAATCAGATCCCCGTAGTCAAGCACCTGCATGCGTGCCTTCACCCGCGCGTACCGCTGCACCATGCGCGCCACAATAATCTTCGTCTGCAGCTGGCGCAGGGTATCGTTCGCGGCTTTTCGCTGCCCGGGGGTGCTCAACGACTCGTATGCGGCAATCTGGGCGGTGCAGAACTCGATCACTGTCTGCGGGGCCACCAGATGCTCGGCGCACTCGCCAGCTAATTTCAGCACCTGCTTCACCAGATAAGTCTTTGACGCCGCCTCGCCTTTACCCCCCTGCGGAAGCTTGCCGTCCCAATACTGCACTATCTGCGCCACCAGCTGCCACGCCTGTGCGTCCCCCAGCATCTGCGCATCCTGCTCAATACCCAGGCGCAGCCCGTAGTCTTTCACCAGCGTATTCGCGTACGAATGGTAGGTGGATACCGTGGGTTCTGATGCCCCCTCCAGCAGCTCCTGCTCGGTGAGGTCTATGAGCTTTCGCTCACGCAGAATATTCAGGCGAGTCCGCATACGCTCACGCAGCTCACCTGCGGCCTTGCGGGTGAAGGTCACCCCCAGCACTTCATCGGCGCGCACAAACCCGTTGGCCACCAGCCACACCACCCGGTCCACCATGGTGGCGGTCTTACCGGATCCCGCACCGGCAATCACCAGACGCGCCTGCAGTGGGGATTCAATAATGCGAATCTGCTCATCGGTGGGCGGGTTTAGTCCCAGTTCCCGCGCGATCTCAAGGGCGCTGAGGATGCGCCTGCCCCCGTGGGAAGGCTCCCCGGCGGTACCCTGCCCGATCCCCGGCAGGTGCTCATCACTCTGCAGCGTATCTGTGGGCGTGTGGGTTTCGGTGTGGTTATTGTTCATGTTCTGTTCTCTCACTTGGTACGCGCCCTACCTATCCCTGTGTAACCTGCCTGCCCTGCGGGCACAGCGGGCAGATTTCGGGTAGCCTGCATTTCTCGCCCGGGCGGTGCCGCGCCTGTATGAGGGCCCCGGCAATCAGCTCGGCGGCGCACCGGATCAGCTCAACAGCCCACTCGTCGGAGTCAGGCTCAAGTGGGGGCTGTTCTTGCGGGCGGTTCTTGGCGGTTGGGGCGGTGCCGTCGCCCAGCTGTACGAGCGCCGCCCCAGCCGAACGGTTCCCCATGGCACGGTACACGTTATCGTCGCTGCCACCGGGTGTACCGCCGGGGTGTGCGGCTGGTTCCGTTCCCAGTTCGCGGCTCATTGTGTCCCCTGCCCCGGCCTCAACCGCAACCTGGTAGGCGGCCAGCTGGGCATGCTGGGAAATATCGGCTTTTGCGGGTTTGGTGCGCCCGGTTTTCAGGTCAACGATCATGTACCGCCCGTCCTCGGTGACCTCCAGCCGGTCTACCCGCCCCGAAATTTGGGCGTCGAGCTTCTCCCCGGGAACACGCACTTTAAAAGCGCCCTCAACCCCCACCAGGGTGCGCCCGTCTCCGGGCATAATTTCCTTAAAATACACGGCCAGTTTCTGAATCATTTTCTCGGCGCGGCGACGGGTTTCCTCCCCCTCCCACGTCTCGGGCAGCGCCAGGGTGGTCAGACGCTCCTGAAGGACGGCACTGAGTGTCGCATAGTCAGCGGCGGGGTACTCCTCAGCGATAGCGTGGATGAGCGTGCCCAGCGACCGTGATGTGTCTGTTTGCGCCTCGGCCCGGGCGGCCGCCACAAACCAGTCAAGCGGAGACTTGTGGATCGTCTCAAGACGTGACGGTGAGATGGGGACCGTCAGCTTCTCGGGTTCTTGCCCTTGCCGCCGTCGCGGCGTGAACGCTGGCTCCTGAGTCGAGAGCGGCAGCAGCCCCCACCACTGGCGCGGGTGGGCGCCGGGCACCTGCGCGTCGGCGAGGCGGTGCAGCTGGGCGGCGGCCGCGTGCGCAAGCGCCGGGTTATGCTCTTCAACGGTGGCGTTGCGGCGCAGCTGGGCCACGAGCGCGCGCAGGGTCATGGGGCGCCGCACCCGGGTCACCTCCCCGGCACGCACTTCGGGTACCAGGATGTCGAAGAATTCGCTGGGCGCCTCATCGGTGGATGAGACGGCGGTCAGCACGAGGCGCTTGCGGGCGCGGCTAATGGCCGTGGCGAACATGCGCAGCTCGTCGTGGCGCACAGCCCGGATGCGATCCGCCATCCGCACTTTCTGCGCCGCCTCAACCCCCATTTCGCAGATGTCGCTTAGTTCGCCGGTGTTCAGGAGCGAGCCGCGCACTTTCGTATTAGGCCAGGTTCCTTCTTGGATACCGCACACGTACACGGTGTCCCACTGCCGCCCGGCGGCGAGGGCCGGGGTGAGGATTTCCACGGCGTCGTAGCGTTTCCCGCGGGCAGCGAGGGTGTCCATGGGGAGGTCTTGGGCGTCAATGTAGTCAAGGAACTGTTCTGCGGATGAGCCGGGCATCTGGTCCACGAACCGGGTGGCGGCCTCGAAAAGCCCGATCATGGCGTCAAGGTTGCGGTGCGCCCGCTCGGCTTCGGGCCCGGTTGCGGCGCTGCTGTTCACCCAGGTTTTTTCTAGCCCGCTGGCCTGCCACAGGGCCCACAGCACGGTCTCGGCGTTAGCGCCCGGGGCGTTGAGCGCCTGCTGGCCCGCCGCGAGCACCCGGGAGACGCGGCGAATAGCGGTGCCCACCCCGTAGTCCGGCAGAGCTTCGGGGTTCAGCAGCGCCCCTAAGAGCAGGTCGTCGCTGGAGCGGCGCCCGCCGGCACGCAGTTCGGCGGCGCGCAGCTGCTGGCGCAGGCGGCGCACATCCATGCTGGAGGCGCCCCCCAGCCGGGAGGTGAGCAGGGTGATAGCGTTGTGCGCACCGGAGGCGGGGTTCGTGCGGTTTTCTTCGGCCAGCACATCTTCAAGGCTTCGCCGGGCGAGTTTGGCTTCGTCCTCTTCTGCTGTGGTGTGGGAGGCGTTGGCAATTGTTTCTGCGGTGAGCGGCTCGTCCCCGTCCGGCATGGTTTCCGCCTCGGAAGGTGACGCATAATTATCCGGCAAATGTAGTTGTTCGGCGCCGCGTTCGCGGGCGTACATGAGCAGGGAAAGCGCATCCAGAAACGGCCGTACCGCCGGTTCGTCACGCACCGGTGTGAGCGCCGCACCGGTGACGGTGGGGATACCCGAGGCCGCTAGTACCCGGCGGATATTGGCCACCCGGGAGCCATCACGCACCACAATCGCTGACCGCGCGTAGGCGGCACCCCGGTACAGGTAGTCCTCAAGCAGCAGCTGCGCCACCTGGTTCACCTCATCCTGCGGGGAGAGGAGCATGTACCCGAAGACCCCTTCGGGTGGTGTGCTGTAGCGGCGCGGGTCGAGCAGGTCACCTTCGTCGCTGAGCTGCAATAGCGCCTGTTCTTGCGCTTCGGCGGCGGGGGCACGCAGCTCACGCACGGTTTTGGCCCCGGTGATGACGGGCAGGCGGCGGGCCAGTTCACCCCACGCGGCGGCAATACCGGGACCCATCCGGTACGAGGTGTATAGGTATTCCGTCTCTAACGCGGGGAATGACTCTCCAAGTGTCCTGGCTAAATCTGGCCGTGCCCCGCGGAAACCCTGCACCACGGTCTCGGTGCAGCAGGTCATCAGTATGCGCCGCGTGAGGTTCTGCCCGGTTCCTGCGGTGAGCGCAGCAGCCACTTCCTCACGCGCCTGCCCCCGGTACGAGTTCAGGGCCGCCTGCGGGTTCTGGGCGCACAGAATATTCAGCAGCCGGTAGGTGGCGGGGCTGAGCTCCTGCACATCATCAATAAGGATCAGGTCGAACCGTTCCCGTTCGGCGCTTAGCCAGTCGGGGTTTGCGAATAGAAAGTTGCAGGCTTCGTGGATGAGCGCCGCCGGGTCGTAGGCGTGCGGGGCGCGCAGACGGCGGATCTGCCGGTATTCGGTGTGCAGGGCTGCAACCGACTGCCAGGCGGGCCTGTTCAGCTGTTCGGCGAGCTCCTGAACCCTCTCAACGCTCACATCGTACTCGGCCATGCGGTCAAAAAAGTCGCGTATTTCGTGCCTGAACCCGCGTGTACCTAGGGCCTCTTGCAGGTCTGCGGGCCAGCGCACCCCCGCACCCGCGCCTTCACGGTGACCGCCCAGGATCTCGCCAATCATCACATCCTGCTCGGGCCCCGACAGTAGTTTGGGGCTGTACTGCACCCCGGGCAGACTTCCCAGGGTGTGGGCACGGCGGAGCAGGTCGAAGGCGTAGGCCGCCCACGCACGGGTGGGTGCGGTAGACATGCTCGTGGTGATACGGCGCGCCAACCCGTCACGGATGCGGGTTGCCCCGGTACGGGTGGGGGCAAGCACCAGTAGCCGCGCCGGGTCTCCCCCATTGGCAATGAATTCGGCGGCGGCTGCGATAATACGCTCGGTCTTGCCGGTTCCGGGTGCCCCGGTGATGAGTTTTGCGGTCATGGTTCAAGTCTATCTGCCAGCTGAGGCGGCTGTTGCGTTATATGTCAGAGGGTGACGGTCCGGGCCGCAGCGGTGCAAAAACTCACGTATAGTCGAATTCATGAGCTGGATACACGGCCCCCGAGCCACTTTCGACCTTGAAACCACGGGCGTGGATGTTGAGACCGCGCGCATTGTGACCGCATCGTTACTGTTATTGAACCCTGACGGCTCGGTGCGCCGTGCCGGGGAGTGGCTGGCTGACCCGGGGGTTGAAATCCCTGAGGCTGCTGCGGCGGTGCACGGGGTCACTACGGAGCATGCGCGGGCGCACGGGCAGCCAGCGCAGCAGGTGGTGTGGGAGCTGGCGGGGGCTATCGGCTCGTTATTCCTTGACGGGGTTCCGGTGATCGCATTTAATGCCGCCTACGATTTCTCGGTTCTGCACCATGAGATGAAACGGTACAGTATTGCCAACGGGGAGCTGCCCGGCGGGTGCATCCTTGACCCGTACATTATTCATAAGCACGTTATTCCGCGTAAGCGCGGCAACCGTAAGCTGGAGACGCTGGCCGTGGAGCACAAGGTGCAGCTGGATAATGCGCACACTTCCAAGGACGATGCCTTAGCCGCCGAACGGCTGCTGGTGAAACTCACCGAAAGGTTCCCTGCGGTGCTTGACGTGGATGCCGCTACCCTGCACGAGCAGCAGGTGCAGTGGGCGGCGCAGCAGGCCGCCGATTTTCAGGCGTGGCTGCGCACAAAACCGGGTAAGGAGAACGAGGTGATTGACGGCCGGTGGCCGGTGCGCCGGTAGCCTTGGCCGCAGCGGGGGGGCTACCCGGTAAGTCAACGTAAAGTGTATTACGTGCTGCTGCGGGGTGTATCACTACCTGCCGCAGCCTCTTTGACCTATGCTAAAGAGGCCGGGTTTTATGCCCGTACCCCACCCCGCAGATTCACTGGTTGAAGGCTTCAGATGGAACAGCACAACGATAAGGCGTATACCGATACCAACACGTACAGCATCTATTTAGGGTCGTCCAGGGAACAGCATAAGTTCATTGTGGCGCAGTCGCAGGTGGTGCTGCGGCTGGGTCGTATCCTCATGAAGTCAGGGGCGAGTGCCTACCGTATTAAGGCGTCAATGGCGCGCTTGGCGAAGGCTGTGGGCCTGGATGAGCACCACGCCCAGGTGACGTTCACTGAGATCGCCACCACCGCCTACGGGAACGGGAATTTTCGCACCGAGGTGGCCGAGCAGCGCACGATGGGCATTAACTCGCACAAGATTGATTTGCTGGGCAATTTCATTTCTGAACTGCCGGAGCGGATCACCCCACAGGAAGCGAATGCCGAACTGGAACGCATTGATTCGATGCCACACCTGTATAAACGGTGGATGCTTGCCCTGGCTTCGGCGGTGGCGTGCGCGGGGTTCGCGTTTTTGAACCGTGGCGGGCTGATTGAGTGTTCGGCGGTTTTTATTGCCGCCGGGTTGGGGCAGTTTTTGCGTTCCACCCTCATGAAGCGCGGGGTGAGCCATATGGCGATCTGGATGGCGTGCGGGTTCCTGTCGGCGGGCGCCTATATTGGGCTGATTAATCTGCTGACGGGGCTGCAGCTGATTGGTTCTGAACACATGGTGGGGTTCATTTCGTCGATCCTGTTCCTGGTGCCGGGGTTCCCGATGGTCACGGGTATGCTGGATATTTCGCGTATGGACCTTCTGGCGGGTATGTCTCGGCTCATGTATGTGACGGTGCTTCTGGTGAGCGCATCGTTTGCCGTGTGGGTGCTGGCTTCCCTGTTTCATCTGCCGTTGGCGCAGAACGCCCGGCCAGACATCCCGGCTGGTTTGTACCTGCTGTTGCAGGTGGTTTCTTCGGGGGTTGCTGCGGCGGGGTTCGCGATGCTGTTCGCGGCGTCCCCGGTGGCGTGCGTGTGGGGCGGGGTGATCGCAGCAGTGGCGAACCCTGCGCGTATTTGGCTGGTTGAGGCGGGCTGGACCTCCCATATGGCGGCCACCTTGGCGGTGTTCGCGGTGGGTATTATGGCGGAGCTTGTGGCGCCGCTGCACGGGCGGCAGTACTCTCGGATTTCGCTGTCGGTGCCTGCGGTGGTGACGATGGTTCCGGGTGTGCCGTTCTACCTGGCAATGTCGCATATGTCTTCCGGTGACTTGTATGCGGCGATGGGTGGTTTTGCCCAGTCGTTTCTGACGTTTTTGGCTTTGGGGCTGGGGCTGGCGTTTGTGCGGCTGCTGTTTGATAAGAACTGGCTGATTGACCACGACACGCAGGTGCTGAAGAAGCTAAATATGAACCAGCACATGCGGTAGGAGGCAAAACATACCCTAGTTCTCATAGGCGCAGGGTCGGTGACACCCGTGAGAGGCAGATTTTAAAATGCTAATTTTAGCTACAGTAAGTGGAGTGCAGGCAACTCAAGAATATCTTTTGTAGTCAACTTACTAATATCTCTTTTAGCAAGGGATAATTTCCGGTTTTTCAATGACTTACTATCTTGGAAATAATACTCATATATTGCTGCAGTTGTTTTATCATAAATGTACCCATAATATTCATATTCTCCATTTTCGTCTTCGACAAAATTCATAAAGAATATTTTGTCACTGTGAGGCAAAGATTCTTTTACAGATTTGAATAAATTAGGAACTTCATGTGACACAAAATGAGTACAGTCCAAAATACTTTCCAGCAGAACTTCATTAGTTAATTCTTGAGGATCCATATCTAGCTCCAATTTAACATAGAAATTATTCTTCTACTAAAACCATGCGTTTAAAGCAGTCATACAAATTTTCCCCGATTAAATACATGTTTTGCATTTTTACTTCTTCGGGCATGGTTTCCCCAAAATCATCACAGTAATCTTCTTCATCCCACTCGTTTCCATGGTACCAGTAATAAATTTTCCCCATTCTTTCCCCTTCTACGCACAGGCATATCCTATCTCCGTAGTTATTTTCAGCAATAGGTAGAAAATTTTCAGGAATCCTATTTTCCATTATTTTTATAGCATTGCTCAATGAATAACCAGTTTGATATGAAGATCCTTCTCCGTAAAAACAACCAAATTCTCCATTTTTTATTACAACATTTTCTACTAGTGATTCACTGGGATAACAATAAATTGGCAGCCCATCGTTATACATAGTTAACTTGTAGAATACTTCATTCAGATATGTTTCTCCTCCGAAACATGTCAAATAGTCTACATAATCAGAAAACTCTTTCTTATCTACATCTAGATATTTTGATATTATTTCTCGTGATAAAGGAGCGAAAGGTTTTGCTTCAACCCTTACGACTCCTCCCATGTTTTCTATTAAATTTTGCATTCTAGTACTCATAGTGTTTGCTCCAGTCAAACGGGCTCTTTATAGAGGGGGCGCACTTCACCCTGCACACGCACTATAAAGCAAAAGCCCCTTACTCTGCAAGCGAGTAGGATCGCGTGTCTACTAGTGAGGGCGTAGGGTGTTCTGAGTGTTTCGGGTCAAAATACTGTTGAGCGATATTAGTAAGGCGGTGAATTGTGTGGTGATGGGCCTGGTGGTACAGTGGTAAAGATATTTCAGGCCGTAATGGCATGTTGGGTTACAATGGTGTAATGATGTGTCTTGTTTTTTGGGATAAAAAAATTATTGACGGCGTGTATAGAAAACTTTCTTCAAGAAATATTTTATATACACAGCTCTATTTACCAGACCAAATCTGGTCTATAGTGTTGAAGTTCAGTACTCCACCAATAGAGCAAGGATACGAGTGTATCGCTGATGAAGTTTATTTTTTAGCTGATACTGCACCGCATTATTTACTGGCAGATGGTTTTAAATTTGACTTTTTGGATGGCCCAAGAAAAATAGGGGAATGTATTGTTGCTACGTAGCGGGGTGCACCAGTGCCCACCCAGATGTCTCCCCCCACTATTCGAGATATTCCAGAGGGCACCATGGAGGCTTTTGAGAATATTTTAGAGTGCTACACCCATGACGGCACTCTGGTGCTCAAGGGTTTCAGTGCAGAGTCTTCCGCATGGTTGGAGTATTTTTTCTGGGAACCACGGGTCCGTGTTCTTACCGGGTAGTGTAGCTGCCCTGCCTGCTGCTGAGAGCTCGTTCCGTCTCTATTATGCGTTCCACATATGTTTCCAGCGGGAAATGAGAAAGAACCTGCGCCGGATGATTGTAAGGCTCGCACAGGGCTGTGAATGTGGTGCCGTCACGGAAGACGAGCAGAGTATCGCCGTCGAATATGTTGGTTCCTCTTGGCAGCAGGTCGTGAACTGTGCCGGTGTACTCCTCCAGGGGGTGTTTCTTCGCTTGCTCCCAGCGCAGTGTGGCGTGGGGGTCGCGGATGAGGCCGCGAATATTATGGATGACCGTCTGCAACCCCGCTGTTACCGTACCGCATAGGTCTTCAGCGTTCTTATCGCCAAGAGTCATTCCCGCCAGATGAACGGTGAGGCTCGCAAAAACGTAACCTGCGCGCTGCTCTGTCGTGCTTTTAACCGCAATATTCATGGCCTGCCGTTTCGTTTACTTTTTATGACTATTCTCCCCTCTTCTCTCCCCCCTGCGGATGTTTTCATTCGGGGCGGCCGTACCTTTAGGCAGGGTGCTTTCAGGGTTCTCCCAGTGAATCCTTCAGGTTCAGGAATACACTAAACCCATGAATTTATATTTTATTCGCGCTTTCTTACACCCCATACTGGTTCGGCATGCCGCGCAGGCACCCACTACCCCAGACGGTACGGTGCGGGTGCGCATGTACTGGATACATTCGCTGCTGGGGTTCGCCGGTATTTTTCTGGGGCTGCTGCTTATGGCGTTCGCTGTCCCTACTTATCTTTCGTCCATCGGTCAACTGATTATAGCCGCCCTGTTCGCGCTGTTGTTCTTTATTATGGGCGGCATTATCCTGCTGGCCTGGAAAAACGTGTACATTCAAACCGGTGTCGACTATGTTGAGCAGCGCCTGTGGGTGGGGGTACCCGTGCGCATCCACTTTAATGAGATCGATTCCTTCTCATACAATCCCGGGAACACCCAGCTGACAATGAGCAGGGGGAAGCTTGGTGGGTGGCTCTCCCTCAAAACCACCGATAATAGGCGTATCGCGTTCCAGCCGAACTACTACCGGGGTGAGCGCACCATCGCAGCGATAGCGTTCCGGCTATATTATGGGCGCTGGCCCAGCCCCACTAACCCGCACGACCAGCAGATTCTCGTGAATACGATAGCTGACGGATCCAGCAAACAGTACCTGATCGAGAACTCTAAAGGAAGTGAGCTGACCCTCTAAAGCCACCGTTCAGACAGAACCTACACATATGTGCCGCGCCCCCTCAGGTGGGGGCGCGGCACATATATTTTATGGTTTGGCTGTGTGGGGGCTACAGGTCGGTGCGCCACCGGTGGGCGTGCAGATACCCGGCGACCCTATCCTTCGTGTAATCACTCAGCAGCCGCTCATCGTCATCGGCACCCGGCTGCGGCCACCGGCCCTGCACCCCCTGAAACATAATGCACTGCCCGGCATAGTGCGGCAGCGGTGTCCCCGCCACCCGGGTTGCAAACGCCACGTTGCCTTCCTTATCCATAACCTGCAGCTTATCCCGGTGTACAACACTGTAGCTGTGCCACCGCCTCATGTGCAGATTCCTTCGGTCTTCCTCTACGCTTACCACATCACGGTACATGGGGTCGTAAATATAGCCGCCGATCTGTTCAAAAGTGATGATACGGGTACCGCCAAAGAAACCGCGAGCCGCCAAAGCATCAGGGAACATCTCAACGTATGTGACCGTGATACCCCAAACCCCCAAAGCGTACGCCAGAAGAACCAGGCAGGTGCCGCCGCCCCACAGAATCAGCATCATTATCTGGCGTGAGCCCGCAGAAGACGATATAAGCACCGCCCCGGTAACAGCCACAGCGCAGCAGATAACCCCGCCGACCACGTCGAAGGCCACGAAAACCCACATCGGATACCGGCCCCGCCGTGGTGTCTGCGTCTTCTCTTGGGCGGCCCGCCGACGCACATAGCTCAGGTGCAGCGCCACAAAAATGGGTATTACACCCACTACCGCATAACTCAATAGAACACTCATGCTCCCTCTCCCCTTCTCGTTTAACGCATGTGCACCGTCGGATTAGAATGCACCGCTTCTGTGCGTGCCGCCTTAAAAATCGCCACGGTAGCTGTTTTCCAGCAGGTATTCGAGGGTTCCTCGGCGCGTCATATGCTTCATCAGCTGCCGGTCCATGGGGTTCTTCACGTCAAGCCAGCGCCCTTCCTCAGCACGCACCATCATCAGGGGACCCAAGTAATTCTTGGTTGGGGAACGGTAGATGCGTACCCTCATAAACCTCTTACCTTCTTTGGTCTGTATCTCAAGGTAATCCTCAAGGCGATAGCGGGTGGTGCCATTATCTGAGTGGCTGCTACGCAGAGTACGGGTGTATAGGTACCCGCCGATCTCGGAAAGTTCAAGTGATCGTTTGAACCCAAAGAAATTACGCACCACCACCGCGTTAGAGGTTATTTCGTGGTAGGGGATGGTCAGTGCCCATAGCACAATCAGTGTAACTAAAGCCACAAAGCCTATGGGGATAAAACCTATCATGGTTACCCCGGTGCCGATCCTCTTAGTGGGGTCCATTATCATCAGGCCCACCCCCACAATGAAGCTGCCGAAGACCAAAAGTACCACTTCGATAATGGCGCACAGCCACAAGGGTGTGCGTGCCCGCCACGGTGCTGTAGTCTTCTCACGCTGGTTACGGATTAGAAGGTACACAAAGTGCAGCACGATAATGGCTGTAAGAATACCTGTACCCAAATAGTTATAGTGTCCTAATGCTTCCAGCAAAGTTCTTCCCGCCCTCTCTGAAGAAAGTTGTATAACTGTCTGCTGCCTTCACATGGTCATAGCTTCGGGGCTATGCACCCTTAAGTGTTAGAAAATCGTCACGCACCATGTGCTGCATCAGATATTTAACTGTTTCTCGGTGCGTCAGTTGAGCGAGAATCTGCTGATCACGCGGGTCATCCTCACGGGCCCAGCGCCCATGCTGAGCACGAAACACGATGCGGGCGCCCAGAACGTTAGGAGCGTTTTGACGCAAAACGGAAATCTTATAGAATACACTGCCCTTAGCATCATATATTTCCAGGTAGTCGCTGCCGCCGCCGTCTCTATTAGCGCGGTACGGGTAATACTGGTATCCGCTAATCTGTGACAGCTCAAGTGAGCGAACACCCGATCCTGTGGTGCGCACAATAAGAGCGGAAGGGGTGAACTCATAGTAAGGGACGGTCATACGCCATATAGACACGGCAAAAGCGCTAAAAAACATCACAAGAAACACGTACGGCAGAACCGTCCAGAGAGGATCTGACTTCTTTAAGGAGCTTGAGATCGCTATGAAACCACTAGATACACCAGCTACAACAACGCCAATGAGTACCTCGAACAGCGCAACCGTACCCCAAGAGTAAAACCGTACTCTCAACGGAGCGTTTTTCTTTTCGTTCGCCCCGCGTACCAGCAGGTACGTCAAGTGCGTTACGACGATACCGCCTGCGCCACCGGCAATCACAAGTATCCACAAGAATACGTCGAGCATAAGACTCGAACCTCCCGTCTTCAAGCTACACTTCAACGTTAGCACCATTATGAGGGTATACACCGGATTTCTACTCTGTAGCTTTAGCACCAAATACCGCAGACCATATTCCGCATGTTGGCAGGGCGCAGGATACGGAGTGTCTACTTTATTCCCTCAATGCAGGCGGTGAGCAAATCCCAGAGCTCTTGACGCTGCGTATCACTAAGCCCTCCCACCATCTGCTGCTCAATCTCGCGGATGCGCCCGGTTGCTTGAACGAGCATCTGCTCCCCCTGCGGGGTGAGCATGGTAGGTAAGGCTCGGCCTTTAGTGGCGTGAGTAGCGCGTTCAATCAAACCGCGTTCTTGAAGTCCTCGCAAAAGCGTATTCATCGTTTGGCGAGTGACGAAAGCCTGCCGCGCCAGCTCGGCATTAGAAGCACCCGGGGTAGATTTTAGAATTTCCAGGCACACGTATTGCGCAACGGTAATCCCAAGCGGGCGCAAGGTCTCTTCCATGCGCGAGCGCAGCAGTGATTGCGCTTCTTTGAGTCGGTATCCAATAAGTTGGTTAAATTCCTCTTGCCTCATGTCAATATTCTGACATATGCTGTTAATGTCAGTATCCTGACATACAAAATATGGTCTATTCGAGGAGGACTATCATGACGGTGACCGGCCCCAGCTTCATCGCATTGCAGGTGCGCGATCTTGAGCGTTCCGCGCAGTTCTACGAAACCTATCTCGGCTTGCGCCGCACCCCGCAAGCGCCGCCGAATGCTGTGGTCTTTGCAACCGACCCCATCCCCTTCGCCGTGCGCGAGCCGCTGCCTGGGGTAAACCTTGACGAGATTTCGCGCCCCGGTTTGGGTGTGGCCCTGTGGATGCACAGCAGTGATGTGCGGAGCCTTCTTACGAAGCTCAAGGAAGCTGACGTGCGCATTCTGCAAGAGCCAACGCCCGGGCCTTTTGGTGAGAGCATTATTTTTGCTGACCCGGACGGGTACGCGGTGACGGTACACGATCGGGTCTGAAGATCCGCATCAGGACGTAACCTTGGGTCCGGGGTTTATCAATACCGTGAGAGCCCCGGACTCTTGGTACTCTTCACAGTTTTAGGAGGTTCTTATGCGCTACTGGGTTGGAGTAGCCTCACGCGATCATGTTTTACTCGGTGTTGCGGGCGGATTCTGCCAGGTTTGCCACGGCAAACAGGCACCGCTGGCACGCATGAAACGGGGAGATTGGATTCTGTATTACAGCCCTAAAACCGGCATGAATTCTGGTGAGAAAGTTCAGGCTTTTACCGCTGTGGGGCAGATTGTGGACGACCGCGTCTACCAGTTCCGCATGGCCGAAAATTTTGAGCCGTTCAGGCGTGATGTTGTGTTTCAGGATGCGCCGCATCCGTGCCCGATTGAGGTGGCACGCGAGCACCCCGAATGGCGGAGTTATGCGAAGCAGCTGCGGTACGGGCATTTTGAGGTCTCACACGATTTCTTTGAGCATATTTACCGCTATATGATGAGGTAAAACCGCCCGCAGCGAAGCAGCACAGTGCGGGCATGCACCAGAGGATACGGCGTGGACATAGAATCACATATACAGCAGGTGGAAGACCTCCTTAAACCCCTAGATTGTGACGCGCGGCGCCGGTTCGCATCCTGGTGCTGCTACGCCCTGGTGGCAGAACCCGCGATCCAGAAGCACCTGACCCTGCTCACCGGCTCGGCCGAAAACTACCGGGTGTGCGAGAAGATCGTTGCGCAATGCTGGTACGGCTCACCGCCCATTAACGCAAAAACCGCCCAAGAAACCCTGCACCGGATCGACTGGGATGATGAAGACACCCCGCTCAATGACGAACCGGCGACGCAGGGCTGTCTTGAGATGCTCACGGCAATCAGCAGCATGTTGGGTGGGCTGCGCGCTGGCGGGAAAGATGCCGCCTACTTCGCCAACTGCGCTGAGAACGTTATTAACTGGAAAGACACCCTGGCGTGTTTCCCCACCAGCGCCGACGGCACACCCGAGCAGCAAGACCTGCTGCAGGAGTACGAACGCCAACACCTCTTTCTCCGTGAGCTCGGCGAGGGCCGCATTGGCGCTGAAGACATCCACAAGTTCAGGTAGCCCAACTCTTCGATCCCCTACTATAAGCGCGCAGCAGCTGGTGCCTGGTGACCGATAACCGCCTATTATGGGATAAGAGACTTTCAGGCGCCCACACACGAAAGGTTACCCATGAGCGTATCAGCCGAACATCACCTGGCACACCAGCACAGCGAAGAGCTTTTTGAACGCTCCCGTTCCGTCATTCCCGGCGGGGTAAACTCCCCCGTACGTGCTTTCAACTCCGTGGGCGGCACGCCTGCTTTTGTGACCCGCGCATCCGGCCCCTATATTTATGATGCTGACGGCAACGAATACGTAGACCTCGTCTGCTCGTGGGGTCCGGCGATTCTTGGGCACGCGCATCCGCAGGTTGTTGCGGCGGTTCAAGAGGCTGCCTCACGCGGACTGTCGTTCGGCGCTGCATCCGCGCCCGAGGCAGAGCTCGCAGAGCTTGTGGTCGATCGCATCAACGCCGCGATCCCTGGCGCAATCGAGCAGGTACGTATGGTATCTACCGGCACCGAAGCCACCATGACCGCTATTCGCCTGGCACGCGGCATCACCGGGCGCGATAAAATCATCAAATTCTCGGGCTGCTATCACGGGCATGTGGATGCGCTGCTCTCTGAAGCAGGCTCCGGCGTGGCGACTCTCGCCCTACCCGGCTCGGCGGGCGTGACCGCAGCAACCGCATCCGAAACTATCGTGCTCCCCTACAACGATCTTGACGCCGTGCGCGAGGCTTTCGCCGCGCATCCGGGAGAAATTGCCGCCGTCATTACCGAAGCCGCCCCCTGCAATATGGGCGTGGTGACTCCCGAACCGGGCTTCAACCGCGGCCTGCGCGAAATGACGCAGAGCAATAATGCCCTGCTGATTTTTGATGAGGTGCTGACCGGTTTCCGTGTCTCGTCCGCCGGGTACTGGGGTAAATTCGCCCCCGAAGATAACGGCTGGGTTCCCGATATTTTCACTTTCGGTAAAGTGATCGGCGGCGGTATGCCGATCGCCGCACTCGCCGGTAAACGTGAGGTGATGGAGCATCTGGCACCGACCGGCCCCGTCTACCAGGCGGGCACGCTCTCGGGTAATCCACTCTCGGTGGCATCCGGCATTACGACCCTCAAACTCGCCGATGATGCCCTCTACCGCACGCTCGATACACGTTCGGAACAGTTGCAGGCTGCGCTGACGCAGGCGCTTACCGATGCCGGGGTGGATCATTCAATTCAGACGGCGGGCAACCTGTTCTCGGTTGCCTTTGGTACCGGCGAGCACGGCGTGCACAACTACGCCGATATTAAGAGCTCTGCTACCGCCAAATACACGGCTTTTTTCCACGCCATGCTTGATGCCGGCGTGTATCTTCCCCCGAGTGCTTTTGAGGCATGGTTCCTCTCCGGGGCGCACGACGATACCGCGATGGAACGCATCATTGAAGCGCTGCCGGGCGCGGCACGTGCAGCGGCTAAAGCCTAACGCGCCCTCACCACCGAGGAAGGGAAATCTGTAGCCCACCCCCATAATTCCTTAATGTACACCCTTGGCTGAGCAGGAAAATCCCATAAAATGGGTATATGGATGTGAGAGATATTTGGCTGATCGCTGCGATAGTTTACCTGGGGTTGTGTCTGCTCAACGAGGTGACCTATCCCATGTACATCAGCAAAAAGAAAGCAGTAAAGCCAGCGTACGGCGGGTTCTGGAGCGGAACTATTCACATGCTCTGGTATGTGATCGCTTGGTTTGCTCTCGCCCAAACATTCCACCTGTTCTGGGACATCTACTACTACAGTTACGGTCTTGGCGGCGGCGCATTCATACTCCCCTTCGCACTGATCTACTTAGGGGCTTACTTCGGGCGGCGGCGCTACCGTATAGCACGCGGGCTAAATATTTGGGACCGCGACTACGGTATGCCGCCCATCTACCGGGCAACTCTGGGTAAGCTCGGCAACCTCTTCCGCGGCTCCGAGCAGATGCAGTCAGCCGGTATTATCTACGGCGTATCAGTCTTCGCCTGGGTCACCTGGGGGCTTTACCTGCTGGCGGCTTTCGGTTTCCTCGCATCGCTCTTTGATGCGGGCCCCCTCTACGTGGGCGACATGGCGGTGCTGCTCACCCTGGCCACAGTACTCGGCGCTATTGGGGTGTTCTGGCATTACCGCCACTACACCGTGTTCCTGCCGGATCAGATCCTCATCAGCAGGGTCTTCGGTTCGGCGAAAATTCTCTACTACCAGCAGCTTGAGTTCTTCCGAATCATCCCCACCGACCCCGACGCCATTCACCCCGATATGCAAGATCCTTCCAAATGGCGTATTGAGGTCAAAATACCCGGCAAAAACGCCCCTTTCTCCACGTCACTGTCTGACCCGGGAGTCCGCTACCTTATCCGGCAGATCGCGTTCCGTATTGAGCAGGAACGCTGGGCTGATATGAACTCCCCAGCCGACCGCGAGCAGCTGCTGCAATACCACAACGATGGCCGTATTATCTGCACCACCAAAGGCCATAAACCCGCAGGTGAATTCGCGCAGGAGGCAGCATACCGCGCATCCTTCAAGCAGACACATTAGGATTTCTTCGCTCTGCCGCGCAGGCGCAAAGATGGGTTCTCTATTGTCGTGACGCCATCGCAGAAATGCTGGTTTCACTTTTTATGGAGAACCCATCTTTGAATATTCTTCTGCGGGTGTGATCGGTGGTTGATGGTATCTTTAACACCGCAGGAACCGTTATTTTCCATGAGTGGGCTGTATTCCCTAATGAATAACCCTCACTGTAGGTTGATGAGATAAAGAGGAATTTGTTGGATATATCCAGATTGTCGCGCCAGGGCAGCTTAGCAGACGGTATTACCTGGAGTTCTGAGCTACTTATAGAAAGATTCCATAGATACCGCTATAGAATTGATAACACTCACGGAACCGGTGAACCCGCTATTTTCATTGGGTTAAACCCAAGTTTAGCCGGAAGCTTTAGAACCTCCGATCCTACGGTAAAAGCTCTAACTCAGGCTATGCTGGGAACCTGTCGTTTTCTCGATCCCGCGCATTCTGCACCATTACTGCACCCCCGTACAGTGCTACTTATTAATCTATTTACCTTCATAGAGCCGAATTCGCGCAATATAGATTATTCCCTAGACCGGCACGCGGTTGCCGAATTAGAGACGGTACTTACCGAGTTCCCGCACGCGCCGATTGTCTGTGGCTGGGGCAAAGAGAATAATTCACCTGAGAGCCGGGAAGTGTGGCATCAGCAGATAAGCGAGTTTATCCGGCGGCTCGCAGATCGTTCCTGCTACCGTCTGGAGCTACCATATTCCCATGTTCCTGATGGCTCATTGGATGCGCGTTCCTGGTCACCGCGAGGTATCAACAGTGCCCTCAGGAACTTGCCGTCTGGTACCCGCATGGTCCTTGCCCGGTTTACTCCCCAATAAAGTATCCCTAGGGTTAGTCTTCACGCAGCCAGCGGGCGGCTTCGGCTGCGTAGTAGGTAAGAATCATGTCTGCACCCGCGCGGTGAATCGACCGCAGAGCCTCCAACGCCACGGCACGGCGGTCAATCCAGCCGTTTGCTGCAGCGGCCTCAATCATGGCGTACTCCCCCGACACCTGGTACGCCGCCACCGGCACAGGTGAAAACTCGGCGACCTCACGCACAATATCGAGATAGCTTCCGGCAGGCTTGACCATCACCATATCGGCGCCCTCGTCAATATCGGTCTGCACCTCTAGGAGAGATTCGCGGCGATTCGCCGGATCCTGCTGATACGTTTTGCGGTTCCCGGTAAAGCTAGACTCCACCGCATCGCGGAACGGACCAAAGAACGCGGAGGCATACTTCGCCGAATACGCCATGATAGAGACGTTCTGGAACCCGGCCTCGTCCAGCGCGGCGCGCATTGCGGCAATCTGCCCGTCCATCATGCCTGAAGGAGAGACCGTGTGTGCCCCGGCGCGTGCCTGAGACACTGCCATCTTGCAGTACAGTTCCACGGTTGCATCGTTATCGACAATCATGGTGCCGTAACCATCATCGACAAGCACGCCGCAGTGCCCGTGAGAGGTGAACTCGTCCAGGCAGGTATCGGCCATAATAACGATCTCGTCGCCAAACTCTGCACGGCAGGCGGCAATAGAGCGATTCAAAATACCGTTCTCATCCCAGGCCGCCGAGCCTATCTCGTCCTTATCATCATCCAGCGGAACCCCGAAGAGATCGATGCATTTAATGCCCGCCTCCGCAGCCTGGCGCACGGCAGGAATTAGTGACTCTAGCGTGTGCTGGTACTGCCCGGGCATGGACGAAATCGGCTGTGGTTCGCTAATGCCATCGCGCACGAAAAACACCTGAATCAGCTGCTCGGGACGCAGCGCGGTCTCGGCGGTGAGGGCGCGCATCGCGGCGGTGGTGCGCAGTCGGCGGGGTCGTCGGGTCAGGTTCATGAGGTGTGTCCTTTCAGTAACTGATTCGGTGGCGGGTACGGCTGGGCTTACTCGGGTGGGGCGAACGGATAATCCTCAAACAGGCCATCCCGTATAGCATTCACGGAGCGTACAAAATCTTGCCTCTGCACATCGGTGAGCGCCCCGCGCCGATCCAGGTAATCTTCAAGCTCTCTGTACTGAAAATGCAGTTCCACAAACTCCGTAAAGCTAATGCGCATATCCTCCACATGCTGCGCATCGTACTGGCCCGCATCATGGTCGTAGTACAGGATGGTGTTACTGCCACGGGCGAAAAACCACTCATCGCCATTACCGGCGCTCCCCACAGGCCACACCGTGCGGCTGAACTTGGGGTGCTCCCGCTCCAGGTAACGGTGATGCTCCAGGGCCTGCTCATACCCGTAAAGACAGCAGTCGGCGGTTATCTCCCCGCCGCGGTACTGCTCTAAAAACCGCAGGTACGCACCGTCCAGCCCGGCAGGTAGTTTGCCGGTCAGCGTTATTTTATCCGCGCGGCGCTGACAACACTGCGCCAGCTGCTCATCCCGCCCGTTAAGCACCCGCGCTCACCACCGAAAACGCGGCGGACGCCAAATCCTGCGCAGACGGGGAATCCGCCACCACATACGGCACCCCCAAAGAACGCGCAGCAGATGCGGTGCTCTGCCCAATAGCCACCACCGGCGGGAACCTGTCGGCTGGCACCCCCTCGGCGAGCGCCTGAAGCAGCGACGGGGCGGTAGCGACCACGGCATCCGTTATCGGCTGGCCAGCAGATGCCTCACGGCTGAGGGCTTCCCGAGCTGCGTCACGCCCAAGCTCACCGGGGGCGAGGTCAGCCTCGGCCGCAGGCTCCATACGGTACACCACGGTGCGCATCACCCGAAAGCCCAACGCCCCCAGCCCCTCACGCAGGGTAGGCCGGGCGTTCTGGCCCTCAACCACCCACACGGTGTCAGGCTCGTCCTGCTGACGATCGCCGGTGGGGAAACCGGCAAGCATCCCCATGGCGCTCTGGGTGTGCGGTATATAGTCCGGCTCTATCCCGCACCGTTCCAGTTCCGCTGCGGTCGCCTTACCCACGCAGGCCAGGCGCGCATCGGCGGCATTAAGCACATGCGCGAAATGCTCCCCCCACAGCTCGGTGCAGGCACGCACCGCATTGGCGCTTGTGAACGTCACCCACGCCACCTGATCGGCGGCGGTCGCTTGAAGGGCCGCGCTCAGCTCGGGGGTGTACGCCACGGTGCGCGGCACATGCACCGGCGCATACAGCACGTTCGGGGCGGGCTCACCCCGCTGCCGGGCAAGCTCACTCAGCGCCCGCGCGAACCCGGCGCCTTTAGCTGCTGTGCGGGTGAGCAGAACGCGCGCGGCACCCACTAGGACACCTCAAGCCCGGCAAGTGCGGCTGCACCCATCTGCAGCATATCTTCAGCCACGTGCACCCCCAGCCTTTCGGCACCGGGTATGTCCAGCTCCACGGTCGCAGCAGAGTGGCGGATGCACTTGGTGCCCCTGGGGTCTGCGACTATGGCGGTGAGTACCAAATCGCCCTCTATTACGTGCGCATAGGCGCCGATGGGGGCGGCGCATCCGGCTTCTAGGCGGCGCAGCAGAGCACGCTCCGCGGTGACCGCCAGCCGGGTCTCAAAATGGTCGGCGGCAATCAGTGCGGCCCCCAAAGAACGCACCGGCCGGGAAATTTCGGTCTCCGTCAGGGAGGCAATATCCGGGTTGGCGAATTCGCTCTCACGCACCTCAAGGGCGAGCGCGCCCTGCCCTGGGGCTGGGAGCATGCGGGTAGGGTCAAGGTACTCGGTAATTACGTCCTCTTTGTTCAGGCGTTTGAGGCCCGACACAGCCAGCACCACGGCGTCACAGTCACCGGCGGTTTCGGCCCCCACCCCGGTGTGCGCCTGCCGGTCGGTTTCAGCCGAACCCTGCACCATCACCTGCCGGGCACCGTGCTCTTCGAGCCCTTTCACACGGGCGATGCGGGTGCCCACATTACCGCGGATATCAACGATTTCAAGGTCGGGGCGCAGCAGCCGCAGCTGCGCTGCACGGCGCGGCGACCCGGTGCCGACGCGGGCACCGGTGGGGAGGGTGTCAAGAGTCAACTGGTCACGTGCAACGAGCGCATCGCGCGGGTCTTCACGTTTAAGGGTTGCCGCGACCACCAGCCCGGGGCATGGGGCAGAGGGCAGGTCTTTCAGGGAGTGCACCGCCATATCGACGCCTTCCCCGTTATTGCCCGCCAGCAGGCGCTGACGCAGGGCCGCAGCGAACACGCCGGTGCCGCCCAGGGTTGCGAGCGGGCCGGCGAGCGTATCCCCCTCAGTTTTGACGGTGACCAGCTCAAATTCCACACCGGTGGTGCCCTCATGAGCGTGGGAGGCGGCGGTGACGTGTTCGGCGGCGAGGGTGCTCTGGGTGAGGGCTAGCGCCGACCCGCGTGTGCCCAGCAGGTAGGTCTCGCTCATGGTTCTCCTTGAGGGTATTAGTGGTGGGGTCACGGCGTGGGGTTTCGGGGTATGTCGGCGGTGCCGGTTCTATGGTTCCTATCTCCTGGGCGGCACCCGCCTGAAGCATCAGCTACGGGTTCGTGCCGCCGGAGTATTCGGCGATGACCGGTTTCGCGGCGCCGCGTGCGGGTTTGCAGCAGTCGGGGTCGCATTCGTCGAACCAGCCGCGTTCGCCGGTCACTGATTCCTCGCACACGCTCTCCCGGGTGCGGGCCGCCTCATTATCCAGCCCGGTGTGTGGGTTGGCGGCGACGCGTTCGGCAATCAGGCGGCGTAACGATTCAACGTACGCCGGGTGCGTGCCGGGGGTGGGGGTGCGCACCGCCGCGATCCCGTGCTCGGCGCAGGTATCCAGTGCCTCAGTGTCAAGGTCCCATTTGACTTCCATATGGTCAGAGACAAAACCCAGCGGCACCAGAACAATACCGTCTATATCACCGGCGGCTTTCTCAATCGCGTCGTTTACGTCGGGTTCAAGCCACGGCATGGACGGCGGGCCGGACCGTGACTGGTACACCAGCTCCCAGTCGGTATTATCCAGCAGGCTCTCATGATGCTCCTGCACCTGCGCCAGGACGGCACGGGCCACCTGAAGGTGCTTCTCAACATACGCGGATCCGCCCTCATAGTCGATACCGCGCGGGCCTGCCTCATTCGCGGCGGAGGTCGGCACCGAGTGGGTGCAGAACATAATGCGGATGCGCCCATTTCCCGCAGCGGCGGTATCGTCAGCATGCCGTGCAGCCACCTGCTCCTGCACCTGTTTCAGCCCGTCCTGCAGGCCGTCGGCGAAGGCCTGCACAAACCCGGGGGTGTCGAAGAATTGACGGATCTTATCGACGCGCATCTGACCGTGAAGCCCCAGTTTTTGAAGCGCCACCCCGTAGTCTTCACGGTATTGGCGGCAGCTGGAGTAGCCGGGGTAGGCGCTGGTGGCGAGCACCAGAATATTGCGGTGCCCTTCCTCATACGCCTGCTGCAGCACGTCACTGACGTAGGGGTCCCAGTTACGGTTCGCCCACACGATGGGGATGCGCGGGCCGCGTTCGGCCAGGGCCTGTTTCAGGGCGGCCAGCAAAGCACGGTTCTGCTCGTTAATGGGAGAGACACCGCCGTTAGCACGGTAGTGGGTGGCGACCTCTTCAAGACGCTCATCGGGAATCCCGCGGCCCGCCGTGACATTACGCAGGAAGGGAATCACATCGTCCTGCCCCTCGGGGCCGCCGAACGATGAGAGAATCACCAGATCATACGGGGCGGGGGCGGCCGCGCGGGAACGGGTGATTCCGCACTCGCCGCGGTAGCTGCCGATCGTGTCCTCGTTCAGTACCGCGGGGCCGTTGGAGGCGGTATTGTGCGGGTCGGTCACGTTCGGGCGGATATTATTGGGCACCGAGCCGCAGCAGCCGCTGCACACACTGCTGCCGCCAGCGCCCGGGCGGGCTGCATGGTTCGTTACCGGTTGATTCACGCGAGCACCTCAGCAACGTCGACAGCTGGGATACGGCGCCCGGTGTAGAAGGGAATTTCCTCACGCACATACAGACGCGCCTCGGTGTTGCGGAAGTGGCGCATCATATCGACCAGGTCCACCAGTTCGGGGGCTTCAAGGGCGAGCACCCACTCGTAGTCGTTCAAGCCGAAGGTGGCCACAGTGTTGGCGAGCACCTGCGGGAAATCGACGGCTTTCATCCCGTGGTTTTTGAGCATTTCGGCGCGGCGCTGCGGGTTCATGTAGTACCAGTCGTACGAGCGCACGAACGGGTACACGCACACCCACGCCTCGGGTGCTTTACCCCGCGAGTAGGCGGGGGCGTGGTTGCGGGTGAACTCGGCGTCGCGGTGCACACCCATGGTGGACCACACGATGGTGGTGGCCCCGAACAGGGCGGTGCGGCGGATCTTACGCACAGCTTCCTGCAGTTTTTCGGGGGCTGAGCCGTGGGTCCAGACCATCACATCGGCGTTGTTGCGCATGGCGGACACGTCGTAGAGGCCGCGCACGGTCACCCCGTCGTTGGCGAGTTCCTGGGTGAGTTCCTCGAACTCTGCGATGGCGGCGGGGCTGGAGGCCCCTTCCGGGCGCACCCCGTCACGGGCGAACACAGTGTAGAGCGTGTAGAAGAGCTTCTCGCCGTTCTCGCGGCCGCGTTTATTTTCTTCTGCGGGCGAGTGCTGCTGGCTGCCGTACCCGTGTGCAGGCCGGTCACCGTACGCCCCGTGAGGCCCGTGCCCGCCGTGGGTGTGGGAGCCGCCAGCGGGTGCGCCGTGCGAATGTGCGTCGTGGTGGGATTCCTGTGACATTGTTTGTTCTTCCTTTCGTGCGGCGGTTTCCCGCCCTATTATGCGTTCTTGATCGTGCGGCGTTCCCCATCCTCGCCAGGTCGCCTATGTTTTATATCTGGTGGGCGTGGCACGGGGTATTTGAGGGTGCTACCCAGCTGCTTCTTCGCTGCGTTTAGCGCCGTCGACCTGCGGGGTGTTTCGTTTGAGGAACTGTTCCACCTGCTCGCGGGTGTCACGCACCGTTGAGACCAGCCCGGACCCGGCAGCCCAGGTTCCCACCACGCACACCGTCTCCAGCTGAGCTGTGAGCTCCCGGAACGTTTTCACCTTATCCCGGTGGCCTGGGGCGGTGCGCGGTAACACGTTGCTCCAGCGCACCACGTCCGCATCCAGCAGCTCATGGGCGGTGATGGGAACGTCCAGCAGTTTCGCGGCGTCGTGAAGCGCCAGGGTGATGAGCTGCTCGTCGGCAAGCGCCACATCGCTAATGCTCGCGTTCTCTCCGCCGCGACCGTACGAAAGACGCACCACGTGCTTGTCTTTCCCGACAGCCTCGGCGACCCACGGCCATTTCGCGCTCACATGGGTAAGTGCCTTAGCGCGCACATTTGTGACCTCCTCAGAGACCAGCATGCCGGTGCCGCGCGGGTGCGCGTTCAAGGCGGGCTGCTCCACCACAAGGGTCACGAGCGCAACCTCGGGCCCGGGTTTCAGGGTGGGCAGCGAGGTTTTAATATGTGACCCCAGCAGGCGCGCAGTGGTGGGGCCGTCGGTGGCGAGCACCAAATAGTCGGCGCGCAGAGTAGCCTGAATCTCCCCGTCGACGGTGTGCCGCTGAATCACGAACCACTCCCCCGTGACGCTGTCACGGTCAATGGCGATCACGTCGAATCCCGCAATAATACGCGCACATTTGGTGTACAGGTCTTCCACCAGCTTCTCAGAGAGCTGGTTCAGGCCCCCGGATAGGCTAGCCACCTGGGAACCGGCCGGGGCCTGCGCCCTCAGCGCTGCGGAGGCGGCGGCAAGGGACTTATGTTTTTTCAGCCCTTCGCGTAGCCCGGGGATGGTGGCGTCCGCGTCCAGCTGGTCGGGGTGCGCCGAATACACACCCGAAACCACCGGGGCCACCAGGTTCTTCAGCACCTTATTGCCCATACGGGCGCGCACCAGCTCACCAAGAGTTTTTGCTTTAGCACCCACAGAGGCCGGTAGGGCCTTATCAAGTTTGGCGCGGCGCAGCCCCGCCCGGCCGAGCACCCCGAGCAGGGTTTTATCGTCCAGGTTGCCCGGAATACCCATAATCCCGGTGTTCGGGGTTTTACGCGCCCCGAAAGGCAGGTACAGCCACGAGCCGTGCGGGTTGGGGGTGACAATATGCTCCCCAAGGCCCAGCTCTTTAACAAGCTCCGAAACGATGGGTGATCGGGTGGCGTAGGACTCTGCACCGGAATCCAGCAGCAGCCCCCCAACTTCGTGCGCACCGACGGCACCACCCAGATGGTCTTTTTGTTCGAGGAGGGTCACGCGCACCCCGGCTGCGGCGAGCTCCCGGGCAGCTAACAGCCCGGAGACACCGCCGCCCACCACGATCGCGGTGGGTGCGTTCTTTCCTATGTGCGGGTGTGCTGCCCTGTGTAGACCCATATCGTACTGTTCCTCGTTATTATTGCGGTGCTTTCCTAGTGTGTAGTTTCTAGTGTAGTGAGTTGGCGGGGTGTTCGTGAATATATGCCACCAGATCGGTGAGCACCTGCGGGTCCGTTGTGGGCGGCACCCCGTGGCCCAGGTTCACGATATGGGCGGGGGCGCTCGCCCCGGCGGCGAGTACCTCATCCGTGTGAGCGTACAGGGCCTCACGCCCAGCGGACAGAAGCGCGGGATCGATATTCCCCTGAAGCGGCACCGCACCGTTGAGCCTGCGGTTTGCCTCATCAAGGGGCAGGCGGTAGTCCACCCCGATCACATCGGCACCGGCCTCATGCATGGCGGGCAGCAGCTCGGCGGTTCCGGTACCAAAGTGGATGCGCGGCACCCCAAATTCTTCGACCATGCTCAAGGCGGCGGCAGAGTGTTCCTGCACAGACCGGCGGTAGTCAGCTTCACCCAACGAGCCAGCCCAGGAGTCGAAGAGCTGCACGGCGGATGCACCCGCCTCGATCTGAGCCCGCAAAAACTGCCCCGAGGTGCGCGCGGCCCACTGCGCCAACTCGCGCCAGGCAACGGGGTCAGCGTGCATCATAGTGCGGGGGCGCAGGTGATCGCGGGAAGGGCCGCCCTCAACCATATAGGCGGCAACAGTGAAAGGTGCACCCGCAAAACCAATAAGAGGGGTGGAACCGAGCATCTCGACGGTCGCCGCGACTGCCTCACGAATAGGGTCAAGTGCCGTATCGGTCAGCTCCGGCAGGGCGCGCACTTCATCAAGCGTGCGCACAGGATTCTCAAGTACAGGGCCGCGGCCGGGCACAATATCGACATTCACGCCCGCAAGCTTCATGGGGATAACGATATCCGAGAAGAAAATACCGGCATCGACTTTGTGACGGCGCACCGGCTGCACAGTAATCTCGGCGGCAAGTTCGGGTGTCAAACAGGCGTCCAGCATGGGAATTCCCTCACGCGCCTTGCGGTACTCGGGCAGCGAACGCCCCGCCTGGCGCATAAACCAGACCGGACGATGCTCAGATGCGCGCCCGGTAAGCGCCTGCAGCATCGGCGAATCAGCGGTTTGAGCGGCACGCAGCGGGTGGGATGCGCTCAGGCGCGACAGCTGCGCCTCGGTCAGCAAATCACGCTGGCGCTCCGCCGGATGCGGCGGGCAGGGTACAGGGCTGGTTTTGGTCATATATCCCAGTGTGCCAGGTTTTGGACGTGTGTTTTTACGACACATTGTCACATTCCGACATATTTTGCACCCCGTACTAGACACATAGGTTTACCTTAGTATCCACAAGGGAGAAGCTACCTCAGCGAAGAGCAGACTTCGTGTTTTCCGCACCCCAATACACGCCGCCGAAACCCACACCAGGCGGTAAAAACCCACCCATTCTCACATTTGGTGACGGGCACCTCACGAGTTTTACACACTCGCCCACAAAGTGTTTATGATTAGTTCCTAGTGACTATTTACGCCTTCGTGGCCTCCCACCGGATAATCGACCTGACCACCGTCGCATTACTGAGCAACGGTGCTTCCAGTGTGCCCGAAACACTCACAAGCGACACCGCCGGTCAGCTGGGGGTTGAAGGGTCCGTGGTGCTGGCAACCTGCAACCGCCTCGAAGTGTACATAAAACTGGCAGTCCCCGAGCACCTGGCCCCCGTGAGCGAGCTGATATTCGCTCATATCGCCACCCAAGCCGGACTCGCCCAAGAGATCGTCAGCAGCAGCTTTGAGGTGTACAGCGACCTCGAATCCGCCGAGCACCTTTTCACCGTGGCCTCGGGCCTGGAATCGGCGGTAGTTGGTGAACGAGAAATTGCCGGGCAGGTGCGACGGGCGCTCGCCACCGCCCAGCAGGCTGGCCCCGTGCCGGGTGAGCTGGTGCAGCTCTTTGAACACGCCGCACACACCGCCCGTCAGGTAGGCCAGCACACCACCATCGGGTCGCAGGGGCGTTCTATTGTGGCGGTTGCCCTTGATTTGGCCGATACTGTGGCTGAAAAAGACTGGGCTAACCGGCGGGCACTTATCTTCGGCACGGGTGCCTATGCGGGTGCCACCATTGCAGCCCTGCGGGAACGCGGATGCGAAGATATTTGGGTGAATTCCCGTTCGGGCCGTGCCCAGCAGTTTGCCGCCAAACGCGATGTGCACGCGGTGCCGCAAGGGCACTCATGGCAGGCAATGGCCGAGGCGGATGTGATTATCGGCTGTTCCGGCGGGGCCGCCCCGCTGCCGCCCTCCGACATTCCCCCCGGCCGGCACACCATCCTTGATTTGGCGCTCTCCCGCGATTTCGACCCCGCAGTGGCGGATCTGCCCGAGGTGGAGCTCATCACCCTAGAGTCGGTGCGCATGGCCGCCCCCGAAGAAACTGAAGAGGCCGTCGCAACCGCCCAGCGCATTGTCGAATCGGAGATGCAGGCGTTTGCCGCCCGCCAGAAAACCCGCAATATTGATGCGGCTATTGTTGCTTTACGCGGGCACACCATGAGTGTGCTCGACACCGAGCTTGAAAAGGTACGCAACCAATTTGGGTGCGGTGCCGCCGCCGAGCAGCTGGAACTGGCAATGCGCCGCATGGTCAAATCCCTGCTGCACACCCCCACCATCCGGGCCAAGCAGATGGCCGCCCAGGGGCGCACCGATGAGTACGTAGCCGGGCTGGAGGCACTCTACGGTATTGAGGTCGAAGAAGACTAAACCGGCACGCCCCCAATGTCGCCGGGCACCAACCGTTAACGCCAGGTTTGCATGGGGCCAAATGCCCGCTTGAACGTGAGGGTAAAACCCGCTAAGCCCCCGGCGAATCGGTGATACCGCCCGCCCGAAGAGCGCCCCCGGCGGGTTACACTAATCATCAAGACAAAACGCCCCGCCGAGTGTTTTACAAGGAGCATCATGGAAATCAAAATCGGTATCCGCCACATTTCTCGCGAGATCAGCATCGACACTAATGAGACCGCTGAGAAGGTGCGCTCAAAGGTGACCGACGCTATTCATAACGGCACCACGCTTGAGATTACCGATGAGAAAGGCACCACAACCTTCGTACCCGGTGCGCAGATCAGCTATGTTGAGCTAGGCACCGAGGAGAAGCGTCACATCGGTTTCGGCTTCAGCGCCTAAACTCTGCCGCAGCACGCCCGCAACCGCCGGTTTCTGTTCCGTGCGGATGCGGGCTTTTGCACTTTTACAATGAATATTTTTCCGCGCTATCACAGCGATTAAAGATGCGATTCGTCCTCAGACGGGTTAATATTTAAGGGTTAAGTGAATGACCGGTCGTTAGACTACACAATTTCTTGTTCCTCCCCAGGACGGGGTTACGAATTTCCCGCGATCGGCTTCTACATCATGAGCGCCACGCACCGGCACACGCGAACGTGTGAGCCGTATACGCCTCAACCGCGCACCGAAAAACGCGAGGGCCTGGCGCCGCCGAACACCCCCACGGGTAGGAGAACCACTCAATGGCTGATAACGCAGCACAACAGAAAACCGAGACATTCGCCGACTACGGCGTACGCCAGGACATTAGCGACGCACTGGCGGCGGTGGGCATCACCACCCCCTTCCCCATTCAGACAATGGCGCTGCCGGTGGCGCTGGCCGGGCACGATATTATCGCCCAGGCAAAAACCGGCACCGGCAAAACCCTGGGCTTTGGCCTGCCCACGATTCAGAGCGTCACCGGGCGAGACGACGAAGGCTGGGAGGATTTGGAGTTCCCCGGCGCCCCGCAGGCGCTCATTCTGGTACCCACCCGCGAACTGGCCATCCAGGTGGGTGAGGACCTTGCCATCGCCTCGAAACTGCGTAACGCCCGCGTGGCAACCCTGTACGGCGGTGTGCCGTACGAGCCGCAGGTGAAGCTGCTCAAGAAAGGGCTGGAGGTTGTGGTCGGCACCCCGGGGCGCCTCATTGACCTGTACAACCAGGGTGCGCTGAACCTGAAACAGGTGAAGATTGTGGTGCTGGATGAGGCCGACGAGATGCTGGATTTGGGGTTCCTGCCCTCGGTCGAGAAAATCCTCAGCTACCTGCCCTCTCAACGGCAAAGTATGCTGTTCTCGGCGACCATGCCCGGCCCGGTGATCTCAATGGCGCGGCGCTACATGAATAAGCCGATGCGCATGAGCGCCGCCGACCCGGAAGACCAAGCAAAAACGAAGGCGTCAATCCGGCAGGTGGTGTACCGGGTGCACCATATGGATAAAGACGAGATGCTGGGCCGTATTCTGCGTGCGCAGGGGCGTGGGCGCACCGTCATTTTCACTAAGACCAAGCGGGATGCGGCGCGGGTTGCCGATGAGCTGATTGCGCGCGGGTTCGCCGCCGCTCCCCTGCACGGCGACCTCAATCAGGGTGCACGTGAGCAGGCGCTGCGTGCCTTCCGCAACGGCAAGGTCGATATTCTGGTGGCGACCGATGTTGCCGCCCGCGGTATTGATGTGGAAGACGTGACCCATGTGATTAACCACCGTGTGCCTGAGGATGAGAAAACCTACCTGCACCGCACCGGACGCACCGGGCGCGCTGGCAATGAGGGCACCGCTGTGACCTTCGTGGACTGGGAGGATGTTTCCCGGTGGAAACTTATTAATGACGCCTTGGAGCTGGGGGTTCCTGACCCTGTAGAAACCTATTCGTCCTCGGAGCACCTGTTCTATGATTTGAACATCCCTGCCGGAACCAAGGGCCGTCTGCCGCGGTCCGAGCAGACGCTGGAGGGTCTGGACGCCGAGCGTCTGGAAGACTACGGGGACTCCCCGCGCGGGGCTCGCTCATCATCGCGCGGCTCGGGCCGGGGTTCCCGGGGCCGGGGTGGTTCCGGCTCACGCGGGACCGGGTCGCGTTCACGTGCTGCACGGGATGAGAAGCCCGGGCAGGATTCCGGTAAGAAACGTCAGCGCCGCCGCACCCGCCGTGTTGAGGGTGAAAGCGCACAGGGCCGTGAGGGTAAACGCGCCGAACGGGAAAAGTCAGTGGAGTCTACCGGCAGCGGTAAACGCCGCCGCCGCAGGCGCCGCCAAGGCTCTAACGGGGCGGGCTCCGGTGCTCTTGCCGCAGGTGGGGAGTAAGCAGCGAGTGAGCGAAACAGTACCCACCGCAGCTACGGCTCAATCTGCGGGCGCTGCTGCACCTGCTTTCGACCCGAACGGTTCGTCGCTGGTGGTTCAGGCCGATAATCTGGCGTATCTGAGCGAGCTGCCGGATGCCTCATTCACCGTCATCTACATTGACCCGCCGTTTAACACCGGTAAAACGCAGACACGGCGCACCCTCAAAACCGCCCCCGCGCAGGAGGGCGGTGCCCGGGGTGACCGCACCGGGTTCCAAGGCAAAAGCTACACAAGCGCCCTGCAAACCCTCGCAAGCTACCATGATGCGTTCGAGGACTACTGGGCGTTTTTGGAGCCGCGCATTAGGCAGGCCCACCGTCTGCTCACCCAGGACGGCACCCTCTACCTGCACCTGGACTGGCGTGAGGTTCACTACGCCAAGGTCATGTGCGACATGATTTTTGGGCGCGACTGTTTTATGAACGAGCTGATCTGGGCCTACGATTACGGCGCAAAATCCACCAAACGCTGGCCCACCAAGCACGACAATATTCTGATGTACGTCAAAGATCCGCAAAAGTACTATTTCAACGCGGACACGGTGGACCGTGAACCCTATATGGCGCCGGGATTGGTGACCGAGGAGAAAGCGGCGCGCGGTAAACTCCCCACCGACGTGTGGTGGCATACGATCGTCTCCCCCACCGGCAAGGAAAAAACCGGCTACCCCACGCAGAAACCCGTGGGGCTGCTGAAGCGGATGATCGCAGCCTCCTCACGCCCGGGCGACTGGGTGCTGGATTTCTTTGCCGGCTCCGGCACAACCGGGGCCGCAGCCGTTGAGCTGGAACGTAAGTTCGTGTGCGTGGATCAGAACCCGCCCGCGATTGAGGTCATGGCGAAACGCCTGAACGTGGAGGAGCACTCATTTGCCGCGTACCGGGGTGTGCCGCGCGGGGCGGCGGTGCTGTTCACACCGCAGCGCAGTGTGGGTGTGCGCGGGGGAACCTCGCGGGACGCGCTCACGGCGGCCTCACGGCGCGCGCTGGCGGCGCAGAGCCGTAAAGTACAGGAAAGTGTTGAGCCTGTGCCGGGCGCATCAAGCGTGTTTGTGCGGCATCATTCCACGGACGCGGTGGATAAAGACTTGCGAATCCGCGGCCGGGACGTGCTACGCCGTGAAAGACGCCGCCAGCAGCTCGCTAAAGAACGGGCGCAGACGGCGAAAAAGTAGCCTCCCGCAGTTCCGTAACACGCAGAAAACAGCATAATTAGCCTATTCAGAAGGGTTTTGTGCCTTCAGAAGTTAGAAAGTCTTCTGAAAGCACAAAACCCTTCTATACAGCGCATTATTAGCCCCGTCCACAGGAGCCGCGGACACTAGCGGCTAATCTGGGCGCGGATCGCCTCCACGGTTTCGCGGGAGGTGGTGTACTCCCCCAGTTGGTTTGGTTTGCCCGCACCGTGGTAGTCGCTGGAGCCGGTCACCAGCAGCTCACGTTCACGCGCAAATTCCAGCAGGCGCGCACGGTTCGGCTCGGAGTTTTCGCGGTGGTACACCTCCACCCCGGCCAGGCCTGCCTCGACCATCTGCCCCAGGTATTCCAGCGGCAGCGCTGGCCCGCGTTCCTCGCTCATGGGGTGGGCCACCACCGGCACGCCACCGGCGGCGCGCACCAGCCGGATAGCCTCCAGCGGGTCCATTGACTGCTGGTGCACATGGTACGGGCCGTTCACATGCAGGATATTGTCGAACGCGTCGGCGCGGTTCTCGGCGGCACCCACGGCAACCAGCGCATCGGCAAGATGCGGGCGCCCAAACACGGTGTTCTCACCGTCACTCGACTGGGCGAGCACATCGTCCCAGGTCAGCGGGTAGTCGGCGGCGAGCCGGTCCGCCATCCGGCGGGCGCGGCTGAGCCTATCATCCAGCAGGCGTTTCATCTCATCCCGCAGCTGCGGGTAGTCGGGGTCGTACCCGTACCCCAGCAGGTGCACGCTCTTAGTGCGCTCATGTCCCTGCTCGTCCCGGTAGCTGTAGCGGCACGAGAACTCGCCGCCGGGCAGAAAATCCAGCCCGTACTCCCCCGCCAGCTCGGCGGCCTGCGGCCACCCGCGTGCGGTGTCATGGTCGGTCAAGGCGAATCCGGCAAGCCCAGCCTCTCTAATCAGAGGAACCAGTTCGGTCAGCGGCTGGGTACCATCAGAAATATCGGAGTGAATATGCAGGTCGTAACGTTCAGTCATACCCTAACTGTACCGCACCACAGCGCCCCACCAGTATCAGTGGCACACGGCCTTTTCGGGTTTCGCCCCACCCTAAAATACGCCCCACGCGTGGGATAGAATACAACTATGAGTGAAAATACGAAGAAGAGCGCAGAAGCTCCAGAAACAGATCACCGCGATACCCCCAAAGCATCAGCTTTTCAGGAGTTCATCGCATCTAATTGGGAGCCAGCAGCCGATGACGGTTATACCCGCGAGCGCGTTGCCGATTTTGCGGCGCAGCGCCGTAAGAAGATTTCCCAGAAGTTCCCGGGTGAGCGTCTGGTTCTGCCCGCGGGGCCGCTGAAGGTTCGCTCGAACGATTGTGATTACCGTTTCCGCCCGCATTCGGCGTTTGCGCACCAGACCGGGTTGGGTGTTGATCATGAGGCTGACGCCGTGCTGGTTTTTGAACCCGTGGAGGAGGGCACCGGCGATAACGGCTCGAACCATGAGGTGACCCTGTATTTCCGCCCGCTGGCTGGCCGTGACACCACGCAGTTTTATGCGGATGCGCGCTACGGCGAGTTCTGGGTTGGCCCGCGCCCCACGCTTAAGGAGTTTTCGGAGCGTTACGGTGTGCGGACGAAGGACCTTTCGGAGCTTGAGGTTGCGATTACGAAGAACGCTGGGGCCCAAGATTTGGGTGGGGTGCGTATCCGGCTGGTGCGTGAGGTTGATCCTTCTATTGATGCGCTGGTTGATACTTCCCGGTACAACACGGGCGTTGCGTTGGAAGAGTCCGATAAGCTCGATTCCGAGCTGACGGTGGCGCTCTCTGAGGCCCGTCTGATTAAGGACGAGATCGAGGTTGAGAACCTGCAGCGTTCGGTTGATATGACGGTGAAGGGCTTCGAGGAGGTCGTGCGTGAGCTTCCGAAGGCGGTGGCGCATCATCGTGGTGAGCGCGTGGTGGAGACCGCGTTTTTCTCGGTGGCACGTACCGACGGCAACGACCTGGGCTATGACACGATTGCAGCCTGCGGGAATAATGCGACGATTCTGCACTGGATTCGCAATAACGGCACCGTGGATGAGGGCAAGCTGCTGCTGCTGGATGCCGGTGTTGAGGACGATACCCTGTACACCGCCGATGTGACCCGCACGTTCCCGGTGAACGGCAAGTTTACCGAGGTTCAGGCGAAGGTCTATAACGCGGTGCTGGATGCTGCGGATGCGGCGTTTAAGGTCGCTGTGCCGGGTCGTAAGTTCCATGAGATTCACGATGCCGCGATGGAGGTGCTGGCGCATCGTCTGGAGGAGTGGGGGCTGCTGCCTGTTTCGGCTGAGGTTTCTTTGACGGTTGAGGGTGGTCAGCATCGTCGGTGGATGCCGCACGGCACCAGCCACCATTTGGGTTTGGATGTGCACGACTGTGCGCAGGCGAAGGCGGAGCTGTACACCGGCGCAACCCTGGAGCCGGGTATGGTCTTCACGATTGAGCCCGCGCTGTACTTCAAGGATGAGGATTTGTCTGTTCCCAAGGAGTACCGCGGTATCGGTATTCGTTTGGAAGATGACGTGCTGTGCACCGAGGACGGCAATGTAAACCTCTCGGCGGCACTGCCCCGCACGGTTGAAGAGATTGAAGCGTGGATGGCGAAGCTCGCCCGGTAGTCTCTTAGTTTCGCAGACGAAACTCCCCGCAGCCGGTACTGTCCTGGCTACGGGGACTTTTTGTTGTGTCAGATACCTCTTTGACGTTGAACGCTAGTCTTCCTTGACGCCTTTAGGCTTAGGGGTTTCGCGGGCTGGGGCCTGCCGAATAGTTTTGGCGTATTCCTCCGGGTCGTCAATGCGCAGACCGAACCGCTGTGCCGCCGGCTGGGCGGGGGCCCGTTCACCGCCTTGGGGTTCGGTACCGCTCTCTGCCGCAGGGGCGGTGCTGTCGGTGGCGTCCGTTGCGGCTACCCGCCCCGCATCCGGTGAGGCGCCCCGCCCGTAGCCGCTGAGGGCGCCAGTGGTGTTTTTAGCAGACTCAGACTCGGTGCCCGCTGCGGTGCCTGCCGTACCGGCCGGGGCGGAGGGGGTACTGCCGGTACGCGGTGCGGCTGTGCCTGTTGTGCCCGGCTGCTGCGTTGCGTTCCCGCCGCCGTATGCCGCCCCGTGTACTGAGCGCATCGCTTGGGCAAAACCGGGGGTGTCGCGCAGGATCATGCGTGCCTGCCCGGCGTACTCGCTCAGCGCATACATGGTGGTGCGTTCGGGGATTGCTTCCCCGCGCATCGGGTAGCGGCTATTGCCGCCGCGGCGGATACTCACCAGGGTCCACACCATAAAAATGGCGACGCTCAGCGGCACCGTTGAGGCGGCGCGCCCCAAAAAATCAGACCCGTCACCAATGGTCAAAGCCGCACACCCCAGCCCGGCGATAATCCCCCACATGAGGGAGGAGAGCAGCATCCGCCCGTAGCTGCGCTGCAGCGGGTACTCCACCTGTTTCACGCCCTCATTCACCAGGTACAGGGCGGTCACCGGGAACCCGGCGGCGCTGAGCACGTCAAAAGCGGCGAGCGCGTCGTCACGTCGGGTGAACGCTGCGAGCGCCTCGCCGTTGGGAAGCGGCTGGCCGCTGGCTTGTGCGAGGCGGGAGGCAAGGTATGAGGAGGGCGGGGTCTGAGTCATACCCCTATCTTACCGGGGCGGGTGGGCCCGCCGCAGGGTGGGTGCGCCATCGGCTGAACCGGTTTTTGAGGTCGCATGGGCGGGCCGGTGTGCTAACGCACCGGGTTACGCCCACAGCCAGCGGACCCTTATATAAAGTGCGCATTCTCTTTTTCGGGCGTACCCTAGAGAGGTGAGCAATACTAAGTCCAGCGCCCCCAGCAAAATCTATATTGCGCGCCTGCTCGGCCTTGACGTGTTCGACCCGTTCGGTGACCGCCTGGGCAGGTTGCGTGATGTTGTGGTGCTCAAACGCGGTTTTGGTGCCGCCATGGCGGCAGGTTCACGCCCCACGAAAGGCAACGAGCCGGTGGTGGTGGGCATCATCATTGAGGTGCTGGGCAAAAAACGTGTGTTCATGCCGATGACCCGGGTGCGCAGCATTGAGGCGTCTCAGATTATTTCGACGGGCCTGGTGAACCTGCGCCGTTTTGAGCAGCGTAATTCTGAGGTGCTGGTGGTTGGGGAGCTTTTTGACCGCCGGGTGCGGCTGCTTGACGGCAGCGGGGACGCCGTGATTGAGGATGTGGCCATTGAGCAGCGCCGTAACGGCGACTGGGGCATTACGGAGCTGTTTGTCTCGCGCACTGTAAAATCCAGCAGCGGCTGGCGGCGCCGGTCTAAGGAGACGCTGGTGGTGGACTGGGACGAGACGATCCTTTCCACCGACCTTGAGCCGCAGGAGGCGACCACGTTCGTCGCCAACCACGAGAATGCCCGCGCCGCCGACCTTGCGGATGCCATCCACGAGATGAGCGATAAGCGCATGCTTGAGATTGCGCACGAGCTGCAGGATGAGCGGCTGGCGGATGTGCTGCAGGAGCTGCCGGAAGAGGATCAGGTGCAGATTCTTTCGCATCTTGACGACGAGCGTGCCGCGCAGGTGCTTGAAGAGATGGAACCGGATGACGCCGCCGACCTGCTGATTGAGCTGCCGGATGCCCAGCGTGAGAAGCTGCTGGAGCTCATGGAGCCCGACGAGGCGGAAGATGTGCGCCGACTGCTTGAGTACGATGAGGGTACCGCCGGTTCGCTCATGAACCCGGTGCCGATTATTCTCTCCCCCGAGTCGACGGTGGCGGAGGCGCTGGCGCATATTCGGGCTGAGGAGATCCCCCCGGCGATGGCCGCGGCGGTGCTGGTGGCGCGTCCCCCGTTGGAAACCCCCACGGGCAGGTACCTGGGGATGGTGCACATGCAGCAGCTGCTACGGGTACCGCCGAGCGAGTCGATTGGGCGCATCCTAGACACGGACACTGAGCCGGTCTCTGACCAGGCCAGCCTTGAGGAATTGGCGCGCGTGCTGGCAACCTACGATTTGACCATTATCCCCATTGTGAACGAATCACACCGGCTGGTGGGGGCGGTGACGATCGACGACGTACTCGATGCGCTGCTGCCTGAGGACTGGCGAACCTTCGACGATGGGACTCCTGTACGAAAGGTAGGACGCCGATTTGTCTGAGCAGAACCACCTGCGTACCGAAGAAAACCCGCGCATTGATAAGGCGCGTATCCTGAAGGATCGGCTGGAGAAAAAATACTCCGAAAGGTATGCCGAGGGCGGCCAAAGCGGGCGGGAAAAGACCCGTTCGCGTGCCGAGTCGCAGCTGAGCACACCTGCTGAGCGTAAGGTGCGGAGGTTCACCTACAGCCCGAACCCGGATGCGTTCGGGCGTATGACCGAGGGGTTTGCCCGGTACATGGGCACACCCCAGTTTCTGCTGTGGATGACTGTTTTCTGTGGCGTGTGGCTGGGGTGGAACACGCTCGCCCCCGAAGAGCTGCAGTTTGACCCGCGAAGCCTCAACTTTACCCTGCTGACCCTAATGCTCTCCCTGCAGGCATCGTACGCCGCTCCCCTGCTGCTGTTGGCGCAGAACCGGCAGGATGACCGTGACCGTGTGGTCGCCTCCGAGGACCGTAAACGTGACCAGCAGAACCTTGAGGAGACACAGTATCTGACGCGTGAGATCGCCTCGCTGCGTATTGCCCTGCGTGAGGTTGCCACCCGTGACTTTGTGCGCAGTGAGCTGCGGGATATTTTGGAAGAGCTGAAATCTATTCAGGAAGAGCAGGAACGCCAGGCTGAGCAGCTGCACGATATTGGTGAGGAATACGAGGACGAGGACACCCACGAGGACGGCGCGCAGCAGGGCTCCGAGAGCAGCGATAGCGCCGCGGCGGGCGATGCGGCAGCCAGTGCGGCGGATAAGAAAGAGCGCCGGGACGTTAGCTAGCTCCTAGCCCGGTGCCTGCTGCCGGGCGCATGATGAGAAAGGCAGGGGTCGTTCCGGCGGGGCTGTGTTTCTTCTAGGGTGCGTATGGTGGTGGGCTGTGAGTGCTGGTCAGCGCCCGCGTTACCGCCGCAGCTTAGGCCCCGAGTAAACTATCCCCGTATCCCGCAATCCCGCATAACCCCAAGAGCCGCCCCCGTAAACCCATGACTCTATGAACGTGTATATCGCACCGTATGCTTTGTTGCGGAAAGGATGAACGAATGAGCGAGCACAACCCCAGGGGGACCAACTCGAACACTCCAGCCTCCAATAGTCCGCTGGCGGATGCGCTCTGGGCGGCCCTGGGCACCGTTGAAGACCCCGAGCTGCGCCGCCCCATCACGGAGCTGGGGATGGTTGAACGCGCCCAGGCCGTTAGCGAGGACGACGGCGGGTATGTGGCGGATGTGAAAATTCTGCTCACCATTGAGGGGTGCCCCCTGAAAACCACGATCGAGCAGGATGTGCGCAAGGCCGCCAGCACCGTTGAAGGCATCACCCGGGTTCAGGTTGAGGTGGGTGCCATGAACGCCGATCAGCGCAGCGCGCTCAAATCGCAGCTCAAACCTGAGCGCACCAACCCGTTCACTGCCCCCGGGTCGCTCACCCGCGTGTTTGCTGTGGTATCCGGCAAGGGCGGGGTGGGTAAGTCGTCAATGACCGCTAACCTGGCGGCGGCGTTCGCCTCCCGTGGGCTGGCCGTGGGCATTATTGACGCGGATGTGCACGGTTTTTCCATCCCCGGGCTACTGGGCGTTCAGGAGGCACCCACCCGCCTGGATGACCTGATTATCCCGCCCGCAGTGGATGCGCCCCGGGAGCACGGGCAGGTGCGCGGCGGCTCGCCGGGCGGGTTCGTCAAGGTGATTTCCATTGGCATGTTCCTCAAAGGTAACCAGCCGGTGGCGTGGCGCGGGCCAATGCTGCACCGGGCGTTGGAGCAGTTCATCCTTGACGTGCATTTTGGGGCGCTCGATATTCTGCTGCTTGATTTGCCTCCGGGTACGGGAGATATTGCGATCTCAATGTCGCAGCTGCTGCCCAATGCCGAGCTGGTGCTGGTTTCCACCCCGCAGCACGCGGCGGTTGATGTTGCCGAGCGCGCTGGCACCCTGAGCCTGCAGACCCGCCAGAAAGTCAGCGGTGTCATTGAGAATATGGCGGCAATGACCTTACCGGATGGCACGGTGCTTGAAATGTTCGGCTCCGGCGGGGGCACCCAGCTGGCCCAGCGCCTAAGCAGTGTGCTCAACTACCCGGTGCCGCTGCTGGGTTCGGTGCCGCTGGATGTGTCTCTGCGCACCGGCGGGGATGAGGGCACCCCCATTGTGTGGGGCGACCCCAACTCCCCCACATCCGCCGAGATTCAGGCCATTGCTGGTAAGCTGCTGCACCGCGACGAGTCGCTGGCGGGCAAGCCGCTGCGGCTGAACGTCTAGGAGGGTGCACCGGGGCCGCACGCGCGGGCGGGGCGGGGAATACACTGTACTTCCCCGCCCCGCCCGGGATAGTTTTAGGGCAGCTGCATATCTCCCGGGCCGTGGCTGTGCCACAGCCACCCGACCCACACCAGCTGCATCAAAACACCGCTAAGCACCAGCAGCCAACGGTACGTTTTTGAGTCTTTCCCGTAGCTCATAAGCACCAGAGCGAATGGGAAGAGCGGCAGCAGCAGCCGGAACGTGGAAGACTGCGGCAGCCAGAAAATCCCCAGGTACACTGCGTAACATACGCACCAGATAAGCATGACGGGGTGCAGCAGGGTACGGGTGCTGCGGGAGAAGAGCCACAGGAAATAGGCGGCGAACCCGGCCACGATCAGCGTAATGATGGCCCCGGTGCTCCAGCGGTTCAGGTAGAGGCTCAGCTCATTCACCCACTGCACCACATAGTGCTGCCCATCCTCAACGGTGCGGCCGCTCCAGCCGAGCTCGGTGGCCAGGTAGGCGTCTAACCGCCCGGTTTTATACGCCGCGTGCAGAGCGTGCGTGAAGGCGAAAAAGCACACGGTAAGGGCGCTGAGCAGGTGCACGGCACGCGCCGCGAAAGCCGCCAGAAACACCCTGCCTGAACTGGCACGGGGCTGCCCGGCGGAGCGGACACGGTATTCTGCGACTAGGCAGTACAGCCACCACACACCCGCGAGCGCACCCAGCGGCACACCCACCGGGCGGGATTGTGCGGCGAGGAACGCCACCGGCAGGGCCCACAGGTACCGGTCTTGGGCCAACAGCAGCACAAACAGGGCAATCGCGAAGATAGTTAGCGCTTCCGCGTAGCCGGTCACGAATACGGCAGCCGGACCGCAGAACCCGTAGGCGGCAACAGCCCACACGGCCGTGGAACGGTGCGGGGAGTTCAGGCTCGCACGGGTTTCAAATACCCCGTGTTCGCGCCAGTTCAGGCACCCCACGAAAAGCAGATACAGCACCCAGGCGAGAGCGAAACTGACTGCCACGCTGAGCAGCACCGTACTGATAGCAAAGGGTATTCCGGTGGTGTCGGCAATAATGCCTGCAATCTTGGGCTGCGCCGGAAGAAACGCCCATGTGTTGTGTGCGACCACGCCTTTGCCGTCAACCGGCAGCTGACTGGGGTACCCGTCCGTGTAGATCCGCTCATACCATTCGGCGTCCCACCACCCCATATATTCCAGCAGTCCCGGTCTGTGCCCGTCCCCTACACGCTGCTGGGCGGCTACCTGCTGCATACTCACAATCCAGAACACTATAAAGCCCCAGAGGCGGCTTAACGCCCACACGCTTGCTACCTGCGTCCACGCGGGAAGTGCGGCGAAGCGGCTGTGCGCACGGTGTAACGCCGCAGCGGCAGAGGCGGTTATCGCATCAAACGGTGAAAGCCCACCCTGCACAGCTGCGGCACGGTGGGTGGGGTCAAAGCGTTTTAAACCGCGTGAGGGAGGCTGTCGCGGTGAATCCGCATCATCATCTATAACAGGGCGGGTTCTCTCGCTCATTCTTGTACGCTTCTCCATGATATTGGTGCATTCGCGGGGTTTTTCTATAATACCAAGCGCCAGCACCACCCCAGGCACAATAAATCCCCCGGCCCGTGGGGCGGGGGATTCCAGCAGCTGCCTGCATCTGCAGCTAGGTTGCTTCAGTGTCGAACGGTGCGTAGGCTCCGCGCGGCAGCCGGGTAATATTCGATGCGACGGGTTTGTTCTTCTCTTCCCGTTCCTTCGCTTCACGGGCACGTTCGGCGTCGTCCTCAGCGAATGCTTCACGCACAATAACACGCGGGTCGTACTGGCGTGGGTCGTACTGACGCCAGTTAATGTCGTCAAGGCCGGTGTCGCCCAGCGCATCTTTGAAGTCGTCTTTAGCGTCAAAGGCCATGCGCCGTACGGTTTTAATGAATTCTTTGGCTTGGCGGGCGTACTCGGGCATACGTTCGGGGCCGATCACGAAGAACGTGAGAACGACCAGAACGATAAATTCGAGACCACTAATACCAAACACAACAGTTAGACTATCAGGATTTACGGTGGGGCGTAACATCCTACGCCCACAGGTTACTTATTCACTGCAAATATTTTTACCTGCCAGGCGGGGCGATAGCGCAGGCAGATGTCGCACCGTCAGACCCCCCCACGCACCCGCGGCCCTCACCGGTTTAGGGCGGGTAGTCGCCGCCACCGGGGTTCTGCTTCCAATGCCACAGCCACCCCACCCACACCAGCTGCAGGGTAGCGCCTGAGAGCACCAGCAGCCACCGGTACGCGCGGGAGGCAGAGACCGCCACCATTGGCAGAACCAGGGGGAAGAGCGGCAGCAGCAGCCGGAACGTGGAAGACTGCGGGTTCAAGAAGATCAGCAGGTACGCCGCGTAGCACGCGCACCAGAGAATCAGCGGCCCTGACAGCACCCCTCGCACCGCGGGGGAAAGCAAGACGAGGGCAAAAACCACTACCAGAAGCACCAGCAGGGGAATGGAAAACACCCCGAAGTAAATGGAACCCTGCTTCAGCCACGGCTCAAACAGGGCCAGGTGGGAGCTGCGCCAAGCGGTTTCGGTAGCCGTGTAGGCATCGACGCGCCCGGTCACAGCCCATGCGATGGCGGGCCAAATAAGAGCGCACGCGCACACCATAAGGGCGCTGCACAGCTGCACCGCGCGGGAGGCGAAAATACGCCAGAAACCGCGCGGGGTTTCCCCGTCGGCGCGGCGGCGCGCATCGGCGCGCATATCGGTGATGAGGCAGATAAACCACCACAGCCCGGCGGCAGCACCCAGGGGCACACCCACGGGCCGGGACAAGCAGGCGAGGGCGGCCACGGGCAGCAGCAGCAGGTATCGTGCGCGCACCATCAGGTACAGTGCCCAGGCGAGGAAGATCAGGTTTACGGATTCGGCGTAAGGTGCCTGCAGTACGGGGGCTACGGGCAGGAACGCAAAGACCGCCACGGCCCAGCACCCCAGGGAGGTGTTCTCTGCTGCGTCGGTGCGGCCTAAAGCCTGCAGGCTGGCGATGCATAATCTGTAAACAATCCAGGCCGCGATGAACCCGGCCAGCAGTGCCACAGTCGAGGCGACCGCATAATATTCCAGGCCCGTTGTGCGGGAAATGTAGCCGCTTGTGAGCGGGAAAAGCGGGTAGAACGCCCACTGGTTCTGCATGACCGTCCCGCTCATATCCTGAGGTAGTTCAACGGGGTAGCCTCTGTCGGCGATCTGCCAGTACCACCCGGAGTCCCAGGTGCTAATAAATTCGAGGTACCCCAGGCGTTCCCCCCACGGCCCCCACAGCTGCTGCCTGCCGACCATGCTGAAGACGGCCACACCCCACAGTCTGCTGAGCCCGTAGATGAGCAGCACCCGCAGGATGACCGGCAGTTCAACGAATAGGGTGCACAGGTAGTGGCCCCAGCCGTGAAGGCGCGTGTAGAGTCTGTCGAGAATGGTGCTGTCGGTACTCATTCGGTCAGGAGTCCGCCTTATCGGTGGTGTGCGCCGATTCTTTATCCGCGATTTCCTTATTAATGGCGACAATAGCCCCGCTGGTGCTGTTCTTGTGCTGCGCGGAGTCATCCTCATGCGGCTTAGCCGCTGCGGGGGTTTCAACGGTGGTTTTCGCGGAGGACGCTACCACGGCGTTGGCCGCAGTGTTGGCGGCGTGGGCGGCGCGTCCCGCTTCGGACCAGGGAAGTACCTGCTGGGAGGTGGCGGGGTGCGCCCCATCAGGTGCCGTGCCGGTGTCTGCGGCGTCTTTGGCGGAGTCTTCGGAGGTGAGGGGCTCATCCGCTGGGTGCCCCTGGGGAGCCTCAGTCTCTTTGTGGTCCCGCACATCGTTATCCGGCACCTGCGCCGTGCGGCCGGTGTCCGTATGAGCTGCCGCAGCTTTTTCGGGGGTTTCTTCTTCGGCGGCGGAGGTGCCAGCTGCTGCCGCTGCGGGGGCCTCATGCGCCGCATCCGCTTCGCCTGTCTCAGGCTCCTGCGGGACGGCCTCGGCTGCTGCGTTATCTGCCGCTGCGGGGTTGTCTGGCAAGGGTTCAAGAACCACAACCTGTTGCCCCGCCAGCTCTGGGGCGGGCTGCGTGCGGGCACCGAAAACGTTCAGCCCGTCCCCCGCAATATGTTCGAAGAAGGCTCGCCCGGGGAACGCGCGGTCGCTGCTGATGACTACAGCGCTGTAGATAACAATCAGCAGGGTTGCGAGGGCAAGTAACGTTATCAATATGTTCACGGGTACCTCCGGACAAAAAGGGCGGGGTTCCAGTTTAACCTAATGAACCGGACTTGGGCGCGTATTCGGCGGCACGTTCCATCCGGTGGGTCATTGCGGTATTGGTGCTGGCAGGCAGCGTGGGCCGCTAGTCACTCATGAGCCAGCTTCGCAGTTCGCTGTAGCACCGGTTGAGTTCGCTAAAACGCACATGCTCATTGTCGGTGTGCGCCAGTAAGGCATCACCGGGGCCGAAGTTCACCGCAGGGATGCCGATTTCGCTCAGCCGCGCCACATCCGTCCACCCGTACTTGGGTTTGGGCTCCTGCCCCACAGCGGCAATGAGGGAAGCAGCCAGCGGCGTGTCAAGGCCGGGGCGGGCCGCCGGTGAGAGGTCAACGAAGTCCAGCTCATACTCCTGGAAGAGTTCCTGTACGTGGGCCACGGCCTCGTCCAGGGTCTTATTGGGGGCGAACCGGTAGTTCACGTGAAGCGCGGCCGCATCGGGGATGACATTGCCCGCCACTCCCCCGCTCACCTGCACGGCGTTAAGCCCTTCCCGGTAATCCAGGCCCTGCACCCGGTAGGTTTGCGGCGTGAAGTGCGCCAGTGTGGTGAGCGCATCAGCCAGGTGGTGGATTGCGTTCTCCCCTTTCCAGGCCCGCCCGGAATGCGCGGCCAGCCCGGTGGTCCGAAGGTAAAAACGCATTGTGCCGTTGCAGCCGCCTTCGATGGTGCCGTCGGTGGGTTCTAGAAGCACCCCGAAATCGGCGTCGGTAATCAGCTCGCCGTGGTTGCGGATCAGCCGCGCCAAACCGGATTTTTCGCTGGCCACTTCCTCATTGTCGTAGAAGATGTAGGTGAGGTCGTAGTCCGTTTCGTGAGCAGTTAATTCGGCGGCTAGCTTAAGTTGTACCGCCACACCGCCTTTCATGTCGGTGGCCCCGCGCCCGTACAGTACCCAGTCGCCGTCCTCTTCAACCACGCGGGAAGGCACCGTACCAAGCGACCCCGCCACGGTAGGCAGCGGCACGGTGTCCAGATGCCCGGCGAGCAGGATGCGGGTGCGTTGCTGCCCGTTCTGCGGCCCGAAGTCGGTGCGGGCAATAATGGCGTCCCCGTCACGCACCAGGTGCAGGTGCGGGTGGGTTTCCAGGGCCCGGTAGATGGCGTCGGCGAGGGTTTTCTCTTCCCCCGAGACAGAGTAAATATCAAGCAGAACCCGGGTCAGTTCGGGCATGGAGACGTTCGTGTCGATGGCTGCGGTGGGGTGGCTCATGGGTCCCTTAGCTGTAGTGTCAGTCGCATTAGCGGCGCGGTTCTTTACCCTAATATTCAACCTTATCTGCGCCCCGGAAGCCACCTTCAGCCGCCCCCGGACGCTGGGTGCGGGGGCGGGGTCTTAACCATTGCCCCTTATCAGGAACCGTTTGCGCGGCGGCACCTGGTTATCGGGGCCGTCATTGACGACGTTGGCGGCCTTTGCACCCTGAGGTTTACCCGCAATTAACTCTCAAGAACCCCGCCCTGCGGGCGCCTACACCCAATCCCGGCGCATCCCTATAATTAAAGGCATGTCTGAAAACGCTTCAACCGAAACTCGTTACGCTTCCGGCGTGGCCCTCGTTAATGTCGTCGCCTCCGGCCCCGATGCGGGCACGGTACTGGATGCGTGGTTCCCCGCGCCTGCGCTCACCCAAACCCCCGATCTTTCCCTCGCGGATGAGCTTGAAGAGCTCACCGGCGAGCACCCCGAACGCAATGCCCGCACTGAGGTGCGCACCGCCTCCATTGATTTGGATGAGGCCCCTGAGGACGCAGTCGATGGGTACCTGCGTCTGCACCTGCTCTCGCACACCCTGGTGCGCCCGAATGACCTGAATCTTGAGGGGCTTTTCGGGCACCTGGCGAACGTGGCGTGGACGAACCACGGTCCGGTACTTGCCACCGAGCTGAACAAGCTCGCGCTGGGCCTGCGGAAGCTGGGGCATTTGAGCGTAAGCCATGTCGATAAGTTCCCGCGTCTTATTGACTATGTGGTTCCCGCTGGGGTGCGTGTGGGTGATGGTGACCGTCTGCGCCTGGGCGCGCACCTGGCTGATGGCACCACCGTCATGCACGAGGGCTTTGTGAACTTTAACGCTGGCACTCTGGGCACTTCTATGGTTGAAGGCCGCATCTCCCAGGGTGTGGTGGTTGGCGATGGCTCCGATGTGGGCGGCGGCGCCTCCACCATGGGCACCCTCTCCGGTGGCGGTACTCAGCGTGTGTCAATCGGTGAGCGTTCCCTGCTGGGTGCTGAGTCTGGTATTGGTATCGCCCTGGGCGATGACTGTGTGGTTGAGGCGGGCCTGTACGTGACCGCCGGTTCCCGCGTGATTGTGCTTATCCCGGGTGAGGATGTGCGTGTGGTGAAGGCCGCCGAACTGTCGGGTGTGTCGAACCTGCTGTTCCGCCGCAACTCGGTCACCGGCGCGGTTGAGGTGCTTCCGCGCGCTAAGAATAGTGTGGAGTTGAACGAGGCGCTGCACACGAACTAGCTCCTTTGTGCCTTTCTGATGCCCCAAGGGGCGTGAGAGGCCAGTGAGTTTGGCAACCCGCCGGGTGCCCCCGCACGTCAATGCACGGCTGGGGAGCATCCGGCGGGCTACTATTTAAAGTGCTACCCCTGAACTTACCGTATCCGGTGCGCACCGGCGTGCCCGAAAGGATAAATATGAAGATTCTGGTCACCGGCGGCGCCGGCTATATCGGCTCCCACACTGTGCTTGAGCTGCTGAACGCGGGCCACGAGGTGGTGGTCATGGATAACCTCTCGAATTCCTCCGAAACTTCGCTGCAGCGCGTCGCCGAGCTTGCCGGGCGCGCCCCCGAGTTTCACAACGTCGATCTGCTGGATCTGGCGGGCATGAAGGAGCTGTTCACCAGCACCCAACCGGACGCAGTCATCCACTTTGCGGGGCTGAAGGCTGTGGGCGAATCCGCCGAGAAGCCGCTATGGTACTACCAGACGAACGTCGCCGGCACCCTGAACCTGCTCTACGCCATGGAGGAGGCGAACTGCCGCTCCATCGTGTTCTCCTCGTCAGCGACCGTGTACGGTGAGCCTGAGTCCATGCCGTTGGTGGAGAAGCTGAACATGGACGCACAGTCCTGTTACGGGCGCACCAAGGAACATATTGAGGATATGCTCGTGGACCTGGCGGCCTCCGATGACCGCTGGAATATTGCGCTGCTGCGTTATTTCAACCCCGTGGGCGCGCACGAGTCCGGGCGTATCGGTGAAGACCCGTCAGGAATCCCGAATAACCTGGTGCCGTTTATTGCCCAGGTGGCGGTGGGCCGCCGCGAGCACCTGAACGTATTCGGCAACGACTACCCCACTGTGGACGGCACCGGTGTACGCGATTACATTCACGTGGTTGACCTTGCCGATGGCCACCTCAAGGCGGTGGATTACATTACCGAGCACGGCGGGCTGCACACTTGGAACCTGGGCACCGGCAACGGCTATTCGGTGCTTGAGGTGCTGCACGCCTTCGAGAAAGCCTGCGGTAAGGAGCTGCCCTATAAGATTGTGGCGCGCCGCCCCGGCGATGTTGCTGTCTCTTACGCCGACCCGTCCTCGGCACTGGCTGATTTGGGGTGGAGCGCATCCCGGGATATTGACACGATGGTGCGCGATCACTGGAACTGGCAGAAGAACAACCCGAACGGGTATGAAGAACAATAGCCAATAGGGGCTTACAGTGCCCCGCTATGCGCGCCCCAGCAGGCACCCGCCTGCTGGGGCGCGTTTCTGCGTTTACGGGGTGAAAAGCCCTGCCCACACCTCTCGTGACTATGCGTTGCTTTGGGTGGGTTTATGTGCGATTTACCGGCAGGGTTTTTACACAAACAGGGCCGCCGCACCCGCGCTCCCCCACTGCCCCACCCCGCCGCATTCACCAAATCCCCTGAAAATACGGGATTCACCGAGCATCTGACCCCCGAACACCCCGCACAACCCGCTTCTGTGATATATTCAACTCAATTTTGGTTTCCTTGAGTTTTCGCGGGAATACGCCCCACCCAATACCTTAAAAACCGGAATATTTACACCGATTACCGAATCTTTAACATTCCTGTTACATCCCCGGCGTAAGCTAGGTTACTACCGTGATGCGCGTGATTCTTCCGGCTCACAGCCCACGCGCCGCGTCGTATCTGTTGGGCATAGCCCCACCGTGTGTAAAGGAGAACCCTATGAGCGAAGCCCCACTCGTGCGTATTCACGACGTCAATAAGTACTACGGGCAAAACCATGTGCTCAAAAACATTAACCTCTCCGTCAATAAGGGCGAAGTCATTATCCTGCTCGGCCCTTCCGGCTCCGGCAAATCAACCCTGTGCCGAACCATTAACCGCCTCGAAACAACCTCCAGCGGAACCATCACTATCGACGGTAAAGACCTCCCCCAAGAAGGCCGCGACCTCGCTAAACTCCGCGCCGAAGTGGGCATGGTCTTCCAATCCTTCAACCTTTTCGCCCACAAAACCATCCTCGACAACGTCACCCTTGGCCCCCGCAAAATCCGCAAACTCCCCAAGGCTGAAGCCGAGGCGGAAGCCATGAAACTGCTGGCGAAAGTGGGCGTGGAATCCCAGGCCGAAAAAATGCCGGCCCAGCTCTCAGGCGGCCAGCAGCAGCGTGTGGCCATTGCCCGCGCGCTCGCCATGAAACCCAAAGTCATGCTGTTTGATGAGCCCACCAGTGCGCTCGACCCCGAAATGGTGAATGAAGTACTCGACACCATGGTCTCCCTCGCCCGCGACGGCATGACCATGATCGTCGTAACCCACGAGATGGGATTCGCCCGCAAGGCGGCCGACCGCATCGTCTTCCTCGCGGACGGCGAGATTGTTGAAGAGGCCACCCCGGATGACTTCTTCACCAAGCCCAAGAGCGAACGCGCCCGCGACTTCCTCTCCAAGATCATCGACCATTAGGAGCGCGCCATGAAAAAATCGTTCATTAACCGCGCCGCAGCTAAGTTCTTTGCTGCCGGAACCGCCGCCGCGCTCGCCCTCGGGTTCGCCCTCACCGGCTGTTCCAGCGCCGCAGATGCTAAGCCGAAGATCCGGATTGGCATTAAATACGACCAGCCGGGCTTAGGCTACCAGGACGGCAGGGAATTCACCGGCTTCGACGTGGATATTGCGAAGTATATTGCGGGTAAGCTCGGCTACTCGGAAGAGCAGATCGAATTCGTAGAGTCCCCCAGCGCCAACCGTGAGAATATGCTCTCCAACGGCCAGGTGGACATGATTGTGGCCACCTATTCCATTAGTGATAGCCGTAAGAAGAGCATTGACTTCGCGGGCCCCTACTACGTGGCGGGGCAGGATCTGCTGGTACGCTCCGATGAGACGAATATTACCGGCCCCGACAGTCTCAACGGTAAGAACCTGTGCTCGGTGACCGGTTCAACCAGCGCCAAAAAAATCCAGGACAAGTTCGCTAAAAACGTGAACCTGGTCAATCAGAACAGCTACTCGGACTGTGTGGTCGCACTCAACGGCGGCGTGGTGGATGCGGTGACCACCGATGACATTATTCTTGCCGGGCTTGCCGCCACTAAGGCGAATAAGGGCAAGCTCAAGCTGGTGGGTCAAACGTTCACCACCGAAAAGTACGGTGTGGGCCTTCCCAAGGGTACCGATAAGTGTGAGGCCGTCAATAAGGCCATTAATGAGATGGTCGCGGACGGCACCTGGCAGCGGCTGGTGGAGAAAAATACTGAAGGCACCGGCTACACCTATAACTCCAACAATAACCCACCGCATCCTGGCGCCAGCTGCGCCTAATGCCTGACCGAGAGGTAAACGATGTCATTCTTTGACCAACTCGGCGCCCTCCTCGCCAAATACGATGTGGTGGGCGCGTTCTGGGTCAATGTGCAACTGACCTTCTGGGCCGCTATCGGGTCTTTCGTGCTCGGCTCCGTGCTGGCGCTCATGCGCATTAGTCCCGTACCGTCCCTACGTTTTGTGGGCGCCGCCTACGTAAATGCGGTGCGTAATACGCCGCTGACTATTCTGATGACCCTCGCCCTGCTTGGTGTGTGGACGCAGTTTCAGCTCTCGTTTTCAACGAGTTTTGAGACGAACTTCTTTGTCTACGCGGTGATTGTGCTCTCGATCTACCACGCTTCTTTTGTGTGTGAGGCTATCCGTTCGGGTGTGAATACGGTTCCCACGGGGCAGGCGGAGGCGGCGCGTGCTATTGGCTTGGGGTTTTTCCCCACCGCCCGGCACGTGATTTTCCCGCAGGCGCTGCGCGGTTCTATTACTCCGCTGGGTAATACGCTGATCGCCCTGGCGAAAAATACGACGGTTGCTTCGGTCGCCTCGGTCGCAGAGTCCTCCGGGTTAATGAAAACCATGATTGAGTTCGACCCGAATATGGTGCTGGCCATCTTCCTCATGTTCGCTTTGGGGTTCGTGGTGATTGTTGTGCCCCTGGGCGTACTAACCACCTGGTCCTCACGTAAACTGGCGGTGAAGCGATGAAACTTCTGAATTCTAAACTCGATACCAGCACCAGCGTGCTGTTTGACACCCCCGGCCCCCGTGCGAAGGCGATGACCCGCTGGTTCAATATTGGCGCGATCGTGCTTCTGGCTGCGTTTATGGCGTATGTGCTTTCGGTGATGGGCGCTAAAGGCCAGCTGGAGGCTGAGAAGTGGACTGATCTGTTCACCGCAAAAGCGTGGGGCTCGTACTATCTGCCGGGGCTTCTGGCGACTTTGCAGGCGGCGGGTATTTCGGTAGTGACTTCCGTCGTATTTGGTGTGCTGTTCGGCATGGCGCGCCTGGCGCAGAACCGGCCAATGCGCTGGTTCGGTACCGTGGTGGTAGAGTTTTTCCGCGCCGTTCCGGTGCTGATGATGATGATTTTCTTCTGGCTGTTCCTGAGCCGGTTCAGCTGGATTAACCCCGCGCAGCTGCCGTTCTTTGCCGTGGTTATCGGCTTGACCCTCTATAACGGTTCGGTGATTGCCGAACTGCTGCGTTCGGGCGTTAAGCAGCTGCCGCGCGGTCAGGGTGAGGCAGGCCTGGCAATCGGTTTGACCCCGGGCCAGACTCTGCGCACCATCCTCATGCCGCAGGCGTTTAACGCCATGATGCCCTCCATGCTCAGCCAGTTCGTGGTGATTCTCAAGGACACTGCGCTCGGGTACATTATTTCGTACCCCGAACTGCTGGCATCTGCTCGGCGCATCGGCTCGGGTGACGGCAATATTCTGCAGACCCTGCTGCTGGCGGCAGTACTGTTTATTGCGGTGAATTTCTCGCTGACTACGTTCGCCACGTGGCTGGGCGGGTTCCTCTCGTCACGTACCTCTGTGACGCCGAAGAAAATGCACCACCTGCCCGGCGAGGTGGATACCCCGAACCCGCCCACGCAGCAGATGTTCGTGCTGCCTGGCAAACGCAAGTAGCGTACAGCACGGTTTAGGGTACGCGACTAGAAACGCCCGGTTCCTCCCGCATTGGAGGTTCCGGGCGTTTGCTTATTTGTGCGTCCTTGGCGCCAGCGGCGGAGGCTGCTCTCCTCACGCTGCTATGGGACTGGTATTACCCCGCAGGGAAGGGCACGGGCTATGCGACGCTGCCTTTGAGGCGTTCTGCGGCAGCAGCGACTGCCGCATCCGAGGCGGTGAGGGCGATGCGCACATAGCCGTCGCAGCCCTCTCCGTAGAACACTCCGGGGCCGGCCACAATACCCAGTTTCGCCAGCCGCTCGATCGATTCCCAGGTGCTCTCACCGAACGTGGTCCACAGGTACAGGCCCGCTTCGGAGCCTTCGATTGTCCCGCCTGCGGCGGTAATTGCCTCCACGAGGATTTCACGGCGGGCACGGTATATGTCTTTCTGCGCGGCCACATGCGCATCATCGGTGAGGGCCGCGATCATGGCGGACTGCACCGGTGCGGGTACGATCATTCCCGCGTGTTTACGGGTGTTAATAATGTTCGGCATGATCTGCGCATCCCCGGCGATAAACGCGGCACGGTATCCCGCCAGGTTCGACTGTTTCGAGAGCGAGTAAGCGGCGAATAGCCCGGTGAAGTCCCCAGCGCAGACGCGTTCATCAAGGATGGAAGGCACGGGTTTACCGCCGCGCGCCGTGTCCCATTCTCCCCAGCCAAGTTCCGCATAGCATTCGTCGCTGGCTACTACGGCACCAATGTCGCGGGCTTGACGAACGAGTTCACGCAGCTGCTCAATACCGCGCACCACACCGTTAGGGTTAGCGGGCGAGTTCACCCACACCAGCCGTACCCGCCGTTTCACGTCTTCGGGCAGTTCAGTAAGGCTGTCGGCGGCATAATGGTCGGCCCCGGCCAGGCGCGCCCCAATCTCGTAGGTGGGGTAGGCTGCACGGGGGTACACTACCACGTCACGCTCCCCCGTTTCGGGGTGTGGGCCCAGTCCCAGCAGGAACGGCAGCCACGCCACGAGTTCTTTTGAGCCGACGGTGGGCATCACTTGGTCGGTGCTGAGCCCGTGCACGTTGCGGCGGCGGGCGAACCAGTCCACGATCGCCTGCCGCAGTTCGAGGGTGCCGTGCGTGGTCGGGTAGCCGTGGGCGTTTGCGCCTGCGGCGAGCGCATCTTGAATGAGCTGGGGGGTGCTATCAACCGGGGTGCCGATGGAGAGGTCTACGGTTCCGCCGGGGTGTTCAGCCGCGATAGCGCGGTAGGGGGCGAGCGCCTCCCAGGGGTATTCGGGTAGGTCTATGCCGTATGTGCGCATGGTTCTCCTTCACCGGCGGGGTGGCCTGTAACTCTGTGGTGGGGGCGTAGCTATTGTATCGCGTGGGCGGGCCTTGGGGTACGGGTGAAGCCCCCGTTCCCACCGTATAAGATGCGGGTGCGGGGGCTTCGGTGTTTTGTAGGCCACCATTGAGAAAGTTGTAGTTCAGAAAGTGCGGGCCGGTTGTTTCCCGGTGTGCGGGTGTGTCCGCTGTGTGGAGGCTATTCTCCTTGCGGCGGTAGTGCCGCAATGAAGGGAACGTCTTTGCCGGTGGGGCCCATTTTGGCGGCACCGCCGGGTGAGCCGAGGTCGTCGAAGAATTCGGCGTTGGCGGTAATGTATTCGGACCATTCTTCGGGTACGTCGTCTTCGTAGTAGATGGCTTCGACGGGGCATACGGGTTCGCAGGCGCCGCAGTCCACGCATTCGTCGGGGTGGATGTACAGGGTGCGGTCGCCTTCGTAGATGCAATCTACGGGGCATTCCTCTACGCAGGCGCGGTCCTTCACGTCTACGCAGGGCAGTGCAATTACGTAAGTCATGGGTGCCTTTCTTGAACCGGTTTCAGCGCCCACTGCCCCAATGTTGGTGGGGTGTGGGGTGTGTTGGCGCTGGGGCATGGGGTATCCGCCCGAAAGCCTGTGTATAAGTCTATCTCGCTACGGCGTTTTTACAATATTTTCGTGGCGCAGTGAACAGGTGTTTGAGAGGTAAAATACCCTATTTTTTAGGCTAGGCTGTCCTGCAAAATTCTAGCGTTCTCCCTAGTCAGAGCCTTAAATTTAGCAGAATAAGAAAATAAAGTTAAGTTCGCCACATAGTTTTTGGGCGTGTTTTTATGTCGCAGCGTCACTCACGCGGTCCATATATAGCTCACTCGGTGTTAGCGTTTGTGAGGCTGCGAAAAACTGGGTGCGCTTTTATGCTCGCGTAGCTGCTGCTTTTCATTGCGCAGGGAGCGTACCGCAACGGGGGCGGCGAGCATGGCAATAATGGGTGCGCCCATCAGCCAGCAGGTGCCCACTATGCCGATTGCGGCACCGGCGGTGGGGTTCACGAGCACAAACGGCGCTTCCGGCCGGGCGTAGGCAAACGCGAAGATGGTAATAAACACGGCTGCTGCCAGGATGGGTGCGGCCACTGGGCGGCGCATCATGGTGGCGCCCCACAGGGAGGCGAAGAATACCGTCAGGTACCCTAGGCCCAGGCCCACCGGGATGGGGGTGTCACCCGCATACTGTATCCAGGCATGGTAGATGGAACCGCCCAGGGCTGCCATAATGCCCAGCAGGATACTCGTGAAGGAGGTGCTTATTATTCCGGCGGGTTCGTGGCCGCTGGGGACTTCAATATTCGCGTCCCCCGCCAATAGTCGGTATGTTTCTACCCCCGATATTTTCTGTTCCACACCGTTTGAGTATTCAAAGGTGTCATCACCGGTCACCACAATTTGGGTACCGTATTCGCGCATTGCTTTACGTTTAGCGGTGGTGGAGCCGTAGATCGCCGCCTGGGTGCGTTTATCTGTTTCGTCAAATTCCCCTTCTATGCCCCACACCAGCACCGGTTTCTGGCTGCTTTTGAGAAGTGAGAGTGCCTGCATGACTGCTCGGTGGGTGCGCACATGGTCGGGGTGCCCGTACCCGCCGTCGGCATCGTAGGTAATGAGGGCGTCGGGTTTAATGGAGCGGATTGCGTTCGCTATGGCCTGTGCCTGTGGCTCTATGGGTTCTGCGGTGAGCGAGTCGCTGCTGGCCTTGGGGTTGGGGGCTGGTTTGCCGTCTTCGCCCCACACCATGCCGGAGTCGCGGTAAATTTTTCGTGTGCCTGTGGCGGTGGCGGGTGCTTGGCCCAGGTAGAAACGGCTGGCAACGCCCAGGGTGCGGGATGCGGCGACGAGTTCGCCGGTGCGGTATTCTCCCAGTGCTTCCCCGTTATCGGCGCATTCGGGGTCACCAACCTGCAGGTGTTTCAGGTCTTCGGGGATGACCTCACCCATTTCTCCGCGGGTAAGAGTGAGCAGGTGTACTTTGGCGCCTTCACGGGCGTAGGCAGCCATTGTTGCGCCCGTTGAGGAGGTCTCATCATCCGGGTGGGCGTGTACGAACAGTAGCACACCGTCTTTAATGAGGCGCCCGTTCGGTAGCAGATTACGTTTAGATGCAGACACCACTCTGGTGCCCTGCTGGGGGTAACTTGGGGTAGCCTCAGACATAACCGTGCTCGCCGCCTCCTTCAACTTAGCGTTCACTATATTCTATCCCCACCTGTCTTCATATGGGCGGTATTTTTAAAAAGTCGGGTGGGGGCGCATCCACACCTGCAGTAGTGTGGGTGCACCCCCACCCGGTGCGCGAGCCTTACGGTGCGCGGGGTGTGTGATGCTCGTGTGCCCTAGTTGGCGCGGGCACGGCGGCGGAATTCACGCACTCGCTCGTTCGCATCCAGAATAACCTTGCGGATGCGAATAGCTTCGGGAGTGACCTCCACGCATTCGTCTTCGCGGGCGAATTCGAGGCATTCTTCCAGCGTGAGCTTCTTGGGCGGGGTCAGGTTCTCGAAGCTGTCTGCGGTGGAGGAACGCATATTGGTCAGCTTCTTTTCTTTGGTGATATTCACTTCCATATCGTCCGCACGGGAGTTCATGCCCACGACCATGCCCTCGTATACTTCGGAGGTCGGTTCCACGAAGAAGGTGCCGCGTTCCTGCAGGTTAATCATGGCGTAAGGGGTAACCACACCGGCACGGTCGGCGATCATTGAGCCGTTGGTGCGGTACTCAATATCGCCAGCCCAGGGTTCGGGGTCGATCGAGTACGACGACGAGATACCGGCGCCGCGGGTTTCGGTGAGGAACTGGGTGCGGAAGCCGATCAGGCCGCGCGCGGGTACCGCGAATTCCATGCGCACCCAGCCGGTGCCGTGGTTCGACATGTTCTCCATGCGCCCCTTACGCGCCGCCATCAGCTGGGTTACGGCACCCAGGTGCTCTTCGGGCACATCAATAATCATGTGTTCCATCGGTTCGTACAGTTTGCCGTCGATGGTTTTGGTGACTACCTGCGGTTTACCCACGGTCAGTTCAAAGCCTTCGCGGCGCATCTGCTCCACCAAAATAGCGAGGGCGAGCTCGCCGCGGCCCTGAACTTCCCAAGCATCCGGGCGCTGGGTGGGCAGAACCTTAATGGAGACGTTACCGATAAGTTCACGGTCAAGACGGTCCTTGACCTGGCGTGCGGTCACCTTCGCACCCTTGACGCGGCCCGCCATCGGAGAGGTGTTAATACCGATGGTCATGGAGATCGCCGGGTCGTCCACCTTAATAAGCGGCAGCGGCTTGGGGTTTTCGGCGTCGGTCAGGGTTTCGCCAATGGTAATGTCTTCGATACCGGCGACCGCCACGATTTCGCCGGGGCCTGCTTCTTCGGCGGGAACACGTTCGAGCGCCTTGGTGGCCAGCAGCTCGGAGATACGCACGTTTTTAATATTGCCGTCTTGGCGTGCCCAGGCGACGGTCTGCCCCTTCTTGAGGGTGCCGTTGAAGATACGCACGAGCGCCAGACGGCCCAGGAACGGCGAAGAGTCAAGGTTGGTCACATGCGCCTGCAGCACCTCATCAGGGTTGTAGGTGGGGGCGGGCACATGCTCGATAATGGTCTTAAACAGAGGTTCCAAATCGTCATTATCGGGCAGGGCGCCGTCGGCGGGCTGGTTCAGCGATGCGGCGCCAGCCTTGCCGGAGGCGTAGACAACCGGCACATCCAGCACGCTGTCGAGGTCAAGGTCGGGCACCTCCTCGGACAGATCCGATGCCAAGCCGAGCAGCAGATCCATGGTTTCGCTGACGACCTCGTCGATGCGCGCATCCGGGCGGTCCACCTTGTTCACCACCAAAATGACGGGCAGCTTCGCGGCGAGTGCCTTGCGCAGCACGAAGCGGGTCTGCGGCAGCGGACCTTCGGAGGCGTCCACGAGCAGCACCACGCCATCGACCATAGACAGGCCGCGTTCGACTTCGCCGCCGAAGTCGGCGTGCCCGGGGGTATCGATCACGTTGATGGTGATGGTTTCACCGTTCGCGGAGGGTCCATCGTAGAACACGGTGGTGTTCTTCGCGAGGATGGTAATGCCTTTTTCCTTTTCAAGGTCGCCGGAGTCCATCACGCGGTCTTCGACGTCTGCGTGCGCCGAGAACGCGTGGGTCTGCTTGAGCATCGCATCCACGATGGTGGTTTTGCCGTGGTCAACGTGTGCCACGATCGCCACGTTGCGCAAATCAGGGCGCGAAGCGGTGTTTTCAGACATGCGTAATTTTTCTCGCTTAAATCTAGGGGTACGGTACTGCCCGCCACGCCGTGTGAGTGCATCACCACGGATGCGCGGTACAGGGCCACTGTGTGGGCACGGCAAACGCGCCCTAGTGGTGGGCTTGCCTGTCCAGTGTACCACCTGCCGCAGCGAGTGGCCCGCATACCGCAAGCAGCAGGTATTGGTTCAAATATGAGGAGAAAGTATCCTCTGCCTGCGGACTATAAAGACATTTAGTGCGCAGCTTTTCAATTAGTGCACAGTTTTTCAAGGGTCAAATTTTTATCTATCAACTGTTTATCCCACAAATCCTCAAAGAAAGCGTGGAGTTTCCTGAGTCCTGTTGTTCAGCCAAGTTTTTATGCTTTATATTTTTTATATCGAATCGGTAAAGATTCACCGAGAAGTAAGCACCTTAGACATTCTCTAAAACATGAAGGATCTTAAGATGAGCGCCCTGAAAACTATTCGCCGTGCAACAGTCGCTGTGGGAATCTCAGCAGTCCTCCTCGCCCCTCTTGCCCCAGCTCAAGCAGCATCTCGCCCCGCCCCAGAACCGCGCCCCAGCTCCAGCCCATCTTACTCCCCTCAGGATGCGGGAAAAACGCTTGGGAAGATCATTGCAAATATCCTCAAACAGCTTCACATTTAAAGCTAATACTCACCGTGGTGACAATACCTTCACTCTTTACATGTTTTATATGTTGAGGTAAAGATCATAACACCCGGATCCCGCATATTACACGGCATAAAAAATACCCACACTATATTTATTCCACGGAATAGTCAACCACCTATTCCGTCATGTTCCAGGGCCGAAGAAGAATGCCCCCAACATTCTTCTTCGGCCCGCTCTACCCCCTCTCACAAGCATTCTTCTGCCTCAGTAAAAATCCGCTGTTATGTGGGGTAGATGAAGATGAACATTCACCCATAATTGGTACGCTGACATACCTGCTGCACCCTGTAAGGCGTTTACAAGCCTTTCTCTTGCAGCCACTCATCCAACATGCGGCGGGCCACCGCATTCGTTCCGGGCAGCTCAAGTTTCGGCTCACCGGTGCGCTGCTCCGCAATAGCCTGCGCCAGCTCGGGTGCGGTAAACCAGCGGGCGGAGTGAATCTCACCGTCTAAGTGCGTCACCGGCTGGGAAGCATCAACCGTCACCCGGTAGCAGACCATGAGTGAACGGGGAAAAGGCCAAATATCGCTCATCCGGTAATCCAGGCGCAGAGCGTCCAGCCCCGTCTCTTCATACACTTCACGGGTCACCGCCTGCTCCAGGTTCTCCCCCGGATCCACAAACCCGGCAATCAGCGCGAACCGGTTGCGCGGCCACAGCCTGTTATTGGCTAATAGAACGCGGCTATTATCCTCGCTCATAATAAGTGCCATCACCGCCGGCTCAATACGCGGGAACACCATCTCCCCGGAACCGGTCAGGCGTATCCCTTTGTGGGGGTCCACCGGGGCTGACTCTCCCGTGTAGGCGGAGTATGCCATCTCAATCAGGTAGTCACGTTTCGCCAGCGCCGCACCGTACCGGGCCCGCCCCGCCGGGTCGGCGTGCACAGGGTAGAACCAGAAACCCGCCGTGGACACCCTACACCCTTCAGGCAGCGCGCCCAGCTCCTGGGTGAGCGCCGCCAAATCTGCATCTTCAACATAAACAGCGCGGTACTCAATAGCGTGCCGTGCTTCAGGTTTCATGAGTTTAGGTTCCAGACTGACGTCCGTAAGACTGTCTTCAGGCGGGCTATCGAGGTAGTGCAGGGTTCCGTCGGCGCCGACCAAGGTGTCACCCGACCGGGAGACAACCAAGTAACGGGTACGGCGTGAGGCGGTTTCATCAGTTACGGTGGTATGCGCTGGTTGCTGCGGCTCATGCGCTGTCAGCTTCTTGTTCTGAGTGCTCATGCCCTCAACTCTACGCCCGCACCGGGGCACCCCACCAAACTGAGCCGCCTACCTGTTCCAAGACGCGCCCCCTGTCTGCGATGGGCAGGGAACACGTACGGTCTTTGCAGACCGCCAGAAAACAATAATGCTGCCAACCCTCAGCTTCCCGCACAGAACCGGTATCTAGGGTGACATTACCGAGCCGAAGAGGGAAAATAGAAACCATGACTATTACGAACCCGACGACCACCAGCGCGTGGTCAGCACTAACCCAGCACAAAGCATCGCTCACTCCGAATTTGCGAGCCTGGTTCGAGCAGGATCCTTCCCGCGCCCAGAAATTTAGTTTTGATGCCGCAGACCTGCACGTAGACCTCTCGAAGAACCTCATCACCGAAGAGACCGTGCAGCTTTTGCTCAAACTCGCCGAAGAGGTGAACCTCGCCGAACGCCGCGATGCTATGTTCACTGGCGAACACATTAACGTGACCGAGGACCGCGCGGTTCTGCACACCGCGCTGCGCCGCCCCAAAGGCTACTCCCCCGCCCTCGTTGTTGATGGGCAGGATGTCGATAGCGATGTTCACGCCGTTCTGAACAAGATGTACGCTTTTGCCGATCGTGTGCGTTCGGGCGAGTGGACCGGCGTGAGCGGCAAGCGCATCGAGACCGTGGTAAATATTGGTATTGGCGGTTCTGACCTTGGTCCCGTGATGGTGTACGAGGCGCTTAAGCCTTACGCCGACGCCGGGATTTCCGCACGGTTCATCTCAAATATCGACCCGACCGATGTTGCCGAAAAAGTTTCTGATCTTGACCCCGAAACTACCCTGTTCATCGTTGCTTCGAAGACCTTCGGCACCCTAGAAACCCTGACCAACGCTCGTGTGGCACGCGACTGGCTGCTCACCGCGCTTGGCGAGGCGAACGCCCTGCAAGGAAAAACCGCAGAAGAAGCCGTGGCTAAGCACTTTATCGCCGTTTCAACCGCGCTCGATAAGGTTGCTGCCTTCGGCATTGACCCCGAAAATGCCTTCGGCTTCTGGGACTGGGTAGGCGGTCGCTACTCCGTAGACTCGGCGATCGGTACCTCGCTGGCCATCGTCTTCGGCCCGAAGGTATTCGAAGAATTCCTCGCGGGCTTCCACGCCATGGACGAGCACTTCCGCACTGCGCCCTTTGAAAAGAACGTGCCCGTACTCATGGGCTTGCTTAACGTATGGTACGTGAACTTCTTGGGTGCCGAAACCCACGCGGTTCTACCCTACGACCAGTACCTGCACCGTTTTCCCGCCTATCTGCAGCAGCTCACCATGGAGTCCAACGGTAAATCCGTGCGGGCTGACGGTTCCTTCGTGGACTACTCCACGGGCGAGGTTTTCTGGGGCGAGCCCGGCACCAACGGTCAGCACGCTTTCTACCAGCTTATCCACCAGGGCACCCGCCTTATCCCTGCGGACTTCCTGGCCTTCGCCAACCCGGCGCACCCCACCAAGGATGGCGATCAGGATGTGCACGAACTCTTCCTCGCAAACTTCTTTGCACAGACTCAGGCGCTCGCTTTCGGCAAGACCGAGGATGAGGTACGCGCCGAAGGTACCGCCGAGCATGTGGTAAACGCCCGTATCTTCAGCGGCAACCGCCCTTCGACCTCTATTATGGCTTCTCGCCTGACCCCGCGCGTGCTGGGCGAGCTGATTGCCCTCTATGAGCACATCACCTTTGTGCAGGGTATCGTGTGGGGTATCGATTCCTTCGACCAGTGGGGCGTCGAACTCGGCAAGAAGCTGGCGCTCGATCTGGTACCCGCTATCAAAGGCGACCGCGAGGTTCTGGCACGCCAGGATTCTTCGACCGCATCCCTGATCGACTACTACCTTAAGCACCGCAAGTAGCAGTGCCCTAGGCTAATATGCGCGGTGCCCCCGATGAATCTCTCATCGGGGGCACCGCGTTTTAATAACCGCCGCTTTCACTCGTCTCCCCGGTTCAACGGTATGAATGAGACTACATCACCTTGAGGGTATCGCGCACCAGCTCCGCCACGATGCGCGCAACCACTGCCTCAGGCAGAGTCGGCACCGATTCGCTCTCTACTCCCCCGGTATCGGCATGCGCAGTGAGCGTTGTCTGTGCGTCAGAGGGCTCATGATCGACTCGCGTGGCGGGAATATGCACAAACCCCGCAGGAATCCGCCGCCCCTGGCGTTCCAGAATACGGTGTGCCTCATAAAATACGTGGTTGCACACATAGGTTCCGGCGGTGTACGAAATCTCAACCGGTAGCTCCACACCGCGCAGACGCTCATAGCTTGCCCGCACTGGCAGGGTCGAAAAATACGCGTCGCGTCCCTCCGGGGTAATCGCCTCATCCACACGCACCACACCGTCATTATCCTCAATATCGGCGGAGTCCAGGTTGATGGCAACCCTCTCAAAGCTCACCTTATCCCGCCCGACTGCCACGCCCAAGCTGAGCACCGCATCCGGGCGAATATCGGTCAGCATCTCCTCTAAAGCCTCTGAAGACCCCGCATAGCTCACCGGAATCTCACGGGTTACAACCTGTACCGCAGATTCGTCGGCGAGTACATCAGCTACCTGCTGCGCTGTCACCCCGCTCGGGTTCACGCTCACGCCGGGAAACGGGCCGAAATAGGTAATGAGAAGGGTCTTTGTCATCGTTGTCCTTTACACGTCGTCGGGTACCCTAGAGGTATGGCACGCACACACCGTCACAAAGAAGAACCCGTTTTTCTTCTCCAGGATACCCCCGATGCCCTGCGCGAAATCGGCGTTGATGATGAGCAGGAGGCGCTAGCCGCTGTTCGTGAACCCGCACAGGCGTTAGAAGGTGCCTCGTTCCTTCAGGCGGTGGGGCGGTTTTACCGCTTCTATACGCTCGGTCGCGGGCGCGCCAGCCGCTCCGAAGTGCTGTGGGCATTGCTCTATCTGACGATCACCACCGGCGCGGTACTGGGGTTGACGATCTATCTGGGCATGCTCTCAGAAGACCCTCACATGGAGTCCCTGATTCGGGTTCTCTATATGCTCATGGTGACGCTCACGCCCGTATGGATTATTGTGCATATTCTGCCGCTTTCTTCGCTTCTGAGCAGGGCGCGCGGTAAACACTAGCTCACGCAAATACCCATGCAAAAACGCCCGCGGCACTCAGACTACGGGCGTGCACACTATAGGGGGTTTAATGCCGCCTACTTACCCAGCACTTTCATGAGCTCTTCAGGGGTTTCAACCACAATAAGCCGCTGCAAGTATTCGGGCTTTAGCAGCTCAGTGGTTGACATATACTCCATAGCCTCAATAAGTTTCGTCCAGTACCCGTTCACGTTCATCAGCGCCACAGGCTTGTCGTGAATCTTCAAAAACTGCCAGCTGAACACCTCAAAGAATTCTTCCAAGGTTCCGGGGCCGCCGGGCATCGCAACAAACGCATCGGCCTTATTAATCATGGCGATCTTACGCTGATGCATGGTATCGACAATGTCGAGAGTTGTCTGCCCGGGGTACACGCCCTCCCACTCCACGAGCTGGTGGGTGACCACGCCGTAGACTTTGCCGCCTGCATCCAGGGCTGCACCCGCGACGGTTCCCATCAGACCTGTACTGCCGCCGCCGTAGACCACACCAATACCTCGTTCGGCGCAGGCACGACCCATCTGCTGCGCGCGTTCCACGAATAGTGGATCGTTGCCGAAACCGGCACCACAGTAAACAGCAATATTGTATTTTTCAGGCTGACTAGTTTGTTCCGTCATTGTTCTTCTTTCTGCGCGCTCCAGTGCGCCGTCCACTCGCAGGATATAGTGCAAACACCTATTGCACGCTACAGCCATTGGGGAGGCACACGCAAGTGGGACAGGTGGGGTGTGCCATATTCACGGCGTGTTACCAGGTGAGGTTCCCTGCTGCTGAACCGCCCCGCCCGTTTAGCGCGGGTGGGCAGAAAGTACCGGAAAGATGCATTCAATATTGAGCGGGGCTTGGGTGGCATCCCGGTTCTGTGCGGGGTCTACCCAGCGCAGTTCGGCGATTTCGGCTTGCGGGGTGAGAGCGGCGAGCACTTCATATTCGCTGGGGTGCGGCAGGTACTCGTAGGTTTCGGCGCGAACCGTGTACCCGTTTTCATTAAGTGCGGGTGCCTGAAATGTCCCCAGGTGCACCATGCGGGCAGGGTCAGGGGCGAACCCGAGTTCTTCGGTGACTTCACGTACCGCAGCACCAAGCGGGGTTTCGCCGGGGTCGGGTTTGCCGCCGGGCATCATGTACCCGCTTGCGCCTGTTTTACGCACGGTCAGTACCAGCCCCCGTTCGTTACGGATTGCAACCGCTGAAACGTACACGATTTTCCGTTCGGTGTCTATGGCCGCATGAGTGTGGGCGGCTTGAGGGCGTAGGTTTTCGGGCATGGTTCTACCCTACCGCATCCAGGTTTATAGGCTCCGGTTTTCTCTCTACCAGGTACGGCCCTACTGTGCCTGTGACAAGATCAGCCACCTGCAAAATATACAGCATATATCGGGGTTTTTAACATCCTAGCAGTATAAAAGTAAGAAAAAACAGAAGAAACACCTTCTTTAGACAGCAAATGAGGTGTTTACCGATACAATAGAAAATGCTGACCTTCACCGATTCGAGAGGAAACCGCCAGCATGACTTCCGCTATGACCCGCCGCACCGCACTCACCACGCTGGGCACAGGCTCCATCGCCGCGCTAACGGCATGTTCGGCGTCCCTCACAACCGCCAATACTGCGGGCACTCATGACTCTAATGGCGCATCTTCAGCAAATAATAATTCGAAAGCCAAAGCCTCCGAACGCAGTGACTATTCGGGCGCAGTGGAATTCAATAGTTATGACACTTCTGCGGGCGAGTATAAGCCAGCCACGCGAACCTCTCCCCCGCAGAATGTACCCAAGCCCATCAAACCCGAAAATATGGATGAGCACAGCGTGGCTGGGTTATACTCCGCGATAGGTTTCTTCACTACAGCGCTAACCTACGCTTTTGTTACCGGCGATCTTGGCCCGCTTGATCATCTCCCCTTCAATGAGGCAGACACTAACACCTTTAAACAGGAAATCCAAGAAGCCAGACGAAAGATGAACGGCGCATGGTATGAAGAGTTTAAGATAGCACTCGCTCTTACCGCCGCTCAGCCAACTCAGGACGGGGACAACTACAATTGGCCTGCTAAGTACATCTTTTCTCTGGGTAGTTTCGTAGTGCGCCGGGGAGTTCCGGTAGACCTTCCCAGCAATAAGCAATCGTCCACAGAGGAAGCTTTGATTACCGCACAGTATAAAGACGGACGGTGGGTTTTCCCAAACACCAAAGATAGCGGCGGTGGAGGCAGCTTCGGGTCCTCTGGCGGCAACTTCAAAGTCTGAGCCTTTAGCTTTTCCAGACCTGAGGGGGCCACCCACGTACCTCCGAGCCGCCCAAGGCAGCCCAACGACACTGCCGCCGGTGGGTAGGCGGTGTGCACCTGCTTGGGCGCGTCGGGCCGTGGCCCCAAAAACCTCTATAGGTGAGGTTCTCTGGGCGGGCGACTAAGGGACAAGCCTCGTCAAATCTGGCAGGTGCTCCGCCATGTAACTGTATAAAATCATGGCGTGGTTACAGTGCTCATCTTTAGCTGCGTACAGTAGGGTAATGCGCATATCACCGGTTTCTTTGGCGTTGGCAACAACGCTGCGCATGAGGCTCTGCGCTTCAGGGTTCACATCAAGTTCCGCACGATAGCGGTGCTTGAATGCCTCAAAATGTTCCGGATTATGCCCGAACTCAATACGCGCCTGGGTAGAAGGAGCCAGATCCTTCGCCCATTCGTTCAGGTGAGCCCGATCCTTAGCAACCCCGCGCGGCCATAGCCTGTCTACAAGCACACGGTAACCATCATCGGGTGATACTTCTTCATATATACGTTTAATCGTAATATCCATATTTCCAGCTTATGCAGGATACGCTTCACTGTGTACCCCCGCCACTTTTACCGACCGCCTTGGCACGTGAATACAGGAAAGCGGTGCGTGCCTTATTACTGAAGGTAACGGCACGCACCGCCTGGTAGTCAGCCTTGAACGGGCCTGCGCCGCCACAGCTGAACGGCGCAGGTGCACTGAGTATGATCTGGGCAACCCCAGCAGGGGCTGCCACTTTCAAAAGGACGTTAGGGCTGCTCCGTGGGGTGCACCTCAGCGTGCTCACTCGGTGTATCGGCAGCGGCAGCCTCGGGGTTATAGCTCGGGAGCGGGTCACGCGTGGGGGCATCACTTGGCACGGCCCACGTATATGATGCAGACGGTGTAGCGCTCGGCGACTCAGCAGCCCCAGGATCATAGCTTGGAAGTGGGTCACGCGTAGGAGCATCACTCGGCACGGCCCACGTGTAGTTGGGTAAGGGTTGTTCGTCCGGAGTGGAGGCGGCCAATGCCCCCGTCGCAAAGACTGCCCCCGTTAGGCTCAAAACGGCAACGGCGCCAGCTCCGATAACAAAGGGGGAGGTGTTCTTCTTCATGATGGTACTTTCCTGGGGTGTATGTAGTTGTATGCGGTGAACGCACACCAGCCCGATAGCTGGTTATGCGCCTCTTCACAGTACCATGAAGATATACTTTAGATTTAGATTTTGTGGCTAAGATCGTTACTTTTCTACTGAAATCGGCACACAGCACTCCCGCTGAAGGGTGAGCGCCCTAATTGTGCTTCCGCAGCGTCATAAAACACACATCTGCCGGGGTGAAATTTTCGCCGATGAGCACACCATACGATGTGTACACAGCGAAAACCTCACCCCGGCAGGTTTTCTCGTGACGCGGTTATTGCTGCGCTTTAATGGTGGCAGAATCTATACCGCCCACGTCCACTTTCTCCAGCGGGATCAGGCGGTCGCGGGTTACTAGAGCGTGAATGACCCACACCGCTATGAACACCGGCAGACCAATATATGAGCTCATTACGCCCGCCCAGTTCCCTTCAAGAATCGCCTCATAGTTCTGCCCGCCGATCACCAGCAGGCACATGATGAACGCGATAATCGGACCCACCGGGAAGAAGGGGGCCACGTAGGGAAGGTCGTTAAGGCTATGCCCCTGCCGCACGTAGGCGCGGCGGAACCTGTAGTGCGCCACCGCAATGCCAACCCACGTGATGAACCCGGCAAGACCCGAGACGTTAACGAGCCACAGGTATGCCGCTTCCTGCGAAATAATGGAGGCAATGAACCCGATGGCTCCTACGGCGGAAGTTGCCATGAGGGCGGGCATGGGCACACCCCCCTTATTCACCTTGGTGAAAATCTTGGGAGCTTTGCCTTCCTGCGCAAGAGAGAACAGCATACGGGCCGAAACGTACAGCCCCGAGTTACCGGCGGAAAGCACGGCGGTAAGGATCACTGCGTTCATCGCTGCGGCAGCGAAGGCAATACCGGCTCGTTCGAAAATGAGGGTGAAGGGAGAAATGTTAATATCCCCTTCGGCTGCGGTGAGCAGGTTCGGGTCGGCGTAAGGGATGAGGAACCCGATAATCACCATGGCGCCAATGTAAAACAGCATGATGCGCCAGAACACGCTGGTGAGCGCGCGCGGCACATCGCGGCGGGGGTTCTTGGACTCCCCGGCGGCAACACCAATCATCTCGGTGCCTTGGAACGAGAACCCGGCAACCATGAAGATGGAGAAAATAGCGACGGGGCCGCCCACAAAAGGAGCGTCACCAGTGGTCCAGTTTGAGACACCCGGCGATGTCCCTCCAAGAATCCCGAAGATCATGGCGATACCCGCGATTAAGAACACGATAACGGTGACCACTTTAATAGTGGCGAGCCAGAATTCGCCTTCACCATAGGCTTTGGCGGACAGGGCGTTCAGCCCCGTCAAGAGAACTAAGAAGGTACCTGCCCACACCCATGAGGGAGTCTCCGGCAGCCAATACTTCATCACTTCACCGACCGCCACGAGCTCGGTCGCGACGGTAATCGCCCAGTTAAACCAGTAATTCCACCCCATGGTGAACCCAAAGGATGATGAAACGTAACGGGTTGCATAGGTTTGAAACGAACCCGGGACGGGCAGATGCGCTGCCATCTCACCCAGAGACTGCATGAGGAACAGCACCATAATGCCGATCAGCCCGTAGGCGACGATAGCTCCGCCAGGTCCTGCGGTAGAGATCGTTTTGCCGGAGGCCACGAACAAGCCGGTGCCGATGGCTCCGCCGATGGCGATCATCTGTAGGTGACGCGCCGAAAGACCGCGTTTTAGCTCCGTTTCTTCGGGGCTGTTCGCCGCTTTTTCTTCGGATGTGGGGGACATATTTTTCTTCCTTGTTGGTCCCGCGCATGGCAAACACCCCGATCGGTGGCGGGGTGCGGCGACGCGGCGAAAAATCATCTTTAGAAAAACTAATGCGACATAAGTTTTTCTTATTTAGTCCCCTATTCTACTCCCCTGCTGGCACCCGCCGCCACCGGAATTTTTCGCAAACACCCCGAAGGCAGCAAAGCTCCAACTCACACTGGGCATACTCTTGCGCTAGGATATTCGAAGACTTATTTTCACTCTTGCTGAGAGGCACCATGAAAGATACCGCGAAGGAAACAAGCGACGCAGAACATTACGCCGCGATCGGTCATAACCCCACCGAGAGCGGCTTCAAACAGGCTTTACGGGCATCCAGCGTGGTGCTTGCAAGTTTCGTGGTGTTGGGGTTAGGTTTGGGCGTTATTATTAGTGCTCACCATTTACCGTGGTGGCTTGCGCCCGCAATATCCCTCATCGTTTACGCCGGTTCCGTCGAGTTCCTGGTGGTAGAAATGATCGCAACCGGGGCCAGTGTAGGTGCTATCGGCTTCACAACTCTGCTCGTGAACTCCCGCCACCTGGTGTACGGTATTTCCTTCCCGCTGCAGAATGTGAAGGGTTTCTGGGCGAAGCTCTACGCCATATACACACTCTGCGATGAATCCTACGCGCTCAACACCGGCCCCGACCGGAATACGCTCTCTCACGCACGTATTCTATGGGTGAGTACATTCCTGCACATCAGCTGGGTGGTAGGAACAACCGCCGGATTCTTTATTGGTGCATCGTTTCTGAGCCACCTTGAGGGTATGGATTTCGCCATGACGGCGCTGTTTACGATCCTCGCGATTGATGCTTACCGCGCTCAACGGGATAATGTCACGGCCCTTCTCACGCTGATCTCCGGCACGGTAGGCATTATCCTGGCACCCGGTTCCATGCTTCTGGTGTCGATGGGAACCTACACTGCCCTGCTGATAGTACGGTTCTTCATCGCAAAATCACGGGGAACACTACCAGAACACCAGATACCCGCCCCAGAGAATAACACAGCAGTGACGGCTGCCGAAGGCGGCACATCAGATCAGGTGAAAACCCCAAGCCCCACATTCACTCACCACAACGACCCGCAGGAGAACCCCCATGATTAACGGCCACATCGATAGCGGCTATATTATCAGCGCTGTTCTGGTGGCGGCGGCTGTAACCTTTGTTCTGCGGGTGCTCCCCTTTGGTCTCAAAAAAGCCCTTGCAGGTTCTGAGGTGCTGGATGCGCTCAGCCACTGGATTCCACTCGGGGCCGTAGCGCTTCTGGCGATCTACGCGGTAAGCCGTATTGACTTTTCATCCACACACACCGCGGTTCCCTACCTTGCCGGGTTTGTGGTGACGGTGCTCGTGCACCTGTGGAAGAAGAATATGGTATACAGCATGATCGCCGGTACCGCCACCTGCGTTATTCTCATTAACTGGGTTTTCTAGGGGTATAGCATGTCTGAAAGATCTTCACACCCCAGCCGCCGCCTTGGAGACGCGCCGCAGCAAACCAGCAACGAACAGGTTCTCGATATTATCGCCTCTGCGGGTCTGGTAACCAGCAGCATTCCGGTGGTGCAGGAACGCGAGCAGGCTTTACGTACAAGCAGCGTCCACAGTGTCGAGCTCCGCCGCGCTGGCGAGAGCGGATTTCGTGAGGCAATGCGCGTTGCATCCCTTGTGATGCTGGGCCTGTTTTTCGTGGGAATTGGGCTCGGTGTTGTGATACACAGTCTGGGGTTTCCCTGGTGGCTTGCACCCCTGCTTCCAGGAGTTTTATTCGCCGGGTCGGTAGAGTTTGTATTGCTGACGATGATGACGGCGGGTGCCTCGCTGGTATCCGTTGCGGTCATGACGCTGCTCATTAATTCACGGCACCTCATGTATGGGCTGTCCTACCCTATCGAGCGTGTGCACGGCTCTCTCGCCAAGTTTTACACTGTCTACACACTCATTGACGAGGCTTTTGCTCTCAATAGCGGGCCGGAACGGCATACTCTGAGAGGGTCGCGCATCCTGTGGGTTCATGCGGGAATGCATGTGAGCGTTATCCTCAGTTCCACACTCGGGTTCTTCTTGGGGTCGAGTTTTCTGGCGCATCTTGAGGGATTCGATTTCGTAATGACCGCGCTCTTTACGGTGCTGGCCCTTGATGCTTACCGCGCTAACCCCGATAGGCTCACGGTGCTTTTCTCGGTGATCGCGGCGGTGCTGGCGTTGATTATTGCCCCGGGGTCTATGCTCCTGGTGGCGATGGCAGTGTATATGGCGCTTCTGATGGGGCGTTATGTGGCGGCGAAGAAACGCGGTTCCCTGCCTCAGCATATGCTGGTTGCCGACGATCCGACGCGCAGCTGCGCGGAGCGTGAGCATGCAGAAGAGAGCCCACGCGAACCAGCGCAATAGTTTCAGACGGCATAACAAAGCAGGCACCACGGCACGGAAAACCGAGCATGGTGCCTGCCTGATAGGCTCAGCTGCGTTTACTTAACAGCTGCGAGCGCAGCCTCGTAATTGGGTTCGTTGGTGATTTCGGGAACGAGCTCGGTGTACACTACCTCACCGGCGGGGTTTACGACTACCACGGCACGCGCCAGCAGGGCCTCAAGCGGCCCGTCGGTCATGGTTACGCCGAAGTCCCGCCCGAAAGATGAGCGGAATGCGGAGGTGGTAATAACGTTCTCGATCCCCTCAGCAGCGCAGAAGCGGCCAATGGCGAACGGAAGGTCGTTCGAGACGCACAGCACCACAGTATTGTCTAGTGCGGCAGCGTCCTTATTGAAGGTGCGTACGGAGGTTGCGCACACGCCGGTATCGACGGAGGGGAAGATATTCAGAATAATGTTCTTGCCCGCAAAATCGGTGCCGGTGATCGTGTTCAGCTCGGCCCCAAGTACCTCGAACGCGGGAGCTTTGGTGCCCACTGCGGGCAGCTCGCCGATGGTGTTGACGGGGGTTTCTTCATGAAAAGTAATTTTAGCCATGCATCAATTGTCACCCTGTGCCGGGGCCAGCGCAAGAATGCAGGTGGGACCCGTGACGGATGTGCCCGTCCGATGCGGTTAAGACCCGGGCTTTCTTGCTGTGCCGCGACTGCACCTGCTGCACGTGGCACCATTCACAGTCGCCCTTAGATCGGCGCCGCTGCGCTGAAAGCACCCGAGGTTCCTGTCACCGTCCGGTTCTCTCACGTGAGTGTTCAGGTATCCTATGTGTATCCCGCAGGCGGCGAACCGAACGTGCAAGCGCACGCTCACGCGGCTACGGTGCGCACGTTTGGCAGGGGCACGAAGGTGCGCCGTACCGGCCCCAGCCCCCTGTGCCCGGGCTAGCCGAAAATTTAATAGTCTTGACCCCACGCCGAGAACAGAGAAACACCTCATGAAGCCAACCGCATATCAGACTTTTATCCTCTGTGCCCTAGCCGCAGCAGCCCTCGCAGGATGCAGTAGCGGAGCGTCCGTGAACCCGCGGGCGGGTACCAGCGCATCGGCTTCCGCAACAGCAACAGCGCCCGATACGGATAATGCCTCCCCCAGCAGCAGTACCAAGCCAAAACCCGCGAGTATTACGCCCAGCACCTTGCCTCCTCCTACTGTGGTGACCATCCCGGCCGCCGATGGTGGCGGCAGCTCCTCTAACGGTAACCGTGTGGTGCAGAACGTTCCCGCTCAGGCGCATGCGAAGGCCGGTACGACAGGTGTTCCTACGGGGGTGCAAAGCTGGGCTACCGATAAGCACGGTGCTGTTTCGTTCCTCACCCCTACCGGCAATATTGGGTGCGATGTGATCTCTGGTGATTCGATGGTGGTGTGTATGCTCAAGGAATCCCAGTGGACGGAGAAGGTAGACAGCCCCGGTATCGACCCGAAGACCGGTAAACCTGTGCAGCGCCGCGCGTTCCAGCTGCAGCTTAAAGCCGACGGGTCGTCACAGGTCACGGCCCCCGGCGGTGTGAATGGGGCCATGGGCAACCGTTCATCCACAAAAACCCTGCAATACGGGCAGATGCTGCACGTGGGTACGTTTGTTTGTGCCTCTGAACAAAACGGGGTGACCTGCTGGAATCACACTACCGGGCACGGGGTGTTCCTTAACCGCACCGAACACATCACCTTTTAGCTTTGGGTGCGCCCCGTCCGCTGGCCCCGGCGGCGGCTGGGGCGCGCCGCACAAGAGCACACCGATTTATTACCCCTGATTGGAGTTGAACCTTGCGACCAACCGTCACAAAAATCACTATCCCTGCCGCCGTGGCGGCGCTTACTCTCACAGCCTGCGGCAACCCGTTTGGTGCCTCCACCGAGTCGAAAAGCACTAAAAGCAGCGGCTCTTCCTCCAGCAGCTCGGCTCAGGTGTCGCATTCCTCGTCGTCATCAGCAGCGTCAGCGGCCACCAGCAGCAGCGCGTCACCTTCGTCTTCCCCGTCGGTGGTGACGGTCACCGCAACTCCTGAACCGACCCCCAGCACGGTGACTGTGTATGCGAGCCCAGATAAGAGCAGTTCTTCGCCGTCATCTTCGTCCTCAAACAGCGGTAAGGCAAAAGCTGGAGCACCCACCAGCGGGCAGGAGGCGCTGGAGCAGAATAAGTCGAAGCTGCGCGGCAGCTACACGTGGGCTGCGTCCTCCTCTGATACCTCAAATTATGATGCGAACGTTGAGCTGTCGTGGATTATGGTGGGTGCCCAGGGCGGCACCGACGGCCCGTACCATATTATGCTGTTCCACTACGGCGAGTACTTGGGAACCGGCACTTACGACCCCCTGTATGGGAAACCCAATATTTCGCGCACCGCCGCCAACCAGATTTTGGCCACACACAACACCAATAAGGCTTCGTTCACCTGGGACAATTCTCAGGGGAAGATCGTCATGAGCGGCCACCTGCCCACCGTTAACGGGTAGCCCAAAAACGGGGCGCACACATCAAAAGGCCGGGCCCGCGTCCTTCCCCAACGGTGGGGTGGATGCGGGCCCGGCTTGGCATGTTCACAGCGTAATTAGTTGGCGCCGATGAAGCCCTTCTTCTTAAGGATCACGAATGCAACTGCGCCAATGAGTGCAATAACGATAAGCTTCTTCATGGTTTTCCTTTCGTCGGCACCGGGTAGCGGCCTAATCCGCAACGGTTACGGTGCCCCCTTGCACATTTTAGCGTAGAACGGCGAGTTTTACGGCGTATTTTGTGCGCCTATATAGCTGTGAATAGGCTGGATATGGGAGAATGCCGTATGAGTATTTTCAAGAAAACTTCTGATGATTCCACACCCGTCTCCCGAGCACCGGTGGTGACATCCTGTTTTCTGGGGATCATGGGTGTTCTGCATTTTGTAAAACCTGAGCATTTTGATCGGATTGTGCCGCGCGCCCTGCCGAGCTCGGCACGGTTCTACACCTATGCTTCGGGGGTTGCTGAGCTTGGTGTTGCAGGGCTGCTGACCGTCCCAATAACCCGCCGGGCGGGTGCCCTCGCGGCCATTGCCCTGTATACGGCGGTGTTCCCGGCGAATGTGCAAATGGCGTGGGATTGGCGGCATGAGTCAGCATTTAAACGTGTTGTGGCTTTCGGCCGTCTACCGTTGCAGATTCCACTGATTCATAGCGCCTGGCGCATCTATAAAACCTCCTCTCGGCGCTAAAACTCTACCCTGGCGGTGGCACAAGCTGCGGCCGTGCTATGATAAAAAATCTTCACGCCTGGATTATTATAAAGGAGCACTATGTCTAGTACCCGCCAGAACCCGGCCGAGCAGGCGAAGGCCCTTGCTTCCCAGCTTAAGTGCCCCATGGGTGACACCGGTCAAGAGCTAGCACACTCTTTAAACCTGGGGAATCTTCACATGATTGTGAGCGCCCTGAACGCATTAGGCATTGAGGAAGATGACCGCATCCTGGAGGTGGGCCCGGGCAATGGTGGGCTCCTCAATTATGTTCTCTCCCTCGCAGAGAACCTGCACTATGATGGGGTGGAAATTTCGCCGCTCATGTATGAGCAGGCCCGCGCCGCCAATAACGTGTTTATCGCAGAAGGGCTGGCTGAGTACGCGCTGTATGACGGCGTGAATCTGCCGTATGAAGACGGTATTTTCACGAAGGTGTTGAGCGTGAATACGGTGTATTTCTGGGAGGAACCGGCTTGGCTGCTCGCAGAAATGTGCCGGGTGCTTACCGCCGGCGGGCGGGTGTGTTTAAGCTTCTGTGAAAAAGATTTTATGAAGACCCTGCCATTCACCAAGTACGGCTTCGCCCTGTACGATGCCGCCGATATAGTTGCGCTCACACAAGAACTGCCGCTACATACGGTAGCTGTACAGCATCTGCACGATATGGCGGTGGCGGGCGGCTCTGCCCGGCTGGTACGACGCGACTACGTAAACCTCGTGCTTGAAAAAGAACACTAAAAACACCCGGACAGTACCTACATATTTTTGACACCATCACTGGCGGTTTCTATCGAGAAGAGTTTTTGCCTTCAGAAGCTTTTTACTCGTCATTAATGCAAAAACTCTTCTGAATAGAGTGCGTTCAATAGGCCGTTTCTCGTATTCAAACATAAAAAATATTGACGCGTATATTCCAAAACAGGTATAAGTGTTTTATAAGGAGTAATATTTCTCTCTCACGACGCTCAGAAATGTGCTCGCCATACTAATCTAAGGCGGAGAAGCAATGGCAAACACTAACCTCACGAACAAGCTCAAGCCCGAATTCCGCACTAACCCGCCCGTTGAAGAGAACGGCATCCTGATGTGCCTGGATGATGCGCAGGTTCAGGGCGATAACGCCAAATACATGAAATTCTACAACCGCATGGCCACCGTCTACGACCTAGGCGAACGGTGGCTGGGGCGGCTGTCCTACGGCGATAAGATCGCGCAGATGCGCCGTCAGTTCATGAAAGAACTAGAGTGGTTTCCCGGCTGCTCGGCGCTGTACGTCTCAATCGGCACCGGCACCGACTTGCGCTACCTGCCCGACGATATTGAGGTGAGCGCAATCGACTGGACGGGTGCCGATATTTCGCTCGGGATGCTCAAGAAATGCCAGAAAATCTGGGGTGGGCGCGCGAACCTGAACCTGGTGAACTGTGCCGCCGAGGATCTGCCCTTTGCCGATCAGAGCTTTGATGTGGTGCTGCACGTGGGCGGCATTAACTTCTTTAGTGATAAAAAACGCGCGATCGAAGAAATGATTCGGGTGGCAAAGTCCGGCACGAAAATTATGATCGCGGATGAAACTTCCGACTACATCGATTCGCAGTACAAGAAGAGCATCTTCACTCGCAAAGAGTACAAGGATGCCACCTTCGACCTCTCAGAGATTGAGGCGCTGATTCCCAGCACCGTTGAGGATGCACGCACCGAGCTCATCTGGGACGACCAGTTCTACTACATTACGTTCCGCACCCCGCGCCACTAGGAGGAACGTCATGGTAGTACCATTTGCCATTGCTGGGGTGCTCATGGCGTTGGCGGTGGGCGCGCACGTTTTTGTGGGAACCCGTGAGACGCTGGCGTTGCGTCCCGCCGAGGACCGTCCCACCGCTGACGCTGCGGCCAGCACCCCTAGCACTCGTGGGGAGCTAATCCGGCATTGGGCGCAGGCCATGTGCGTGTTCCAGCTGGTGAGTGTTGATCTGCTGCTGGTCACTGTCGCTGCCCTGCTTTTAGCGTTCACCGATGTGCTGCCCGCTAAACGGGATATTGGGCTGTTTATCGCGGCGTATTTAGGCGCATGGGGCGTGGTGTGGCTGGTGCAGCTGGCGGCGGTGAAGGTTGAGCGCCGCACCTACTATATGTTGGGGCATTGGATGCTGTTCTTCCTCTGCGCTGCCCTGATGGTGTGGGGCGCGTTTTCGTTCTAACAACATACACGCGGCGCCCCGAAAAGAAATCTTTAGGCTGAAATAGCCTATTCTCTTCGGGGCGCCGCGTGCACTATAACACTTACGTGCTGGGTATTAATGCACCTTTAATATAAGGGCGTTTTACCCTTGGCTGGTGCCACATTATTCTTTGGTGGGCACCAGGGTCTTGAGGGTAATGTCGCTTGAGACTCGGCCGTCCGCGTCTTCAAGGTATGCGCGTACCACATACTTCTTACCCGCCTGCAGCTTATTACCGGGAATAGTCAGTTCACTCTCAAAGTCACCGTTCGGCTTCGGGGTAACCGTCGTATTCACGATCTCATCATCCCTGATGATGTCATTCTCAACGTCGTATTCGGCGAAAATCAGCCGAACCTTGGACCCGTTCTGAGCCGCTGTTGCAGGGTCAAAGCCGCCGCCAGCAACCTTCAGGTGGTTCTCGGCGGCGCTGCGGCTAAGGGGCGCGCCGTCCACAATGCCAACAGCCTCAGATTCCGTATCTCCGCGAAAGTCCTCAACTTCAGCGCGCGACCAGTCATTGGCGCCAGTTTCAACAACCACCTGGTAACGCTTACCGCTTTCGATCTTCGAGCCGGGCACCTGCACCTTAGTGGTGAAGTTACCGCCATTCAGGTCTGCTGAGGCGTCCTTCGTCACCAACGTCTCAGTGACCTTACCGTTCTCGTCCAGGGCTTCAACCCGTATTATGAGGCGGGTGGCACCTTCCTGGCGGGTTCCGCGCACCGTAAGGGTGTTGGTGTTCAGGTGACGGTAAAAAGTGTTATTCCACGCGAAGTCTGGGGTCACTGTTACCGAAGGGTGAACGTTCTTCTCATCAACCTGCTGCACGGGAAGGTCCTGCCGGGCCTCCACAGTGTGATAGCCATGACCGGAGTAAATAACAGCAAACACAGCGTAACGCTTCTGGGGGTCGAAGTTGCCTTTCACTTTCGCGGTGCCGCTGAAATGCCCATCTTCAGTCACGGTAAGCTTCGCATCATCTTGAGCTAAGTTCTTGCCCGTGCGGTCGCCGTCAGCATCAAGCTCATAGACTTCTGCCTGCAGGCTCTCGAAGGATTGGTTCGGATCAATCCCTTCACCGGTGATTGTTAGGGTATTCTCCCCGGTGATGGGGTTCAGCGGGCCGCCCTCAACAGAGGTAATTTTTGTCTGCTGAACATTATCAGAGTTGTCATTGGCGTTGTCGTTATTGTTATTGTTGCCCGGAAGAGAGCTTGAACCGCCCTGGACAGTATTTGAGGTCGCCGGAGGTGCAGCATTCACGGGCGAAAGAGTAGCCGCCGTGCCGCCAATCAGTGCGAGAGTGCAGGCTCCTGCGAGCACGGAACGGGTGGGGAAAGAACGCATGGTCTGCTCCATTCGTCGGTTAGTGATTACATTTCTAAGATAGCCGTACTCTTAGGTAAAGGTCTAGGTTTTTTACAATTATTTCCATAATGTTTAAGGCAGCCGGGTAGTTGTATAACTATTAGGGGTGGCTGTGTCACCTCCGCGCACTATAGGACGCAGTTTCCGGGTGTTGATTAAACCGTGCCGTCACCACGGCCACCCGAAAACTGCGTCCTCAAAAAACCTACCCGACTAGGCCCAATACGCGTGTAAAGAGGCGCTAGGGGTTCACCGTAATATACTCCGTGACTTCGGACTGCTCCTGGTCGTCAATACTCGCCTCAATCACATACTTTTTCCCGGCCTGAAGCTTATCCGCAGGAACCGCAAAGTCAGTCTCGAAGCTGCCGTTGGGCGGGTTGACGGTAACCTGCTTTTCAGCCAGCGCATCCCCGGCAGGTTTCTGCGCATCAATGTTGTACTCGCGCAGCCGCAGGTGCATGGCGGTGCCCTGCTGTACGTTCTTAAACCCGCCACCGGCCACCTTCACCTGGTTATGCTGGCTGCTGCGGCTTACCGTTCCGTCGGTAATCACGGCAAAGGAACCGCCGTGACCATAGAGTTCTTTAATGGCTCCCTGTTCCTTGGTGCCGCCGTCCATTGCCACCGCGAGCGTGTAGTAGGTTTTGTCCTTAATTTTCTCTCCGGGCACGTGCAGCTTGTAGGTGAATGTGCCGTCCTTCAGTTCGCTGGCGGCAACGGTACCGGTGGCTACCTCATCGCCTGGGCCGCCGTCCTCATGCTTTTCCCGAAGGGAAATGGCGACGCTCGCATCCGAGTTAGGCGGGTAGTAGTATTTGCCGCGGATGGTGACCTCATTATCCTGCCGGTGTGTGTAGAGGGTTTCGGGTGAAGTCTCGAAGCATGGACGTAGTTTTGTCGGGTCGGTGGGTTTTATATTCACAGGGGCCGTGGCGTGCACCCCCATATATCCCCCACGGCCCGTATGGTCAACAATGAACACGGCGTAGTGTTTCTGCGGGTCTACGCGGGAGCCGCGTACGGTGAGCGTGGCATCAAATTGTCCCCGCTGCCCCAAGGTCAGCTGATCGGATGCTTCAGCAATGTTCTCGCCTACCGGTTGACCCTGCGCGTCGATTTCCCACATTTCGGCGTAATACCCGTCGGTGAGGGTCTTATCCAACCCGGTACCTTGCACCTTAATCGTATTTTTCTCTGCGAGGGGGTCGAGTGTGCCCTCGGTTTTCTGGATACTTGGTTTCTGCTCCAGTTCGGAAGGGGTGGATTGCTGACTGGATGGGGTGCTGCCAGCCTGTTGAGGTTCAGCGAATGCCTGCGACAGTGGCACGGCGGTGGCCCCCACTAAGGCAAGGGCGCTGGCTCCAGCAAGGGCACCTCGGGTACGAAAGTAACGCATCATTGCTCCAATCTTCGGTGACTTTCGGATGCCTTTTAAACCTAGCACCAACTTTTAAGTTCAAATACAGTTTTTCATGAACCTTTGAGGAAGGTTTAAGGTTGTCTCTAATGCTGCCCCAGCACCGCACAGCAGTGATTAGCGCGCTCCCACAGGTGAAATACGTCTATACACATCCCCTTCTCGGGCGGCTACTATAAAACATGAGGCTCCCACCAGCTGCGGCAATATATGCTCCTTCAGAAAGTGACACTGCCATGCACCCCGAACTGACCGATATCCCCGAAACGATGCTGTGGACCCTGCACAATCGTGCCCGCGAAGCCGCCCGAGCCGACGGGTGCATTACCGACCCCAAATGCCTAGAAATCTACCGGGCTATTGACTACGACTACCAGGCTCATTTCGGCAAAGCAGACGGCTCACACGGGGTGCGTTCCATGCTATTCGATAGGCAGATTAGCCGCTTCATGAAGGAGCACCCGGATGCGGTGATCGTGAACCTGGGTGAGGGCTTGGAAACCCAACGGTACCGCATCGACTCCCCCGGCACCCTGTGGGTGAGCGTGGATTTACCCGCAGGCATTGACATTAGGGAACGGTTCATAGCCCCCGATGAGCGGCACCTGCACGTGGCGAGAAACGCGCTAGATACCACCTGGTTCGACGCTGTCCCCGAAGGGCGCCCGGTCTTCATTGCGGCACAAGGGCTTTTCATGTACTTCACCACAGCAGAAGTCGCTTCCCTCATGCGCTCTATGGCCCGCAGGTTCCCCGGCGCAACCGTCATGTTCGACTACATTGGGCGTTTCCTCTCAAAACGCACCCTGAGCGAGAAGGGGTGGATGAAAACAGACACGTACCGCACCCCACCCATGCCCTGGGGCGTGTACCGTAACGAGCTGCAGCCGCTACTGTCGGCCTGGCTGGGACAGCAGGTGTCTGTACATAACGTTACATTTGAACTCCCCCGTGGGCCGGGGAAATGGTCCGTACTGTTCATTGAAAAGTATTTGCCGCAGCTGGCGAATAAGCTGCCGGGAGTGTGCTGGCTGCAGCTGCCTGAAGCAGATCCAGCATCATGAGTGGGGGCGAAAAACCCGCCGTGCATATTTACTGTCTGCTGTTTGACGGGTACGAAACACTTGATCTTATGGGACCGGTCGAGTTCCTGCACGGTGTACCCGGCGCGCGGCTGCACTATGTCTCGCATTTGGGCGGGGCGGTGCGCAGCACCCAGGGTTTCTCGGTGGCAACAGAGCCGCTGGGTGAGCTGCACCCAGGCGGTGTTCTGCTCATTCCCGGCGGTGCGGGCACTCGAACCCTGGTGCATGATACTGATTTTGTGGAGGCACTCACCCGGTGGGTTCAGCAGAGCGAATACTGTTTGAGTGTGTGCACCGGTTCAGCGCTTCTGGCCGCCACCGGCCTGCTGAATGAACTAGAGGCCACCACGAATAAACGCGCCTTTGACTGGGTGAGAGGCACAAACCCGCACGTGCTGTGGCAGGGCACGGCGCGGTGGACGCATTCGGGGAAGTTCTATACTTCCTCGGGTGTCTCAGCAGGTATGGACATGACGTTGGGGTTTATCGCTGATATTGCAGGCATTGACGAGGCACAGGCGCAAGCCCACCGGTGTGAATACCTGTGGAACCAAGACCCCAGCCACGACCCGTTCTCTGCTTCTTCTGGGCCCTCACCTCAGCCTTAGCCGATGCCACTCAGCAGGGTACGCAGAATCAGGGTGGCCAGGCGGTCAAGCTCAGCTTCGTTTGCTCTAGCGTCCGCCACCCCCTGCGGGCTGGCTGCGGATTCAAGGTCTTTAACAGCCTCATCAACCATGGCACGGTACATGCGTTGTGCCCAGTCAAGGTTTACGTCGGGCGCGATCAGGCCATCGTGCTGTGCGCGTTGAAACAGCACTTCAAGGCGAGCCAGCACAGTACGCCGCTTGGTGATGACGGCGGGGTCGTCCTCACTGAGAATCCCCAGCGCGTACCCCCAGTTAGATTTGGTGCGCATCACGTTCACCGTGAGCCGGTGCAGGGCCACCGGCGGCGGCGCGGTCTCCGGGCTGGCGGCCTCAAAAGCATCATAAAAGTGTTCAATCGCGCTCGCCTGCAGCGCGGCAATAAGTACCTGCCGGCTGGCGAACCGGCGGTGCACCGTGGTGCGGGTTACCCCGGCGGCGGCGGCGATTTGTTCCAGTGAGGCGGTGGGGTCGTGCCGCAGCACCCGTTCGGCCGCCTGCAAAATTGCGGCAGCTGTGCGCTGCGCATCCGACCGCAACGGCTTAACTGTGTCTATCATGCACACATCCCTTCAATATCTGTTACAGCTATGTTACAGTTAATCGGGCGAGGTGCGCACCCGCACCGGAAGTACACTACTCGCGAGGAGGCACATATGAGCACCGAGAAGACCATCCGCGACTACTTCGCCGCCATCCACCGGGGCGGTTGGCAAGATTTCCTGGCCGAAGACATGACCTACGGTTTTAATAGCGCCCTCCAAGACCTCGGTAAGGAAGACTACCTCAATGGGGCCGGTAATTTTCTGGCGATGACCATTGACGTGGACGTGAAGCACCTGGTGATAGACGGCGATCAGGCGGCGGTCATCTCCGACTACTTCGTGAAAACCCCGGCAGGAGCCACCGCAATATTCGAGGTTCCCGAGTTTTTGACCATACACAACGGCAAGCTGACGGGCATCTCCATCTTCTTCGATAGTGCGGCGTTTACGGCACTCATGAAAGGCGAAAAAGTATAGGGTTTCTCCCCATCCCATACCCGAAAGTCACCTTTTCGGCGGACCTCACCGCGTGAAGGTGACTTTTTTGGTACCAAGAGACGACGGTAGGGGCGGTGGCTACCGGCAGATAGAGCCTATCGCAGGCAACAGGGGAATTACGGCGGTGCCGTGCGGGCCGTATCAAATACACCGGGTGGGCATGCAGGCCCCGGTTTTTCGGGCACAGCGCACCGGTAAATTCTGTTGTGAGAGGGTCCCGCGTCATTCAGGTCTGGCGGGGTGCGCATCCTTTAGAATGGAGCCATCACCAAAATAGAGAATAAATGGAGCAACCATGACCCTGCCAACCACCATGCGCGCTGTACAATACACCGAATACGGTGCGTCTAACGTGCTCACCATCAATCAGGTTCCCGTGCCCGCCCCCGGCCCGGGCGAAGTGCTGGTGCGTGTTCAGGCGTTCAGCGTGAACCGCATCGACGCGATCGTACGCTCCGGGCAGATGCGCCTTTTTACCGGCAAGCGATTCCCCAAAGGCACCGGTGTGGATGTGCTCGGTGAAGTGGTGGGCATGGGCCACGGCGTCATGGATTTCAAAATTGGGGACACCGTGTGGGGGTTCTCAGGGTCAATTGCACCTGCACCCACCGGCACCGCCGCCGAATACGTGAGGCTTAAGGCCGGACGCATCTGCCACGCACCGCGTATCCCCAACGTTATTGATGCCGCAGCCCTGCCGCTGGTGAGCCTGGCGGCCCTGCAAGTACTGCGGAAAAACCTGAAGCTTCAGCGCGGGCAGCGCCTACTGGTGGTGGGCGCTACCGGCGGTGTGGGGCACGCGGCACTGCAGATCGGGCAGATTTTGGGGGTTGAGGTAAGCACCGTATCCGCCTCAGACAATATGGCCCTATGCCGCGACCTGGGGGCTGTTGAGGTGTACGACCACGAAGACCTGCCCGATGCCGCGAATGTGACCCCGTTCGATGCGATTATTGACTGCGGCGGCGTGGTCACCGGATACTACCGCAACTACCTCAAACCGCACGGGCGCATGATGACGCTCTCCCCCGATGGGCTTCCCGCAGTACTGACGTCCCTTTTCACGAACCGCCGTGTGGGGTTCCTGCTGGCAACCAAGGCAACCGCTGAGGCAATGAAGTGGATTACCGCCGCCGTTGAACGCGGCAACCTTCGCCCCGTCATTGAGAAACGGTACACGCTGGAGGAGCTGGCCGAAGCGCAAGACTACGTGGATACCAAACACACGCGCGGCAAATTGCTGGTCGTAATGTAAGACCCACCCAGCCACCGCGCACAAGCCCCGCCAAACCCCATGAAGCTAGGGTTCTGGCGGGGCCTTTATGGTGCGAACCTGCGCCCAAGTGTTAAACACGTACACGTCAGTTACAGCGCAAGACACCACAGCACGGGTTCTTGCCTGGTGCGGCTCTAGCTGGCGGGTGTCTCCGGCTGTGTACCAGCTGATGGCTTTCGGGCCTGCTGGAGGGCGTTGCGCCACCCGCCAAACCAGCTGTGAAGCGCGGTTCCTTTCGGGTATTCCTCCCCCGCCTGCTGCGCCCACGCAATGTAGCGGTCATATGTTGGGGTACCCGCCTCATGCTCCAGGTACTCCCGGATACCTGCGAGCGCACGCTCATTACGGGCCTGCACCTCGTCCGGGCTCAGATCACGCGGGGCGCGGGTACCGCACGTACCACCCGCGCGCTGCACAAGCTCCGCCCACTTGAGCCCGCTCTTCTTGGTGAGCGTAACCCCCAAAGGCAGCCCCTGCCCATGCGCCCACTCATCGTAGCGGGCGTTCACAACCCGGCTGCCATGATGCGCTATGTACTGCTTAAGGGCGTCAACGGCCACCTGCACGGAGTCCTGCTCGCTGTCTTTGCTGCGGGCGTATTCCTGCTCCCAATTACGTTCCCGCCGGATGTTCTCAACCCCGGCAGCAATAACCTCAGGCGGTAAGCTCTCATAGTTGCCGCGCATGATTGTTTTGGCGATTTCTACCTGCGTATTCCAGTTTTTATTGAGGTATTTACGCACCAGCACCGCTGAAGGCATACCGGGGACACTGCGCGCATACTCCTCAAATTCAAGGTAGGTGTATTTCTGCCGGGGAGTAGACACGAACTGAACCAGCGCCGCCCACAGGTCAGCTTCACCGTACTTGCCGCGGCGCCTGCGGGGCCTGCTCCGCTCGTCGCCCAGCCCCGCCGCAGCTAAGGCATGTGACCATTTGCCGAAACGGATAATGGGTGTTTGACGGGTGGGGCCGCCGCGAGCCACCGACCAGTCGTTAAACGACATGGACCGGTGGTCTGTGCACTCGTGCCACCACTGCCGCAGCAAATCGATAAGCTGCTGATCCTGCCATTCTTTCTGTTCGTCTCCCTGCGCCCGTGGCTCTACCGGGTAGTGCAGTGCCGCACGGCCTTTGAGGATACGTTTAACCTGCTGACGGGTGAGCCCAAATTCTTCTTCGCACTCCTGCCCGGCCCTATCCGGGTTATGCACCGACCACTCGTACACCATGTGCCGCAGGTCTTCCTGCTCCTGCTCTTTCACGGTGCGGCGCGCAACTTTAAGCTGCGGAACGGAAATATGCGTGTGTGCGGCGTTAATAATCTGCCGGACGCGCTCCCTGGTCACACCGATATCTGTGGCAATAGCGTCAAGAGTCTCACCCGCACTGTAACGGTACACGCATTCCCAGTTGCGGTTTGGCTCGGCTTGGGCGTCATATACGGCGGTGACTGAGGATAAATATAGGGCGGCGTTTTTAGGCTGTTTCAGCTGTTCTTCGGTGAGGCGCAGGTTTTTCTCAATATGGTCTGCATCGGCTTCTGCGGTGAAAACGATGCGTTCGTTAGGGGCGGTTTCACGGGGGTCAGGCATCTTATATCCCAATCAGCATTGAACGGTATTGTTCTCACATCATACGACGCGCGGCAGGTCAGCGCATCCGGGGTGGGCAGCGAAAGAGCAAGTGGCTATTTTTACGACAACAGACGTAGGCTATACCCATGAGAATTGGTATGCGTAAACCCAGTGTGAAACGAATGATTAAGGCCCGCACCACCGGTCGGGCAAAACGCGCCGTGAAGAAAGCTGTGATTCCTGGTTATGGCAGGCGCGGTATGGGGTTTGTGAAGAACCCGAAGCGCTCCGTGAAAGGGGCCATCTACCGCCGCACGACTTTCAGTGTGTGGGATTTGTTCAGGTAAATTACCTGCTTAGAACATAGAAGTTGCCGCGCGGCTTCCCTACCCTATACCCCAGCCTGTTTCTGTTCACACAGCACGCACCCAAAAAGTTATACTTGTATAGTCCTATATATGCATGAGAGTATATAATTATGGAACTTAAACATGCGATTCTTGGACTACTGTCAATCCAGCCGATGAGCGGCTACGACCTCAACCGTGCGTTTAGTAACACTGTGGCGCATTTCTGGTATGCCGACCAGTCGCAAATCTACCGCACGCTCGATAAGCTCACCGCCAACAAGGCGATCACAACGAAAGTAATACATCAAGAGGGAAAACCCAACCGCAAGGTTCACTCACTCACCGCAACCGGGCGGGCTGAGCTGGAAGACTGGCTCACCTCACCCCTTGAGCAAGAGCGGTTTAAAGAGCCTTTTATGGCGCGGCTATTTTTCGCCGCAAACCTTACCCACACCGAAGTGGTACAGCTACTGGCTGAGCGTGAAAAACAGATTGAACGTAAGCTGCAGTCCCTCAAAACTATTGACGCCCCGGCGGAAGACTTAGCATCCGCCCTGCGCGCCGCCACCCTTCGCAAAGGAATTGTTGAGACAGAGGCGGAGCTTGCCTGGATTCAGCAAACCCGCGAAAGTATCACCAGGTTCAGCCCACCTAGTAAGGAGAAATGACCATGACTGCCAAGATGCGAAACAGCAAAGATTACCCTGTGGAGCACGGCCCCCGGCAGGGTGAGACGATTATTTTCCTGCATGGCGGGAACATGGCGGGCTGGACGTGGGACCTTCAGGTTGAGGCCATGCCCGATCGCCACCTGCTCACCCCCGACCTGCCCGGGTACGGCAGGAATACACACGAAGTATGGCCCGGTATTGCCGAGGCCGCTGACAGGATGGCTGCACTCATTCGTTCCCACAGTATCGGCGGGCGAGCGCACATTGTGGGCCTCTCACTCGGCGGTTTCGTGGCGATTGAGCTGATTCGCCGCCACCCCACCCTAGCGTACACATGCACAATTAGCGGATCGCCGCTCTTGGGGTACACCCGATGGGAGCGGATGGTTATTGGCGCCCAGGTTCCGCTCTGGCACCGGCGTTGGTACTGGATTGCGCAGTCCCGCCCGTTTAACATTCCGGCGGAAGATCGGGAACTTTTTGTGCAAACCGCCAGCAGCCCGCAACCGCTCACGAACACTTTACTGTTCCGGGAACTTGGGGTTCGGGCGCTGCCTGCCGAGCCGTTCTCATTCACCGGGCCGGTGCTTGCGGTTGCCGCCGAGCACGATACGCCCTCGGTGCGCCGATCCTTCGACCCGCTGCGTAAGTGCCTGCCGCAGCTGCGCACCTGGGTTGCGCCGGGAATGCATCACGCGTGGAGTGCCGAGAACCCGGAACTATTCGCACGTATGGTTGCCACCCACGCCGATACGGGGCGGTGGCCTCAAGACTAAAGCATAAGCGTGAGCATGGCGTGTTTTAGTCTCTGCCTCCCACGCTGCGCGCGAAAATCTTCGCCTCCCGCACAGTGCCCCGCCGGGGCAAGACGCCATACCCTCAGTGCCCGTATACTCGATAACAACGTTCATTAACACCAGGTTTGCGGCGCATCTTCCGGTTCGCGCCGCCTGACCCCGTGAGGAGGCACCGTGGGTACCATTATCGGATCGATTATTACCGGCGCTATTATTGGCGCATTAGCGCGGGTGTTTATGCCCGGCAGGCAGAATATCTCTATTATCTGGACCATTATTTTGGGGGCCGTCGGGGCTTTTGTGGGCACGTGGGTGGCCGGGTTCTTCGGAGTTGCCCGTACTGCGGGTATTGACTGGATCCGTTGGGCCCTCTCGGTGCTTGCTGCGATGCTCGCCATCTCGGTCTATTTAGGCGTGACCGGCAGGAAGTAGTTTCTTCTATGTTCTGCAAAAGCGGATCCTCGAACACTCTGTTTTGGGGATCCGCTTTTATTGTGTGTTACGGGTGCTTTTTCAAGAGCCCTCCCTTACAGGCACTTATTTATCTTGGTGCCGCGGAGCTGCCTGGGATTGGGGTTCGGAACCCCCTAATGTAGCAAGCAGGCGCCCATTTTCGACGCGTACCAAAGTTTCCAAGGCAGCACGCACCAGAGCAGAATGTTCTTCAATACCGGTGAGTGTAGCCGCTTTAGCAACTAGTTCTTCGTCCAAAGTCACGGTTGTACGCATATCAGCCTCCGCATTAATGGTGGCACATTTATGATGCAGATACCGATACTGCCTATTGGGCATTACGTCGCTGAGCTAGAGAACGGTAATAATCATGGTCCGCCCCATCGGGGTTGTCTTCATCGTAGAAATCAACCATACGAGGGTCATAATCTTTTGCGTTCACGGTTTTATTTCGACTTGGCGCAGCATGTAAGGTACTAGAGCCTTGTGAAAAGGCCAGATACATGTCAGGTACACCTTCCCTACAGCCGATTGAGGCTGGGCGTGTGTTTCAATCCCACCACGCGCAGACGTGCTGCCCTCCTCAGCAGCAGTAACCACGAATTTTGAGGAGAACTCTATATGCCTATCCTTATGGCCACCAATGACATGCTCATCAGTGACCTCAGTAAAAGTAAAGGGGCCCGCTGATGAACCAACCGCGACCTCCAATTGCTTGGATTTCGATGCGGGTTGTACTGTAAACCCTATTTTCTGTACAACACGGTTACGCACCTGCATTATCGTGCGAACCCACGGAGGGGTTGCAGATAAAAAACGGTAGGTAAATTCCTGTGCATCCCAACTAGTGGGTATCTGCACATAGTGACCATCAGAAAAATTCATATTGTTAAATCGCATGTTCAAGACTTCCAGTGTGCTCAGCTGGCCCGAATAATGCAGGTAAAGGCGTATCGCCTACCCCTAGAGGGCGCGTCATACGCCTTAAGCTGCGTTTTTCAGGATACGGACTATTTGCGTGAGGCCTTATGTTCCATGCCCATGTAGATGCCGCCCTGCGCTAGCTCGGTGAGCATTTGTTCGAGGCGTTTGATACGCGTTTCTGATGTCTTGGCGCGGTTGATCCAACCGATATAGTCGTTGCGCTGGTACGCCGGGCGGGCGTTATAGTCGGCGCGTAAACCAGAGCTTTTCAGGGCCGCCGCAATATCGTTCGGCATATGGTGACGTTCGCGCATAAAGCCTCCTGAGGTGGGTGTTGTACCTGTATCCACGCTACCTGTAGTACGGTGGCGGGTTCAAGATCTCAGGGCAAACGCAAACTGTCACATTCCCGCCCCGGCGGGGGCAGCAAGGCTGCTAGCTCGCAAGCCAACACCTATAACGGCCGGGGAGTCAGTGCGCTCAGCCGGGCGTGCTCTTGAGCCACCTGACCGCTTCTAGAGGCTACCGTGAGTGGGCAAAGAGGGGCGCGCACCTTCACGGTGGAGGGTGCGCGCCCGTTTCGGAGAATCACCTTGCGGAAATAGTGTTTCTCAAGCGGTTACATGCCCGGCTTGGTCGGCTTAACCGGGGTTACTGCCGGCACAGCCTTCGGGTCGGGGAGGCTCCCGGGGGACACTGGGACGGCGTTAATAGGTATCTCAGGGGAAAGCTTACCGTCGTAGGTGACCCGGTAGGTTCCGTCAGCCTCTACCCGGGCTACCGTGTGTCCGTCAATATAGTTCTTAGTCCAAGAACCATCCGCCGCGACCACACTGGTGCCGTCTTCCCCGGTGCTCTTCCAGCTGCCGTCACCGTCAACATGGTACGTTGAACCGGTGGTATTCACGTAGTCCCAGGAGCCTTCACGGTGGATGATGTACTGCCCAGGGGTCAGATTATAGTGGCGTGCGCCGCTGTCAGCCTGACCATTAGCGCCAGCCTGTGCGTTGCCAGCACCGTTCTGCTGCGCGCCGCTTTGCTGCTGTGCGGCGGCACCGTTATCGGCGGCGTTAGCGCCAGCGCCCTGGTCTGCCTGGGCACCGCCGCCGTTGCCGTTCGCGGCTGCACCAGCGTTGGGGTTGTTAGGGTTGTTGGGGTTAGCGGCGGCATTATCCCCCTGTGAGCCAGTGGCTGGGGCCTGTTCCGTTGCAGCACCACCGCCAGCGGTGGAGTTCACAGTGCCGCCACCATTGGCGCCTGCACCGGAGCCACCGGAGGTACCGCCGCCGCTGGTACCGCCGTCATTCACGGTGCCAGAGCCACCGGAGGCGGTAGCCGAAGAATGTGTTGATGCGGAAGAAGAGGCGGACGATGAGGGCGCGTTCGACGTGCCACCGGAGTTGTTCGAGCCGCAAGCGCTCAAGGCCACCATTCCAGCAACAGCTAGGGACACGCATGCGGAAACCTTCGTGGTAGTCATGGGTCGCATCCTTTCTGCTGAATAATTATCGGTTGGTTTTTTAACCATCTCACATGACGAGGATACTTTTCAGGATTTATAAGGTTCTGACCAGTAGTTTCACAAAAATACGCAAAATTTAACTGAAAGTTTATACAGAAAAGTAATAAAAGATTGAGATGGCTGCCTCAGCCGCCCTTCAACACGCTGCAACTACGGTGACCCAAGAGCCGCAGCATGTTCACATTCCTAATAATTGGGTACCCTCATGCGCATAAAAAGATAGGGTGTGTAGTATGTAGGAGACATTTTTTATTAGGAAAGGAACCGAGCATGAAGCTTTCTGCCCGTAACCAGCTCGCTGGCACCATTGTTGAGATTACCGAAGGCGCTACCAACGGCATCGTGAAGATTGAGATCGCCCCCGGTCTGATTGTTTCTTCCTCGATCACCAACGCCGCTATTGAGGAGCTGGGTCTGCAGGTTGGCAAGCCCGCTACCGCCATTATCAAGGCATCCAACGTCATGGTTGGTGTTGAGGACTAATCCTCTCCCCTGTGTGCCCGGACGCATCTCATACCGGGCGCAATACTTAAATAATGAGGCTCGGCCCCGGAATGGTTCGTAATAACTATACCGGGGCCGAACTTTTAACCTTTAAAGAAAGCTTTATCTTCTATAATGCACAGCCGTATATTAACACCAGTAAACTGAGCCTAGAATTTACCCCAGTTCACCAGCTCTGAACGGGGCGGCACAATTTCTTTGTTATCCCAGTGCTCCACGATTTTGCCTTCTTTGAGACGGAAAATATCGAAGAACGCATACTTTTCTCCGGCAATATCGGCTTGGGAATACGCCACCACATAATCACCTTGTGAAAGTACGTTGAACACAAAATCGTAGTGGACGTTATTGTCACGCAGATAGTTCAGGTATGCGCCGCTCCCCTGCCCGATGCTCTGGTTATGCTGGATTAGCCCTTCACTGACGTAGCTGTTCAGGCGGTCGTAGTCGCCATTTTGCATAACCTCGGTGAGGAACAAGCGCACCGTTTTCTTGTTGTCTTCGGCGGGCGCGGTGAGGTCTAGCTCAAAGTCGCCGAAGATAGGGTCAGGCTGAGCGCCGTCCGTTGGGTAGGCGTCAATCACATCCCAGTGTTCGATAATGCGCCCCTGCTCGTCGGCACGGAAAATATCGGCGGTCACCCACTGCGCCTGCCCATCATTGAGGTTCTGATGCACGTGCAGGAACACGAACTCGCCGTCCTCTAGGGCGCGTACAATCTGGATGTCACGCTTGGGGTTGCGTTTGAAGAAGTCCTCGAAGAATTGTTGGAAGCCTTTTTTGCCGTCGCGCACGCCGGTCGAATGCTGCGTGTAGCTCTCGCCCATATAGTTGGCGTGCACTTCTGCGATCTCGCCATCACAGATACCCCGCAGGTACAGGTTGCGTGCGTTCTCAAGCTGGGCTGACATGGTTTTCTCCTGGGGTGCCTGTGCTGTGTTTACCGATGCGCGGTTAGGAGCCCGCATAAGGTGAAGACCGGCCCTGAACCTAACTATCACAGTAGCAGGCGGAACCGGTCATGGTATCGGATATTCTATCGGGATTGCTTGCCGATGAGCAATGTTCATGTGGTACCGGTGTGCAAGAGCCTGCTTTTATGACCGCCGAACCGGCACCCACCAAGAAACATATAGACAAAAAGGCCCCTCCCAAGTGAGCTTCGCTGAGAGGCTTGGGAGGGGGACGATCGTTTTAGGGATCAGGTAGCAATACTTGCTGGATTGAATCCGTCGCGTCTTCACTCTTTAGAAAGCCGAGCGAGTTCATCACACACAGAGAACGCGACAAGATCACCTGATGAGGAATTGTTATGCCCCGTAACCAGTCCGTTAGTCGCTGCCGCTGAGCCCTTGTAAGGCCTCTTCGCTGGAACTCGTCCAAGCATAACAGTGCCCCCCAACCTTACGGATACGATGGAGCCCAACAGAAATTATTCTCAGTGGTGCGCAGCCTGCTCTTCTAACTACAAAAATAAACCTTCACTGAATAAAATGCCGAGAATATACTAGAACAAAGTTTCTGTATGCCCTTTGTAGCTGCGAAGTCGGTCTTCTGCTAATATGCAGTATTCCGAGAAAAGCTCTACTCCTATGAAACGGCGACCTAGTTTAAGAGCTACAACCCCTGTAGTACCTGATCCTGCAAATGGATCACATACAATATCATCTATATCAGACCCCGCTTTAATGCATATCTCAACTAGGCTCTCTGGGAACACAGCAAAATGCGCACCTCGAAATTTACCTAATGGAATATTCCAAACCGTCCTTTTATTCCTTCCCATAGGATGAAATGCTTGATCCCAACGCGCGTCATGAAGATTCGAATTTCCCTGATTTTTACCTTTCTCTGGGGTCCCCCCGCGTTTACCAAAGTGCCCGCGGCCGCCACGCATTTTAGAATTCTCACTAAAGGTTACATGGGGTTCTCGAATAGAATCTTGGTTATATTTATAATGTTTACTCTTCGCAAACATAAAAATATATTCATGGTCCGGTGTAGGCCGGTTTTTAACCGATGAGGGCATAGCATTCGGTTTATGCCAAATAATATCTGAACGTAGGATCCATCCTACATCTTGCAATGCTATTGCAACTCGCCACGGAACACCAGCTAATTGCCCCTCGACGTAGCTATCACCAAGATTAAGGAATAAAACTCCTTCAGATGCTGTCTTTTTTAAAAGAATTTTAAATACATTACATAATCGATCCACATATTCACCAACCGATTCCTCCCACCCAATTTCATTATCACCCCCAGAATAGCTACGAAGATGATAATAAGGTGGGCTAGTCACAGTTAGCTGAATAGAATTATCATCGACTTGAGATAATCCTGCCAAAGCATCATCATTAATAATTTTCCAAGAATTCATGAAAGTATTGATTCCACCAACCTATTCAAACGAATTTGTTCATGATCTGTAAAACCAAAAAATTTATTTGGATTTACAGAGAAATGAAATAACTCATCGTACCCTGCAGCTTCAAGATTTTTTTCGTTCTCAGACCAGTTCTCTGCTATTACAACTGGAGCAATAATAACATCCGGATATATTTTACGAATATCTAGATTTGCCTGTTCAATATCACGTGTGAAAAGGTGAGCATGCCCACCCCCCTGAGTCTCACGAGTTTTGACCGGAAGTACTAAGTACCGACTAGTTTCATCATGCCGTTTAAGTTCAGCAACCACGTCATACGTACGGTTTTTTATCTTCAACGGCTTATCGTGAACAATTATGTCAGTAAAATTACCATAGTTACCATGCGTTTTATAGAAGTAACTAATACTCTGAGCCAGTGCTGTCTTTACAGATAACTCAATTTGACTTCCCCGGGCTGCCCTTCTTGATCCTTCAAGTCGGGAAATTAGTACCTCCCGAATAACTGGCCAGGAGAAATATTTTAACTCTGACCTGTACCTTACCAGAAGATGTGCAAATACCTCCGATTCTAGATCTATTCGTTTTGCTTCTGGGTGCGCTACAGTAAATTCCTTAAATGCTGAGCTAACCAACGGATATAAACGCTGTGTTGCAGCATCTCGCACAAGCCAAGCAAAGAAAAGATAGCACGCTTTGGCATGAGCATACGGGACTCCAACACCATTGAATAGCTTTGGTACATCAGACTTTCCCTCAGCAGCAAAACAACGACGCACTCCTTGTTCAAGAGTGAATCGATCCTCAATATCAATAATAACTTCAAGGGAATCTGCACGGCCTGAAACTTGCCGAAAGATTTTTTCCACCCAGTCGTAGAAAGGCTCGGCTTGATCTGCAATTTTCATGAGCTCTGTTAGCCTAAGATGACTAAAATCTACACCGTATATATTTAAATTACTGTAATGGAGTTCCATTATTCCTACCTACACATTAAACCTAAACTCAACCACATCACCGTCGGCCATGATGTAGTCTTTGCCTTCCATGCGGACTTTGCCGCGGGCTTTAGCCTCGTTCATGGAGCCTGCCGCGTCCAGGTCATCGAAGGAAACAACCTCGGCCTTGATGAAGCCGCGCTCAAAATCGGAATGGATCACGCCCGCCGCCTGTGGTGCGGTGTCGCCCTTATAGATCGTCCAGGCGCGCGATTCCTTCGGGCCAGCCGTCAGGTAGGTCTGCAAACCCAGGGTTGAGAAGCCCACGCGAGCCAGCTTATCCAGCCCCGATTCGTCCTGACCGCTCATTTCCAGCATCTCGCGAGCCTCCTCCTCGGAAAGCTCCACCATGTCAGCCTCAAGTTTCGCGTCCAAGAAAACAGCCTCCGCCGGTGCCACCAGCTCACGCAGCTCGGCCTGCTTCTCCTCAGAAGCGAGCACACCCTCATCCGCATTAAACACGTAGATGAAAGGCTTAGCGGTCAGCAGGTTCAGCTCCTTCAAATGCGCCATCTCAAGCTTCTCAGCAGCCGCACGCGAGAAAATCGTGTTCCCGTCCTCAAGAATCTTTTGCGCCTGCTTGTAGGTTGCCAGCTGGGCGGCGTCGCCCTTCTTAATCTTCACGGCCTTCTCAAGGCGCGGAATCGCATTCTCCAAAGTCTGCAAATCCGCCAGAATCAGCTCAGTATTAATGGTCTCCATGTCAGAGGCAGGGTCAACCTTACCGTCCACGTGAATCACGTCCGGGTCATCAAACGCGCGCACCACCTGCGCGATCGCGTGCGCCTCACGAATATTAGCCAGGAACTTATTCCCCAGCCCCTCACCCTCAGAGGCGCCCTTCACAATACCCGCAATATCAACGAACGAGACGGTTGCGGGCAGAATACGCTCAGACCCGAAAATCTCGGCGAGCCGGTTCAGGCGAGCATCCGGCAGGTTCACCACACCAATATTCGGCTCAATCGTAGCGAACGGGTAGTTAGCCGCCAGCACCGTGTTGCGGGTGAGCGCGTTGAACAGGGTGGACTTGCCCACGTTAGGAAGACCGACAATGCCGATAGTCAGAGCCACAGAAAATCCTTCAAAAAATCAGTACCTATAGTCACCCGCACCGCGGAAACAGCTAAAGTGCAGGCACAACTCCCCACCATTCTACAGTGCAGACGGAGAGTATACAGCGCACCGCGAAACACGCCGCACCCACATAGTGAGACACCCCATGTTTCTTCCTCTCCCGGTGCGGTTCTATTTAGAAGAGTTTTTTGCATTCAGAAGCGATATAACCTTCTGAATGCAAAAAACTCTTCTGAATAGGCTTTTCTCTGCCGCGCCGCCCCTTGGGGAACGGCGCCACACCGGCGCGGGAGCAGCCTTCCATGACACTTGTCATAGGCAGATAATGACAGTGCACATTCACATTTTTCTGCCCGCGGTGCTGTACTTAAATCATGAACACGTCACATGTTATTGAGGCCCAAGGCCTCACACAGATTTTTCGTACGCGCAGCGGTAACGTCACCGCCGTCGATAATCTTGACCTGACCATCGACAAAGGCGAAATCGTTGCCCTGCTAGGTCCCAACGGGGCGGGTAAAACCACCCTCATCGACATGCTCTTGGGGCTGAGCACCCCCACCCGCGGTGTCCTCACCATTGACGGTGCCTCCCCCAAAGCCGCAATACAATCCGGAAACATTGGGGCGGTGCTGCAAACCGGCGGGCTGCTCAAAGACCTCACCGTGCAGCAAACCCTCGATATGCTCGCCTCGCTGTACCCCACCCGCCTCGACATGAACCAGGTGCTCGCCGATGCAGACCTGACCGAGTTGGCACACCGCAAAGTCGGCAAATGCTCCGGCGGGCAGCAGCAGCGCATCCGGTTCGCTATCGCCACCATGCACGACCCTAATATCCTCATCCTGGATGAGCCCACCACCGGCATGGACGTTACCGCCCGCCGCACCTTCTGGGAACGCATGGACAAACTCGCCGAAACCGGCAAAACCATTATTTTCGCCACCCACTACCTGGAAGAGGCGCAGAACTTCGCGCAGCGCATCGTGCTCATGGACAACGGAAAGATCATTGCCGACGGCACCTCCGAAGAGATCCGTGACCTCACCGGCGGACGCCACGTGAGCTTCCTCGCCGATAAGCCCATTACCTTCAGCGAATACCCGATGCTGAGCGTCGAAACCAGCGAAGAAAACGGGGCGTACCGGCACCGCACCACCGTGGCCAACGCCGATGAATTCGCGCGAGTGCTGCTCACCAAGTACACCGTGCGCGACCTTGAAATTGTCAAACCCTCACTGGACGAATCGTTCGTTCAGCTCACTGATCGCGCCGCACAGGAGGCCTAAAATGCTACGCTACACACTCTACGAAATCCGCCGATCGGTGCTCTCTTTCTCATCCCTGTTCTACACGATCATTATGCCTGTGGGGCTCTACCTGCTCTTCGGCGCCCTGCAAGACTACGCGAAGATCAAAGTCGCAGATGGTAACGCCGCCGCTTACGTGATGATCGGCATCGCGCTCTATGGCGCTATTAGCTGCACCGTGTCAATCAGCGGCCTGACCGTGGTCGAAAACGTGGCCGGGTGGGGCAGGCAGCTGGGGCTTACCCCCATGAACACCGGCAAATATCTGCTCTCCAAATGCTGCGTGGCGTTCATTATGGCGGCAGTACCAATTACTGCGGTGAACATTGTTGCGCGCATGACCAAAATCGATATGCCGCTGAAGCAGCAGATCGCCTGCGCCGCGCTGTCCATACTATGCGCTATGGTCTTCGGGTTCTTCGGGCTGGCCATTGGGTTTCTGGTACCCAGCGAAAGCGCAGTGGGAATCGCCAACGGCATTCTGGTGGTGTTCTCGTTCTTCGGCACGCTCTTCGCACCGCTCACCAAAGACCTCATGCCCTACGCACGGTTCACCCCGCTGTACGGTGCCGCCGAAATCGCCCGCTACCCCTTCAGCAAAGGGCTCACCATTATTAGCGGCAGCGGCGCCGAATGGAATATGACCGAACCGCTCTGGTACGGGATCGTAAACTTCAGCGTGTGGACGGTTATTTTCGTCGTCGCCACCGCGCTGCTCATGGGCCGCCGCACCAAGCGCTAAAACCCTCATATGACGCGTGCCCACCACATCTTGGGCGCATCCGGCACCACCTTACCGGATGCGCCCACGACTCTATCCGAACGCGTGCTTATACTAGAGCCCAGGAGGAGCATATGACCCCATCACCCACCGCAGACCAGCCGCGCACCCACGACGAACACAAAATCGACTGGATTAGCCTGGGGTTCTCCGCACCCTGGCTCATATTTCTGGGGTATATCTATGACGGTGTTCTAGAGCCTAACGCTCCGGTGTGGAAGCACGTGTACGTCATTATCTGCCTGGTCATTTTCTCAATCACAGATGTTGCCGCGTATACGGTCCCCTGGGCTCTTCCAGTGTCATCATATTTCAGGCGGCTGCTTCTCTGGACGGCCCTTCTCTTCGTGCCCGTATGCGGCGTGATGCTGATAGCCGCCATTCCACCGGCAGATGTACTCATCGGGTTCACCATCTACTTTGTGGCACTGTGGACCTTCACCGAGGACATTCCCTACAGCACGCGGATTCGCGGTGCCTTCACCATCGCGGCAGTTTTCTGGATAATTTACATGTTCTCTGACGGAATCCCTATCAATTTCGCGGAGAAATCCCGCCTCACCTTATCACTGGGTGCCCCCATGATCGGGATTATGGCGTTCTCCTACCTGATCCAGATGAGTAAAAACGCCGACAAAACCCAAGCCAAACTTGAAATGGTCAGCGAGCGCGAGCGCATCGCCCACGATGTGCATGATGTGCTCGGGCACTCCCTGACCGTGATCACGCTTAAAGCCGATTTGGCACGTAAACTTCTGCACGCCGACCCTGACCGTGCCGATGCGGAGCTTGAAGCGATCGCCCAGCTGTCTCGGTCTTCACTGGCGGAGGTTCGTTCGACGGTGACGCGGCTGCGCATCCCGGACTTTTCGGGCGAAATTCAGGCGTCGGAGCGCGCCCTGCAGACGGCCTCAATCGCCGCGAAACTGCCCGATGCGGAACGTGCCCTCTCAGCAGTTGGGGTGAATTCTTCGCTTTTCTCGTGGGTGCTGCGTGAGGCTGTGACAAATATTGTGCGGCACTCACAGGCCGGTTTCTGTGAGGTGCGGGTGAGCAATACCGGGCTTGAAATTCTTGATAATGGGGTGGGTATTCCCGCCGAGTACGCCGCCGGAAGCGGTATTAAGGGCATGAAGAGCCGTGTGGAGTCTGCGGGCGGAACTCTTGTTGTTGAGGATGCTCCGGCGCGCTGGCTGCGGGCGCATCCTGCCGCTTCCGGGACGGCGGACGTTCGGGGCACACGGCTTCGGGTTAGTATGGACGGTAATACCGCCGAAATTGAGCCTTCGGGAGAGACAGATGATTAAGATTATGCTCGCCGATGACCAGCAGCTGGTGCGTGAGGCGCTGGCCGCGCTGCTGGGGCTTGAACACGATATTGAGGTGGTCGCACAGGTTGGCGGCGGTGACGAGGTTCTTCCAGCGATCCACCGGTACCACCCGGATGTGGTGCTTCTCGATATTGAAATGCCCGGTTCTGAGCTCTCCAGCGGTATTGATGTGGCAGCCGCGATCCGGGACGCGAAACTAGTAGCGCTCACCGGCGAGCCGGTGCGTTCGCTTATTCTGACAACCTTCGGCAGACCGGGGTACCTGCGGCGTGCTCTAGATGCCGGGGCGAGCGGGTTTATGGTGAAGGATACGAGCGCGTCCCAGCTGGCGGAGGGCATTCGGCGCGTCAATATGGGGCTGACCGTGGTAGACCCGTCGCTGGCGGCGGATTCGCTGCTGCACGGCGAGTCGCCGCTGACCGAGAGGGAAACCGAGATTCTGCGGGCAACCCGTGATGGGGCAACAGCCCGCCAGATCGGCGCGACGCTGTTCCTCTCCCCCGGCACGGTGCGCAACCACTTATCTTCCGCGATGGCGAAACTCAACGCCTCGAACCGGCAAGAAGCACTCAATATTGCCGCCGACAACGGCTGGTTATAGCCACCCGTTGTCGCGGGCGATGCGCACCGCCTCGTGCCGGTTAATGGCGTCGATCTTCGCCATGGCCGCCGAGAGGTGGTTGCGTACCGTTCCCGAAGACAGCCCGAGCATCCCCGCAATTTCTTTGACGCTCCCGGCGGTCTCGGCGGTGCGAAGCACCTCGGTCTCACGCCCGGTCAGCGGTGAAGAGCCCTGCCATTTTGCTTCCTCAGCCAGCACTGAATCGACCACGCGCAGCCCCGCCGCGGTACGGCGGACCGCCTGCGCCAGCTGCGATGCCGTACCGTCTTTCACCACAAACCCGCTCGCTCCGGCCTCCAGGGCGCGGCGTAAATACCCGGGGCGGCGGAAAGTTGTCAGAATCAGCGAGCGAACCGGCGCGCCCGCCTGCGATGTCAAGCCCGAACGGGCAAGTTCGGCGGCCGCCTCAATCCCGGTGGCGCCGGGCATTTCAATATCGAGAAGCGCCACATCCGGGCGGGTTTCACGCACGGCAGGCAGCACCTCATCACCGCGGCCCACCTGTGCGACCACCTCAAGATCAACTTCAAGATCGAGAATCATGGCGAGCGCTTCACGAATCATCTGCTGATCGTCGGCAAGAAGTATTCTCAGCGGCACGGCTACCCCATAATCTCGTCGGTTTTCTCGTCCATGCTGATGCGGATACGGCACCCATCCCCCACACCCGCTGCGGGCGCCTGCTGCAGCCAGTGTTCGGGTGCGTTCCCGAGCGTGAGGGTGCCGCCTGCGTCTTCGATGCGGGTGCGCAGACCGGTGAGTCCGCTCTTGCACGGGGCATCACCAATTCCTATGCCGTTGTCGATAACCTCTAACCCGGTGGAGTTCAGTCGCACGGTGGCGTAGGTGGCGCGGGAGTGCCTCACAATATTGGTGACGGTCTCCCGCAGCGCCCAACTGAACAGGGCAGAGTTCATGCCCGCAATGTTCGCGGCGGTTGTCGCATCGGGCAGGTCCGCCTGTATTCCGGCGGTTTCCAGGGCGCGTGAGGATGCCAGAATCTCACCTTCAAGGTCGGGAACACGCAAACGGGTGACGGTGGAATGCACCTCCGCGAGGGCTTGGCGGGAGAGCTGGGCGACCTGCCGCATCTGCTCCTGCGCGGCGGGGGCGTTGGTTTCCACGAGGTTTGCGGCCAGCTCGGCTTTGAGGTTCACGATCGTGAGGGAATGCCCCAGAACATCGTGCACGTCGCGGGCGATGCGTTCGCGTTCGGTGAGGATATCGAGTTCTTTCTCAATAGCCTTGTGTTCCCGGCTCTTGTGCATGCTGCGCCCCACGAAGTAGGCGATAATGTGGAACGTGGTAACAATATCGAAAATGAAGAACCCGTTGAGGGTTTTATCGCCGGAAACGACTGGGAACGGGGCAGTGAGTGAGTTATCGAAATACCCCTGCCCCACCACGCCAACAAAGTAGTTAATGGTGAAGACTACGGCGATTGCAACGGCTGTTTTTACCCCCAGTTTGAAGGGTACGTGCACATTCATCAGCCACAGCGCCACCCACAGGGGAGATATGGTGTAGAGCATCCCGGCGATACCCTGCGGGTATAGAAAGGTGGCGACGAAGCCAATAGGCGCCGTCACTAGCACGCACCACAGCGCAGTACGTAGTATCGTGTTTTTCACGGGTATCAGCTGCGGCATTGTGTTGGCGGCAAAGAACAGCGCTGCACATGTCTGATACAACAGTGTGCACAGGCCCATGTTGTTTTTGACGAGTTCAGCTTCAGCTGATCCGCTAAGACCAATAATAATAAAACTGCTGGAGGAAATGTTGAGACAGTTTCCCCAAACGAGGGTCCGCACAATACCCGTTTTATCGAAGAAAGAGGCTTTGCCGCGGGTGGTGGGTGCGGTGCGGTGCGGGTTGGATGCGGCCGGTTTGCTGTCATGGTCCGGTGTACGCGTGATTGTCATACTCGCTCCGTGTGCTTGCCGTGCATCATCGCCTGAAGGTGTATCACCATTATAGACGGGGTGTTTTTAGGCTACACCGGATGCGTGAGGACACCCGTGTTAAATGTCATAGGTGGGGTGCGCACCGTGTGGTACTCCCCCGGTTATCCGCCCCTCCCCTGTAGCCTGTGGTTTCCAGGCCCGAAGGGATAAACAGCGACGGCCCCCGCCCTCACAAGCATTGTTGCGGGCCAAGACGCGCCATGAGGGAAGGGCACCGGGTGCGCGGGTGGGCAAGTATGCTCTAACGGGTCGGTTTTGCCCCGCGGCCGCCGAGCTGACGCCCAGTGTTCTCATCATTTTTCAGGGCGGCACGCAGCTCTTTGGGCAGGGAGAAGAGAATATCTTCCTTAGCGGTTTCTACCTCTTCGATGCTCTCGTACCCGTAGTCAGCCAGCAGCGCCAGCACCTCCTGCACCAGCACCTCAGGTACCGACGCGCCGGAGGTCAGCCCCACAGTCGCCACACCCTCAAACCAGGATTCATCCACCTGGTGCGCGAAATCCACCCGTTCGGCGCGCTTGGCACCGTATTCAAGCGCCACCTCTTTAAGCCGCACAGAGTTTGAAGAGTTCGCGGACCCCACCACAATCATCAGATCAGACTGCGGGGCGATCTCTTTGATAGCGCCCTGACGGTTTGAGGTGGCGTAGCAGATATCGTCTGAGGGCGGGTCTTGCAGGGATGGGAACCGTTCACGCAGCCGCGCCACGGTTTCTAGGGTCTCATCCACCGACAGGGTGGTCTGGGAGATCCACACAACCTTCTCGGGGTCGCGCACGGTCACGGCGCCCACTTCGTCCGGGGAGTTCACAATCTGAATATGGTCGGGCGCCTCACCGGCAGTACCTTCCACCTCTTCATGCCCGGTGTGGCCAATGAGCAGAATATCGTAGTCCTGTTTTGCGAAGCGCACAGCCTCACGGTGCACCTTATTCACCAGCGGGCAGGTCGCATCAATCGTGTTCAGCTGGCGCTGCCCCGCAGCAGACACCACGGCCGGGGACACCCCGTGCGCCGAGAACACGGTCACGGACCCCTCGGGCACCTCATCCACCTCATCCACGAAAATAGCGCCCTGCTTCTCAAGGGTTTCAACCACGTGGCGGTTGTGCACAATCTGTTTACGCACATACACGGGCGCGCCATAGTGTTCAAGGGCCTTCTCAACCGCGATCACGGCCCGGTCCACGCCAGCACAGTAGCCGCGCGGAGTGGCCAGCAGCACACGTTTTTGGCCGGTGACGGGTGCGGCGGCTTCTACGTCTTCGCGGGTGCGGCGTACCTTGGGGACGGGGGGCAGGCCAAGGGAGATGGTTTCAACGGACATGGTTACTATCCTACGTGGTTTGTTCTTCTAGTGTGTGGGCACTGTGGTGGTGCTCGCAGTGAGCCTGGTGAGTTTCACCAAAATACCCAGCAGCAGAGTAATGAGCGTTGCGATCAGGCTGTAGCTGGCGGTGGCACGGGCACTTGCGACCGCGTCGGGGCGTGCCCCATTAAACAGGCCGTCAAGGAATACTTTGCCGAGTTCGCTGCCCGGGTTCATGCCGAGGCTGGCCGGGGTTACCCCCTCCAGGTAGAAGGATGCACCCCAGGCGGCGAGGGTCGCGGCAATGAGCACGCACGCCAGGAACAGCGGCCTCCCGCGCGGCCACAGCAGCAGCGCAATGAGCATGCTCATGAGGGAGACCGTCAGGAACGTATCCGCCGAGTCGGCGAACGATTTCAACTGCATGATTTTACCGTGAACGGCTGTGCTGCTGCCATCCTCTAAGGTAATGTACCGGTTACCCCAGGAGGGGATGTCCGGGTCATAAATACCGAAGGTTCCCACGGCGGTGTCAAGTTCACGGTAAAACGCGCTGATGTCGAGCGCGGCGGGGGTGTTTTCGTCACTGATCAGGTGCGCGTGCGTGTCGGTGGTGACCTGCCGCCACAGTTTCTTGTACTCGCCGGTGGTGGAGATTTTTTCGGCGGCTTCGGTGAGGGTTTTTTGTACACTGTCGCGGTTGTGCACCAGCAGCCGGTTCACCCAGCTGCTGCCGTTAGGGTCTAAATATTTTTTGAGCCCCTCAGAGTTCATCAGGTCGGTGACAGCGGCCTGCGCGACACGTTTTTGCAGGTCTTGGTCGTCGGCCAGCCGGGAGCTGAGGTCGTTAAAGCCGCGGGTACTAATCAGGTGGGTCCCGGCCCATTTGCCGCCCGCCCCGAGGACGGCGGTGATAAGCGCGAGCGCAGCCAGCAGAATAGCGAGGGCGCGGCGCAGCCCGGCCGCGAACGGCTGGGCGGGCGGGGCCAGCAGCACCGAGGGCGCGCGCATCGGATGCTCTGCGGGGATGCCCATGCCGTCGAGGTCGTCTTCGCTCACGTACCGCCCAGCCACGGCGTGGCCGAGTGTTTTGGTGTGGCTAAAAGCGGCCTCTTCGTCAAGGGCTATGGTGGGTTCTTCCTCGTCGGGGGTGTCGAGGGCTGCGGTGGTGTCGGACGAGTCAGGTTCCGGTGCTGCCGTATCCGGCAGGGGCCGGGTTGTTTCTGCCATAGCCTGGTCTGTGTCCGGTTGCAGCTGCGCTGACTGCGGCTCTTCTGAGGGTGAGTCTGCGGGCTGCGGGTCTGTGAGCTGTGGGTCTGCGGATTTCAGCGTATTATCGCGGGTTTCGGTGCCGTCGGTGTCTGGGGAGGTGCCGGTTTCCGGCGTGTTCCCATCGGGTTCGGTGGCGGAGGTGTCCGTGCCGGATGGCACCACCTCGCCCGCACCGGGTAAAGGTTTGGTGCGTTCGGGTTGTTCGGGGTTCTCTAGCGTTTCGGGGGTCTTAGGGTTCTTGGCGGTTCCGCCGGTTGAGGGTGCGCCCATACTGATTAGAGTACCCTGTGCCGCCTGCGGGGTTTAGCGAGTGTGCCCTCAGCTAAACACATTGGTGGGTTTCCGGCGCGTCCGGCGGCGTATCGGTGGTAGAAATAGATGTATGAGTAATTTTGATGCCCGCCCGCAGGTGCTCACGGTGCCGCCCGCGCATGAGCGGCAGATTCCCGCCACCTCCAGCGAGACGAGCGCCGTGAACCCCTGGCCGCTGGCGCTTTTGGCGCGCAACCTCAAGGCGCATATTGAGAAGGTGCCGCAGCTGTGGGTTGAGGCGCAGGTGGTTTCGCTCAATAACCGGCGCGGCAGCGTGTTCATTGACCTGAAAGACCTTGAGGCTGACGCCACGTTCTCTCTGGCGCTTTTTGGCCGCGCCGCCTACAGCATCGGCAAAGACGTGGTGCCGGGCGCGCGTGTGGTGGTGCTGGCGAAACCAAGTTTCTGGGTTCCTAGCGGGCGCCTGTCGCTGGTGGGTGAGCGCATCCACGCGGTGGGCACCGGCAACCTGCACGAGCGGCTGCAGCAGCTGCGTGAGGCGCTGGCCGCTGAGGGGCTGTTCGCGGATTCCCGCAAGAAGCCGCTGCCGCTGCTGCCGCAGAAGGTGGGGCTGGTGACCGGGCGTGATTCCGACGCCATGAAAGACGTGATCCGCAACGCCTCGCTCCGGTGGCCGGGAGTTGTTTTTGAGGTACGGCAGGTGGCGGTGCAGGGCGCGAACGCGGTGCGTGAAGTGTGTGCGGCGCTCTCGGAGCTGGATGCCGACCCGCTGGTGGATGTGATTGTGCTGGCCCGCGGCGGCGGCTCATTTGAGGACCTGCTGCCGTTCTCGGACGAGTCGCTGGTGCGTGCGGTCGCGGCGGCCCACACCCCGGTGGTGTCGGCGATCGGGCATGAGGCCGACTCTCCCATCGTTGATGCGGTGGCTGATGTGCGCGCCTCCACCCCCACGGATGCCGGCAAGCGCATCGTGCCGGATGTGGCGGAGGAGTTCGCCCGGATTAGTGAGGCGCGCGGGCGTATTGACAGGGCCATCGCCGGGTATTTGAGTAACCAGTGGCAGTATGTGCAGCAGTTACGGCAGCGCCCGGTGTTTACCAGCCCCGAGAATGACCTGGGCTGGCGCGCCGATGATGTGCACCGCTTACGGGAGCGGGCGCTGGTGTCGGTGCAGCACCGGCTGGCGCGCGAGCAGGATGCGGTGGCGCACACCCTGGCACGGGTGCGGTCCCTCTCCCCTGAGCTGACGCTGCGGCGCGGGTACGCGATTGTGCAGCGGGCTGACGGGGCGCTGGTGCGGGATGCCTCCGCGCTGACCGTGGGTGAGACACTGACGGTACGCGCCGGGGTTGGCAGCGCGGATGCGTCCGTCACCGGGGTGCACGCATCGAATGTGGACGCCTGAGCCCGGTCCCGTCAGCGCCCCTGTGTGACGCACCAAGCCGGTGCCGCACCGGCTGCAGGGGCGGCACTAGAAGTTTTTAGACCCTGCCAGATTTTATGAGAACCCCACCAGAAAGGGACAGAACATGGCCGAAAACATTAGTTTTAATACCGAGTCGCTGGGTGCGCCGGTTGATACACTCAGCTACGAGCAGGCGCGCGCCGAACTTGAGAACGTGGTGCGGCAGCTAGAATCGGGTGCATCCGATTTGGAGACTTCCATCGCCCTGTGGGAACGCGGCGAGTCCCTGGCGAAACGGTGCGAGGCGTGGCTTGAGGGCGCCCGCGAAAAACTTAATGAGGCGCGCGCCGAGCAGCGTGAAAACGCCGAAGACGGGGAGGAAACACACGGCTAGCCCCTCCAGCTAACTCACGCGGCACGCTAAACGTCCGGGCACCTGCGGTCATTTCGCGGGCGCCCGGACGTTCGCTTCTTGTTCTCACACCTGCCGGTTAAGCACGCTGCTTGTAGTCGGAGAGGAACTCCCCCAGCCGGTTCAGCGCATCGGTGAGGGTCTGCACATCCGGCAAAAACACCAGGCGGAAGTGGTCGGGCTTATGCCAGTTAAACGCGCCGCCGTGGCTGAACAGGATCTTCTGCTCCTTCAGAAGGTCAAGCATGAACTTCTCATCGTCCACAATGTTGAACTTCTCAGTATCGACCTTGGGGAACAGGTACAGCGCCCCGTCCGACTGGTTGCAGCTAATACCGTCAATCTCGTTCAGCATACGGTACGCCACGTCACGCTGCTCATGCAGCCGCCCGCCGGGCGCCACCAGCGCATCAATGGACTGGTACCCACCCAAAGCGGTCTGGATAGCGTGCTGGGCGGGCACGTTCGAACATAGGCGCATGGAGGCGAGTAGGGTGATGCCCTCAATGTAGTTGGCGGCCTCATGTTTGGGGCCGGTAATCGCAACCCAGCCGGCACGGTAACCGCACACCCGGTACGCCTTCGACAGGCCCGAGAAGGTCAGGCACAGCACGTCGTCACCGGTGAGGGTGGCCAGGTTAATGGCTTCGGCGCCGTCGTAAATAATTTTCTCGTAGATTTCGTCGGTGAACACCACCAGCTCATGTTCGCGGGCCACATCCACTATCTGCTGCAGAATGTGGTGCGGGTACACGGAACCTGTGGGGTTATTCGGGTTAATAACCACAATCCCTTTGGTGCGTGAGGTGATCTTCGATTTAATGTCTTCAAGGTCCGGGTACCAGTTGTTTTCCTCATCGCACAGGTAATGCACGGGCTTACCGCCCGATAGCGCCACCGAGGCAGTCCACAGCGGGTAGTCGGGCATGGGCACGAGGATCTCGTCGTCAGTTTCGCACAGCGCCTGCAAGGTCATGGGAATCAGCTCGGACACCCCGTTGCCCAGGTACACATCGTTAGGTTCCAGGTCGAGGATGCCCCGGTTCTGGTAGTGCTGCACAATGGCGGTTCGCGCCGAGTACAGCCCGCGCGAATCGGAGTACCCCTGCGTGACGGGCAGGTGGCGGATAATATCCATCATGATCGCGTCCGGCGCTTCGAACCCGAAAGGCGCGGTATTACCAATATTGAGTTTGAGGATGCGGTGCCCCATCGCCTCCATACGGTTCGCTTCTTCGAGAATAGGTCCGCGGATATCGTAGAGGACGTTATTGAGCTTCGACGACTGACGGTACTTAGTCATATTCACTTCCTTGGGTGGTCGAGCCAGAATTTTGCTGCTTCGTCTTCGGCGACGGGGTTTGTTCCACTCGTGAGGCGAAGTAGAAAGGTCAGATTACCGGTATCTAATGTAGATGATACGCGGTTAATGGCCTCCTGTGCACTAGATGGCAGGCTTTGCCGCACAAGAGGCACCAGCTGTTGGTTCAGCTGGGTGGACTGGGGGTCTTCGAGCATGGTGAACCGGTTATCCTCAATGCTCGGGTCGATACTGTGCAGAAGCGCCACCTGCACCGCGTCTTTAGCCAGCAGCTGTTCCCGTTCGGTGCTCTCATTAGCCACCTTCGTGGCGGGAACCTGGTACTTGTACACGTTCTTGAGCAGGGCAATCCCGTAGTTTCCGGTGTTATACGCCTCGGGCACGGCAAAGGTGAGGGGCGCTTTCACTTCGGGCAGCTGGTTCAGGCTATTGAACTTATACCGGGCCCCGGTGGCGTTGGTGGTCACCAGAACGTTGCGGTTTTGGGCGCTGACGGTATCCATCAGTTTCAGGTGCCCCGGGATGATTTTACCGATGGCTGAGAGCGTGTCACTGAGCGATAAGGCCCGCGGTTTAATGGGGTCGCCGGTGGGGGTCGGGCTGGGGCTGGGGCTAATATCGGCGGGGATGCTGGGGGTGGCTGAGGGGGTGAGGGTCACCCCGGCGCTGGCGGCGGAGGCACTGGCGGAGGCCGTCTGATGCTCCGCCTGCAGCTGGGCGGGGCTGAGTGTACCGTTCTTCGTCAGGTGCAGCAGCAAGTCGCCAGTGAAGTCAACGGCAACATCAAGGCGCGTGTTTTCGGTGGCGCCCAGGGCCGCTAGGTACTCGTCGCGGTTATTATTGTGCCCGATAACCTCCACCGTGTACCCCACGTTCCGCAGCGCCTGGGCGTACACGTGGGCAACAATGGTTTTAGCCCCCAGCACCCCGGTGGTGACGTAGAGGGTACCGTAGGCTGAGGCGGAGGGATCCATCGTAGGTTTATTGTCCCCAGCGGAGCAGGCAGCCAGGATGGGGGCGAGCACGGCGGCGGTAAGCGCTGAGCGGCGGCTCATCAGCGGGCGGGGGCGGAGTGTGTTCATGATAGTTTCCTGGCGTTCTCGTCGGCGAGGAATTCGCGGTATTCCAGGGCCCAGGCGGCGGCGTTGGTGTATCCCATCATGGAGGCCACTTCATCAATAATGGTGCCGTAGCGCAGCGTATCGATTTCGCTAATGGGAACCCAGCGGGCAATGTCTGAGGAGCCGTTTTCTTCGGCCCGCAGCTGGCCGGTGACGATGTGTGCCCGGTAGATAATGCGTAAGGCGCAGAACGGTAGGGAGTTGCCGTACATGCCGTTGCGTGCGGGGAAATGCCCGGCGTGCACGCCCAGGACGTCTTCAATGGCAACGCTGTACCCGGTTTCTTCGAGGGTTTCCCGCAGGGCTGTTTCGTCGGCCTGCTCCCCCGGTTCCATGCCGCCGCCGGGTAACGTCCACAGGGGCTCGTGCGAGCGGTCTTCGGGCGCCCAGCGGGTCATGAGCAGTTTGCCCTGCTCAATAACAACCGCGTAGGCGGCGGGTCGGGTCTCCATTGCTAATGCCATAGATTTGATTCTACCGCGTCTTCTTGGGCGTTCGGCCTGTTTACTGGTGGCGCTATTCACCCGTGATGGCGGGTGGGGGCGGGCTACCGGCGTTTACCGGTTCGCTTGCCTTTTCGTCCCGGTTTGCTGCTTGCTGCGGCTTTGCGCCGGGAGGTGCCGCCGGTGCGGGAGGCGGCTGTTTTCTGGTGGCATGCTTCTTGGCGGGCATTAGCCGCACGGGATTTCGCTGTGGCCTTGGCGCGTTCACCGGCTATGCGGGTGCGGCGGGCCTGGGCGGTTTCGCTGCCTCGGTTACTGGATGCGGTGCGCCCGCGCACGATGCCGATAAAGTCCTGGATGAGCACCTCAAACTCGTCGTCTTTCTCGCCCTGGACCGTATCGGGGGTGGGGGCTGCTGGGGTACGGGGCCACACCAGGTGCACGGGGTACGGCTCGGCATCGGGTACTGGACGGTAGGTGAGGTCTTTGCGGTGGTGCAGGCGGGCCACCGACATGGGGGTGATGTACAGGCCCACCCCGGCAGCTACCAGTTCGATAGCGTCCGCGTGGGTGGGAATCTGCGGCAAAAACCGGGGGTTCTGTTGGCGCCACTGCTGTGAGGCTTCACCCCAGGCGGGGAACTCCTCGGGCTCATGCAGCAGGAACTCCTCAGCCATCTCACCTAGGGGAACCTCGTCGAGCACGGTGAGCACATGGTCTTTGGACAGCACCACAACGGGTACTTCCTCGTACAGGCGGATGCTGTGGTACCGGTCTTTGTCGGGGGTTTCCTGTGCGGTGGCGCGCATTATGGCCATGTGCGCTAACGGCTCGAAACGGGCTTCGCCGCTGGTGCTGTTCGGGGTGCTGAGCGCGGTAGTGAGTGCCTCAAGACCGGCCCCTTCGCGAAGCGGTATTTCGGCCAGCGGGGCGGTTCTGCCGTAGCGTTCGTGCCAGCGGGTGAACCATTTTCCGGGCATTACCCCCGGCTCGTAGCCGATGCGTAAGCTGGCATGGCTCAGCACCGGTGCGGGGGCTGCCTCCGCCGAGTAGATGAGCCCGGCGGCGGGGGCGGCAAGCTCAATGCTGTGCTCCTGCTGGGTGCTTGGCGGTACCGGTTCTGCGGGTGTAACAGCTTCGGGGGTTTCGTTCATGCCTTTACGCTAGCACAGTGGACGGCGGCGGCCCGGTTACGGGCGGGGTTTGCGGTCGGTGATGAGTTCACGCACTTTAGAGATTCCCAGGCTGAGGAGCACGATTACCGCTAGGGCAACCGGCAGCATCCACGGCTGCAGCCCCAGAGCGGCGAGCACAGCGAACCCCACGGTGGTGTAGATGACGGCCCAGATGAAAGTGCCCACGAGCATGGCCGGGACCCAGCGGCGTAACGGCATTTTCGTGAACCCGGTGGTGATAATGACGGCGGTTTGGAAGCCTACGGTGAGGAAGCACAGCGGCACGGCTAATACGCCCCAGCGGTTCACGAACGCTGTGGCCCGCTGGTATATGGGGGTGTCCATTGCTTCCCGGATGCGGCTCAAGCGTGCCCCTCCTGCGGCAGCCAGGTAGCCGAGCAGAAACACAATGGACGTGCGGATAATGCCGATCGCCCACAGGCAGGCAACGGCCGCCTCTACAGGTAGGGAATCGAACCATTCTTTCACTCTGCCATTCTCTCACGTTTTACCCACCCATACCGCCGCATGTTACCGGCCTTACCCACAGCTGAGGGTGCGCAAAGAAGGGCGGGGAAAAGTTTAAATATTTTTTGTGCCCTAGCCGTGCCCGGTTTTTGCCCGCAAATACACGGAACTAACTTAGGTACACCTTGCTTTGCAGACAGGTTGTCACTATTTCTTGGGATATTCAGGTTGGCACACCCCCATTAATTAGGTTATATTTTTATTACCAAATAGCGAGAGTCCTTGTGGGAAGGATTCTTCCGCGAAACGGTTTCGAAGACTTTTCTTCCTGTGTGTGATGCGAGGAGGGGGTTCCAGCTGGAACCCCCTCCTTACCTTAACTGCGACGGAAGCTGCTGCACCCAGTACACTCGCCACACAGAAGCCTACATTTAAAGTAATAGTTAAATGTACGTGCTTATGGGCCGCGTGTTCTCTAGGATAGAGATAGCTGGTACATCACGCACTTGAGAGGAAACCGGTTACCATGACTTCCGAGATAACCCGCCGCGCGGCCCTGGGCTTTGCGGGCGCAACATCCCTAACGCTTCTCGCCGCCTGCGGGTCTGGCACAGCTATTAATGGCTCCTCCAGCGAGTCTTCATCGGCCGCTAAAAAGGACTACAAAGGCGAGGTGAAACTGGAGGAATACGATACTTCCGCCGGTACTTTTGAGCCCGCTACTCAGGAGACCCCGCCCAAAAATGCTCCCAAACCCATTAAACCCAAAAATGCTGACGAGGACTCCGTAGCCGGACTATATTCCAGTATCGCGTTTCTCGGGGCGGCTATTACTTATGCCTTACTCACCGGGGAGGTCGGGCCGGCCAACGAGTCCGCCCTCAACGAGGAAGACCGGAAAAATTTTACCTCTGGGTTTACTCTGGATAAGATCCGTGAGGGTAAATACTGGGAGGCCGAGTCCAAAGTTGTCTTTTTCTTAGAGACCTCAGAACCCACAAAAGAAGGGGATGAGTACACCTGGCCATATAAAGAAGAATCACGCCACGGGGCGTACCGAGTGAATGTGAAAGAGACTTCTACCGAACGCTCCGTGAAGGTGAGCACCATCCCCACGAAACAGCAGGTGCATAAGGGAGGTGGGAAGATTAAAGCAAAACACACCAATGGCCGCTGGGTGATTACCTTTGACATACCCTCATCAAGCTCCAGCGCCTCACCGTCTTCCTAAAAAACTGTTCCCATCCCGAACATCCGGGTGACAGCAAGGGAGGAGTCCTAAGAGGGACTCCTCCCTTATATATACACCCAGATAGCCCTAGATATTGCACTCCGACTACGGAAAATACACGGGTACAGGGAACGGGCAGGAGCCTTCTCTCCCCTTCCCTGCTACTCAAAAAAGCACCCCCATCATTATTGGTGCTGGGCCATGATTCGTCCCCGTTTACAGAAAGCACACTATAAGAAACGCGCCTTATATGCTTGATGAGCGGGAGGAGGAAGCACTGGGGCTGGCACTCTCATCGGTCTCAAAACTAATGACCCAGTGACCGCCAGTGTGTTTTGCTTTGATCCGCCCCGGTGTTATAGTCTCCTGGCTGCTCTCAGAAATAAAGTTCACGCTGGTCTTTGGGCCGTTAACCTCCACATAGTACGCCCCGTGGCGGGAAATTCCCCGGTACGGCCAGGTGTACTCGTCCCCTTCTTTTGTGGGTTCTGAGGTTTCCAGAGAATAAACGAGCTTAATGTCAGCTTCCCAGTGTTTACCCTCAGCCGTTTTTCGTACGACCCTATTGTTTATTATCTCTTTCTTTGTTTCCTCGTTGAACGCCGAGTCCTGCACATATGTGGTATCCCCCGTAGTAAAGGCATAGGTAATAGCCGCCCCAAGAAATGCAATGCTGGAATACAGCCCGGCTATGGAATCTTCGTCAGCGTTTTTGGGCTTAATAGGTTTGGGAACGTTTTTGGGCGGAGTGTCATGGGTTGCGGGCTCAAAGGTACCAGCAGAAGTATCGTATTCCTCCAGTTTCGCCTCGCCTTTATAGTCTTTGGGAGAGGCTGACGGTGAAGAGGCATCCTCTTGAGTACCCACAAATACATTGGTTGCCGCGCAGGCAGATAAAAACACCGTTGTTCCTGCACCCACAAGACTTAAAGCCGCGCGGCGGGTTATTTCGGAAGTCATCGTAACCGGTATCCTTTCGGATTGTATTTATTCGATAAACCCATCATAGGTTCTGTGTGCCCACTCACACGGTATATCCAAGTATTACTTTAATCATAGAGTTACTGTGCGCTATATCTATCCGCACACTAACACCGTGCGGGCCTGTCTCACAGTGAGGCAGGCCCGCACGGGCGCTTATAGACTACGGCAAAAGCCACTCTGCATTTGTATATCTCGGCTTCTGCCCTTGGTACCTATTCTCCGGTTTTACCTTTACCCTTAGCATCCTTATCTTTCTTCTGATGCAAGGTGTGCAGCGGCTTCGGCAACTCCACCGGCTCCCAGGTGTTTGAGGTGGCCTTGAACATGGGCATCGCCCCGGGGCCCAGCCGAATGCCCTGAGTAGACGTATCCTCAAACCCGCTGCCGAGCGTACCCAGCTGCTGCTGCGGCTCGAACACCGGTGAGACATCATCATCCAAAGAGTCCAGGTCGCTCTCATCAATAGTTGACGGCACCGGAGTATGCGGAACGGGCGGCTGTACCGGCGGCGCATCAGGGGTTGCACCCTGCCCCAGCGGCACCGTGGTGTGCTCCGCCGTATCACTGGAGGGCTGCTGCACCGGATCCTGCTGCGGGTACGGGTTCTGCAGATTCAGCTGCCGCGCCCTGCGGCGGGCACGCTCAGCAGCCTCACGCTGCACCTGCTGCGCCGCCTCAGCTGCGCGGGTAGCCTGCGCGCGGGCCGCAGCGGCACGCTGAGCCAGGTTCGCCGTGGATATCCCATCCGTGATCGGGGCGGTAGCGTCAGCATCAAAGGAGCCACTCCGTTCGAAGGAGGATGCCCCGGAAAGGTTCTGCTGCGGCACCCTGCCAGTTTTAGCAGCAGCCTCCGGTCGGGCCGGGGCGGCAGGTGGCTGAGTTGGAACAGGCGCAGTAGGCTGCGCCGCCTCAGCAGAATCGCTTTGGGAAGGGGCGCTCTGGGTGGGGGCAGCAGTGACCGGCGCAGAAGATACAGCCGAGTCTGCAGGCTGAGTGGCCTGGGCAGAGGCTGAAGGCGCCTGAGGGGTCTCGGTCTGGATATCAAAAAGCATGGGCTCATCACGGTGCGCCAGGGGCCTCAGCTGCGGGGGCAGGTGCGAGCCCCGCCCACCCCGGCGAATCGCCGGAAGCTGAGAAGTACGGGCCCGAACCGGCTCCCGTTCCACTGCACTACGGCGTGCGGCACCCTGAACATCAGGTTCCCGCTGAACCCCGGGCGATGCGGCGACGCGGGCTCCCTGAGCTGACGCACTGCGACGCGCAGGTGTGTGGCGGCGCAGTGGTGCAGGCTCACGGCGGGGACGAGACGACTCCTCCTGAACGCCCTCACCAGCGGGACGCTCACGCCCTGCCACGCGTTCGCTGCGGTGCTCGGCAGCGGGGGCGCGATGCCCCTGCGTCCTGCTGCCGCCCTGCCGTGCAGCCGAACCCGCAGCTGCTATACGGGCGGGAGCGGGGCGTGTCCCCTTGGTGCGACGGGTATTAGCCGCCGGGTCAGCACCGGCTGTTTCAGACTCACGGCTGCCGTGCTCAGCGGAGGCTATCACCTCGGCCTGTTCGGATACCGGGGCACTGGAAGACTCGCGGCGGCTCGCTGCGGGCTTTTTAGCACCCGAAATCGCCAGGTACCGCAGCAGCCCGCCGGTCGCCACAGCAACCAGCAGCGCCGCCACCGGCCACACCCACGACAGCATGCCGGAAAAAGCCATAAGGGCAAACCCCAGGGCCGCAACAAACGCCAGCAAGGCCACACCCAAAAGTACGGCGCGGCCGGTATGAACCGTCATCCCCGGAGGTACCGGACCCCCCAGCATTGACTCCTGAACCTCCGGAACTTCTTCGGTAGAGGAAAGCTCATGCAGGGCAGGGCCGCGAACCGCAGCCGCCGAAGGCGCCTCCCCCCGAGACTCCTCCGCACGCCCGGTGCCCTGATGGTGTGTGCCGCTACGAGGCTGAGAATCGGTGTCCGCAGCGGAGGGATCCTGCCCCGCCGTCTCAGCGTCTATATTAACCTCAGGGATACTACGACCTATCCGGGAGCCTGAAGGTTGGGAATTTGCTGTAACCTCCCAATGTGCGGGTGCATCAGCCTCGCCGTCGGCAAGCTCCGCACCGGGCGCAGAATCCAGGTCAGGCTCCGGGGCGTAGAGGTCCTCATCGTACGGTTCGTCGTAAAGCTCAGTATCGTGTGCGCCCTGCTGCTGGGCGTTCGCGTCCTCACGCATCGTGGCCTCCTCCCACAGGTCGGCGTCTTCGGCACTCTCGGCTGCATCCGTGGTGTACAGCAGCTGCGTCTTATCGTCCGCAAACTCTTCCTGTCGCTGCTGCACGTTCACCGCAGCCGAAGCGGCGCTCTCAGCAAACTCCACCCCGCCCAGGGGCTCCAGCGAACCGGTGGAGGTTGAAGCGTACACCTCAGCCTTGCCGGAAGCCGAAGGCACGGCCGCACCCGTGCCGCGTGCAGTCTCCTCATTAAACAGTACTTTTGCGGACAAGAAAATATCCTCAGCGGTGCGGCCCACACTCGCCAGCTGCCGCCGGGATCCGTTGGCGGGCGCACGCCGAGAAGCCCTAGGCACAACCCACAAGAGCATAATGACAGCAAGGGCAACCACAATGCCCGAAGTGCTCAGCCAGATCATGCTTCTATACCGCCCCCATAAAAACGCCGGACCCCAAAAACCTATATCTATAAATACTACCGAAATTAGCGGATATCGGTGTGCCAGAATACGCCCCAGGCACAAAACATCACCAAGTTTTTGTGCCCACCCACACAGCACCGGGTTGAAAACACCCAACCGCACAATAATGCGGTGGCCCCCGGCACGGGAAGCCACCGCATCATAACACCCTAAAACGCGTGTTTTTAGCAGTTTTCAGCAGTAAATTCCTTCAACCACTGGCACAGCTCGGGACCGAAATCGCCGCGCTCAGCAGCCAAAATAATATTCGCCTTCAAATACGAGAGCTTATCGCCGGTATCAAAACGACGGCCCTTAAACACCACACCGTACACGCCTTCCCCATCGCCCTCGCCCACGGCAAGAGTCTGCAAGGCGTCAGTGAGCTGAATTTCCCCGCCACGGCCGGGGGCGGTATTCTCAAGCACCTCAAACACCTTCGGGCTCAGCACGTAACGGCCAATCACAGCATAATTTGAGGGGGCCTGCTCCGGCTCCGGCTTCTCAACCAGCCCGGTCACCTTCACAAAGTCCTCACCCGCAACGGTCTCAATCGCGGCGGCACCATACGCAGAAATCGCCTCACGCGGCACCTCCATGAGGGCCACCACAGAACCGCCGGTACGCTGCTGCACCTCAACCATGCGAGAGAGCAGATCTTCCTTCTCATCAATCAGGTCATCGCCCAGCAGCACCGCGAACGGCTCATTGCCCACATGCACCTTACCGCGCAGCACCGCATGCCCCAGGCCCTTCGGGTCGCCCTGGCGCACATAGTGGATCTCTCCCAAATAGTTGGACTCCTCCACAGCCTTCAGCAGGGCCTCTTTACCCTGCTCAGCCAGCTGCCGCTCCAACACCGGCACACGGTCAAAATGATCCTCCAAGGCGCGCTTATTGCGGCCGGTGATCATCAGCACATCTTGCAGCCCCGCGCGGATCGCTTCCTCCACCACATACTGGATGGCGGGACGGTCCACCACCGGGAGCATCTCTTTAGGGGTCGCCTTTGTTGCGGGCAAAAATCGGGTGCCCAGACCCGCCGCAGGAATAACAGCCTTAGTAATAGACCCAGATACATTAGTCATGCAAACAGCATACATGAGAAGAGAATGTCCGCAGAACAAGCACGTCTCAAGTACCGCATATTTCACAATACTTTGATTAGACATTCCCCTCAGGATTAGGCCTTCTGCAATTCTATAATTGAAATAACACACGCCACGCTGTGTTTCAGTACTGCAGCCAACGTCGTCCCAGGAGAACCATGCAGCAGCCCGCCTCGGGGGCATCCCCCGAAGACATCGCGCTCGATAAACAAGTATTACGCGCCCAAATCCGCCCGCGCCGCCTCATTAACCGCAGCAACCGCGCAGAGGCAGGGCAAGCAGACTATGCGCGCCGCTACCGGGAGGGCATCTACTCCCTCATACCCCGCACCGGGAAAAAACTAACCATTGCAGCGTACCTGCCGACCGCTGCGGAGCCCCCCATCACCGACGCACTGCAGCAGCTGCACCATGACGGGCACCGCATCCTGGTGCCGGTGGTGCGCCCCGGGCGGCAACTCGCCTGGGTACAGTGGGACCCGCATGTGCAGCACCCCCTCAACGGTATGGGTATTGCCGAACCCGAAGGCGACGCTGAAGGCCCCCACGCCTTCACAGCAGCCGACCTGCGCCTAGTACCCGCCCTGGCCTACGGACGCAACGGGCGACGGCTTGGCCAAGGCGGCGGGTATTACGACCGGCTGCTGCCGCGCCTGAGCGAGCAGGCCCTGCGCGAAACAACAGTGGGCGTGGTATTCGCCGACGAAGTGCTTGACAGCATCCCCTACGACACGTGGGACGGGGTGCTTTACCGGGTGCTCACCGAGAACGGGGTGCACCCGCTCGGCGAACATGCCACCCACTAACACACCGTACAGCCAGCACGTAGGCAGGCACCGCACACAGGCGGTACACTTTTTAGCTGGAAGTAATCACACAGGCTCAGCGAGGAATACCATGCCGATCTACGTCTACCAGTGCAAAAACTGCGGCCACGCCTTCGAAAAACGCCAATCATTTAGCGATAATGCGCTGCGTACCTGCCCAAGCTGCGGACAGGAAACACTGCGTAAACGCTACAACGAGGTGGGCGTCGTCTTTAAAGGCTCCGGGTTTTACACAAACGACAAAAACAGCAGCACAAATAGTTCAAGCAGCTCCAGCGGCAGCTCAGCAGGCACCGCCTAACCGCCACGCGCCCAGCCCCTCATCTGGTCAGGGTGCAGGTCAAACGTGAACAACATGGCCCAGCGTGCAGTGCTGGGCTTTTACCCGCTAGGATGCACGGGGCTACGGTAAGCAACCACGAATGGGGTACGCGGCATCCTGGGGGCACCGTGCGGGCTAATAGTGCGGAGGTTTCTGCTCCTTCATCTCCTGCACCCACTGCAGCCTGGCCAGCTCATCCGCGCTCAGCGCCTGCTGGGAACGCCCACCCGGCACGCCACGGGTAGCCCCAGTCCCCTGTTGTCCGCTGGCGGCCCTCTGCCCACCCGACGGCTTCACACGCTGCACCCGCCCCGGTTCGGGGGCATTCACCCCAGCGATACGCGGTTCAGCTTCAGCTGGCGCGCCCACCCCACTCACCCGGCGATGACCGCGCCGTGGTTTCGGCACGGGCGAGTAGCCGCTCACGAGTTGTCCTCCCGCATCCCAACGTACCGCATAATGCGCTCCACCACAGCATCCGGGTCGGCGAATACCTCCACCGTGTTCAGGGTCAGGTAGTTCCACCCGGTAAGGCCCAGCCGCTCAGGCAACAGGCGGGTGCGCTCGCGCACGCTGGTGCCCGCAAAACGCGGTGAGGCGTCCGAGCAGGCAACCAGCGGCATGGCGGGCTCCTCACTGTCGCCACCGCCTGCGGGGGCGTAGGCGATAAACGCCACCAGCCCGCCGCCTGGCTCAATACGCACCCCGCGCTGGCGCAGCCGAACCAGCAGGTCGTTCAGCAGCCAATCGCCGGTATCGGGCAGAGGGCCGTAATCCTCACCCGCTAAGAACTCGTTATCGGGCATTTTTTCGGGGATGCGTGCCGCCTGCTGCTGCTCGTCCACACGTTTCTGGTGTGCCTCATGGGCACGCATCAGACGGTAAAAGTCGAGGGCGCCGTGCTCTAGTTTCTGCGGCTCCAACGCATCCGGGCTCACACACGAAACAATGTGGGTGGCGCGGCGGGCACGGGTCAGCGCGGTCACGAGCCCCTCCCGGCCGTGCTCCTCCGACAGCTGCCCCATCGTGTAGGGGGTGCGCTGGTCGGGGCGGGGGCGGCCCACTCCCAAGGAGAAGATCATGGTGTCTCGCTCCATGCCCTCAGCGCGCGTAAAATCAACCACCCTAAACGGTTCTTTTCCGGGTTTAAAGAACGGCGCCAGCTGCGGATATTTATTCAGGGCGTTGCGCACCGCACCGGCCACCCGCTGCGCGTGTTTAGGGCTCGCGGTTACCACCGCCAGGGAACGCTCCGGGCGGCGGTAAGCGTGCTCCAGCACCAGTAAGGTCACCCGCTCCACCTCAAAACTTGGCGATTCCTGGTTGGCGTTATCGCTCACCTTCCCGCGCGTATCAATGTATTCGACGCTAAGGGTCGGCTTCGGCTCGGAGGCGGCATCACTCACCGAGCGCTGCCGCAGCTGCCCCCCGTAAAATTCACGGTTCAAATAGTCAAAGGTCACCGGGTCCATGGCCCGCCCCAGCTGCGCCAGGTGCAGCGAGGGCACCACCTTCGAAAGCGCGTCAAAGGTGCTCTCAAGTCGTTTCGTTGCTGGCGCCGGTGCCCCCGTCGCCGGTGCCGAAACAATAAACGGGGCCGGGTACCCGGAGTGCGGGTCGCCGAGGGCGATCACCGCCTCAGCGCGGGTAATGGCGGGCAGGTTTGCCGCCAGCGGCGTCGATTCGGAATCTAATAAGATCGCAGCGTCAAAACGCATAGTGGGCGGAACGTGGCGTGCCAACGCGAAGGGGCTGGCCGTCCAAATCGGCAGCAGGGTGCTCGCCATCGTTGGGGCGTGCTCCAATAACTGCTGAAGCACAAACTCATGTCCGCGCAGCTGGCTTTTAAGGTACGCCGCCTGCTCATGGTGGGTGTCGATCCGGTCGTTCCACAGCTGCCGGGTGCACTCCAGCAGGCGTGAGGCAGCACCCAGCATGTGGGCGTAGTCGGCGCGGCGGAACCGGGACTCAACGCCGCGAAGCGCCTGCCCGCCCAGGATTCGCCCTTCGTGGTCGTGCAGCAGCTCCTCAAGGGCGGACTGCCACCAGGCCAGCTCCAGCTCAGCGGCCACCAGCCGTGCCGGCACCTGCCGGGCGTACAAATCTTCCATAAGCTCATCCAGGCCCAGGCACAGCAGGCGCGCGGTGAGGGTATCCCGCTCGGGCAGGCTCATCAGCAGCACCCGGTCGGCCAGTAACGCATCCAAACGCTGTTCGAGCGCATCCAGGGTGGTGCGGGTAAAGTCGGTGCCTTCCGGGGAGTCATCCAGCACGATTCGCAGCCCGTCGAACTCTTTCATGAGGGAATTGCAGGCGGTGACAAGCGCATCAAGGTTCTCGGGGATCTGCGGGGTGCGTGGGGCGGCGGTGTGCCGGATCCACTCTGCGCGTTCAGCCTGCACAATCCGCAGCTGCTCGTGCAGGTCGCCAATATTCACCCCCGGCAGGATGTACTCCTTAGCGGCGCGGCGCAGGCGGGAGCGCTGCATACTGCTCATTTCGATGCCGTTTTCGCGGCGCCACGCCCCGGTCGCGGTGGCCGCGATCAGGTCGGTGACGGGCCGGTCATACACGGTGGGGCGGAACTGTTTCAGGGTTTCCCGGATGCGCTGCAGAATACGCAGCTGCCCCTGCCAGTCGGCGATAGTGCGGCCCAGCCGTAACCCGGTGGTGCGGCTGAGCCGGCTCATAGCCTCCCGCAGAGACAGCAGGGAGGATTTGAGGGTGAGAACCAGTGCGTAAGCGTCAGCGGTCTCCTCGTCGTTGGCCAGGCGGGCACGGTACCAGGGGGAGGTGCGGGCTGCCGGGGTGAACGCCCCCAACTCCGCGAGGCGGGTGAGGTCGTGAGCAAGGTTCTCGCGTTCGAGCAGCCGATCAAGCATGCGGCGGCTAAACCGTACACCGGTTGCGGGCGCCTCGTTCCGTGAGGTGAGTTCGGCGAGGGTCTGCAGCGCCTGGTAGGTGGTGATATTCCAGTACGGCTCGTGCGAGAGCAAAGCCTCGGTGTGCCTGTGCAGGCGACGGCGGGTTTCAAGCAGCTCGGCGGTGGTCTCCTCTTCCTCGGGTATGGCAGCGGTTTCGTTGCGCACAATGGCTTGGATGAATTCGGCGCGCTGGCCTTCGGCGTCTCGGTCGGTGAGCACATCAAAACGGAGGGAATCAATACCGTTGCGTTCAAGCAGTGCGGTGAAATCAGCCAGGGTGGAGCGTTTCTCCCCCACCACAAGCACAGATTTGCCCTGCCCCGTGAGGGTCGCAGCAATATTTACGGCGGTACGTAGCGGCTCGGTGCCGGGGGCGGCGGTGACGGTGAACGAGTTGCCGCTGGCGGCCGCATCAATAATGGTCTGTGCGGCCGGGTCGGCGTCAAGCAGCTGCGTCTCCCGCTGCGGGTCACGGTCGTCATGAGGGGGCTGGTTCTGCACCAGCGGGCGGATGTTCGGCTGCACCCCGGGGACTTTGAGCGCGGCAATATCACGCACCAGCGGCGTGTGGGCGGTGTGCGGCAGCTCGCCCATGCTTTCTTTGAGGTCGGCGAATGTTGAGATGAAGAACCGTGATTCGATGGCCATCCCGGGGATGTTCCCGGTGGTGGCGCGCATCCGCTCAATTACGGGCTCGGGGTCAAGGCGGGACATGGAATTGGCCAGCTGCGCCACGTCCATGGTGCCCAAGTCAATATCGTATTCCTGTTTGATTTGGCGCACCATGGCGGGGTTAAGCCGCGCGGCACCGGCAAGGCGCAGCTCGTAGTCGTCGCTGCTGGGGTGCGGGGTGATGCTCAGCGGCGCCATGAGGATAGGGGCAATAAACCGTTTCTCGTAGGAGACGGTGTGCTCGCGGGTGGAGCGTGAGAGCCAGGAGGCGGTGCCGGCCACAAAGTACCCGGAGTCTAGCCCGTGGTCGGTGGACAGCTCATAGATTTTGGTGCGCAGGGTGCGGGCGGCACGCATCCCCTCCTCCAGCAAGCTTTTTTCGCGCAGAATGGTGGACAGGCGGGTTTTCCGCCCGGCCAGCAGCTGGGCGAGTCCGGAGGGGTTTGCGGCGGTGAGGTCGATGTGCACATAGTCAACCCGGTTAAAGTTGAGCATCGCGTCCGGGCCGGTGTAGATGTCCATCTGTTCCGCCCAGCGTTCCAGCCCCGCCGCTGGGTCGAAGCTGTGGCTGGCGGGGTCAAGGTGCGGCGGCAGTGCCTCAGGGGGCCCGTCGGGGTTGGGTGCCGGTGCGGGTTCTGAGGTTGGCGAGTTTCCCGTCCTGGGCGCGCCCTGGGGGGTCTCGGGGGTTCCGTTCACGTCGTGTGCGTCCTTGGGTGTGTTGTATTCTGCACGTTCTTACATCATACGGCCGGGTGGGTGCGCCTCGTGTCTGTGCCGGGCGGATGGGTTCAGCGTTTCGCGGGTAGCCCACCGTAGCGCGCTATAGTGCCGTAGTTTCTGCGGTTCGTCCTTCCTATGCGGCCTTGTAGCAGCTAAGGTGTGTGTTTAGCTTGTCCAGAGGCGGATGTTCGCCGCGAGAACCAGCAGACTCACCATCCCCAAAAATACCATGGCGGCGATGAGTACCCAACGGTAGGTGGGCGCAAATTTTTCGGTCTCGTCCCAGTCGCGGGTGGCGCGCAGCAGCAGGTAGCAGGCGAGCGCGCCGGGCAGGTTCCCCACCACTATCTGCACCGCGAGGGCGTAGAGGGTGAAGACGCGTTCGGTGCGTTCGTTTTCGCTTCCAGCGAGTTTGAAGAGTCCCGCGAGCAGGATCGTCAGGCACCCGTTGAGGAACGCGACAGCGAAGAAGGGAATGTTAAGCGCCTGCTGGAAGGTCATATTGGAGTTCGCGGCGCCAAGCAGAATCCAGGCGAAGAGCGCGAAGGGCACCAGGAGCCAGTACCAGAAGAGGAAACGGCGGAGTTTACGGTCGTCGTCAAGCGCGGTGAAGATGTTCATGTCTTGTGTGCTTTCTGGGGGTTAGTCGGCGGTGGGTTCTGCCGGGCCGATGCCCGGGTCTGTTTCGTTCCCGCCGGGCTGCCGCTGGGGGTTTCGGGTCTCAATGTGGTCGATGTACCGGCGCACCAGGTAGTCCAGCAGCACTGAGAGCGCCACGAATGAGTTGTAGGGGCCGCGCTGGCCGGTGATCTGCGTGGGGGTGCTCTGGTAGTGCAGTGAGTATTCGGCGTGGGAGGACATGTAGTTCACTCCGAGGGCGGTGACCGCGACCATGGGGATTTTGCGCAGGGCAAGCATTTTTACGTGTTCGCGCATGTTCTCTGTCTGCCCGGAGAACGATACGAGGATCACCAAATCGTTGGTGGTCATGGAGGTCATGGTGCTCTCAAACTCGTTGCGGGCTGGGATGACGTGACAGAATTTGCCGCACACCTGCATGGATTTGGCGAACTCTTGCACGGCGTTGCGTTGGGCGTACCCGGTGCCGAAGCAGTAGATGGTGCGGGCGTCGTGCATTTTTTCGAGGAGCTTCGATAGCTCCATGTGTTCGAGGTAGTCGTAGGTTCGCAGGATGTCTTCTTTACCGCTCTCAATAAACCTGGGGTTGTAGGGTTCGGAGCGGGTGAGGGAGGATTTGATGAAGTATTTCAGCTCCGCAAAGCCTGAGAAGTTCAGTTTCTTGGTGAGGCGAATAATGGAGCTGGTTGAGGTGTAGGTTTTGTGCGCGAGGGAGCTGATGGTGGCTTCGGCAACGAACTTTTCGTTGTCGAGCATAAACGCCAGAATCTCGCGCTCTGTACCGCTGAAGCGGTGCTGGTTTGCATTCACCACATCTTGTAAATCCACTCAAGGCTCCTGAATCGCTGACAAGCAATATTAAAAATATTACAACGTCTGCGGCTCAGGAGCCTTGTGGTGTTATCGCGTGAAGCGGGTTTTAGCCTAGCTCACGTTTTAGGCTTTGGTGTTCACCATGGTTTCAAAACGCTCGCGAACCTGCGGAACGTCCATGCCCACGATCACCTGGAATGCCTTACCCTTGCGTACGATACCAAGAGCACCGGCGTCCTTGAACGCGGCATCCGAGGTGTCGACCAGGGATTCATCGGCCACCGACACGCGCAGGCGGGTGGCGCAGTTGTTCACGGTGGTGATGTTGTCGGCGCCGCCGAGCAGTTCAAGGAAACCAGCCGCACGCGGTGCGTACAGGTCAGTGTCGCCGTCTTCTGCGGATGCGCCGCCCTTCTTCTCGGCAGCCTTGGCGGCCTTGTACTCGGCTTTCGAGTACAGCTTCGTTTCGCCGCCCTCAGCCTCACGGCCGGGGGTCTTGAAGTCGAACTTCAGGATCAGGAAGCGGAAGAGCAGGAAGTAGATGACGGTGAAGCACAGGCCCACGCCGATCTGCATGAGGTAGGTCGGCCAGTGGTTCTGCCACAGCGGAACCCAGTTGAGGAAGATGAAGTTATCCAGCAAACCGCCGCCCATGTTGCCTGAAAGCCCGAACATGTACATGATCGACGCCATGGTTGCAGCCAGCACAGCGTGCACTGCGAACAGCGGGGGTGCCACGAACAGGAAGGTGAATTCCAGCGGCTCGGTAATGCCGATGAGCATCGCGGTGAGGCTCACGGGCAGCACCAGGGCGAGAACCTCTTTACGCTTCTCGGGCCGTGCGGTGGTGTAGAAGGCCGCCGCAATACCTGCCGGTGCGAACACCTTAGAGTTGCCGTGCAGTGCGAAGCCGCCGCCGGGGAAGAGCTCACGCAGGGGCTTGTCGCTCTGCGCGAATTCGCTCAGGTGGGTCGGCCAGTCCTTCGCAATGCCGTTGGGGGTTACGGCGTTGCCGAACATGAACGGCGAGTAGATGAAGTGGTGCAGACCGGTCGGGATGAGGAAGCGCTCCAAGAAGGTGTAGATCCACACACCGAGCGCGCCGGAGGCGATGAAGAACCCCTGCATGCTTTCAATACCGTGCTGGGCGTAGGGCCACAGCAGGGTGAAGAGGAACGCGACGGGGAACATGAGGAAGAAGCACACGGCGTACACGTACTGGGTGCCCTGGAAAATACCCAGGAAGTCGGGCAGCTTCTTATCGAACCAGCGGTTATGTACCCACACCACGATGGCGGAGATAATAATCGCACCAAAGATACCGGTGTCAATGGTCTTAATACCGGCGATCATTTTCAGGCCGGTACCGGCGGCGGACTCGGAAATATCCACTCCGTAGTTGAGCTGGAAGATACCACCGCTGTCTTGGCCCCAGTACTTGAGCATTGTTCCGCTCAGGTAGTTGAAGGTCAGGTAGACCATGCCAGCTTCGAGCACGGCGCGGGCGTTTGCGGTCTTAGCGAGCGCAATCGGCAGGCCGAGCACGAAGAGCAGCTCCATCTGAGTGAAGACGGTCCAGGCACCAGAGAGCCAGACATCCCAGATTTTAAACCACATCGTGCCTTCATTAGCTAGAGGACCAACGATGTTCTCTAGGGTGGCAACTTTGCCAATACCAACCGCCAAACCGGCGAAGGCAAAAAGAAGCACGGGGGCCAGCATGGCCGAACCGAACCTCTGAACTTTTTCCATCATGAGGCTTACGCCTTTCGGGTTACGAGAAAATACGCAGGCACACGCGCCCGCGCGAATGTCATCAGTATTTGAATGGCACCATCATCCCACCTTTTGGCGGGGCTACACGTCTGTTGCGGGAGATTAGACATGTTTTTTCATAACGTGAAACATCTCCCGGTACCGGGTAAAAATACTAACCTACTGTCACGGTTTTTTAGTGCTTTGAAACGGTGTTTCTCTGTAGCATGTAACCGTAGCCCGCCCCACCGTGGCAGGTGGCGTGGTGTTATTGAACGCACGACCTCTCGAAAACTACATACCTATGCTTTTTCTTACCTTGAATACCCACAGCTGGTGCGAGCCTCACCAGATCGTTAAGATTCATGAGCTTGCCCGTTTTATTGCCGACCGTCAGGTTGATGTTATTGCGTTGCAGGAGGTCAACCAGTACCTGCACTCCCCTATTGTGGATACGCCACTGGGGTACCAGGGCGGGGCTGGTATTCCTATCCGTGAGGATAATTATGCACTGCTGCTGGTTCGGTTCCTGGCTGATTTAGGGCTTCAGTACGAATGGGCGCTGACCGAAACCCATATTGGGTGGGATCAGTATGACGAGTGTGTGGCGGTGCTTTCTCGCGTGCCTATTGAACGCATCGAGCCTATTGTGATGAGCCCGCAGTACAGCTACGACCGGGTTGAACGCAGGTCTTCTCTCGCGGTTCGGGTTGGTACTGATGCGGGTTCAGTGTGGTGTGCAAGCGCCCATATGTCGTGGTGGGATTTTCAGGGCGAACCGCTTTTCGCACAGGAGTTTGCGCGGCTTTCGCAGGCTCTCACCGAGTGCGGTCAGGATGCGCCCGTTCTGCTGGGCGGCGATTTCAACACGGCGGCGCAGGTGCGCGGCGAAGGGTACGATCTTGTGCTTTCTTCCGGCCTGGTGGATACCCGTGAGATTGCCGACCGTACCGATGGTGAGTTCACCGTACATCGTGGTATTGCCGGGTGGGAAGGGCAGGAGGATGCCAAGCGCATCGACTTCGTGTTTGCCGACCGAGCAGTGAAGGTACTTTCGCATGCGGTGGTATTCCGAGATAATTCTCCTGAGGCGATTTCCGATCACAGCGGCGTGCTAGTGGAGTTTGACGAGTCGAGTTTCGAGCCCACCGCCAGGATGCACCCCGTGCAGCTGCCGTCGCAGGTACAGCCCGGATAGTGCGGCGGCCCTAGGGGTGCCGCAGCTTAGCGCGTTTCCGCCTTCAGATTTTAAATTGATATGTATTCCGTGGAAGGACAGCTCATGAAAACCGAAATTCAATGGTGGCAACAGCCCGTTGTGTACCAGATTTACCCGCGTTCCTTCAACGACTCCAATGGCGATGGCATCGGCGATCTACCCGGCATCACCGAAAAAATCCCGTACCTGGCGAAGCTGGGTATAGATGTTATCTGGCTTTCCCCGATCTATGCTTCGCCGAATGACGATAATGGCTACGACATTTCGGATTATCGGGCGATTATGACCGAGTTCGGCACAATGGCTGACTTCGACGAGCTGCTGGCGACCGCACATGAGCACGGCATCAAGCTTATGATGGATTTGGTGGTGAACCACACCTCGGATGAGCACGAATGGTTCCGTCAGGCACGTTCTGCGAAGGATAACCCGTACCGCGACTACTATGTGTGGCGTGACCCTGCCGGGTTTTCTGAAGACGGCACCCCGATTCCGCCGAATAACTGGATTTCCTGTTTCTCGCCGTCGGTCTGGGAATGGGACGAGGGCACTCAGCAGTTCTATCTGCACTATTTTTCGGTGAAGCAGCCCGACCTCAACTGGGAAAACCCGAAGGTACGTGAAGAAGTCTACGACATTATGCGGTTCTGGCTTGATAAGGGCGTCGACGGTTTCCGCATGGATGTTATCAACCTGATCTCTAAGGATCTTTCCTTCCCAGATGACCCCGCCGTCACCGCAGGAGGTTTAGATAATTCTCTGGCGGTGGCCGCGAACGGTCCGCGCGTGCATGAGTTCCTGCGCGAGATGAACCGCGAGGTACTCAGCAAATACCCGGTGATGACCGTGGGTGAGACTCCCTGCGTGAGCGTGGAAGATGCCGCCCTGTACACCGGCTTTGACCGCCACGAACTGCAGATGGTGTTCCAGTTCAAGCATATGGATGTGGATGCCAGCGCAGGCGGCGCCACCGGCAAGTGGTCGGACACTCGTTTTAACCTGGTGGACTTGAAGAAGGTTCTTACCCACTGGCAGACGGGACTGCACGGTCGCGGATGGAATTCGCTGTACTGGAATAACCACGACCAGCCGCGCACGGTTTCACGTTTCGGCAATGACTCCCCCGAGTTCCGTGAGGTCAGCGGTAAGATGCTCGGCACGGTTCTGCATATGATGCAGGGAACCCCCTACATCTATCAGGGTGAAGAGCTGGGTATGACCAATGTTTTCTTCGACTTGGTAGATGACTATAACGACCTTGAAATCCATGATTCCTGGCGTAAATACGTGGTGGAGTCCCAGCGGGTTAGCCCCGAGGATATGCTGCGGTACATCAGTGCTTCGGGTCGGGATAATGCGCGAACCCCCATGCAGTGGGATGCGAGCGAAAATGCGGGCTTTACGACCGGCACCCCGTGGCTGAAGGTGAACCCGCAGTATACCGACATTAACGCCGCCGAAGAATTGGCGAACGATGATTCTATTTTCTATCACTACAGCGATCTCATTCATCTGCGCAAAGAGCACCCCATCGTGCTCACCGGCGAATACCGTGTGCTCAACCTCGAGGATGAGCAGGTGTACGCCTACCTGCGTGTGAACTCTGCCGAAGATGCTGCCGCCGCATCCGGCGAGCGCGCCCTGCTGGTGGTTGCTAATTTCACCCAAGAAACACTGTCTTTACCCTATGCAGACGGTCAGCTCGCTTCTTTGGCGCTCAAGAACCCGGGCGTGCTGAAACTTGAGGAGCTTGCGGCTATGGCAGAAGCACCCGAACTGATCAGCTCAAACTACCGGAATGAGCACGGCGAGTTCACGGATGAAGGTACCACTCTGCGCCCCTATGAGGCAAAAGTGTATCTGTACCGGTAGGGCGTTCTGTACCGGTAGGGCGTAGAGTGCGCGGCGAGTGGCGCGCTGGCACACCCTGATTGAAAATTTTGCAGACATACCTGCGGCGATGCGGCTTACGGGTCTTCCCGCTGAGCCGAACGACGCAATCCTTAAAGAAAGGCTTCTGATGATGAGTAGTGAAACCACGACTGAAGAGCGTGCGGTTCCTTCCTACGCCGGGCGGCAGTGGTGGAAGGAGGCGGTAGTCTACCAGGTGTACCCGCGTTCCTTCAACGACTCCAATGGCGACGGTATCGGTGACCTGCCCGGCATCACCGAAAAAATCCCGTACCTGGCGAAGCTGGGCATTAACGTTATCTGGCTCTCCCCCGTGTTTGATTCGCCGAATGTGGATAACGGCTACGATATTTCTGATTACTTCGACATTATGAGCGATTTCGGAACAATGGAAGATTTCGATGAGTTGCTGGCGACCGCACATGAGCACGGCATTAAAATTCTGATGGATTTGGTGGCGAACCATACTTCGGATCAGCATCCGTGGTTTGTGCAGTCTCGTTCCTCAAAGGATAACCCGTACCGCGACTACTACATTTGGAAAGACCCCAACGGGTTTGACGAGAACGGCTCCCCGATTCCTCCGAATAACTGGGCTTCCGAATTTGGCGGCTCCGCCTGGGAGTGGGACGAGGGCACGCAGCAGTTCTACCTGCACATTTTCTTCAAGGAACAGCCCGATCTGAACTGGGCGAACCCGAAGGTGCGCGAAGACCTGTATGCGATGGTGCGCTGGTGGCTCGATAAGGGCGTGGATGGTTTCCGTTTGGACGCCATCAACATTATTTCTAAGCCTGAGGGCTTCCCGGACGACCCGTCCACCGATTTTGAGAAGCATACGTCGTCGATCCCGTTTGTGATTGCGAACGGCACGATGGTGCATCCGTGGATGAAAGAGCTCAACCGTGAGGCGTTCTCGAAGTACGATGTGATGACTGTGGGCGAAACGAGCGCGACCAGCCCTGAGGATGCGAAGCTGTGGGCGGGCTATGATGCTGGCGAGCTGCAGATGCTCTTCCACTTCGACCACATGGGTGTCGATAACGACCCCGAAGGTTCGCTGGGCGGCAAGTGGTCGTATGCGCCGTACAAGCTGACCGAGCTTAAGCGCATTCTGAACGAGTGGCAGACGAAACTTGAGGGTAAGGCGTGGGGTTCGCTGTACTGGAATAACCACGATCAGCCGCGCGTGGTATCGCGGTTCGGCAACGATTCCCCCGAATTTCGGGTGCTTTCAGCGAAGCAGTTGGCAACCACCCTACATTTTATGCAGGGAACCCCCTATATTTATCAGGGTGAGGAACTTGGGATGACCAATGTGCGGTTCGAGTCGATCGACGACTACCGCGACGGCGATTCGATTCGTTTCTACGAGGATATGCACGTGGATCATCAGCGACTCAGCCACGAGGATGCGATGCGCGCTATCTACATTAAGGGTCGCGATAACGCCCGCACCCCCATGCAGTGGGATGACTCGGCGAACGGTGGTTTCACGAACGCGGGAGTCGAGCCGTGGCTGAAGGTGAACCCGAACTACCCGCAGATTAATGCGCAGGCTGCCCTGGACGATCAGGATTCAGTGTTCTACCACTATCAGGAATTGGCGAAGCTGCGCCGCGGTGAGCTCAAAGATTTGATGGTGTACGGGTCGTTCGCACCCGTAGATTCGGTTGAGGCTCCTCACGCCGAGGATGAGCAGGTGTACGCCTACACCCGTACCGGCGGCCCGGACGGCACCGACGCGAACCAGTCCCTGCTTGTGGTTTCTAACTTCACGTCTGATTCGGTGGAGCGCACCTTCTCGCTGCTGGATGATGCGCGTGCCGCCGGGGCGTCCGTCGAACTGGTGCACTCCAACTACCGGGATGACACCGGCGCGCCGACCGATGCGGGCACCACCCTACGCCCCTACGAAGCGAAGGTCTACCGCATCGTGAAGTAGGTTCTTCTCTATTCCCAATCCGAATAACGCATCTTTGGGCGTATTACCCACCCTCTAGGGTCTTGTAATACGCCCAAAGCTGCGTTATTGAAAACTACAGTTTAGAGTATCCCGAAACTGCGCAATGCACTTTCCAAAACCCACGGGCTGCCCCGACCCCTCACATGCTCCCAACGTAGCCTCAAAAGCCGCCATCCCGCACGCATCAGAGCATTCTCACGTTCTTTCTCTCGGTCAACTACCCAACCATCAGGGTTCATCGTCTTGTCTGTTTGTTTAACCCGTCCGTCGAATTCGATGAGGACGCCCAGCTGTTCAAAAGCAAAATCACTCACAAAATTGCCAAGATCTGTCTTCACAAAGTATTGCTCAATAGGAAATAACCCATATTCTTGAAGTCGCAGCCTTGTGAGAGTTTCACCCGGAGAATCGGATTTATCGCTCATTAATCGCGCTACTTCCCGGGCCCTTGCAGACCCTTTACGAGGTGAATTCATCAGAGCATGATGAAGCTCCCAATAATTTATTCGCGTTTCCGTTTGTTGACGACTCAAAGCGCCATCGGCAACGACTACCGCCTCATCAACCTGGAGTACACGGGCGCACCCCACGACAGTCTCTATGGGGCTGGTGGCTGTAATCCCTGCCAGAAAACGAGTTATAGAGGCATCACGGGCATAGGAATCGTTATGTCTTGTTAGTGCCTCGTTCGAGCTCCCCGACTGTGAATACACGTGAACAGAAACAGGCACCTCTAACACAGGGAAACCGTGCAGTATGGCTGCACTCTGATGTGTAAATACAGGTTCATCCAGCACCCGTGAATACGCGATGATACGGGCAAGATGCTTTTCTGTGATGTTAAGGTTCTGCCAATTGTGTGCACTTATATATTGTCCTCGTGCCAGTTTTACCGCCCGATTATCACGGATAATAGTCCGAAGCCGGTCCTTGGTGATACCTTCAGCCCGGAGTTTTGCATTATCTTTTACCAGCGGATAGACACGCCGCAGGATGGTGTCAGACAGTTTATAAGTACTCATATCTTTATATGAACAGAACCTATAAAGATCAACGCCCAAAATTTCAGAAACTGTGGACAACTATAGGCAACAGTCTTCTTCTCAAACAGATGTGGAAAAACCCGCCCACGAATAATGCAGCTTTGGGCGTATTACCCACCCTCTAGGGTCTTGTAATACACCCAAAGCTGCATTATTCAGATCCGTAGATCTGATCGGGGACGCAGTACATAAAACCCTACGCTGAGGCTGCTCTCTTCCATTTTCGGATGTGCATACAGAAGTTGGTGAACGGGGCGACCGTGTTAAGTAGCTTTTTATCGCTCACCTCTCTCCTCCTCAGCCCTAAGCCGCCCGCGTATACTTGCACACCGGTTTAGCGGCAAAACGCTACTGCATGATCAGTCCACCGTCCACCGTCTATGAGCTTCCCGTCACGTAGCTGGCCTCGTCAGAGAGCCAGAATAGCGCCGCTGCGGCAGTAACATACACGTGGTTTTGGTACAACCTGTAAAAGTACCTGAGCGTCTTCCCTAATCAGAGATGTTTTTTGCCTGCCCGGCCGATACTGTTGTTCCTACCGAGCACCAGAAAATCTTGTTCTCAATGTGCTTCCCGGGGTTCATTTTATGCTGTTCGTTCAGTATGACAAGAGTTACGATTCGATGAAGTCGCGCACTATATCCACAAACCGTTCGGGACTCTCTTTCTGAACCCAATGCTTATGATGCTCAAAAATTTCGACCCGTGTATTCAACATGGAAGCGGCTGCCTGCTTCACATCACCGACTTTGACGCCGGGGTCCTTATCCCCTTGAATAAATAGGGTTGGCACCTTGATCTGTGGCAGAAGCGGTATTAGGTGCCCGACCGGATGTTCTCCCCACAGCTCACTGATCTGAAATGATTGAAAAACTCGTGCCGCGTCTTTCGAATGGGCAGCAGTTTGCACCTCATCCAGAATTTCGGGGGTAATTTTCTCGCGATTCCCAATCAGTGACCCGGCAATAATGTTCTTTGCCAGCCACCTATTCTGCAAGGTTTTATATGCCACCTGATTGAGTGGCAAACGCACCCGCAACCGTCCCATAAGTGAATACGGTGCTGAAGCGGACACACCCCAAGGTGCCACCAGCACCAGCTTGCCAATATAGTTCGGATACCGCAGCGCATATTGCAAAGCAATGGCGCCGCCCATTGAAAGGCCACACAAGGTAACATTTTGAGCGTTCAAAGTATCCAGGAAGGCATTGAGGAAGCCTGTGTAGAAACTCAGCGAGTACTCTAATTCGGGTTTATCGCTGTTTCCGTACCCCGGCAGATCCAGGGCAACTAAAGGCTGAGACCCGGTCCAGGTCTGCATGATCGTTTTCCAGGAGAGCATGGCATGATCCACCCCGCCACCATGAAGGAGCACGATAGGCGTGCCTTCACCCTCCGTACTGTAGTACGCGGTTTTAATGCCCTCAAGATCGAGAAAATGGGTCGAGATACGATTCATGCATATCACCGTCTTTCATGAGAGCCCGCCGCTATTAAGTCTATTCTGTAAAAGGCACACATACAATAGTGACTCCCTGAACCATTCAGGGTTTCGGTTGGCAGGGTGTATGTCCGCACGGCCAGCCATACACAATTTTTAGCAGGTGATGGGCTTATACCCAGCGCCGCACCCGCTGGCGGTACTGCCGGTATTCTGTACCGAACTTCTGGGTGAGAATCCGCTCTTCGGGAATAATCTGAAAACGCGTTATCCAGGCAACGAAAAGCACCACCCCGAGCACAGCCTGCACCTGCCACAGCCACACCACCCACCCGGTAAGGATGCAGGCCATACCCAAGTACATGGGGTTGCGGCTTAAACGGTATATTCCGGAGGAGACAATGTTTACGGTGCGTTCGGGGGCGAACGGGTTCACTGTGGTGCGGGCACGTCTGAATGACAGCACCCCCACCGCGTCTACCGTTAGGCCGAGTACAACCAGTGCAAGGGCAGGGACCAGCAGCAGCGGTGGTCTGCCTGTCAGCGACGGCATCCCGCAGATGAGCCACATCAGTAAGGCGCACAGTGCCCCAATAAGTGGCGGCGGAACTTTATATTCAAGGGCTGCAGCTAGTCTTTTCATGGGGAACAGTTATTTATTTCGGTCAAGAAGCGGGGTTTATGCGGGAAGCGGCGGCGCTAACACTGCCTCTACCGCCGCGAGCGCGTGAATGGTAGTGCTGTCAAAGACCGACAGCGGGGTCTTGTCCTCATCCACCGCCAGGCAGAGTTCGGTGCACCCCAGAATCACGCCTTGGGCGCCCTGCTTCTTCAGCCCTGTAATGACCTGCTGAAGATACTGCACGGCTTCAGGCTCCACACGGCCCAGGCACAGCTGCTCAAAGATGATGCGGCTAGTCTCTGCCTGTTCCGGTTCGGCCGGCACGATCGTCTGGATTCCGTGCGCCTCCATGCGCTCAGTGTAGAACCCGTCGCTCATGGTGAAGGTTGTGCCCAGCAGCCCCACGCTCTGCAGCCCCTGCCTTTGGATGGCGGTGGCGGTGGCGTCAACTACGTGCAGTAGCGGTACGGTGGTGGCACGCTCTATCGCGGGGGCAACCTTGTGCATGGTGTTCGTGGCCACCAGCAGCAGCTGCGCACCCGCACCTTCAAGTTTTGTGGCGCTTGCCGCCAGTAGAGCCCCGGCGGCTTCCCAGTCACCGCTTTTTTGCAGACGCACGACTTCCTCAAAATCTACACTGTGCATCACAATGTCGGCGCTGCGGTTGCCTCCGAGGCGGCGGTTGACTTCACGGTTAATGATCCGGTAGTACAGGGCGGTGCTCTCAGGGCTCATGCCGCCGATAATGCCTAGGGTTTTCACGGTGCACGCTCCTTTTATTTATTGTCTTCTGGCGGGTACTTCCCCTCATTGTAGGGTGAGCTCCGTAACCCCGTCTACAGAGAAGGTTTTTGTATTCAGAAGCCATATTAATTCTCTGAGTATAAAAACTTTTCTGAATAGAAAAACCATCTGCTGGGGGTACGCCCGAAGACCTCTGGGGTGGGGTGTGCTTTAGACCCCCAGTGCGGCCCCGTCTGCCATGAGCCACGCGATCATCGACCCCACCGCCAGGGTAAACGGCAGCCCCAGCAGCAGGGTTTTGATGCGGGTTGCGACGGCGGTTTCACGCATAAAGTACAGCGAGTATGGGCCCAGCCCAAAGTTCAGCACGAGTGCCAGCGACACCAGCAGGAACGGTACGCCCAGCAGTACCCATAGTGAGAGCTGATTCGATGTTCCCAACTGCTCCGTGATGGTCTCCCCCGTGGAGACCAGCTGCGCGGTGGCGGGGGCGGCGGGGGCGAATAGTACCGTGAACGACCACAGGAGTGTGCACGGCAGGATCACCCACCCGAGGATGCCTGCGCATCCGACGGAAAGAACATTAATGACTTTATCGACTGCTTCTTCGCGTTCGGCGCGGCGGGCACGCCGGTACGCCAGGTGCTCAGCTGAGCCCCTGTGGAACCCGCCAGTCCACGCATATTTTTTTGCGGACCGTGACGGGGTTATATTTTCGTAGTTGAGTGACATTGGTAGCTCCATCGCTGAGTGAATAGTGGAGTATGTGTTTATGGTACTCCCCATCGCAGACTACCCGACTAAAGTAAGGCTAAGAAATACCCGCGAAAAGGTGTTGCAGGTTTCTTTTAGTGTTTAGTTGAGGTGGTCTTTTTATGGCCCGGAAGTTTCTTTATTCTCAATTCTATACGCACATTCTTTACATTTTCCACTCACACATCCTGCAATCTTTAGATGAGTTTTAGGTGTAGCGGCAGGGGAAGGTTGAAGGAAATAGTGTGTCCATTATCGCGCCGACTAGGGGTTATGTTCTGCCGTACCGGTCGTGATTGTTACGGCGCACTCCCCCGGTGCTGTGGTACCAACAGCATTTTTATACGCTGCTGAGGGGCTAAACCGTGTAGTACTCCCGGTGCTCTTGTCTCATTCACAGGAGCTTGAACGCGCATGCCCACAGTGCGAGAGCTGTTTTTGCGTGCTTTTATAGTTCCCAGGTTTATGCTGCATTTAGTTATGACCGGATGCCTATGGCCGGGTGAGGAAAGCGTTGAGGGTTCGGCCTGAGTTAATATCGCGTGCAGTCATATTTTCTATATTTTCGGCATTGTCGTCATCTGTTATGGTTATGAAAAAGCAGATGGTGTCGGTATCGCACCCAGTGCGCGCAACATCTTGTTGCAGGTGTTTGAGGGCTTGAACAAACACGGGCAGAACGGTGTCTTGCAGTGAATCTCCTGAACGATCCAGCAGCCGCCACAGTTCCTTACTCACCCCCGGCAGTTTACTGTTATTGAGCTGGTCGCTAGTGTACTCCCAGCTGTATATATCCCAGTCGTAGCTTGTGGGATCGCCCGCTTCACGTACGGTGTTCATGCTCATAAAGACCGAGCCGAAGTCGCTGTCTGTCACCAAGGCGCAGCCGTAGATGGTTTTCTCCCCTGCCAGTTTTTGCAGACCGTAAAAATCGTGAACGACAGCTTCGGTCACCATCTTTTGCAGCATATTTCTCCTTTATACTCTCGCACCAACTGTACAACAGTCTAAACGCAGCCGCAGAAAGAGAGCACTTTTCTACCCCGGCCGAGCTGTATAGGAGCAGAAATTATACGCACAGTTCCTAAAGTTCGGCGACCCCAGCGGATGGCCTCTATACGCCCGGTACTGCACAGGCAACAACTGCATGAATCACCGCGCTAAGTGAAGGGAAAAGTACCATGCCCCATTCTTTGCGGGTCCAGCCAATCAATGCGTCACCCACCTGCATGACCGCAAAAGTCACAAGAAGCAGAGCGACGGCACCGCCCCGAAAATAGAAGGGCGCAATAAGAACGGCTATTCCGGCCGGTATGGCGCGCACAGCATACATGTACACATAGAAACGAGCATTAGCATCAACAGAAGAAGCGTGAACCATAAGCCCTGGACGATATATCGCCAAAAATGCGCTGGCGATAGTTACGAGTGCAGAAATAGTGTTTACGGTTAATAGAACGGGATTCATATCTAAACCTCCGCCGGTATCTTTTCGTATGTGTTTTATTCCTTAAGCTGCTGAGATAAAACGTCTAGGGTTTTAAGAGCGGCACTCACAGATTCATGCTGATGCCCCCCGCTCCACTGTTCAACCTGCTGGCGCCAGCGTTTGCGGATTTCCGCTAGTTTCCGCTCGCCGTGGTCGGTCAAGGAATACCGTGGGGAACGTTTATGCGCGGGGTTTTCGATGGGCATAACCAGCCCCTCGTCCCTCAGGAGGTTGAGCTGCTTTTGCACACCCTGCCGGGTTATTCCCATGCGTTCGGCGATTTGAGGTGATGTACTCGGTTCTTTTGCCATTGAGATTGCGCCTAATACCTGCCAGCGCGCTGTTGTGAGGCCGCTTTCGGCGGCGAACCGGTCTCCCCATGTGGTGAGTGCCCCGTTCATACGGAAGATCTGCACCACGAGTTCGCTCAGTAATGAAGCATCCATTTTTCCTCCAGCAGCAATTGTGACAACCAGTTTACAAATATGACAACTGGTTGTCAATACTCAGGACAGGTGCTGGCGGGAAACGGGATAGAGGGAAAATAAAAACGGGAGCAGACATTTGCGGTGAGAACGCAGCCTACACTCCGAAGAAAATCTGCGATCCCGATTTACTGTTATCTAGGGAGTACCCCACTAATAGATACCCTATAAAGCGTTAGAAACCCTGCTTTATTCACATAAATAACCTGTTTGATTTTAGGAAAATTGAAAACATTATTTTTGAGAATATTCAGGGAGCTTCCACTGAATACCCAGGCTATAAGCTTAGGGTAAAGCCATGACTACTGATGAGAACCTTCCAAAACCTGAGCATGGAATAATCCAGTCTCAAGATGTTCATGAGATAGAGAAAGAACCTGAAACGGATTCGGTTGAGAAGCAAAATTTGTTTCCTCCTAGCCTTATAACTGTGCAGATTATAAGGACTGTTCTTGAGCTCATATTGGTAGTGCTATTACTGCCATTGCTCTCTAATCCTTTAGTCTTAATCCTTTTCTTGCCTTTTGGTTTGTATTTTATTTTGCAGGCTGTGGCATGGTCACGGGCAGAGAAAGAAACTCGGCTCGTTTGGGTTAGGGGAACTAATGTTTATAGCTTGCTAATTGTTGCGCCTCTTGGCGCTTTTTATACATGGTTCGTGATTGAGACGTCGGTTCCAAATGCTGATGTTCGACCGTTGTGGTGGATGCTAGGTGCCTGCGTGCTTGAAGCGATCATGAGCATTTTTATGATCGTTACGATAACCGTGATCAAAAGGAAATATCCTCATGCTTTTCAGGATAAGAGAGTCACTGTCGCTAAACCTCGAATATATGACGATGCTCTAAACGGTTCTCCGGGAAAGGCGTACGAGTTGGGTGATGAATCAGAATCCTTGAAGAAGCATCATGAGGATCTGATAGTAGAAATTCCTTGGCAACACGTTAATGTCAGGTCGCAGAAGAAAGATTAGGGTAAGCGCCATGAGCACCGATAAGAATTTTTCAACCGTTGATAATAATGATCCGCAGCCTCCCGTGGAAAAGCAAAGTGCATCGAATAATCCGGAGAATTCCCAACAAGAGCCAAAATATACACAGCTGTATGGCTTAGAAGGTGCCGACGGTAAGATGTCCTTGGATCCCCAGGCATCCCGGGGGTCTCAGGGCGCTGAGGGAAAGGAAGAGCCTCATAAACGCATATCACAACAGTTTGATATAGACCCCAACACCCGCGAGCCTCTTCTCATCGCACAGGCTATCAAGAATATTCTAATTATTATTCCTGCGCTTATCATACTGGTTTTTCTTGTCGGTGGATTTATTTTCGGTTTGATTCATGAGATTGATAATATTTCCCTGACTATCATAACTATTTTAATCATTATTGCACTGCCCCATATAGTTCACGTTATCTTGCAGGTTGTCGCGTTTATGCGGTTTAGGAAATCAGTCAAGTTTCGGTGGATACGAGGCGCCAATATTTACGGCCTTATTGTTGCCCCGATCTCCGAGGTTACCTATGTGCCGTTTATGCTAGAGCGGATTCTTGATCCATCTTCATCTGCCGAGAGCTCTTTTACAATAGTGGGGGTTATAGTAGCCCTTTACGAGGTTATTTTGGGCATCTTAACGATTATCATCATGACGAATAGTATTAAGAAGACCACCCAACTTTCAGAAAAAACTGAGGGTTAATCATTAGAGGCACCCCTAGAGGACAGTAAAAACAACGATTCCTGCCCCTAATAGTGCGTGACTCTTATCTATAACACCATCCCCATTTCTCATGATGGGAAAGCCGATATTATCAGTTATTGGTACTGCTTTTCTCATTATGCTGGTAACACTTATTGTAAGGTTTATTCACTTTGCAGGTTTGAGCCCCGGCAAAACCACAAGCAGAACAATATCGAGAACACCAGCAGGATTTTCTCGCAACCAAGCCTACACCTGTTACCAAGTACGCTTCAGACTTTTACATTCCCATCAATAGATATCCGAAACTGTGCTCTGTTGCAGAAGAAATTGAAGAAGTCTTCCAAAGTCATGCCACAAGCCTTCACGAGAAATACAAAGCCGCCCAGCGCATCCTGACAGCTCAGAACACACCGGGCGGCTTACCTATCCAAAACTGGGTGAAACTCTAGGCGGCTACTCCCCTAGTGTGTTACTCCCACTCAATGGTTCCTGGGGGTTTGGAGGTTACATCCAGCACCACACGGTTTACGTCTTTGACTTCGTTCGTAATCCGGTTCGAGATTTTTGCCAGCAGATCATAGGGCAGGCGCGACCAGTCAGCAGTCATCGCATCCTCTGAAGAAACCGGGCGCAGCACAATCGGATGCCCGTAGGTGCGGCCATCGCCCTGCACGCCCACAGAACGCACGCCGGAAAGAAGAACCACGGGGCACTGCCAAATATGCTCGTCCTGGCCGGCGGCGGTCAGCTCTTCACGCACAATCGCATCCGCCGCGCGCAGGGTCTCAAGGTTCTCGCGGGTCACCTCACCCACAATACGGATACCCAGACCGGGGCCGGGGAACGGCTGGCGTGCCACGATCTTCTCGGGAACACCCAGCTGACGACCAATCGCGCGAACCTCATCCTTAAACAGGGTACGCAGCGGCTCGACCAGCTCAAACGCCAAGTCCTCAGGCAGACCGCCCACATTGTGGTGCGATTTAATATTCGCTGCGCCCTCGCCACCGCCGGATTCGACCACATCCGGGTACAGGGTGCCCTGCACCAGGAACTTGATCTGCGCGCCCTCTTCGCCCGCTTCCTCAATGAGCTTGCGCTCGGCCTGTTCGAAGGAGCGGATGAACTCGCGGCCAATAATCTTACGCTTCTGCTCGGGTTCGCTCACACCAGCCAGTGCGGTGAGGAAACGCTCTGACTCGTCAATGGTAATCACGCGGATACCCATTGACGCGGCGTAATCCTGCTCAACCTGTTCACGCTCGCCCGCGCGCAGCAGCCCGTGGTCGATGAAGAAGCAGGTCAGCTGATCGCCCACGGCCTTATGCACGAGAGCCGCAGCAACAGAAGAATCCACGCCGCCAGAAAGCGCACAAATCACACGGTCTTCGCCAACCTGCTCACGAATCTTCGCAACCTGTTCCTCAATAATATTGGCGGTTGACCAGGTGGGTTTAAGCCCAGCAATGTTGTACAGGAAGTTCTCAAGCGCAACCTGTCCGTAGTCGGAGTGCTTCACCTCGGGGTGCCACTGCACGCCGCCCAGCTTGCGGTGCTCATCCACGAACGCCGCCACGGACGCACCCGGGGTCTGTGCCAGAACCTCAAACCCGGCGGGGGCTTCGGTCACGGAATCGCCGTGCGACATCCACACGTTCTGCGTCTGCGGGGTGCCGGTGAGGAACGAAGAATCAACTGCACACAAAGTTGCGTCGGTTGCGCCGTATTCGCGGGAACCGGTCTGCGCCACGGTACCGCCCAAGGTTTGCGCCATCACCTGAAAACCGTAGCAGATACCGAAGACCGGCACGCCAGCCTCAAATAGTGCCCTATCGCCGCGGGGGGCGCCATCGGCATACACCGATGAAGGCCCGCCCGAAAGCACAATCGCGGCGGGGTTTTTAGCGAGCATCTTTTCGGTGCTCATGGAGTGGGGAACGATTTCAGAGTAGATACCCGCCTCACGCACGCGACGAGCAATAAGCTGCGCATACTGGGCACCGTAATCTACCACCAGAACCGGACGCTCTTCAAGCTGATCCGGGTGTACAGAGTCGGTCACGGATTTTCCTCACGTGTCAGGTTTGAAATTCCGCGCGAGCGCGCGAAGTCTTGTATTTCTATTCTACGGGAGAGACAAAAGTTTTATGTGGCACCCATTCAGGGGTACTGCCGTTGGGCTTTCGCCGATGCTGGGGCTAGTATCGTTTGGTTGCCTGCGGGTTTGCCTCAAGCTGCGCCAAGGTTTCTGCGTGGATGCGCTTCTCAACGATGAATGAGAGGAACGGCACCACGCCGCCAAGCGCCATGACGATGAGCTGGGCGATACCCCAGCGCATGAGCAGCCAAATACGAATGCAGGAGAACAGATAAATAATGTAGAACCAGCCGTGAATAATGAGCACCCACGTGGAGATGTTTACTCCGCCGGTGAGGTTGCCGGTTTCGCGGTTAAGGACGCCGAACGATACATCGGAACCGGTTGCGGCGTCTTTTGCACCCGCCACCAGGTCATAACCCATCCCGTGATGAGTGATCATCTCAACCACCAGCAGCAACAGGAAGGTACCGGATATCCAGGCGCACCATTTATAGAAGGTGAGTGCGGAACGAATCTGCGTTTCGGTACCGCCAAATTTTTTGCGCACCGTAAATCCGCCCTGGGGCGCGTGTTCTGCCCCGTCTGCTGATGCTTTTGAGGCATTCTGCGATAGGGTGACTTTGCGCCCGTCGGTACGTTCTACCGGGGTAATTTTTGTGTTCTTCTCGGAATTCTCTGACATACTGTGCCTCTCGTGTGTGCTGATGAGTTTAGCTTGCGTTAGTCTTTGTCTGCGGGCTTTTGGGGATTACCACTCGTCGGCGCGTTACGCGGTGTATCTTCCACCCGCGCTGATGCTTCTTCGGGGACTTCATCGAAGAAATAGTATTGTTCGTCGGCGGGGTCCCAATAGTAGGGGCGTCCGGTGGCTTCGTCCACAAAGTATTCGCCCTCGTACTCGAAATACTGGGTGTATTCGGCGGGTTCGGCGGCACGATGCGCCGCATCCTTAAGCATGCGTCCCCATAGGTAGAGGGCGAACGCCGCAAAAATCAGCCATTCGAGCGAATAGAAGATGTTGAGCCAGTTGATGTTGGCATCATTGGTCGCCTGGGCTGCGCGAATAGGGCGCAGATTCTCGGACTGTCCAATAATAGTGGCATTTTCTGCGATTGTGTGCTGTTCGGTGAGGGGTATTTTTTGGTTCTCGGGTACTTCGGCAGAAAGCGTGAGCACGCCGTCATAGAGGGGCGCATCCCACAGGTTTGTCAGCTGTGCCGGGGATGCGCTTTCTAGCACCTTCTCGGTCGTGCGCGTGTACGGGGCGGCGCCCTGGGCATTTACTACACGACCGGCAACCTCAACTGTCCCTGTCGGTTCGGCGGGTATGCTCGGCGCATGATCATCCTCTCCCGCTATCCAGGCTCGTGCCACCGTGATGGCGCGGGGCTTGGTGCTTCCCAAAGCGGCGGCTTTATCGGTTCCTTCGGGAATGAATTCACTCAGAACCCAGTATCCGTGCTGCCCCTCATTCAGGCGGCCTGCTACCAGCATGGAGGATCCTGGAACGTACTCCCCCTTCGCCTGCACTACGGTATCAACCGTCAAGTTCGTCACGGGCTGATGCGCCTGCAGAATCTCGGTGTAGGGTCGCACTCGATCTTTCGCAGGATCAGAATGTACTTGCTGTGAGGTGGAGGCGTTAAACTGCCAGCTGGAGAGCGCAACAAACCCCGTTACGAAGACGAGAGCCAGCAAAAGCCCGCCCAACCAGCGGGGAGTAAACGCCAATTTCCACACGTATCTAGGGTAACGCGTCCGCGTTGTACACCCCTAACGATAAGAAAAATATAACAGGAAGAACTCGTTGGTAGGCAGACAACACTTTCGACGAGATTTCACCACATGCCGTTTAAGAACAGATGATATATCGCATTCATCGTGGACATGTCCCCAGCAGACCGTGGTCTGTATCTCCCCGATGATCACTGGGTGGAGAATTCGAAACCCATGTCGATCAAGGTACGTAGCCATTGGCTCTTCGCCGTCTGCAGTGACTTGACCTCAACGTGATGGTTCCATCGATTAGGGCTGACCTGAGTGACCCTGTGGATATTCTTGTTCTCCTCTTGGCGATCTAGGGTCACGTTGAAGTACAACGTACCATCCTTGGTTTTCTCGTATGCCCACATCCAGAGAAACTTCCGGTTAACGGAGTAGCTGACCTGCGCGCGAAACTCCCTCTTGACTTTACCCAGGCTCATGACGTACTCATCGATCGCCTGATAAAAGGAATCAGTCTTCGGCTTGTCCGAGAAATCACTGATCATCTTGTTGCTCGGCATAGTCGTTCCTTTCTGGGGTAACCATCTGAGAGTTGACACGCAGGTTCACGCGAATCGGAATCCCCTAGCCATATCAATCATCTTGTCATTTATTAATTGAGTGGGAACCTCGACTGTTCTAACAGCGACAGCACATCATTTCCCTTGTTTCTAACACAGCAGCATGGCTCTCTTAGCGCTCTCCTCTGGCTATCTGGAAGCCTTCATCGGGCTGTCTCCGGAGGGTTGGTCTAGGGTGAGCTGGAATGGAGCGAGCCGCTCATGCCATTAGCTACAGGTCGTCGCGGCGGGCTTCCTCAAGGACGGGCAGGCTGTCAAGGCGGCCGATGACCGCGTGGGGAACGCCGTCGGGCTTGGGGCCGAAGTCCTTTCTGAGATCGGCGGTTTCTAGCTTGTTGTACTCCATCATAGACAGGTAATAGTCCAGAAGATCGTCGTAGCGTCCTAGTACTTCACCGCGCACCCACGAGGCAGTCCCCTCTGCTGGGGTACCGGGCCGCCCCATCAGAACGATGTCAATCGACCCCTGTGCGGCGGCAACCATGAAATGGTCAGCAGCGATAACACCGTCTGAAGCCATAGCCTCAATGCACTCCTCCAGCTCCAGCTGAACCCCGCCCAGCCTACGCAGTTCGCCGCCAAGAAGGTCACTGGTGGAGAAGATCGTCATGTCCTGGTAGAAGCAGGGCCAGCCGTCGGCTACCTTGAGAAAGTCACGGTAGGACTTTGGCAAACGAAAACCCAGCTGAGCCTCAGTACGTGCCAGTGTTTCTTCAGAGGCTCCTGCATTGGGCGGTGCGTAGTCCCACAGGCCCTTCCAGTCGGCCTCCATCCGCTCCTGGTTAATCTCCTGTCCCCAGCTCAGGTAGTCCTGCCACGTCCATTCCGACATAGCCCGATTTGTCCCGCTGGGTACACCAACAGCTTTATCTGTCATGTGCCTTAGCCTCTTCCTATCTCCTATCCGGTTCTAAGAACCAGCTCTGCTGCCGCAGCAACCAATCACTACTAGCTTGCCGGTATCGCCATACTCCCAAGGTTTACCGCGCCCATATCAGCCTCGCCCCCCCTTTTCACTAGGACTACATCATTCACGAGAAGTACTGAGGGTACTCCACATAAGGGTCGTGTTCACGGTGATCTACCCATTGTTCAAGCACCTGCTGGGGTGTAATTCCTGGAGTCAAGACTGTGTGACCATCGAACGCACTGGATGTAAACCATAGCACCACGTCAGGGTCTGGGTTCAAAGACCGCACCCATGCGGCGATCTCTACGGCCTCCTCAAAATCTGCCCCATCAACAGATATGAGCCGACCATCAGTGAAATGACTAATAATCGTCGATGCCCCATCAGGGATAGTAATAAGGCGAGCATCCGTCAAACGGTCTTCCTCAGCGGTCCACTGCGCCGTCTTACACCCGGGCCATTTTCGCTGACCCTCACGTAAGAAAGCTTCGACATCAATGAGGGTATCCTCTGAACTGAGAACGGGATATAGGTAATTAACGCCCACAATTTTTCCTCTCGCCTTACCTGCGAAATACCGTAAACCACTGCATGCTATCTGCCCGCCCTATTCATGCTACGAGATTCTGCTTGCTTGTGCCCTGTGTATGGTCATGTACCCAGCTTCCACGCCTGACTCGGAATAGCACACTGCGCCCCCACCGGATATTTTCACCGGTGAGGGCGCAATACGTTTTAGCAAAGAGAATGTTCGCTCGGTTCCTGCGCGCTCAATGGAACGCGAGACTGACCGCAATTATCCCCGATATTCAGGCACAAGCGTCATCTCTGCCTTCTGGAACTTCTTCAAGTCCAGATAACCGCAGGTTGCCATAGCACGCTTGAGCGCACCCACAATATTGCTCGTGCCATCCACATGGTGCGAAGGCCCATACAGCACTTCTTCGAGGGTTCCAACGACACCCAGCGGGGTACGCACGCCGCGCGGGAAATCCACCGAATGCGCCTCATTACCCCAGTACCAGCCCTGCCCCGGTGCCTCGGATGCGCGCGCCAGGGGCGCGCCGATCATCACCGCATCCGCGCCCAGAGCCAGCGCCTTCACCAGGTCACCGGAACGGCTGAGCCCGCCGTCGGCAATCACATGAACATACCGTCCACCGGATTCGTCCAGATAGTCCGAACGGGCCGCAGCAACATCGGCAATAGCGGTTGCCATCGGCGCAGAAATGCCCAGCCCCTTACGGGTGGTCATCGCGGAACCGCCGCCGAACCCCACCAGAACACCGGCGGCACCGGTGCGCATCAAGTGCTTCGCCTGGGTGTACCCTGCCACGCCGCCGACCATAACAGGCACATCCAGCTCGTAAATGAATTTCTTGAGGTTCAGCGGTTCATGCGAGGTCGAAATATGCTCCGCAGAGACCGAAGCACCGCGAATCACGAAAAGATCGGCACCGGCCTGCACCACCGTTTCGTAATGTTCTTGGGTGTTCTGCGGGGTAAGCGAGCCCGCCACAATAACACCCGAATCACGAATTTCTTCCAGGCGCGCGGTAATCAGCTCGGGCTTAATCGGCTCAGCGTAAATCTGCTGCATGCGCGTGGTAGCAGAGGCAGGATCAGCTTCGGGAAGCTCAGTAATTTCGTCAAGAAGCGGCTGCGGATCCTCATAGCGAGTCCACAAGCCTTCTAGGTTGAGCACGCCTAAACCACCGAGCTTTCCAAGCGCAATCGCGGTCGCTGGAGACATCACAGAGTCCATCGGTGCGCCCACAATTGGGGTGTCAAATTTGAAGGCGTCAATCTGCCATGACGTATCGACATCGCGACGGTCACGGGTGCGGCGCGTCGGTGCCAGCGCCACATCGTCAAGCGCATAGGTGCGGCGGGCGCTCTTAGAGAGCCCAATCTGAATATCGGACATGTATGTTTCCCTTCGGAAGGTCTCTGACCGGTGTTTCTTGGCGCACGGCTGCCCCGCAAGACTACGCGCCTGCTGCAGTATCTACTCTACTCGGCGTATAGCCCGTTCAGCCGCAGATTATTCAGAAATATCACAAATGTACGACGGAATAGATTCTCTAATGTTCGAGCCATACACACCATTGAGCCGGTCAGCAATGGTTAACGGCGGTAGTTAGGTGCCTCGACAGTCATCGTAATATCATGCGGGTGAGATTCTTTCAGACCCGCCGGGGTGATGCGCACAAACTTGCCCTTGGTCTTAAGCTCCTCAATGGTGCGTGAACCCACGTAGAACATGGTCTGGCGCAGACCGCCCTCAAGCTGATGCAGCACGGCAGAAAGCGGTCCGCGGAACGGAACCTGCCCCTCAATTCCCTCGGGAATCAGCTTCTCTTCGCTGGAAACATCTGCCTGGAAATAACGGTCTTTCGAGTATGACTTGTGGCGACCGCGGGTCTGCATAGCGCCCAGCGAGCCCATGCCGCGGTAGGCTTTGAACTGCTTACCGTTCATGAAAATCAGATCGCCGGGGGCCTCGGCGGTTCCCGCCAGAAGCGAGCCAAGCATCACGGAATCGGCGCCAGCAACCAGGGCCTTGCCGATCTCACCGGAGTGCTGCATGCCGCCGTCGGCGATGAGCGGAACACCGGCGGGAATAGCTGCCTTCGCGGATTCGTTAATCGCGGTTACCTGAGGTACGCCCACACCCGCGATAATACGAGTGGTGCAAATTGATCCGGGACCCACGCCGACTTTCACGGCATCTGCGCCCGCATCAATAATGGCCTGAGCACCTTCACGGGTTGCCGCCTGACCACCAATCACATCGACATGTGCGGCTGCGGGATCTTTCTTCAGGCGGGAAATCATATCGAGCACGCCTTGGGAATGTCCGTTGGCGGTATCGACGAAGAGCGCATCCACCCCGGCTTCGACCAGGGCCATAGCGCGTTCGTAGCCGTCGCCGAAGAAACCGATAGCAGCGCCAACACGCAGGCGACCATCGTCATCCTTGGTGGCACGCGGGTACTGTTCGGTCTTCACAAAGTCTTTAAGGGTAATCAGCCCGGCAAGTTTACCGGCCTCGTCAATGAGGGGCAAACGCTCGATTTTGTTCTTCGAGAGCAGGGCGAAGGCTTCATCCTTCGTGAGGTTCGGCGAACCGGTAATGAGCGGCATCGGGGTCATAACATCGCGCACGAGGGTGTTTTCATAGTCCGAGCGCGAGAGGTAGCGAATATCGCGGTTGGTAATAATACCTTCAAGTTTGCCATCTTCGGTGACCACCGGCAGACCCGAAACCTTGTAATAGCCGCACAGATTATCGTATTCGCCGATAGTTGCGTCAGCACCGATGGTGACGGGATTAATGATCATGCCCGATTCGGAGCGTTTCACGCGATCAACATGCGCTGCCTGATCCTCGATCGAAAGGTTGCGGTGGATCACGCCCATGCCGCCTAGGCGCGCCATCGAAATCGCCATCTGGGAATCAGTCACGGTATCCATCGCAGCGGAGATAATGGGGGTGCCCAGGGTAATACGCTTGGAGAGTCGAGTGCTGGTATCGGCATCGGAGGGAATAACATCGGTGTTGCCGGGTAGAAGCAACACGTCATCATAGGTCAGACCAGTGAAACCGAAGGGATCGTCGGTCAGGGCGGTGGGGACAGTCATGTTTAGCCTTTCAAATGCTGTACCGGATGTATAGATGTTGTGTAGCGAGTGGTGCCACCGGGTGTAAAACGTCGTATCTCTATGGTAAACGCTTACGTCTGCTTCGGGGTACACGGAGCGGTTCGGATGTGTGCCTTTCCTGCAAGGCCGCAGTATCCGGTTCAAGGCTGCGCTTGCGTTTATTTCAGGCCAGTCTGCATCAAGCCCCTACAGATAGTTGTTGCCCGGTTCAACGAGATTTTCTCTCCTCGAACCGGGCAACCCATCAATTATTCGTCTTCGTCCTCTTCTTCGGGCTTGGTAACCACCAGAGTCTCGGTCGTAAGTACCAAAGCCGCGATAGATGATGCATTCTGCAGCGCAGAGCGGGTGACCTTCACGGGGTCAATTACGCCCGCTTCGAACAGATCAACATACTCACCGGTTTTGGCGTTGTAACCTTGACCAACGGGCTGTTCGGCGACCTTTGCCGCCACCACATAGCCGTCGTCGCCAGCGTTTTCGGCAATCCAGCGCAGCGGCTGTACCAGGGCGCGGCGTACAATCTGCACACCTACGTTTGCGTCGTGGCTATCGAGTTCAAAACCGTCGAGCGCCTTGCTGGCGTGGATCAGTGCCGAACCGCCACCGGATACGATGCCTTCTTCAAGAGCCGCGCGGGTAGAAGACACAGCGTCTTCGATGCGGTGCTTACGTTCCTTAGCCTCAACCTCGGTTGCCGCACCCACCTTGATCACGCCCACGCCACCGGCGAGCTTCGCCAGGCGTTCCTTGAGCTTTTCGCGATCCCACTCGGAATCGACGGCCTCGATCTCTCGGCGCAACTGCTGCACACGGTCTTCAACCGCTTCCTTGCTGCCACCGCCGTCCACAATCGTGGTGGTGTTCTTGGTGACGGTTACGCGGCGCGCCGAACCGGTTTCTTCGAGAGTTGCCTGAGCCAGGTCGATACCCAGTTCGGGGGTAATCACGATGCTGCCGGTCAGAATGGCGAGATCCTGCATAATAGCCTTGCGGCGATCGCCGAACCCGGGAGCCTTAAGCGCCACAACGTCGAGAGTTCCGCGGAGCTTATTCACCACGAGGGTGGACAGTGCTTCACCATCAACGTCTTCGGCGATAATGGTCAGCGGTTTTTTCGCCTGTACGACCTTCTCCAGCAGAGGCATAATCTCGGCAACAGTGGAGATCTTACCCTGGTAGAGCAGAATGAGGCTATCTTCAAGAACCGCTTCGCCACGCTCGGCATCGGTCACGAACGAAGGCGAAAGGTAGCCCTTGTCGAACTGCATACCCTCGGTAATGTCAAGCTCAATCTCAGTGGAGGAGCCGTCCTCGATAGTAATGACGCCGTCCTGACCGACCTTCTCAAAAGCAGATGCCAAAAGCTCGCCGATCTGGTCGGACTGAGCCGAAATAGCGGCAACATGCGCAACTTCCGGACCCTGTACCTCGCGGGCATCCTGAAGCAGACGCTCGGAGACCTTCTCAACGGCGGCCTCAATGCCACGCTTCACCTCCGCAGGTGCCGCACCGCTTGTTACGTTGCGCAGCCCCTCATTCACGAGTGCCTGCGCCAGCACGGTTGCGGTAGTCGTACCGTCACCGGCAACGTCGTTAGTCTTGGTGGCTACCTCTTTAGCGAGCTGCGCACCCAGGTTCTCGTAGGGGTCTTCCAGTTCGACTTCACGGGCGATGGAGACGCCATCGTTCGTAATAACCGGTGCGCCCCACTGCTTATCAAGCACCACGTTACGCCCGCGCGGGCCGAGGGTAACCTTCACCGTGTCGGCAAGCTTATCAACACCGGCCTGCAGGGATTTGCGGGCGGCATCATTGAATTCAAGCTGTTTAGCCATGAATTTCGTTACTCCTTATATGGCTGTTCTTCTGGTACGCCCACCGGTAAGTACCGTGCGGGCCCAGCTACGCGGATGCGCCGCCAGGGTGTGGCGGCGCATCCGGTTACTTCACGAAATTAGTCGACGATCGCCAGAACGTCACGGGCGGAAAGGATCAGGTACTCTTCACCCTGGTACTTCACCTCGGTACCGCCGTAGCGGGAGAACACCACAACGTCGCCTTCAGCAATATCAACGGGAACACGGTTGCCCTTATCGTCGATGCGGCCGGGGCCTACAGCCACCACGCGAGCCTCCTGAGGCTTTTCCTTGGCGGTTTCGGGAATAACCAGACCGGATGCGGTGGTCTGCTCAGCCTGCTCTAGTTTGACAACAACTCGGTCTTCGAGGGGCTTAATTGCCATGAGAGGTTTTCTCCTTATGCATTACATTCTTAAGGTGTTTTCGCTGGCGTGATAGCGCGTTTTTTCTGCGCCCGCCAGAGCACTAGTTCAACTTTAGAATCCCGCCGCGCACCGGTCAAGAAAGACCCGCCGCGTTCGGCGGCATTTCGCGCAAGGGGGAATGCGCACAGACCGATACGGCCACCACCCCACGTTCTGCATCACACCGGGTATGCCCCTGCGGCGTACAGGCACACTACACTTGAAGATATGGCAAATTTCACCGCATCCGGCGCGCCGCTGGGTTTCACGAACCCACCCGCGCCTCCTTTCACCCCGCAGTCGCTACAGGCAGCTGATGAGCTGTACCCCTATGATCCTTCCCGTTCCCTCACTGATGCCGCTGCCTTACGTGCACAAGGTTTTACGCCTGAGGAGTCGGCAGCCATCCTGACCCTGGTGAAAACCCGCACCCGTGCCGAGGCCAAATTCGGCGAGCGCGCCCGCCGTCTGCTGCTGACGGAGGAGGGCTTTGAGCAGTCCACCCGCTCCCCTGTTGCCCGGTACCATGCGCAGCGTTTTCTGAAAGCACAGGTGGGTTCGGTGGCCGATCTGGGGTGCGGTATTGGCGCGGATTCGGTGGCGTTCGCGTCCGCCGGTTTGGCGACTGTCTCGGTTGAGCGTGACCCCGTCACCGCCTCATTTGCGGCCCATAACCTGGCCTCATACGGGCAGTCGCGTGTGCTGGTGGGTGATGTGACGGACTATGAACACGGAGCACTGTGTACAGCCGCTGGGGAGCCGGTGCAGGGTATCTGGTGCGACCCGGCACGCCGCGAGTTGGAGGGTGCGAAAAAGACCCGCACCGAACGTATTTTTGATCCTGAGGCGTTCTCTCCACCGTTTTCGTTTGTGCTGTCGCTGGCGCGGCTGGGCGTACCGATGGGGGTTAAACTTGGGCCAGGTACCGCGCATGAGGCGATCCCCTCCCTGGAGGATATTGCTGGTGCGGCGAACCCGCAGCCGCGTGTTGAGGCGCAGTGGGTGCAGCACGCCGGGTCTGTGGTTGAGCTGGTGCTCTGGTTTAATGCGGCGGCGCGTGAGTCGGTGGCGCGGGCGGCAACAATTGTGGGGGATGCGGGCGAGGTGCTGGGCGAGATGACCTCCGCTGAGCCTCTTGGTGCGGCCGCACCGTTGGCGGCACCTGATGATGGTGCTGGGCTGCCGGTGGCGGGCGGGTACCTGTATGAGCCTTCCGGGGCTGTGATTCGGGCGCAGCTGGTGCATGATCTTGCGTGTGCGGTGGGTGCGCATCGTATTGACCCGCGTATCGCTTATCTTTCTGCCGAGCACCCGCTGCCAGCCTCATACGCGGAGTTCGCCGCCTGCTATGAGGTGCTTGAGCGGGTTCCGGTAGGTCAGAAGCAGCTAAAACGCTGGGTGCGTGAGCACGGTATTAACGCCGTGACCATCAAAAAACGCGGGGTGGATATTGTGCCTGAGAAGCTGCGGGCGGCCCTGCTGGCGGGGGTGAAAAAGAAGAAGGGCGAGTATAAGCCTGCGACCCTGGTTTTTACCCGGGTTGGCGGCTCTGGTGAGGATGCTGCGCGGACGGAGCATGTGGGCTGGTGGGTGCGGCCGCAGGGTGCGGCGGAGTGAACCAGGTGGTCTCACCGGAGCGGGCTGGTTTGCTGGCCCGTATAAGGTGCAGGTGGTGCGTGCAGTAGGCTGAGCCGGTGCCGGTTTCACCCTGTATAGGGTCCTGTGCGGGGCTGCCGCTTGGGTGCATCCGTCATCTGAGACGCGGGTCTTGCGGTACCGAAAGAGCACCCGCGCCCGTGTTACGCACTGTGACGCTGTGCCCAGCGGTGCTGTTGTTTTTAGTCATACATTACCCAAATGGCGGTGAAAGTGAGCTGCACCGCGTAAAATAATTGCAGTTGTCACCGTCAGGAGAGAAATGGTAGCTTTTGCCCACTCGCCCCAGTCCACAATCGGCGTGGAGTGGGAGCTCGCGCTGACCAATAAAACAGATGGCGAGCTCGCCCCGCGTGCCGAGCAGGTGCTGGCACGCCTGGGTGAGCGGCACCCGCATCTGCTGGTTCCTTCGACCGAGTCGGTGCATGTGACCGGCGAATTTTTGAATAATACCCTGGAGGTTATTACCGGGGTGTGCACCACCGTCGCCGAGTCATGCCGTCAGCTTGCTGAGGCCGTCGATGCGCTGCGGCCTATCTGTGATGAGCTGGGCCTGGACTTTTTCTGCGCGGGAACTCACCCGTATTCCCGGTGGGCGCAGCAGACGGTGGTTAATAAGGACCGCTACCAGCGGGTGGTGAACCGTGCCCAGTACTGGGGCCGGCACATGATCATTTTTGGGGTGCATGTGCATGTGGGTGTTGATTCGCCGCAGAAGGCCCTGTCGGTGGTGGATGCGCTCACTAACTACTGCCCGCACCTGCTGGCGCCTTCGGTGTCGTCGCCGTTCTGGGAGGGTATTGACACCGGGTACGCTTCGCACCGCACCATGCTGTACCAGCAGCTGCCCTCGAACGGGCTGCCGTTTTCTTTTCAGACGTGGGAGCAGTACTCGGCGTATCTTGATTCGCAGGTGGCGACCGGCGCTATTGAGGATGTGAGCGAGGACCGGTGGGATGTGCGGCCTGTACCGCACTACGGCACAGTCGAGATGCGCTACTGCGACGGTTTGGCGTCTTTGCCGGATGTGGCCGGTATTGTGGCGCTCACCCAGTGTTTGGTGGAGCATTTTTCACGCCGGTTTGATGCGGGTGAGCGGGTGCAGGTGTTGGACCCGTGGCATGCCCAGGAGAATAAGTGGCGTGCAGCCCGGTACGGGCTGGATGCGCAGGTGGTGGTTTCTAACGAGCCGCGAATTCGCCCGCTGCGGGATGAGCTGAAGGATCTTTTGGATATGCTGCGGCCGGTCGCTGAGGATTTGGAGTGCCTGCCCGAGCTGGAGCAGATGCGGCGTATCCTCACTGAGGGTACCGGTGCCGACAGGCAGCGGCGCGTCTTGGCGCAGACCGGGTCGTTCCGTGAGGTGATGCGTGATCTTGCGGAGCAGGCAAAGCAGCCGCCGCTACGGTAGCCCGTTTCCCTTACACTGCGCGCGGTGCACCCCGGTTCAGGCATTACCCGAGAGAATACACAGAGTACTCCGCAGGGTACGCCAGCGGGAAGCCGCCGCGCGCAGAGAGAGCCGAAAAGAGGCTGCGGCTAGGCTGCCGCCTCGGCGGAAACAGACCCACCAGGTACGGAGGAGCCGCCAGGAGCAGACCCGCCGGGAGTGCTGCCGCCCTGAGCCTTAAACGTGAAGGTTTTCACCTCACCCGCTATGCCCTGCGCCGAGACGGGAGCCACCCCGATCTGTACATCGCGGGAGGCATCCAGCCCCGTCACAACAGCCTCAGCGGTATTGGAAGTGTACACCCCAACGGGGAACCCGTTTACGGTGATCTGCCAGCCAAGTTCGGGTGCTTTCGCAGCACTCCAGCGCAGGGTCGCCTCGGTGCCGTTGCGTTCCCCGCTCACTGTGTCCGCAGCCTCCGGCAATGTCGGGATGCCGGTGGTGGTGCCCGCGTGCACCGTCACTTGCCGTTCGGTCACCGCACCCTTGCTGTCGGTGGCGCGCACCTTCACGGTGTAGTCACCCTGCGCCGAGTAGGAGTGCTCCATTACGGCCGCGCCGTCGTGTGTCTCGTACACGCCATCGCCGTCAATATCCCAGTCCCAGCGCACAATTTTTGAGCCCGCCGAGTAGGATGCTCCCGCGTCAAGGCGTACCGTGTGCCCCACGGGGGCGTAGTACTCATCCGCTGGCAGATTCACAACCGGTCCGCTACCGGCGGGGGTCAGCCGAGCGGCGGCATCTTCCACACCCCGCCGCTGGCCCACACGTGAGAAGGCTTCCCGCAGGGCCTCATCAATCGGCCCGTTTGCCTGTGCGTACAGCATGTGCCCGTTTTCACGGCTGAACCCCATGAGCACCTTCGTAGAGCCGCACACGTAGTCGTTGGCCAAGCACCACGAGCCGGTGTTCTGCTCCCCTGCGGGCAGGTAGGGGGTGCGCGCCCCTAAGGATCCTTGCGCGGTTGCGGGTGCGGGGCTCTGCCTCCGCCACGGCGAAATTCCCCGCCCGTCAAAGACGGGGTGTTCTCCCGCCACAGACCGCCCTTCGGGAAGGTTCATTTTGGGGTCACCAAAGAACGCATTAAAAGCTACCTTGCTGCGTTGTTCATCTGTGAGCTGCCCATACACATCCCCCATCACCTGCGCACCCTGGGAGTAGCCGCCCAGAACGTACTGGCTGTTGGGGCACTGGCTCATACGCTGCTGCAGGTACCCCACCCCTTCACGCACGCCCTCGTTCACGCTCTGCTCGTAAGAGAAGTACCGGCTACCCTCGGCCTTATCCCCCGCGTTCAGCAGGGAGGTGAATCCTTGAATCGGGTGGGCCGGGTAGCTGGCACCATTAATATGGCGTGTGCCCAGTTCGTAGAAGTTTTGGGTCAGACCCAGTGTCTGCGCATTGGATGCGGCAAGTTCTTTGACACGTTTCACCTCTTTGACATGTTTCGCCTTGTCCGTTTTCTGTTCACCGACCGCCTCGGACTCCACATCCGCTAGGAGAGGCTGCCCGGAGCCGCGCGCAAAAACAACCTCAACATCTTGGCAGGGGGCCTGCTGGTTTTCATCATCCGCCACGGCGGGAGCTGTGGTGATACACGAGGCCGCCACGATACTCACTGCTGAGAGGGCGGTGCCTAGCTTCCTCATCATTTTCATGTGGTTACACTCCTTAAACACGCCAAACGCGCAGGAAAATACAATATAAACCTTAGATTTATCATTAATGAGCGTTTAAGAAGAATTGTAACCTTAAAGGCACTGACATGGGCTTTTATAACCGTTGTGGGTTAAGATGAATATTTCACTTGAAGGTTTTTTCAACTAGCGGCATGTGGTACCCACACCACCCGCACACGTGCCCGTGCTGGCAACAGGCAGCAGAACACGGGTTTACAGGCAGACTGTCGTCACCGGAAGCGATGAATCCGCAGTGAACCCGACCCCCGAAGGCTCACGCCCGGCTGCCACCAGCTGCGCCCCAAGGGCCGCGACCATCGCCCCGTTATCTGTGCACAGGGTGAACTTGGGGATAATCAGGCGCACCCCCGCAGAAGCGCACCGTGCCGCCAGCAGCTGCCGCAGCCGCGAATTCGCCGCCACGCCCCCGCCCAGCAGCAGAGTATCCATCCCCTGCTCGGTGCAGGCAAGCGTCGCTTTTTTCGTAATAACATCCACCACAGCCTCTTGGAAAGACGCCGCAATATCAGCCACCGGAACCGTCTCGCCGCGCGCGGCAAGCCCCTCAACTACGCGCGCAACCGCCGTTTTCAGGCCCGAAAACGAAAAATCGTAGCGGTGCTGACCCGGCTCTTCGGCACTTCCCATGAATTTACGCGCCGAGAGCCCCCGCGGGAAAGTGAACGCCGTGCGGTCACCATCCTTCGCAGCACGATCAATAGCGGGGCCGCCCGGGTAGTCAAGCCCCAGCAGGCGCGCAACCTTATCGTATGCCTCCCCCGCAGCATCATCCAGGGTAGCCCCCAGCAGGCGCGCATCCGATGTAATGTCACGCACCTGCAAAATCTCGGTGTGCCCGCCCGAGACCAGCAACGCCCCCAGCCCGCCAGCTTCCGCGTTCTGCAGCAGGTGTGCCCCGTCACTGGTGCCGTTATCGTCCAGAAGCCCCACCCCAACATGCGCCACCAGGTGGTTAATCCCATACAACGGTTTGCCGGTGGCCACCGCGAGCGCTTTCGCCGCCGACACACCCACCATGAGCGCCCCAGCCAGCCCCGGGCCAGCGGTCACGGCGATCGCATCAATATCACCAAGGCTCACCCCCGCCTCAGTCAGGGCCTTCTCCAAGGCCGGGAGCATGGCCTCCAGATGCGCACGGGAGGCGATTTCTGGGATAACACCACCGAACCGCACGTGCTCTTCCATGGAGGAGGAGATGGTGTTGGTCAGAAGTTTCGAGCCGCGAACAATACCGATGCCGGTCTCGTCGCAGGAGGATTCGATGCCCAGAACGAGTGGTTCAGTAGCTGTCATGGGGTGCTGTCCTTTGCAGTGTGCGGTGCTGTGGGGTGTTCACCGGTGGCGGGTGGGTGTACGGTCGCCACCGGCGCGGTGGGTGCTGTGAGTTCTTTGAGCATAATGAGCGCGTCAGTGCCGTCGTCGTAGTAGCGGGGCCGCACGTGAATACGCGTGTACCCGTTACGCCGGTAGAGGCGTTGGGCGCGCGGGTTGTCGGCGCGCACCTCCAGCAGGATGCGTTCGGCCCCCTGCTGGCGGGAGCGGGTGTGCATGGTCTCTAACATGGCGCGGCCGTACCCGTTCCCTTCATGCTCGGGCAGCACGGCGATGGTCTGCACATCGGCGGTATCGCCCACGACCATCACCCCACAGTAGCCGATAATGCTGGGGCCAGAGCCGGTGTCGTGCTCGAGCACATAGTAGCTGCGGGTGGGGTGCCCTACTTCGGCCAGGAACATGTCAAGAGTCCAGGCATCTGCCGGGAAAAGCCGGGTTTCAAGGGTGTGCAGGTCGGGCACGTCCTGCAGCTGTGCGGCCCGCAGGGTGGTGTCTTCCCCCAGGCGGATGGGCAGCTGCGGTTCCGGGTGGTCTGAGGTCGGCGGCATTACTACTCCCGGGCGGGTGACGCTGGGGCGGGCTGCTGCCCGCGTGTTTTCTGTGGCTCGCCTGTATTCTGCTGCCCATGCGGGGGCTGGGCGCTGGCGGTGCGGGCAAGCATGGCAGCCGGTACTTTCGCATCCGATTCACGCAGGTACAGCGCCTGCGTATCGCGGCTGAGGTTTTTCATTCCGCACCGCGCCGCAGCCTTCACCAAGTCCGCTGCGGTGGGGTGCAGCTGGGCGTAGTCTTTGAGCACATCCCAGCCAGAGGCGGTCAGTGCCTCGGTGTACAGCCCAGCCCCGTACCCCAGGGCGGGTGCGGCGGGGTCTGACGGATCGTATGCGGGTACATGGGTCTGGTGGGCGGGCCCAACCGACAGGCCTGCGGCAAGCGAATAGCCATTCTCGGTGACGGCAAAAAGCGCACAGTAGATTTCACGGCGGCGGGCATCCGAGGCAACTAGCGTCTCAACCACCGCCCGGTTCATACCGCTATTAGCCGCCGTCAGGGAGTCACGGAAAGCACCGTCAGCGAACGCTCGTTCTACTATGGCAGTCAGGCTCATAAGCCCATACACGGGTTTATCCCAAGCAAACCCGAGAGTGCGGGCGGTCATAATACCGGCGCGCAACCCGGTGAACGGGCCCGGGCCGGTGCCGGTGAGCACCGCATCCACAGCAGCGCCGTCCAGCCCCGTATCGGCTAAAACCTGTGCAGCGTAGGGGGCCATCACCTCGGCGTGGGAGCGGGTGTCTTCGCTCTCGTAGCTGGCGAGAATCTCTGCGCTCGCACCCGGTGCGTCACTGTCGATGCGGGCAAGCGCTACGGATGCGGTAGCTGATGAATCAAGGGCAAGTACTAGCACCCATCAATTCTAACGCGCCCGCCGCCCCAGTCAGCAGAGCGTGCACTGCCGTTCTTTGTGCACCCGATCCCCTGGCTGTGGTGTGAACGTTACGCCTGCTGCAGGGCGCGGTACAGTTCATGTGCAGCGTGCCCCTCCCAGCGAGGCCCGATGGCGCGCACCCGCAGCAGGCGGGCCTCCGGGGTGTCTGTGTCTGCGTCATCTTGCGCGTCCCAGTCGAATTCGCCCTGCTCCCCGGCGGCGTATTCCAGGGCCGTGTGGGCGCCGTGCAGCCGGGTGAAGTCCAGTTCCAGGCGTGAATCGCTCAGGTGCTCGGCCTTGCCGCGCCCCCATTCGATAACGGTCACCGAGGTGTCTAGGGAAAACTCCAGGTCGAGGTCGTCAAGTTCTTCGGCGCTTGAGAGCCGGTAGGCGTCCACATGCACCAGGTCAGGCCCGCCAGCTCTGGGACCGTCCGGCAGGTTAGGGTGCACGCGTGAGAGTACAAATGTGGGCGAAATAACCCCTTCACGCACGCCAAGTCCCTCCCCTAATGAGCGGGTAAATGTGGTTTTCCCAGCCCCCAGCTCGCCTGAGAGCAGCAGCACGTCCCCGGCGTGTAGCATCCGGGCGAGGGCGTGGGCGAGTCGGCGCGTGTGCGCCGGGTCTGTCACCTCAAGGTCTATAGCCTCTGCGGCGTGCATTACTGTGCGCCTTCGGGGACACTGGTGTCTATGTCTTTGAGCGCTTCGTCCAAGGAGTGCAGCACATCAATTTCGCGTTCGATCCAGGTGCCGCCGCTATAGATACGGATCACGCGTGAAGAGATGCGGGTAACAACCTCATAGTTAATGGTCTCGGAGGCCTCAGCCCACTCCTCTACGGGCGGGTTGGGGCCGGCACCGAACAGGACCGCCCGCGCACCCAGGTAGCCAAGTTCCGGGTTGGAAAGCCCCGGCTCGCCAAGGTCTACCACCAGCTGGTCCATGGCGATGCGGCCAACCACACGGTAGGTTTTCGCTTCGGCGTCCCGCGGGTAAATACGCACCGGGGCGTTCGCGGCAATGCGCGGCACACCGTCGGCGTAGCCGAGCGGGATGAGCGCGAGGGTGGTGGGCTTGTCGGTGGTGTACCGCAGCCCGTACGAGACGCCCTGCCCGGCGGGTACCTCCTTGACGGCGCTCACATACCCGGTGAGGGTCATGACGGGGCGCAGCCCCAGCTGCTGAGCGCTCACCCCCGCCAACGGTGAAAGCCCGTAGATAGCCAGCCCGCAGCGGACAGCATTACCGAGCACAGCCTCGGGGGTGTTGTACTCTTCGGATGCTCCGGTGAGGGTGGCGGGGCTGTTCGCCAAGTGGATGAGGTCGGGGGTGAGCCCGGCGGCGCGGGCGGCGGCTACGAATTTATTAAACTTCTCGGTTTGCTGCGCGGTCTCGGCGCGTTCGGGTTCATCGGCCACGGCGAAGTGCGTAAAAATGCCCTCCACTCGGATCAGCCCGGCGGCTTCAAGCTCGGCGGCGCGGGAGATAAGGGCGGGCCATTCGGTGTCGGTGGAGCCGTTACGGCCCAGCCCGGTATCGGCCTTTAGGTGTACTATGGCACGCATGCGCAGTTTGGCTGCGGCAATGGCGATTGCTTCCAAGTCCCAGCCGGATACACCCAGGCGAACGTCTGCTTCGATGGCTTCCTCAAAGTCGGTGCGGGGTGTGTGGAGCCACGCAATAATGGGTGCCTCTATACCTTCGGAACGCAGTTCAAGAGCTTCGGAGACGTGCACCACCGCGAGCATGTCGGCGCCCGCTTCAAGAACGGAACGGGCAACCGGGTAGGCGCCGTGCCCGTAGGCGTCGGCTTTGACGACGGCGATGAGCTGCCGCTCACCAATACGGTGTTTGAGGGTGCGCACGTTATGTTCAACAGCACTCAGATCGATAATGGCGGCTCGTTCGGCTTCGCCGGGTTGCAGCTGGACGTTGGCGATGGGGGTTCCGGGAATGGCGCTTTCGGGGGTGTTCATTCTCTGTACCTCGGTTTAGTTGTGCCTTTAGGTGACCTGCTGGGCGGTGTACGCCGGTGTCTTTACATTTTATCGTGGACTCCCCCAACGGTCATACGCCCTAGTCACCGCGTTTTTCAGGGTTTTTCTACCGTGCGGGATTTCTTCCATCATGCACAATGCGGCTGGGCGGAGTGTAAGTGCTGGCTGTGCGCTGGCTATGTGCCGGTATGCCGTCTTGGGTGCGGGTGTTTTTTTGGGGTGGGTGCGGTGCGGCGCGGTAGACTGTGCGAGTGAGTATTTCAACCCCACCCTCCTGCGTTTCCTCTGAGACCGCCGCCCGCGTGGTGCATCTTTTTTCAATGCACACCGACCCGTTTGCTCAGCCTGGCAGCGGCGATGCCGGGGGCATGAATGTGTACATTGCGCGTTCGGTGGAGGCGATGCTCGCCGCTGACCCCGCCCTGCGTATTGAGGTTTTTACCCTGGATTTTGGGGATGGGGCGGCAGAACGCTCGGCGGCCCCTGAGCATCCGCGGTGTCGCGTGCACTATGTGCCGGTTTCGGGAACGCGCGGGGCCGCGAAGAATGATTTACCGAAGTTCACCGGCGGTTTTGCGCAGGCGGCGGTGGAGGCGGCGCAGTGGGTACCGCAGCTGATCCACGCGCACTATTGGCTTTCGGGTGTTGCCGCGCTAAACGCTGCGGCACACTATGCAACAGCCACCGCAGGCAGCAGAACGAACGTTCCGGTTCTTTTTACCCCGCATACTACGGCGGCGGCGAAGGATGCGCACCGTGGTGCCAACGAGCCTGCGGAGCCGGGGTACCGGCGAGCTGAAGAGGGCCGTATTATTGCCGAGGCAAACCTTATTATCGCGAACACCCCGGTTGAGGCCGACCAGCTGCAGGGGTACTACGGGGCTGACCCTTCACGGCTGCGGGTGATTACTCCGGGGGTTGATACGAGTATTTTCTGCCCCGTTGCGGGCGTACACGCCGAGAATGAGGGGTCGGATACTCGCTCCCGTATCGTTTTTGCGGGCAGGTCCCAGCCGCTTAAAGGCCCGCACCTGCTGGTTGAGGCACTGGGGCTGCTCCCTGATGACCTGCTGGTTGAGCTCGATATTATTGGCCGTTCCGACTCCGACTATGAGCAGCTGCTCCTTCAGCGCGCCGCGCAGCTGCAGGTGGCGGACCGGGTGCATTTACGGCCCCCTGTTCCGGCGAGTGAGCTGGCGCAGATCTTCCGGCGGGCCGATATTGTGGCTTCCCCGTCCTCATCCGAGTCGTTCGGGCTGGTGGCTTTAGAGGCTCAGGCCGCTGGTGCGGCGGTGCTGGCCTCCGACGTTGATGGGCTGAGGTATGCGGTCGAGAACCATGTCTCCGGTTTGCTGGTAGCCCCGCGTACCCCGCAGCATTGGGCGGTGGCCATTGAGCGTGTGGTTCGTGCCCCGCGGCTTCGGCTCACCCTGGGGGCGCAGGCGGCGGCGCGGGCGCGCTCCTTCAGCTGGGAGGCTACGGCACAGAAAACTCTGGCGGCGTATGCGGATGCGCTCTCCGCGGTGAGCTAACCGGACGCGCTCGTCTCACCGGGGAGCCACATCTCCATTAGCTACACTGTACCCATGACATTCCCTATGACCCGGCACGAGTTCGCCGCTTACCTTGATTCCGCCCGTATCACGGGTGATGTTGCCACCCCACGCGAGAATAACCTTTCGCATATTCAAGGTTTCCTTGATCATAATGAGCACCTCGAATTCGGGGTGATCTGGTCAAAGGATTGGACCTACGACGAAGTTTTTGAAGTTATGGTACGCCGTGCTGGCCTGAACCCTGACCGCTCGCATGTTCAGGGGCAAGATACGATTGGTGCCGCCCAGAGCATTGATGCTCTTGAAGAGTATGCCCGTATTTTTGGTGATGCGGTGCGTGCCCGCCAAAAGCTCCTGTTCGCCACCGGTCATCCCGCCGGGCTTTTCCCCATTTATGCTGAGCTGGCGCGCGTCGCCGAACGCGCCGGGGCCACGGTGCTGCGTGTTGAGCAGGGTGAGCGGTTCTTAGACGGCGATATCCGCCAGATCATGGGTGTGGTGATGTTTGAGCAGTACGGGAATCTACAGCATACGCATTTCCCGGGGCCGATGCGCATCGCCCTCGCCCAGCTTCGTGAGCGCGGTGAGCTGCCCGATCTTGTGGTTTCCGATCACGGGATGGCGGGGTATGCGGCATCGCAGCAGAAGCTGCCGACGCTCGGTATTGCCGACTGTAACGACCCGGGGCTGTTTATTGCCGCGGAGCAGGGTGATTTACCGGTGTGTGTTCCGATGGATGATAATGTTCCGCCGAATCGTTACGAACCGCTGATTGATTTTGTGCTCGACCGGGCTGAACTGACCGGTTTTCGTTCCTGACTCATGACTTATAAGCATGAGCGGATAGACTAAGAAGATGTACCAGCGCACCTCACGCACTGCTGCTTTTAGGCCCCTGCGGGCGCTGCCTGCCGCAGCGAGTACCCGCACCTGCCTTCCGCGCCAGCAGGCGTTATGCGGCTCTGTCTCCCCACCACACGCACGTTCTGTGACCGACTTCACTCAACTTAACGGGTTTTGTGTGAATATGCGCGGGCCTTGTAGCCCTAAAATAATGAATGGATACGTTTTCGCTGACAGCCGATTGTTCTCTCGTTACCTGATCCTGCCCCGGCAGTGTTCGGCTTCTGAAACGCGTTTCCACTCACTCACACAAACACAGCACTGGCAAAAACAATAGGTTCACGCCGGGCGGATCTGCCGCCACGGCGCGGAACCAGTCTATCGGCTCCACGGTCCGGGGAAGGTTATTGAATTTTGGGGATTCAAGACAACCTTAAGAAAATATGGGATAGCGCCTATGTCATGAAGAAAACCTGGCACACGAAAGTCGTGCACGCCCTGTACCTGGTTGATCTTATAGCGATCGCATTCTCCGTGGTGAGCGCGCACATTTTCCGGTTTGGCTTCGAGCAGGTGGATCTTCCCCCCATTAACCTCTGGCCGTTTAGCGTCATGGGCCGTGAATACATCCCGTTTGACTACATCACCCTAGATATCATCATGATCATCATGTGGTGGCTTTTCCTGCAATTTAACGGCTCCCGCAGTGTGCGGGTTCTGGGGTTCGGTACAGAGGAGTACCGGCTTGTCACGCGGGGCACCACCTACTGTTTCTGCATGATCATCATTGTCGCCTTCTTCTTGAAAGTGGAATTCACCCGCCTGTACATGCTGATTTCCTACCCGCTGGGCATTATCTCGCTGGCGTTTATGCGGTGGCTGCTGCGGCAGGGACTAGTGCGGTGGCGTAAAAGAGGCCGCGCGCTCACCCGCGTCCTGATTATCTCCGACGTCATCACCGGGCGTCACCTGCACCAGGCGCTGGGGAGCGTGATCGCCTCCGGGCTGTGCCCCACCGCGTTCTACCTGCCGGGCCTTCCCGAGGGCACGGTTGTTGCTGGCGATAACCTGCCGGTGCTGGGGTACAGCACCGACCCCGCCAAGATTATGCAGGCGGTGCAGGAGAACAATATTCACATGGTGGCGGTCTCGAACGGCCACCACCTGACCCCCAACCAGATGCGGCAGCTGGGGTGGAAACTGGCTGATGCCCGCATCTCACTGATTATGGCCCCAGCCACCACCGACGTGGCGGGCCCGCGCATGCACATTCAGCCGCTGAACGGCCTGCCGCTGGTGCACGTCTCAACCCCGCGTATTACGGGCGCTTCAGCCTTCGCAAAACGCAGTATTGATGTGGTCTGCTCGGGTCTGGGGCTGCTACTGCTTTCCCCGCTGTTCGCTATTGTGGCGCTTGTGGTGAAGAGCGATAGAGGCCCCGTGTTCTTCTTCCAAGAGCGTGTGGGCATTAAAGGCCAGCCGTTTAAGATGGTGAAGTTCCGGTCGATGCGCACCGACGCTGAAGAAATCAAAAAACAGTTGGCGGCGCAAAATGAGGGGCACGGACTGCTCTTTAAGATGGCGAACGACCCGCGAGTCACCCCGGTGGGGCGGTTTATCCGCAAATACTCGATTGATGAGCTGCCACAGCTGTGGAACGTGTTCAAGGGTGACATGTCACTGGTGGGCCCGCGTCCGCCGCTGCCTGAAGAGGTCGAAAAGTACGAGGAGATGGTGTACCGCCGTCTGCTGGTCAAACCCGGTATTACGGGGCTGTGGCAGGTTTCTGGCCGCAGCGATCTTTCTTGGGAAGAGTCGGTACGCCTCGACTTGTACTATGTGGAGAACTGGTCACTCACCACCGATTTCGTGATTTTAGCGCGCACAGTACGCGCCGTATTCGCCAAGGACGGGGCGTACTAGACACCACAAACAAACGGCGTCTCTTACCGCCGCCTCAGACTAGGATACTGTGCCCGCCAGCTGATATCAGCTGGCAGGCACAGCATTATTTTTCTGTCTCACTGCTAGTACTCCAGCAGTTCTGCAATCGCCTGCGGCAGGCTCTGAGCCACCCGTGTGGGCGGTACCGGGCCCCTGCGCCCACCCAATGAGGCGAGGGCCGCCCGGCCATGCAGGTACACAGCCAAAGCGGCAACACGCGCGTAGACGTCATCCTCTAGCGGTGTGCCGCACTGTGCAGCGGCGGCAACTTTCTGCGCCAATAGTGCCCCTAAAATACCGGTGAGAGTGTCTCCGCTGCCAGCAGTGGCCAACCAGGCGGTAGCCCCGCGCACACTGTAAACGGTGTCTGCGGGCGAGGCGATCAGGCTATACCCGCCTTTGAGCATAACGGTTGCCCCGGTAAGCGCGGCAGCGGTTTTCACCCACCGCAGCGGCTGGCGGGTAATATCGTCCCTGCTGGGGGCGGGGGTGTTCTGCATCAGATCGGCCCACCGCCCCGCCAGCCCGTTAGCGAGCGCCGCCAGCAGCCGCTGCAGCTCACCGGCGTGGGGGGTGAGTATTTTATGGGCGGTGAGGCGTTTACCGGTGAGCAGGTACTCCGCCACGGTATCCACAGCTCCGGCGTCAAGTACCGCCGGTTCAGGGGCCTCAATGAGGTACCGGTTGGTGGGTTCGCTCGATGTGGTGCCGCTGCCCCCGGCCCAGGCGTGCACCTGCTGCTGGCGTGCAGGCCCGCTGAAACACACGGTTTCGGGGTTGTGGGCGAGCATCAGGGCGTGTAATTTCTCGTCATTCACACCGAAACGCACCATACCCACCCCGGTGTTAATGGCCGCATGAACGCTCATGAGTGCCGCGCCCGGATACTCGGGTGTTCCGGTGAGCATCCCTACCACTCCCCGCGTATATTTGTGTGATTCTACGGTGGGGGTCTCAAGCTCACGACGGTAATCTTTGGTCTCTAGCACCCGCAGCGCCGGTTCGGTGTTATCAAGGGCGTGCGGCACCCCCAGGGTGTGCAGCCGAATGCTGCCGCAGTGTTCGGCGGTGCCGGTGCCAGTCGGCAGTTTATGCCCAATGAAGGTGACGGTACGCACCGCCGCAAGGGACGGCTCATTCAGGGTGCCGTCGTTGCTGTCTACCCCACTGGGGATGTCACAGGCGATAACGGGCGGTAGTGTGCCCAGCTGCTGCAGGGACCGCAAATACCCCAGGTACTCCCCCGCTTCCCCGCGCACAGGCCCGCGCGCACCGGTGCCGAGGATCCCATCAATGATTAATGAGTAGTCGGAGATATTACGCAGGCTCTGCTCTGTGTGCAACACTCGGGTGCCTTCCCCAGCCTCACGGGCGATAAGCTCAAGGTTACGCCCCGTGGGGTCAAACAGCACCGCGTCAATACTGTACCCAAGCCGGTGCAGCCGCACCCCCGCATACACGGTGTCGGCACCGTTATTGCCGGGCCCTACCAGCAGCAGCACACGCCCGCTGTGCGGCGGCGCCCCGTGGCTAACGAGGGTATCGTATGCTTCTTCGGCGAGCGCATCGGCGGCGCGCTGCATCAGGTAGCCGTTATAGTCGGGTGCCTGCACGTATGGCTTTTCGGCTTCGCGGATGCTTTCGCCGGTGTAGATGAGTTTCATGGCCTCTCCTTAGGCTGGTGCCCTCACACGTTTCTACGGTGTTTCGCCTGGGGGCTCTGGGGCGAGCACGGTAATGCGATAGCTTTCGGGGTTGAACCGGCGCAGGTGCTCCAGTTCGCTGGTGTTGAGGTATTCTGCGGTGGCGATAGCCACGGCCACAGGTTCGTCGTGAGTGAGGCTCAGGTGCAGGCGGTTAATGCCGAGCGAGCGGGCGCGGGCAGCGATGGTTCCGCTGACCACCAGGTAGGGCTGGCCGGATTCGGTGCTGGCTACTTCGCAGTCTTGCCAGTTGAGCCCGGCGGGTGCGCCGAGAACTTTGGCGAGGGCTTCTTTCGCGGCGAACCGTACGGCTTGGGAGCGTAGGTTGCGGGTGCGCTCGCTGGCGGTGAAGACGCGTCGCACGAAGGCGGGGGTTTCGGTCACTATCCGCTCGAATCGTTCGATATTGACGGTATCTACGCCGATGCCGATAATCATCTCTCACCTTCTTCCCGATGCGGTGTTTTATGTTAAGTCTAGCTAGGTTGTGTGAGTTTCAACAGGTTTCGCTTTGCTCTCAGCACCGCTGCAGACTATTTTTCCGGGTGTGGGGTGCCTATGAGGGCATGTAGCTGCAGCAGAGTGGGGTTTCGGGCTGGTATAAGAAAGCGCCCGGCAGCACCTGGGGTGCACGCCGGACGCTTGTGGCAGTTCCTGACAGAGCGGGTTGCGCTACTCCACGGTCACCGACTTGGCGAGGTTACGGGGCTGGTCAACGTCCAGTCCTTTCGCCTCAGCAAGTGCGCACGCAAAAATCTGCAGCGGCACGGTGGCCAGCAGAGGCTGCAGCAGAGAAGGCGCAGCGGGAACAGTGATCAGACGATCCGCGTAGTCCTTGACGGCTTCGTCTCCTTCTTCGGCGATCACGATGGTGAAGGCCCCGCGGGCGCGCACTTCCTGAATATTGGAGACGACCTTGCCGTGCAGGGATTCACGCCCGTGTGCGGAAGGCACAATGATGATGACGGGCTGGCCCTCTTCAATCAGGGCGATAGGACCGTGCTTCAGCTCGCCGGCGGCGAAGCCTTCGGCGTGGATGTAGCTGATCTCTTTGAGTTTAAGCGCGCCTTCAAGAGCAACGGGGAACCCAACGTGGCGGCCCAGGAAGATCACCGAAGAGGTGTCTTTCATCTCGGCGCCGAGTTCCTTCACGAGGGTATCGTTGTCGATCACCTTCTGGATCTTGGCGGGCATCTTCTGCAGCTCACCGAGGATCGCGGAGATTTCGTCCTTGTACTTATTGCCGCGAAGCTGCGCCAGGTACAGACCCAGCAGGTATGCTGCGGTAATCTGCGCCAGGAACGCCTTGGTTGATGCAACCGCGATCTCAGGACCGGCGTGGGTGTACAGCGCCGCATCGGATTCACGCGGCAGGGTTGAACCGTGGGTGTTGCAGATGGAGATGACCTTAGCGCCCTGCTCGCGGGCGTGACGCACCGCCATGAGGGTATCCATGGTCTCGCCGGACTGCGAGAGAGCCACAATCAGGGTCTTCTCGTTCACGATGGGGTCGCGGTAGCGGAACTCGTGGGCGAGCTCGACCTCGGTGGGGATACGGCACCAGTGCTCGATAGCGTAGCGCGCAACCTGGCCCGCGTACGCTGCGGTACCGCAGGCCACCACAATGATCTTATCGATCGAGCGCAGCACGGAGTCATCGATATTGAGCTCGTCCAGAACGAGGTTGCCTTTTTCGTCCATGCGTCCCATGAGGGTCTGCTCAACGGCGGTGGGCTGCTCGTGGATTTCCTTCTCCATAAACGAGTTGTAGCCGCCCTTTTCCGCCGCTGCGGCGTCCCATTCGATGTGGAAGGGTTTACCTTCGGCGGGGTTGCCGTCAAAATCAATAATCGAGTAGTCGGTGCTGGTGATGGTGACAATCTGGTCCTGCCCCATCTCCACGGCTTCTTTGGTGTGATCGATAAACGCCGAAACGTCAGAGCCCAGGAAGTTCTCGTTCTCCCCCAGGCCGATCACCAGCGGGGAGTTACGGCGGGTTGCCACCACCTGGTCGGGGTGGTCTGCGTGCACCGCAAGGATCGTGAACGCACCCTCCATACGGTTTGATGCCACGCGCACGGCCTCGGTCAAGTTACCGGTGCCGAGCTTGTTATAGCTGCTTGCGATCAGTGCGGCAGCTACCTCGGTATCGGTCTGGGACTGGAACTCGGCCCCTTCAGCGAGCAGTTCGGCGCGCAGTTCAGCGAAGTTTTCAATAATACCGTTATGCACTACCGCAAGGCGGCCGTGATCGACCACGTGCGGGTGCGCATTAGTGTCGGTGGGCCCGCCGTGGGTGGCCCACCGAGTGTGACCGATACCGATCCGTGATTCGGTGAGAGGAGCTTGCGCAACCTCGTTCTCCAGGTTAATGAGCTTGCCCGCTTTCTTGCGGAATTCGATGCCGTCGGGGCATACGAGCGCAACACCGGCAGAGTCATAGCCGCGGTATTCCTGGCGGCGTAGACCTTCTAGAACCACATCATATGCATTGTGGCTAAATTTATGACCGTCTGGTGCTGAGCCCAGACCTACGTATCCAACGATTCCACACATACTCAAAAGTCTATCTTATTGCTAGCGGTTCTCTGCGCGTTTGGGGGCCGGTTGGGCCTGTGAGCACAATGGGGTTCACCACCCCCGTTTCTTTTCGTTAGGTACGCCACATACCCGGGACGTTGTTCCCTGTCGGGGGCGCTAAGGGTCCGGTTTAGCGCGCCGGTGACAAAAACCCTACACTTGAGGTCATGAGCTCAGCATCTACTTCTGCCGCTTGGTCGCGTTTTACCGAGCTGGAACGCACCCGCTGGTCACGTCTTTCCGCCGAAATATCGGTGCCGCTGACCGGCGCAGAGATCGAAGACTTAAGGGGTTTAGGCGAGACGATAGACCTTGAAGAAGTGCAGCAGGTGTATCTTCCGGTGTCTCGTCTGCTGAACCTGTATGTGAACGCCGCCTCGTCGCTGAACCATATGACGAACGATTTTTTGGGGGTTTCGCAGCGGCGGGTACCGTTCATCATTGGTGTGGCGGGCTCGGTCGCTGTGGGCAAGTCCACAACCGCCCGCGTGTTGCAGGCGTTATTACGCCGCTGGCCTTCCACCCCGAAGGTGCAGCTCGTCACCACTGACGGCTTCCTGTACCCTAATGCCGAGCTGCAGCGTCGCGGCATTATGCACCGTAAGGGCTTCCCCGAGTCTTTCGATCGCAGAGCCCTGCTGGAGTTTGTATCCGCCGTCAAATCGGGTGTGCCGCAGGTTTCGGCACCCAAGTACTCGCATCTGTATTACGATATCCTGCCCGATGAGCGGATTGAGGTGAACACCCCGGACGTGCTGATCCTGGAGGGGCTGAACGTGCTCGCCCCCGCCGGTACGGAAGGCCCCGAAACATCGGATTTGACGCTCAGTGATTTTTTCGACTTCTCCATCTACGTGGATGCGCTCACTGAAGATATTCAACGCTGGTACGTGGAACGTTTCCTTTCCTTGCGTTCTTCGGCGTTTTCTAACCCCAATTCGTATTTTAGGCGTTATGCTGAGCTGGACGATACGCAAGCGGCAGAGGTTGCTACCGGTATCTGGAAGTCCATTAACGAACCGAACCTGGTACATAATGTACTTCCAACCCGTGCCCGTGCTCACCTGATACTGCAAAAGGGCGCTAACCACAGCGTGCAGCGGGTGCTTTTGCGTAAAAACTAGATGCGTTCGTGTGGATCACATGTCACCGACGAATGGAGATATTATGACCGTGCACCGAACAGCCGATATTTTTTCGCGCCGTGCCGCGCTTGCTCTCGCTGGCGGCGGAGCGGGCGCCTTATTATTGGCGGCCTGCGGTTCGGGTGATGGTACTTCGGGTGTATCAAACTCGGCTTCTTCTACTGGTTCCGCTTCTGAAGGGTCGGGTGGTGCGGGCTCAACGGCTGCGGCTGGCTCCAGCCCTTCGGCCGCATCGGCGAGCACCGAGACGAACCCGGGGTCGTTAAGAGTGATTGTGAACAAGATGCGCCCGTTCTCCCCTAAGGAGTGGGAGCCTGAGGACCTGGTAGATTTTGAGGGACATCAGCTGCGGGCTGAGGCGGCCGAAGCAGCGAAGAAAATGATGCGGGCCGCGAAGCAGGAGGGTGTGGAGCTGACGGTTAGCAGCGCCTACCGTTCGTACGCGGTACAGCAGCAGACCTATCAGCACTGGGTTGAGGTGAACGGCAAGCAGAAGGCAGATACACTCTCGGCCCGCCCCGGATATTCGGAGCATCAGACCGGTCTTGCCATTGATTTTGGGTCGGCGCAGGAGGGGTGCTTGCTGGAAGAGTGCTATAAGGACACGAAGGCCGGGCGGTGGCTGGCCGAGCACGCCCCCGAGTACGGCTATATCCTGCGCTTCCCTCAGCAGCAGCAGGGTATTACTGGCTACATTTTTGAGCCGTGGCACTACCGGTATTTGGGCGTTGAGCTTGCCAAGGAGTACACAGCTTCAGGAGCGGACACTTTGGAGGAGTTCTTTGGCACGGGGGCTGCCCCGAATTATGAGGAGTCTTAGAGCGGTGACTGACCGTCACTGAGGGCTCACCCTGAACGACAGGCTTAACTGTATATTTAGTGAAGTACTGAGGGGGCACATATGGAGAGTGTGTCCCCTCTTATGCTCGAATTTATGCGGTTAATAAATGCATCTCTGATAGACTGCTGAACATTTCCAGAAAGTTATTTGTGAATAAAAACACAAGGGTTTTTGTCTATATTCTGAGACACCTCTCGAAATCTGCACCTGATTATGGTTATCCTTAATCACATGCTTAAAGGTTTTAAAGATTTTATTCTCCGTGGCAATGTCCTTGATCTTGCGGTCGCTTTCATCATGGGTGCTGCGTTCAACGAGGTCGTGAAGGCTCTCGTTAATTCTATTCTGATGCCTGCCATTTCTATGGTTGTTGGCGTTCAGAATTACGATAACTTCCTGGCATTTGGCGATGTCAAGGTTGGCGTGTTCCTGACTGCTGTTGTCAACTTCTTGCTGGTTGCTGCCGCCCTGTACTTCGCGGTAGTGATGCCTATGAAGAAGCTCAACGCAAGGGTCAGCAAGAAAAAGGCTGAAGATATGGAAGACACTGAGCTGTCCCTGTTGAAGGAGATCCGCGACTCCCTCACCACCAAGAAGTAAGCTTCCCGTTCGTACCTGTATTTAACAGGCTTAACCTATCCCGTTCTTTCCCACCGGAAAGAGCGGGATAGCTGCTTTAAAGCGTCATACCCACAACAGGGACACCAATAATGAAAGGGCACCGACGGAGCAAGCCGTCGGTGCCTTGTGCGCATTATAGGGTTTATACGAGTTTCAGCTCTTTAGTGACAACATCAGCCAGCTGCTGGGCGACCTCGTCAGCCTGTTGTTGAGCTGCGGCTTCCACCATTACCCGCACCAGCGGCTCGGTACCGGAGGCACGCAATAGCACGCGCCCGCTGTGCCCCAGTGTTTTCTCGGCATCAGTCACTGCGGCGGTGAGTGCCTTATTGGTTTTCACACCGGCCCTGTCTACGTTCTTCACGTTAATGAGGCGCTGCGGGGTGGGCTTCATGCGGGCTGCCAGCTCCGATAGTTTCTTCCCGCTCCGGGCCACTTCGGCCGCCAGGTGAAGGCCTGTCAGCACACCGTCTCCGGTGGTTGCATAGTCGCTCATAATCACGTGCCCGGATTGTTCGCCACCCAGGTTATAGCCGTTTTCGCGCATGGCCTCCAGCACGTAGCGGTCCCCTACCCCAGTGCGCACTAGGTTAATGTCGTGCTCTTTCAGATATAGTTCCAGCCCCAGGCTGCTCATGACGGTCGCCACGAGTGTATCCTGCGCCAGAGTGCCAGCGTTTTTCGCTGCTACAGCAAGAATCGCCATAATCTGGTCGCCGTCCACGAGCTTGCCGTTCTCATCCACGGCTTGGCACCGGTCAGAGTCGCCATCGTGAGCAATACCCATGTCGGCGCCGTGTTTTATGACGGCTTCTTGCAGCTTCTCGGGGTGGGTTGAGCCCACACCGTCGTTAATATTCGTGCCGTTCGGTTCCACAGCTAGAGTAACTACCTCAGCGCCCAGTGCCTCAAATGCGGCGGGCGAGACGGAGTAAGCGGCACCATTCGCGCAGTCAAGCACAATCTTTTGGCCCGCCAGCGGTTTTTCTTCCGATAGGGTGGATACCAGATGATCCACGTACACTGAGGCGCCATTACTGAGCGGACGCACAGTACCTACCGCACCGCCGGTGGGGTACCGGAATGCTTTGAGCTTATACACGTGCTCAATGGCGTCTTCGACCTTGTCCTCAAGCTTCTGACCGCCGCGTGCTAAGAACTTAATGCCGTTATCGGCAGCAGGGTTGTGTGAGGCAGAAATCATCACCCCAAAATCGGCATCGGTGTGGGCTACCAGGTAGGCCGCAGCCGGGGTGGGGACTACCCCCGCGTCAAGCACATCAACACCGGCGCTGGCGAAACCAGCCTTCATTGCCGCGCAAATGAAGTCTGCGGATGCCCGAGAGTCGTTAGCGATAACTGCCCGGGGACGTACCCCGTCAGCAACGGTATCGAATCCCAGTACAATAGCTGCTGCCTGGGCAAGTTCTAGAGCGAATTCCGGGGTGATCGCCGAATTGGCGAGGCCACGCACCCCGTCGGTTCCAAATAGTCTTTCAGTCACACTCCCATTCTACGGGGTACTGAGAGATTCTTCAGGCAGGTTTGGTCAATAGCAATGATCACATCATTAAAATTTTTATTAAATATTCATTTAAAAAATTAAGATTATATAAATTAATTGCGCCCTGCAAGGAAAAACTTGCGGGACGCAACTGCATTCTTCTATCAACCCGATAATAGATTATTCGTTAAATTTTTTTATGTATTACCCGTATTATTCGGAGTGTAATAGCAATAAAGTTTTATAGCACCGCACCCACCCGGTGTATCAGTGACTTTTTCCAGGTGGGTGCAGGCCTCAAGGTCTACCCTTGTACATGGGCTAGGCTACTGAACGACAGGGAAACCTTCCGGGTCGCTGCCGCCTTCCTCCTCAAATACATCGGTAGCCGACCGAACAATAAGGGGGTCGCAGGTGCCCACCACTTCATGGTCCTTGGAGGGGTAGTCGAACTGCGAGAGCACATAGCGCATTGCCTCTAGACGGGCACGCTTCTTATCATTCGACTTAATTACGGTCCACGGGGCATCGCCGGTGTGAGTGTAGAAGAACATTGCCTCCTTGGCGGCAGTGTAATCGTCCCACTTATCGAGCGAGGCAAGGTCGGTGGGTGAGAGCTTCCACTGTCGCACCGGGTCGGTCCGGCGCGAGTTAAAACGCGCCAGCTGCTCCTGCTTGGTGACAGAGAACCAGAACTTAATGAGCTTAATGCCGGAGTTCACCAGCATACGTTCCAGGTCGGGAACCTCACGCATGAACTCAAAGTACTGCGTCTGGGTGCAGTACCCCATCACCCGTTCAACACCGGCACGGTTGTACCAGGAACGGTCCATCATCACGATCTCCCCGCCTGAGGGAAGGTGTTTAATGTACCGCTGAAAGTACCACTGGGTCTGTTCAATGTCGGTGGGTTTCTCCAGCGCAACCACACGGGCGCCACGCGGGTTCAGGTGTTCGGTAAAGCGCTTAATAGATCCGCCCTTACCAGCGGCGTCGCGCCCCTCAAAGATGATCAGGATTTTCTGGCCCGTGGCTTTTGCCCACAGCTGGAGCTTCAAAAGCTCAATCTGCAGGGCTCGCTTTTCTTTCTCGTAGGCTTTACGCCCCAGTTTCGTATCGTACGGATAGCCGATTTTCCAGGCGTCGCTCTTATTGTCGTCTTTTTTGCTGCCGTTTAGTGCGTGCGTTAAGGAAGCCATTTCGTCCAATTCCGCGGCATAGTCTTCCACTACCGAGGTACGGCGAAGCTGAGGCCTAAGAGCCTGCTTAATGGCTGCCCGCTTATCGGAGGTGGATGTGCCACTTTTTTCGGTCTCAAAGACAGCCTTCTCACTTACAGAATGGGCTGTAACGGACTGATCTTCTACAGTGGTGGCCTGCTCCGTTGCGGGGTTTTTCTCCGTCATACTGTCTCTTCCTGTTGTGTCTACTATGACCTTTTAACTGTATCGAAATCACCCTCTAAGTGACAACCGTTACAGTTACACGTACCCTTATGGTTACTACCCAAGCCCCGCCGCTGTGCCCTTTCAGCGGCACTATTACCGTGGGCCTACCCCCCGTGATATATGTGTTTCTTTCAACGCCCATACAAACGGGGCACTCTGCACGCACCGCCACTCTGCCTCTGCTCTGTTATCCCACTACTAAACCGCAGCAGCAAGAAGAGCTCCAGACTGACCTCGATAGCTTCAGGTAAAGCAAAGGCCCTGCAGCCCCACCTGAGGAGAGCTGCAGAGCCTGCAAACTGTCGCAGAACCAGCGATTAACGCTTGGAGAACTGCGAAGCTTTACGTGCCTTCTTAAGACCGGCCTTCTTACGCTCAATGACGCGTGCGTCACGGGTGAGGTAGCCTGCCTTCTTCAGCGCGGGACGGTTGTTCTCACGGTCGATCTCGTTCAACGCGCGAGCAATGCCCAAACGCAGCGCACCAGCCTGACCGGAGGGGCCGCCACCGTTAATGCGTGCGATCACGTCGTAAGCGCCCTCAAGTTCCAGAATCTTGAACGGCTGGTTCACGTCCTGCTGGTGCAGCTTATTGGGGAAGTAGCTATCCAGGGCGCGGCCGTTAATGGTCCAGTTGCCGGAGCCGGGGATAACGCGCACACGCGCCACTGCTTCTTTACGGCGGCCAACTGCAGCACCTGCAACAGTCAGTGCCGGACGGCTTGCCTGTGCAGCCGCCGCGACGGGGGCTGCGGATTCCGAGGTGTAGCTGGTCAGCTCTTCCTCGACTACGATCTGCTCTTCATTCTGAGCCACGATTTCTCCTATTGTTTCTTCGTAGGCCCGAATTACTGGGCGACCTGGTTGAATTCGTAGGTCTTGGGCTGCTGAGCCGCGTGCGGGTGCTCGGGGCCAGCGTAGACCTTCAGCTTCTTAATCTGCTGTGCAGCCAGCTTGTTCTTGGGCAGCATGCCCTTCACAGCCTTCTCAACCGCACGAACAGGGTTGGTTTCAAGAAGCTCTGCATAGTTAACGGACTTCAGACCGCCGGGGTAACCCGAGTGGCGGTATGCACGCTTCTGTTCAAGCTTTGCACCGGTCAGGGCGACTTTCTCAGCATTCACGATGATCACGAAATCGCCGGTGTCCACGTTAGGGGTAAAAGTCGGCTTGTGCTTACCGCGCAGCAGGATAGCGGTCTGGCTTGCGAGGCGACCGAGCACCACGTCGGTGGCATCAATGATGTGCCACTGGCGCTCAATTTCGCCGGGCTTAGGAGTATAAGTGCGCAAAATATTGGCCTTTGTCTCGAAATGTACATTCGGCGCTTAGTTGGGTATCACGCCTATTACTACGTGCATGACGAATCCGGGTGAGGACCGAATGCTCGCCCGTCCTAGCCCGTACCCCGCGGCACCTTAACGTCCTGCAACTAGACAGTGCCGCAGAGCGCGCTCGGGTAGAACACGCACAACTGTCAAAACTATACAGGACTTTAAACGCTTAATCCACACGGAACCCTCATCCGTGTGGATTTAAACGTTAAAATAAACCAGCACCTTTTAGGGGCCGGGCTATGACCGGTTTACCCTGCGGCTGCGGCGGTACGCGTCCGGCGGGCACGTTCCGCCTGCGCCCCGTACTCTTCAGGAGCCGGGTAGTAAATCTCAGCCAATGATAGGCCCTGAGGGGGTGCCAACGTCAGAGAGGCATCGCGCGCCGGGGAATCAATCAGCCCCCGCAGCCATTCGCGGGTGCGCTTGCCGCTGGCATACAGCACCAGAGCCCCAATAATGGAGCGCACCATATGGTGGCAGAAGGCATCAGCAACAATATGGGCCTCAATCAGGCCCTCTTCAGTGCGCATAAAGTTCAGAATCCGCAGCTCACGAATAGTCGTAGCACCCTCACGGGGCTTACAGAACGACAGGAAATCACGCAACCCCAACAGGTCTGCGGCGGCCTCATTCAGAACACTCGGGGTGAGCCTCTCAGGGACGCCCCACGTGAAGGTGCGCCGCAGCGGGTCGGGGCCTGCCTGCTGCCCATCGGCAATACGGTAAATATAACGACGGCCAGTCGCCGAGAAACGTGCATCAAAGTTAGCGGGCATCTCGCACACGCGGTGAATACGTATTGCCCCCTGCATTACGCCGTGCATACTCATGGGCAGGCCCAATTTTACCTCGGCCTCCCCCAGCGTGCGGCGCAGGGCCCCGGTAAGGCGGCGGTGCAGGGTGCACGCCGGGTCCTGATTACCCTCACGTCCGGTGAGTTTCTGCCATGTCTCTTCTGTTATGTCCAGATGCACAGTCTGCGCCTCAGCGTGCACACCGGCATCGGTACGGCCTGCGACCGTCACTCGGTGGGGTGAGCGCAGAATAAGTTCCAACGCAGATTCCAGAACACCTTGGACCGTCACCCGGCTGGGCTGCCTCGCCCACCCGCTAAAGAACGAGCCATCATACGCCAAGTCGATACGTACCCTACGCAGCCCCGGAGCTCGCACGCTAATAGCGGCGTCAGCGAAATCATCGCCGCAGCGCATGGCTATTAAGGCTGGATCGTATTCCTGCATCTCAAAATCCTGAACGCTGTCTTCCTGCACACCTGCTTCCCAGAGGGCCAGCATCGTATTCTCCTTGTGGTTGGTTGAGTCGGTGAGTGTGAGCCAGTGCTCTTCCACCATACCCGCCAAACAACCGGTAAAGAAACTACAACGAGAAAATAAGTAAAATTTTATCAAATTGATATAAAAGCAGGCCCGCCCCCACAGAACGTGGGGGCGGGCCTGCACAAAGCATCAGATGATCGCCACGACTACTCGGCGGAAACCTTCTGAGCCGCTGCGCCACCAGCCGGTGCGTAACCTGCTGCTTCAGCTGACTCGGCCGAGTCGAACCAAATCTCAGCAATAGTGTTCGCATACCAGCGGGAACCGGGCACATGGTACTTCATTGAGTCGGCGTTACCCTTCACCTCAAAGCCCTTGGGAGCCTCACCAGACTCCAGCGGGGGGTGAGCACCCGTGGGCAGGTCAGCAGACTTCCCTGATTCCTCAGCAGCGGGCTTTGCCTCAGCCTTCTCAGCCTTAGGAGCATCAGCAGCCTTTTCAGCAACCTTGGTAGCCTCCGCAACGGCGCCCTTGGTAGCCACCGGCTCCATCACGAGCTCAATCACAGCCATGGGGGCGTTGTCACCCTTACGGTTACCAATCTTAATGATGCGGGTGTAGCCGCCGGGACGCTCCGCCATTGCCGGGGCGATCACAGTGAACAGCTCGTGCACCACAGACTTATCGGTAATGGAACGCAGCACGCGGCGTCGAGCAGCGAGATCGCCCTTCTTACCGAAAGTAATGAAACGCTCCGCCACCGGGCGCATACGCTTCGCCTTGGTGAGGGTGGTGGTGATGCGCTTGTGCTGGAACAGCTGCGCAGAAAGGTTATTGAGCATCAGACGCTCATGGGTCGGGGAACCGCCAAGGCGAGGACCCTTAGTGGGAGTAGGCATAATTATTTCTCCATAGTTTACGTTCCGTCGCTCCAGTAGCCTCAGAGCTTAGGAACCAAGTTTGACTAACCCCGGTTTACCGGGTGAACTGTACGGTCGGAATGGTCCGTGGGGATTATTCGCCGGAACCGTCTTCGTCGTCGAACGCGCGGATTACGGGCTCAAACCCGGGAGGGGAATCCTTCAGGGCTAGGCCGAGCTCGTGAAGCTTTGCCTTGACCTCATCAATGGACTTGGCACCGAAGTTACGGATATCCATGAGGTCGGCCTCGCTACGGGTCACCAGCTCACCCACAGTGTGGATGCCCTCACGCTTGAGGCAGTTGTACGAGCGGACGGACATGTTCAGGTCCTCAATCGGCAGCGCCATATCAGCGGCGATGGACTCGTCCACCGGGGACGGACCAACCTCAATACCCTCGGCAGCAACGTTGAGTTCACGTGCTAGCCCGAAGAGCTCGACTAGGGTGCTACCAGCGGATGCGACGGCATCGCGCGGTGCGATAGCTTCCTTAGTTTCAACATCCAGGGTCAGGCTGTCGAAGTCGGTGCGCTGCTCCACACGGGTCGCATTCACGTTGAAGGTGACTTTCAGAACCGGTGAGTAGATAGAGTCAACCGGGATACGGCCAATCTCTGCGTCACCAATTTTATTCTGAGCAGCAGACACGTAGCCGCGGCCACGCTCGATAGTCAGCTCAGCGTTAAAGTTCGCCTTATCGTTCAGGGTAGCGATGTGCAGATCCGGGTTGTGGATTTCTACACCGGCGGGCACCTCAATATCGCCTGCGGTGAGCTCACCCTCGCCCTGCAGCCGCAGGTAGGCGACCACGGGCTCGTCGTTCTCAGAGGAAATGGAGAGTTTCTTGATGTTCAAGATAATCTCGGTCACATCCTCGGTCACACCTGCAATGGTGCTGAACTCGTGAAGCACACCGTCGATACGGACGCTGGTCACGGCAGCACCGGGAATGGAGGACAGCAGGGTACGACGGAGCGAGTTGCCCATGGTGTAACCGAAGCCCGGCTCAAGGGGCTCAATGGTGAAGCGCGAACGGTTCGGCGCTACGACCTCTTCAGTCAGAGTGGGGCGCTGTGCAATAAGCACTTTGTTTCCTTTCGGTGGACTCCGCTATATGAGCCCACAGGTTGGGGAAAACAGGATTCAGGAAGCAGACGGTAGTCTGTACTCTGCTCGCAAGGCATAGCCCGTATACACGGGTGGCCCAGCGAGGGACAGGGACGGAACCCTACTAGACGCGACGGCGCTTAGGCGGACGGCAGCCGTTGTGCGCAACGGGGGTGACGTCCTGGATCGAGCCGACCTCTAGGCCTGCTGCCTGCAGCGAACGAATGGCGGTTTCACGACCGGAACCGGGGCCCTTGACGAATACATCCACCTTTCGCACGCCGTGCTCCTTGGCGCGGTTAGCAGCGGCTTCGGCGGCCAGCTGTGCGGCATAGGGGGTGGACTTACGGGAGCCCTTGAAACCCATGTCACCTGCGGAAGACCACGAGATCACTGCACCGGTGGGGTCGGTAATGGAGACAATAGTGTTGTTGAAGGTCGACTTAATATGAGCCTGACCAGCAACGATGTTCTTGCTAACCTTGCGGCGGGTCTTACGAGCAGCCGCGGCGCGAGTCTTGGGAGGCATTTTTGATTCTCCTACAAAGGTTTACTAATACGTTGGCCGATAGCGATGATCCGGCTGAGCAACGTTGCTTACTTCTTCTTACCTGCGACGGTACGCTTCGGGCCCTTGCGGGTACGTGCGTTGGTCTTGGTGCGCTGACCGTGAACCGGCAGGCCGCGACGGTGACGCAGACCCTGGTAGCTGCCGATTTCAACCTTGCGGCGAATATCGGCTGCAACCTCGCGGCGAAGATCACCTTCAACCTTGTAGTTGCCTTCGATGAAGTCACGAAGAGCCACAAGCTCCTGGTCGGTGAGGTCCTTGACACGGGTGTCAGGGTTCACGCCGGTAGCAGCGAGGGTTTCGTGAGCACGGGTCTTACCCACGCCGTAAATGTAAGTGAGAGCAACTTCCACGCGCTTTTCGCGGGGAATATCAACTCCAGCGAGACGTGCCATACTGGCTTCTCCTTGTTGTTTTCCAGAGGTCTATAGCATCACTGCCCGGGCGTACCCGGTCCCCGGCCTCTGAGTCCGGAGGTATCCGCCTCTGCCCCGTATAAGGGACGATGCGGAGCGGTGCCTATGACGGTTCCACCGTTCGGTGGGTTTATGGCGACCGGGGCTTAGCCCTGGCGCTGCTTGTGGCGCGGGTTTTCGCAGATCACCATGACCACACCGTGACGGCGGATCACTTTGCATTTATCGCAGATCGGCTTAACGCTCGGCTTGACCTTCATCGCATTCCTTTTGATTGCAACTTGATAACTGGCGAGATAAGAGGTTCCGTCAAAACGCGGAACTATTTATCCCTGTGAACACGACTTAAACGCCGCCGAAGCGACGTTTAATCATCGGGTTTATTTGTAACGGTAGACAATACGACCGCGAGAGAGGTCGTAGGGGCTCAGTTCCACTATCACACGATCCTCAGGCAGGATTCGGATGTAGTGCTGACGCATCTTGCCTGAAATGTGGGCAAGGACCTTGTGGCCGTTTTCCATCTCAACGCGGAACATCGCGTTAGGTAGGGCTTCCACCACGTGGCCTTCAATTTCGATGACGCCGTCTTTCTTGGCCATATCCTCCGCTAACGTCGGTGCCCGGAGCCTAATGCGCCGGGCAATCTAATATTCTGCTGTGAGCCCTCGCCGACATACGAGAGTATCGGCGCGGGGCGTTCCACACCTAAAATGGGTGCACTTAACGCCGGCACAAACTACCAGCTATTAACTTTACGACACGCCCGGCCATAACACAACTTGGGAGGCTATGCTTCACCACACACTGCTGTTATTCTTCTTCCTTGGCGGCAAGCTGACCGCAGGCACCATCAATATCAGAACCACGAGTATCACGAATTGTCGTTGGAATACCGTGCGCCCGCAGACGCTCCACAAAATTCTGCTCCACGCCCTTACGCGATGCTGTCCATTTTGAGCCGGGGGTCGGATTCAACGGAATAGGGTTTACATGCACCCATCCGCGGCCGCGCTGCGCTAGCTTTTTCCCCAGCAAATCGGCGCGCCATCCCTGGTCATTAATATCGCGAATCAGCGCATATTCAATTGAGATGCGCCGCCCGGTCGTGCGGTAATAGTCGTATGCGGCATCCAGAGTCTCATCAACCTTCCACCGCTGGTTAATGGGAATAAGCTCATCGCGCAGTTCATCATCCGGCGCGTGCAGCGAGAGGGCAAGCGTAATCGGCAGTTTCTCCAGCTCAAACTTGCGGATACCGGGCACCAATCCCACGGTAGACATCGTCAGTCCGCGCGCGGAGATACCCAATCCCTCGGGGGCGGGATCGATCAGGCGGTGCACCGCACCCATCGTTGATTTATAGTTTGCCAGCGCCTCACCCATGCCCATAAACACAATATTGGAGACGCGCAGCGGGCGGGTATCTTCCGACCCTCCATCGGCCTTGTCAAGACCCTTCATCTGCTTCAGATAGCGTGCCCCAGCAACCACCTGCTCCACGATTTCCGCGGTCGAAAGATTACGAGTGAGCCCCTGCTGCCCGGTGGCACAAAAGGGGCAGTTCATCCCGCACCCGGCCTGCGAAGAAATGCACATGGTCACGCGGTTGTCATACCGCATAATGACCGATTCAATAAGCGCCCCGTCGAAAAGACGATGTACGACTTTGAGGGTATCCCCGCCGTCAGCTTCTAGGGTTCGCACGGGAGTTAGCAGCTGCGGCATTGCACGGGATACTATCTCGTCACGATCCTGAGCAGGCAGGTCTGTCATCTGCGCCGGGTCGTTAACCAGTCGTTCGAAATAGTGCTTTGAGAGCTGCGATGCACGGAAGGGCTGGTATCCCAGTTCCTTGAGGAATTCACGACGCCCCGCCATATCAAAATCGGCAATATGCTTGGGCGGTTTTGTGCGCCGGGGTGCTTTGAGCGCAATTTTTCCCGGTTCGGGGCGCACGCTTGAAATCTCCACGGGTACTTTGGTGGAGCGCGACGTGGAATCGGTTGAAGCTGCGGCGCAGCCAGCGAAGGTTTCGGTCATGGTTTCTTCCTGTCGTCTGTGTGGTGTGAGGTCAGTACCTCATCAGGTGAGGAACCGGTTGCCCGGCGGTATTCTGGAAGCCGGGTGGGAGGGTACCTCAAGTGCAGCAGCCGCACGGTCCGCTGTGGGGCGGTGTCTTAGTCGGCGGGGATCTCTCGCACCTCCACGCCCAGCTCCGCAAGTTCCTTAGCTCCCCCGTCCTGCGCAGTAAGCACCCAGATCCCATCCCGGTGAACAGCAACCGAATGTTCCCATTGACAGGCGTCGGAGCCATCAGCAGTCACGACCGTCCAGTCGTCCTGGAGCACGCGTGTGGCAATACCCCCGGTGACGAGCATCGGTTCAATAGCGAATGCCATACCGGGCTTAATTTTCGGGCCTAAATCACGTGCCGCATAGTTCAGTACATCTGGGCGCATATGCATTTGGGTGCCAATACCGTGCCCCACATAGTCTTCAATAATGCCGTACTTATCCCCCGCCTGCTCACGCACGAACCCTTCAATAGCAACTCCGACCTCCCCCACTTTTTTGGCGGTAGCCAACGCCGCGATACCGTGCCACATAGCAGCGCGAGTGATGTCCGAAAGTTCACGCCGTTCCTGGGACACTTCACCCACTAAGACGGTGCGTGCTGAATCACCGTGCCACTGTTTACCGGTTGCCGGGTCAATAATATAGGCGCCACCGTCAATGGAGAGAATATCTCCCTCTTTGAGCCTGTAGTCGCCGGGAATACCGTGCACCACCTCGTGGTTTACAGAGGTGCAAATACTGGCCGGGTAGTCGTAGTAGCCGTAGAAGTTCGAGGTGCCGCCCTGCTCCTGCAGGCTCTCTTCGAAGACGCGGTTAATCTCTGCGGTGCTCACTCCTGGCTGGGCGGCAGCAACCGCTGCGTCGAGCGCTCGGGACGTAATTAACCCGGCGCGTGACATATGCGCCAGTTGGGCATTGGTTTTAATCTCGACTCGTGCCACGGTGTTTACCCTTCATTCAGTGCGGTGCGGCGGGGTGCCGTATCTATCCAAGCTTAAAACGCTGTGCCCCCGCAAGTTCTTGCGGGGGCACAAGTCACGGTTTCCGCTAGTTAAGGGCCGAGAGGATACGTTCGGTCACCTCAGCGATCTCGCCAAGACCGTTTACTTCTTTGACGATGCCGCGTTCACGATAAATCGCGATCAGCGGTGCGGTCTCCTCTTCGTACACCTTCAGGCGGTGGCGGATGACCTCTTCATTATCGTCGGTGCGGCCCTGCTCGGCAGCACGGTTCAGCAGCCGCGCCACAAGCTCATCGTTATCAGCAACCAACAAGAGCACACGGTCAATCTGCTGATGAGTTTCGGCGAGGATCGAATCCAGTTCGTGCACCTGCGCGGTGTTGCGGGGGTACCCGTCCAGCAGGAAGCCGTTGGCGGTGTCTGCCTCAGCAAGGCGCGCCCGCACCATCCTGTTGGTCACAGAATCAGGAACTAGGTTGCCGGAGTCGATATACGACTTGGCTTCTTTACCCAGGTCGGTTTCTTCCTTAATGTTTTTGCGGAAGATATCGCCTGTGGAGATTGCCGGGATGTTCAGTTTCTCGGCGATTTTTACGGCTTGGGTGCCTTTGCCGGCCCCCGGGGGGCCAACGATCAGCAGACGGTTCATCGAAGCAGTCCTTCGTAGTGTCGTTGTTGGAGCTGGGCGTTAATCTGCTTGAGGGTATCAAGCCCAACGCCCACCACGATCAGCAGCGAGGCGCCACCGAACGGGAAGTTCTGGTTTGCCTGGAATAGAATCAGCGCAACCAGCGGAATCATAGAGATGACCGCCAGGTAGAGTGAGCCAGGCAGGGTAATACGGTTCAGCACGTAGCTGAGGTAACGCTCGGTAGGTTTGCCGGCTCGAACGCCGGGGATGAACCCACCGTATTTCTTCATATTATCCGCCACTTCAACCGGGTCGAAAGTCACCGACACATAGAAGTACGTGAATCCCAGGATGAGGAAGAAGTACAGGGTAATGTACAGCGGGTGATCGCCGCGCACCAGGTAGGTGTTAATCCAGCTGACCCACTCCGGCGGAGGCGAGCCGTTATTGGGGGTGTTCAGCTGGGCGATAATGCCGGGTAGGCTCAGCAGGGAGGAAGCGAAAATCAGCGGAATCACACCGGCCATATTGACCTTGAGCGGAATATAGGTGCTTGTGCCGCCAATGGTGCGGCGCCCAATCATCCGTTTTGCGTACTGCACGGGTACACGGCGTACCGACTGTTCCACGTAGACTACGGCGAGCATCACCACAAGGCCCACACCGCACACGGCCCAGAAAACCATTGCGCCCTGCTGACGCTCAATAGCGCCAAGTGCGTTCGGGAAGGAGGAGGCGATGGATGTGAAAATCAGCAGTGACATGCCGTTGCCCACGCCGCGTTCGGTGATCTGCTCACCCATCCACATGATCACGGTGGTACCTGCGCACAGGGTGATAATAATCAGCAGAACATGCCAGATGTCATCAACGGGGATAATGTTCGGGCAGTTCCCGATCAGTGCGCCGCTGCGGGCCATTGACACAATGGTGGTGCCGTTCAGAAGCGCGAGGGCGATGGTGAGATAACGAGTGTACTGTGTGAGTTTAGCCTGTCCCTGAGCCCCTTCATCGTGTAGCTCTTGGAAACGCGGGATGACCACACGCAACAGCTGAATAATGATGCTTGCGGTAATGTACGGCATCACGCCCAGTGCGAAGATAGACAGCTGCAACAGGGCGCCACCGCTGAAGAGGTTAACGATGTCATAGATTCCGTGGTTACTGCCATTATTGGCGATACACTGCTGAACGGTGCCGTAGGAAATACCGGGGGCAGGGATGAAAGTGCCCATGCGGTATATCACGATCATGCCCAGGGTAAACAGCAGCTTGCGTCGCAAGTCGGCGGTCTTTAGGACGCGCCCGAATGCGCTAAGCACATGTCCTCCTGAAATTCTTGGGGTGTGCACGCCCTAAGGCTAACCTTAGCGGGTGCGTTAAACACATACTTTCCAGTCTAACCCGTTCACGGCGTTTGTCGATAACCGTACCCACGAATACCGCCTATTTCTACTCTCTGAGCATGATTTAGTGTGCAATAACACCGTGCGGTTGCTGACTGGAAAAGAACGACCCCCGCAGGGGTAAAAACCTGCGGGGGTCGTACCTGTAGTGTGAAAACTACTTGACGGTCACAGAACCGCCAGCGGCTTTGATCTTCTCAATAGCGGAAGCCGATGCCTTGTCAACGGTTACGTTCACCTTCACAGTGATCTCGCCGTTGCCCAGAACCTTCACGGGCTGGTTCTTACGAACTGCCCCCTTAGCCACCAGCTCGGCGACGGTTACGTCACCGCCGGAGGGGAAAAGCTCCTGGATACGGTCCAGGTTTACCACCTGGTACTCGGTGCGGAACGGGTTCTTGAAGCCGCGCAGCTTCGGCAGGCGCATGTGCAGCGGCAGCTGGCCGCCTTCGAAGCCTGCACGAACCTGGTAGCGTGCCTTGGTACCCTTGGTACCGCGACCTGCGGTCTTACCCTTGGAGCCTTCACCGCGGCCTACGCGGGTCTTTGCCTTGTGGGCACCCGGTGCCGGGCGCAGATCGTGAATCTTGATAGCGTCTGCCATCTTACTTGACCTCCTCAACCTTCACCAGGTGAGCAACGGTGTTAACCATGCCAACGGTGACGGGGTCAGCAGTGCGTACTACCTTGTTGCCCGGGCGCTTAAGGCCGAGGGAACGTAGGGTGTCGCGCATGTTCTGCTTCTGACCAACATAGGACTTGACCTGGGTGATTTCCAGCTTTGCGTCACTGGGCTGAATACGCTTAGCCATTACGCACCTGCCTTATCGGACTTGGTGTTGCGCAGGTAGCTGGGGATAACCTCGTCTGCGGGCAGGCCGCGGCGGGCTGCCACTGCCAGAGGCTCTTCCAGCTGCTTGAGTGCTGCAACGGTTGCGTGAACGATGTTGATCTGGTTAGCTGACCCCAGCGACTTGGAGAGCACATCGTGAATACCGGCGCACTCCAGCACCGCACGCACGGGGCCACCAGCGATCACACCGGTACCGGCGGTTGCCGGGCGGAGCATCACAACACCTGCGGCTGCCTCACCCTGCACACGGTGCGGGATGGTGCGGTCCTCGATGCGGGGAACACGGAAGAAGTTCTTCTTCGCTTCCTCAACGCCCTTGGAAATAGCCGAGGGAACTTCCTTGGCCTTGCCGTACCCGACGCCGACCATACCGTTACCGTCACCAACAACGACCAGAGCGGTGAAGCTGAAACGACGGCCGCCCTTCACCACCTTGGCAACACGGTTAATGGCAACAACGTGCTCAATGTACTTGTCTTTTTCCTCTTCGCGTGCGCGGTTGTTCTTACGGTCACCGCGGCCGCGACGCTCGCCGCGGTTGCTGCGGCGATCTTCGCGCTGCTTGGAGGTCTCAGCGGTTTCAGCTACGGTTGCTTCGCTCACCTGAGTTTCCTTTTCGTTCTGCTCGCTCATTAGAGTTCCAGACCCCCTTCGCGTGCACCATCAGCAACTGCTGCAACACGACCGTGGTACTTGTTACCGCCGCGGTCGAACACAACGGTTTCGATACCCGCAGCCTTCGCGCGCTCTGCGATGAGTTCGCCAACACGCTTAGCCTTAGCAGTCTTTGTCAGTTCGGTTGCTGCACGCAAATCCGCTTCCATGGTCGATGCCGATGCCAGGGTTACGCCCTTCACATCGTCAATCACCTGCACGAACATGTGACGGCTCGAACGGGTGACGCACAGGCGCGGACGCGCCGCAGTACCCGAGATGTGCTTACGCAGACGAGCGTGACGACGTGCACGCTGCGCTGCTTTCGACTTAATAGCCATGTTTACTTACCAGCCTTCCCGACCTTGCGGCGGATGTGCTCACCTGCGTAGCGAACACCCTTGCCCTTGTAGGGGTCGGGCTTACGCAGACCACGAATGTTTGCTGCAACCTGACCAACCTGCTGCTTGTCGATACCCGACACGGTCAGCTTGTTGGGGCCCTCCACGGTGAAGGAGATACCTTCGGGGGCCTCAATGCTGATCGAGTGGGAGTAACCGAGAGCGAACTCAAGGTCTTTACCCTTGGCGGTCACACGGTAACCGGTGCCAACGATCTCGAGCTTCTTCTCGTAGCCCTGAGTCACGCCAATGATCAGGTTCTGGATCAGGGTGCGGGTCAAACCGTGCAGTGAACGCGACAGACGCTCATCATTGGGGCGGGAAACGGTAATTTCGTTCTCGTTCAGGGCTACAGTAATGGGGGCGGCCACAGTGTGGCTCAGCTCGCCCTTGGGGCCCTTAACGGTCACCAGGTTGCCATCAACTTTCACCTCAACGCCAGCCGGAATCGAGATGGGGAGACGTCCAATACGTGACATTATTCTCTTCCTTTCTCTAACCGACTACCAGATGTAAGCGATGACTTCGCCGCCCACGCCCTTCTTCGCAGCCTGCTTGTCAGTGAGCAGACCCGAGGAGGTGGACAGGATTGCGGTACCGAGGCCGCCCAGAACCTTCGGCAGGTTCGTGGACTTTGCGTAGGTGCGCAGACCCGGCTTGGAAATACGGCGCACGCCAGCGATAGAACGCTCACGGGACGGACCGTACTTGAGGACGAGGGTCAGGGTCTTACCAACCTTGGCTTCCTCTTCCTTAACGTCAGCAATGTAACCCTCAGCCTTCAGGATCTCGGCGATACGAGCCTTCAGCTTGGAGTAGGGCATAGATACGGTGTCGTGGTATGCCGAGTTTGCGTTGCGCAAACGGGTCAGCATATCTGCGACCGGATCAGTCATAGTCATGTGGGCTCTTGCCCTTCCTCGTTGTGGTTTCCCCCGCCGCCTGTTGTGCGGGTGGGACCTACAACGTAGTCGTTAGTTGGTCTTGAACGGGAAGCCCAGTGCCTTCAGAATGGCACGGCCTTCATCATCGGTCTTGGCGCTGGTCACCACGGTAATGTCCATACCACGCACGCGGTCGATCGAATCCTGATCGATTTCGTGGAACATGGACTGCTCGGTCAGACCGAAGGTGTAGTTACCGTTACCGTCGAACTGGCGGTCCGAAAGTCCGCGGAAGTCGCGGATACGGGGCAGGGCCAGGCTGACGAGGCGGTCCAGGAATTCCCACATGCGGTCGCCACGCAGGGTGACGTGCGCACCAATGGGCATTCCTTCACGCAGCTTGAACTGTGCGATGGACTTCTTCGCGCGGGTAACAATCGGCTTCTGACCGGTGATGGCGGTGAGGTCGCGGATAGCGCCGTCCATGAGCTTTGCGTCGCGAGCTGCCTCGCCAACACCCATGTTCACAACAACCTTAACGACCTTCGGGATCTGCATGACGTTCTCGTACTTGAACTCTTCCTGCAGAGCGGGAACGACGACCTCAGCGTACTTGGTTTTGAAGCGGGGGGTGATCTTGGTTTCGCTCATTAGATGTCCTTACCCGAGCTCTTGGCGTAGCGCACACGAACGGTGCGGGTCTTGCCGTTACGCTCTACAGTCTCTTCACGGAAACCAACACGGGTCGGCTTCTTGGTTTCGGGGTCAACGATCGCAACGTTCGAGACGTGAATCGGTGCCTCAACCTTCTGAATGCCGCCAGCAGCGCCGGTTACGGGGTTGGCTTTGGTGTGCTTGGTGACGACCTTAACGCCCTCAACAATCACGCGGTTTTCCTTAGGGATAACCTTCAGAACCTTACCCTGTTTGCCCTTGTCTGCACCGGAAATAACCTGAACCAGGTCGCCGGACTTGATCTTAGCCATGAGTTAGAGCACCTCCGGAGCAAGCGAAACGATCTTCATGAACTTCTTATCGCGAAGTTCACGGCCCACGGGGCCGAAGATACGGGTACCGCGAGGATCACCATCGGTGTTCTTCAGGATCACTGCGGAGTTCTCGTCGAACTTAATGTAGGAGCCGTCTGCTCGACGGGTTTCCTTCTTGGTGCGGACGACTACGGCTTTCACCACGTCGCCCTTCTTTACGGTACCGCCGGGGATAGCATCCTTGACGGTTGCGACAATAACGTCGCCAATGCCTGCGTAGCGACGCGAAGAACCGCCGAGCACACGGATGGTCAGGATTTCCTTCGCACCGGTGTTGTCGGCGACCTTCAGTCGCGACTCCTGCTGAATCATATTTCTCCTGTCGTCTCGCCGGTTCCGACACGCAGTAAGCGCGAGCCAGCCTTGCGGAACATTTTTACGGGATTGGGTGACGCCCCGGGCCCAACACTGTGCAGTGAGGGTTAGCGGAAACGCCTGGGGTAGCCCATGCCAACAGCATCTGGACCCGCGTGAAGCGGGCGTAATCCACCCGCGTAGCGGCATTATGCTTTGGCACGAGAAACCCGTGGTTGCGCGCGCGAATCTGTATGCGCGCACGCATTCTTAAAAATATACCGGAGATTTAGCGGTAAAACAAAGAAAATGCCGCAGGTAGGATGCGCGCCACATTTGAGACACGCCTACCCGCCCTAGCTGTCCCGTCCGGATACTCATCCTACGGGGCTAGGGAAATTTGGGGTATCCTGCAAAATCAGTGTGCTGCACAGATGTATCCACGGTGGCTACCGCTGGTGCAGGCATGTGGCGTTCTGCCTCTACAATACGCACCGGGATTCCCAAGGAGCGCGCAATATCGCCCTCTGCTTCCCCAGAGCGGACAGTAATAACATGCTCTTGCCCGGCCTTCCACTCGGCGGGGAATTCTACGGAGGCGGTCAACAACGCCCCAAAATGCGCCGCCTGAACCTGAACACGCGCCAGCTCTACCCCATCCCCTTCGATAATCACCTCGGACCCAACGCATGGGCCGTATCCGGGATGCTCTTTTAACCATCCCGAACCCGTTATCTGAATCGGGTACCCTTCAGGCAGCTCTGCAAGTATCTCAACATCAGCACCATCATCTTCAACAAGAACCCGCAGCGATGGGGAGAATACAGGAAAAACCGTGGCATCCGGCTCACCGTGCACCTGCACCTGCACACGCGTTATAGAATCCGCGTCAATAGTGCGCGGCTTTTCACCGGTGCGCTCTTCAGTATCCGCCGCAGTAAATTTACCCGTGAACGGATCAATATGGAACGGCACCCGCACCTGCTTGTGCTCCCCCGCCTTATCGGAGACAAGCACCGCCCCATCAGGAAGCAACACCTGGTGATTGGTTTTCGTCTCACTCACGCGGATCTCCCCCAACACTTTTCGGCTGGCAACGTCAATAATGCCAACAGTTCCACCAATAGGCTCAGGCGAACGGGGCGCACCGAAATCAGTCACATACAGTAGAGCTTTGGCAGCGTCATAGAGGATATTGGTTGGCATTTTGCCGTACGGGATAAAATCTAAAGGTTCCCCTTCAAGGCTGAGAATATGAACACCGGAGTTACGGCCCTGCACACCCTGAGTGGAAACATAGAGCTCACCGCGCGCACCGCTGACTTCAACACCGTGCACCACAGCAGGTAGGGTCTTGTAATCGGCGGCAGGCACATCATAAGTTCGTATATGTTCCGCGGTATTGAGATCTACCACTAAAATCTGGTTATTCATAATGTCGGGAATGTACAGTTCACGTTTTTCATCTAAGGCAATAGGCCCCAGAAGCATCGCTTCGGAGCCGCCGCTCTGCGTAGTGAGGTAGTGGTAGTTCACCTCAAAAGTGTCGAGGTCTACAGTGCAGTACCCTCCTGAAGTGGTGATATAGGCGCGGTTTCCGGGCGTATCAATAAATAATTCGCGCAGCTGCCATATCTGCTCCCCCACCGCCAAACTATCCCATACCAGGGACAGGTCATCTTGGTTATACACTGTGACGGACCCGGTGCTTGCGCTGCCAACCCACAAAGTTCCGCGTTCGTTATCGAGTGCTAGCCCAAAAGCACCCTGCAGCTGGTATTGCCCTTTCACCAGGTCTCGGTTATCGGAGGTCACGGGCAGCTGCGCGAATGCTTCGATACGCAAAGTATCGGGGTCAATGCGCGCAATGGTTGAGGTGGTGCTTCCGTGGGCGCGGGCATAGTTAAAGGTTCCGGTCACGAACAGCTGCCGTGTTGTGGGGTTGTGCGCTAGCTGGTATTGCCCAGGAATACCCTGCGCTTTAAGGAGGTTAGCGGTAACAGTCTGAGCCATAATGAAAGATTCTTCTCACAAAAATATAGGAGGCGGATATTTAATGTGATGGGCGGGTACTCCCTACTCTTGAGGAAGTACCCGCCCCTATCATAGACGCGCTATGCGCTGTTTTACTAGCCTAAAGCGGTGTAACCGACTTTATCCGTTTAGGCTGAAGTGCGGCGACGTGCCACCATGACCGAACCTGCAACGAGCGCAGCCGTGCCAGCACCCAGGGCTACCCACATCCCTGAGGCACCAGTGTTAGCAAGCGTCCGTGAGGAGGACTTGGTAGCGGCAGTGGTTGCAGAGCCGGAGCCCCGTGCCTCGCCGCTCGTAGTACCAGTAGACCCGCCACTGGTGGTCGTGGAATCACTGGTTAGAGTGGAATCGTGATCGTTATCCTTGGCGGCTGCAATACCATTGGCGTCGCCCTTGGCTGCGCCGTTAGCGTTGGCGTCTGCGCCCGCGTTAGCGTTTGCATTAGCGTTACCGCCTGCGTTTGCGTTGGCATTGGCGTTATCGCCCGCGTTAGCGTTGCCACCAGCGTTGTTACCACCAGCATTATTACCGCCACCAGCAACAATAGTCACATCGTTAGCTTCACCACCACGAGGGGTATCACCCTTCTTCATGGAGCCACTCAGCAGGTTAACGCTGACCTCATCACCAACGTTCGGTACAGCAACACCCTCCTTCACCTGATCTGCACCCGGGAAAGGAATCTCAGCGGTGAAGTTACCGTTAGCATCTGCCTGGATGTACAACCACACACCGGTGCTGTTACCCTTCTTACCCTCAAAAGTAGCGTCCACCTTAGGAGCCAGAGCACCACCATTGAGCTTAACAGCGATCACCGAACCGCTAGTACCATCCTGAGTCTTGAAACCCTCACCACGGATCTTCAGCGGCTGACCAACCTGCCACTGCTCAGGAATGTACACCTTGGCACCATCATCGTAGGTGTGAACATCTACTTCACCAACTACGTTATTGCCACCCTGGTTGGGGTTAGCCTGGTTGCCACCCTTGTTCGGGTCGGCCTGGTTACCGCCCTGGTTGGGGTTAGCCTGGTTACCGCCCTTGTTCGGGTCGGCCTGGTTACCACCCTGGTTTGCACCAGCATTGGCGTTGCCACCAGCGTTGGCATTACCGCCTGCGTTGGCATTACCGCCTGCGTTGGCATTACCGCCTGCGTTGGCATTACCGCCTGCGTTGGCATTACCGCCTGCGTTTGCATTATCAGCAGCATTGGCGTTACCACCAGCGTTAGCGTTTCCGCCTGCATTGGCGTTACCACCGGCGTTAGCATTGTTACCGCCACCAGCGTTATTGCCGCCGCCCTGGTTTGCACCAGCCTTAGCGTTGTCGCCACCGCCTGCGTTATTACCGCCAGCCTTAGCATTGTCGCCGCCGCCAGCGTTATTACCGCCAGCCTTAGCGTTACCGCCAGCGTTTACATTGCCACCAGCGTTATTGCCGCCGCCCTGGTTTGCACCAGCCTTAGCGTTGTCGCCACCGCCTGCGTTATTGCCGCCAGCGTTAGCGTTGTTACCGCCAGCCTTAGCATTGTCGCCGCCGCCAGCGTTATTACCGCCAGCGTTTACATTGCCACCAGCATTATTACCGCCACCAGCAACAATAGTCACATCGTTAGCTTCACCACCACGAGGGGTATCACCCTTCTTCATGGAGCCACTCAGCAGGTTAACGCTGACCTCATCACCAACGTTCGGTACAGCAACACCCTCCTTCACCTGATCTGCACCCGGGAAAGGAATCTCAGCGGTGAAGTTACCGTTAGCATCTGCCTGGATGTACAACCACACACCGGTGCTGTTACCCTTCTTACCCTCAAAAGTAGCGTCCACCTTAGGAGCCAGAGCACCACCATTGAGCTTAACAGCGATCACCGAACCGCTAGTACCATCCTGAGTCTTGAAACCCTCACCACGGATCTTCAGCGGCTGACCAACCTGCCACTGCTCAGGAATGTACACCTTGGCACCATCATCGTAGGTGTGAACATCTACTTCACCAACTACGTTATTGCCACCCTGGTTGGGGTTAGCCTGGTTGCCACCCTTGTTCGGGTCGGCCTGGTTACCGCCCTTGTTCGGGTCGGCCTGGTTACCACCCTTGTTCGGGTCGGCCTGGTTTCCGCCCTTGTTCGGGTCGGCCTGGTTACCACCAGCATTATTACCAGCGTTGTTGCCGCCCTTATTGGGGTCGGCCTGGTTACCACCCTTGTTCGGGTCGGCCTGGTTACCACCAGCATTATTACCAGCGTTGTTGCCGCCCTTATTGGGGTCGGCCTGGTTACCACCCTGGTTGGGGTTAGCCTGGTTTCCGCCCTGGTTGGGGTCGGCCTGGTTACCACCAGCATTATTACCAGCGTTGTTGCCGCCCTGGTTGTTATTAACCGTGGGGGTGGAGGAAGCACCACCGTTAGGCTGCTGGCTTGCGCCAGAAGACTGGCTAGCACTCTCAACCTGAAGGGTGACGGTGTTCACAATAATCAACGCACCGGAGTTCTGGCCATAAGCGAAGAGCTTACCGCCAGAGAAAGACATATTACCGACAATATCGAACTGACCGGTGGAGGTCTTCAGATCGATAGTCTTCACCACTGCACGAGTCTGCAGGTCAATAACAGTCACATAGCCGTAGCTTGAGATATATGCCTTGCCAGAGTCCTGGTCAATCTTAATCTCACGTGCCTGGAAGCTGGACTGGCCCTGCGCACCCTGAACGGCGCCATTGCTAGTCCACAGTTCCTTCATGGTGTTCTGGTCGTAAACAGTCACCGTGCTCTTCTCGGTGTTAACAACCCAGACGGTACCGTTCACGTCATCAATAGCAATGCTGTAGGAGCTGGAACCCTGGGTAGCACCGGGCAACTGAACAGTTGCCTCAACCTGCTGGGTATCAGCGTTCACGCGGGTGACGCACCCTGCGCGGTACGAATCATAGGAAGAGTAAGTCTTCCAAGCCTTGTTGTTCTTGGCAGAGTATGCAGACTGCGACGACTGGTACTGACCAGCCAAATCCTTGCTCTGCTCAGCCTGGCCCTGGCCTTGCTGCTGGTTGCCAGCCTGGCCCTGCTGCTGTTGCTGCTGAGCGGGCTGCTGCTGTTGGTTAGCCTGGCCCTGCTGCTGGGCAGGCTGCTGCTGTTGCTGCTGAGCGGGCTGCTGCGCCTCCTGACGGGCGCCTCCCCCCAACTGCTCAGTGGGTGCATTAGCAAATGCTGCGGGAATGGTTCCCAGCGAACCTGCTACGACTGACAGTGCGCCAGCCGAAGCCAAAAGCTTGCGGGAAGTTACTTTCTTGGACGAAGAAGTCATATTCTGATCCTCGATGTCTTTGGCGATTGACCTTTAGGGTCCGTAAACCTCAAAGATTACTTGACTAACACAGTAATTAACTTAAACCTGAGATGTAGACAAGTACAGTTCGATACTAGAGATTGCATTTCCAAGAATCAACCACTAGACAGGAATTGTAATCAGATATTTATATTTTCTTGCTTACGTTCCGTCATCAAATTTTATTTTTGTACGCAAACAAATACCCACAGCAAAGGGCCCTTCCCCGGGAAAACGGGGAAGGGCCCTTCCTCTACATACACGCCATACAGAGCGTTCGTTCTAGAAAAGCTTACTTAGCTTTTTCCAGAATCTCTACGACACGCCAACGCTTGGTAGCGGATAGCGGACGGGTCTCTGCCAACAGAACATAGTCACCAACGCCGCAGACATTCTGCTCATCGTGTGCCTTGATCTTAGAGCTACGGCGCATCACTTTGCCGTAGAGTGCGTGCTTCACGCGGTCCTCGACCTCGACGACAACGGTCTTGTCCATCTTGTCGGAGACGACGTAGCCGCGGCGGGTCTTGCGGTAGCCGCGCTCTTCGTTCTTTACTTCACTCACTTGGACTCACCTTCGGTTGCGGGACGAATACCGAGCTCACGCTCACGAAGCACGGTGTAGATACGTGCAATGTCACGCTTGATGGTGCGGCGACGACCAGCGTTAGCCTGACCGGTGACTTCCTGGAAACGGATGTTGAAGAGTTCCTTCTTCGACTCGCTCAGCTTCTCAGCCAGCTCTTCATTGGAGAGCTCTGCGAGCTTGTCGATGCTAAGATCCTTGGATCCAACTGCCATCTCTCTTATTCACCACCTTCGCGACGCACAATACGTGCCTTCATCGGGAGCTTGTGGATTGCCAGGCGCATTGCCTCACGAGCCACTTCTTCGGACACGCCATCGAGTTCAAACATGACTCGACCGGGCTTAACATTGGCAACCCACCACTCGGGTGAACCCTTACCGGAACCCATACGAGTTTCGGCAGGTTTCTTTGTCAGCGGGCGGTCCGGATAAATGTTAATCCAGACCTTACCGCCACGCTTAATGTGACGGGTCATTGCGATACGGGCAGCCTCAATCTGGCGGTTGGTCACGTACGCAGGGCTCAGGGCCTGAATGCCCCACTCACCGAAGCTAACCTCGGTGCCGCCCTTAGCCAGACCATGACGCTTGGGGTGGTGCTGCTTGCGGTACTTTACTCGACGGGGAATAAGCATTTATGCCTCACCGTTCTCTGCAGTCTTGGCTTCGGTGTTTGCCGAAGCGTTCTCGTTGCGGCGCTCACGACGGGGGCCACGGCCACCGGAGCGGCGGCGGTCACCGTCACGGCGGTTGCCGCGTCGGTTGTTGGCTGCCTGCTGAGCTGCCAGTTCCTTGTCGGTCAGATCGCCCTTGTAGATCCAAACCTTCACGCCAATACGGCCGAAGGTGGTCTTAGCCTCGAAGAAGCCGTAGTCGATATTCGCGCGAAGAGTGTGCAGGGGCACACGGCCTTCACGGTAGAACTCGGAACGGGACATTTCAGCACCGCCCAGACGACCGGAGCACTGGATACGAATACCCTTTGCACCTGCACGCTGTGCGGACTGGATAGCCTTCTTCATGGCGCGGCGGAAAGCAACACGGGATGCGAGCTGTTCCGCGATGCCCTGTGCAACCAGCTGAGCAGACAGGTCGGGGTTAGCGACCTCCAGAATGTTCAGCTGAATCTGCTTACCGGTGAGCTTCTCAAGCTCAGCGCGGATACGGTCTGCTTCAGCACCGCGGCGGCCGATCACGATACCGGGGCGAGCAGTGTGGATGTCCACACGTACACGGTCACGGGTACGCTCGATCTCAACCTTTGCAACGCCTGCGCGATCCAGGTTCTTCGCCAGCAGTTCGCGGATCTTTACGTCCTCACGGACAAAATCTGCGTAACGCTCGCCGGGCTTATTGGAATCAGCGAACCACTTAGAGACGTGTTCGGTGGTGATGCCCAGTCGGAAACCGTTCGGGTGAATTTTCTGGCCCATTTAGCGGTTCTCCTCCTTTTCGGGGGTAGCAACGACCACGGTAATGTGGCTGGTGCGCTTGTTGATGCGGTATGCACGACCCTGAGCGCGGGGCTGAATGCGCTTCATGGTCGGGCCCTCGTCCGCGTATACTTCGCTGATAAACAGCTCTTCTTCGCGGAAAGCCACACCTTCCTGGTTTGCTTTCTGGCGTGCGTTAGCCATCGCCGAAGCAACAATCTTGTATACCGGCTCCGAAGCTGCCTGCGGGGCGAACTTCAGAATCGCCAGAGCCTCTTCCGCTTGCTTACCACGGATCAGGTTGACGACACGGCGGGCCTTCATAGGCGTAACGCGAACGTAGCGCGCTGATGCCTTGGCTTCCATTGCCTATCTCTCTTTCGTCTATTGCCGAAAGGGAAACGTTAGCTGATCGGGAAAACCCGATTAGCGACGCTTGCCCTTACGGTCGTCCTTCACATGGCTGCGGAAAGTGCGGGTCGGTGCAAACTCGCCGAGCTTGTGACCAACCATCGACTCGGTGATGAACACCGGCACGTGCTTGCGTCCGTCGTACACTGCGATGGTGTGCCCGAGCATGTCGGGAATAATCATCGAGCGGCGGGACCAAGTCTTAATAACATTCTTGGTGCCCTTCTCGTTCTGAGCTGCGACCTTCAGGTAAAGGTGCTGATCAACGAAAGGGCCCTTCTTCAAACTACGAGGCATGTGTCAGGCTCCTTAGCGCTTCTTGCCAGTACGACGGCGACGAACGATGAGCTTGTCGCTTTCCTTGTTGGGGCGGCGGGTGCGGCCCTCAGGCTTACCGTTGGGGTTAACCGGGTGACGACCACCGGAGGTTTTACCTTCACCACCACCGTGCGGGTGGTCCACCGGGTTCATGACCACACCACGAACGGTCGGGCGGATGCCCTTCCAGCGGTTACGGCCAGCCTTACCCCAGTTAATGTTGGACTGTTCGGCGTTGCCGACCTCGCCCACGGTTGCGCGGCAGCGAACATCCACGTTGCGGATTTCGCCGGAGGGCAGACGGAGCTGGCCGTACTTGCCTTCCTTAGCAACCAGCTGAACCGAGGCACCAGCGGAACGTGCCAGCTTTGCACCACCGCCGGGACGCAGCTCAACGCAGTGGAGCACGGTACCTACGGGGATGTTGCGCAGCGGCAGGTTATTGCCGGGTTTAATATCGGCTGCGGGGCCGGATTCAACGATGTCGCCCTGTGCGAGCTTGTTCGGAGCGATAATGTAACGCTTGGAACCATCGAAGTAGTGCAGAAGCGCGATGCGTGCGGTGCGGTTCGGGTCGTACTCGATGTGTGCAACGCGTGCATTCACACCGTCTTTGTCGTGACGACGGAAGTCGATCAGACGGTACTGACGCTTGTGCCCACCGCCCTTGTGGCGAGCGGTGATGCGACCGGTGTTGTTACGGCCGCCCTTCTTGGGGAGCGGACGAACCAGGGACTTTTCCGGGGTGGAGCGGGTGATTTCAGTGAAATCAGCAACGCTCGAACCGCGGCGACCCGGGGTCGTCGGATTGTACTTACGAATACCCATTGTTAGATATTTCTTCCTTCGTTAAAGTGGTCTCCGCTGGCCTTATGCCTGCGGACCGCCGAAGATGTCGATGTGGTGGCCGTCCTTGAGGGTCACAATGGCACGCTTGGTGTCTTTGCGAGAACCCCAACCGAAGCGGGTGCGCTTGCGCTTACCCTTGCGGTTAATGGTGTTCACGGACGCTACTTCAACCCCAAAGATCTTCTCGATGGCCTGCTTAATCTCCAGTTTGTTGGAGTTGGGGGCAACCTCGAAGGTAACTTTACCTTCGTCGATCTGGCTGTAGCTCTTTTCGGATACGACGGGGGCGATGATCACGTCGTACACAGACTTGGTGGAAACGCTCATTACTTAGCGCCCTCCTTCTTCTGGTTAGCAGTTACGAATGCATCGTATGCTGCCTTGGTGAAGACCACGTCGTCTGAAATCAGCACATCGTAGGTGTTGAGCTGGTCAGCGTACAGCACGTGTACATTCTGCAGGTTACGTGCGGACAGGGCCGCAATATCCTCGTCGCGGCCGATCACTACGAGCACGTTCTTACGCTCGGTGATGGACGCCAAAGCCGCCTTAGCAGCCTTAGTCGAGGGGGTGTCGCCTGCAACGAGGGTCTCTACCACGTGGATACGGCCGTGACGAGCGCGATCAGAAAGAGCGCCGCGCAGTGCCGCAGCAATCATCTTCTTAGGGGTGCGCTGTGCGTAGTTACGCGGGGTGGGGCCGTGCACCACACCGCCACCGGTCATATGCGGTGCGCGGATGGAGCCCTGACGCGCGTTACCGGTGCCCTTCTGCTTAAAAGGCTTCCGGCCTGCACCGGACACCTCGCCACGGTTCTTGGTCTTGTGGGTGCCCTGACGTGCGGCAGCAAGCTGTGCAACGACAACCTGGTGCAGCAGGGGCACGGATGCCTGCGCGTCAAAAATCTCTGCGGGCAGGTCTACTTTAAGGGTTTTGACAGCCATGATGTACTAGGCTCCCTTCACAGCGGTACGAACTAGAACAACGCCGCCCTTAGGACCGGGAATTGCACCCTTGATCAGCAGCACATTGTTCTCAGCGTCCACACCCTGGATAGTCAGGTTCAAAGTGGTGTGGCGTGCTGCGCCCATACGGCCAGCCATGCGCATACCCTTGAACACGCGTGCGGGGTAGGATGCACCACCAATGGAACCGGGCTTACGGTGGTTCTTGTGCTGACCGTGCGATGCGCCAACACCCTTGAAGCCGTGACGCTTCATAACACCTGCAAAGCCCTTACCCTTGGTCTTGCCTACGACGTCTACCTTCTGGCCGACCTCGAACATCTCAACAGTCAGTTCCTGACCGGGGGTGTATTCTGCGGCATCTGCGGTACGTACCTCAACGAGGTGACGACGAGGGGTAACACCGGCTTTCTCGAAGTGACCAGCCAGCGGCTTGGTGACCTTGCGAGAATCGATGGCACCGAAACCAATCTGCACGGCGGTGTAGCCGTCAGTTTCCTGGTTACGGATCTGGGTAACAACGTTAGAATCAGCCTTGACGACGGTAACGGGCACGAACTTCCCGTCCTCGTCCCAGACCTGGGTCATGCCAAGCTTGGTGCCCAGCAGGCCCTTCACCTGGCGCTCGAATTTGTTAGTCATTTAGATGCGATCCTCTACAGCTTGATCTCGATGTTCACGTCTGCCGGCAGGTCAAGACGCATGAGGGCATCAACAGCCTTAGGGGTCGGATCAACGACGTCGATCAGACGCTTGTGCGTACGCATCTCAAAGTGCTCGCGGCTGTCCTTGTACTTGTGGGGAGAACGGATAACGCAGTATACGTTCTTCTCGGTCGGAAGCGGCACGGGGCCAACTACAGTTGCGCCTGCACCCTTGACCGTTTCGACGATTTTCCGTGCCGAAGAATCAATGACCTCGTGATCATAGGACTTCAGACGGATGCGGATTTTCTGTCCCGCCATCTGTCGGACTCTCTTTCTTGATGTATTCCCTGTATCGGGGCGTGTGCCCCTTATAGCGGCGCTTAAGGAACGCGATATATTCATCACGTGCGCCTCCCGATACGGACTGAATCCGGCAATGCCGGGTTCCTCACCCCGCTCAGGCACCGACCCCCGAACTCGGGCGTGTCGCCTGTGCGTAGACAGACTCATCCCTTGTGTCTTTGAATCGGGTCATACGTGGGCCTGTTTTGAGCAACAGACACTTTTACAACGCCGTCTATTCTCTCAAATAGGAAGGTACCGCGCAAGCGGGAATACATTAAGTGTGGAAGAACACTTAAACGGTACCTACCGTAAGCCCGACAAGCACAGCAGCCCCTCCCATCAGACACCTGGGCACCAAGCATCCTCCAACACCCCTCACACTGGGCCGTCGGATTTTACTCAGGAAATCTGCAGAAACAATACATCTCTAAAAACACTAAAATGATATATTAGTGATTTATGCATAACTAAATAGAGGTTATGAATTCTTTACACCTCTGATTCCCCCAGGAATCTTCAAAGTTTTTCTCAGTAAGCTTTTGGGCCGCTACAGCCCAAAACATAGTGACCCGGGGTATCGGTTCAACTAAGGTGGAAGTAAACCCGTTACCGTCACGAGGAGACTACGATGTCAGAACCTAATCAAGGGTTCCCCCCTCAGCTTCCCCCCGAGCCGGGGCGGCCTGCACCGCAGCAGGAGGCACCCCCCAGCTATGGCTCACCCCAGTACGCCCAGCAGGTTCCTCAGGGGGTACCGCCACAGCCTTACCCCGGCTACTATCCCCCAGTTCCTGCCCCTTCTAACAGCCGCAGGAAAACAGAAGATCTGCTTCTGAACGTTCTGCTCTACTTAGGGTCACTGCTGCTTATTGGCTCAGCAGCGCTGTTTATCACTAGCGTCACGTCCGAAGAAACCATCGGTCTACGTGTTGCAGCGCTCGGTTTTGGCAGCGCCCTCTTCTACGGCGCTGGCCTGATCATCTATAAAACAGTGGCACGCCTGCGTCTGGCTTCTTACTCCTTCACAGGCACCGGTTTAGCTCTTCTGCCACTAACCGGTATAGCAACCTACCATCTGGGAGTGTGGGATAACGGCCGCATGATCTGGCTCATCACCTCTTTGGTGGGTACTGTAGCCATTGTGCTGGCCTGCACCATGATGCGTAACCGTATTATGGCGTACCTGCTCGTATCCTTCTTCATTTCGGATGCTTTAGCAGCCACCCGAGTCGCAGAACTACCCTTCGTATGGTACTTCGTGCTACTGACAGTGCTCGCCACCATCCTGGGTCTTATTCTGCGGCTCAACGCGAAGCTTGTACCTACCGGGCTCCGTGAAGGACTCGTAGAATCCTCCCGTATTTTTGTGCCCGTCACGGCAGCGGTCGTGTTCTTCTTCGTCTCGAATATGAGCTTTCTTGAGGTGGGCGTTGTATTCGCCATTATGAGTGTGTACGCCCTCGTGTTTTTCACCCTCGACAACAAACTCGACTACTATATCCAGCTGCGTATCTACCCGCTGCTGGCCGTCATCTACTTCTGCATAGAGCTGCACAATCTGCCGCTGCTGTTCGCATTCTTATTCCTTGCTGTTTTACTCAGCAACACCCTAGCAGCCCTACTGTGCTACCCGATTATTATGCAGCGCAAAGGTTACGACCAGAATGGTGCCCCCCGCCTAGAGGTGGTTGGTCATCTTGATGCAGCCCTCAGCATCGCCGCTGCTGGTTTCACGCTCTTAGAAGCTACCATCACCATATTGCCTCACCGCTCCATTGATGGGGGAAACGTCCTAGAGCGCCTACTGCCCTTCTTCGAGTCACAGAACAATGGCGGATTCCTACCCGCGCTCTGGGTTTTGAGCGTATTCTTCCTTGTGGGCATGCTCCCCTACAAGCGTATACTGCCTGCAAACGTCATCCTCTACACGGTTTATGGCGTTGCTCTGCTTCTGTCTCTGGCTACGGCACGTTCTGATGGGGCGTTCTATGTGTGCTTCGCGGTCATTCCCATAGCCCTGCTGCTAAAGCGTGCACCGGGCGTTGAGCCATTAGCGGTCTCCATCGGCGCCAAGGTGAGCGCGTTCCTTGGTATTATGCACCTGTCGTACGTGACGTTCAGTGATTTCAGTGGGCGCGGCATTATCCTGCTCATGGCCGCTGTCATGGCAGGTTTCGGGGTGATCACCCTTTCCTTCGCGCACTCCGCTCAGGGCGCTAAGAGCAACAGCCGTATTGTTGAAGCGCTCGTGTATACCATCACCTCCGCCACGTTCCTGTTTCTCCGTTCGGTGCTGAGCTTCCGTTACCCCGAAGGTTCCACCGAGATTCTCACCGCGATGCTCTACAGCGCGGCTCTTATCGCCCTCACCGCACTGTGCATTTGGATGATCCGCCTGGCTGTCGATACCGCCTCAGCCAACATTAACCTGGGGGCCCGCTGGGCGTTGGGTATCGCCCTCAGTGGAACAGCCATAGCATCCGTCCTTATGCCCTACTACCTGCTGTCCATCATTATGCTGGTCATACTAGGTGGCACTATCGCATTCTTAGGGTTCATCATGATCCCGGCAGGCAGCCCAAGCCGTACCTTCCTGCTCAATATGGCACGCGGACCCATCTGCTGGATAGCCCCAGTACTGTGGGCCTCAGATACGGCACGTTTTGCTGACTTCCTGCTGCTGCTATCCGGGCTCTGCCTGCTGCTGGGTGTGCTCAGCGCCGTGCTATACCGTACCAGCGGCAGCCGCGGCGAGATGGTGACTTTCCAGGTGTTCTTCTATATCGCCTGTGTACCAGCAGGTATTGCCGGACTATTCATGGTCCGCTCCGAACCGCTCGCTGCTACCCTGTGCCCGCTGGCTGTAGTGCTCATGTGGGGTATCGGAGAATGGACTAACGTACTGTTCCTTCGCTTAGCAGCCGCCTCCGCTTTGGTGCTCACGTTACAGTCCATAGCTGATGTAACTTTCAAACCATCATTCTTTGCGCTGCACAGCAATACCGGTGGACCGTTTACCTGGGTGGCGGATTTCCCCACCGTCTATGGCCTCAGCGCTCTCTTCACCACACTGCTGCTGTACGTTGGCAAGGTACTGCTGCCCCTTGAAATTGGGGGTACCCAAAATGTACGCCCCAGCATCTCGGTACAGCTTCCGAGCACACCGCCGCGTGTGGTGCTGCTGCCGATGCACGGTCCGCTTACCAGCCCCTATCCGTATCGAAAAGCACAACACGGTTCGTTCGCCAACCGTGCATGCGGTGTACAGAATTTGCTGGTTATTATTCCTGGCATTATCGCCCTGGTTCTTTACGGGATGTTCTCCCTCGCATCAGCTAATACAACTATTAGTGCTTTCCTTTGCGCCTTCGCGGTGCTTTCTATCGCGTCGGTCTTGCCGAAGGAGAAAACGTACATAGCGTTCTTGCTCTCAGTTGTGGCTTTTGTGGGCCGGTTCCTCTTGACGATTAACAGCGGAAGCTTCTTCATTAGCTTCCTGGAACTGATATCGCTTATCCTGCTAGCACTCAGCACCGCCCCGGTACTGCGCAACGTCATGTCCAACCGTCCGGCTCGGGAAGGCATTGACGCATCGGTCGCTGGCCTGTACGCCACATTTGCTCTTCAAGGAATGGTCACCTTCATTGCGTGGGCTTCCCCACACGATATTGCCCAAGGCACCGTGATTATGACCATCAGCCTGCTCATGACCATTCTTGCGGCACTGCTGGTTGACCGTATCTGGGTCATTATTGGGGCTGTCATCGTCACCATAGACCTGGCGCTGCTGCTGAACAGCATGAACCCGCTGATGCTGATGATCATCGCGATTATCCTGATTTCCGGTGTGGTGTGGCGTTTGCTTACCCGCGATAAGAAAAACCCACCCACCGATGCTGACCGCAACGGTATGCCGCAGCCAAGCGCCCCACTACCCTATAACCCGCAGGACCACATGCCTGCCCCGGTGCAGGGTATGGGAGCCCCGCAGGGCGAACCGCAGCAGTACTACCCTCAACAGCAGCCCCCGCTGTCCCCCGACTACGCTCAGGGTCAGCAATGGCAGGGGCAACAGTACCCGCAACAGTAGCCCGCTCACCCTAACATGACGGTAACAATGGGGGCCTGGAAGGAACACTAATTGTTCCTTCCAGGCCCCCATCGTTTATTGTGTTGTGTTCACTATGCTGTACTTTAGCGTTCGCCCTGACCGTTCAGGTACCGCACCAGCTGTAAGAGGCGGCGAGCCCAGCTGTCCCAGTTCAGCCTCTCCCGCACATCCCGCACAGCCCACAGTGATGCATTGTCAATATCAACAGCCTTCATAAATTGCAGGCGCTTATACGAGTTCTGTTGGAACATGTCGGTTCGGTACAGCCAACCGCTACGATCGTGCCGCACCAGCGAAGCAATCCCCTCTACCTGCTCCCCCAGCACCGGCAGACCGCAGTACAGCGCATCGGTAACCAGCGCATCCTTACCCGCGGCAACAGGGACAAGAAGCACATCATGTTCAATATACACTTTCGCGGCTTCGTCATAGCTTGAGGGGGCCGGAACCCGACGGATCTCATACAGTAAATCTTCCGGGGAATCGCCTACGATACACAACTGCACCTTACGGACCTTCACCAGCCGCTCATACAAGTCGAGTATCATCGGCCCACCGTCCCGCTTCCAGTCCTCGCTGACAAACAGAAGCTTAAGCACATCACGGTCTGTGATGCGTGTGGGGCGGATAATCTTCGACTCCCCCACGAAGGAGCCCATCGGCACAACCTCAACCTTGCTGCTGGGAATATTCAAATCATCAATCAGCACGTCTTTAATCCATCGGTTCGCCACCGCGAACAGGCTCACCCCCGACGCGGACGCCTTCTCAAGGATCCGGCCCTGTACCGACATGAGTCGGCTAATGCCGCCGCCGCGCCGTTTCTCGGCGCGCAGTCGGGTTCCAAAAGACGAATCCGCCACCTGAATAACAGGGATTTTCCCGGATATCATAATCGTCTCAGTGGGTGGTGCTAAAGAGATAAGCGCAGCAACCCCCTGCAAATCAGCCACCTGGGAGCGGGCACGCAAACTGGTTTTCGCGGAACTAAACAAAGTATGAGTGGTCGTGTACTCCCGCCCCAAAAGTGAAGCGACCCTGCCCACCAACCGGTCAGCCAAAGGATCCTGCCCCTCGGCCACACGCACGATTAGTACCTCAGTGAGGTTCTGCAGGGCACGCACCGCAGCTGAGTTCTCCAGACCATAGGCGGGTGCCTGACTTTCGCGGCTTCCCAGAATCACGGCAACCGGCGGGTACTTTTGACCTGGCACTCATCTCTCCTAAAAGTACTGGTGTAAACTTTTATGCCACACCCCTAGAGTACCGTACCGGACTGTACGTCACTACCGTCACCATCTCAACCCCCACCGTTTAAATACAAAAGGACCCCCACAATACTGCGGGGGTCCCCTGTGTAAGATTCGCTACCTTCTAGAGGCAGAGCCTGCTACAAGAGCATAAGCGAATTGTCGTTGTTACGGCAATTACTTGATGATCTTGGTAACGCGGCCCGAACCAACGGTGCGGCCACCCTCACGGATAGCGAAGCCAAGGCCCTCTTCCATAGCGATGGGCTGGATCAGCTCAACGGTCATCTCGGTGTTGTCACCGGGCATAACCATCTCGGTGCCCTCGGGCAGCTTAATAACACCGGTCACGTCAGTGGTACGGAAGTAGAACTGAGGACGGTAGTTCGAGTAGAACGGGTTGTGACGGCCGCCCTCATCCTTGGAGAGGATGTAGACGTTTGCCTCGAACTCGGTGTGGGGGGTGATGGAGCCCGGCTCCACAACAACCTGACCACGCTCAACGTCGTCACGCTTGAGACCACGCAGAAGCAGACCACAGTTCTCGCCAGCCCATGCCTCGTCGAGCTGCTTGTGGAACATCTCGATACCGGTCACGGTGGTCTTCTGGATGGGTCGGATACCAACGATCTCGACCTCGGAGTTGATCTTCAGGGTACCGCGCTCTGCACGACCGGTCACAACGGTGCCGCGACCGGTAATGGTGAAGACGTCCTCGATGGGCATGAGGAAGGGCTTGTCCTTCTCACGAACCGGATCGGGGATGTAGCTGTCAACAGCTTCCATGAGTTCCTCAACCTTAGCAACCCACTCGGGGTCACCCTCAAGAGCCTTCAGAGCGGAAACGCGGATCACGGGAGCCTCGTCACCGTCGAACTCCTGCGAGGAGAGAAGGTCACGGACCTCCATCTCGACGAGGTCAAGAAGCTCTTCGTCGTCAACCATGTCAGCCTTGTTCAGTGCCACCAGCAGGGTGGGCACGCCAACCTGGCGAGCGAGCAGCACGTGCTCACGGGTCTGAGCCATAGGACCGTCGGTAGCAGCAACCACGAGGATTGCGCCGTCCATCTGAGCAGCACCGGTGATCATGTTCTTGACGTAGTCGGCGTGGCCGGGTGCGTCAACGTGTGCGTAGTGGCGCTTGTCGGTCTGGTACTCAATGTGCGCGATGTTAATGGTAATACCGCGCTGACGCTCCTCAGGAGCGGAGTCGATCATGCCGAAGTCACGCTTCTCGTTCAGGTCCGGGTACTTGTCAGCCAGCACCTTGGAGATGGCAGCGGTCAGGGTGGTCTTACCGTGGTCAACGTGACCAATGGTACCGACGTTAACGTGAGGCTTGGAGCGCTCGAACTTAGCCTTAGCCAAGAGTGTTCCTCCTAGAACGTATCGAAAACATGCACCCGAATCTTATCTCCGGCGCAATCCGTAGAAAAACGGTCTAGCGTCTACAATAGCGGATTACGACGCAGAGATGAAACTGTCCATGCCTTCAATGATGGATTTTAATTAAAAATTTTAGAGTGTGGGCTGCGCGTTTCTCAACCCGCAGCCCACAGGATGAGAGCGGTGATTACTCGCCGCGGCTCTTCTGGATGATCTCGTCAGCGACGTTCTTGGGAACTTCACCGTAGCTGTCGAAAGCCATCGAGAACACTGCACGGCCCTGGGTCTTACCACGCAGGTCACCAATGTAGCCGAACATTTCGGTCAGCGGCACGAGAGCTTTAACGATCTTCACGCCGGATGCATCCTCCATGGAACGCACGTGACCACGACGGGAGTTCAGGTCGCCGATAACATCGCCCATGTACTCCTCGGGGGTACGTACCTCAACGTCCATGAGCGGTTCCAGCAGAACCGGGTTAGCGCGCTTAGCACCTTCCTTGAACACCATGGAACCGGCGATCTTGAACGCCATTTCAGAGGAGTCAACATCGTGGTACGCACCGTCGATCAGGGTTGCTTTCACACCGACCATCGGGTAGCCAGCCAGGATACCGAACTTCATAGCGTCCTGAATACCGGCGTCAACAGAAGGAATGTACTCGCGAGGCACGCGACCACCGGTCACCTTGTCCTCAAACTCGTACAGTTCCTCGCCATCCAAGGGCAGCGGCTCGAAGGAAACCTGCACCTTTGCGAACTGACCGGAACCACCGGTCTGCTTCTTGTGGGTGTAGTCAACCTTCTCGACAGCCTTCTTAATGGTCTCGCGATACGCCACCTGAGGCTTACCAACGTTAGCTTCAACCTTGAACTCACGCTTCATACGGTCAACAATGATGTCCAAGTGGAGCTCGCCCATACCACCGATTTCGGTCTGGCCGGTCTCTTCGTTCAGCGACACGGTGAAGGTGGGGTCCTCAGCGGAAAGCTTCTGGATAGCGGTCGACATCTTCTCCTGGTCACCCTTGGTCTTAGGCTCAATAGCCACGAAGATCACGGGGGCGGGGAAGGTCATCGACTCAAGCACAATCGGATTTGCCGGATCGCACAGGGTATCACCAGTAGTGGTGTCCTTCAGACCAATCGCAGCATAGATGTGGCCTGCAGTGACTTCCTCAACAGGGTTCTCCTTGTTGGACTGCATCTGGAAGAGCTTGCCGAGGCGTTCCTTCTTACCCTTAGTCGAGTTAAGAACCTGCTGACCCTGGGCCGCGTGACCGGAGTACACACGGGTGTAGATGAGCTGACCGTAGAACGGGTGAGCTGCAACCTTGTAGGCCAGAGCCGCGAAAGGCTCATCAGCGGAAGCCTTACGGGTGAGCTTCTCTTCCTCATCCGAGGGGCTAGAGCCCTCCACAGCGGGCACATCCAGCGGGGAAGGCAGGTACTCGATCACGGCATCCAGCATGGGCTGAACACCACGGTTCTTGAAAGCAGAACCGCAGAGCACGGGGAACGCCTCACCGTTAATGGTCAGCTGACGGATACCAGCTTTGAGCTCGTCAACGGTCAGTTCGCCCTCTTCGAGGTACTTCTCCATGAGCTCTTCGCTGGACTCAGCAACAGCCTCAACCATCTCGGCACGGTACTCTTCAGCCTTAGCCTGCAGGTCGGCGGGGATTTCCTGAACCTCGTAGGAGGCACCCATGGTCACGTCACCCTTAGAGTCACCGGGCCATACGTATGCCTTCATTTCGAGCAGGTCAACCACACCAACGAAGTCGCTCTCAGCACCAATGGGCAGCTGCAGAACGAGCGGCTTAGCGCCCAAGCGGTCGATAATGGTCTGAACAGTGAAGTAGAAGTCCGCGCCCATCTTGTCCATCTTATTGACGAAGCAGATGCGGGGAACGTCGTACTTATCAGCCTGACGCCACACGGTCTCAGACTGAGGCTCAACACCTTCCTTGCCGTCAAACACTGCTACCGCGCCGTCAAGCACGCGCAGCGAACGCTCCACCTCAACGGTGAAGTCAACGTGACCGGGGGTGTCGATAATGTTGATCTGGTTGTCTTTCCAGAAGCAGGTGATAGCTGCGGAGGTAATGGTAATACCTCGCTCCTGCTCCTGAGCCATCCAGTCCATAGTTGACGCGCCATCGTGAGTCTCACCGATCTTGTGGTTAATACCGGTGTAGAACAGGATGCGCTCAGTTGTGGTGGTCTTACCGGCGTCAATGTGCGCCATAATACCGATGTTGCGGACCTTGTTCAGGTCAGTGTACACATCATGTGCCACGTTTTTCTCCCTAAATGAGATACTCCGAAAGCCTGACGGAAAACCCGGCAGGCTCTAAACGGAGAATTACCAGCGGTAGTGAGCGAAGGCCTTGTTGGACTCGGCCATCTTGTGAGTGTCTTCGCGACGCTTCACAGCGGCACCGAGACCATTGGACGCATCCAGGATCTCGTTCATCAGACGCTCAGTCATGGTCTTCTCGCGGCGCTGCTTTGAGAAGCCAACAAGCCAGCGAAGAGCCAGAGCGGTGGAACGGCCGGGGCGAACCTCAACCGGAACCTGGTAGGTAGCGCCACCAACACGGCGGGAACGAACCTCAAGCGAGGGCTTGATGTTGTCCATAGCCTTCTTCAGGGTAACAACCGGGTCAGAACCGGTCTTCTTCTCAACACCCTCAAGAGCACCGTATACGATGCGCTGGGCAACAGACTTCTTGCCGTCCAGCAGAACCTTGTTAATGAGCTGGGTGACCAGTGTCGAACCGTACACCGGATCGTTGACGAGGGGACGCTTGGGAGCGGGACCCTTACGAGGCATTACTTCTTCTCCTTCTTAGCGCCGTAGCGGGAGCGAGCCTGCCCGCGACCCTTAACACCCTGGGTATCCAGAGCGCCACGAACGATCTTGTAACGAACACCGGGGAGGTCTTTCACACGACCACCGCGAACGAGCACAATCGAGTGCTCCTGCAGGTTGTGACCTTCACCGGGAATGTATGCGGTAACCTCGACGCCGCCGTTGAGCTTGACACGAGCGACCTTACGCAGTGCCGAGTTCGGCTTCTTCGGGGTGGTGGTGTACACACGGGTGCACACGCCACGCTTCATGGGGTTGCCCTTCAGTGCGGGCGCCTTGGTCTTGACGACCTTGGGAGTCCGGCCCTTACGGACCAGCTGCTGAATAGTAGGCACGTTTTCTCCGTTGCATTGATGGGCTTATCTGTCTTCAAGCCCGCTAAACTGACTAGCTCCCGGCGCTTTCACCCCGGGCGCTCTCGGTTATAGAAGCCCGCACACACTAGCACCCCGCATGAGGTGATAAAGGGCGCGGGTTCTTGGCTCCCAGCGAATCACTTGCTACCTTACGACCGAGCTCGATTCGACCGGGGTTAGAAGTTTTTGGGCACACTTAAAAATGGCATTTAGGTGTCAGCACAAAAAGCAACACCAAAGGACGGTATCCATACTGCCATTGATTCGTTTGCCCGCGTGCCGGAATCTTCACGGCACCCGCGTAATAGCGGGCACCCCAGCACTGAGGCCAAGTACTTCGACATACGACTATACAGGTTAAAACCCGCTTAATCCAGCGGGTTTTACTGCCAAGAAGGCAACCACCGCTTTAAACCCTGTGTGATTACTCACCATCTTGGTGCGGGAGATGTTTCCACCCCGCAGGCGCATACCGTGTTTAAAGCCTCAGGAGGCGGCCCCGGCACAATGCCGAAGCCGCCTCCCTCAACTGCCCCAGTGGTTAGCACCAGAAGCAGACCGGATAGAACCTCAGGTGAGGCTACTCCATACCGCGACCGTACTCTTCCAAGGGAACCGCCATAAACCCGTTATTCGCATACGGGTACGGCTCGTCGCCCATCGGGCTAAAGACGCTCTGGTAACCGAATGCCTCCAGCGCGTTAAGCTGCTCCTGACGGGCCTGCGGGCTGGGCTCAACCTCAATATCGTTGTAGCGAGCCAAACCGGTACCGGCCGGAACCAGCTTACCGATAATGACGTTCTCCTTCAGGCCAAGCAGCGGGTCGGTCTTAGCCTCCATTGCGGCCTGAGTAAGCACGCGGGTGGTCTCCTGGAAGGATGCGGCAGAGAGCCAGGACTCGGTGGCCAGCGACGCCTTGGTAATACCCATCATCTCGGGGCGACCGGCGGCGGGCTTCTTACCCTCCGTCAGGGCCTTACGGTTAGCGCGCTGGAAGACGATATTATCCACCAGCTCACCCGGCAGCAGCTCAGTATCGCCAGACTCAATGACGGTCACGCGGCGCAGCATCTGACGCACAATAACCTCAACGTGCTTATCGTGAATCTCCACACCCTGAGACTTGTACACGCCCTGAACCTCGCTCACCAGGTGCTTCTGCGCCTCACGCGGGCCGCGAATACGCAGCACCTCCTTCGGATCCACCGAACCGGCGGCAAGCTGCTCGCCCACCTGCACATGATCGCCATCCTGAAGCTTCGAGGCGGCACGGCGCAGCACCGTGTACGACTGCGGATCAGAACCGTCATCCGGGGTCACCACAATCTTGTAGGAACGCTCCGTGTCCTCAATGCTCACCCGACCGGCAACCTCAGAAATAGGTGCCACACCCTTGGGGGTACGGGCCTCAAACAGCTCCTGGATACGAGGCAGACCCTGGGTAATGTCGTCAGCCGATGCCACACCACCGGTGTGGAAGGTACGCATGGTCAGCTGGGTACCGGGCTCACCAATAGACTGAGCCGCAATAATACCCACGGCCTCGCCAATATCGACCAGGGTGTTCGACGCCATCGAACGGCCATAGCACAGGGCGCACACGCCAATACCGGACTCACAGGTGAGCACCGAACGCACGCGCACATCCTTCACACCAGCCTTGAACAGCTTCTCAATCAGCACATCCGAGACATCCTCACCAGCGGCTGCAAGTACGCTGCCCTCAGCGTCCTTCACATCCACCGCAAGGGTGCGTCCGTGAATGGAGGTCTCAACATCCGGATGCAAGTTTGCCTCATCATCAATGAGCGGAAGCACCAGGCCGCGGCGGGTACCGCAGTCATGCTCACGCACAATCACATCCTGCGACACGTCCACCAGACGACGGGTTAGGTAACCCGAGTTAGCGGTACGCAGCGCGGTATCGGCAAGACCCTTACGGGCACCGTGGGTTGCGATGAAGTACTCCAGCACCGACAGGCCCTCACGGTAGGAGGACTTAATCGGGCGGGGCATAATCTCGCCCTTCGGGTTCGACACCAGACCACGGATACCCGCAATCTGACGAACCTGCATCCAGTTACCACGTGCACCGGAAGTCACCATACGGTAAATGGTGTTCTGACCGCCATTAGCGCTCAAATTATCGCGCATCGCCTCAGCAACCTCATCAGTTGCCTGGGTCCAAATCTCGATCAGTTCCTCACGGCGCTCATCATCGCCAATGGTGCCCATCTCAAAGTTCGCCTGGATAGCGGCGGCCTGCTGCTCATAGTTCTCCATGATCGCAGGTTTCATCGACGGGGTGGCAATATCAGAAACCGCCACGGTCACACCCGAACGTGAAGCCCAGTAGAAGCCAGCGTTCTTCAGGTTATCCAGGGTGCGGGCCACGATATCCATCGGGTACTTCTCAGCAAGATCGTTAATGAGCTTGCCCAGCCCCTTCTTATCAGCAACACCGGAGAACCACGGGTAATCCTTCGGCAGAGTCTGGTTGAACAGGATCTGACCGACGGTGCACTCCAGCAGAACCGGGCCGCCCGAGGTGTAACCCTCAGGAGCTTCCCAGCCCTCAGGTGCCACGAACTCATCACTGGAAAGACGCACCTTCACCTTGGTGTACAGCTCAATCTCGTGACGATCCATCGCCATCAGAGCCTCGGCAATCGACGAGAACGCGTGACCCTCATTCTTTTCACCCTCACGGGGAGTGGTCAGGTGATACAGGCCAATGATCATATCCTGCGACGGAACAGCCACAGGGCGACCATCCGAAGGCTTCAAAATATTGTTCGAGGAGAGCATCAGGATGCGCGCCTCAGCCTGAGCCTCGGGCGAAAGCGGCAGGTGAACCGCCATCTGGTCACCGTCAAAGTCAGCGTTGAACGCGGAGCACACGAGCGGGTGCAGCTGAATAGCCTTACCCTCAACCAGCTTCGGCTCGAACGCCTGAATACCCAGACGGTGCAGGGTAGGTGCACGGTTCAGCAGCACAGGGTGCTCGGTAATGATCTCTTCGAGAACATCCCACACCTGCGGGCGGAAACGCTCCACCATACGCTTTGCACTCTTAATGTTCTGTGCGTGCGAAAGCTCCACTAGGCGCTTCATGACGAAGGGCTTGAACAGCTCCAGCGCCATCTGCTTCGGCAGACCACACTGATGCATTTCCAGCTGCGGACCAACCACGATCACGGAACGGCCAGAGTAGTCCACGCGCTTACCAAGCAGGTTCTGACGGAAACGGCCCTGCTTACCCTTGAGCATATCGGAGAGCGACTTCAGCGGGCGGTTACCGGGGCCGGTCACGGGGCGACCGCGACGACCGTTATCGAAGAGCGAATCCACAGCTTCCTGCAGCATGCGCTTCTCGTTATTCACGATAATCTCGGGGGCGCCAAGCTCCAGCAGGCGCTTGAGGCGGTTATTACGGTTAATCACACGACGGTACAGGTCATTCAGGTCGGAAGTTGCGAAACGGCCACCATCGAGCTGAACCATCGGACGCAGCTCCGGCGGGATAACCGGAACAACATCCAGCACCATACCCAGCGGGGAGTTATTGGTGGTCAAAAACGCGTTAACAACCTTCAGACGCTTCAGCGCACGGGTCTTCTTCTGGCCCTTGCCGTTCTGAATGACCTCCTTCAGCGCCTCGGCTTCGGCCTCAAGGTCGAAATCCTCCAGGCGCTTTTTAATAGCTTCAGCACCCATTGCGCCCTCAAAGTACACGCCGTACTTATCAACCATTGAGCGGTACAGCGCCTCATCGCCTTCAAGGTCAGCGACCTTCAGGTTCTTGAAGCGGTCCCACACCTTCTCCAGGTGCTCAATCTCGCGGTCGGCGCGCTTACGGGCCGAAGCCATCTGACGTTCAGCATTCTCACGCAGCTTACGCTTCTCAGCAGCTTTACCGCCGTCAGCCTCAATACGCGCCAGCTCCTGCTCAACCTCGCGGGAAATAGCGGCAATATCGGCGTCGCGCTGGGTCTCCAGGGCCTTCTTATCACGGTCATGTGCGGCCTGCAGGTTCGGCAGATCCTCGTGACGAGCTTCCTCGTCCACGCTCGTGATCATGTAGGCGGCGAAGTAGATGACCTTCTCCAGGTCCTTCGGAGCCAGATCCAGCAGGTACCCCAGGCGGGAGGGAACACCCTTGAAGTACCAGATGTGGGTGACGGGGGCAGCCAGCTCAATGTGGCCCATACGCTCACGGCGCACCTTTGAGCGGGTCACCTCAACACCGCAACGCTCACAAATGATGCCCTTAAAACGTACGCGCTTGTACTTGCCGCAGTAGCATTCCCAGTCCTTAGTAGGGCCAAAAATGCGCTCGTCGAACAGGCCCTCCTTCTCGGGCTTGAGGGTACGGTAGTTGATGGTCTCGGGCTTCTTAACCTCGCCGTAAGACCAGCGACGAATATCGTCGGCGGTGGCAAGGCCAATTCGCATCAAACCAAGCGAAGATTCGTTGGACATATCGGTCCTAATCTCTTTCTGTAGTTTACGAAGACTTCGGTTTAGCGGGCGGGGCAACCGCAGCGGCGCCCCACCCTAGAAGGAAGGCGGATTATGCCTCGTCCACAGAGCTGGGCTCTGCGTGGGTGAGGCTCACACCCATATCTTCTGCTGCCCGGAAGCCTTCTTCCTCCGAGTCGCTCATCTCAATGGTCTTCCCGTCGGTAGAGAGCACCTCAACGTTCAGACACAGGGACTGCATTTCCTTAATAAGAACCTTGAAGGATTCGGGGATGCCCGGTTCGGGGATGTTCTCGCCCTTAACGATTGCCTCGTATACCTTCACACGACCAGCCACATCGTCAGACTTGACGGTCAAGATTTCCTGCAGGGTGTAGGCGGCGCCGTACGCTTCCAGCGCCCACACTTCCATCTCACCGAAACGCTGACCACCGAACTGGGCCTTACCACCCAGCGGCTGCTGCGTAATCATCGAGTACGGGCCGGTAGAACGAGCGTGAATCTTATCGTCCACCAAGTGGTGCAGCTTCAGGATGTACTGGTACCCCACCGAGATCGGGTCAGGGAACGGCTCACCTGAACGACCATCAATCAGACGGGCCTTGCCGGAGCGGTTAATCAGGCGGTCACCATCACGGTTCGGGTTTGCGTGGTCCATGAGGTCAAACAGCTCGTCCTCATGGGCGCCGTCAAACACGGGGGTTGCCAGGCGGGTGGGGCCGGACTCTTTCGGGAAGTTCGGCATATTCTTCAGCCAGGCCGGGTCGCCCTCAATCTTCCAGCCCTGCTTGGCCAGCCAGCCGGTGTGAACCTCAAGCACCTGCCCAATGTTCATACGGCCGGGCACACCCAGCGGGTTCAGGATGACGTCCACGGGGGTACCGTCTTCCAGGAAAGGCATATCCTCAATCGGCAGGATCTTGGAAATAACACCCTTGTTGCCGTGGCGGCCCGCGAGCTTATCACCATCGGTGATCTTACGCTTCTGCGCCACGTACACGCGCACCAGCTGGTTCACGCCCGGGGGCAGATCGTCTTCGTCGTCGCTTTCACGGTCGAAGATACGAACACCGATCACAGTACCGGATTCGCCGTGAGGAACCTTCAGGGAGGTATCGCGCACCTCGCGGGACTTCTCACCGAAGATCGCGCGCAGCAGGCGCTCCTCCGGGGTCAGGTCGGTCTCGCCCTTGGGGGTGACCTTACCGACCAGAATGTCGCCAGCCTCAACTTCGGCACCAATGTGGATCACACCGCGCTCATCCAGTGCGGACAGGGCCTCATCCGAGACGTTAGGGATATCGCGAGTGATTTCCTCAGGCCCGAGCTTGGTGTCGCGGGCATCGATCTCGTGCTCCTCAATGTGGATGGAGGTCAGCACGTCCTCGGAAACCATGCGCTGGGAGAGGATAATCGCATCCTCATAGTTCAGGCCCTCCCACGGCATGTATGCCACGAGCAGGTTCTTGCCCAGAGCGAGCTCGCCACGGTCGGTGGAGGGGCCGTCCGCAATAACGTCACGCTCTTCCACACGCTGACCGGCCTTAACCACAACACGCTGGTTGTAGCAGTTACCCGGGTTCGAGCGGGAGAACTTCATGATCGGGTACGAGCTGCTGGTGCCGTCATCATTACGGACCATCACCAGGTCAGCCGAGACCTCAGAGACCACGCCAGCTTTCTTCGCCAACACGGAGTCACCGGAGTCAAGCGCAGCGTACTTCTCCATACCGGTACCCACCACGGGAGCCTCAGACTCCAGCAGCGGCACAGCCTGACGCTGCATGTTCGCGCCCATCAACGCGCGGTTCGCGTCGTCGTGCTCAAGGTAAGGGATCAGGGCGGTTGCCACCGACACCATCTGGCGCGGGGAAACGTCCATGTACTGCACGTCGGTTGGTGCTACCAGCACGGCCTCACCGGAACCATCGCCTGCACGGCAGAGAACCTCGTCCTCAGCGAAGGTGCGGTCAGCGGTCAGCGGGGCGTTTGCCTGCGCAATAATGACGCTCTTCTCGTCATCAGCAGTCAAATAACGCACCTTGTCGGTGACCTTGCCGTCTTCAACCACGCGGTAGGGGGTCTCAATAAAGCCGTAAGAGTTAATGCGGCCATAGGTTGCCAACGAACCGATCAGACCAATGTTCGGGCCTTCAGGGGTCTCAATGGGGCACATACGGCCGTAGTGTGAGGGGTGCACGTCGCGCACTTCCATGCCCGCGCGGTCGCGGGAAAGACCGCCGGGGCCCAGTGCCGACAGGCGACGCTTGTGGGTTAGCCCAGCCAGCGGGTTGTTCTGGTCCATGAACTGCGACAGCTGTGACGTACCGAAGAACTCCTTAATGGCCGCCACTACGGGGCGGATGTTCACCAAGGACTGCGGGGTAATCGCGTCCACGTCCTGGGTGGTCATGCGCTCACGCACCACGCGTTCCATGCGGGAAAGACCGGTGCGGATCTGGTTCTCAATCAGCTCACCCACGGTACGGATACGGCGGTTCCCGAAATGGTCGATGTCGTCCACATCAACCTTCAGGTCGATCTCCTGGCCGCCGCGTGAACCCTTAATGGTGGGCTCACCGGCGTGCAGGGCGCACAGGTAATGAATCATCTGTGCAATATCGTCCTGGCTCAGCACCGACGCTTCATCCGAGTCTAGGGGCACCTCCACGCCGAGCTTGCGGTTCACCTTGTACCGGCCAACCTTCGCCAAATCGTAGCGGCGCGGGGTGAAGTACATGTTGTCAAGCAGTGCCTGGGCTGCCTCGACTGTGGGGGGCTCACCCGGGCGGAGCTTACGGTAAATATCGAGCAGGGCCTCGTCCCGGGTTGAGACGGAGTCCTTCTCAAGAGTCGCACGGATCGAGTCGTACTGGCCGAACTCTGAAAGAATCTTCGACTCGCTCCACCCCAGGGCCTTCAGCAGCACGGTCACGGACTGTTTACGCTTACGGTCCAGGCGCACACCCACCTGATCGCGCTTATCAATCTCAAGCTCGAACCAGGCGCCGCGTGAAGGAATCACACGTGCCGAATAGATGTCTTTATCTGAGGTGCGGTCCGGGGCCTTCTCAAAGTAAGCACCGGGCGAGCGCACCAGCTGGGAAACGACCACACGTTCGGTACCGTTAATAACGAAAGTACCGGATTCGGTCATGAGCGGGAAGTCGCCCATGAACAGGGTCTGCTGCTTAACCTCGCCCGTGGCGTGGTTAATGAACTCAGCTTTGACATAGAGCGGAGCGGCATAGGTGGCGTCACGGTCTTTGCATTCTTCAACCGTGTACTTGGGGTCCGCGAACTCCGGGTCGGAGAAGGAGAGCTGCATGGTCTCCTGAAAGTCCTTAATCGGGGAGATTTCTTCGAAAATCTCGGCAAGACCGGACTTACGCGGAACGGAGGTATCGCCAACAGCTTCAGCTGCTTCAAGGCGAGCCAGCCACCCGGCGTTACCGACAAGGCGGTCAAAACTATCGGTCTGGATAGCCAGCAGGTTAGGAACCTTCAACGGTTCGTTAATTTTTGCGAATGAAATACGGCGGTCGGTGTTACCCGCACCGTTAGCGGCGTCATGGTTAGAGGTGCTCGAAGCGACCAAGATGGGGATCCTTCCACAGACATGTCTGTTAGCAATCAGCCTCCCGGCAACGTTACCGAAAACACAGACTCCGGGCCGCAGATACGGTGCACGAAGCTACAGATGTCGAACGGGGAAACGTCACCTTCAAGCCTGTGCCCACCGCTATATGAAGGCACTCAGGTTAGGGAAAGCGTAAATATTAACGATACACCATTGTTTGAGGATTGTCTACCACACCCCGTGGGATGATGCAAGCGCCGGTTCACAAGAACTTGTGATGCCCCTTGTGAAAGCTTCAATAGTATGCCCGCAATAATTAATCACCGGATTTTGAACCGCTCATGAGAGTCTCTCACTCTCCCCCGCCCCGGCTGGCCTTCATGCTTCTAGTGCCCATAGTCAAAAATAGTGCCGTCAGGGTTGGTGTACGACTCAACCGCCATACCCACTTTCACCAGTTTTACACCGTCCTGGTACACCATTATCATGCCATGTTCAATATCCCACTCAGTCTCGGCTTCCACCACAATCAGCAGGCTGTTATTGTCCCAGGCCACCGTGCACCGATCCCAGATAGGGCCCACCAGGCTCCACACCTGAGATTCGGGAATATCCGGCAAGTATTGTTCCCAGCCGTACTCATCCGCCATATCAAAATACATACGGTAGAACTGGTACACATACGGGGTTGCCTGAGCAAAAATATCGGCATCGGGTGAGCGGAAGTTATCAATCGCGGCACGAATACGCTGCCACCCGGCGGAGTCAAGAGTCTGCAGATCGAACCTAAACGTTACTGCATTCTTCTTGAGCGCAGGCACATCCACTGGATCGCTCACATAGAGCTCTTTATCGGTATCGTAGGTGAAGTTTATGCTCTCAGGTTCAGGAGTGCTCTCAGGTTTCATCGCCGCCGCTTTCCTTCTGTATGAACTCCCATTATTTCATCACCGCTCCCCGTTCCGGTCTTTTTAGCGAACGTGTTCTTGAATCGTTGCCTCCAGTTCTTCAAGAAACCGTGCGGTGGGCGGGCGCACCTAACACCCGGTAGCTAGCACTCCACCACATTCAGCGCGAGACCGCCCATGGAAGTCTCCTTATACCGGTGTGACATATCCATGCCGGTTTGGCGCATCGTCTCAATCACCTGATCCAGCGACACCCGGTGCACCCCGTCCCCGCGCAGGGCCATGCGCGCCGCCGTCACCGCGTTCGATGCGGCCATAGCGTTCCGCTCAATACACGGGATCTGCACCAGCCCGCCCACGGGGTCGCAGGTCAGCCCCAGGTTATGCTCCATCGCGATCTCGGCGGCATTCTCAATCTGCTCATTCGTGCCGCCCAGCACCTGCGCCAGCCCAGCCGCCGCCATTGACGAGGCGGTACCGACCTCACCCTGACACCCGACCTCAGCCCCCGAGATGGAGGCCCGTTTCTTATACAGCGCACCGATTGAGGCAGCCGCCAGGAAGAACTTAACCACCGCGTCCTCACGCGCAGCCTGGCCACAGTGGCGAATCCCCGGGGTGTAATTCATGGCGTAGTGCAGCACCGCCGGAATAATACCCGAGGCGCCATTCGTTGGGGCCGTCACCACGCGCCCGCCGAAGGCGTTCTCCTCATTCACGGCAAGCGCGATCAGGTTCACCCAGTCCGTGGCGAATTCCGCCGACTTCTCGGGGTCCTCCACCATAAGGTCACGGTGCCAAGCCCCCGCACGGCACCGCACCTTAAGCGGCCCCGGCAGGTACCCCACGCGTGACAGCGAAGACCCAATGCACTCTTTCATGACCTGCCGAATGCCCAGAATACCAGCGCGTACTTCCTGCTCGGACCGGACGGAACACTCATTCGCCATTTTCAGTTCGGCAATACTCAGCCCAGCATCATTCGCCAGCTGCAGCAGCTCAGCACCGGAACCAAACGGATAAGGCGGGTTCGACAGGGACGCCCCTCCCGTGGCCTCCTCATCGCCCTCAACAACGAACCCGCCGCCAATTGAGAAGTAGGTGCGCTCCGCCAGTATCTGCTCACCAGCAAACGCAGTGATTTTCATACCGTTCGTGTGGCGTGGCAACACCGTGAGCGGGCGCAGGGTCATCTCGGCTTCACGGTAGTTCAGCACCGGCCCGTACACTTTCCCGTCCTCCCCGCCGGGGGCTCCCCCCGTGTAGGCCCGCGAGGGGTACCCGGCAAGCGGCAAGGTGCCATCTACACTATTGCGCTGCATCATCGCCTCGGCATCAGCAATGCAGATAGTTTCGGGGACGAACCCGCAGAGTCCTTTCAAAGCCGCGCTCATGGTGCCGTGCCCGGCCCCGGTTGCCGCAAGGGAACCGTAAAGATCGACGTGGATACGGCTCACCCTATCCAGCAGGTTCGCGTCGATCAGCTCGGCAATAAAACGGTTGGAGGCGCGCATCGGCCCCACTGTGTGCGAACTTGAGGGGCCCACCCCCACACTGAACAGCTCAAAGACACTAATGTCATACTCCAGTGCCTCCGCTTTTTTCTGCACGGCGCTGGGTATGCTGGCGGTGCTGGGGTTCCGGTCGTCATCGGGCGCACCAATGTTAAGAGCCATAGTTCACTAAACTTTCTGATTTTTCCCGGCACGACATTGCACCGCAACAGTGTTCTCACCCAGCCCCATACGTTGCCGAGCCCAGCCCCGGGTTCTGGGGTGAGGCGGCGAAACGCTACAGTATCTGCGGTATGAGCGGAGCCGCCGAGCAGGTATCAACAGCAGACGTTTCCCATCCTATCCCACCGGGCACCAACCTTAAAACTAAGGGTGGGTTACCCCGCACTCGCGCCCGCCCGCTAAGTGTTCGTTCGACTAAGACACCACGGGCAGAGGGCACACACGAAAACCGGGGTGCCACTCCCCCACCGCTGTGAGGAACCAGCACCCCGGATCTGTGCGTAAGCCCTACCGGATGCGCGGGCGGCTACACCGTGAGGAGCCGCCGCTTGTTGCTACTTCTCGCGCTTGTAGAACGGCAGCGGAACCACATCAAACGTTGCACGCTTACCGCGAATATCTACGTCCACCTCGGTGCCGACCTCGGAGAATTCGCGCTTCACCAGGGCCATTGCCACCGGGTAACCCAGGGTCGGCGAGGGAATACCGGAGGTGACCTCACCAATCTGGTTGCCCTCGGCATCAACAAGGAACGAACCCGCACGTGCCGGACGCTTCGCCTGTGCCTTCAGACCCACCAGGATGCGCTCCGACGGGGACTTCGCAAGCTCGGCCAGGGCGGCACGGCCCACGAAGTCAACGGCCTTCTTCTCCAAGGCAATCTCAACCAGGCGGCCCAAGCCAGACTCGAACGGGGTAATATCCAGGCCCAGCTCGTGGCCGTAAAGCGGCATACCAGCCTCAAGGCGCAGGGAATCACGGGAAGCCAAACCAGCAGGAGTCAGCCCAAACGGCTCACCTGCGGCGGCGAGAGCCTCCCACAGTTTCACGGCATCAGCGTTCGGCACGAACAGCTCAAAACCATCTTCACCGGTGTAGCCGGTGCGTGCCAGCAGCACATCCACCCCGGCGATGGTAACCGGCACAGAAGCGTAGTATTTGACCTCACGCACCGCGTCCTCATCGGAAGCACCAGCGGCCAGCAGAATCTCCTCAGCACGCGGACCCTGCACAGCAACCAGGGAGGTTTCCTCAGACTCATTGACGAACTTCACATCAAAATCGCCCAGGCGCTCACTCATGGCGGCGAAATCTTTATCAATATTGGCGGCATTGGGCACCACCAGGAACTCCTCGTCACCCAGACGGTAGGTGATGAGGTCATCAATAACACCGCCCTTATCGTTCACCAGGATAGAGTACTTGGCGCGGCCAGGCTTCAAGACAGACATGTTGGAAACCAGCGCGTAGTCAAGGAACGCTGCGGCGTCCGGCCCGCTCACACGGAACTCGCCCATATGGGAGAGATCAAAGATACCGGCGCGGGTGCGCACAGCCTCATGCTCGGCAACATCGTTAGCGTACTTGAGCGGCATATCCCAGCCACCGAAGTCGGTGAACGAGGCACCCAGTTTTTCGTGGACGGGGTACAGGGCGGTTTTCTTGGGTGACATATTATCTCCTTACTACACTGCTTCGTGTAAAAACTAGTGCAAGAACAATCGTTCTGCTATAAGTGTGGTTGGTGTGCTGGGGTACGCCCCGCTCCCCTGCCCTCCCGCGTCTGGGGGAGGGCGAAACGGGGCGCCCCTGAACCGGTGCTACCGGCCGAAAACCCTACTGGGCTTCAAGGTCGAATGCCTCCATCGGCGGGCATTCGCAAACGAAGTGGCGGTCACCACCGGCACCATCAATACGGCCCACCGGGGTGAAGTACTTATTCAGACGCAAAGACTTCACCGGGTACGCCGCCTGCGTGCGGGTGTAGGGGCGGTCCCACTCGTCAGCAGAGACGACCTCCACAGTGTGCGGGGCATTACGAAGCACCGAATCCTCCAGTGCGACCTTACCGTCTGCGACCTCAAGAATCTCGTCGTAGATGGTCTCCATCGCCTCAATGAAACGGTCGAGTTCCTCCTTCGACTCCGACTCGGTCGGCTCCATCATCAGGGTGCCCGGAACCGGGAACGCCAGGGTGGGGGCATGGAAACCGAAGTCCATCAGGCGCTTACACACGTCCTCAGCGGTCACATGCGAACGGTCGGTCAGCTCACGCACATCCAGGATGCACTCGTGACCCACCAGCCCGCCCGGGCCGGTGTACAGTACGGGGAACTTATCGTTCAGTTTCTTCGCCACATAGTTGGCGTTCAGTACCGCATATGCGGAAGAGCTCTTCAGACCCTCAGCGCCGCTCATCGCGATATACATCCAGCTGATCGGCAGCACCCCGGCCGATCCGAAGAACGCTTGCGAAATCGGAAGCGCCGCGCCTTCAGGCAGGTTACCTTCAGCGTCAGCGGTGTAGGCATCACCGGGCAGGTACTTCACCAGGTGCTCCCGCACCGCCAAGGGGCCCACGCCGGGGCCGCCGCCGCCGTGCGGAATGGAGAAGGTCTTGTGCAGGTTCAGGTGGGAGACGTCGCCGCCGAACTTACCGGGCTGCGCAAAGCCCATCTGCGCATTCAGGTTAGCGCCATCCACATACACCTGCCCGCCCGCAGCGTGCACCAGCTCGCACACCTGGGCCACCTGCTCCTCAAACACGCCGTGCGTGGAGGGGTAGGTGATCATAATGCCTGCGATCGCATCGCCGTACTTCTCAATCTTTGCCTTCAAATCCTCAACATCGATCGAGCCGTCGGTTGCGGTTGCCACACCCGCAACCTTAAGCCCAGCCAATGCGGCGGATGCGGCATTCGTGCCGTGTGCAGAGAGCGGAATGAGCACAGTATTGCGCTGATGGTCACCATTAGCCTCGTGGTAGGAGCGGATGGCACGCAGACCGGCGTACTCGCCTGACGCGCCTGAGTTCGGCTGCAGCGACACCGCATCGTACCCGGTGATAGCCACCAGCCAGTCAGAAAGCTCACGGATGAGCTCATGCCAGCCCTGGGCCTGATCGGCCGGTGCCAGCGGGTGAACGCCCGCAAATTCAGGCCACGAGATGGGCTCCATCTCGGCCGCCGCGTTCAGCTTCATGGTGCACGAACCCAGCGGAATCATCGTCCGATCCAGCGCCAAGTCCTTATCCGAGAGGCGGCGCAGGTAACGCATCATCTCGGTTTCAGAGCGGTACTTGTGGAAGATGGGATGCTGCATGTAGTCGTCGGTGCGCAGCAGTGCATCCGGGATACCAAACGCAGGGTCAGCCTCAGCGGGCAGCTCCCCACCGAGGACCTTCACAAGGCGCCCCAGCACGGCATCATCATGCGACTCACCCACTGAGATACCCACGCGGTTAGCGTCGAAACGGCGAATATTAACACCGGCATCCAACGCCTTAGCCACCAGCTCATCAGCCGCACCGGGTGCCTCAACAACAACGGTGTCAAAGAAGTCCTTGTGCGCAATACCGTAACCAGCCTTCTGCAGCGCAGTGGCCACACGTGCCGCATTCGTGTGCAGGCGTTCAGCAATAGCGCGCAGCCCCTCGGGGCCGTGATACATGGCGTAAGCACCGGCAACAATCGCCAGCAGGGCCTGGGCGGTACAGATATTACTGGTGGCCTTCTCACGGCGGATGTGCTGCTCGCGGGTCTGCAGTGCCAACCGGTACGCAGGTTTACCCGAAGAGTCCTGCGAAACACCCACCAGACGGCCCGGCAGGGTACGTTCCATCCCCTTATGAACCGCCATGTACGCGGCGTGCGGGCCGCCGAAGAAGAACGGCAAACCAAAGCGCTGGGTGTTGCCCACCGCAACATCGGCGCCCAACTCACCCGGGGACTTCAACAGAGTCAAAGCCAGCAAGTCGGCGACCACGGTCACCAGGGCCTTACGTTCTTTAGCGGCCTTAATAAGCGGCTCAATATCGCGCAGCTGGCCATCCTGGGCGGGGTACGCGAAGACCACACCGTACAGGTCGCCCTCGGGCAGCCCATCCGAGAAGTCGGTGATTACAAACGGGATGTCGAGCATCTGCGCACGACCACGCACCACCGAAATCACCTGCGGCAGGCAGCGTGAGTCAATGGCGAAGAAACCGTTCTTCACCTTACGGTTAGCGCGGTGCATCATCACAACCGCTTCAGCAACCGCGGTCGCCTCATCCAGCAGGGAGGCGTTGGCGATCTCAAGACCGGTCAGTTCCATGACCGTGTTCTGGAAATTCAGCAGAGCCTCCAGGCGGCCCTGCGAAATTTCAGCCTGATACGGGGTGTATGAGGTGTAAAACCCGGGATTCTCAAGGATATTACGGCGAAGCACAGCGGGGGTTACGGCATCATAGTAGCCGGCACCAATCATCTGTGCGTACACCTTATTCTTAGCGGCATACCCAGCGATCTTAGCCAGTGCATCCTGCTCAGTCAGCGGCTCCGGCAAAGGCAGATCGGCACGAAGACGAATCTGTTCGGGGACGACGGCGTCCATCAGAGCCCCTAGGGAGTCATACCCCAGGGTGCTGAGCATCTGCTCAGCGTCTGCGGAACGGGGGCCGAGATGACGGTCAATGAAAGACATATATCTATCTCCTAATCGGCGCAAACCGTTAGCGGTTCACAACGGTGCTGTTGTGTATAACAGTACTAATTTTCCCACAATGTGGGCTTAAACTTCTAGCTGTCTATGCCCTGTGACACGCATATTATGGGGGCTTACCGGCACATATATATGCACAGGTTAGGGCGCGTCAAGAGACTTCTTGCCGCCGCGCACTATGAGCGTCATCCCCACACCAACGGCCGCGGTCAGGGCCAAGAGCATCAACCCGTTAAAGTAGCTGTTCGCGGCGGCATTATAGGTTGCGCCCATCACCAGCGGCGGGAAGAACCCGCCCAGCCCACCGGCGGCACCAATAATTCCAGACGCGATGCCCACCTTATCGGCTGGAATAGCACGGCCAACCCAACCAAATACGCTGCCGCACCCAAGCCCCAGCAGCACCGCCATCGTCAAGAACAGCGGGCCATACACATGCTCCCCTTCGGGCTGGAGGGCCACCGAGGCTCCCAGCGCCACGGTTCCGCCCATACCTATCAGGGTCACCAAGCGCGGCCCCACCCGGTCGGCCAGTATCCCGCCGAGAGGACGAGCCGCCACCGCAGCAACCGCGAAGCCAGAGGCACGCATCCCCGCCTCAATCAGGTTCTTCTCGTACACGTTCGTAAGGAACGTGGGCAGGTAGTTTGAAAACGCCACAAAAGCGCCGAAGAAAATCGAGTACAAAAAGCACAGCTGCCACGTTTCTTTAACACGGGAGGCCGCCAAAAGTTTAGGGATTATCGGCTCGGTAGAACGAGTGAACTGTGGGGAATCACGCAGAACCGTAAAACATACGGCCGCCATCACCAGGCACAGGGCGGCCAGCAGAATATGGGTGGGCCAGTACCCCAGCTGCCTGTGCAAAATCGGGGTCACAAACGCCGAAACGGCGGTACCCACGGTACTCACCCCATAAATACCGGTCGCGAACCCCTTCTTCGAGGCACCGTACCAGGCTGCACTGAACGGGATACCCACCGCGAACACGGTACCGGCAATACCAAGAAGGAAGCTAAACACCAGCATCAGCCCGAACGATTTCATGGAACCCGCCAGCGCCACCAGCAGCGTTAATGGGGCGCTGAGCGCCATAACAGCGGTGAGCATCACGCGCCCGCCGTACTTATCGGTGAGCGCCCCAGCAGGGATACGCCCTACCGCCCCCACCAGTACAGGCATAGCAATCAGTAAGCTGGAGCCTCCCTCATCCAAATGCATTTGCTCTGGGGAGGAATAGAATTTGGCGAGCGGGCTAATAACGCTCCAGGACCAGTACGCAAAAATGGAGGCGAACGTTGCCACCAGCAGGTTACGCAGCTGCCCTTTCTTCAGGTCAGCATGTTTCACTTCAGAAGCTTCCATGGTTCCTCGTTGGTGTATCGGTGTTGCGTTGTCTACTAAAACCCACACTGAATATATGCATATTTTATACGAAATTTATGGGTTATTGTGACTGTTGCCCCATCAATTTGTTGTTTTACGATTTGAAACCCACAGAAAAAAGCTCTGGTCGTTCCCCACCAGGGTGGGGAACGACCAGAGCCGTGGAACAAACAGTTGAGTGAAAAACTCAGCTACTGTTTCGCAACAGCCTAAGCCTTATGATGCTCCGGCTTGCCTCCGTGCTTGACGAAGAATGCCGAGGCGAAGGCCAAGGCCGCGGTTACAGCCAACAGGGTTAGGCCAACGAAGTAGTTACGATGTGCGGCATCGTAGGTTGCGCCCATCACCAGCGGCGGGAAGAACCCGCCCAAAGCACCAGCAGCAGCGATCACACCAGAAACCGCACCCACGTTCTTCGGGTCAGCCGCGCGGCCAACCCAGCCGAAGACCGAGCCGGAGCCCAAGCCCAGCAGAGCTGCCATCGCCAAGAAGATGGGGCCATAAACGTGCTCGGCGTCCGGCTGGAATGCGGTAACCAATGCCAAAGCCGATACGCCGCCCAAGGCAATGAAGGTAATGATCTTCGGGCCGAACTTGTCAGCCAAGATACCGCCGAAGGGACGAGCGACCACGGCAGCCGCCGCGAAACCTGCGGCACGAGCACCAGCAGCCTCAGCGTCGAAGTTGTAGATATTGTTCAGGTAGGTCGGCAGGTAGTTCGAGAACGCCACGAAGCCGCCGAACACCACAGAATAAAGGAAACACAGCTGCCAGGTGGACTTCACCTTGAACGCCCGAATGATCTTCGGCATCAGCGGGGTAACCTCGCGGTTAGCGGTCGCCGGTGAATCACGCAGAAACAAGAATGAGATGGTGGCGGTCACTGCGCACAGGCCAGCGATCATGTAGTGGGTGTTCATGTAGCCCACGAGAGACAGCAGACGCGGAGTGAAGAAGGCCGACAGTGCGGTACCGACCATGCCTGCACCGAACACGCCGGTTGCGAAGCCTTTACGCGCGGGCGGGTACCAAGCTGCACTGAACGGGATACCCACTGCGAACACGGTACCGGCAATACCGAGCAGGAACGAGAAGACCAGCATCAGGGGGAAGGACTTCATCGAACCGGCAAGACCGACCAAAAGCACCAGCGGGGTGCTCACAGCAAGCACCAGGCTCATCATGATGCGCCCGCCGTACTTATCGGTCAGACCACCGATCGGGATACGCCCGACTGCACCAATAAAGATCGGCATGGCAACCAGCAAACTGGTGGTGCCCGGGTTTAGGTTCATCTGTTCCGGTTTAGCGTAGTACTTAGCTAACGGACCGACGATTGTCCACGCCCAGAACCCGACGGTCGAGGCGAAGGTAATCAACAGCAGATTAAACAGCTGACCTTTTTTCAGGTCGTAACTCTCAGCAGCGGGAGCGCTCATGTTTCCTCATTATGATTGTGTGTTTACTTATCGGCGGAAGACATCTTCACGGTCATGAGTACCGATCGGATCCCAACCACGGCGTGCGCCCACACGCTCCCCACCGCGGGAACGGTAGATGGTGTACGGGCGGAACAGGTAGTGCAGCGGCATAGTCAGCGCGTGCACCAGGCGAGTGAACGGCCAGATGATGAACAGCACCATGGCCGCAATAATATGAATCTTGAAGGATAGCGGCACGTTGACCATCAGCGCCACCTCCGGGTGGAAGTAGAAGATGGAACGGAACCATACCGCGATGGAGGTGCGGTAGTTGAACTCCACTTCATGCCCGTTAACCGGCGGCAGGCCGCCGGAAGGATTAATTGCCGAGAACAGGGTCGCGGCGGTACCAGCCAGAATCACGGCCACCAGCACGAAGTACATGAATTTATCGTTCGCAGTAGTTGCGGTGAACACCTGGGCGTTATTGCGGCGGCGCCACAGCAGCAGTGCCAAACCGGCAATGGTGGCTAGAGCGGCAGCCGAGCCGCCCACCAATGCAACAATGTGGTAGGTGTGATCATCCACCACATAATCCGTGAGCATCTTCGGGACCACAAGACCGCCCACGTGTCCCATGAACACGGCGGCTAGGCCGTAGTGGAACAAGGGCGAACCCAAACGCAGCATCTTCGATTCGTAAATCTGCGAAGAACGTGTGGTCCAGCTGAACTGATCGGTGCGGTAACGCCAAATGGTGCCACCGATCAGGATAAGAATGGTGACGTAGGGAAGCACGCCCCACAAGAGGATATCAACAATCCCCGGCTCGCCAACAGGCACAGGCACCCCATGGGCTGCATGCTCAGATGCGAGTGCGTACACGATGTACTCCTATCGAGGGGTTTAAGGGTTATTAGGATTAGCTTGGGCGATGCGGGGGTCGGCGTACCCGGAAAGACCAACGGTCTCAACGGGCGGTCCGTACCCTGCCATCTGCTGCACCTGCTCCTGGGTCTCGGGAGAGACGCCCGGCAGGGTGCCGCAGATACTGTGCAAAAGCCCATAGTGGGGCAGGTTTCCATCTTTCAGGGACAGCCGCAGAAGCTCCAAAGAAGGGCGGTACGCCTGTAACGCGGCACGCCCTTTTGTACGATCCACAAGAGCGGCGAATTCCAGCACCAGCGGCAGGTAGTCGGGCAGTTCCCCATTGAGCTGAGTAAACATTCCCGAGTCGCGGTACATCTGCTTAAACTTGAGCAGGGTCTCACCGCGGCGGCGGGTGTCGCCATCCGTCCAATAGGAAAGGTGCAGAGCGTGGCGGCGGGAAAGGTCATACTCCTGCACGTACTCGCTCTGAACATCTTCCAAATCTTGTGCGGTCATCCAGTTAGCGACGGTCTGCACGGCCTGGGTGAACTCGTCATCCTCAGTGGCCTGCGCCAAACGGATAAGTTCGGGAAGGGTTTGCACTAGCTCCTCGCTGGGGTAACCCAAGAGCATGCCGCTGACCTGGTAGATGACCGAATCCCGATCCTGCCCGGGGCCGAAGTCCCGGTCAAAAGGGTCGATATTATCCTGCGCGGGGTGCGCCGGATCCGAGGTTTTATCCTCGGACCCGGCTGTACCCATGAGCCTGGAGAAGAAACCAGCCACTTACCTACTTCTTTCCGGTGGTGTTCGGGAAGAGGCCGTCGGGGCGGGAATTGCCGTCCCAGCTGAAGAGACTCACCTTATTTGAGTTCTCATACACGCTCGTGGACACCGGAGTGGGGCGACCCTCCATGTCATTGAAGGCGTCACCGTACATGCCGGGACCGCCGTCTACGCTCAGGGAGCATCCCATCTCTTCAAGGTTGTGGGCATCTTCCATGTGGGCACGCGGAATCACGTAGCGCTCGTTGTACTTGGCGATCGCCATGAGACGGTACATCTCGTACATCTGCGCACCGGTCATGCCCACCGAATTTGCGATCTCTTCGTTGCCTTCGCCGCCCAAGGTGATGTCACGCATGTAGGCGCGCATCGCAGCCAGGCGCTTGAGCACAAAGGTGACCACTTCGGTGTCGCCCGCAGTGAACAGCTCAGCCAGGTATTCAACCGGGATGCGCAGTGCTTCAATCGCACCGAACAGGTTCTGGCTGCTCTCAGCGTCGTGGCCCTGGTCCTTGAGCAGGTCCACGATCGGCGACAGCGGCGGCACGTACCAAACCATCGGCATGGTGCGGTATTCGGGGTGCAGCGGCAGAGCCACCTTCCACTCTTTCGCCAGCTTATACACCGGGGAGTTCTGAGCGGCAGTAACCCAGGCATCCGGAATGCCGTTTGCGCGAGCCTGCTCAATCACACGCGGATCGTGCGGGTCAAGCATCAGCGAAAGCTGTGCCTCGTACAGGTCTTTCTCGTCCGGTACGGAGGCTGCTTCGGTCACACGGTCTGCATCGTAGAGGAAGATACCGATATAACGCATACGACCCACGCAGGTCTCGGCGCATACGGTGGGGATACCAGCCTCAAGACGGGGGTAGCAGAATGTGCACTTCTCGGCCTTACCGGTCTTGTGGTTGAAGTACACCTTCTTGTAGGGGCAGCCGGTGATGCACTGGCGCCAACCGCGGCAGCGGTCCTGGTCAACCAGAACAATACCGTCTTCGGCACGCTTGTAGATAGCGCCGGAGGGGCATGCCGCCATACAGGACGGGTTCAGGCAGTGCTCACAGATACGCGGCAGGTAGAACATGAAGGTCTGCTCGAACTCGAACTTAATCTTGTCCTCTGCCTTCTTGCGCACCTTCTCAACCAGCGGGTCGAGGTGGCCGTGCTCGGGGGCACCACCTAAGTTATCGTCCCAGTTCAGACCCCACTGAATCTTGGCGTCTTTACCGGTGATCAGCGAAACTGGTTTCGCTGCCGGGAAGTCATCACCCAGAGGCGCGGTGGTCAGGTTCTGGTAGTCGTAGGTCCACGGCTCGTAGTAGTCGGTCAGCTCAGGCTGAATCGGCGAGGCGAAGATGGAGAAGAGCTTCTGGAAGCGGTTACCGCTCTTGAGCTCCAGACGACCGCGCTTATTCAGTACCCAGCCGCCCTTCCACTTCTCCTGGTCCTCGTACCGGCGCGGGTACCCCTGACCGGGGCGGGTTTCAACATTGTTGAACCACACGTACTCGGTACCGGCACGGTTTGTCCATGCCTGTTTACAGGTCACGGAGCAGGTGTGGCAGCCGATGCATTTATCAAGCGCCATCACCATAGCAACTTGGGCCATAACACGCATTAGAATGTAACCTCCTGCGACTTGCGACGGCGAATGTACGAGACAATGTCACGCTGGTTGCCGGTCGGTCCGAGATAGTTGAAGGCAAACGCCTGGTGGGCGTAGCCGCCGATCATGTGGGTCGGCTTGAGCAGGATACGGGTCATCGAGTTGTGAATACCGCCGCGTTTGCCCGTGGTTTCGGTCTTCGGCGTCATCATACGCTCCTGGGCGTGGTGCACGTAGCACACACCCTCAGGCATACGGTGGGAGACAACCGCACGACCCACAAACACACCGTTGGTGTTCACGCATTCGATCCATTCGCCGTCCTTGACGCCGATCTTCTCGGCATCCTGGGGGCTCATCCAGGCAGTCTGACCGCCGCGGAACAGGGTCAGCATATGCTGGTTATCGAAGTACTGGGAGTGGATAGCCCACTTATTGTGCGGGGTCAGGTAGCGCACCGCAACCGAAACACCGTCGGTAGCACCAATCTCGGGTTCTTTGAAGAGCCCGGTCATATCCAGCGGCGGACGGTAAATCGGGGTTGCCTCACCCATCTCGTGCATCCAGTCGTGATCCAGGAAGAAGTGCATACGACCGGTGAGGGTATGGAATGGCTTCTTCTTCTCGATGTTCACAGTGAACGGCGCGTAGCGACGACCACCGGTTTCCGAACCGGACCATTCGGGGGAGGTCATCACCGGCTGCGGGGATGACTGGGTCATGGGGAAGGTAATCTTCCGCTCCTCGTTACCTTCGGCAAGGTCCACCAAGTGCAGGCCGGTCTGCTTCTCAAGCTCCTTGAAGCCTTTAAGAGCCACCTGACCGTTGGACGTACCGGAGATACGCAGAATAGACTCAGCGATCTTCACATCGGTATCCAGTGCAGGACGACCCGCGCCCTTACCGGAGTCCATCACACCAAATTCTTTCGCCATCTGAGCGACTTCGTCCTTCAGATCGTACGTCACGTATTTGGTGGTGGCACCGACCTTGTCAAAGAGCGGACCCACGGAGGTGTACATATCGTACATAGCGCCATAGTCGCGTTCGACAGTCATAAAGTTCGGCATGTTCATGCCGGGAACGCCCACCATATCGGGGTTGTTCTTCCAGTCGGGGGCATGGCCGCCAGGCTGCTTAATCTGACCCGGAGTGTCATGCAGCAGCGGAACCGACACAATGTCTTTACGGGTACCCAGGTGCTTCTTCGCCTGACGTGTGAACTCATATGCGAGAGCTTTGAAGGTCTCGTGGTCAGTCTTTGCCTCCCACGGCGGGTCAATCGCGGGTGAGAACGCGTGCAGGAAGGGGTGCATATCGGTCGAGGAGATATCGTACTTCTCGTACCAGGTAGCGGTGGGGAACACCACATCCGAGAGCAGAGTCGTGGTGGTCATACGGAAGTCTGAAGACACCAGCAAGTCCAGCTTGCCCTGCGGGGCATCCTGGTACCACTTGACCTCACGCGGAATGGATTCCTCGTGGTCGGCACCCTGCACGTTGTCCATGCTGCCCACAAGGTGCTTGAGGAAGTAGCTCTCGCCCTTAGCGGATGAGCCGAACAGGTTCGAGCGCCACAGCATTAGGGTACGCGGCCAGTTCACGGGGTTGTCCACGTCTTCAACCGAGAACTCCAAATCACCGGAGTTCAGACGCTGAGCCAGGTAGTCGGCGTTGTCCTTCGCCTCACCACGTGCCACTGCCTCTTCAGCTTTATCAGCCAAATCAAGGGAGTTCTCGGGGAACTGCGGGTAGAACGGCATCCACCCCATGCGGGTAGAGCGGGCCACCACGTCTGCGGTGTGTACGTTCTTCAGCTCGCCCTTACCGAGGGGGGACTGCAGGTAGTCGGTGGAGTAACCGTCCTGACGGAACTGGTCGGTGTGCATGTACCAGAAGCCGGTGCCGATCATGTGACGCGGCGGGCGGCTCCAGTCCAGAGCGTTCGCCATATTGGTCAAACCGGTGAGCGGACGCGCCTTCTCCTGACCCACATAGTGGGCCCAGCCGCCGCCGTTACGGCCCTGGCACCCGGTCAGGTTCAGCAGAGCCAAAATAGCGCGGTAGGTGGTATCTGCGTGGTACCACTGGCAAATACCAGCGCCGAAGATGATCATGGAACGACCGTGCGAGTCGATAGCGTTCTGCGCAAACTCGCGTGCCACGCGGATTACGGCCTCCGGCGGAACCGAAGTAATTTGCTCCTGCCATGCCGGGGTGTTCTGGATCGACCAGTCGTCGTAGCCCGAGGCCCATTCACCGGGCAGCCCGGGGCGCCCAATACCGTAGGTAGCGAGCATCAGGTCGAAGACAGTGGTAACTTCCTGACCCTCGACGTAGCTGACGGGCACACCACGGGTAATAATGTCGCCGTGGCCCTTGGGGTTGTCGAAGGTGGGAAGTTTAATCTCGACCGCTGCAGCCTCACCCTGGGGCAGATCGCGGATCGACAGAATGGGTTTGCGGCCATCCAGTTCAAGGTTCCAGTTACCCTGATCGGACTCAGAGTAACGATGCCCCATGGTGCCGTTGGGAATGAAAACCTCACCGGTTTCACGGTCCATCATGGCGGTCTTGAAGGCGGCGTTCTCCTGGTGCTTCTCCCCCGCCAGCGACGCAGCGGTCAGGAACTTGGAGGGCACCTTGGTACCGTCTTCACGAGTTTCGAGGGTAACCAAGAAAGGAAGATCCGTGTAGGTCAGTGCGAAGTCCTCAAAGAACTCCACGCGCTGATCCACATAGTTTTCCTTAAGAATGACGTGACCCATCGCCATAGCCAGCGCCGCGTCGGTGCCTGCCTGTGCGGGCAGCCATTCATCAGCGAACTTGGTGTTGTCGGCGTAGTCGGGGCTAACCGAGACAACCTTGGTGCCGCGGTAACGCACCTCGGCAACCCAGTGGGCATCCGGGGTACGGGTCACGGGAATGTTCGAACCCCACATGATCAGGTAGGAAGCATCCCACCAGTCACCGGATTCAGGCACGTCGGTCTGATCGCCAAAGACCTGCGGGGAGGCCACGGGAAGGTCGGCGTACCAGTCGTAGAAGCTGGTCATCACGCCGCCAATAAGCTGAATGAAACGCACGCCAGCACTGAAGGAGACCATCGACATTGCAGGAATCGGGGTGAAGCCGGTGCAGCGGTCGGGCCCGTAGTACTTAATGGTGTGCACATGAGCGGCCGCAACAAGTTCGAGTGCTTCAGCCCAGGTGGAGCGCACCAAACCGCCTTTACCGCGTGCACTAATGTAGCGGTTGCGTTTAACAGGGTCGGAGACGATGGAGTGGAATGCTTCCACTGGGTCGCCGTAAAGCGCCTTCGCCTCACGGTACATTTCGAGCAGCAGACCGCGCACATAGGGGTATTTCACGCGGGTCGGCGAGTACGTGTACCACGAGAAGGCTGCGCCACGGGGGCACCCGCGGGGCTCATATTCGGGACGATCGGGACCGACTGTGGGATAGTCAGTTTCCTGCGCTTCCCAGGTGATAATGCCGTCTTTGACATACACCTTCCAAGAGCAGGAACCGGTGCAGTTCACCCCGTGGGTTGAGCGAACTTCTTTATCGTGGCTCCAACGGTCACGGTAGAAGGCGTCACCTTTACGGCCACCTTCACGGAAAACTGCACGGCCGTCATCTGTTTCATCCCAACGGGAGAAGAACTTACCGAATTTAATCAGTTGATCGGTAAGGGGGCCATCTGGGCCCTTGGTCTGTGATGCTTGTTCCATATAGCCAATATATCGTAAATTTGGTACCCGAAATACGATATAAAAATCTTATCTAATCGAGGGAATTCATAGGGTTATTCAGACCGTAAGCCAGCTCGAAATACCACCCGATAGAATGCGAACTGGAGCCTGTGTGAGAGGGGTAATTTCACGGGCAGCTTCAACGGATCGGGTGTATCCGGTGCAGTAAATAACCACCAAGTTTGTTTCAGGGGCAATTTTTTCGCGTAGTTTAGCGGAAAGTGAGCCCTCACGGGCCCGCGAGAGGATGTCGGTCAGGGGAAAATTCACGGCATTATCGATCGCGTAGGCCTCAAATTCGACCCGTTCGCGCACATCAATCACAACAACTTTTTGACGGGATATGACGTCTTGAAGCTCCGCTGCACTAATATCCGACCGGGTGCTGTCTTCGGAAACTGTGTCCAAAAAAACCAAATTGTTACGAAATGTTACGCGATTTTCTGGCTCTTTCCTCCTCTCAGAGTGAGATTCGGCGTTTTTCTGAGGCAGAGCTTGCGTGTTAGCTAACAGAGGTATATATTTCCACTCCCCACTTAACCCCGAGTATAGGCCAACCTCACCAACAAGTGGTTTTCCGGAACCCGTGATGACTTTAATAGTCTCCATCGCCATCGCTGAGCCCACTACCCCGGCGAGCGCTCCGATAATCCCGGCGGTACTGCACGAAGGGACGCTTCCCGGCGCAGGGGCCTGCGGGTAGAGGTCCTCATAGACCGGCCCGCGGCCAGGCCAAAAGACACTGAGTTGTGCGTCGAAACCCAGGATTGCCGCCCAAATATGCGGGATGCCCAGCTGTTGTGCCGCAGCCGAAACCGCGTAGCGGGCCTCAAAGTTATCGCTGCCGTCGAGCACCGCATCCGTGCCAGTGAGGAGAGTCAAAGCATTACTGTCGGTGAGGCGTTCGCGGATAACGGTCACCGTGATGAAGGGGTTGAGCGCGCGCATCGTTTCGGCAGCCGACTCTGCCTTCGAGTTTCCCGCCCGTGCGTAGCTGTGGATGACCTGCCGGTGCAGGTTTGAGATCTCAATGGAGTCATCGTCGATAATGATAATCTCGCCCACCCCGGCTCCCGCAAGATAGAGCAGGGCGGGGGCACCAAGCCCGCCGGCACCGAGCACCGCAACCCGTGCCGCCTTCAGCTTCAGCTGCCCCGCCATGCCGATCTCGGGCAGAATCAGCTGGCGCGCATAGAAGGCACGTTCGGCCGCGCTCAGCTGAGTTACGGGATCCGGCGCGGTCTCGGGGTCTGGGATAAAGCTCATCCTGATGGTATCTTTCGCGGGAATATGTGTTGAGTCTCTAGGTGTCTATGCCCACCCATTCGGTGCTGCCGTCCGTCAGCTCCTGTTCTTTCCAGATGGGAACCTGGGCTTTCACACGGTCAGCCACCGCCTCGCAGGCCTCGAAGGCTCGCCCACGATGTGCTGCAGCGGCAAGCACGGTCAGCGCGGACTCTCCTATAGCGATGGGACCGACGCGGTGAACCGCCCACAGACGAACCCCCTCCAGCTCATCCGCTACAGACTGCACAACACGCGCAATATATTCTTTCGCCTGCGGATGCGCACTATAGGACAGCCCGCGCACCGCGCTGCCGTGATCATGGTTGCGTACAATGCCGTCGAATACAACAAGGGCGCCCATGGCCTCTGTCATGACCTGAGCCTTCGCGGCGTTGGCAAGCGGCTCTAGGGCTTCCTCGGTAATATCGGTGAAAATGACAACCGAACCGGTGGGCTCAGCACCGTGCGCCCCGCTGTGGTCGAGCCCCTGCGGCTTAGTGGTCATGGTAGTCCTCCATCTGGCGGCAAATATGTTCCACGAGTGGGTCTAGGGTTTTCACTCCATCTTTAACTCCGCCGCGCGACCCAGGCAGAGTCATCACGAAGGTTTTATCGATCACGCCCGCAACCCCGCGTGAGAGCACTGCGGAAGATACGTTCTGCAGGCCGTTCGCCCAGAAAGCGTGCATGATTCCGGGGATTTCCTTATCCAGATGCGGGCGTACCGCCTCCACGGTCTGATCGTCCGTGTTCAGCCCGGTACCGCCGCTGGTGAGAATAAACGTGGGCAGGTTATTATTCTTCTTCCCATCGGCAATGAGGGTGTTGAAGTAGTCGATAATCTGCCGGTCTTCGATCACGACGGCGTCCGGGGTGTCGAACCCGCGCGAACGCAGCCACTCGACCGCGATAGGACCCGATTTATCCTCATAGATACCACGGGCGGCGCGAGTAGATGCCACAATAACAAGCCCGGTCAGATTCTCGGGAAGCTGGATTTCTTCTGCACTCATGGTGTGCCCTCCTTATAGAGTGGTTACTAGTGTGGTGATGTGGCGGGTTTACCGATCTGTTACAGCCCAGTCGCCGGATTTTCCGCCGGATTTCTCTAGTACCCGAATATTGCTGATCACGGCGTATTTATCGACCGCTTTAATCATGTCGAAAATCGTCAGCGCCGCGGTGGAGACCGCGGTCAGCGCCTCCATTTCAACCCCGGTAACGCCCCGGGTTTTCACCGAAGCCACAATGCGCACAGAATCCTCGCCACGTTCAAAATCCAGGGTAATTTTACCCAGGGGCAACGGGTGGCACAGCGGAATAATATCCGGGGTGCGTTTAGCGCCCATAATACCGGCCACACGTGCAACCGGCAGGGCATCGCCCTTAGGCAAGTCGGCATCAAAAATCTTGGCGATCACATCGGCACGAGTGTGCACGGTTCCCTCAGCGAGCGCCGTGCGTGTGGTGACGTCTTTCATCGTCACATCAACCATATGGGCCGACCCGTCGGCGCGCACATGAGTCAAGTCTTGGGCTGGCTGTGCCGCATCGGAGCGAAGATTCTTCTCGGTCACGATATGTCCTTAAGGTCTGTGTTGGGGTGAGAGTTCAGCCGCGTTTAGTTATCTGTAAGCCGGATGCGGTGGTACCGCACCGCTTCCCCCCCGGTGTACGTGGTGCCCGGCGCCAGCTCGATGAGAACATCGGCGGTCGCAGCGTGATGCAGCAGATGCGAGCCGGGCAAAACATCGGGGTATAGCTCCACCCGATAGGTTCCCGGTTCGGACTCGACCATCGCCAGGTTACCGCGCAAAAATTGGCGTTTATTGGCCGGTGCCGTCAGCGGTTTGTCAATGACGAGCACGCCACGCGGGGCATTGTCGAGAGTTGCCATGCGCGAGGCCACCTCGTGCGGAGTGCCGTAGGGTCCGCCCGCGCGCAGGTAGGGGCGAAGCATCAGCACATAGGAAATGAGGGTACTGACGGGGTTGCCGGGGAAAGAAATCATGGGCAGACGGTGCCCGTTGAAATCCAGCACGTTCACGCCCTGCGGTCCGCCGGGCTGCTGGCTCACATGGCCGAACCAACTGAGCGGAATTGGCAGCCCTAAAGACGGTGCCATAGCGATGGCATTGCGCACCACTTCGTATTTGCCGTGGCTGATCCCGCCGGAGGTAATAATAATATCCGGTGCGAAAGTCTCATATTCTTCCCGCAAATGCTCGATCAGAAGCTCTGGGTCGTCTCCGATCGAGATGCGCCGCACCACAGCACCATCCTCAACCAGCATTGAGGTGAGCATGGGGCCGTTAGCATCATAAATCTGGCCGTAGGCGAGGTCGGTGGCCGTATCGTCGCCGTCTTCGGTGAGGGTTGGGCGAATTTCGTCGCCGCCGGTGCACACCAGCACGCGCGGTCCGCAGGCGACCGTCACGCGGGTGTACCCCTGTGCGGCGAGTGTCCCCAGTAGCGCGGGGGTCACGCGCTCGCCAGCGCGCGCAAGAACCTGCCCAGCCACTACGTCTTCGCCACGGCGACGTATAAACTGCCCTTCGGGTGCCTGAGGGAGCCTAATTTTTTCGCTGGGACGCCCGAAAGATTCGGGTAAGTTAGGGTATTCGATACGTTCAGAATGCTCAACCGGGACCACCGCCACATACCCCTTAGGGATGGGGGCACCGGTCATAATCGGATAGGTTAAATCGTCGGATGCGCGCGAACGCTGCAGCGGCCGCCCCGCCGGAATTTCACGCCCCACCGTAAAGATGCGGTTCTCACGGCTGGCGCCCTCGGCGGTTAGGGCGTAACCATCCATCTGGGAGTTATCGAAACTCGGTACATCAAGCCTGGCCAGCACGTCCTGAGCGAGGATGCGGTCGGTAGCACGCGCCAGCGGCAGGTTTTCGGCTCGGCCAATAAAAGTATCACGCAGCAGAAGCGCCAGATAGGCGCGATACTCTTCGGTGCTGGGGGTGCCATCGAACTGGGGCTTGTGCATCTGTACTCCCAAACGGTAATAAATTATCTACTAGCTATTGTAAGAGGCTTTGGCACGCAGTTTCTTCACCACGGAAAATAGGCCAAGCAGCCCAAAGATGCACACGTACAGACTGATGAGCATGAGGGCGTTGCCCAATGCGGAGCTCATGCTTCCGCCAGCGATCGCCAATTCGATGCCGAGCGGGATAGTTTCGGTTTTGCCCTGCACATTACCCGCGAAGGTGACGGTGGCGCCGAATTCGCCGAGCGCTCGTGCGAAGGAAAGCAGAAAAGCGGTGGCAATTCCCGGTGCTGCTAAGGGAAGGAGCACCTTATAGGTAATTTCGGAGGATTTTGCCCCTTCCACCCGAGCTATCTGCTCATATTCTTCAGGGATAGCCTGCAGGGTTGTTACGGCGGTCGCCACGAAGAAAGGCAGCGCCACGAAAGTTTGCGCAAGAATAACTGCGGTGGGTGTGAAGGGAATCATAATGCCTGCGTGGTACAGATGCTCACCGATCATGCCCTTGCGCCCCCAGAAGAAGAGCAGCCCCAAACCCGATACCACCGGGGAGAGAATCACGGGCGTATAAATAATCGCGTACAGTACTCCCCCAAATTTTTTCAGGCGCGAGCGGCTGAGCACTTTAGAGAGCACCAGCGCTAAGGGAGCACCTAAAAGACCGCAGATCAGCGTTGAAATACTGGCGGTGGTGAGCGAGAGACGCGCGGCGTCGAGAACTTCTTTGTCGATGATCTCGTGCAGGCGCATCCAGGGGATGTTGTACAGCAAACCCACGAGCGGACCCAGAATGAGCAGGAAACCCAGGAGCGCGGGAACGACAAAGTAGCGGGGAACGGCGGTGAAAGCGGTATGTTTTTTCACGGGTACGCCTTTCGGAATCTGCGGCGACACAGTCGCCTCCTGCAAGAATCTCGCATGGTTCTTTCAGGAGGCGACCGTTACGTGACAGCTGTTATGCACTGAAGATTCTAGTTTGCCTGAGGAGACTCGAAGTCGTACTTCGCCAGAATCTTCTGGGCTTCATCCGAAGAGAGCCATTCGTTGAACTTCTTCGCAGCATCGGATGAAGAACCCTTGGTGGTCAGTGCTGCGGGGTACTCGTTCTTCTCCACATCGGGCAGGTCTACGGAGCCGAGGTTCTTGCCGTCTTTCTTAGCGGCGGCAAGGTCGGTGGTGTAGATGAAGCCCGCATCGGCACTACCGGAGGTGACCTTGGTGGTCACTGCGGCCACATTCGACTCGTTGGTGGCGTTCTTCAGCTCAATATTGTGGTCCTTGAGTTCCTTATGGGCCAGGGTGCCGCAGGGTACATCTTCCTTGCAGATGGCCACGGTGCCGTCGGTGTTCTTCAGATCGTCGATGGAGTTGATCTTACCGGGGTTGCCGTCGGCGGTGACCAGTACCAGCTTATTGGTTGCAATAACCTCACTCTTGGAGCCTTTGAACTCGTCGAGCTTGGCGGCCTTGTCCATGTTCTTCTTATCGGCGGTGATGAGGAGATCAGCATCCTCACCCTGCTCAATCTTCTGCACCAGCTTGGAAGAGCCCTCATAAGTGAAGCTGAAGTTCACGTTCGGGTGCGCCTTCTTGAAAGCAGCTTCCAGGTCTTTCCCGGCGTTGCGCAGAGATGCTGCGGCGAACACCTTCACCTCGCCCGAAACGGAGCCAGCGGCCGAAGAGTCGGCTGAGGCGCTTGATGAGGAGTTCGCGCTAGAGCCGCATCCGGCCAGTGTTAGGGAAGCAGCCAGTGCTGCGCCGACGCCTACGGCTTTGAGGGAGTTCTTCATACGTGTTCTTCCTTTGCGGTTGGATGAATTGAAGTGAGTGGATACAATGCGAGGTGTCTCCATGTTCTTAGGGTGTGTGCGTGTGCGCTGCTTTGGGGATGTAACTTACCCTTGGGGCACTATCGGTGATTACCCAAAACATGGAATAATTTATATTGTCGCTTTTAGTATGCATATTTTCTATGAAGGTTCCAATGGCTTACACACCCGGTTCGGGCCGGTCTCAGCTAATCGCTGGCCCCGTGTTACACACCTTAGCTTCTGCTGAGGGTGAGACAGCCGGTTTTGTGACGCCTCAAAAAATCCAGGCCCCGGATATTAAGCGGCGTAAACCGGCGAATATTAAAAACAGCGGTCCGCTCTTAGATAGGTGGGGGCGCATCGCCACCGATTTGCGGATTTCACTGATTGATAAATGTAATCTTCGTTGCATTTATTGCATGCCAGCCGAGGGGCTGCAGTGGCTCCCTAAGAACGATCTGCTCACCGCCGACGAGATTGCGCGGTTAGCCGATATAGCGATCCGTGAGCTCGGTGTTGAGGAGATCCGGTTCACCGGCGGTGAGCCGCTGGTTCGCGCCGACCTGGTGGATATTATTGGACTGATTCACGCCATGCACCCGCAGGTGCCCCTAGCGATCACTACGAACGGCATCGGGCTGGAAAAACGCGCCGAGGCGCTGGCAAAAGCCGGGCTGGCCCGCATCAATGTCTCCCTTGACACGATCTGCCCAGAAACGTTCGCTGAGCTGACCCGCCGCGATAAGCTCGACGCCGTACTGCGTGGCATTGATGGTGCAGCGGCGGCCGGGCTGCACCCGATTAAGATTAACGCGGTGCTCATGCCCGGGCTGAACGATACGCAGGCCCCGCAGCTGCTGAAGTGGGCCTTAGCGGGCGGCTACCAGCTGCGGTTTATTGAGCAGATGCCTCTGGATGCTGATAACCGGTGGACGCGTGAAGGCACTATTACCGCCGCACAGATACGCACCATGCTCGCTGAAGAGTTCACGCTCGGGCCGGTGTCTGAAGAACGCGGTGACTCCCCCGCTGCCCTGTGGGAGGTGTACCCGCACGGTACCGCCCTCACCGACGGGGTACCCGCCGACGGCACAGCATCCCTGGGGCGGGTAGGTATTATCGCCTCGGTCACCGAATCCTTCTGCGGGGCGTGCACCCGCACCAGGCTCACCGCCGACGGTAAAATCCGTTCCTGCCTGTTTTCGGATTCCGAGACCGATCTGCTGCAGCTGCTGCGTTCGGGGGCATCCGATAAAGAGCTGGCGCTGCGCTGGCGTGAGGGCATGTGGTTTAAACCGCGCGCCCACGGCAAGGAAGACGCCGATTTCGATATTGAAGAGTTCGCTCAGGCAAGCCGCTCCATGAGCGCGATCGGGGGGTAACCAGTGATTGTCAGGTTTTATGCGGCCGCATGCGCGGCAGCTGGCGTGGATCAGGTGAACATTACGCTCAGCGACCTCGCTTCCCCCACCCTCGGGGCGCTCGTTCAGGAGCTGGGAGACCGCTACACGGGTACCACCGCCTCCGGGCTGACGTTGGCGCAGGTGATGCAGCAGTGCTCTTTCCTGCTCGACGGGGTGCGCTCAGAGCACGAGGCGCCTCTCACCGAAGAAACCCGCGTGGATGTGCTTCCCCCCTTCGCGGGCGGCTAAACCGGGTCTCCTCCACCCCGCCTCAGGCGCCACCCGCAGGTTCCTATTAAGGGCACTCAACTATTAACTAAAGCGTTCTGTACGGCAGCAGCAGGGATGCCACAATATTCACAAGCGCACACCGCGCCGGTACACTTACTGTAGCCGTTGCGGCTTACCGAGCCACACAATGAGGGGTTACGTATGCACACACCGGGTTTCTGCGCCATTATTGTTGCCGGAGGAAAATCTTCCCGCCTGGGGAACACCCCCAAAGCTGGCCTCTCAAACGGCACGCACACCCTTCTAGACCGGGCCCTCCTGGCGGTTTCTCAAGCCGATGCCTGCGTGGTTGTAGGCCCCGAAACCCTGCCGGTGCCCAACGATGTGCTCCTCACCCGTGAAGACCCGCCGTATTCCGGGCCAGCTGCCGCTATCCACGCCGGAGCCGAAAAACTAGCCCAGCATTATTCAGGGATCGGCCGCCCGGCCCCCACCTGGTGCATCATCCTGGGGGTAGACACCCCCAATATCGCCCCGGCGGTAAATTTGCTTGCCGAGCATGCCGGGGCCGCCGCCGGGCACGAAACCGGTTTCTGGGGCGTCTGTGACGGCGTCTACCAGCCTCTGGTTGGGATATACCGTTATGCGCCGCTGCGGCAGGTGTTTTCGGCGGGTAGCACTAACGCCTCCGTGCGCTCGTTCCTCAAACAGCTGCACCCCCAAGAGGTAGAGCTCAGCCCCGCCCACACCGCCGACGTGGACACCTGGGAGCAGGCGCGGGCGTTAGGCTTCGACTCCCCGCAGTGGAGCAGCTACTAGAACTTCCATAACCGCGCACCGCATCCGAACCACCCCGCTAGAAACTGAGGTACCCGCCCATGCCGCACCACCATCCTCCCGCCGTTGCCTGGGAGCAGGCACGTAAGAACCTGCACGCCGCCGGGCTCACGTGCACGGCGGGTACCGATGTTGAGACCCTGCCCCCCAAAGCCGCCATCGGGCGTTACACAGCCGATGATTTGTACTCACTTATGGACGTACCCCACTATGATTCCTCAGCAATGGACGGGTACGCCGTATCCGGCACCCCGCCCTGGCTGCTTGTCACCCCCGAATATCCCGACGACGAGCGCGTTAATATTCACCGCCTGACAGTGGCGATTGAGCCGGGGCAGGCCACCCCCATCCTCACCGGCGGGCTGCTGCCCCGCGGGGCGCAGGCCATTGTGCGGGAAGAAAACACCACACTGAACACGGTAGGAGGTATCACCACCGTGACAATGGCTTCCGGGCATATCCCCCCGGCCAATGGCGCCGATATCCGCCGCACCGGGTCCGAGCTGCCCGCAGGCAGGCTGCTGGTTGAACGCGGCACGCTCATTACCGCCCGCCTTGCCGCATTTTTGGGGATGAACGGCTTCGACGAAATCCCCGTCTTAGCGCCCGTTACCGCCCGCTGCGCGTTTACCGGGAACGAGGTTATTACTATCGGTGTGCCAGAGGCAGGGCAGGTGCGGGATGCTTTCGGCGGCTTCCTAGAGGCAACTCTCGCAACTCAGGGGTGCGCCGCGCTGCCTTCGGCCCGTCTGGCCGATACGGGGCATGATTTCACCACTTTTTTGAACACATCCCACGCGCAGGTGCTGATTTTTACGGGCGGTTCCAGCACCTCCGGGGTGGATATGGTGCGTAAAACCCTCGCCGAGGCTCAGGCAACTTACCTGTTCGAGTCGGTGCAGGTGCGCCCCGGGCACCCGGCGCTCGCCGCCCGCTTAGCTGACGGGCGTATTGTGCTGGGGTTGCCGGGTAACCCGCTGGCAGCGTACACGGCCTTGTACTCTTACCTGCCGCCGCTGCTGGCGGGTATGCGGGGGCTGCCGCTGCCGCCTCTTGATACCGCTGAAATTGCCCAGGACATTCCCGCGCTCACCGCCAGCTCCCAGCAGCGGCTCATTCCGGCTCTAGTCCGTGAATGCCGGGCGCATCCGCTTCCCAGGCGTGCATCCTATATGCTTTCTGGGCTGTCGAAGGCCACCCACCTGCTGGTAGCGGATGCCAGCGGGCATACGGCGGGTGATCGTGTGCCGCTGCTGCCGGTGTTTTAGGGAGGGCCGCTACATCCCCTTCTTTTCCGCCGCAGCACACTGTGCTTTTATGGGCGCAGAATAAGCCGAACACCCGGTGTTCTCTCGGAGGATCAAGTGTACAATAACCTTTACGGTTAAGATTGCATACGTATACTGCAAAGGAGACTTACCCGTGTCAAAGCCTAAACTCGGCGATGTGGCCGCACGCGCAGGGGTTTCTCCCACCACAGTGTCGCGGGTGCTGAATAATAGGGGCTACCTGAGCCAGAGAACTCGTGAAAAAGTATACGATGCAATGCGGGAGCTGGGGTACCGCCCTAACGCTATTGCCCGCAGCCTTAAAGGTCAGCGTTCCCGTATGGTCGGGCTGGTTTTCCCAACTGTTGCTAATCCGTTTTATGCGGAGATGGTGTACCGGATTGAGTCATTTTTAGCGGACGCCGGGTACCGGGTGATTCTATGTAATAGTGACGACCACCCAGACCTGGAGGAACAGTATTTTGAGATGCTGCTATCGAACCAGGTGGATGGAATTATTACCGGCGCACATTCGCAGGTGGTGGCGAACCTGCCGCATGTGCAGGCGCCGCTGGTGACAGTAGACCGCCCAGGTACGCAGAAGTACCCCAATATTCGTGCGGATAACTATGCGGGTGCACGCATGGCGGTTGAGCATCTGGTCGCCACCGGGGCAAGAAACATTCTGCATATCACCTCAACCGTGAGCGAGCAGAACCTTCGCCTGGCGGGCTACCGGGACGCGTTAACTGCCGCAGGAATGACCCCTCAGGTGCTTGAGTTAGGGTTCCGCACTCCCCTGCCCCGCAAACGTGAACTTATCGAACGTTATCTTAAGGAGAGCACCGCAGGCGAGCGTGCTGACGCTGTCTTCGCCTCAAACGATACGTATGCGGCGATGGCACTGAATTGGGCGCGCACCCGTAACCTGTGTGTCCCCCAGGATTTTCAGGTGGTGGGGTTTGACGGCACCGAGACGGTACGCGCACTTATCCCGGAGCTTGCAACTGTGGTGCAGCCGATTGAGCAGATCGCCACGCGTGCAGTGCAGCGGCTGCTTCAGACGATCGAATCGGGCAGACAGGGCCGCCCCGACGATACACCATCGCCTCATGAAAGTGATAAGGAGCAACAGGGTTCCACGGCTGATGTTTTCCCGGTGCACCTGCACGAAGGCGGTACCCTCAGGGCCATTACCGTTTCCTCTTAGCGGAACACCAGACCTCGCTACTTCCTCGCTATGCCGCCGATAAGAGGCCGTTTGCGGCGGCTGAATGCGGGTCGTACTGCACCCCGTCAATGGTGGCGGGGTAGAGCATCCCAGCTGCCGGGCTAGTTCCCTTATAGGTGCCGACGGGCACGAAACCGTGGCGGGTGTAGAGTGTGGCGCTGCGCGGGGTGGATGCCTCAAGATATGCGGCGGTTCCGTTAAACCGGGTGATGCCGTGTTCTAGCAGTGCCGAGCCAACCCCACGCCCTTGGGCGGTGGCGCGCACACCGATAGTGTGCAGGTACCAGTGGTCGAAGGCAGGACGGTGTTTACGAATGTAGATGTCGGTGGCGATCACGTGCCGCAGGGCACGGGCCCCAAGTATTTTGAGGTACTTCGGCCCGTCACGCAGCTCCAGTTTCAGGGTTCCTTGCTGGCCTTCGGGAGGCATCCACTGGGCGGTTCCGAGGATTGCGCCGTCGCTATCGACCGCAACATCAATGAATCCGCGTGGGATGTAGAGGCTTTTGAGCTGGAGCTCGAAGAGCCCGCGGATCTTCTCGGGTTGGGGTTCTTCTCCTAACAGTACGCGCATAAACGGGTCTGGGGTGAACGCTTCAACGAGCACATCGAGGAGTTCCGGGAGTTCTTCGGGGCGGGCTTCACGAATCGTGTACGGTTCGGGTGGCATGGTATATCTCCCTGTGTGTTGGTGATTGCATCTCTTTTCGATGCTAACGAAGCCCTTCACACAGTCAAAGTGCAAATATGATATACGCCACTTATCCTTGACTTTACGATTTGCAGCAAAGCGGCGGCCCGTCCCCTGTTATACGGGGCAGGCCGCCGTTTCATCCACCTCGTACAGGCAGGATATTCCGGAAAATATTAAGCCTGGGTGGTCGTCGCCTTCGTTTTGAGAGTGACATCCGCGAGGGTGTCTTTCCCGGTGGTCACGGTTGTACCAGCACCGGCAGCATCCGCCATGAGGGCCACAGCGTTCTTGGCATTGGTAGCTCTTGCATTACCGCGACACCTGGCAGGAGCCCTGTTAAGGGAGCGGGCCGCAAGTGAAACTACAGCACTGCGTAGCTCAGTTTCAGCACCTCGCCGTTACCGCCCATACGCACACGACGTTTGCTGCCCGAGAAGTAGGTGCGGGCCGAGAATACCTGCTCGTATGAGCCCGCCCCGTCCTGCCCGCTCACGGCACCGCCCACGAACAGTTCGGTGGATGAGGCATCCACCAGCAGCTCAAACTCACGCTCAGTGTTCGGGGTAAGGGCGCGGCGGCGTAAAGTGCCGCCCTCAGTGTATCGGGTGCCCGAACGGTCCAGCTGCGCAAAATCCTCCGCGATCGTGATGCGCAACGCCGTACCGTGCGCATCTTTCACCCGGATTTTTACCGGACCATCCGAAACATCAACGGTGCCGTGAAGCCGCCAGGTACCCGCGTCTTTGAGCACCGGAACTTTACCTTTCACCGCGTCAACAACCGTCGGCTCAAGCGGCAGCACCCGGTCAAGCTGCGGCACTGGGGTTTGGTAGATTTTTCCTTCCCGCAGGTGCAGCTCACGCGGGTAGGTGAACATGTGTACCCAACGGTGCGCCCACGAAGGGTGGTCGTCCTGCTCGGCGTTACCCAACCAGCCGATCATCACAGTCTGCGGGTGCGGGGCATCATCATGCGCGCTGGTGCCGGTACCGTGCACAGTCTGCGGGGCGTAGAACTCGAACCCGGCATCCAGCTCCGTGAACGGGGTGTGCACCTCAAACCGCAGGGTTTGCGGGTCAAGCTCGCCGACAATGTACCCTGACTGGTAGATATTCTGGTACTTCTCCCCCTCGGGGCTCAGCCCCTGGGGGCTGAAAATCAGCACGTCCCGCAGGGTGCCCGTCGCCTCATCCCGCAGCTGCAGCAGAGACGGGCATTCGTACATGTAGCACCCCTCAACGGTGGGGTCGGTGAAGTCAAGTTCGCCTTTAAAATCCCAGCTGCGGCGGTCTACCGATGTGTACACGACTACAGCGCCGGTGCGGTGCTTCTTCTTTTTGCCGTCTTTCTGGGCACCAATGACCATCCACCATTGGCCGTCCCGCTCAAATACGTGCGGGTCGCGGTAGTGCGCCGTATAGCCCTCATGCGGGCCCTCAAGCAGCGGAGGCAGCTGCCGGGTGGGGTGTGCGTCTTCCCCCGCGGTGGCCAGTATCTGGTAGGTTTCGCGGTTATTGCGGGAGTCTTTCACGTTGCCGGTGTAAAAGAACTCAAAACCGCCGGGCACTCGGATGCCGGAGCCCGAGTAGCAGCCGTGCGAATCGTAGCGCGTGTTTGGTACTAGGGCGGTACCTGCGTCCTCCCAGTAAGTGAGGTTGTCGCTTATGGCGTGCCGCCAGTAGACAATGCGCTCTGGGTGCAGCGGCGAGTACTGGTAGAAAGCGTGGTAGTGCCGCCCGTCGTATACCAACCCGTTCGGGTCGTTCAGGCGCCCTACCGGAGGGGCAAGATGCAGTTTCGGGTAGTCCCGGTCGCTGCGCACGGATTCCCCGAAGACGGCCACGGTCTGCTGGTCTTCGGCCGCTAAATCCCGCTGCAGGTACGGGGCGAGGGGCGCCAGCGTAACCGGCTTGGCGGCGGCTTGAGAGGGTGCGGTGTTCTCCGGCAGAGGTTCGAGCGTGATCTTCCCGAAAGAGGACCACGGGGTGGTGGGGCTCTCATCGACCGGCTGCACGTCGTCTGTGTCTAGTATGGGTCTATTCTGTTTAGTCATGCTCATTCTGTGGGTTCGTGCTTACAGTGGCGTGAGATATTCATGCGCCCTCGCGGGGGCTTTCTCGGGTGCCTGGCGGCTGCTTTGGATACTGCTGCCGGGTTTTACCGGGCGTTTCTCATCATACAGGATGCACCTTCTTCGTATCTTCGGATCTTGACACCAGCCCCTGCTGTTGAGGTGTCAAAAAGCTGGTTCCCCGCGGGGTGCCTTCCAGCAGGGGTTAGAGACAAAAAACCACCCGCCGGGCGGGCTCCGTCAGGGAGCTCATCCGGCGGGTGGGGTAAGAATCGAGAAGAAGTCGATTACTTGAGGGTAACGGTTGCGCCTGCGCCCTCAAGCTGCTCCTTAGCCTTCTCAGCGTCTTCCTTGGAAGCGCCTTCGAGGATCGGCTTGGGTGCGCCGTCAACGAGGTCCTTTGCTTCCTTCAGACCGAGGGAGGTCAGGGCACGAACTTCCTTAATCACGGCGATCTTCTTGTCGCCAGCGGATTCGAGGATCACGTCGAATTCGGACTTCTCTTCAGCAGCGTCGCCGCCGCCAGCGCCGCCTGCTACAACTGCAACGGGAGCTGCAGCGGTAACGTCGAACTCTTCCTCGAATGCCTTAACGAACTCGGAAACCTCTACGAGGGAGAGCTCTTTGAAAGCTGCAATGAGTTCTTCGATGGACAGCTTAGCCATGTGTGGCTCCTTCACTATCAGGTGCGGGATGTACCCGCGTTTTAGATTTGAGTGCCGCACCCGGCGGGTGGGCTAAAGTTTTGGGTGCGTTTTCACGCGGTGAGTGCGGTGCGGCTTATGCCTCGTCCGCTGCCTCCTCGGCGGCGGGTGCGCCGCCTTCCTGCTCTTCCAGCTTCACGCGCAGGGCGTCCACAGCCTGAGCAACACGGGCAATAGCTGCCTTCGCGCCACCAGCAACCTTGGACAGCAGAACCTCGCGGGATTCGAGGTCAGCGTAGCGCTTCACATCAGCTTCGGTCAGTGCGGCACCTTCATAGAAGCCGCTCTTGACGATGAGCTGGGGGTTTGCCTTGGCAAAGTCACGCAGGCCCTTGGCAGCATCGATCAGGTCGCCCTTGATGAATGCCAGCGCGCTGGGGCCGTGAAGCTGGCCGTCGAACGCGTCGATGCCAACTTCTTTCGCCGCAATAGCAGCGAGCGTGTTCTTCACCACGGCGTATTCGGTCTCTGCACCGAGTGCACGACGCAGCTCCTTGAGCTGAGTCACAGTAAGACCGCGGTATTCGGTCAGGATCACTGCGTTCGAAGCTTCGAAGAGTTCTTTCAGCTCGGATACTGCAGCGATCTTTTCCTGAGTCGCCATGGTAGTTCCTTCTTCCGATTCTTGTAAGGTCGCCGGTAGAGCACAATCGTGAGCACTAAAAAATGCCCCGATGCGCAGGGGCTTCGAGGCATATAGAAAAGTCCCTTTTAGAGTTGAGGGAGGTTTTCTATTCACTTCTTCATCACCTGCGCGGGCGGCGAATCCCTAGAGTGGGAATCTGCTCTTATCAGTGCTAATAACACTGGCAGCTTACGGCTATTCACCGAAAAATGCACAGCAAAACACTAGACCGGCGGTCTTTGGTCTAATCATCATGACAGGTTAACCCGGCAAAAGCAAGTTAAACCCTATCGCCCAGGCGCAGTCCGCTGCCGCCTCTGTAAGATTCACCCAACTATCTAGGTGAGAGCCACGTAGGCACAAGAGAAGCTTATACCTTTTGGAGTTTACGCTCTACATCTAGGACGTGTTCGGGTGCTTGATCCACGGATAAAGGTGTAACCCCTATTTGTTCCCACCGTTTGAGCATCGACTCAAAGAGTCTGCCCTGTTCCTTTCCCTGAGGCTCTTCAAAATACCCAATCACAGGGGTATCTTCAGAAAGGTGAAGCATCTTCTTATCAGCTCCCTGCAAAACCGACACGTTACCCTCACGAACCTCATTCATATCAGCAATAAAAGCTTTGAGGCGGTTACGGAACTCTGTGCTAGGGTCAGCCAGAAAAGAGAAGGCACTATTAAGCTCGGTGTAGTTCTCCCCTAACACTGCCAGATCCACGGTCACTGAGTCTCCTAGAACCTCCAGTTTTGGTTTCTTCGCAAGATATGGTTCAACGATATAAGATCCCTCGTACCCTTCTCGGACCATACTGCGCACCCTCGTAAGATTCTGTGCGCGGGCCTCATGTGAACGATCAATTATCCGCCGATATAGGTCATCTGCAATAGCTTGTGCAGAAATACCAACAGCCGGACGAGCCGGATCAATCTGAAGAATACCGTGCCCCTGCCTGCGAGCGCGTTCCACGAACCCGTTCACGGTCGAGGTGGGGTCCAGATCCGACTGAGTCGCTGACCTTAACTTCAGATCTTCCCTCAAACCGTTGAGAGAGGCCAGAAATTCTTTGCGGGGACCCCCAATATTAGGAATATCCGAGACTTTGGTCACGAACCTGCTGGCCGAGTCGGTATTCTGTTCATCAGCGACGATCACGCCGACACCGACCGTATCGGGGCGCACGGAATCGGGAACATACCGAACGGTCCAGTAGCGATACAGCATAAGTTTTTCTCTCCTCCTCTCAGCGGCTCGTCTGGTTCATGTGGTGCGTGAGGCGTTCTATCGTGTAGCCTTTTCGCCCCAGCACATAGCGAAGTATTTCGTCCATACCTTGCTTTGACTGATTCCATTCAGGCGGAATCATGTCAGTAATATGATGCAGGTCTGAATATTCTAACGCGTCCACCGCGTTGATGCTTGCCTGCCAGTTATCTTTTTTGATATGCCCCGGGATTGCGGGTATTTCGGGTCTTCCTGCTGGCTGGTGAAAACTGATAAGTTGACGTCCTGGCGGCTCCTGTGAATCGAACCAGTAGCCGTGGTCAAAAGAAAATATCTGGAAATCATTCTCCTGCTTATACAACACCTGTATATCCACGGCATTACAGAGATACCAGAGAGCAACCAGCCTAGGAATACGCTCTTGGTTACCGTCACGGTTCAAATAATCCAGAGTATCCTTCTCTTGTGCAGTCTGAACCACACGCGATCCAAAAAGTGGTGCGTCCGATATTTCCCTACCCTCAAATGATGTCCCCGCAAATTCTTCAGGATTGACTATTGCCCACTCACACACGGGAGCACCAATAGCTCGACCAACTTCGGCAGAAACGATTTCATTCACCGCCGTATCCTCGTTGATACCTGGTTCAAAACTCTTGCACCAGTATTCCTGCTCGTCATCGCATCTGCAGAGCACTGGACGTTCCCCCGTATTCGCCACGCGAATCAGATACCGCATTGTTACTCGGTGGGGTAATGTGGCATCGGAGATCATCTTCTAGAATCCTCAAACTATATACAGGTCTAACAATTTCCTAGTGTCTCATAGATAGTGCCGCGTGCCGTTGGCAAAGATAAAACAGTGGTGCGGGGGAACCTGAACCTGTGCCCGCTGCCCCGATGTCAGGACGGGCAGGGCGAGCGCATCCGGCTCAAAAAATTCGAGGGGCTGCCCACCGGGAACCTGCAGAGGAACTCGCGCCGAACCGTCATGCGACGCGGCATATACAGTCACCTTTGCCTGCGTTACAGCGCGGTAGAGTGTGCCACCCACCTGCGGGAGTACACTCCGAATCTGCACCGGTATCGTATTCTTCGAGGGGTGCTCAGCAATGTTCTCTATGCGCCGCAGCGAGGTTGCACGCACATAGAGCGAAGCCCCAGCAGGAAGATGCTGTCCCTCTGTGAGAGTCAGTTCGTTCAGGGCTGGCGATGCTGTCAGCCGCGCCGCCTGCAGCGTATGCGGATTTGCCAGCAGATGCTCGGGGGTATCGACCTGCACCAGGTACCCGGCGTCCATGACCGCCACGCGCTGCCCAAGCTGCAGTGCTTCGTTCTGATCATGCGTCACGTACAGCCCCGTGAACTTGTATTCGGCGTGCAGACGCGCAATATCCGCCCGAATACTTGCGCTCAGTTCCTCATCAACACTCGCCAGCGGCTCATCGAAAAGAACCACAGGTGCTTTGCGGATGAGGGCGCGCGCAATACCCACACGCTGCGCCTGCCCGCCTGAGAGTTCCTGGGGTTTGCGGTGCTGAAGCTCGCCAATCTGGAGCGCATCCATAAGATCCGTATAGTAATTTTTATCGACCTTTTGGCGGTAGCCGCGCAGCGTAGTTGGAAAAAGAATATTCTTGCGAACCGACAGGTGCGGGTACAGAATCGGGTGCTGAAAAACGAACCCTACCTGCCCGGCGCTCAGCGGCTGACCCGCATAGGTAATGCGTCCGGCATTGGCTTCCTCAAGCCCGGCAATAATGCGCAAAAGCGTAGATTTACCGGTTCCGGATGCGCCCACCAGTGACACCATTTCGCCCGGTTCCACCTCAAGGTCGATCTCACGCAGAACGTGAGTATCCGTCCCAAAACTCTTCGCGACACCACGAATCTGAAGCCCGCCGTGAGTCGTCGTTGAGGAAGGCTGAGGTGTTGAACCTTGAGTTGTCATGTTTCTATTATGACCTCCGGCGTTCTACCCGAAAAGCAGCGCCACAGCCCGCACGTTCCTGAGGCTCTGTGTTCGATGAAGCTACCGTACTAAAAGCTTGCCGCGTATCGCCAGCACCAGCATCCCGAGCCAAAGCACCGCGATCAGTGCGGTGCCAAGAATCCACAGCGCCCAGCCAAGCTGCACGAGCTGAGAAACCGCGACCAGGTGCATTCCGGTGCCCGCCATAGCGCCCAGCCCGAAGGAGAATCCCCACAGGCTCATAGTGTACCCCGCTTTGAGAATCCACGGCACTAAGCGAAGCAGGAACAGCAGCTGAAGCACCCCGTAACCCGTGAGCACTAGGAAAACCCAGTCCACGTGTCCGCCATTAGCTGCCAGATAGGCGTTACCGCCCACAAACGGAGGGGCCAGCTGAACCCCTATAATGCCGCGTACCGCAGGATCCAACGCAGGTTTGGTGCGCAGTCGGCCTAAGATGGCCGACTCTACACTAAACCACGAGATGAGTCCCATGCCGAAGAACAGCATCGCCCAGTCACGGTGCCCCAGCGCCCCTAACCCAGACGCAGAGGCAAAGTTCGCGGCCACCGTGGGCAGGTAGATGACCGGGGTTGTCGCCGCCACTGTATGCGTTCCACGCCAGAGCCCGGCGGTGCGGTACATCGAAAATGCCAGCTGCCCCAGCACACCGATAAGAATCAGCGAATACCCAAGCGGTGCCGCATAGGGGTGTGCGGATATCCCGATTTCGATGGTGGTGACCGGAACCAGCGCCAGGAAGCAGCACATTACGAGGTCGCGAAGTTCGCTTCGGAGCGCATCGCGACGGGTTATGAGTTTGACGGCAAATGCCGTAATCAGCGCCAGCCAGGTTGCCGAGGCGAGCGCCAGTATGCTCTCCCCCACCCAGGACGGTACCAGGTGTGCGGTGGCACCGTACCGCCACGACAGCCCCAGCGCACTCGTTCCCAGCGCCACCGAAAAGTAGCTCGTTGGAATAGGGAACGGTTTTGTGGTGGTGGGCGTGCCCAAAGGTACGGGTTGTGCGGCGGCGGTACTCATGTAATCCTCCCGAAGTATATGCACAGTATACGGCGGCGCTCTCACCTGAGGTATCGCCTCGTATGGGTCTGGCTTGTGTAGCTGCCGGGGTATATAAGCAGAAGTTTTCCCGTTTTATTCCCGTGCAGGTGCTCAGGCGGCTCTGGGGTGCGGCTTTGCGACGCATCATAACCCCACCACAAGCAGCAAAGAGCCCGCCACCCCACTGGGATAACGGGCTCTTTGTATGAAAGCTGGTAACGCTACAGCGTCTTATGCAGTGACCTCTGCCGGATCCACCGGGATGCCGGGGCCGAAGGTGGTCGCAATGGTAGCCTTCGAAATGTAGCGGCCCTTAGCCGAAGAGGGCTTCAAACGGTTAACCTCTTCCAGGGCTGCCGCGAAGTTCTCCGCCAGCTGCTCAGCAGAGAAGGATGCCTTGCCGATAATGAAGTGCAGGTTCGAGTTGCGGTCAACGCGGAAGTCGATCTTGCCGCCCTTAATGTCGGCAACAGCCTTTGCAACGTCCATGGTCACGGTGCCGGTCTTGGGGTTCGGCATGAGGTTACGGGGACCCAGAACCTTACCCAGGCGACCAACTTTACCCATCATATCGGGGGTTGCAACTGCTGCGTCGAAGTCGGTCCAGCCTCCCGCGATCTTAGCGATCAGCTCGTCCGAACCGACATAGTCGGCGCCCGCTGCTTCAGCTGCGGCAGCCTTATCGCCCGCGGCAATAACAACCACGCGGGCGGTCTTACCGGTGCCGTGCGGCAGGTTCACGGTGCCGCGAACCATCTGGTCGGCCTTACGGGGGTCAACCGAGAGGCGCAGAGCCACCTCAACAGTTGCATCAGTGTTAGCGGAGGAAGTCTCCTTCGCCAGGGCTACTGCCTCGGCGGGGGTGTAGAGTTTACCCTCTTCAATCTTGGCTACAGCCGCCTTGTACGCCTTGCTGCGCTTTGCCATCTGCTTATCTCCTTATGCAGTTGTGGTCTCGTGAGCCGCGCTCGGCTCTGCCACATCCCACGCTCAAACGTGGGCATTTACAAGTTAAAACGCGAAAACCGCGGTTGCCGAAAAACGGCTTAGACTACTCGACGGTGATACCCATGGAGCGAGCGGTGCCGGCAACGATCTTGGTTGCGGCATCCAGGTCGTTCGCGTTCAGGTCGGGCATCTTGGTCTCGGCGATCTCACGTGCCTGAGCCTCGGTGATCGAACCAACCTTCACGGTGTGCGGGGTTGCTGAGCCCTTCGCAACACCGGCGGCTTTCTTGATCATCTCAGCGGCCGGAGGGGTCTTCGTGATGAAGGTGAAGGAACGATCCTCGTATACGGTAATTTCAACGGGGATCACGTTACCGCGCTGCGATTCGGTAGCAGCGTTGTATGCCTTGCAGAACTCCATAATGTTCACGCCGTGCGAGCCCAGTGCCGGGCCGACGGGCGGAGCCGGGTTAGCGGCGCCTGCCTGGATCTGCAGCTTAATAAGGCCGGTGACCTTCTTCTTGGGAGCCAATGTTAGGTCCTTTTCTTAGCTGGGAAACTGACGCACAGGAGCGTACGCCAGCAGACGGTGACCGTGGCGCGGCCACCCGTGCGGGCGCATGAAAGCGTGAACATGCGCATACACAAGCGAATATTCTACCGTTAATCGCATTTTTAATCCACTGGATTCCTGCGTGAACACGGCTGACAAAACGGGGAGGGATGGGTAGTGAGTTATCTCCCCATCACACTGTGCGCCCCCCCCACCACGATTACCGTCTGGCGGGTGTTGGTAGTTCTAGGCAGCCTGCTTTTTCTTCTGCTTCAGCTCTTGCAGTTTAGCCAGGCGGTCTGCCCGCTCCTGTGCGGTCAGAGCAGCCGGGGCGTTATTCATCCCGGCCTTGATGGTGTTCACCCGATGAATCAGTTCGGGAAGGTGAGGATAATACTCACCGGGGCATGAGGTGCTAATAATATCCCGGTGCCCAATCAGGTACAGCGAATGCCCCAGCCGCACCTCAATATCTGCAATGAGCTGCGCCAGCGTGTCCAGATCCTCGGAGCGGCAATCGGGTCGGTTCTCCAGCCCGATCGACACCTCATTCACCTCCCACTGTCCCGCGTGAAGAGCTACATCCTGATCATCGGCGATCTGAGCGACACGACCGGCTTCTACCACATAGTTCGCGGATACCTTACGGTCGTTATTGCACAGGAAGTTAACGGTTTCATCAAAAGACTTTCCCTTATCGTCACCCCACCAGTGAACGACACCGTACAGAACATCGCTCAGCTTACGGTAGTTGATGTGACGGTTTTTAGTCTTAGATGTCGTGATCAGCTCGTAGCTCATGAGGTGCCTTCTCTCTCGTGCATCGGTGAAGCGGCAGGTTCCCGCTGGTACAGTATCTACCCTGCCATCCTAATTCTGCGGGCGCAAGAGGTTAAGCACCCTCAGCATAAGCACCGCCGCCTCAGATCCAACCGTACCGCCCGCATAAAAAACCTCTTGGGGCGGTGCAAGAAAACGGGTTCTTGCACCGCCCCAAGAGGCTGATACGTTCAGAGTCAGAAAAGAGTTTACATCTTCTCGATCTGGCTGAATTTCAAGGTCACCGGGGTGTCACGTTCGAACACCGAGATGAGGGTGACGACTTCCTGCGCCTCGGGCTTAATCTCGGAGATCGTGGCGTCCATACCCTCAAACGGGCCGGACTTCACGCGAACATTATCGCCCACCGAGTAGTCGGATTCGACCACAGGCTGAGGAGTGGGCAGGCCCTTGCTCTGCTGCTCTTCTTCAAAGACCGGCAGGAGCATATCGAACACCTCATCCATACGCAGCGGCATGGGGTTGTACGCGTCCTGACCAACGAACCCGGTCACACCGGGGGTGTGGCGTACTACGCCCCACGAGTGGTCGGTCAAATCCATGCGCACCAGCACATAACCGGGCACACGCACGCGGCGGATGGTCTTTTTCACCGTGTTCTTGTACTCAACAACGGTCTCCATGGGAACCTGAACCTCGAACACCTCATCCTCGGCCTCCAGGTTCTGGATGCGGGTCTCAATCCCGGCCTTCACCTTATTCTCGTACCCCGAGTAGGTGTGCACCACATACCAGTCACCGATTTGGCGGCGCAGCTTCGCTTTGAACTCCTCCAGCGGGTCGGTAGCGGCAGCAGCCTCTGCGGAGCTCTGAGACTCCTCCGTTTCAGGCTCCTGCTCAGCGGTGTCCGCAGCGGGCTGTTCATCAGCTGCGATGCTGCCGGTTTCCTCTACTTCGTCTTCAAAAGTTTCGGCCTCAGCGGGTTCCACCTCGACCTCTTCAACCTCGGATACCATATCCTTCTCGGGCACGTCGCTCCTACTTTCTCAGTTCGTTACCTGTGCCCGGCGCCAGGTGGCGGGGCGAATTGATGCGGGTGCGGGCTTAGCTTCCGCCCGTCTGAATCGTTCCGTTACCGAAGACCCAGAAGGCGCCCTGACCGAACACCCAATCCAGACCCGAAATTAACAGAAGCATAAAAACAACAAAGAAAAGCACGCCGAAGAAGTAGCCAATCAGCTCTTTACGGGTGGGGGTGGTGACCTTCTTAAGCTCCGTAATCACCTCACGGATGTACTGGAATAGGCTTCGCCGTGTCTTATCCTCAGCGGACTCAGAAACCGTCTCGGCGGTAGCAGATTTAGCCATCTCCTCGCCCCTTTCTACTGTCTAACATGGCGCCCTATAACAGGTACGCACAGAACATTTCATTGAGGCACTAGCAGGGCGGACAGGACTCGAACCTGCAACCTGCGGTTTTGGAGACCGCTGCTCTACCAATTGAGCCACCGCCCTTCGAAGCTTCCACTCCGTCGGTGTGGGGTGTTGCTCCCCACGTGTTTGCGCCCTCGAATGCCTCACAGCCGGCGGCTATACAAGGGAACAAACTAATGCACCCTAGTAGCGGGTGCAGAAACAACTCTAGACCATACAAAGCCCGCTTGGCAACTTGAACCGCAAATATTTTCCGCGAATCCGCCGCCTCCGCACTGAAGCGTTTCTCCGCCCACTATACAGCACAGTTAGCGCACGCACACTCTGAGCACACCCAAGACGCAGGCTAAGATGCGCTTCCGCCGACCGGCGGTAAACCCCTATCATAGTAGGAAGGTGCCCAGCACGCAGCCCCACGCACGCGCACCTTCGGGCCGCTAAGGGTGGACTACACCGGGCTTATCACCGAATTTTGCACCGGAGTATTGGTGCAGAACACTATGAAAGCGAGAGAGAATGCCGCGTATTGCCAGCCGTATTGCCGCCATCACCCCTTCAGCAACCCTCGTCGTCGATTCCAAGGCCAAGGCGCTCAAAGCCGACGGTCAGCCGGTGATCGGTTTCGGCGCGGGAGAGCCTGATTTCCCCACTCCTGCGCACATTGTAGAGGCCGCCCGTCAGGCGCTTAACGACCCGAAGAACTTCCGCTACTCCCCCTCTGCCGGATTGCCTGAGCTGAAACAGGCCATTGCTGAGAAGACCCTCCGTGACTCCGGTGTGCAGGTTGAGCCCTCACAGGTGCTCGTTACCAACGGGGGCAAACAGGCGGTCTACGAGGCGTTTGCGGCTGTTATTGATACGGGCGACGACGTTCTTTTACCCGCTCCCTACTGGACCACCTACCCTGAGTGCATCCGCTTAGCGGGCGGAAACCCCATTGAGGTTTTTGCTGGAAGCGAGCAAGACTATAAGGTCACCGTTGAGCAGCTGGAGGCCGCCTACACCCCCGCCACAAAAGCCCTGCTGTTCGTCTCCCCCTCAAACCCAACCGGTTCGGTCTACACCGAGGAAGAGACGCGCGCTATCGGGCAGTGGGCGCTCGCGAAGGGGATTTTTGTGTTCACCGACGAAATCTATGAGCACCTCACCTACGACGGTGTTGATTCGGTCTCTATTCTCAAGGTAGTTCCGGAGCTCACCCCGAACTGCATTATCCTCAATGGTGTGGCGAAAACATACGCCATGACGGGGTGGCGTGTGGGCTGGATGGTTGGCCCGCAGGATGTTATCGCGGCCGCCTCGAACCTGCAATCGCATTTGAGCTCAAACGTGAACAATATTGCCCAGCGTGCGGCGCTGGCGGCACTGGCCGGCCCTCAGGATGAGGTCGCGGTCATGCATGCCGCGTTCGACCGGCGGCGCAAAGCTATTGTTGCCGGGCTCAACGCCATTGAGGGTGTGCACTGCCCCACCCCGCAGGGTGCGTTCTACGCCTACCCGGATGTGCGCGGGCTACTCGGTAAGGAATTTGACGGGGTGCGTCCGCAGACTTCCGCCGAGCTGGCCGACCTCATCCTGGAGAAGGCGCTTGTGGCGGTGGTGCCGGGTGAGGCGTTCGGCCCCAGCGGGTACCTGCGGCTCTCCTATGCGCTCAGCGACGAAGACCTCGCCGAGGGTGTGGAGCGTCTGCAGAAGTTTTTGGGAAGTGCGCGGTAGGAACCGTCTCAGTCACACCCGGTACGTTGATTTAGGTGCCTATTACCTGAACTTTTCTGCCGGACTTCGGCATCATTTCGGTAAAAACACACCCAACCCAACACTTACCCACACAACCCAAACGCGCTAGAATAGATAGCAAGAGAACGGCCTCCCGGGCTCGTGCCAGGCGTTGCTTAACGTGTCGCACAAGCTTTGCGGAGGCCATCATTATATGACCGCGCGCCTAAACCCAACACCTGCGGGCGCCAACCCAAGGAGCCATCATGAAAATCGGTCTGCTCACCTCCGGCGGCGACTGCCCCGGCCTTAACGCTGTTATCCGCGGCGCCGTGCTCAAAGGCATTAAACACTACGGTTACGAGTTCGTGGGGTTCCGCGACGGCTGGCGTGGCGTCGTCGATGGGGATTTCATGGATCTGCCCCGCACTAAGGTGCGCGGCCTGGCCAGCCAGGGCGGCACCATTATTGGGACCTCCCGCACCAACCCCTTCGACGGCCCCAATGGCGGCCCCGAGAAGATCGAGATCATGCTCGAACGCCACCATATTGATGCGATCGTCGCCATTGGCGGTGAAGGCACCCTGGCCGGGGCCAAGCGCCTGGCTGATGCGGGTCTTCCTGTTATTGGCGTGCCAAAAACTATTGATAATGACCTGCGCGCCACCGATTACACGTTTGGGTTTGACACGGCTGTTTCCATTGCGACTGAGGCAATGGACCGTATTCGCACCACCGGCGAGTCACACCATCGGTGCATGGTGGCCGAGGTGATGGGCCGTCACGTGGGGTGGATCGCATTGAACTCCGGCATGGCCTCCGGCGCACACGCGATTCTCATCCCCGAGGTGAAGGTGTCAATGGACGAGGTCTGCCAGTGGGTGAAAGAGGTACATGACCGTGGCCGCTCCCCCCTGGTGGTGGTTGCGGAAGGGTTCATCCCCGAAGGCTCTGACGAGGTCATGGCGAATAAGGGTACCGAAAAAGACGGGCGGCCCCGCCTGGGTGGTATCGGTGAATACATTACCCACGAGATTGAGGCCCGCACCGGTATTGAAACCCGCAACACCATCCTGGGGCATATTCAGCGCGGTGGCGCACCAACCGGTTTTGACCGGGTGCTGGCAACCCGCCTGGGTATGGGCGCGGTGGATATGGTGAACCAGAAGCTCTGGGGCAAGATGGTGTCGCTGCAGGCCACCAATATTGTGTACGTTCCGCTTGAGGAGGCACTTGACGGGCTGAAAATGGTACCGCAGGAACGCTGGGACGAGGCGGCCGTACTGTTCGGCCGCTAGACGCTGGCCCCTAACGAGTGGGTTAGGGCCATCGAACACACAGATATATTGAATGCAGAGAGGGCGCCCGGTGATTTTTCGCCGGGCGCCCCGATTCACCGTGATGCGATGGCCGCGTTTATCTACCGGTACAAGCACTAGCCGATACGTACTAGCGCGCGGCCGTCTTTACGACGGGTACGGGGCCGCTAACCCCGCCAGTGGGCGAAAATACTGTAGCGTCACAGAGGTTTGCGAGCAGCCTGTGACGCTACAGTGACGTCGGGGTGTTTTCCGTGGACGGCTGTGGCTGGGTACGGCGTTTTTTGAACGTCATAATAGCCAGCGTCGCAAAAAGGAAGCACAGCACTATATCGATTTTGTCGGCTGTGAAGGCCAGCAGCATCTGCGGGTCCTGCTCCGTGAAGAACGCTGTCCCAGAGATTATTTGGTACACCAGACGAGCAGTTCCGTACAGGCCCCACAGCGCACCAATAATATTGACCACGATAATGTACACGAGAGCTCGGTTACGCAGGTACAGGATAGCGGCAATAATCTGTGCTACCAGATACGCCGTATACACTGCCGAAATCAGAAACGAAGGCATGGCCCACTGAAGGTAGGTCTCTGTCCTTGGACCATATCCATTGGAGTCCTGCGCCAGAATAAATATAAGAAACTCCACCGTGGACACGACATTTATCACCAGTAAGATCACAAAAATAGCGATGCGCACACCGTAGAGCCATTTCAGCGGTGTGCGCGGGCGTACCTTAGCAGCTGGAGGCTGTTGCACCTCACGCCTTGCACCCTGTTGTACAGCGTCAGAGTAGTTCCCGCCAGGTGCGGATGGCTGAAACGTTGGCTCTTGGTGTTTTTCCGTGTGGCTTTCTGACCGGTGTGGCTGATAAGAATCGTCGTGGTGCCCGGAAGTCTGTTCACTCATGTACCTGAATGTACCACGGCCATCTGACGATCACCGTTATATAGTGAAGTTTCAGAAGTAGCAATCCTGTTCGCCAGCGCACAGCCTGCCCAGCAAGCCGGAAGGCTCCTAGCGTTTGAGGAAGTCTTGCCCCGCAACGGATTTGCGGGCGATTTCGCCAGCCTCGGGAGAGACGATGAGAGTCTGCGCCGCAGCGTATTCGGTCGCGGGGGCTGAGGATTCAGCGGTTGCGGCCTCTCCGGTATCTACCGCACGCAGAGGAGCCGCAGGATCCACAGCCCGCTTAATGACGGCGAGCGCTATGGGACCCGCCTCATGGTGCAGCGCCACCGAGGTGATGCGCCCCACCGCACGGGGTTTACCCTCTACAAAGAGTTCGCTGCCCGCTGCAGGCAGGGTGTGCTCAGAGCCGTCAAGGTCGAGAAAGACCAGGCGGCGCGGCGGATGCCCCAGGTTGTGCACACGCGCAACGGTTTCCTGCCCCTTGTAGCACCCCTTCTCGAAGTGCACGGCGGTGCGGGTGTAATCCAGCTCTTGCGGAATGGTTTTATTATCAACTTCGGTGCCTGCGCGCGGGCGCCAGGCTTCGATGCGCAGCGCCTCAGCCGCCCAGACGCCCGCCAGCTGAGCGCCTTCCGTGAGGGTGGTGAGCTTTTCGCGGGGAATAATGCTCAGGTACCGTTCGTAGTCGGTACCGGGATGCGCATCAGGCGTTGCGCTGTAATGGTAGCCGCCTTCGACGAGCGCCGTCCACGGGTCGCGCCAGATCAGGGCATCCGCAAAGGCAGGATGGATCGTCCCCTGTTTTCCGCGCGGGTTTCGGGCGGTCTCAACGACGGCGTACTCTCCGCTCATGTTTTCAATATCGACGCGGAGCATGAATTTCATGCGGTTCAGGTAGTCGGTGAGCGGTTCCGCCTGTGCACCTTCGACGATGAGCCAGAGCGCCTGCCCGTCCTCGATGGCGGCGGGTGCATATTCGATGCGTCCCTGCGGGGAAAGCAGCAAAAATTCGCGGCTGTCCCCCGGGTTCATGCCGGTCAAGACTTGGGATGCGAGGGAAGTGAGCCAGCTGGCGCGGTCGGGCCCCGAGACCCTCACGACGCCAAGGGAGGAGCGGTCCACGACTACAGGGTCCCCCGTTGTGGCTCCACGGTCGCGGACTAAAGCACGCTGTTCGGCGAGGGGATTGCCGTAGTGCGCCGCGACGCCCGCATCCGGCCCATCTGCGGCGAAGGCACCGTGCACCTGCATGAGGGGGCTGGGTATAGGGGTGTATTCGGGCGCATCGGCGGCAATATTTTCGGCGGTACTCATGGTGTTCCTCTCATGCTTTCTGATCGTGAGTGACGGCCAGGCGGTCTGCAAAACCCGCACACCGCAGCGGGGCGGCGGGTGTGCGGGTTCTATACTGTGTGGCGTAGTCCTAGTTTTCGGTGGGGCCTTCTTCTGCGCCGTCGTCGAGGGAACCAAACATGCCTGTGCCCAGCGAATCTCCGGACATGGATGAGGTTTTTCGCAGTTCTGCGGAGGCGTGCTTGTGCAGGTTCCCTTCGTCGTCTGCGATCTCCCAGTCCCACATGAGGTTGCCGTTCACCAGCCCCCACAGGCGCACCGAACCGGCGTACTGGTGGGAAATATCGTCACGAATCAGGTTTGCCGTCTGCATACGCACCACGGGGCCTTTGACCATGCCCACATAGTTTTCACTGATGCCGCCGGGGTGCGCGATAGTGGCGATCAGGTTAAATCCGTCATCTTCGTTGCGGAGGGTTTCGACCGATTCCGCGTCGGCGAAAGCGGGAACAATGTCTTTAGGCACCAGCCCAAACCCGCCATCCGCGTCGGTGAGGGGGCGGTCAATCTGCCAGAACCCTGTTTCTATAGTGATGGGGCGCAGCTTCTGCCCGCTATCGTCCAGCAGGAACGACTCTGCTCGGTATTCCAGGTACGGCAGGCCGTCTTGGGTGAAGGTAATAATCTGGCCAAAAGGGGTTTTCTCCTGCTCTTTGTACCAGATGGTACCGGTGCCCTCCCAGGTTCCAAGGAGCCACGAGAAAGGCACAAGTTCAGGGGTTAAGTTGCTTGGAATTTCAATTGCCATACACACCAGTCTAACAGTGTGCGGGCACACCCTACCATGTGAGGCAGCTAATTTCCCTACCGGAATAACCGCCCCAGACGTCTACGTCTCACGTTCTAAAGCTCACCCAGTGTAAGGGCCAGCACGCACATCATCACGGTATCAAGCCATTCTGAGGGGGTTGCGATAAGGGGCTGCACCCCGCCAGCTGGCAGCCGCACCCGAGCCGTCATGAACCGCACCGTTACAGCCCTTAGCGCCGCATAAACCCACACAAACCAGCAGGGCACGAACGGTGTGCCCCGTGTTCACTGCGTACAGGTTTACTTCTGGCCGCGGTACAGGCCCAGAAGCACCTTCAGCGCACCAATTGCGATGCAGATAGATGCCAAGCCCAGCAGGCAGATAAAGAAGATTTCAAGAGCAAAAATGTTATCCATGCTTAAAAAATATCACAGCGAATGCGCGCCCGGCCCTAATGTTAACCTCAGGTTATTTCAGGTAACTCAACCAGCCCCTTGGCCCGCACCGCCGCCGAACAGGCCCACCTCTTAACCGGCCGCACCGGGTAGCGCGCACAGCGTTCGTACAGGGGGTTCACACCCCGACGGGTAAAATGGTGTTCTACCAGGTAAAACCCAGGAGGGCCCATGTACCGCATTACGCTACTGAGCGACGCTTCCGGCGAGCAGTCCGATATCGCCGCCCTGAGCGTGCTCAGCCACCGCGTGGACCTGTACCCCCTGGCTACCTCCGCGAAACGTTTTGAGACGGCGCACCACGATGTTGTGATGATTGATGCCCGCCGCAAACTCATTGAGGCACGCAACACGGCGCAGGCGCTCAAAACGGCGGGATTAGACGTCCCGCTCATGATGGTGCTCACCGAAGGCGGGATGGCGGCTGTCTCTTCAGTATGGATGGTGGACGATATTGTGCTCGATCAGGTGTCTCCATCCGAGCTGGATGCACGCCTGCGCCTGGTCGTCACCTCCCCGGAATCTTCCGCAGACACCGAAAGCTCCGCACAAATCATCCGGGTAGGGGCCCTGTATATTGATGCCCCAGCGTACTCGGCGTACCTCAACGGCGTCGCACTGAACCTCACGTTCAAAGAGTTTGAGCTGCTGAAGTTCATGGCGCAATACCCCGGCCGGGTGTTCACCCGCGCCCAGCTGCTCTCGGAGGTGTGGGGGTACGACGCCTACTATGGCGGCACCCGCACCGTGGATGTGCACGTGCGGCGGCTGCGCTCTAAGCTCGGCACCGAATATGAGCAGATGATCTCAACCGTACGCAACGTGGGGTACAGCTTTAACGCCCAGCGCTAACCCGCCGCCGCAGCACACCGCATACACCGGGATTCAGCGCAGGGTAATACACCCCTCAACCGTCACCAAACCGCACAGAAAACCGATAGAGTTAAACACAGAAGGCACAGCGGAAAGAAGGCGTACATGGCACCAGAGCAGTTCACCCCCGAAGCGGTCTCTTTCACTCAGCCCGTGCTCAGTGACGAGTTCTTGGCGCGGTTCGATGACTTTGCCGCCACAGTGCAGGCGCACGACGGCACCCCTGCCTTCTCCGAACAGACCCGCATTGAGCTGAGTAAGGCGCTCGCCACGCACGATGCGGTGCCTCCGCGCGTATTTGTGCTGGAGCGAGCCGGGTACCTTGCGGCGGCGCTGGTGGCGGTACCCGCATCCGGCGGGCAGCAGGACACGGTTCCGGGGGTCATTGAGGCGGCTGTTCACCCGGATGCGCGGGGCGTGCACCTGGGTCAGGAATTCTTCGAACTGGCGATCGCTGAGCTCGGGGCCGAAGCTTCCCTGTACAACCTGTGGGTGCACGGCAGCGCGCAGGACACCGGTATTGAGTCACCTGCGAATGCGCTGGCGAAAGCTGAAGGGTTCAAACCGGTGCGGGTGCTGTACAAGATGGTGCTGCCGCTGGATCCGCAGACACGGGAGAACCTGGTGGAGGCATCCGACGCCCGCCAGCTGCCCGATGACCTGCTGCTGCGCACCTACACCCGTGACGACGAGCAGCCCTGGCTGCGGGTCAACGCCCAGGCATTCGCCCACCACCCCGAGCAGGGGCGGCTGACCCTCGCAGACCTGCGTGAACGCACCGGTGCCGACTGGTTCCGCCCCGAAGGGTTCTTCATTGCCAGCGACCGTGAAAACCCCAGCAGCATCGCCGCATTCACGTGGACGAAAATACCGCGCTCTCAGCCCGCCACGGCACTGTCACCAGCCGGTGAAATCTACGTGGTAGGTGTTAGCCCGAGTGCTCAAGGCGGCGGCTTGGGCCGCACCCTGGTGCTGCGCGGGCTGGCGTACCTGGCGCTGGCGCATGACGAACACAACGTGCCGCTGCGGTCCATCGAACTGTACGTGGATGCAGACAACGCCCCGGCGGTGGCGCTGTACGAGTCGCTGGGCTTTGCGGTGGCAACTATTGACCGCATGTACGCCCCAGCCCGCCCGGCATCAGGCGAATAAGCGGCGCTGCACAGGTAAACCCACCCGCACCTGTAAAGAACGTTCGTTCCTTTACCGGAGGGCGATGAGGCCCCCGGTTAGAGGAACACCGAAAAATATGATCGACCGAAAGGAACACTGTGGCACCTAAAACCCCGCAAAAGAAAACCAAAGAGCCCGCACCCGTCACCGGGGTGATTCACATCGGGAACGACGTCTCAAAGATTGAGCGCGCCGAAACACGCAGCGACCGCATCGAAGCAGGCGAAAAAATCACCCTGCCCAGCCTTGAAGGCGATTTCGGCACCGAACGGTTCCTCGACCGCGAAAGCAGCTGGCTCGACTTTAATACGCGCGTACTCGAACTCGCCGAAGACCCCGACCTGTACCTGCTGGAACGGCTGAATTTTCTTTCTATCGTGGCCTCGAACCTTGACGAATTCTTCATGGTGCGAGTGGCCGGGCTCAAACGCCGTATCGCCACCGGGCTCGCCGTACCATCCGCCGCCGGGCTCACCCCAGACGAGCAGATGGAGGCAATAGCCACTGCCGCACACCAGCTGCAGGAGCGACACGCGCAGGTCTTCCACGAGCAGGTACTTCCCGAACTGGAAAAACAGAACATTCATATTGTGGGCTGGGATGACTTAGACGCAGACGCCAAGACCCGTCTGCGCCAAGAGTTCCTGCGCGATATTTTCCCGGTACTCACCCCGCTGGCGGTAGACCCGGCACACCCGTTCCCCTACATCTCGGGGCTTTCGCTGAACCTGGCGGTGCTGGTGCGCAACCCGCAAACCGGCAAAGAACTGTTCGCACGCGTGAAAGTACCCGACCAGCTCGACCGCATGATCTCAGTTGATGGTGCACGCGCCGCCAACACCGCCGGGAAAGAGTCACGGTACATCCCACTGGAAACGATTATCGCCGAGCACCTAGACACGCTCTTCCCCGGCATGGAAGTGGTGGAACACCACGTCTTCCGGGTGACCCGCAACGAAGACCTTGAAGTTGAAGAGGACGACGCCGAGAACCTGCTGCAGGCGCTCGAAAAAGAGCTGCTGCGCCGCCGGTTCGGCCCGCCCGTGCGCCTTGAGGTTGAAGATACGATCAACCCCACAATCCTAGACCTGCTCATCTCCGAGCTGAACATTGACGAATCCGAGGTGTACAAGCTGCCCGCGCCCCTAGACCTGCGCGGTGTGGGTGCAATTGTGCGCGCCAACCGGCCCGCCCTGCACTACCCCAAACATATTGCCCACACTTCCCGCTGGCTCAACGCCGCCGAAACTGCTAAAGAAGCGAACGTATTCGCCGCAGCACGTGACCACGATGTGCTGCTGCACCACCCCTACGATTCGTTCGCCACCAGTGTGCAGGCGTTCCTCGCCCAGGCCGCAGCCGACCCGCGTGTGCAGGCAATCAAGCAGACCCTGTACCGCACCAGCGGCGACTCCCCCATCGTAGACGCCCTCATTGAGGCGGCAGAAGCAGGTAAGCAGGTTGTTGCCCTCGTCGAAATCAAAGCCCGTTTCGACGAGGAAGCAAACATCTCGTGGGCCCGCAAACTCGAACGCGCAGGCGTGCACGTAGTGTACGGCATCGTGGGTCTCAAAACCCACTGCAAGCTCTCCCTGGTAGTGCGCCGCGAAGGCAACCAGCTGCGCCGCTACGCGCACATCGGCACCGGCAACTACCACCCCTCCACCGCACGGTTCTACGAAGACCTGGGGATTATCACGTGCGACGAGCAAATCTGCGAAGACGTCTCACGCCTGTTCAACCAGCTCTCCGGGTACGCCCCCAAAACCAGCTACAAATCCCTGCTGGTGGCACCGCGCTCGCTACGCAGCGGGCTGATCGAGTGCATCGAAAAGGAGATTGAGAACCACAAGGCAGGCAAAGAGGCACGCATCCAGATCAAGTGCAACTCCATAGTGGATGAGGCGATTATCGACTCGCTCTACCGTGCTTCACAGGCTGGGGTTCCCGTGGATGTGGTGGTACGCGGAATCTGTGCCCTACGGCCTGGCGTTCCCGGGCTCAGCGAGAACATCCGGGTGCGTTCGGTGCTCGGGCGGTTCCTGGAACACTCCCGCGTGTTTGCTTTCGCCAACAACGGTGAGCCTATCGTCTACATCGGGTCAGCCGATATGATGCACCGCAACCTCGACCGCCGTATCGAGGCGCTGGTGCGGATCAAAGATCCCCGCCATATTAAGTACCTGCTCGACATGTTTACGGTGTACATGAGCGACGAATCCCGCACCTGGCATCTAGACGCCAACGGCACCTGGACACGTTTTAACCAGGACGCTGAGGGTAACCCGCTCAGGGATGTGCAGTCACACTACCTGCGTTCACGCTCCCGAAAGAACGTGGACAAGGTGTAACCGCACTGAGGCGCTGAGGCTCACCCCTGCGAAAAGTGGCTTCTGGCTGCGAAACGCCCCTGCACACATACCGGGCTGCCAGAAAGCCGCTTTTCGCAGGCCACCGAGCAACAGACCCCACCACCAAAGTAAACGGAAGGTAACGCACAGGTGACGGAACGGGGCGTTTAATCCCCTAGAATAGTTATGGGAGGAACGGACGCCTAACAGCTCCACCCCGACCACACCTCGCCCGCCCGTTACGCACCGAGAAGGAACACGTGCCTAAAACAACGTACTACTCCGCGCATACCCAACCCAACGGCTTAGCCCTCACCTACACCCCCAAAAACGCCGCTGAAATTATTGCCGCAGGCGCACTCATCTGGCGCGTACGCAACAGCAAAATCGAGCTGCTCATCATTCACCGCCCCCGCTACGACGACTGGTCATGGCCCAAAGGCAAACAGGACGCGGGCGAAACCATCCCCGAAACAGCGATCCGTGAAATCTCCGAAGAAGTGCAGCTGCGGGTACACCTAGGGGTGCCCCTGGGCACCACCCGGTACAAGGTCAACAGCAAAACCAAGGATGTCTTCTACTGGGCCGCGCAGCTGCCGGCGGGGCAGAAACCGCGCGCTGACAAGGACGAAGTGGACGATATCCAGTGGGTGAGCATTAAGAAGGCACGCACCATGCTCACCAACCCCTCAGACCTGCAGCCGCTAGAGGCGTTCGAGAACCTGTGGGCTACCAGCGGGCTGGACACGCACCCCATCATTATTGCCCGCCATACGAAAGCCAAACCGCGCGCCAACTGGTCAGCAGCCGAAGACGAGCGGCCCCTCGCTGGTACGGGTAAAAGGCAAGCGCTTGCGCTGGCCCGGCTGCTAACGGCGTGGGAGCCTTCTCGGGTATTGTCCTCGCCTTGGCTTCGGTGTGTGCAGACCGTCGCCCCCTACGTGAACGAGTACTCCCTGACGGTGAAAGAGAAAAAGTCACTCTCAGAGGCAGGCGCGGAACGCCACCCCAAACGCACCGCAAAAACCATTGCGTCCCTCTTCGAGAAGGGCACCCCTGCCCTGGTGTGCACGCACCGTCCGGTGCTGCCGGTGGTGCTGGATGCGGTAGCCGAACACCTGCTCACCAAAAAGCAGAAGGAGCACCTGCCCTCCAAAGACCCGTACCTCGAACCGGGGGACATACTGGTGCTTCAGGTCTCCACGTACGAACGCGGCGGCATCGTATCGGCTGAAGTGGTGCGCCCGTTCACGGACTAAGAACCCGGCCCGTATACCACCCATCCCTGCCCCGCTGCAGACGTGGGGCAGGGATTACTATTGCCCTGACGAGCTGTTTTGCCCTATACAGACCCTGTCCCAGCTTCAGTACAATGGTATTTTTACCAAGTGTCTATACCCAGGAGTCACCATGAGCATGCCCGCACCCGCGCATCACGTCTCTGGTCAGCAGAGCATCCCAACCCCCTATGAGGATCTGCTGCGTGAAATTCTTGACGAGAACCGTGATGCTATTGCCTCCGATGCTCAGCGCAAAGACCGTACGGGCACCGGCACGTTCGGCGTGTTTGGGCGGCAGATGCGCTTCGATCTGCGTGACTCTTTCCCCCTGATTACTACCAAGCGTGTGCACTTCAAATCGGTGGCGGTCGAGCTTCTGTGGTTCCTGCGCGGCTCCTCAAACATACGTTGGCTGCAGGAACGCGGCGTGACTATATGGGATGAATGGGCTGACGAAAATGGTGACCTCGGTCCGGTCTACGGGGTGCAGTGGCGCTCCTGGCCCACCCCCGACGGCGGCACCATCGACCAGATCGCGAAAGTGATCGAATCTCTCAAAACGAACCCGTCGTCACGCCGCCACATTGTCTCGGCATGGAACCCCGCCGAGGTTGATGAGATGGCACTGCCGCCCTGCCACGCCATGTTCCAGTTTTACGTGCACGAACGCCCCGACGGCGTGAAGGAGCTGTCGTGCCAGCTGTACCAGCGCAGCGCCGACATGTTCTTGGGTGTACCCTTCAATATCGCATCCTACGCCCTGCTGACCTACCTGATCGCCCACGAGGTCGGCATGGAACCCGGCGAGTTCATATGGACGGGCGGCGACTGCCATATCTACTCCAACCACCTGGAACAGGTGAAAAAGCAGCTCGGTTACGGCAACGACCCCGAAGGTAACCCCTATCCCCCGCGTGCACCCTACCCGTACCCCAAACTCGTTATCAAAACAAAGAAACCGTCTATTTTTGATTACGAGTATGAAGACTTTGAACTCATCGATTATAAGCATCATCCCGGGATTTCTGCCCCCATCGCGGTTTAGGACAATCGATGCGTGAGTATGATTCCCCCTCCCCCGTACGACCGTGCCTCGGCGCTATTTGGGCGCAGACCGATGCGGGTATTATTGGGCGCGACGGCACCATGCCCTGGCGTGCCCCCGAAGACCTCGCGCATTTCAAAACCGTCACCGTGGGTAAGCCCGTCATTCTAGGTAGGCGCACCTGGGAGTCTTTTCCACCGCGTTTTCGACCGCTGCCTGAGCGCACCAATATCGTCATCAGCCGCAGTATTACGAGCGATTCAGCCGCGCCTCTTAAACGCGATGGCGCGCTTTGGGTTCCGTCGCTGGATGCGGCTCTCACCCTCGCGGACAACACACCTTTAACGCCCAACACTACCCAGCACTCAGATGCGGCACATCAGCGAGTTACTGCCTGGATCATTGGCGGCGGCTCAGTCTATGCGGAGGCGCTTTCCCGCGAGGATTTACCTTCCTTTGGTCGCGTCGAGATTATCGAACGCACCCTCTTCTACTGCCAGGAAGGTAACGAGATTACGGGTGATACCTACGCCCCCGAACTTGCGGTAGAAGGATTCGTGACCGCGGGCGAACCAGCGCGATGGCGCATCCTGGGTGAAAGTGCCTGGGAGAAGAGCGAGCGCGGCTACCTGCTGGATGCTTCGGGCGGGAAAAATCCCATGTACTACTCATTTCAGACCCTAGCCCGCCTCTGATGTACCTGGCGCGGAAATTCCATACAGTAACGTTCGCCTGTGCGAACGGCAAAGTGTAGTCCCGTTTGTCTGAGGTACATTCGTTCCCCTCACAACGTCTTACGCCAGAACTCATCACGCTTCTCGCACTTCACCTTTTCCAGGCATATTTACCATACTGACTAGGGGTTATGACGCTGTTCCACGCGATATGTGGTACACGGGGTAGACTAGAAATTATGAATTTTAATCCCGGTGACTCAGTAGGTTTTGTAGGTTGGCGCGGCATGGTTGGTTCCGTGCTGATGAAGCGCATGCTTGAAGAGAACGATTTCAACGATATTTCTCCCGTTTTTTTCACAACCTCCAATGTGGGCGGTGAAGCCCCCACCTTCGACGGCACGCTTGAACCTTCTACGCTGAAGGATGCGTACGATCTGAATGAGCTTCGCCAGCATAAGATTATTGTGACCGCACAGGGCGGTGACTACACGAAAGAGGTTCACCCGAAGCTGCGCGAGTCTGGTTGGAAGGGCCTGTGGATTGATGCCGCTTCTGCCCTGCGCATGAACGATGATGCCATTATCGTGCTTGACCCAATTAACCGTGATGTGATTGACCGCGGGCTCGAATCCGGTGTGAAAGATTTTATTGGTGGCAACTGCACCGTCTCATGCCTGCTCATGGGGCTGGGTGGTCTCTTCAAACAGGGTCTGGTGGAATGGACCACCTCGATGACCTATCAGGCGGCTTCGGGAGGCGGCGCCCGTCATATGCGCGAGGTTCTGGGGCAGTTCCGCGACCTCGGTAATGAGGTGTCTGCCGAGCTTAACGATCCGGCAGCGGCAATCCTGGAGATCGACCGTAAGGTGCTTGCCAAGCAGCGTTCGGGTGAGCTTGATACCGCGCAGTTCGGGGTTCCGCTTTCCGGTTCGCTGATCCCGTGGATTGACTCTGACCTGGGCAATGGGCAGTCCCGAGAGGAATGGAAGTCTGATGCCGAGACCAACAAAATCTTGGGCCTTGAGGGCGATAACCGTGTGATTATGGACGGTTTGTGTGTGCGTATCGCGGCCATGCGTTCGCATTCTCAGGCGCTTACGATGAAGCTGACCGAAGACCTGCCGGTTGCCGAGATTGAGCGCATTATCGCTGAAGATAACCAGTGGGCCCAGGTGGTGCCGAATACTAAGGATGCCACGATGCAGGGGCTGACTCCGGTCGCCGCTTCCGGCTCGCTGAATATTCCGGTGGGGCGCATCCGCAAGTTGGCGATGGGCCCGCAGTACATTAGTGCTTTCACGGTGGGCGACCAGCTGCTGTGGGGTGCCGCCGAGCCGGTGCGCCGCATGCTCAAGATCGCGGTTGGAAAGCTCTAAAGTAGCCTTCTCAAAGTATTCGTGGGCGCGGTGCCGTGTAAACGGTACCGCGCCCACTCATATTGAGTTTGCACCCCCAGATCGCAGGCAATGAAACGTTATATACTGTGCCGCGCACACACCAGCTGCGCTCTTCCTTACCGGGCACAAGAGCATGCTCAACTAGTTTTCCCGCCACACAGCAAAGGCACGTTATGTTAGGTAACGTGCCTTCGGGTTGGTTGGGGTTATGCTTGCCTGCGGGCCTCTGTTTTGCGGGCTTTACGTTCGGCGTGCCGTTCTTTGAACCAGTGCCAGATACGCAGCACCAGCCGTTTGAGCCGCTGGTTCAGGTGATGCGCCCACGCGAACTCGGTTCCCCAGATTCCCAGGCCAATAAAGATAAACAGCCAGCCGGGGCCGGGGGTCACCAGCATAATCAGCCCCGCGATGAGGCAGAAGCCGCCCACACCGATCACGAGCGGCTTGTACAGGTGGCGCATCACCGGGTGGGCGTGCATGCGGGCTTTTTTCTTCTCTAACCAGCGGTGGAACCGGCTGGTTTCGCTTTCTTTGACTTCGTCCTCGATGGTTTTCACGGTGCGTCACCTTCTTTCCAGCAGTGAGGGGGTATGCCGGGCGGCGCACACGGCATTGAAGTAAGACTATCACCGGCGCCTGTGAGTACGCTAGGAAAGGGGCGCAGCAGCCGTGCTCCAGGATAGATGAGCGGCACCCGGAATAGGGGTGTTGTTTCTTCACTCGCTTTTCCACGGCCTGGTTTCCTTTTTCGTTGTCTGAGAGCGTGCAGACTGCTCAACCTATGAACAAATGGTGATATGCAATACAAGTTACCGTTTCGGGGCGCACCGGCACCCACAAGGTAGTAGTATACAAACCATCTAAAATAAGGCGCATCCGCTGGTTTTACCGCTTCCGGGGGTAAAAACTGCCCCGCTACGCGCCGCGCATCTTCCGGGAAGGAACCACGCAATGAGCGTCTACAGATCCGTGAGTATCACCCTCGCTGATGATATAAACCACACGGGCGTGTTCCGCCCACATCCTGCCGTGTTCAGCACCCGGTAAAACCCGACCCCGCCCCGTTGTCAGCACATTCACCGTAGAAGAGCGCATCGCCCCCCCCCCAGCGCGCAGCACAAGCCCGCAGTAAGAAAGAGAGTCATGGACACAGCCGATTACGACACCGGTTTCACCACAGAATTCACCGCGTGGACGGTACCCCCTGAACTGGCCGTATACCCGTGGGATGATGCGCATCCTGCAGACCGGCTTAAACCCGGGGTGATCAGTGTTAATACGCCCGGGCGGGGCTGTTATGAGCTGTACCTTGACCCCATGCCCCGCCCCGGCAGGCCGGGAGTGTGCCGTACCCATGCCAGAAGTGGGAAGCTGTACCCGCTGGGCGAAGGCGAACGGTGGGCGCATGATGTGAGTATCGAATGGCACAGCCCCACCGACGACGATATGGCCATCATAGCGTTAGGTGACGCCGTTTTCTGGGATGAGCACCGCAACGGGGTGTACGCCATCGCCTATATTGGGCGGGATATGACCCTGTGGTGGGACGTGCGTGACGACAACCCGCGCAGGATGGCGTTTATCCAAGCCATAGCGGAGGCGCTGCACCGCAGCATGCAAGCCAGCCCCACACTGAGTGTCCCACCCAAGAGCAAGAGCTAGCTGCCAGCTGTGCCGAGGGTGCCCCGCCAGGGGTAAGCTGCCGTTCCTATCTTTACTGAGCACGCCGCACTGCTGATTGCGTTGCGTGCGGAGCACCAAGGGTTTTCCCAGTCGCAAAGGGTATCCTAAGAGACGTGGGACGCCGGGGTGGCGCACCCCGCAATGATGCGTTTCTCCCTCTGCCAGGCGAGAGCACAAACCCCTAAGCCCCCTAACCAACCGCACAGCCCCGCGAGTCTTTCGCGGGCACAGCACAACCCGAGGGAACCATGACCGACCGCACCTATACTGTGACTTTTACACCTTGGCCTATCACGGTGTATCACGCCGAACGGATCCGCACCTCTCAGAAGCCGTGGGAACGCATCATACCGGGCGAATTCCACATTAGCTGTTCCAATGGTGAACAGTCATGGCTTTTTCTGAACTGGGATAACCAAGTTGAGCCGACCCAATACAGCGACTATCGAGTGGATTTCACCACCGATCCCACCACGGCCCGTATCACCAGCAGCTTCACTATCATGTTCGATATGCGCCGTGAGGGGATGCGCCTTCAGGCGGTGAGTAACCTCATGTGGGAGCCATATGCTTACGATGAGGAGGGCGTGATCGCTGAGGCCGCTATCGGCCCCGACCTTGAGTTCACATGGACGGTACGTGATAGGCTGCCCGAGCGTGCCCGACTGATTGAGGCAATTTTCGAGAGCGTGTATTCCAGCTTCCATGTGACCCCGGTGGTGCTCGCCGAAGGCCACCATTTCTATAAGGAGCAGACCCTCAGCACGGGTGAGCAAGCGCTGGAAGAAATCCACCTGTGTGTGAACAGCAGTATTACGCGCCTGTTCATTACCGACAGCTGGGATGTTGAGGGACCAGAGGGCAAACACGTCACCGGCGGGTATGAGGCCACCATTATGAACCACGGCGGGTATGACGGTGTGCTCACCTGGAGCACCCCCGAAGATGCACGCTACACGTTCGCACCCGATATTGTGCCGTATGAGGCCCCGCTCAGCGGCGATGCGCTGCCCCAGAAGGTGCAGGCGATTCTGCCGTACCTGCCAGCCGCCCCGGGTGCGTCCCTCACCGAGCATGGAACGGGTGATCAGTAGCTGTGGCCTCTTCTCCTTCCGTGCATTTCATCCCTTGGCCTGTGGCTGGCCCGCAAAGAAACAGTGAGGGCACGCCGTTGGGGGCTCATCCGGTTCAATATTTGAAGCCCGGGCTGCTCACCCTCACATCAGGCGGCAGCGCGCATAGTTTGTTCCTGGTGCCACCCACTTTTACCCCGGAGCACCCGTATGGTTTCAGCGCTGAGGCCACACCAATCATCCTGCCGGATGAGCCCGAGCCGCAGGGCATGTGCTTCCATTTCACGGCCGATGAGAACCAGCTGCTGGTTCGCGTGTTTGGTTCCTCCCTGTGGGAGCAAGAAACGCATTATGCAACCGCCGCCATAGACCACGCCCTGAAGCTCATATGGGCTAAACGCGACACGAATACAGAGCGCATGGCCTGCATTGAGGCAGCCGTGACAGCCATACATCAGGGGATGCTCACCGCCCCGCACCTCCTTGGCCCTGGTGAATACGCTAGGGTGAGCTCCCCCGACGGGTTCATTTCATACCACCTGCATTCGGCTGCTGCGCCCGGGCAGATTACCCGTGTTCTTGAGGTGGACCAGCGCTACGGCAACCCCGAGCGTCGCACAGTGACGGAGTACTGCGCGCAAGTACTGCCCGATCATGGGGGCCTGGTGTGGCAGGTGGCGGCTGAGGATGCCCGCTACTGGTCAGATGCCATGAGCCCTCTCTTTGATGCTCCACTGACTGGGGAGCATATTCCCGGGTTTGTGCGGGAAATCCTGCCGTATCTGCCGTCTGCACCGATCGCTTGCGAATATCCGCAGCCGCCGCAGGTCACAGACTACAGGGTGACGTTCACGCCGTGGCCGGTGGCTGCTGCGCAGGCGGAGCGCATGAGCGCGGCACCGGATCTGTGGGGACAACTGGTGCCCGGCGAGCTGAATGTGGAACGTGCAGACGGTAAACCTGAAAACCTGAGCCTGTATATGGCCGTCGATGATGCCCACACCCTGGTGCCTGGCTGTTTCTTCCAGGTCCCGCCCGAGTGTCCTGAAGACCCCGCAGGAGGTCTCTCTTTCTATTTTCGGCAGGCTGCGCTGTGTGGGGACCTACTACTGGTGGCAAGTGCCGCTGAGACCGTATGGTCTCCGCGCGGAGTGGAAGAGATCGCGGTGGCACGCCTTGATTCGTCACTGAACCTCACCTGGGAGGTGCGGGACACGGTTCCGGGCCGGGCCGAACTGGTTGAGGCCGTGTTCGAGGTGATGCGCACCATCCCCGGCACGGTGCCGCCAACTCTCTCTGAGGGAGGATGCCTGCACGTGCCGCATAGGTTCGATGTGGCTGAGGAGTTCGGCACCTACCATTATTGCCATGACGGGGTGATGGTGCGCGCATTTATGGTGGGGGCTGGCTGGGTGGACGGTGATGTGCAGCTATACCAGGCGCAGGTACAAACCGCCGACGGGACGGGTGTGCTCGTGTGGGGTACCGGTTCCTATGGTGTCCGGTACTGGAAGGCACCGGGGCATCGGGCGTATTTCCCGCCGCTGACCGGCGATGAGATTCCCGCCCCCGTGCGGGCGCTGAGTGCGCACCTGCCGCCAGCGGGCAGCGAGTAGCCGCCCGAGGATTCCGCGTATTGGCGGGAATTCTGCACCCTGAGAACATATACAATACAGCCAGCTAATCATGCGTTATAACGCTATATGAAAGGAATAAGCAGAGCATGATCGACGACCTTTTTCTGACCGAGTTCATCCCCTGGCCCGTGCCCGCCGGGTGGGTTCAGCGGCAGCAGCAGTTTAAGCATCCGGCGGCGCGCCTTATCCCCGGGGAGCTGCACATTCCCTTCGCCTGGGAGGAAGGGGTGGAAAACGGTGAGAAGGGTTGCATCTTGCGTTACCAGGTGGTTTGGGAAGGGCTCACCCCGGAAATGTTTGAGAATGGCAACCGGTGGGGCTTCCCGTACCGTGCGGGGTACCTGTCGGTATTTCCGTTCTCACAGGCCGCCGCCGATGGGCTCATTTTTGGGATGGATATTACCGAAACTGAGCTGCATCTGACCGCTGAACAAGATAATTATTTCTGGTCCCCGCAAGAGGGCCCCGACTATGAAGAATGGGCTAAAACCAACCTTCTTGCCCGGGTGCGTATTGGTGAGGATATGACCCCGGTGTGGGAGGTGCATGATACGAACCCGTATCGCCGCCGCTACCTTGAGAACGTGCTGGGTGCACTGGTGGAGAGTCTGTCGCTGACCCCGGTTGAGCTTGCTGAGGGTGAGGCACACCTAGTGGAGGATTCTGAGTACGACTGGGGTGGTCCCGTAGGCTCGCTGCACTACGCCACTACCCTGGTGGCCGATAGGTTCAGCGAAGGCGGCTGCACGCGTGTTGAGGAACCGCAGATGCTTCGGCTTGTGGCCTGTGAGCACCCGATTGGTATTGGTTCACCGGACCCAGTGTATGTGGCACAGTTGTTTAACACTGCGGAACCGGAGTATCTGGCGTGGAGCACCGGCGAGGTTGCCCGCTACTGGCCGAAGGAATTGAGCCCGGCGGCTTTTCCTCCGCTGACGGGTGAGGACCTTCCGGAGCATATTCGGCAGCTCATTGCGCACCTGCCGCTGGTACAAGACGCATAAACCACTGCGTTGAGCCGTGTGCTGCGGGCCGTAATACGCGGCCAGCAACACACGTTCCTATACACAATTTGTATTTTTATACTTTAAGGGAGCGATATATACCGTAGAGGATTAATGATTACTCTCAAATAATTCGACAGGTTTAAAGATATATACGTAAAAATACTCTAAAATTATTCAGGAATATGGCAGAAAAACGGGCCGCTCTAAGCTATCATATATGCATAACTATTTAGGGCATGACACCAATCACCACACCGATAAATAACCCGTTATAGGAACACATGTGAATAGCTTCCCGTACACCATACAATTCACACCCTGGCCAGTCACCGACGAATATAAAGTCTTCTACACCGCCCCCGAACCCGGGGCGCATCCGGCGGAGTACCTGCAGCCTGGCGTGCTGCGCATCGCACACACAAGAATCAGCGACCCCACCCACGAACTGTACCTGGTGCCGCCCATATTCACACCCAATCACGATGCCGACTTCGTAGGGTACCTGCACAGCCCAGACGCTGACCAGTGGGCACCCGACATTGAGTTCAAATACTTTGCAAGAGGCGGCGAACTCATGATTCGTGCCCGAAGCCGCCTGCACTGGGACGACCCGGCCGTGAGCCGCTTCGCCCTAGCCAGTATTGATGCGCAGCTTAACCTGCATTGGGAGCAGCGGGATGAGAACCCGCGCCGCCGGGACTACACCGAGGCCGTCATCGGCGCCCTGCATAAAAGTATGCGCCACCCCGCCCGCACCATAGCCGACGGGCAGTGTGTGGCTGTGCGTTCCCCCGACGGTGAGGTGTCCTCTTATCACCTGCGGGAAGGTAACGATATTATTCGGGTCATTAACATTACCGAATACTCCAACAGCCAGACCCGCAACGCGAAAGCCGGGTACTATGGGCGGGTGCTGAGCTACTTTGAGGAGGATACGGCCCTGGCGTGGCACGCCGCCGAGCAGGACGCCCGGTGCTGGCCGTACGGTATGAACCCACTGTTTGATACTCCGCTCACCGGCAGCGATATTCCGGAGTGGCATGTGCAGCCCATTCTGCGGCATCTGCCTGATTCATCGATCCGCAGGCAGCGTGTGGGGTAGCTGCGCCTATAGCGCCAGCAGAGGGTGTCGGTTCGGGCAGAGGATATTTTCTCCTCCGGTGAGACAAATATCCTCTGCCCGCGCATATAATATAGGGTTACTATAGATGCTAAAGTCAGCGGCACAGGGTGCCGCGGCACACCAACCACCTGCCCAAGACGCCAGTTACAAACACAGTGTCTGTCACCTCGTAAAGGATCACCCGTGAGCGAGTATTCCTACACCATAACGTACGTTCCGTGGCCCCTAGCCGCTTCCTCAAACGCCGGTGTACACCCGGCCTCACGGCTGTTCCCCGGGATTTTCACGATTGACCGGGCGCTAACCGATGAAGGCCCCCTTAAGGGCGGCGGCACCGTCGAGGTGGATTATGAATTCGTAGACTATTTCTTCTTTAACCCTCCCGCGTATAACCCGCTGAACCCCAAGAATTTTCAGGGGTTCTCAAATGAGGGCACCTACGATTTTGAGGACCAAGAACTATTCTTTGAGTACTCCGCCGACTCCGAGAACCTGTATATTGCGGCTGTCAGTGACACCGGCGACGACCGGGTGTGCTACGTGCGGGGCCGAATCGAGCCCACCCTCAAAGTGGTGTGGGAAATCCGCAGCGACGACCCGGAGTTTATGGAATTCATGGCAGCCGTGCTGGATGCGGTGCGCACCAGCCTGGGGGTGACCCCGCCGCATCTGAGTGAGGGCGAAATGATGGAGGTGACGGGCACCATTGAGCGCGTTGAGCCTATTGTTGGGGCCTCGTACCATACGGTAGCCGGGGGCGTGGTGGTGCGTTTTGTGAATGTGGAATTCGTGCCGCACCACCCCCTCACGCAGGCCGCATCGTATTTTGCCAAGGTGGTGGGGCGCGGGGTGCCCAGTGGGAGCGTAGTGTGGAGCGGCCCGCGTCGTGTAGTGTTCTGGGAGGGCGCCGACGATGACAGCGATAACCCTCTGCGCGGCAAAAGTATTCCTGCCCCGGTGAATTATGCGGTAAAACGCCTGCCCGTTGTGGAGGGCGCTTAGACGCGCGGTTTTCTAGTCTGGGCTGGGCGTAATATTTCTTCACTATTGACGGTTTTTACCCGCAAATTGGGAGGGTGCTTACTTTCACACACTATGTTTGAGTCATAAACACCCTAACCTGGTGTATGCTGAGAGACAAAGAAAATATCGCACCAAAGGTATCCACCATGAAAACCGCTGCAACAGCAGAATCCCCCACCACACCCAACCTCTCACAACGGCTCGAATCCCTGCCCTTCACCCGCAAACACGCCAGGCTCTTGGGCGTCACCGGTATCGGCTGGGCGCTCGACGCAATGGATGTTGGGCTGATCTCCTTCATCATGGCGGCACTGACCAAACAGTGGGCGCTCTCCCCCACCGAAACAAGCTGGCTAGGCTCCATCGGCTTTTTGGGTATGGCTCTGGGCGCCACCGTCGGCGGGCTTCTCGCCGACCGTTTTGGACGACGCTACATTTTCGCCGCAACGCTGCTCATCTACGGTTTGGCGACGGGCGCATCCGCACTCGCCGGTTCACTGGCCGTTTTAATGGTTTTCCGGTTTATTGTGGGGCTGGGGCTCGGGGCTGAGCTGCCGGTCGCATCCACGTTGATGTCGGAATTTTCGCCGCGCGCTATTCGCGGGCGCGTGGTCGTTATTTTGGAGGCGTTTTGGGCGCTCGGATGGATTCTTGCGGCGCTTATCGGCACCTTTGTTGTGCCGAACCCAAACGGCTGGCGGTGGGCGCTTGCCATCGGCGTGATCCCGGCACTGTATTCGCTGATTATTCGCTGGGGAACGCCCGAATCCGTGCGGTTCTTAGAGTCGAAAGGGCGCACTGACGAGGCAGAACGAGTGGTTGCCGAATTTGAGAGCTCTGCGGCCCTCAGCACACGTGCTCACGCGGATGAAACCAACCGTGACAATGCACCTGAGACCCCTGCCAACGATGCCCAGGAGGCAACCTCCATCTGGTCGGCTCCGCTGCGTAAACGCACGCTGGCGCTGTGTACCGTGTGGTTCTGCATTAACCTCTCATATTACGGGGCATTTATCTGGATACCCTCGCTACTGAGTGCGCAAGGGTTCAGCCTAGTGAAATCCTTCGCGTTTACCCTGATCATGACCTTAGCGCAGCTACCCGGCTATGCAGTGGCCGCCTACCTGATTGAGAAGTGGGGGCGCCGCTCCACCCTCGCCGTATTTTTAGCAGGCTCGGCGGGCGCAGCGGTATGCTACGGCCTCTCGCATTCGGATTTCTTCATTATCCTCAGCGGGTGCTTCCTCTCGTTCTTCAACCTGGGCGCATGGGGCGCGCTCTACGCCATTAGCCCGGAGGTATTCCCCACCCGGCTGCGCGGCACCGGCACGGGCACGGCGGCTGGACTGGGGCGCATCGCATCAATTCTGGCGCCGCTTATCGTTCCGCCACTCATCTCTTTCGGCGGCACCGGGGTACTGTTCGCTGTTTTCGCGGCGGCGTTCCTTCTGGCGGCGGTTACTACCTTCGCGCTGCCCGAAAAGCGCGGGAAATCGCTCTAGCTGCTAAAACCTTCAACGCAGGAATGATGTGAAGCATAGTGTGCCGAGAAGGTGGGAATCTCTCACCTTCTCGGCTTTTTCCTTTGTTTATCAGGTGCTCGTGGAGTTACAGAAGACAAGGGGAGGGTGCATAAGCCGCGGGGCACGCCGCAGACACACTATGAGGCGTTGACGTATTTCCAGGTGCCGATACGTTATGATGGCTGAACATCGCGTGTTGCCGCCTCATTATTGTGTACAGGGTGGGGCTCAGTGCGTATCTCAGGTGAGATAGAACGGTCTAGACATCAACCTCAAGGAGCGCGGCATGGCAGAAACCCCCGCAGTCACCTATATTCCCTGGCCAATTGCCCACACGCCCGCGCCGCTTGAGAACGGTGAACCGGTCGCAGGCAGGCATCCTGCTGAGTATCTGGGACCCGGGGTGCTGCACTATATCGGTTCGGAATTTCACCTGATGGCGGAGCTGAACCCCCAACCTTTCGACCCCGAAAACCCGCATCGGTTTAGGGGTGAACTGGTGCATCGGTACACGTATTTCTCAGGCAATATCACGTTTAGTTTCAAAGCTGATGAGGATTATCTTTACTTCACGGCGCACGTTTTTCTGGCCTGGCAAGAGCCCTCTGACCGCACGTACGCGCGCGCCTGGGTGGATCGTAATTTCGCTTTTCACTGGGAGCAGCACGATGATGACCCGCAGCGTTCGGTCTATATTGAGGCGGTCTTCATGGCACTGTACCGCAGCCTCAGCGTTGAGCATACGGCGCTTGAGGACGGTGAGTTCCTAGACCTGAACGAAGACAAGTGTTACTCATACCATATGCGCCAGGGTGACAATATTACTCGGCTGGCGTACGTTACCGACTACAGTTCTCGAACATACCTTGACGTGACGACCGACTACCGGGCAACGGTTTTGAGCTACTGCCACCCTCCGGCGCGGTTGGCATGGAGTGTTCCGACCGAAGATGCGCGCTACACATTCGAACATACCGATCCCCTCATCTATCCCCCGGACACGGGCGAGGATATTCCCGAGTACGTACGCCGCATACTCCCCCATCTGCCGACAGCGCCCTACCGGCAAGCCGCCCGTTCCTACCCGCCCGCCTCAGAGTATGGTGCGGTCTTTACGCACTGGCCTATGACGGTTCAGCAGGGTGAGGATATTCGTGACACCCAGTATCCGTGGCAGAGGCTCGTTTCCGGGGAGTTTTTAATTCAAAGCCCGCAAAGCGCCCCCTTCAGAATGTATCTGGACGCATGCGAACCCGATTGGGATTCTATGAAGGGCGACCGCCAAGTCTACGCCGAGCTAATGCCCATCTCGGGGATTATGCCTAACTTGAATCATGCGCGGCCCGGGTTTGGCGTAGATTTTACGCTCGTCATGCGCCGCTGGAATAACCGTTTGGTGTTTGTGGCGGAGCATCTGACCCCGTGGCGTGCCACCGACTGGGAGGTGTGCGCCGTCGCGATCCTAGATGCGGAAGGAAACCTGGTCTGGGAGCTTCGCGATGAGGTCCCCGGGCGCGGCGCCTATATCGAGGCACTGGTGGGGCATATTGTGGATTCTCTGGGAACCGAGCCGCCCGTACTCGCCCCGGGCGAAGGAAAGGTTCTCTACGACGACTACGGTCAACTCTCTTCCGTGCACGTCAATACGGGTGAAGCCATGCTGCGGGCGCTCATCACGCGTATCTGGTACGGGGTAAACCCGACGACCGGTGAGAGGGCACCGTACCTGTATGAGGCGCGGGTCAAAGACCAGTTTGATGAGGATTCCAGTGGCGGGTTCAGCACGATCGCGTGGAGCTCACCCGAGAAGTTCTACTACTGGAGCTGGGATCGGGTGCCCGGGTTCGTGCCTGCGGTAACCGACCCCGAGATTCTGCGCCGCGACGAGGTGGATCTGCTGATTCCGCATCTTCCGGTTGCCCCCGGCGTACCCTCACAGGAGAATGAAGATGATGCAGCGGTGCCGTGGTTTTACGAGGCTTCAGGTGCTGTTTCTGACAATCCTGAGCCGTAAACGCGGGCAGCAAAGTCTGCGCCGAGAACTCGACCCAGATTTTTACCATTCATCGTTAGAAAGGGTTTAAACCCATGCAGTACATTCTTTTACTCAGGAGCGTTAACCTGGGGAAGCTGCGCAAGGTGTCGATGCCCGAGCTGAAAAAGCGGCTGGCTGCGCTGGGGTACGAGAACGTCACAAGCTATATCAACTCAGGAAACCTGCTGTTTGTGAGTTCGCGGGATAAAACCACCGTGGCACAGGAGATTACCGAGCTGCTGGCGGAGCATTACGATTTTGAGATTCCATTCTCACTTCTCACGGCTGACGAATACCGCGAGGATGCGCACAACCTGCCCGAGTGGTGGAACGAGGATATGCCGCGCCTGGACGCCATGTTTTTCACCACTGATGCTGATCGCGACGCACTCGCCACCGAGCTCGAAACACTGGATGTTCCCGACGAGGTGCTTCACATAGGAACCTGCGCCGTCTACTTCGGCAACTACAGCACGCCCGATTATAAAAAGGCTCAGTACGGAAAGTTCATGTCAAAGAAAGCCTTCGCAAACCATCTGACCCTGCGCAACGCCAAAACCTGCAACAAGATTCTAGACCTGCTGGATTAACGCCGCCCCACCCACATCACAGTTTGAGTTTCGTATGGGGTGGGTGATCCGTTTAATTCCGCCGGTTGATCCTCAAAATCTACGGGACGACGCTGGGCACGGCTGCGCGGCTGTAGTTCTAATTCAATATCGGCGGCGTCGAGTGGCATCAAAGCGTCCAAACCACTCCGAATGGATTTAGACTGCAAAGTCTTCTCATACTCGGTATAGGTCATGAGCACGTATGCAGGTTCGCCCCGGTCGGTAATAATGACTGGTTCGGTTTGTACCGTTTTCTGTGCTTGGCTGACGTTCTGCTTGAACTCTTGATTGGTCATCACGGTCATTACGATAGCTCCTTACACAGCGATATACCTGCAAGAATAGGATGCGCCCCTGAGAATGGCAAGAAAACTTCTGAACTTACAGACCCAACAAACCGCGAGCAGATAGTATTTTGACGAGCAGATAACAATCCGCTATCTTCTCGTCAAAATCCTATCTGCTCGCGGGACTAAGAGGCTGAAGAGTCCTAAATCGTCCCGTTCACCACAACCGGCTCGGGTACTAGCTCAACCCCGAATTTCTCGGCAACACCGGCGCGCACCGCGCGGGCAATCGCGAAAATATCCTCAGCGGTGGCATCCCCACGGTTCGTAATCGCCAGCGTATGCTTGGTCGAGAGCGAGGCGCGGCCGCCCGCAATCTCGCGCGCATCGCCTTCTAGCCCGAAGCCTTTCTCGAACCCGGCGTGCTGAATCAGCCAGGCGGCGGAGAGCTTCACATGCTCCTCGCTCTCCTGCTGCTCGGTTCCGAACACTCCGGTGCGCGTTACTACCGGGAAGCGCGGCGCATCCTCAGGCAAAGATTCCAGTGCAGACACTGGCACAATCGGGTTCGTGAAGAACGAACCGGTCGAGAAGGTATCGCGGTCGGAGGCATCCAGCACCATCCCCTTGGAGGCACGCAGCGCCAGCACCTTATCCCGCACCAGTGCGGATTCGGCGCGCTCCCCCACCTGCACGCCCAGGCTCTTCGCCAGCTCGCCGTATTTAATGGGTGAAGACAGGCTGCCGAGCGTGAACTGGAAGTCCACGGTCAGCACCACATAGCGCGGCGAGCCGTTCACCATGTTTTGTTTCAGGATTGAATCGCGGTAGCCGAAACGCAGATCGGCGTTTGCGAAGGTCTTAAACTGGTTAATCTGGCGGTCCCAGGTGCGCACGGACGCGATGAACTCGCCGACCTCCACCCCGTAGGCGCCCACATTCTGCACGGGGGTTGCACCCACGGTCCCGGGAATACCCGATAGCGCCGCCGGGCCGGACCATTCTTTTTCAATGCTCAGCTGCACGAAATCATCCCACACGGTACCCGCTTGCACGCGCACATTCGCGCCGCCACATGCGGGAATAGGCAGCTCCTCAACCCCGGTGGATGCAATATGCACAACGGTACCGTCAAACCCGGCATCGGAAATCAGCAGGTTTGAGCCGCCACCCACGATCAGCACGGGTTCGTTGGCGGCATCGGCGGAGGAAACGGCCTCGACAATCTCGGCTTCAGTCGTGGCGCGGATGTATGTGCGGGCAGGGCCGCCAACTTGGGCGGTGGTGATCTCACTCAGCAGCTTTTCAGTCATGTCTTTAAGAATACCGGTCTGTCACGTTTTATTCCGTTAGGGTCAGCTAAACCTTATGGCAGGCCCACCCCGTAGTCAGAGCGGGCCTGCCATAACTCAACAACGCACAATCACACAGAGTATCGACTGCAAGCGCGTGGGCTAGGCAAATTTCACTACGGCTTGAGTCTTCATCAGAACCTTCTGCTGGCTGCCTTCACCGTCAGCGGTAACGGTGAGGTCGATGCGAGCCGTGCGCGCATCCTCATCCACGGCGCCTACCTTGCCGGTGATAGTCAGCGCATTCGTAGGGGTGTCCGGGTTGCCGCCGCCGGGCGCATCCGGCACCGGCACAGGCTTAGTAAAGCGAGTCTGGTAGTCCACGATTGCACCCGGATCGCCCGCCCAATCGCTCACCAGCTGCACGGCGGTGCCCATCGTGAGCATACCGTGCGCAATCACACCAGAAAGCCCCACGGACTGGGCAAAACGCTCGTTCCAGTGAATAGGGTTGAAGTCACCGGATGCGCCCGCATACCGCACCAGCGATGCACGCGAAATCTCAACGGTTCGGGAGCCGATCTCCTGCCCTTTTTCGAGTTCTGCAAAGTTTACGGACATTATTCGCCCTCCTCGTCGGCACGTACCAGCAGGGATGAGATACAGGTGGTGACGAGTTTACCGTCAGCATCAGTAATTTCCTCGCGGGTGGTGAGCATGGCGCCCGCACCCATCACACGCACGGAATCCACATGAACTTCGGTGCGCAGTTCGTCCCCCGCCACGATGGGGCGGTGATGCGTAAAGCGCTGATCGGCGTGCACTATGCGGGAGAAATCGATGCCCGCAGATTTATCACCAATCAGAGCGGCATCGGCGGCTTGGGACAGGATGATAGCGAAGGTGGGCGGGGCGATCAGGTCTGCGTATCCTGCGGCGCGTGCCGCCTCAACGTCATGATGCAGAGGGTTTTCGGCGTGTACGGCGCGGGCAAATTCGCGGATTTTCTCGCGACCGACGGCGTAGGTGCCCTCGGCGGGGTACACGCGCCCCACAATGTCAGGGTTAATACTCATACCCACCAGTCTATCGGGTTGGCCGCAACGTGGGGGCGCAAGTGCGGCGGGGGCACCCGTCATTTTCACGGCCGTGGGAACCGCCCACGGCGAACCTCCTGTTGCCGCGCGCGAAGCGGGAGTAGCCTAAAAAGGTACATTAACCGTCACAGTGAAGGAGTGACACAATGACTAACCAGCAGATTCCGTTCTCGGTGCTGGATCTTATGCCCACCCGCAAAGACCGCTCGCACACCCAGACCATGCGCTACACCCTTGAGGCGGCGCAGGCGGTGGAACGGTTCGGGTTCAGCCGGTACTGGGTGGCCGAGCATCATAACGCGGGGTCGCTGCTTTCTTCGGCAACGGTCGTGGTGATGGCTGAGATTGCCGCCGCGACCGAGCGCATCCGGGTGGGTTCGGGCGGTATTATGCTCCCCAATCACGCCCCCTATGTAGTGGCAGAACAGTTTGGTACCCTTGAGGCGTTCCACCCTGGGCGCATTGATTTGGGATTGGGCCGCGCACCCGGCACCGACCCGATGACCGCCCAGGCGCTGCGGCGGGATGATTCAGCGGCGGCTCATTTCCCGGCGGAGGTGCAGGAGATCATGGGGTATTTGGGCAGCCCCTCCCCCATGCGGCGGGTGCACGCTATTCCCGGGCAGGGCTCGAACGTGCCCCTGTATATTCTGGGTTCGTCCACGTTTGGGGCGTCGTTGGCGGCGCAGCTGGGGCTGCCGTTTGCGTTTGCCTCCCATTTTGCGCCCGCAGCGCTGGTTGAGGCTATTAACCTGTACCGCACCAATTTCACGCCGTCGCGTGTGCTGTCTGAACCGTATGTGATAGTGGGTGCGGCCGCGATGCTCGCCGATACCGATGAGCAGGCGCGGCGGCTTTTCACCACCATGCAGCAGCATTTTTTGGGTGTTATTCGCGGCCGCACGCTTTATGCCCCGCCGGTTGAGGCTATGGATGAGCTGTGGAGCCCTATTGAGAAGCAGCGCGTCGATTCTATGCTCGCCGAGGCGATCGTTGGGTCCGCTGATACTGCGCAGCGGCAGCTCACTAACTTGGTGGAGCGTACCGGCGCGAATGAGGTGATTGTGATGAGCGCACCGTGGGAGTTTGAGGACCGTATCCGAAGCTATGAGCTGCTTTCACAGCTACCAATTTTCCAGAAAGCCGAGTAACGGAAAACCCTAATATCTCGCCGGAACACGGTCTTCCGGCGGGCTACCAGGGCTGTTGGAGGCGGTCTAGGCGCACCGCACGCACATTAAAATGACTGAGGTCGCTCCACGACTGAAGGACGGGCATGCGCACAGGCGCTGTCTAGACCGCCTTCACCCCTGGCGCTTCGGCACACATGCACTTTGCAGTGAAGAGCCAGCAGACACAACAAAAGCCTGCCTCCGAAGAGACAGGCTTAGCTGAGCCCCGACCGGGAATCGATCCCGGGACCTCCATCTTACCAAGATGGCGCTCTACCACTGAGCTATCGGGGCGTAGCGGTGGACGGGCTCGATCCGTCGACCTCACGATTATGAGTCGTGCGCTCTAACCAGCTGAGCTACACCGCCAGAACATTAACCTTGCAGGTCAATGCGAGAGCCCCGACCGGGAATCGATCCCGGGACCTCCATCTTACCAAGATGGCGCTCTACCACTGAGCTATCGGGGCAACAGATAAAAGTTTACGGCACGGTTCATCTTTTTGACAAATGCAGGGTGAGTGTTCTGCACCACGTGTGCGGGGGTTCGGATACCCCACCCCGGCGCGTGCTCCCGCCTCCCCGCTGAAGGAGGCGGGCCGCCGCCGAGCCGCTGCACTGAGCCGCTACGCTAGGTGGGGCATCAGCAGGCTAGTAGCGTTTACCGCCGTGCCCGCCGCCCTTGTACCCGCCGCGGCCGCCACGACGGTCATCCCGGCTGTTGCGGCCCTCACGGTAACCACCGCCGCGGCGCTCATACCCGCCACGGTCATTGCGGAAACCGCCGCGCCCGCCACGGGAGCCGCCTCCCCTGGGGCCGTTATCCTTGCGGATATTAATGAACTCACCGGCGATTTTGGTGTCGCGCAGACGCTCAAAGAAATCACGCGGCAGATCCTGCGGCAGCCCCACAATTGTGAAGTGCTGGCGAATATCAATCGAACCGATCTGTGAGCCCTTAATGCCGCCCTCGTTTGCGAGCGCACCCACAATCGCGGAAGCGCTCACCCGTGCGGAGCGGCCCACATTCAGCTTGTAGTCGACCATGCCCTCGTTATTGAACTGTTTCTTGCCCTTGTTCTTGCGGGGGCGGTCTCCGTCGTCGGCGAAGGGGCGGGAGGCGTGCGCAATATCCTCGTCTTCGTCGAGGAAGAAGGCCCGCCCCTGCTGTGCGATAACAGCCAGTGCCGCCGCAATGTCTTCGGCGGTAATGTCGTGCTCGTTCTCGTAGTCTTGAATGATCTGGCGGAAGAAGTCCAAATCTTCGGTTTCGATGGTGGTGGTGATCTGCTCGGCGAAACGCTGTTTGCGGTTCGCGTTCACGTCTTGGGCGGTGGGCATGCGCATCGGCTCAACCTTTTGGCGGGTTGCTTTTTCAATCTGCCGCAGCATGTACCTCTCGCGCGGGGTGACGAAGAGGATCGCTTCGCCGTCACGCCCGGCACGGCCGGTACGCCCGATGCGGTGCACGTAGGATTCGGTATCGTGCGGAATATCGTAGTTCACCACGAGGGAGATGCGTTCAACATCCAGCCCGCGGGCGGCAACGTCGGTCGCTACGAGAATGTCGATGCGCCCGTCGCGCAGCGCATCAACGGTGCGTTCACGCAGCTGCTGGGGGATGTCGCCGTTAATGGCTGCGGCTTGGAAGCCGCGTGCCTTGAGCTTGTCGGCGACTTCTTCGGTTTCTTTTTTGGTGCGTACGAAGACGATAATGCCGTCGTAGTTTTCGACTTCGAGCACGCGGGTCATGGCGTCAAGTTTGTGGGAGTGGGTGACCTGCATGTAGCGCTGGCGGATGTTCGCCCCGGTGGTGGTCTTGGTTTTGACGCGCACCTCGGTGGGGTCGTTGAGGTATTGCTGGGCGATTTTGCGGATCGAGTTGGGCATGGTGGCTGAGAAGAGCGCCACCTGTTTGGCGTCTGGGGTGCCTTCGAGGATGGTTTCTACGTCTTCGGCGAAGCCCATGCGCAGCATTTCGTCGGCCTCATCGAGCACCAAGTATTGCAGGTTTGAGAGGTCGAGTGAGCCTTTGTTGAGGTGGTCGATCACGCGCCCGGGGGTGCCGACGACTACCTGTGCGCCGCGACGCAGTCCGGCAAGCTGGGGTCCGTAGGGTGAGCCGCCGTAGATGGGAAGCACGGTGAAGTCTTCCATGTGGGTTGCGTAGGAGGAGAAGGCCTCGGCAACCTGCAGGGCGAGTTCGCGGGTGGGGGCGAGTACGAGCACCTGGGTGTCTCGGGAGACGCCGTTAATGTCGGCGAGTTCTGCCATGCGGGAGAGCGCGGGCAGTGCGAAGGCTGCGGTTTTGCCGGTACCGGTCTGTGCCAGACCCACCACATCGTTGCCGTCCAGCAGCAGCGGGATGGTCTGTTCCTGGATGGGGGAAGGTTTCTCGTAGCCGACTTCTTCGAGTGCAGAGAGCACTCGGGGGTCTAGCCCCAGGTCGGTGAATTTAATGCCGTTCTCCTCGCCTTTTTCTGCGGCGGTTTCGGGGGCTGTAGCTGCCGCGGCGACGTGGGTTTCTTCAACGGTTCCCTGTTCGGGGTGCGCGGCGTCGTTCTGCTTTGTGGCGGCCTGTGTAGTCTCAGTATGCGCCGCAGTTTCCTGTTCAGCGGCGGAGGTATTGGCAGTATACGTTGCGTTGTCTGCCTGATCGGCAGAGATATTCTCAGTCAATTTTTCCTCAATTGTTTTAGGGGTTCGTACGGTGCGCGCTTTTCGGCACCGGGCGGGGTTCCCCTGTTCCACGTGTCCCTGCGGAAAACGTACTCCCATCTTGCACAGCCCGACGGGGCCGTGGCGCGCAGAGCGGATTGCCTATGCGGTGGTGCGATGGGATGGTTGCTGCTGGGATTTTCAGGCCTTGAATTTCTCGTAAACACGCAACATCGCCACGCACGGTGAAAACGTGGCGTCCGCCGGTGGGCGGTGAAGAATTGATTCGGAGTGCGGCGCCCTCCCGTGCGAGCTGGCGAACCGGCTCTTTTTGGGCGCACAAGACCTCTTGGGGTACCCGTACGTCATCTAGTGTACCGCACCCGGGAACCGGTTGGGGTTAGCCTGCACATTACTTTCGCTTACTCCGCCTCATGCCGCCTCACGCTGGCCCGCACCGCAGCGGCAGGCATGGGGGGCAAGTGTTAGCTGATACAGGTGCACCCCACCAGCTGCCGAAGCAGGCGGTGGGGCGCATCAGAGGCAGGGCTCATGGATTTTACGGAGGCTATTTGTCGGTGCGGCGCACAATATCGATGGTGCCCACACGTTCAGCTACCTCATAGGGGTGCCCGTACCGGTCGGCGGCGTACTGCGCCGCATTGGTCGGGGGCTTACCGCCCCAGGCGGTACCGGCGCGGTCAATCACCACATAGTCGGGGGCCGGTTCGCCGTGATGCCCAATCCAGTAGACAGTGCGTCCGGGAATCAGCTCGGTAATAATCGACAGGTCGGTGGCCACGCTCGCACCGATGGGCACCGCATCAACGGCACGGCGCTTGTTCACCTCGGTACTGGTTTGATCGGTGGTGGTGAACACCGGGTCGGTCAGCTGCGCCAGCGGCTGGGTGGGCTGGGCGGTAAGAATCGGTGCGACAGTGAACACCAGAGCCAGAAGAGGCACCAGCCACAGCGGGGTTTTGAGGATAATTGCCTGCGTGGCGTTTCGGTATGGTTTCGCCCAGTCGCTCCCCGCCGTGTTCTGCTGCTCAGGCTTCTGGTAGGCGGTGTTCTGATCCGCAGCGGCTTTATCGTGTGCTGAGGCGGCAACCCGGCGACGGTGCTCGTGCACCCGCACCAGCACGTCCAGTAGCGCCATGAACACGATCGGCATGAGTACCAGCGAGTAGTGCCAGGTGCTCAGCCAGTACGACGAGTTACTTGAAAGCATCCGCCAGGCGATGGTGGGCAGCGCCACGGCCGCCAGGGGGCTGACCACCCACAGGAAGGCGCCCACCATGAGCAGAAGCCAGAGGCTTTGGGCTTTTTCATCGGGGGTGAACAGCAGTTGAAGCGCGTTCAGCGGGTTCTTGAGGGCACCGAAAAGGTCCACTTTGTCGGCGTAGTCGAACTGGTGGTTGACGTTAAAAATCGGCAGTATCAGGTTCATTGAGGTGTACGACCAGAAAAGGCCCCACACCATCAGCAAGGTGGCTTCGGCTGCCCCACGCGATTTTGTCCACCCGGAAAAAACCTCACGCAGGCGCGGCCAGAATGCGGGTACATCCTTGCTGGCGTGCGGGAACAGTGTGTTCGCCGCTTCACGCAGCCAGCCGGAGCGGATGAGCGCGATTGCACCGATCATGGCTGCGGTAACGCCCATATCTTCTTTAACGAACGCCAACGGGGCCGCCCACCAGCAGGCGTGTGTAATATGTGATGCGCGCTGCGGGTTCTGCTGCGTGCCAGCAAGTACCAGGTGTCCCAGCGAGAGGCTTAGGAACGGCAGGGCGAACGCCACCTCGTGAAACTGGGCGGCGACCGCCTGCTGCACCCCGTAGCTCAGCCCGAATGCTGCGGCTAGGAGCACTCCCACAACGTGCCCGTTGAGCCCGCCAAGCGCGCGCTGAGCAAACCGCACCGTCAGGTACACGCTAAGGGCCACCATACCGTTCTGCACCACCAGCAGGGTCATGGGTGAGGGGAAGAAGGCGTACACCGGCCCCAGGAGCATGAGGATGGGGTGAAAATGGTCACCCCACAGGTTAAAGTCGGGGCCTTTAATGGGCACGATCGGCATTTCAAACCGCGAGTACGCCTGGGCCATTTGGGTAAAAATCGCTAAATCCCAGGAGGGGGTGATCCAGTGCAGCAGCTGCTGTGAGGAGTAGTAGTTGTACAGCATGAAAATGCACACCGCAAGCAGCCCCGCCAGCAGGATACCCTGTTTTTCACGCAGGCGCGTACCGATGTTTTTTCTTGGTTCTGTCTCGGCGGAGTGTGTGGGCGCGCCGGTTTCGGGCGCAGTATTTTCGGTGGTGGTGTCGGGTGCTTTACCAGTATTGGATTGAGTGTTCGGCGTATCCTCTGTACCGGATGCCCCTGCGGCCATGTTGTTCCCCTGTCAGCCTGTTTGTCTACGGTGCCCTGTAGTGGCGTATTGATAAGGATGCACCCGCACCGTGCACGGGGCATCCGCATCATGAATATCTACCTCATAAGGGTATCTTATCCCCCGGTGTAACAGCTGATACGGTGGTGCACATTTCCTATGGTCAGCACCACGGTGACAAGCTCAGGCGGCGGTATGTGGGGCACGAGGCTGCGGTAGCATGTGTGTATGCCCCCGAATCTTCCGACACCGCCCATGGCGCTACCAGAGGTTGAGCTGGCGCCGCTACCCACTCGCACCAGCGCAATCACACAGGAGGCGACGATCGGGGTGCAGGCGGTGATCCGCCCGCAGGTTCCGGTGCATATGGGCCAGACACTGGGGGTATTGCAGCGGGGTGCCGCAGATGCCGCATATCGGATAACCGCCCGGGAGCCGGGGGCCGAAATGGTGTGGGTTACCGCCCGCACCCCGCAGCTGATGCTCCCGGTCACCCTACGTTTTTCTCGGGCGGCAGATGACACCCCCGAGCCCGCCCTGCCGGCCCTTCACCGCCTGCTGATGCGTCCCATCCTAGTGCGGGCGTGGGCGCGGCTATCGCCCGAAATGTTTCTTGAAGAGCCGCAGGCGCGGGCCGATGTGGAGGCGCTGGTGCGAAGCTGCCCAGCGTGGCTGGGTTTGGGTGATTCTTGGGAGTCGTTTACCGCTTCGGCAGGGTACGCGAGCCTGCCGCGCAGCTTACGCAGGGCGCATCGGGAACATCCGGGGCTGCGGCTTAGCGCCTCGGACCAGCTGGACCGTCACGTTTTTGCAGCCATTATTGAGCAGCGCGTCACCCTGAAGGAGGCGTTCCAGACGCAGCGTGACGTGCTCATGCGTTACGGGGAACCCGCCGTGGAGTCGGGGTACCGTGATCAGCCTGCGAGGATGCGTGTGCACCCAACGGCCCGCACACTTGGAGCGATCCCGGATTGGGGGTGGCACCGGGTGGGGGTTGATGCGGCGCGTTATAACGCGGTGCGCGCCTACGCCCGCGCCGCCGATTCTCTGCACCGTCTTGCCGCTGCGGGCCCGGTGGCTCATTTTGCCTCCGCCTTGGGGTCGCTGCACGGGGTGGGCCCGTGGACCGTAACCCAGGTGCTTCAGATTCAGGTGGGCCACCCGGATGCGGTGAGCGTAGGCGACTACCATTTGGCGCACCATGTGGGGTATGCCCTGCGTGGGAAGCGGGGTGATGATGCTGATATGCTCAGGCTTTTAGCCCCGTACGCGGGGCACCGCCAGCGGGTGGTGCGGCTGATTCTGGCTGCGGGCGCTACCGAGCCGAGACACGGCCCGCGCACGCCGGTGCGGGATTACCGCGACCTATAAGACCGTATACGTACCGGGTTCGGCGGGGTTCCTCAGGGCGGAGGTGCACGTATAGGGCCGGCACCTGTACGGTACCGGCCCCTGCATCATATGCGCACGTTTGCGCTAAGCTTAGGATTCTGCCTTTTCTGCGGCGGCTACCTCTGCGTGAACCTTATCCATGTCGAGCTCTCGGATGGATGAGATCACCTGCTCGAACTGTGACTCGTTGAGCGCACCCGGCTGTGAGTATACGAGGATGCCCTCACGGAACCCCATAATAGTGGGGATGGAGGTAATACCAGCGTCCTGCGCGAGCTGACCCTGGTCTTCGGTGTCTACCTTACCGAAGGTAATGTCGCTGTATTTCTCGGAGGCAGCCTCGTAGACAGGCGAGAACTGCTTGCAAGGACCGCACCAGTCAGCCCAGAAGTCGAGGAAGACGATGTCGTTCTCCTGGACGGTGGGCAGGAGGTTCTGCTGGGTAATTTCGATAGTTGCCATGCAGATAACGCTACACCTTACGGGCGCTTAGCGCGAATATTTCACTCACAGACTAAAGAATGTGTTGGTTTCATGTCGTATTGTCGTCATATTTTATGCGGTTAACAACATGAAAACGGGTTTGGGGGTGCTGAACGCAACCCGCACCATGCTTATTGGCGGTATCGCCCTGCTGTTTCGGGCAGGTAGTGAACGGGTACAAAATAACCCGGCTACCGCAGTAACCGGGTTATTTGTGGCAGATGAGGGATTCGAACCCCCGTAGGCTGTGCCAGCTGATTTACAGTCAGCCCCCTTTGGCCGCTCGGGTAATCTGCCAAGCTAACCATCATATTTATGATTGTTAGACGTTCGTCAGGCGAACAGATAAAAGTCTACAGCATGTATAGCAACTGTGTGAAATCAGCACCCTTATTTGTGAGGAACGCTACTTTTTCTATTCGCCGTCTTGTTCAAGCAGCAGCGTGATTTCGAGGTGCTCAAGGTACCGCTGAGCCTGTTCGACGGTGCACATCCCGCCCCGAATCTCCCGCAGCAGATCGCGGCGGACGCCGTTGAACCGAGCCACAATGTTCGGGTCAGTGAGCGTCACCCCAATGCCCTCAAATGGGGAGAAGTCCTCATCGGTTTCCTGCTCGTCACCAGCTTCAACAGCCGTTGTGGCCTCGACCTTCTCGGCATCGGGAATATCGGCCGGGTCAAGGTCAAGAGAACTATAAATGTCCAAGAAAAGCAGGGTTTCCAGGTCATTTGGATTGTTATGAGTAATATCGTGTGTGTAGTAGTTAGTCGTCATATCTCCATTTTGAGCGGCCAATGTTGGAACAAGCTGAGAAATATTCGAGCGAACCTGATAGTTCGCTGTGAACGGCGCCTCAGAGCGGGTAGGCTAGATGTGTACCAGGTGCGCGCTGGCGCGCCGCAACCCGTTACCAACCGAAAGGAACAGAAAACCAATGGCAAGCGAGTCTTCATTCGACATCGTCTCAAAGGTTGATAAGCAGGAGGTTGCTAACGCCCTGCACCAGGCGCAGAAAGAGGTCTCACAGCGCTACGATTTTCGCAATGTGGGCGCCGAGATCGACTTTTCGGGCGAGAAAATCCTGATTAAAGCCAATACCGAGGAGCGGGCACTGGCAGTTCTAGACGTCTTCCAGTCGAAGCTCGTCAAGCGCGGCATCTCGCTCAAGTCTTTGGACGATGGCAAGCCTTATGCTTCGGGTAAGGAGACCCGCATTGAGTGCGCCATTAAGGAAGGTATTGCCCAGGATCAGGCGAAGAAGATTTCCAAGCTCATCCGCGACGAAGGCCCCAAGGGTGTTAAAGCAACGATTCAGGGGGACGAACTGCGCGTTTCGTCCAAATCACGTGATGATCTGCAGGATGTTATTGCGATGCTCAAAGCGGCAGACCTTGAGGTGGATCTGCAGTTCGTAAACTACCGCTAAGACACGCACACACAACATACACACGGCGGGGTGGGTACCGGAACATTTCGGTACCCACCCCGCCGCGTATACTGCCCTAAACCTGAGCCAGTTGGTCACTCCAACCGGGCACTGGGGCGGCAGGTCTAGTTGTACTGCCCGTTATCGCGCGCCATCTGCTGCAAACGAGCGATACGCTGATCCATCGGCGGGTGGGTTGAGAAGAACTTCCCAATATTTAGGTTGCCGAAGGGGTTGGCGATCATCATGGAGGAGGTGGTGGCGGTACGCGGGTTATCGGGATCCATAGGGTACAGCGACACCCCGGATTCAAGCTTATTGAGCGCCGAGGCGAGCGCCAGCGGGTCGTTGGTGAGCGCGGCGCCGTCTTCATCAGCGTCATACTCGCGGGTGCGGCTAATAGCCATTTGAATAACGGCGGAGGCCAGCGGCGCGAGCACAGCGATCGCAAGAGCCCCGAGCGGGTTACCGCGTTCGTGACGGTTACCGCCGCCAAACATAGCCCCGAAACTTACCACGTTAGCGATGGTGCCGATAATAGTAGAAATACCCGCGGCGATAGAGCTGGTGAGGATGTCCCGGTTATACACGTGCATCAGCTCATGTCCCAAAACCCCGCGCATCTCTCGCTCATCAAGCAGCTGCAGGATACCTTCGGTGCAGCATACGGCGGCGTTTTGCGGGTTACGGCCGGTAGCAAACGCATTAGGGGTTTGGGTGGGTGCCACGTACAGGCGGGGCATAGGCTGGTTCGCGCGGGAGGAGAGCTCTTCCACAATGTCGTAGAGTACAGGCACTTCCTCTCGACTGACCGGGTAGGCGTTCATGGAACGCAGGGCAAGTTTATCGGAGTTCCAGTAGGTGTAGGCTACCGAGCCGAGCCCAATGAGCCCAAAAAGCCAGATGAAGAGCATGCTGCGGGTGTACGCCGAGATAACCACGCCAATAAGCATAAGGAGCCCCACCATAGTCCCCATGAGCAGGGCGGTTTTGAGGCCGTTGTAGTGTTTGTGCATTTTTCCTTCCCCGTTTCAACTTCCCATGCTGGTGTGTGCAGCGGGGTGTTAGGGTGAACGTGTTTTTTCTTAGGATACGGGGTGCGCGGCTGGCGCGTGGGAGACTTCGCCCAGAGCGGGGTGTTTTGCATGCACACATCCACCGCTGTATGAGAGATAAATCACCGGTCATTGAACTACATACCCCTCTTAAGGCGCCATGACACGGTTTTTAGCGACAGCGCATTACGCATTTTCATCAATTTATTATGAAAAATTCAGATTACCAATTGTGAAATACTCAGATTAAATGTAGAGTGGTGGTCATGACCGAAACCGTAGCCACGAACGCGGCACCCAGAGCCGAGCGCGCACCCCGAGGATGCGCCCACACCGGCCCGCTCCCGGCAGACGCAGATACTACGCCGCAGCTTCTAGAGGAAGTCTGGTCGGCTAGCCTGCGCTCCAAAGGACGTAGGGTGACCAAGCAGCGCCTCGCTGTACTCCGCGCGGTTCAGTCACATCCGCACTCCAATGCGGAAGAAATTGTCACCGCTGTACGGCAGGAGCTCCCCTCCATTACCGTGCAATCGGTGTACGTCATCCTCACAGACCTCACTGACATAAACCTGCTGCGCAAGTTCGAACCGCCCGGGACCCCCGGACTGTACGAAACCCGCACAGGTGATAACCACCATCACGCTTTCTGCATTCGCTGCGGAAAAGTTCAGGACGTAGACTGCGCCATCGGCTCAGCACCTTGCCTAACACCCAGCGACTTCCACGGCATGGCGCTCATTAGCGCAGATGTGCTCTACCAGGGCATCTGCGCCGACTGCCAAACCGAAGAAGAAACACGCCTCGCTGCGGCACAGAAACAAGCAGCAGAGAGCATCAGCCGCTAAAGGTGCCGTGGCGGCCCACCCGCTCAGTCCTCACACGGCTGCAGCGGCACACCGGCAGCACCTTCTAAAGCGCCGATACCCACCGGCTCATGCGGCACTGCATCACCAAACAGCACACGGTTGCGTGCACCACACCGCGCGATACGTCAGAGTTAGGGAAGAGACATGACGAATAACCCCATTCACCCCGGATCTTTTACGACCACAAGCACCGGCACGCCGGTGGCTTCAGACGACCATTCCCTCACCATTGGGGCTGATGGTCCCATCGTTCTGCACGATGCTTATGCCGTTGAAAAGCTCGCCCAGTTCAACCGTGAACGTGTGCCCGAGCGAGTGGTGCACGCAAAGGGAACCGGCGCATACGGCTACTTTGAAACCACCGAAGACGTTTCGCAGTACACCCGTGCGGCACTCTTTCAGCCGGGCGTTAAAACCGAGCTGCTGATTCGTTTCTCGACCGTGGCGGGCGAGTCCGGCTCCCCCGATACGTGGCGTGACCCCCGCGGTTTCGCGGTGAAATTCTACACCACCGAAGGCAACTACGACCTGGTAGGCAACAACACCCCTATCTTCTTCATTCGTGATGCCATCAAGTTCCCCGACTTTATCCACTCGCAGAAACGTATGCCCGGTTCGGGTCTGCGCGATCACGATATGCAGTGGGATTTCTGGAGCCTGAACCCCGCAACGGCGCACCAGGTCACCTGGCTGATGGGCGACCGCGGCCTGCCCCGCACCCTGCGCCACATGGACGGCTTCGGCTCTCACACCTACCAGTGGATTAACGCCGAAGGCGAACGCTTCTGGGTCAAGTACCACTTCAAGACCGAGCAGGGCAACGAGTTCTTCACCCAGGCTCAGGCCGACGAAATGGCGGGCAAGGATGCTGACTTCCACCGCCGCGACCTGCGCGAGGCTATTGAGCGTGGCGACTACCCCGCCTGGACGCTCTATGTGCAGATTATGCCCTATGAAGACGCGAAGACCTACCGCATTAACCCCTTCGATCTGACGAAGGTGTGGCCGCACTCGGATTACCCGCTGATCAAGGTGGGCCGCATGGTGCTGGATCGCAACCCGCAGAATTTCTTCGCCGAAATTGAGCAGGCGGCCTTCTCCCCCTCGAATTTTGTGCCCGGTATCGCGGCTTCGCCCGATAAGATGCTGCTCGGTCGTATCTTCTCCTACCCGGATGCGCACCGCTACCGCATCGGCACTAACTTCGCGCAGCTGCCGGTGAACGCACCCCACGCAGCGCCGGTGAACAACTATTCACATGATGGCTCGATGCGCTATAACTTTAACGACCCGTCCGTTCCGACTTACGCACCGAATAGTCTGGGCGGTCCGCATGCGGATGCGGCACGCGCTGGCGAAGGTAACTGGGAGTCTGATGGCTCCCTGGTGCGCACTGCTTACACCCTGCGGGCTGAAGATGATGACTTCAGCCAGGCACGCACCCTGTACGAGGTGACCATGGATGATGCTCAGCGTGAGCGTCTGGTCAGCAATATCGCTGGCCATGTGGGCGCCGTTCGCTCCGATGAGATTCGTGAGCGTGCTTTCACGTACTGGGAGAACGTGCACCCTGAACTCGGTTCTCGCGTACGCGAGGCCGTGGCGGCCGCCGCTGCGCCTAGTTCGTGCGGCGCGGCAGCGTAACCTCCTGTAGGTTACGTGTGGCCGTAGCTCGGGGCCGGTGACTTTCTGTGAGGTGGGGTCACCGGCCCTGAGCCTTTTAAACCAGCGAAACCTACATATGAAAAAGTTCTGAACTTTTCATGAAAAGATTCTGTTGTTCTGCTACGGTTGGTATATGACGACGAAGAACCACATCCACTCTCTGATGTCTTATCAGGAAGTTACCTCCTCTGACTTGAGCCGTAATTCCAAAGCTGCATTTATGTTGGCGTCGCAGCATCCGGTTCGTGTCGTGCGTCGTGATGGGGAGAATTATGTACTCATGACGGAGCAAGAAGAGCATAAACGGCACATACTTTCCGAGTACGCCGCGCAAATTCTTGCTGCCACTACCCGTTCTGCGGGGTCGCTGGAAGATAATTTGGTTGATGTTTTTCCGTGGATATATTTTCTTGCCGCTGAAGACAAGGCCCAGTGCGCCCAAGACATCGTTAATAGCGCACGAGACGCGCTAACCGGCGGGTCTATCGATTTCTTCCTGACTGAAATTGAGAGCTGGAAAGAAAGCGCCTACGCGCGCAAACATGGCTTGTTCCAGGACCCCATTGACTGGCTTACTGAGCCTATCCGGGTGGAGCGCCCCTAATGGCTAAGAAATCCAGAGTCCCACGGCCTACAAAGAAATATGAGTATGAGCTCTTTTTCGGGACTCATGATGCCTCCAAAAAATGGCGTGACCTCGTTGCCACCCTACGAAACCCTATGGTTGATGCGTGGGATTTTCTCACTCAAACGCCACTGAAACATACTCAACGAAGCTACCCTTTGAAAGGTAAGGAAGCCACTATTGTGCATCAAGGTGCTGCTCACACCTTATGGCAATATAAGCCAACCTTGGGCGGCAGCGCCAGAATATGGTATTACGTTGAAGACCAATCGGTCTATATAGTCGCGGTACACACGCACCATCCCAACGAAACCAAATAGGAGTAAAGATTCGTGCCCGCCACCGGATAGTTCGGTGGCGGGCACGTCCAGTATGAGTATGTGCAGAGGCTATACGTGCGGCTATATGTTTACCGCTGCCTCGCTCATTGCCTCTTTCTGCATGTTCTCCTGTTCCTGGGTGATGTCCAGGAGCTCACGGATCTGCTTCAGGCTCAGCGTGGTGCTGGGGTTAAACAGGTTGATCTGCACGCTCTTCGCGCCGTCCGAGATGGCGAACTTGAGCACCTCCAGGGCGTGGGCTGCGCGCACCGTAATCTTCGGGTCGATTGCGGCCACCTCAATGGGCGAGGTGAACACCAGCATACTCTTTGGTTTGCCGTTCTCGTCCGGGGCGTAGAAGGGCCGGCTCATCGGGTCGTTCGGGTCAACGGCCACCAGAAGCATTGAGTTCGGGGCCACCAGGGAGCCGAGAAGCTGCTGCATATTATCGTTCATCAGCGCCATCTTCGCCCCGTCGTTACGGGGAGCGCCCACAACCCACTCCACCTGGGCGCGCTCAATGTAGCACTCGTGGTCGCTGCCGGGGTCGATCACGATCAGGTCCAGGTCCTCATTGCTGAGGAAGTCCATGAGGATCTTCATTGCGGGCTCACGCAGGATCAGCTCATCGCCTTCACGGGATTTATCGTAGCCGGGGCTGCCCAGAATGTACTCCGAGGATGAGAAGACGCTCAGCGCCTGAGTATTCTGGTCGTGGCGGATCACCTGGTAGCGCAGCTGGGATTCGGGGCCGATTTCAAGCTGCCCCTGGGGCACAACGGTGGAGCCGGTAGCATCGACCAGCACGTCCCCGCCCACAAGGGTTCGCACCACGTTAATGAGGGTCTCTTCGCGAACATCATTCTTGAAAACGTCAAGGGCGTGCACAAGGTAACTGTTTGGCACCTCGTGCTCTTCTTTGCCTTCCCGCGTGAACTCTTCAAGGTCTTTGCGGTCGGCGCGGCCACCCAGACGCTCATAGGCCCATTCGGGCACGAACTTGCGGGCGCGCGGGAATTGGCGCAGGTGCTCACGCACATCTACCGCCGTCAGCCCGCCTTCACCCTTCCAGCTTTCGGGCTCAATATCGCGTTTGTAGGATGCCCCAACGCTGAACTGCGGGTTGGGCCAGTTCATGGCGGCAACCACGATTGAGGCGGTGAAGAAAGTACCGCGCACATCGTCGTAGGCTGCCTGCTGCAGCTTACGGATCTCCTCAATGACGGGAGAGTCTTCCTTAAGAGGCCCGATCGTTCCGATGAACTCTTGGTCGTCACGGAACTCGCGCACACGCACGAACGTCTGTTCGGCGAGCGGTTTAATGTCCAGAATCAGCTCGTTCCAGCCGGGTTCTGCACGCACCACATCAAGCAGCCAGCTGCCGATGTTGTTCAGGGCCTCCTGCACTCTGACTGCTCGGCGTGCAGGTTGAGTTGATTGAATCTGTAGCATACGTTCGTTTTCTTTGTTCCTCTTAGGCGGTGGTGAGTTAGTGCCGAGTGTATGAGTTGAGCGCGGCGTCCTATCTCCACCCATTTTAGCGAAAATAACAACCGGATATGCGACGATTTCGCTCTCAAGGTGCACAGATGCGGGTAAAAACGCTGGGTTATCAAGAATATTTCTAAATTCACGAAGCGAAATAACGGTTTTGAGGTGCTTATTTAGTGCGAAAGGTTGCTAACCTTAAGTACATGACAAATTCTCTGCAGGAACTGATCGACGCGTCAATCTTTATCTCGACCGAGTACCAGGCTCGTGTGGCCGAACTGGTGGGAGCGGCGCAATGGGATGTTGATTTTACGGCTCAGTCGTTAAGTTTTGAGACCACTCCCCCGGTCTCACTTCGACCTTACCTGCTGGGTACCGAATCTGAAAACCGGGGAACCTGGGTGTGGTCGTGGCAGCAGTTGGGGTATTTCCCGGACGCTGTGGTCTCTGCTGCGGTGCAGGCACGAGAAGCTGGCGAGAAAAAGTCCCTGACAGAGCTAAGCACCGACGAAATTCCGCTTTCTGATTCGCTGGCGCGGCGCCTGACTCTAGCGTCAAAGACTGTGACCGGCCTCTACGCGCACTACCCCCTACCCGCTGGTGCCGGGGTGCGCGCCTGGACCCTGCTTGACGGGGATGAGCTGGTGCTGCCGGAGCCAACCATGAAACGTGTGGGCCGCGTTATCGCTCAAACCCTGCAGGGTGAGAATATTGTTAATCAGGTTCTTGCAGTTGATTCATACGCGAAACAGCGCGGTTTCCACATCGCTTGGGATACCGAGGCAACCGCTGTACTGACCCTCACCGACGGGGCATTGCGCCTATGGTTTGATGAGGGCCGCATGAGCGGCATTGAAGAAGCCAAACCCCAGGTGGGCCCGGAGGTGCTGGCGAAATGTTTGTCCCAGGCGGCTGAGCATCGCGCTGCGCTGGCACAAGCACGCGAAAGCCTTGAGAAAGTGGCTGCCGCCGAGGCCCAGCAGCAAAACGCTGAACGTGAGCAGCAGGCCGCGCAGAAGGCTGCTGCCCGTGCTGAGGCTGAACGGGCCGAACAGCAGGAGCGGGCCGAAGCTGAACGCGCGGCAGAACGCGCCAAGGTAGAACGTGAACAGGCTGAACGCGCAGAACGCGAGAAGATGGCAGCCCAGAAAGCCGAACGTGAAGCGGCTCAGAAAGCCAAGGCTGAGCGGGAGAAAGCTGAGCGTGAACAGGCCAAGGCTGAGCGTGAGAAGGTTACGGGCGTCTCGACCACCGAGCACCTGTACCCGGATACCGAGGCACCCTTCGATCAGGACCCGCGCGAAGATTCCGAGCACGGCACCGTGACCACCTCCACCCTACCCGCAGGGGCGTACCGCGATGGGGAGGCCGAGGACGCTTACGAGGCTGAAACTGTGGATCTTCAGGTGCACGAAGACGAGGTTCACACCGGCGTCACCGAGGTTGTTGAGGTGCAAGAGGAGCATACCGAAATCAGCATTGATGAAGAGCTGATCCACGTACCGGAGGAAGAGCTGGAGCACCCCGAGCAGGAGCCGGAGGAGCTGCCCGAGCCTCTAGAACCTGAACACGTCGAGCCGGAGCATCACGAACCGGAGCACCCCGAGCAGGTACAGCAGGAGCACAAAACCGACGAAGAGGGCAAGAAAAAGGGCTTCTTCTCGCGGTTCTTCGGGCTCTAAATCCCGTAACCGCCGGTTATTGCGGCGCGGAAACAATACACGGTACGCCGCCTTGCACACCCGCAAGGCGGCGTACTTTTTTTGCTGCGAACCCGCTGGCGTCTATCCCCCTGCCACCTTGACGCCGCCAGCGGACCCGCAGTTTACGGCCCAGCGGCTGCCGCATATCTGGGGAGGGGCGCTCACGATACAGAGCCACGCCGCATAATATGCTCACAGCAGGCGTGGTACGGGTACCCGGCGATAGGTATAGTGGAAAACGTGTCCCGCGGGCCGCATCATGCTTCACCGCAGGGCTGTAACCGCACAACCACCCCACTGTAGATAAGGAGCCGCATTGGCAGCAGATAACCGCGCCCCATCACATATGCGCACCGGACTTTTCTACGCGATCATTACCTACCTGATGTGGGGTATGCTGCCGCTGTATTTCAATCTCATGGCGGATGCCTCCCCCGTTGAAATTGTGGCCTCACGCGTGGTTTTCTCCCTGATTTTCTGCGCGGCACTGCTACCGATGCTGAAGCTGACCGGCGGGTTCGTTGAGGTGCTGAGGAATAGGCGGGCCACGCTCGTGCTGTTTGCAGCGTCCCTGCTGATTGGGGTGAACTGGTTTATTTACGTGCTTGCCACCACCACGGGGCGCACGATTGATGCCTCCCTGGGGTATTTCATTAACCCGCTGGTGTCGGTGAGTTTGGGCGTGATTTTCCTGAAGGAGCGGCTGCGGGTGGCGCAGTGGGTGGCTGTGGGACTCTCGGCGGTGGCCGTGCTGATCATGAGCGTCGTGTATGGGCAGGTGCCGTTCATCGGGTTGGGCCTGGCGTTTAGTTTCGGCATTTATGGGCTTCTTAAAAGCCGGGTCGGCGGCACGGTTGCACCGGTGGTCTCGTTGTCCCTGGAGACGCTGCTGCTCATTCCTGTTGCCCTGCTGGCGCTGGTGTGGGTGCAGGGTACGGGGCAGTCCACAATGTTCACCGCGCCGGGGCGGTTCTTGCTGTTGGCCTCCACGGGGGTGGTGACGGCGGTGCCGCTCATAGCGTTTGCGGCGGCGGCTAAACGCCTGCCGCTGACGGTGATCGGGATGGTGCAGTACGTGGGGCCGAGCATCCAGTTTTTCTTGGCGGTGTTCGTGCTGAAAGACCATATTGGCGCCGAGAAATGGCTGGGGCTGAGCATCATTTGGGTGGCGCTGGTGATTTTCACGGCCGATGCGGTGCGGGCTTCACGTACCTCGCGTCTTTCGCGCACGGCAGACCCCGAGACCGGTATGGTACCCATTGTGCAGCGCGGGGAATAAAAAATCACCTATTGCATCAATGCATAAATCCTGGGCACACCGAATATGGTGAAAAATTATTGGTAAATTTATTGATTAGCGTATAAATGACGACAGAAGATTATGGCCTGTGAATGTAGTTTATAACGCCCATTTTATGCGAAGCTTTCAATATTTTACGGACTATAAAATTATGCACGCCACCCATTGTTTTATGAGTGGCGTGCACAATTTATGTATTTATATTCTTTTAGTTTTACATCCTAGCAAGGTGCGGAGCACCCATTACGATGCGGCGGATGTTCCCTCGGTACCCGAACGTGCGGGGGCCTCATCAGAGTCGCCGGTATCGGTTTCGGGGTGCTTGTACAGGTTCAGCAGCGCAAACCCCAGACCGCCCCAGATAATGAGGATTGCCACGATCATCATAGCGATAGCTGCACCACTCATTATGCCTCCTCACCCTGTGCTTTTGCGTGTGCTTTCCGCGCGGCGTCGTCCACATGCGTGTGGGCGAGCTGACCGCCGATAACGGGCGGTGCCGGGGGTTCCTCGGCGGCGCGTGACTTATGCGACCACGGCAGGAATGAAATCACGATGGAGCCGATGATGAGGAATGCCACCATGCCCCAGCCGAAGATCAGAAGCAGCTCCGCCGGGTACCCCTCATAAGGTTTAAAAAGGGACGTGAAGAATGTGGATATTAGGCTGTACCCCAGGATCAGCGGGGTAACTACCGCCAGAAGAATCATCCAGAGCCACCCCACCTTGAAGGAGGAGACAGAGTTCAGGTGATCCCGCAAAGTCGGCAGGGCCCGCACACAGTAGACGACCACAACAATGGAGGTCAGACCGGCAGCGAGAATACCGAAGTTATTCACGAAGTTGTCGAGAATATCCAGCACGTACAGGCCGGATGAGGTGGGCATCAGCAGGGTCGAGATAATCGCCAGCGGAATAATCACGATCATGGTCGAGATCAGGCGTGACGTACCGGCTTTATCCTGCACGCCGGCGATAATGACCTCAAGAATCGAGATGAACGAGGTGAACCCGGCGAACAGCAGGGAGCCGAAGAACAGGAACCCGATGAGCGCCCCCGCCGGCGCCTGGGAAATAATGGTGGGGAAGGCGATGAAAGCCAAGCCGGTGCCTTCTTCGACAACTTTGCCTACGGCGACGCCCTGTGCCTGTGCCATAAAGCCCAGGGCAGCGAACACACCAATACCCGCCAGCAGCTCAAACCCGGAGTTGGCGAAGCCCACGACGGTGCCCGAACCGGTCAGGTCGGTCTTGGGCTTCAGGTAGGAGGCGTAGGTGACCATAATGCCGAAGCCGATGGAGAGCGAGAAGAAGATCTGCCCGTAGGCTGCAACCCAGACCTGGCCGTTAGCCAGCGCTCCCCAGTCGGGGCTGAACAGGGTGTTCAGACCGGTCATCGCCCCGGGCAGGGTGAGTGAGTACGCCACCAGCCCCACGAACATCAGGATCAGCAGGGGCATAAACACCACGTTGGCGGCGCCCACACCTTTTTGCACGCCCAGCGCCATAATGACGATCAGGGAAAGCCACACCAGCACCAGCGGAATGAGAATGCCGGGGTTAAAGTCGAGCGAAAGCTGCGGCTTCCCCGCTTTCAGGAAGTCCTTCATGAAGAAGGTTTTCGCGTCGTCGCCCCATTCTTGGTTGAACGAGAAAATCATGTACCGCACCGACCAGGCGATAATCGCGGCATAGTAGATGGCGATCACCGAGTTAATGCCCATATGCCACCAGCCGATGAACTCGGTTTTGCGGTTGAGACGGCGGAACGCCAGCGGGGACGATGCGCGCCCGCGGTGGCCGATTGCGTAGTCGAAGAAGAGGAAGGTGATCCCGGCCGTCAGCAACGCCACAATGTAGGGGATCATAAAGGCGCCGCCGCCGTTTTTATAGGCTGCAGCAGGGAAACGCCAGATATTGCCCAGCCCCACAGCTGAGCCGATGGCGGCGAACAGGAAGACTCTGCGGCTTGAGAATCCTTCACGTTTCGCCGGGGTTTTAGCAGGAGTTGCTCCCATGGTTTGGTATACCTCGGTCTAGATGTTCACGTGTGCACATTTGCACGGCAAAAGGTGCCCCTCGCGCCGGTAAGGTGCGGGGTGCGGTGCCGATATCGGGATGCACGCTGGTTGCGGCGTGTCTCCTTCGTCGATGCCGCCGGTACCGGGTATGACCGGGAGCATAACTCTAAAAGGTTTACAGTATTTAATGCATGCGGTCAATGTGCTTGGGCCTGCATGCCTCGCTTTAAGGTTGTGAGCTTAACCCTATAGTTACCCTTCACGGTGTACCACGGCGTGAGCGAATGAGGTGAGGGCAGCTTTCGCGGTGCTTTCAGGCAGAGGCGCGAGCGCCGCAATCGCACGGTCAGCCCATTCGTAGGCAATCCGCCATGCCTGCTCTGTGACCGGGTGCGCGGCGAGCGCGGACACGGCGGCCCCCAGTGCATCATCAGTACTGAGGTCGGTATCAATGAGGGCACGCACTTCACGGGCGGATTCATCCCCGGCTGCGGCGGCCCGGTCGAGCAGGATGGTGGGCAGGGTCGGCACGCCTTCGCGCAGGTCGGTGCCGCGTGTTTTGCCTGAGGAGGCGCCGTCGCTGACGATATCGATCACGTCATCGGCGAGCTGGAAGGCCACCCCCACGAGTTCACCGTAGCGAGCCATGATCTGCACGGTCTCTTCGCTTGCCCCCGACAGCAGGGAGCCGTACTCCCCCGCCGCGGCGATGAGCGAGCCTGTTTTGCCTTCAATAACGGCGATGTAGTGGTCAAGAATGTCTTGGTGTTCGCGTGGGCCGGTTGTTTCGTACAGCTGCCCCAGCACGAGGCGTTCGAAGGTTTGCGCCTGAATTTTCATGGGGCGGGTGCCCAGCTCTGAGACGAGCAGTGAGGCGCGGGAGAAGATAAGATCGCCGGTGAGGATGGCGACGGAGTTGCCCCAGATGGTTTGCGCGGTGTCTACTCCGCGGCGTTTGGGGGCTTCGTCCATCACGTCGTCATGGTAGAGGGTTGCCAGGTGGGTGAGTTCTACCACTACGGCCGCTTCGAGCACATCGTCGTTAATCTGTCCGTCCACGGCAGCAGCGAGCAGGGTCAGCAGCGGGCGTACTCGTTTACCTCCGGCGAGCAGCAGGTGGCGTGAGGCAACATCCGCAAGCTTATCGGTTTGGGTGATGGCTTCTCCCAGGCGCTCTTCGATACGCGCTAAGGAGGTGAGAATACGCGGCCCAAGCTCGGGGTCTGCCGCGATGAGTTCGAACCCTGCGGGCAGAGTAAAGTCATCTGCCGCCATGAATTCGGTTGCCGCGATGGGCTGTTCTGTGTTGCTTGCGCTCACTGTGCCTTCTCTTATTGATGCTGTGCGTTTGGTGCCGGGTGAGTGGGTGCGCCAAGGTGCAGTGGTCTGCTGACTTGGCCGTAGTATACATTTTGGACTATTTAGTTAGGCTCTGCGAGTTTGAAGCCGCGGTGAATGGCAACGATTCCGCCGGAGAGGTTGCGGTATTTGACGTCTCGCCAGCCTGCGCACGCGAATTCTTGGGCAAGGTCACGCTGGTTAGGCCAGGCAATAATCGACTCCGCAAGGTATTCGTAGGATTCGGGGTTTGAGGAGATAGCGCGCGCTACTGGCGGTATTGCCTGCATAATGTACTTTTTATATACCTTACCGAATGGGGCGAAGGTGGGGGTGGAAAATTCGAGGACGACGATGCGCCCGCCGGGTTTGGTGACTCGGTATAGTTCGCGCAGGGCCTTTGGGTAGTCAGCCACGTTGCGCAGCCCGTAGGACATGGTGACCGCGTCGAAGGTGCTGTCGCTAAAGGGGAGGTTGGTGACGTCGGCCTGCACGAAGGTCATATCGGGGCGGCGTTTGCGTCCGACCTCCAGCATCCCTTCGGAGAGGTCTGCGGCGATAACATCTACCCCGGCGTCGGCGAAAGGCTCGGAGGATGTGCCGGTTCCGGCGGCAACGTCGAGTATTTTCTGGCCGGGGTGCGCCTCGACGGCGGCGACGGTGTGTTTGCGCCAGCGCAGGTGCTGCCCCAGTGACAGGATGCCGTTCATGAGGTCGTAGCGGTGCGCGACGGTGTCGAACATGGCGGCGATGTCGCCGGTTTTTTTATCAAGGCTCGCGCGGCTTCTGGCGGAGTTGCGGGGCATGGGGTTCTTTTCTGTGGTGCTCACGCCTTCAATTGTGGCATGTTCTACCGCTGGTGGATAGTTGAACACTTTCTGCAAGGAGGCGGGGTGCGTGGGGGTGCGGGGTGTTTTCACCCTTTGACGGCGCGGAACTCATGAATATTCACTGTCTTCGGGGGGCACTTGTTTCCCGCCATTTCGGGCGAGTATGCGCATTCAGAATATTCATATCCTGTATTTTCAGTATTTTTATGAATATTTATTATATTACTTGCATTCTTTATCGTTTGGGTGCAGACTAGAGAAAGCCCGATAAACGTCATACACCTACGGAGAGACCATGACCACCGCTACCAAGAAAACCCTCGCGCTTTTCGCTCTCGCCCCCCTACTGTTGAGCGGATGCGTCTCAACCGAAAGCTCCGGCTCCGGCGGAGGCAGCGTTAACCTCATCAAATCCGACACCCTCAGTGTGTGCACCAACACCCCGTACAAGCCCTTCGAATACGAAGAAAACGGCAAAGTGATCGGGCTGGATGCAGACATTGCCGAAGCCATCGCCAAGGATCTTGGCGTCAAGGCGCAGCTGACCTCCATTAGTTTCGAGGGCCTTGACTCCGGTACCGGCCTCACCAGCGGCCAGTGCGATATTGCCCTAGCAGGTATTAGCGTCACCGACGCCCGGAAATCCAAGATGGCCTTCAGCAACGTCTACTTTGAAGACAAGCAGGCAATCCTGGTTCCCAAAGACTCAAAGATCAGCTCTGCCGCTGACCTCAAAGGCGCTAAAGTAGGGGCCCAACAGGCCACCAGCGGTGAGGAATACGCCAAGAACCAGGGTGCAGACGTCACCCAGTATGAGGACACCTCCCTCATGATCTCAGCCCTTGAGACCGGTAAGGTGCAGGCCGTATCGGCAAACCTCTCCGTTATCTCTGAGGCCCTCAAGGCCAACCCCTCACTGAAGATCGCCTACGAAACTTCCGAAGGGGCCGACGAAATCGCCGCAGCCGTATCCCCGAACAACACCGCACTGCTGGAGAAAGCCAACCAGAGCATCGACAAGCTCAAGAACAGCGGCGAACTCAATAAGCTCAAAGAAAAGTGGGTGGGGACTTCTTCCACCTCAAGCACCGCCGCCACGGCCCCCAAGAGCTAAAGCTCCCAGCACAAGCGTCACAACAACGCACAGCCCCACACGATACGAACAGATAGATGGCACAGACAAAGCTCTCACCCCGCAAAAAACAGGCGATATTCCGGTACACCCAGTACGCGCTGCTCGCAGTCATTGCGATTATTGCGCTCGCCATGGCCGACTGGAATACGCTCACCAAACAGGTTTTTAACCTTGATATTGCCGCCAAACAGTTCCCCGGCATCATTACCGTCGCGCTGAAAAATACGCTCATTTACACGGCGCTCGGCTTCGCTGTGGGCCTCTCAGGCGGGCTGCTGCTGGCGCTCATGCGTATCTCGTCCATCGCACCCTACCGGTGGCTCGCCACCCTGTACGTCGAGATCTTCCGGGGTATTCCCGCCCTGCTGGTCTTCTTCGCATTCGGTTACGGCATTCCCCTGGCGTTTAAAATCCGGTTTGTGGATAACCTCATCCCGGTTACGCTTTCTTTGGGCGTGGTCTCAGCCGCGTACATTAGCGAGGTGCTACGGGCCGGCCTGCAGGCCGTGCCGAAAGGCCAGTATGAGGCAGCCCGGTCCTTGGGAATGTCCCACACCCGGGCGATGGTCTCCATCACCGTGCCGCAGGCATTCCGCATTGTGCTGCCGCCGCTGACTAACGAAGTTATTCTGCTCACCAAGGATTCCTCACTCGTGTACCTGCTGGGCGTGACAGTGTCCCAGTACGAGCTGGCGAAATTCGGGCGTGAAGGCATCACCGCTGCGGGTGCCGGGCTCACTCCCCTAGTGGTCGCGGGCCTATGCTACCTGATTATTACCGTGCCGCTGGGGCAGCTATCCGCATATTTTGAGAAGCGCACGGGCGCATCACGCAAGTAACCGGTGAAGGAGAACATGACGATGACTGAGACAATGAAGCCGGCACCGGCATCCGTGAGCATTAAGGGCCTCAATAAGTCCTACGGCAAACTACAGGTGCTCAAGGGTATTGATATTGAGGTGGAACCGGGTGAGGTGGTGTGCCTGATCGGCCCTTCCGGTTCAGGCAAATCAACTCTGCTGCGGTGCGTGAACCTGCTTGAAGAGCCTCAGGGCGGAACCATCACCGTGGGCCACACCGAAGTCACCGACCCGGATGTGGATATTAACGCGGTGCGCACCCGCATGGGTATGGTGTTCCAGCAGTTCAACCTGTTCGGGCACCTGAGCGTACTCGATAACTGCACCATAGCGCAGGTGAAAGTGCTGGGGCGCAGCAAGGCAACCGCTGAGCAGGTGGCGCGCGAGCAGCTGGCGAAGGTGGGGCTTGCCGGTAAGGAAAACAGCCTGCCGAGCCAGCTCTCGGGCGGGCAGCAGCAGCGTGTGGCTATCGCACGGGCACTCTCCATGAACCCCGAGCTGATGCTGTTTGATGAGCCCACCAGTGCCCTCGACCCCGAAATGGTCGGCGATGTGCTCGGCATTATGCGTGAGCTGGCCGACGAGGGGATGACCATGCTCGTGGTCACCCACGAGATGGTGTTCGCCCGGGACGTGGCCGACCGCGTGGTCTTCATGGCTGACGGCGTGGTGGTAGAGGAAGGCCCCGCCGAGCAAGTGATTGGCAACCCGCAGCATGAGCGCACCAAGACTTTCTTAGCGCGTGTGCTGGACCCCACCCACGTTGCTCAAGCGCAGCAGGACGCAGCTGAGGGTGCATCCGCCAAAAGCTAAAGCGTAGCGCTCCCCCAGTGAGGCGGCCGGTGCACACCCGCCAAGTATGACGTTAAGGCGGGGCGGCAGAGAGATTCTACCTCTCTGCCGCCCCGCCTTTGGTCTACGAATCGTTCACTGTATCTGCCGTATTGTCGTGAGATGGTAGCTGGTTGCGGTACTGATCCGGGGTGAGACCCGTCCATTTTTTAAATGCCCTCGTGAACGAACTAACCTCCGTATATCCAGAGAGCAGTGCCACATCTTACAGGCTCGCCACCGGGTTTTTCAGATAGGAGCGCGCCAGTTCGCTTTGCGCCTGAGAGCATTCATGCTGGTAGCTGGTTCCGGCCTGTTGAAGCTCACGCTGTAAGGTTCGTCATCTTTAGCGGTGTTGTAGCCGATGCCTGAGCTTGCGCCGGTGAGCAGAATAACCTGGGACATTTTTCTCCTTGTATGGGTTGTCTTATGTGTTCTTGATCCGGTTGTATTACCAGCATAGAAAGAACATCATTAGCAATTCGCGCCATACGGTTAGCAGTTTACGCCAGATTATGCATCGCTCCCCTACACACCGCAGGTGGTCATACCCCCAGTTAAACAGTGGCGCCCCGGTTTCCAGCAACCGGGGCGCCTCCGCGCTTAAAGGAGTGAATCGAAGAGAGTGAATACTGTTGAGTGAAAGCCTGCGGGCGGGGTGGGTCCGCTAAATTTCATCGAATTCAACAGTGGGTTTCGCATCAGGATGCGACTCACCGGTGAGCATAGTAACCATGAGCGTGGAATCCTCCAGCGCCGTGAGCGAATGCAGCAGGTCCGCCGTCACGTGGATCGGCTTGCCAGGTACCAGAATCACGCTCTGGCCTTTCACCCGGAAATCAATCTTGCCTTTCAGGGCCTGCACAACCACCGGGTGCACACTGTGGTGCTCATGCCACGACTGCCCGGCGGCAAGCTCCATGAGGATAAGGTTCCCCCCATCAGCGTCAATAAGCTTCTTAGCCTGCGGCTTATCCTCAAAGGGGGTAAGCTGCTCGGTGAGCTGCGGGAATATGATGACGCGACCTTCGTGGGTGCCTGCCATGGGTTTACCTTTCGTCGTGTGCGACGGTATTTCTTACGGGGATAGGCTTTGAGCTCGCCCTCTAAAACACCAATATCGCATGTACAGTGCCAATATTACGCCTCGGTTTCCCACCCCGCAAAATGCTTTCCATCACAAGCATTGTGCCCTGTGGCGGCGTGAAAAACCGCAGAAAACTAGTACGACCACACCTTGGTGTACGCCGGACGCGGCCGGTTACGCGGGCGCAGCAGCCCAATCAGTGCGGCCGCGCACCCGGTGCCAACAGCCAACACCATACTGGTGGATGCCACAAACACCCCGCCCGGCAAAGACGACACCGAAACAATCAGGTACAGCACCACCGAGCAGAACCCCAGAAACAGGGTCGCAATCGTCAGAAGCGGCACAATCACCGAGCCAATCGTTCGTTTACCGCCCCTGAACTCTGAGCGGCGGAAATACCGCAGCACCATCAGCCCGATCACCGTCCAAAACGCGGTCACAAAGATAGCGCTCACCACATCCCCCGGGCGGTGCCAGTTATTAATCATGGTCGCCATACCCGTCAGGCAGGTCGCCAACGACCCCAACACCGCAACCGCCGGGCGGAGCGAACGCGGGGCCGCCAAGAAAATAGCCGCACCTGCGGCCGCCGCCAAAGTGGTATGTCCGCTAGGGGCCGAGTTCAGCACCGCCTCCTGAACACCGTAGTTGGGTTTCACCAAAGTATTCTTCAGCAACTGCGTACTCACAGTTGCCGCAGCAGCAGTGAACACGCCCACCACCGCCGACACGAAATGATGCTTCCATATCAGCACCAGCACCAGCCCCACCACGGCCAACGCCACCACCACATACGGCAGGTTATCGAGAGCCTTTAAGGTGGGGCCCTCAAAACCGCTGAACTGCTTACCGTATTCGTTCAGGGCATCCTCATCAAGCTGCTGCCCACGGTAGGTGCCCACAAAAAAATAAAGGCTGGCAACAGCACCCACCGCAAACACAAACAGTGCAAAAAGATGCTGCAGAATAATGCGTGTACCAGGCCGCCCGGTATCGGCGTACCCCTCAGGGGCGGCACCGGGCGCCTGCGGCGGAACCCCATAAGCCACATACCCAGCCGGGCCACCGTACTGCGCATTCGGAGGGTACTGCTGGGGGGCCTGAGCATACTGAGGACTTGAAGAAAACTGAGGATCCGCACTATAGGGAAGATGCTCCGTAGGGTCAGCATCATAAGCGCCAACCGAATGAGGTGCCGCAGGGTACCCCTGAGCGGGTGTAGGCGGCGAGTGTGGATCAGGCACATGCGGCATCTGCGCCGTACCGGAGGCGCTGCTACGCCGCTGGTACGGGTTACGGGTTGCGCCTATTGTCTCTTCTTCAGCACCTAAAACTTCGGTAGCCTCGGGCACCTCGCCCAAGGGAATCGTTGAATCATCAGGCGCGGTGGAGTCATGAGCCGAGGCGGTATGTGCCGTACTGCGTTTTGCCATGGTGTCCTCCCGGATCAATCGTCAGTACCGCCGCATCTGGGCATTATCAGTCCTAACTATCTCAGGTTAAGCTATGAAAAAGAATAAAATTCTCAACCCAAAGCTGGGAGTTTGCAGGGAATACCCACCCGTGTTAAAGGAGGTCACTGTGCCGTTTTCCCGCGCCATATCAACGCACCACGGCGATTCCAACAGCCCCGGTATCACCCCTTACGGGTTCGTCTCTGAGGGAACACCGCTGCCCCCACTCGAAAAAATCCTTAACACCGCACACGTTATAAGCGTGGGGATGCGCGTCACATTCCGAGGGGTCACCACCCGGCACAGCGCCCTCATCCGCGGCCCCTACGGCTGGGGCGAATTCGCGCCCTTCCCAGAATACGACGACGCCGAAGCCGCGCACTGGTTATCCAGTGCCCTAGAGGCAACCTACCTGCCGCCCACCGTAACAGTACGCGAGCAGGTGCCGGTCAACGCCACCCTTCCCGCCGTGCCCGCCCACCGCGTGCCCGACGTCCTTAATAACTACAACGGCGACATACAGGAACTAAAAATTAAAGTCGCCGAACGCGGACAGACTCTTGACGACGACATCGCCAGGGTCGCCGCCGCCCGCACCGCCCTGCCCAGCGCCCGCCTCAAAATAGACGCAAACGCCGGGTGGACACTGCCGCAGGCCTTCACCGCACTCACAGCCCTGAGCGACTACAACCTGCTGTACGCCGAACAGCCTGTAGGGAGCATTAGCGACATGAAACAGCTACGCACCCAACTCGACAATGCGCAGGTTCCGGTTCTCATCGCCGCAGACGAACTCGTACGCAAAGCTGATGACCCGCTCACCGTGGCGCGGGCGCATGCCGCCGACCTGATCGTCGTCAAAGCGGCACCGTTGGGCGGGGTGCGGCGTGCATCTGCTGTCATCGCGCAGTCCGGGCTGCCAGCCGTCATCTCCTCCGCGCTCGAAACCTCGGTGGGTATCGCAACGGGTGTGCACCTGGCCGCATCCCTGCCCGAACTGCCCTACGGGTGCGGGCTGGGAACAGTCTCACTCCTGGACACCGATGTGAGCAGTACCCCCCTTGTGGCCGAAAACGGCCGCATACCGGTGCGGCCCGTAGCCCCCGAAGAGGCGCGACTGAAGGCGCTCGCCGCAGACCACGCCACACGCGCATGGTGGCTAGAACGCATCGAACGGTGCTGGCGGCTGCTGCACCGCGGATATGCCACAGCCGATGCCTGACACGGCCAAGAGAATATGGGCGACTAAGGGCACACACAGTCCCACCGTCGACGAGGCAGCATTAGAATAGTCAGGTGACTGAAAACCGCACACCACTCTCTATGCTCAGCGCCATCTCTGTACTTGATTCGCTCATCCGCGCCGGGATGCGCCACATCGTTCTCTCCCCCGGTTCACGCAGCGCACCGCTGGCGTATGCGGTGGCTGCCGCCGAAACCGCGGGCGCAATCGTGGCGCACGTGCGGGTTGACGAACGCACCGCAGGGTTCACCGCACTTGGCATTGCGAAAGCATCCGGGCGGCCGGTGGGGCTGGTATGCACCTCGGGCACGGCACTGGGGGAGTATGTTCCGGCGGTCATGGAGGCGTACCATACGGGGGTTCCGTTGGCCGTTATCAGCGCCGACAGGCCCGAAAAGCTGCGGGGTACAGGGGTCAATCAGACCACTTTTCAGCACAACTTGTATGGGCGTTTTGTGCGCGCATCCGCAGATCTGACCCGCTACCCCGAACAGTCCGAAGGGGAACAAACTCAGGCGTTTAAACGGTGCCTGGCGGCTCTGGCCGGCAGGGATGCGCACAACTGGTCACGGGCCAGCGACGAGCCGCTGGGGCCCGCCCATATTAACCTGTGCCTCGACTCGCCGCTGGTGCCGGACGAACAGACCGCGCGCATCCTGCCGCAGTGGGCGGCTTCACTGACCGAACACACCGACTACGCCGCCGAGGCTCGGCAGCTGGCGGAGCACTTAGGGACAGCCCCCCATGAGGGCCCTGGCACTCTCACAGCGCTGAGCCCCATTGAAGCCGGGTGGCTGGTACAACACAAAACAGCCCAAGCTGAGGCCGCCTGCGGCACCCCGCTGCCTGATACCCCGCAAACCCCCAAAACGGTGGTGGTCGCAGGGGACGGGGCCGGGCCGTTCGCCGCAGAGTTCGCCTCCGCTTTGAACCTGCCGCTTTTTGCGGAGCCCTCTTCCGGTGCGCGCGGCGGGCGCACCTCCATCCCCCACTATGTTGAGCTACTCGGCACGGACGCGCGCAGCGAGTTGGGGACGCAGATTGAACGGGTGGTACTGTTTGGGCACCCCACACTTTCACGGCCAATCAGTGCCCTGCTGGGTCGGGAAAGCATCCCGCAGGCATACTACGCGCCGCGTAAAGCCAGCTGGTATGAGCCAGGCGCACGCGCCGCACAAGAAATAGATTTTCCCGTCGATGCAGCTATTTTTGCGCTTAAAGGTGCCGCCGCCGGCAGCACCGAATGGCTAGAGCAGTGGACCGACGCAGGCACCGCGCAATATGCCGAAAACCAGCGCAGAATAGCACAGTACCGTTCACAGAGCGCACCCCACCAGGCAGAACATACCGACCCTGCGGATCGTACCGCCGGGCAGGCCCTAGCGCACCGCCTCTGGGTACAATGCGCCGCCGATCATCACGCTCTCGTTGTGGGGTCGTCGAATCTGGTGCGGGACCTTGATAGGGCCGCGCCAGCACTGGGTGAGGCGGGCCCTGCACGCGTGTATGCAAACCGTGGGCTGGCCGGTATTGACGGTACGGTTGCCACCGCTATCGGCATTTCCCTAGCCGGCTACTACCCCACCGGCACCGGCACGGTGGGGGGTGCCGCATCACCGGTACGGTTATTGTGCGGCGACCTGACCTTCCAGCACGACGTGGCGGCGCTTAACCTGCCCGTCACAGAGCTGCTGCCGAACCTTGAGGTGCATGTTTTTGATGATTCGGGCGGCAGTATCTTCAATACTCTAGAACACGGCGAACTCGCCCGGCAGGAGCAATTTGCCCGCACAGTAGACCGGTTCTTTACGGTGCGCGCCACCGAGAACACCGATTTAGAGGCCATGGCCGCCGGGTTCGGCACCGCCTCCGGGGTGCGCGTGAGCATTCACCGCCCCTAACCGGCCCACCCGCTGCGGCCCACCCTGGGGCGGGCCGCAGCGGGTGGGCTGCCAGAGTAAACTACCTCTGCCCCGAATGCGCCTTACCGATCGTAATCGGCCCGGTAAAGCCGCTCACATCCGGCTGGGCGGCGGCATCGCTACCGCCGTCAAGGAACGCCAGCCGGTCCAGCAGAATGCGGGTGGTACCCGGCGAGTAGGGCAGCTGGAACATTGAGGCCGTGGTGGAGGGGTTATTCTGGTCAATCGCGGAGGTGCGGATCGCCTTAATAGCGGCCTCCATAGTGTCACGGGCACGCACCACAAAATCCCGATCAACCGGCTCGCCGCGGCCGGGAACGTAGATGCTGTACCTGTCAAGCTCAGTCAGCGCCCCGATAGTCTCTACCCAGCGGTCGGGGTATGAATCGTCAAAGGAGGGGTCGGTGCCCTGCTCCAGCAGGCCGCCCGCAAATAACACATCTTCAACCCCCACCAGCAGGTCGCCTTTAGTGTGCCCCTGCCCCAGGTAGATGAGGGTTGCAGAGCGCTCCCCCAACTCAACGGGGGTGAAAGTAATACCTTCACCGTTATGGGCGGTGAGTTTATTCGGCACGATAATATCGGTAGCCGGGCCTTGGTGGTGCGCCATTTCAGGTTCTAAGGTCTCAACATAGGGCCGCTGCGATTCACCGTATTTTTCGATAGCTCGCACGGTGCGCGGGTGCGCCCAGAAATCCTCCACACCCATGGCCACGAAAACATCGTTGCCGAAGAAACGCTCGTAGTGGGCGTGAGTGTTAACCACGGTAATAGGCAGTCGGGTTAGGCGGCGCACTTCATCATATATTTCGGTGCCTTGACGGGGGCCAGCGCCGGTATCGATCACCAGGGCGGCCTCAAGGCCGAGGATAAGTCCTGTATTTAGACGATAGTTATCCGTTGCAATACGGTACACGCCGTCAGCTAGTTCGATAGTTTGTGCCATAGTTAAACGGTACTTGACCGGGCTAGTTTTTGCGCGAATATGCTGTATTAAGGTTTCGTAACATTTTCTAATGTTCCATTGTGTGCCCCGGTTTTTGTGCCGTTAACCTCACGTTTCTTTTTCTCTGAACTACCGTCGAGCCCACACATGTCGCAGTCTTTTTATATTGCGCCAGCTCACATATTTATCCCTATTGGAAGTGTTCACCACAGCATATATTCGGTACTGTAAATATCGTTGTATTCCTTTTATTTACGGGCTGCAAAGGGCTGTTTTAGGGTACATACTGGGCATAGTGTGAAAGAAATAGAGCACACGGTTTATGCGCATCATTATAAATACCGGAAGGCTCCGGCAGCAGACATATTGATATGCAGTATATGCTTCGAGGAAAAACGCATATCAAGTTTATCTTGAATGAAACTTCAACCAGGGGGCGTACAGCGTGCTATTGAAAATTCTGAAAAGCACCGACGCCACCCCTTCACACCGGCGGAGCATATTAACAACACAGCGGGAAAGTACCATAGTGCTATGACCCGTGAACCGCACCTTAACGCCGCACCCGCCACCGTTTCACCGAGCCCCAACGCACGCCCTGGGGCTGGCCGGTACGCCCCTTCTCCTTCGGGAGACCTGCACTTAGGGAACCTGCGCACCGCGCTTCTGGCATGGATGCTGGCTCGGCAAGGAAACCTGCGGTTTGTGATGCGTATCGAAGACCTCGATAGGGTGAAGGAAGGCGCGGCACAGCAGCAGCTGGCGGATTTAGCATCACTGGGGCTCGATTGGGAGCAGCCGGTGCTGTACCAGAGCACCCGCCGGAACGCGTACCAGCGTGAGTTTGAACGCTTGCAGGCGGCTGGGATGGTGTACGAGTGCTACTGCACGCGGCGTGAGATTCAGCAGGCTGCCACCGCGCCGCATGGGGCCCCGGGCGCATACCCGGGCACCTGCCGGGAGTTATCAGATCAGCAGCGCGCCGAACGCCACGCGCACCGGGCACCTGCCTACCGTCTGCGCGCCGGGGTGAGCGAGTATACGGTGCACGATATGTTCCGCGGCGACTACACGGCGGCAGTGGATGATGTTGTGCTGGTGCGTAATGACGGCACATTCGCATATAACCTGGCGGTGGTGGTGGACGATTATTTTCAGGGGGTGACCCAGGTGGTGCGCGGGGATGACCTGCTGTCTTCGGCACCGCGCCAAGCATATGTGGCACACCTTCTGGGGTACCCGCCGGTAACGTATGCGCATGTTCCTCTAGCCCTGAATGAGGAGGGCAAGCGCCTGGCTAAACGTGATGGCGCGGTGACTCTGCCGCAGCTGCGCCAGGCCGGATTCACTGAGGCGGATGTGCTGAGCTGGATTGCCGCTTCCATCCCCGTCACCGATCCTAAGAAAACGGGCGGGGCGCAGGTGTTTGAAAGCGCAATGCATATTTTACGGTTTTTTGACCCACAACGGATGAGTTTGGAGCCTTGGACGGTGCGGGACCCGCTTAAAATTTCATGATGCGAAACGACTCATCCCCAAGGCTTTGAAATTTTTTCAGACCCCCACATGTGTTTGTGCGGGTTTTACCCTATCTCGGGAACGCGTAAAACTTTCCTCCCCGTCATAGCGGGGATGCACACGGCAGATAAACCCACATATTCTCACATGAACCGGACAGTTAATCTACGAGTGTGGGCATATATATACCCAGAGTTCGGCTCACCAAACCCCATTTCAACTTTGTTTTTTGAGATACGAAAGCTAGACTGTATCCCGGGCCACTTATAAAGACGTATATTTATGTATAAATATTCAATTGCTTGAAAGAATGACCTACCACCGAAATAGGGAGAAAAATGTCCGATAGTACTTTCCAAGTCATCGCGTTGGCGATCTATTTCATCGCCATGATCGTGATCGGGCTGTGGGCAAACAGCAAAAACAACGACCTTGACGATTATGTGCTGGGTGGGCGGCAGCTCTCCCCCACCGTCGCGGCTCTCTCGGCAGGCGCCGCCGATATGTCCGGCTGGCTCCTGATGGGGTTGCCCGGCGCTGTCTATCTAGCCGGTCTTTCCAAATCATGGATTGCTATCGGTCTGACAATCGGCGCATGGGTCAACTGGAAATATATTGCACCCCGCCTGCGTACCTACACCGAAGTCGCTGGCGATGCCGTGACCGTCCCGGTGTTCCTCAGCAACCGACTGCACGATAAGTACAATATTCTGCGTATTTTTGCAGGCATTATTATCCTCGTTTTCTTCACCTTCTACGTCTCCTCCGGCATGGTTGCTGGCGGTAAATTCTTCGAGTCTTCCTTCCACCAGGACTACCTCACCGGTATGCTTCTCGTCGCCGGTATTACCATGTTCTACACCTTCTTCGGCGGCTTTATGGGCGCCTCCTACACCGATATGGTGCAGGGCCTGCTGATGCTCGCCGCGTTGATTGCCGTGCCGATCGTGGCCATTACCAATATGGGCGGACTCGACCACGTCACGAACGCCGTCGCCAACGTTCGTCCCGATGCCCTGGGACTTTTCACTGGAACTACATTCATCGGCATCGCATCGGCACTCGCCTGGGGTCTGGGCTATTTCGGGCAGCCGCATATTATTGTGCGTTTCATGGCGCTGCGCACCCCCGAGGATGCAAAAGCCGGGCGTCGCATCGGCATGAGCTGGATGCTGCTGACCGTGGTAGGCTCCATCAGCACGGCGTTCGTGGGCGTAGCCTACTTTGCAACCCACCCCGATATTTCTCTCACCGATAAGGAAAGCGCGGAAACAGTCTTCCTGGATCTCGCGCAGATTCTTTTCCACCCCTTTATCGCCGGTATGATCCTGGCTGCCGTACTTGCGGCTATTATGTCCACGCTCTCCTCGCAGCTGGTGGTCTGCTCCTCGGCACTGGTGGAAGATTTGTACGGTGTCTTTGTGAAGAAGAAGCTCAGCGCGAACCAGTCACTCTGGCTTGGACGTGCGGGCGTAGCGATTGTGGCGGTCATCGCGACTCTCATGGCACTCGATAAGAACAACTCGATTCTCTCGCTCGTGGAGTTCGCCTGGGCAGGCTTTGGCTCGGCCTTCGGCCCGATCGTGATCCTTTCCCTGTACTGGCGCAAGCTCACCCTACCGGGTGCGGTCTCGGGCATGATCGTGGGTGCTGTCGTCACCTTCTTCTGGCGCCAGGTCTTCAACCTCACCGAAACGATCGAGGTTTACGAGATGATCCCCGGGTTCTTCCTAGCCTTCCTGGTGACCGTCGTGGTCTCGCTGTCTACCTACCAAAAGAACGACAAGATTGAGCAGGAGTTTGAAGAGGCCGCAAACCTCGCAAAGCTCACCACCGCTGGTCTTCCTGCCAAGGAAGAAGAACAGGCGGCCAAGGCATAAGCCCGCCAGGTGCGCCGCGCGGCTAACACCAGATAAGAAGCGATTCTCCCACCCGCCCGCTAGGGGCTGGGCGGGAGAATCGCTTCTTATAGTTTTAACTCACTGACGCTGTGCCCATAACGTGTGCGTACAGTTCCTCACACAGGGCCATACTGTGCTGTATCTTGTACAAGCCATCCAGCAGGTAGGAGGTGTGGCTGTCCTGCTGCCGTTCGGGGGTCGTGCCGTCTAAAAATTCGAACCACAACAGGTAATCCATATGCGCCGCGATTGCTTCCTCCTGCTTCTGTGCATAGGGCTTCTTCATCAGCTCTAACCGGTACCGCTCCAGTTCAGCAACATCAATGCTCCCGCAACGGTACGCCCGGGTGTGCCCCACATACTCACGCAGCACCTCAGGCTGCTCGCTTAACGGGATAACGTTACGCTCCGTGAACTCAATCACTCGGTCGATATACTCGCTGTAGCGCGTGAAAATATCGGACTCCTCAATAGCGTCCTGCAGCTCAATGATTCGCCCGAATTCATCTGGCTCCATACATACTCCTTTGCGATGCACCAGCGGTGCGCTAATTCAAGGTGTTCCTGCCGGTGCGCGGCGGCGGGTCTGTGCAGCACAGGTAGTCGAACCAGGCACGCACCTGCTCTTCGGCGTCCCGCACCGGTTCAAAAGCAGCATGATCGTGCGGAACACAGGGCTGAGGTAAGGCAGCTGCCGCCTCAATGAGGGCCCGGGCACACGGGGTGACCTCGCGGGCCTCCTCCCCGGTGAGCAGACGCGCCCCGATTGGGTTTTCCTCGGTTGGGATTTCCTCGGTTGGACTGCAGCCCGCAGCATCGGGGAAAACACTCACGACGCTCTGCTCAAACACCGGACTACCCGCCGCGAACTGCGCCTCAGCGAACGACACAGGCCCCAGAAACAGCGAACGCCCAAAAAGCGCCTGCCCCTGGAACTCGCAAGAATCCCAGCGGCCGCCCTCACAGTAGATGGAGCCGCCGAGATCCGCCTCGGCCCGGAACGTGCCCCTAAAATAGGCGGGCCCATAATAAGCGCAGCCGCTAAAATCTGCGCATCCAGCGGCCTCACCGCCGAATGATGCGGAAGAATAGAACGTGCTGTCGGCCGCAGTAACACACCCGCCGTAAGCGCCGGTGCGGGCGACGGGTCCGTAATGGGTGCACCCGCTGAATATGGAGTCGGCCATGTAGGTACAGTCCTGGGCGTTGGCCCCCGCGCAGTACACGCTTCCGCTAAAGCAGGCGTCTGCCTCGTAGGTTGAACCAGCAAAACTCACGAACCCGCCATAATACGAGCCGCTAAAATCTGCTCCCACGGGCGCTGTCGCCCCGGGACAGGTGCCCGCACGGTAAGTGCACTCTTCAAACGACACACCCGTCTGCCCGCGGTACACCGAGTTACTGAAGGATGCCGCATCGCAGAACGTGGAACCCGCGAACGTTAGCCGCCCGTCCCAGTAGCACCCGCTAAAATCCACCGTGTCAAAAAACTCAGCCCCCGAAAAGTCGAAGTCAAACCCCGACCAGGGCCCTGGGGCTGCCTCCCCACCGGCGGCCGCGTCCTCCAGCGGCTGAGGCTGGCGCACTCGCCCGCGAATCTCAGCCAGGATACGCGAACGCACCTGCGCCTCCGCCAGGTATTCGGCCTCATCAATGCGGTGTTGCCGTGCCATACCTGTATCCGACGACCGTTCGGGGGTGCTGGCGGGGGCTTGGGGGCAGTTTCGGGACAGGGGGAAAGGCAGACGCACATAGGCGCAGAGCATATCCACGATCGTTTGTGCCTGTTCCCGGCCCACCGGCGCGGGTATGCTGGCGTCGGCTAACCATTCATCGGCCAGCTGGGCAAGCAGCCTCACCCCGCCAAGGCGCGTTATTGCCGATGCGTTCCCCAGCAGCTCCAATGCCTTGAGGTAGTGGGTGCGGCGCCTATCGTGTGCTGGGCCCCACCCGTGCGCGGTTGTTTCGGTGAGGTGCCCCTCCCCCTGTGTGCTCGTCATGTGTCTCCCAGGTTATTGTTGCGGTATGCTCTTGCCCCGTGCCGTGTGCTGGCGCGTGTGGGTTTCTGCCCGGCTCTACCGGGCGTTATGCACCTGCCGGATGCTGCTGACTTCCTCAATGAACTCTCTCTGCTGCTGCCACTGAGTGTATTCTTCGCCGCTCACCCAGCGGGCCCCATCCGGCGGGGTGTTCGGGGCGGAGTCCAGGAACCTGTTTACGGTGCCATCGGCGAACACAGTCCCCTCAAAGTAGGGTTTGGTGCTGAACCGGGTGCCGCTAAAATCCGCACCACCCAGGTAGATGGAGCCGCCACAATTGGCGCCTTCCCTGCACACGCTCTTCGTGAAGGTGACCGGCCCGCCGTGCAGGCACTCGTAGAAGTCCGCGCAGTCGTTGTAGGTGCACCCGCTGAAATTCACGGCTTGTGAATAATAATTCATCTCAAGCTGGGCTGGCCCGTCATAAACACATTCGCTCAGGTTCACCTGTCCGAAGAAGAAACAGCCCTGAAAGAACACTCCCACGTAGGTGCACCCGCTCAGGTGGGCATCGCCTGCGAAGATAGCGCCGCTGAAGAAGGCCAGTTCGTTGTAGGTTGATTGTGTAAAACGCGCGGTGCCTAAGAATTTACACTCCGAAAAGTCTGCCTCTTTCTGGTAGGTGGAGCCTGAAAAGTCGGCGTCGGTGCAGTACACGGACCCATCGGCGCGCGCCTTATCACGGTAGGTACACCCGGCGAAGGTGGCCCCTGCGCCCCAGTACGATTCGCTCAGGTACGCCGGGTAGAAAAAGTCGGCACCCGTAAAGTCAAAGGTAAGGTGCGACCACCGGCCGGGCCGCAGCGCCTCCAGGGCCTCTTGCGGTGTATCACTTTCTGCTCTGCGCAGGTACTGCACGCGCTCGTGAATGCTGCCCAGAATATGCCCGCGCACCTGGGCCTCCTGCGCCAGCGCGTCCCTATCGGCACGGTACCGGGTGGGCTCTTGCTCGGCGGGCAGTTCGCGTACAGGGGCGCGGGTGAGCACATCGTACTCACCGGCAAGAGCATACGGGGAACGAATATATTCACACAATCGGTTAATAATGTGTTGAGCGTTGGTGTTACGGGTGTTTTCGTCCAGGGAGGTATCCGCCAGGTACCCATCGGCGAGGCCCACCAGCGTATCTACCGCAGCCCGCCGCTCAGCGAAGGCACCACGGGCCAGCTGCTCCACAGCCAGAACGTAATCGGCGTTGTCTTTAACGGGTGAAGCTGGTGAATTCGGTGAGGCCATTCTCTAATCCTATGCGGTTAATACGGTGAACATTTGCCCCCTCAGCATACCCCAACCGGCCCCGCACCACACCGGGCTCGGTCACCGCACAAACCGCATGAGGACGGGGCAATGAAGGTTCTGTGTGTGCCGGAATTATGCGCCCGCAGCGTTCACACGAGAGGCACCTGCCATAAGTGGCGTGCTGCCCATGGCTGACAGTGCTGTTTATTCCCCGTCCCTGACCTGCTGCGACCATTCCCACAAGCTTTCAGTTACCGCGCGCAGTTCATCACTGACGGTCAGGAAGTTCATGTTCTCACCCTCCTTGCCCTGCACTGTAGCGATTTGGTGGGGGATGGTGCTCAGCAGCGTGTGCGCCTGCTCTGCCTCGTCAGCGGGAAGCAGACGCGCACCCACTGGGGCCTGCGTCAGCTTCATGACCGGGACGGTATCCGTGTGCTGGTGCCCATCACTCGGCTGATTCTTGTGCGGTAGCCGGGTGAGCACTCCGGGGGCAAACACCGCCTCGTCAAACGACGGCGCATCGCCTGTGAACCGTGCCCCCGCGAAATCGACGTCCCCCAGGAACAGGACATTAGTGAAGCCAACGGCCCCTTCATACTCGCTCTCCTCGCTGCGGTAGTCGCCGTAGAAGGAGCACGAATCGAAGTCGGCATCCGCCTCGCAGGTGATGTCTGAGAAGTTAGCCTCCGCCAAGAATACGGCCTCAGCGAAGACTGCTTCCCCGGTGAACGAGCTGCCCCGCATGGCGGTACCGTCGTAAAAGATGCAATACTCGAAGAACGCCGTGTCCATCCATTGCACCGTTGAGAAATCGGTGTACGCGCAGAAGCAGCTTTTGGAGAAGTCGGCGGCTTCAGCGAAGACGCAGCAGCTGAAATTTACGGGGTGCTGCGGCCCGCCGCAGAAGACAGACACCCCAAAATCGGCGGGGCCGTAGAAGATTACCCGTGAGAAGTCGGCCGTGCCCCGGTAGGTGCTGGACCCGAACTCTGCACCGGTCCGGTAGACGCTGCCGGTGTGGCGCACATCCTGGTGGTATACGCACTGCACGAACCCAGCACCCGAACGGTAGGTGGCGCCCTCAAAGGTGGCTTCCCCGTCGTAGAAGGATGAGGAGAAGTCAGCGGTCTCAGTAAAGATGCACCCCGCGAAGCTCACTGTACGGCCCCAGTGTGAACCGCTGAAGTCCACCGGGTGGCAGAAGGTAGCGCCCGTGAAGTCAAACACCAGGTGTGACCACGGGCCGGGGGTTGTCTGCGCCTGCAGCGGGGTTTCGTACTCCCCCACCTGCTCCTCCGGGTTCAGGCGCCACCGCACCCGTTGATGAATAGCCTCAAGGATATGCTGGCGCAGGGTACCCTCAGCACCCTCGTTCAGCTGCCCTTCACCGTGAGAGAATGATCGTTCTTTTTCGGGTGGGTTCTCCCCCGTGTTTCTTGGGTTTTCCGCCTCTTGTTCAGGCATTAATGGGGTGCGAATATACGCGCATAATGCGTCAGCAACCACCTGAGCGGCGGTATCCCGTTCCGCCGCGCTGATTGTGGCATTAGACAGCCATTCGTCAGCGAGCCCCACCAGCGTATCCGCCGCAGCCCACCGCTCAGCGAAGGCACCTTGGGCCAGCTGTTCCACGGCCAGAATGTAGTCGGCGTTGTCTTGCATGGGTGACGTTGATGCACTCGGTGAGGCCATTCTCGCTCCTGCACGGTGATGGGACGGGTAATGTGCCCCCTTAGCATACCCTACCCGCCCCCGCACCACACCTGAGCCGGTCACCGCACAAATCGCGAAGACAGAACGACAAGGTTATCGGTCCGGCCCACCATGAACACGCTCATGCACCCGCGGCATAAGTGAACAGGCACACCACACGGCAGAACATGCACCCAACAGGACAGCCAGAAAACACTCCCGAGACTCACACCTAAGCTTATGAGCCGTTCAACCAGCAGGCATACAATATGCCGGGGTGAAATACTTTTCTGGGCGCAGAACCCGCATAACCAGTAGCACCCCAAAACACCCACCAGCAAACAATCACATGAAAAGCGCCAGGAAAATAGGTTAGTATTATTTTTAGCGTCTAAATTGCAGAATTCACTATTTCCCTCGCCACTGGCAGTGGGGCATTTCCGGTGGTTTCATATTCAATACGTTGAGGGAGCTAACAAGTGCAGTATCTAGGCAGAGCACGGAAAAACACTACCGCTGCTGACAATACTGGCACCCAGAACACAGCGAAGAAAGAAGAAGGCAGTGTTGTTCCCCTAATTGCCGGGCTGTGCGCGCTGCTTCTGCTCATTGGGTCAGTGACGCTAGCGATCACCGGCGCGCACGTACAGACCCAGCGGCTCACCGACTTCGCGGACGCCCAAGCCTCAGCAGTAGCGCGGCGGTTAGCGAAAGACCAGCGTGCCGCGGCGTTTAATGGTGTTTCGCTCAGCCCCAGCCAGGCCCAGGCGTATGCGGCGGAGTATTTAGCTGCCAGTGGGGCAAGCCGGGAGTTTAGCGGGTTGAGCATTGACTCGGTTGATGTCAGTGATGGAGAAAGTGTGCGTATTAGGCTGCGGGGACGGATTCATCCGCCGCTCGTGAGTATTGTGGTGCCTGATGGTATTGAGGTGAGCGCGAATTCAAGTGCACGGCTGAATACAAAGCAGACTAACTAACCCTACCTAGCACCGCAAAATTATCCGCAGCAGAAATGTGACCGTGAATAGGTGCCCTTGCTTATCTGGCCTATGTAGTGTGATGAGTCAGGGGATAGAGTAGCGGTTTTAGAGAGACTATAGAGGATTCCGTTTAGTTATCGAATTTCGCAATGTTAGTTACCCCTCGCACTAACCATTCACGACCATTGTAAACAATCTTAAATTCCACACTATACTTATTATCTTCAGTGAAATCCTCAGTGCGAATAGTGCGCTTTTCATTATCAAACGTTATTGCTGGCGATACCACAGTGCGACCCAGAAGCGAGTACTGATAATCTTTTCCCGACACATGTTCAAAACTATCCTTCTCATAAATAATTTTTCGAAGACCCCCAATCACCCAGCCACCTTTCTTATACAAAGTCTCCATATAAGCGATAGCTTGAAGTTCCTCAGTAAAAGCACCCGAGGTAATATGCGCGTACCCCTTCACATCTCCCGTTTGAAGAGCATAATTACGCTGCTCATTCCAATACTCAATAAACTTAAAAAATGCTTCTGGGGTTTCAAGGTTCATGCCCTCAGGCTCTTGAGGCTTGGGAACATTCTGTGCCGGGCCCTTATCATCAGCAGGACGATACTCACCCTCCGGTGCCTGCGAACCACCTGAGAACCCTTTACTAAAGGTTTCTCCTACAGGGGTAGGGGTTGCTGATGTATCACTGCTGCCAGAGGCAGAAGCTTCAGGCGACGAAGTCTGAGGTGTCGACGAACCAGTCTCAGACGGAGAAGCTGGCTGCCCCTCAGTATTACCAGCACCACCACAGGCGGTAAGGGCCACTGACCCTAGCCCCGTACCAGCGAGCAACAGTGCACGGCGACGAGTGAACATACTCAGATCAGACATAGACGTAGAATTCACGATTATCCATCCTTCTCGGGTTAATATAAACCCAGTCTAAAGAGTGCTAGAGAAACAGGCTCTTCCTTATTACTCTTTCTCTTGGCTCGTATCCTTCGCGCTGGTTAGTGGGGATAACCCGACAATCTTCCACCCACTATCCGCGTGACGAATATGCAAATAGAAGGTATCGTCATCATGACGTTTATTCTCCGATGGGTCCCATTCTCCGTTGCCCTGAACATTAATCTGTTTAATCCACTTCAGGTAAAATTCCCACAGGTACGTACCATCATCTTTCATTACGGGGTCATCCCCATGGAACTCAAAGACCTTTAAACCATCTATAATCCAGCCCCCTTCTTGATAGAGCTTAGTGTAGTAATCATAGCGTTCTATTTCTTCGGTGAATTCATTCGATACAAACTGACGAGCAACATCAAAATCCCCAGTCTGAACGGCGTAATTACGCCATTCCACCCAGGCAAAGACTGACTTCTTCAAGCCCTCCACAGAATTTACTTTATAACTCTCATCAGGACGGGCGGGCACACGAACATTCTGCGCCGGGCCCCGATAATCCGCCATCACATACTTCCCCTCCGGGGCTTTCTCACCACCGGAATACCCCTTCGAGAAACTAGGGTCAGGGGTATTAGAGGCCTCCCCAGAGGCAGAGGGACTAGCACTACCGCTGTCTTGAGATGTCTCTGAAGCAGAACTGGAACTGCTGGATTCCTGCTCAGCTGCCTTATTCTCACCACCACACGCAGCAAGACCCAACGATCCCAACCCCACACCAGCCAGCCACAATGCACGGCGACGGTTGAACAGTATAGTTTGAGCGCAAGAACCCATCAGAGAACTCCTAGTATCGGGCGCGTACTCACCAGCTGCAATAAATCAACCAGAGAATGTTTTCGGGCAAAATACAGGGCCCGTGTTTTGCCCGAAAACATTCTTGCTGTTGTTGTTATGCTAGTTCATTATTCACTAGCTGGTAGCGCGCTACGGTGTGATTTAGCGTGAACCAGTCTGTTTTTTAGCGGGTTTCCGCCACCATTCGGTATCACCGCTGCCAACATTATCCTTGTGCCACTGTTGGCCGGTATGCGGGTCCGGCACTGCAAGACGCGGGTTGGGGTTATTATAATCCGGTCGATGCTTACTACCGGGGCACGCCCACGCGGTCGGGTCTTCAGTGCACAGTTTCGCAACATTATGGGTCTCTATTTCCCAGACCCTCACCAAAGCAGCCTCACTGGTTTTCGTGATCTGCCCGTCAATTGGATGCCAAGGGCCATCCCCAACTTTAAACCGCCCGGTATAGGTAACCGTCACATAAGCATGATAATTACCAGACTCTTTATACATATAGCTATTGGGTGTCTTCGGCATTTCTTCTTGACTCTGTGCACGCAATTTCCCACTAGCAACAGATGAAGTATATTGGCCCCCATCCCCAGACTCAAAAGCATACGAGATAGGAACCGCTTCAATACGCACGTGCCCCGCTTTCAGCTCACCCTCATACTGATTGGAACCTTCAAAATCGACATAGAAATGAGCATTCTCATCTTTCCACACATGCGGGCTGGGGTAATCGTTAAGCCGCAGCTGCGGGGTCGCAGGGTTCATCTCAACGAAGCGTCGCTTAATCTCAGCCACCTGTTCTTCATAGCTGGCTCGTTCCTGCTCTATCTGTTCGGCCGGTTTATCCTTCGTTGCCGTGCACATTGCTCGGCCCTGTAGCGGGGCACGTGGAACAGCTTGAACAATGTTTCCATCCTCCCCGTACCCCATTCGAGGGTTCAGTTTTCCGGGTTTACCATCTGTAGTAATACAAGAACCACCGGTGGTGTTAGATACGTAATATGTTTCACCACTAGGGGTTTTATGTTCACTATAATTTTCCGCAAGGTACGCTTTCCATTCTTCCTCAGTCATACCAGGAGACTGCTGTTGAATTTGTGACCTATCGTTGCTTTCTTCACCTCCATCACTGGCCCCTAACTCCGATGAACTCTCAACGCATGTTTCACCTACATGGTTTTTCCCATTACCACTACCGCTATCCGTAGTACAGGTTTCAGATGCATAAGCGCTGGGAAACGACAGGTACAATGTGCTAAAAACAAGTGAAAAACTAAGAAGTACAGAAGAAGATTTCTTCACTATCCCTCTTTCTCCCCACTCGTATCCTTCTGCCCGGTTAATGGGGACAGCCCGAGAATCTTCCACCCACCATCCGCGTGACGAATATGCAAATAGAAGGTATCATCATCATGACGTTTATTCTCCCAAAGTTTCCATTTTCCGTTTCCTTGAACATTAATCTGTTTAATCCACTTCAGATAAAACTCCCACAGGTATGTACCATCATCTTTCATTACGGGGTCATCCCCGTGAAACTCAAAAACCTTTAAACCATCTATAATCCAGCCCCCTTCTTGATAGAGCTTAGTGTAGTAATCATAGCGTTTCACTTCTTCCGTGAATTCATTTGACACAAACTGACGAGCGATGTCCATATCTCCGGTTTGTATCCCATAGTTACGCCATTCAATCCAGGCAAAGACTGACTTTTTAAGACCCTCTACAGAATTTACTTTATAGCTCTCATCAGGGCGGGCGGGCACTCGAACATTCTGTGCCGGGCCCCGATAATCCGCCATCACATACTTCCCCTCCGGGGCTTTCTCACCACCGGAATACCCCTTCGAAAAACTAGGGTCAGGGGTATTAGAGGCCTCCCCAGAGGCAGAGGGACTAGCACTACCGCTGTCTTGAGATGTCTCTGAAGCAGAACTGGAACTGCTGGATTCCTGCTCAGCTGCCTTATTCTCACCACCACACGCAGCAAGACCCAGTGATCCTAACCCCACACCAGCGAGCAACAGCGCACGACGACGCGGAATAATACGGTCAGCGTTCGGTTCTACTATCACGGGAGTTCTCTCCTTCATTAGCATCAGAAGGCCCCGTGCACAACAGGCGGCAGAAAATACACCCACATCATCTGGCCCGGAAGCGCCTCAATCTTATTGGTTCAATGTGAATACGTACCCTTAGACTACGGGCTGAGACTCAACAAATCAAGGCTCAGTGGATGTAACACGCCCAAAAAGTATATTTATTGTGGTAGCTACTGTTAGTGTGTTTGTCTTTCCTCCCGTATAGCAGCCTGCTAAGGCAAGGAAGTAACGGTTTCAAAGCTTTCAGGGGTGTTCGGGGAGGGAAATCTTCCGTTCCCTCACCAGCAGATATGCCAGGGAGGCGTTCTATGGTGAATAGTCTGCTATTTGCTTTATAGCCCCTGTTTGTGCTCAGATAAATACAGCAAATCACCTTAGGCCCGCCCGGCTTCGCCCCTAACGGGCACTGACCGAAAGACACAACCACACATGAGCAGCAACCTCCCAGACGGTACCTTGAAACCAGCGTTCGCTGAGCAGCCCGAGACCTCAGCCCGCCTTCGACGCCCAGGTTTGAAAGATCCCAAATTTATTGTTGGTATCCTGCTGGTTCTGGTTTCTCTTGTTGGCACTATTGCGGTTATCCAGCTGAATAACCGCAACACCCAGTACTATATAGCGAAGAATGACATCCCGATTGGGGAGAAAATCTCGACCGATAAGCTCACCCCTGTTGAGGCTAACCTGGGGTCTGCCTCCCAAAACTATCTCACTGCTGAAGAAGTGCAAAAAGGTGATTTAACGGCTGTTCGGCTTATCCCTGCGGGCGAGGTGGTCAGCAAAAATTCTGCCAGCAATAATGTGCGGGAAAACCGTCGACTTGTGACCGTTAAGGTAGATCGGGGCCTAGCCACTAACCTCAAAGCGGGTGACCATGTAGATATATGGGCTTCAAACAGTACCCTCTCTGTAGGTTCGCAGCCCTCCTCCGCACAGAAAAAGCCGCAAGATGACAAAAATAATGGTGGTTCTCAGGGGTCGTCTTCTGCGGACGGCAGGGGAAACAGCGAAATCTCCGACGACTCAACCCCCATTGCGAAAGACGCTGAGATCTCGAGTATCTCGGTCGAAGAAAGCGTGCTCGGTTCCAACGGCAAAGCCACCGTGCAGCTATGGGTAGCGTCCAATTCTCTCTACCCCGTCATACAGGCGGACTCGACCAACGCAAAAATCTCTCTCGTACCCATAGCACTCGGGGAGAAAAAGTAACTGTCTGTTTGTGAGGCGCCCGCCCCGGAAGGTGCGGGCGTTTTCCTTTCGCCTATTCACCTTACGGGGATACTCAGCGCGCTTGTGCATTTAGGTGCGGCCGTGTTCCACGTCCCGCCAGTCGGTTAGGCGCCTGGCACCGGGCGGCAGTTCCCCCTCCCCCGCGGTGAGGGGCGCCCCGGCGGATAGCGTCTCCACGCTTGTCATGGCGGCATCGGGTGTGAAGCGTGCGCGGGTGAAGACTGGGGCGGTCGTAAAAACGGTGCAGTCAAAATGCGCGTTGTCCCAGTAGACGGTGCCGCTAAAATCGGCGCTGGTGGTGCAGGTGCAGTCGGTGAAGTCGGCGCCCCCCATAAAACGGCAGCTGGCGAACACGGCAGGGCCTGCAAACGTCGAGCCGGTGAGGGTGATACCGTCATCGTATGCCGCCGTGGAGAAGTTGGCACCTTCCGTGAAGCTGCTTCCCGAGAAGTCCGCGCGGCCCCTGTAGAGGCACCCGGTGGCAAGCACCTGAGCGTTGTAGGTGCTGTTTGCCGCGTGCACATACGACTCGTAGAGGCTGTTCGTAAAGTTGGTTTCCCCGCCGTAGGCGCTCATATGGTAGGTGACCGTGCCGTGGTGTGTGCAGCCGCTGAAGTCTGCCCCCGCGTTGTAGGTGCTGCACCCGTAGTCGGCTGCTGCACGGTAGTTGGAGTCGGTAAAAACCGCGCACCCCTCATACACGGAACCGGAAAAATATACAATATTGTGGTAGGTCGATTCTGCAAAAGACGCCGCACCACAGTAGGTAGAGTTTGAGAACAGAACATATCCGCGGTATTCGCAGCGGCTAAATACCGCATCCTCACCGTACAGCGAGTTGCAAAAATATGCGTCATGCGTGAAAACTGCACCATCGAAAGTAACCGGCCCAGCCCAGTACGCCTCACCCAGATCAACGACATCGTAAAACACCGTATATGAAAAGTTGAAGGCCAGGTGCGACCACGGCCCCGACAGGACTGCTCCCGGTTTCGGCGGCTGATTAAGCTCCGCCGCCAAGGGATGCGCATCTTCCCCCACGCTCAACTCAGCGTGCACGGGCCCCACCGGGTGAGGGTTTTCCCGCCAGCGCACGTGCTGCCGGATCGTATCAAGGATGTGCGTGCGAATGCGCCCTGCGGCGCTGAGGTGCGCAGCGTCAGCCGGTGCCGTATCGCAGTCATTAGCAGGAGAACGCAGGTAGTCACAGAGCGCAGTAATAACTCTCTGGGCGCGGCGGTTACGCTCCTGCTCCACCACAGACGTATCGGCCAGCCACTCATCGGCCAGTGCCGCCAGCTCATCCACCGCGTTCAGGCGCGACGCAACACTTGGGGCAGGCCCGCCACCAGCGGGAACCACCCCATTAAGCCGCCCAAGCGCGCTCTTGAGACGCCGCAGCCGCTTGGCCTCATCCACGCTTTTGCCGTGTGCTTCACTCACCGCAGGCGCCGTTCACCAGTCGCTATAGGCTGCGCGGTTCGTTAACGCGTATGCCCACTGGTCGATGGCGTTATCCAGGTTGCGCACACGGGCGGCGAGCGCCTCTTTGTTCGGCCCTTCAGCCGCATCATGATACGTTTGTACCGCACTCGTGTACGCTGCCAGTCGGTTGGCTAAATCCTCCGTTTCTTCAGGGGTGAGGTAGCGTGAACCGGCAGGTAAGCCGCTGCCGGTAAACACAGGATGAGCGAAATAGTTTTCATGATGTGGGTTAAGGAAGCAATCGGTGAAAGACACCTGCGGCTCACCCGCAGCTCTCTCCTGTGCAGTGCTGGTAGCCTGCGCGGCCCCCGTAAAATCTATGCCGCCTGCGTACACTGAACGGTCAAACACGCAGCGTCCGCCCGAAAACTGGGTGCCCCGGAATGTTATTGACCGCAGGTGGGAGGATCCCTCGAAAGAAACGTGGTGCAGTGTGCAGCCGCTCAGGTCTGCGCGGCCGCGCCAACGGCACCCCACAAACTCCGTATCGTGGCGGAACACGCTGCCGCTGAAATCGGTATCACCCCGGAACTCGCTGTACGAAAAATAGGCCCCCGCCCGGTAGGTGCAGCCCTCCATGTGGGCGGTACCGTGAAATGCGGTACTCATAAATACCGCATCCTTTTCATAGGTGCACCCTGCAAGGGTAACGTCGCAGCCCCAGGTGCACTCCGCAAAATTCGCGCCCCGCCTATAGGTGCAACCGCTGGCGTTAAGACGCCCCCGCCACGTGGAGCGGGTCCAGTCGGCGTCTTCCCGGTAGGTGTTTTCCGACAGGTTGGCCTCAGCCTCATACACCGAGGCTTGGGCATGCACCTGCCCCCGGTAGTCGCATCCGCTCATATGTACGGCAGCACGGTACACACTATTGCGGAAGATCGCCTTGCCGTAGTAGGTGGATGCCGTAAAATGTGCTGCCGCGGCGTATACGCTGGCGCTCAGGTTGGCTGTCTCACGGTAGCTGCACCCCGAAAAATTCGCGCCCGCACCCCAGTACGATTCGCTCAGGTTAACGGTGTGGCGGAACTCAGCCCCAGAAAAATCAAAGACCAGGTGTGACCACGGGCCGGGCGTCACCGCGCCCCGCTCAAGGTGACGCGCAGCGTTCTTGCGCGCACCACCAAAGGCCGGTTCCCACCGCACCCGCTGGTGGATGGTGCCCAGAATATGCTGCCGCAGGGGCGTCTCGGTGGTGCTGTTCGGGGGTGTTTCAGCCTCACCCGTATAGAACGATAGTTCTTTTTCTGTGGTTTCACCCTCGCTGCTGCGGTGCTGCGGTTTTCTCCCCTGCCCCTGCGGCTCAGACGGGTATGGGGCGCGCAGGTAGTCACACAACGCAGTAATAACGCTCTGAGCGCGGCGGTTACGCTCCTGCTCCTTCATAGACGTATCGGCCAGCCACTCATCGGCCAGTGCCGCCAGCTCATCCACGGCACGCATTCTAGATACAGCAGGCAGGGCGGTGTCCCCCATGCGGGCGAGCGCCTCAGCAGCCCTATCAGCGCAGCCGCCAGCGTGCAGGTTCACCGCATCCACCATATGCTCCTTCTGTCGCCAGCGTCCAGCAACCCCCTAGGCGCGCTTAAACTCGCGGCGCGCGGGCTTTTTACCCACCGCAAAAACGCATTTTTTAAACGACGGTGACGACCCCGCCAGCACAATATTACTGAAGTCTGTTGCGGCAGAAAATACGGAGTAGCTGAAAACGGTTTTGGTGCTGTACACCGAGTCGGCGAATACCGCTTCTTTGCCGAAGGTTGAGCCGGAGAAATCGGCGCGTTCCCCGTACTGGTTCTCGTTAAAGTTCGCCTCGCCCCGGTAAATGCACTCGCTGAACGTGACGGGAGACATGTACCGGGTGACCCCGAAGTCGGCGTTGGCGGCGTAGGTGCAGCCGCTGAAGTCCGCGATGCCCTGGCAGTGGGTGCCGATGAATGAGACGTTCCCGCCGTAGAACGAGTTGCTGAATGTGACGGACTGTGCAAAGAACGCGCCGGGGCAGTACAGCCCCTCCCCCCAGTATGAGCCGGAGAAATCGACCGGGAAGAAGAACTCGGCAGACGAAAACGAGGCAGAGTCGAAAAACTCGAAGTAGAACCCCGACCAGGGCCCGGGGGTGATTTCCCCGGCCGCCACCTGCTGCGATTCTTTCTTCTTGGTGGCCCCGCCCGCCGGTTTCCAGCGCACACGGGTGTGGATTTCCTCCAGGATGCGCACCCGCACCCGCGACTCTTCGGTGAGCGCCTTCTTATCCCGGTGGAATTGCAGCGTTTCCTGCTGGCCCAGGTTCGGGGGCACCTCACCATACAGTTCCGCGCGGGATGCCAGCGGGAATGGGGTGCTCACGTAGGCGCACAGGGCGCTGACAATGTCCTGCGCCTCACGGTGGCAGGCGCCCTCAGACACGGAGACGTCAGCCAGCCACTCGTCGGCCAGCCGCACCAGCTCACCCACAGCGCCCAGGCGCGCCTCAACGCTCAGGCCGCTCTCATAGCTCAGCTCACCAACCGCCGCCGAGAACCTGGCGTGACGGCCGGTGAGGGCAACATCCGCTGAAAAATAACCGCTCATAGTGACCGTACCCTCCGCGCAAAAACGGTGCACGCCTCAAGCACCCGCTGGTGCACACCACGGTGCGCATCCGTGCCGGGCGGCACATCGTACAGGGACGCCACAAGCGCCTCGATGGCGCGCAGGTGCACGCCCATCTGCGCAGCCTGCGACAAGCTAAGTGCCCGCGCGCCCGCGGGGAAGCCGCCCACCAGCCGAATATCGTACCGGCCGCCGGGGCCGTTACCGAAATAGTTATTGACGGTGGGGTCAAAAATACACCCGTCGAAGGAGGGGGCGCCCGCCATGAACTTTGACTCGCCAATATCGGCGGTACCGCAGTAGATGGACTGCCCAAAATTGGCGGCGCCGCCGTACGAAGACCCGGCCATCCCGGCGGGTTCACGGCTGGGGCCGCCCAGGTAGAGGGAGCCGCTGAAGTCAACGCCAGCCTCGTACCGGCACTGGCCCATCGCCACATCCCCCAGGTAGGTGGAGCCGCTGAAGCTGACCGTGCCCTCATAGGAGGACGCCCCGAAATTGGCGTTCCCGTAGTAGACGCAGTGGGTGAAGTCGGTGTACCCGCGGTACTGCGAGTCGTACATGTCCATGTCACTGAAATAGACGCAGTGGCTAAAGTCGGCGTGCTCCCGACACCGGCTGCTTAACGAGGCGTACCCGTAGTACACAGAACTTTGAAATGCGGCGTCTCTCATGTAGGTGGACCCGGCCAGCACTGCCTCCCCGAAATAGGTGCAGCGGCTCAGGTTCGCGTCCCCATAGTAGTTGCAGCCGTGCAGGTAGGCGTCATCCCGGTAGACGGACCCCGAGAAGTCAGCGTCGCTATTGTACAGGTTGGTGCGCGCATCCAGCCCTTGATGGTAGTGGGACACCCCAAAAAATACGGGGCCGTTGAAGGTGCACCCGTGCACCTTAGCGGCCTGCCGGTACACGGAGTACCCGAAACTGGTGGGCCCACCGAACACGGAGTCGCTGAAATCCACGTCCCCGTAGTAGACGGAGCGGCTGAAATCTGCGGAGGCGTGGTAGGTGCACCCGCGCAGCGACAGCGGCCGCCCCCAGCAGGAGCCGGTGAACGTGACCGGGTAGAAAAATACGCTGCCCGTAAAGTCGAATTGGAACCCGGACCAGGCGCCGGGCTTGCCGTCCACCACAATCGTGCGGGAATGGATGGCCTCAATGATGCCCGCCCGCACCTGCGCTTCCGCCTCAAACAGCGCCTTATCAACCGTGAAAAGTTGTTTCTCTTGTTCGTTAATGAACGGGGCAGGTTCTAAAGACGAAAAACGCGCATACTCCGACGCCAACGAAAATGGGGACCGCACATACGCGCACAGGCTGCTGATGGCCGCCTGCGCCTCCTGCCTGCACTGGGCCGCCGGGGCGTCGTCAGTGTTCATCCACTCATCCACCAGCCACACCAATGCGTACACGCCGCTCATGCGCACAGTCGGGTCGCTACTGCCCAGCTGCTCAAGCGCCACAATATAGCGGGCGCGGCGATTCAGCATCGTGAGATTACTCGTTGAGGCGGACGGGGTCATTGCGGCATCCTCGCAATATGTTGTGGTTGGTACTGTTACCCTAGCATACGCTACTGGGGGCCAATGCGCGCATCCGCTACTATCGTGCCGTGTCAGGGGCCGTTAACGAACGCACCCATGAGGCCAACGCCTCACTGGCTGCGCGCAGCTCCGTGCGGGCTTCCAGAACCTCCGGGGAGTCCTGCCCGGTGCGGCGCGTCATAACCTCCAGGGCCTTTGCCGCCCGGTTAATGCTCTGCCGGTAGCTGCTCAGGCGGATAAGCCCCTGCTCGGTGAGGGTACGTGAGCCTATAGGGAACGACGGGCACCCCGCCGCCATGGGGATGCAGTGCTCACTGCCCATCGCCACATTAAACAAGTACCCAGCCATCGGGTTAAACAGGCACCTATCGAAGGCCGGTTCGTTCGCAACAAACCGGACACCAGCGAATGACACCCCGCCCATGAACGCCGCCTCCCGGAAATTCGCGGCGCGTTCGTGGCACACCGAGTTGCTGCAGTCCACCCCCTCAAGGAACACCGTCTCCCGAACAGAGAGGTTCATGCCGTACACGTTCCCCGTGAAATTGACCTCCTCATGGAAGATACTGCCCGCGAACGTCACATAGCCGGTGCTGCGGCACCTGTTGAAAGCAACACGGCCGTAGTATGCCGAATCACTGCCGGTGAAATAGTGCCCGAAGGTGCTGCCGACGAAAGAAGCATCCTGCAGGTAGGTGCAGCGGTCAAAAGAGGCGGGGTTGGTGTAAGTGCATCCGCTCGCGTTGAACGTGCCGCAGTAGGTGTTATCGTGCAGGAACGCGTCTCCCTTGTAGGTGCAGGAGTCAAGCCGGGCGGCACGCGAATAGTGGCTGTGGTTCAGGCGCGTATCCGAGTTGTAGGTGCTGCCGGTAAATATTGCCCGGCCGTGGTAGGCGCACTGTGAGGCCGACATGTACCCCGTATAGGTGCAGCCCGAAAAGTCCGCGTCGGAGCGGTAGACGGAACTAATGAACCCCGCGTAGGGGCCGAACGTTGAACCGCTGAAATTCACGAACTCACGGTACAGGCTCCCGCCGAACCGGGTGTACCCGCCGTAGGCGCACCCCGAAAAGTCCGTTGCACCGGCATACACCGACCCGAAAAAGTCGGCATCATCCGCGTAGGTTGATCCGCTAAAATCTGCGGGCCCGCCATAGTAGGAGCCGGTGAGGTTCGCATCTTCCCGGTGCGTGCACCCGCTCAGGTTCAGCCCCTGACCCCAGCAGGAGCCCCTGAAATCCACCGGGTAGAAGAACAGGGTGCCGCTGAAATCGTAGGCGAACCCAGACCATGTTCCGGGGCTGAAATCCCCGGTTTTAAGCGGCGCGTAAGGGTTTTGACTAACGGTTTTGGTGGTCATCCAGCGCACCCGTTCGTGGATCTCTGTCAGGATGCTGCGCCGCACTTTCGCCTCAGCCACCAGTTCAGCCCGCTCAGCATAGAACCGGGACTGCTCCTGCAGGTCGCCGGTCGGCTCATCGGCCCAGAGTTCAGCCCGGTAGGCGAGGGAGAACGGGGAGCGGATGCTCTCACACAGGGCGTCAATAATGGTCTGCACCTGGTGGTGGCGTTCGTGTTCCGTCACGACTGTATCAGCCAGCCACTCATCGGCGAGTATGACAAGGGTGCGTGCCGCACCCATCCGAGCCTCAACCGTACCGCCACCGAGCTGCCTGACTGCCTCTTCAAAACGTGCTGTGCGTTCTGTGCGCATTGTCTACCCCTTCATAGCGCCGGCGAACACCGACCCTCGGAAGCTGCTGGACGCCTGCGGGTTCGTGATGTGGCTAAACTGGACGCCGTCAAAATTGGCGGAACCGATGAACTGCTCAGAAGCGTGGTAAACGCCGCCACGGTACTGGGATTCAGCAAAGGTGGCATTTCCCAGATAACGGCTCCCGTAGAACGAGGCATCTGCTTCATACACGCTGCAACTGTAGTCGGCATCCCCCATATGTGCGGATTCACTAAACTCTGCCGAGGCACCGTATGTGCACCCGCGCATTGTCAGGTTCGCCCCGTACCGGTTTTTGCTGTAGTTAACCTTGCCGCGGTACGTGCACCCCGATAAATCGGCGGGACCGTAGTAGGTATTGCCATGGCTGCACACGCCCCGGTCGTAGGTGCTGTTACTGAAATCAGCCGCACCCCGGTACACAGAACCTGCAGCAGTAAAATCATGGGTATACCCGTGGTAGTTGCCCCCTACAGCCCCGTAGGTGCAGTGGCTGCGGTCCAGGTTACCGCGGTAGATGCACCCAAACACGTAAATCGTTTTTCCCAGGTAGGTGCCGCCCGAAAACGACGCATCACCGTTAAAAACGCTGGTCTCCATGAACACATCATCCCGCCAGGTGGCGTTCCGGGCGGTCACCCTCCCGCCCCAGAAAGCCCCCGCACGGTGAACAGGGTAAAAGAAATCCGCGCCCGAGAAATCATAGTCAAACCCGGACCACGGCCCGCCGATAATGATGCCCTGCACACGTGTTCCAGCCTGCTCGGCGGGAACATGCTCATCAGCAAGCCATTCATCGGCGAGCGTTACGAGGGTTTTCACGGCTGCTGCGCGCACGGGGGCTGCTGGGCTGTACAGCTGTTCGGCGGCAGCGGGTTCTTGGGCATGCCGCTGGGTGTGGTTGGGCTGGTTCGGGTTCACGGTGGTGTACTCCCCTGGTTTTATCGGTGGTATGTGGTGATGCGGTGGGCAACGGGTGTGGTTTTAGAGAGCGTACGCCCACTGTTTCAGCTCGTTGCACACGGCGAGTATCTGCTGGTGGATGGCCCACCGCTCTTCAGAGTCTGCCGGTGCCTGCAGCAGGGTCTCCGCCAGTTCCCTCACATGCTGGGAGCGTTCATTCATGTGGGCCACCTGCGAGCCGTTGAGCAGCCGGGAACCAACCGGGTACCCGGCGCGTATTTCTGCCTCATAGTCGCTGTCGCAGTCCACACTGAAAGTGTTGCGCACAGCCGGGTTGAAGATGCACCCGGCGAACGAATTATCGGGGGTGCCGTACTGCACCTCGTCAAGGCTGACGCTCTGGCAGAAGAGGGCGGGGCCATAGGTGACGGGCCCTTCATAGCAGCTTCCGGAGAACACCCCGGAGGCATCGCCGTAGCCTTCACCATCTTGTGGGGGCACACACTGCAGGTAGAGGCAGTCGCCGAAGTCTGCCTTCGCCTCATAGGTGTTGTAGGTCAGCCCGGCCCCCTGCCCAAGGTAGATGCTTTCACGCATGGTGACATCGCCCTGGTACGTGTTGACAGTGATCTCGGTGTGCCCGTAGTAGACATTGTGGCTGTAGTCAATGGGCCCGACAAACGTGGTTTCGTCGTGTTCAAGGTCTGTGAAGAAGACGCTGCGGCTGTAGTCTGCGAGGCGTTCCCCATCACCGTGGCCCAACCTGGTTTTTCCGTGGTAGATACAGTTATTGGCGGTAACCCCCTGATGGTAGTTGGAGGATAAGTCAATATGCTCCCCGTAGTAGAGGCACCGGCTCAGGTTGGCGTGGCCGTGGTGGGTGATGTCGATCCAGGTGTTGCCGTGGTAGAGGCACCCGCTCAGATCGGCCTCCTGGAGGCATACGCCCTGTATGCTCACGCCCTGCTCGTAGATGGTCGAAGATGCGTTTAACACCCCGTTAAAGTGGACTTTATTGAAATGGACATCGGCGCCGTAGATGCTGTGGGAGAAGTCGACGTCGCCATTAAAGACGGTGTCATTAAAGATGGCGTCCGCGAGGTAGGTTGAGCTGGAGAAGTCGGCATCCGCACAGAATGTTGCCTCAGCCATATTGAGCGGTACGCTCCAGTAGGAGCCGGAGAGGTTCACCGGGTAGAAGAACACACTGCCGGAGAAATCATAGGCGAAACCGGACCAGGGCCCGGGGCTCTCACGGGTACCGATCACGCGCGTGTGCACCGCCAGCAACAGGGTGAGGCGCACGGTGACTTCAGCATCGAATTCGGCCTTGTCGTGCGGGAAGTTCCGTTTATCTTCCTCACTCAGCGCCGGGTCTGGCTCGTCACGGCTGAGCATCTCGTATTCGGGGGCCATAGGGTATGGGGAGCGAATGTAGGCGCACAGGCTGTCAATGAGCGCGGTGGCCTCGGCGTGGCGGGTGGGGCCGGGCAGGGTCTCGTCGGCCAGCCATTCGTCAATGAGCCATATGAGGGACTGGGCTCCGCTAAGGCGCGTGACGGGGGCAGGGTCAGCGAGCTGTTCCAGTGCGGAGATGTAACGGGCTTGGCGGTCGAAACGAGGGTCGGGGGCTGGTGAGTCGGTTGTGGGCATGGTGTACCTCATCAGGTATGTGCGGCTGGTGTTGTCCCCTCAGCTTACGGGAGTGCTCGCCGGTCCGCACTTAATTTTGTCGGTTATACATTGATTATGCATAAAAGTCTCAGGTTCAGGTTGCAGGTGACCTACATTTTTTCAGATGTTGCGCACACAACAATAAGGTTTTCTGCTTGAAGTTTCCAAGGGCCACACCCCACAGGGCACGACGCAAGGCACCACCACAAGAACGCGCCAGCTACGGGAAAACTATGCACCGACTAGGGAAAATACTGCATACCCGGAACAGGCGTCAGGTGCCCTGCGGCGGCACCTGGCACGCACAGGATACACCACGGTGCCCACGGAAGCGGTAGGCGGGCATGTGCGGAAAATAACGGATGCTCAGGGTGCATCACCCGCCGTCAAGCAGTGGACTATTTGCTAGAAGTTAGGGTGTCACGAGTCGTTTGGATACCCTTAAGGACCTCTGCCAGTCTGCAAGCAGACGATGCCCGGAATCCAGCGCATTTTCAAGATAAGGTAACGGGGTTTTCATAGGGGAAGCTCAATAAGGTCCGGCTCTATATACTGCCACATGCGTGGATCAATTGATAACGCAAGATCCACTGGACGGTGCAGTTCTTGTTCCAGCTCAACCGCAGCATCCACACTCTTGCAGAAAGCTTGGTAACCGGAATCATTTCCGAACTCTACAAGTATGTCAATATCACTAGTGGGGGTGAGCTCGTTACGTGCCGCACTCCCAAAAAGGCGAGCGCGGGTAGCACCGTAAGCACGCAAAATATTAAGTACGCGCTCCTCATGTGGAAGAGCGTACATACGTTGAATACCGGCTACGCCACTCATGCCCTGATTGTAGCATTTGACGGGCTGTTCCCTTGAGGGTGCAGCGCCGTTTCGCCCTGGGACACGGGCGGGTGAACCCCGCGTAAAATAGGGGGCATGACTGTTACGTTCCCTCCCCAGGTTTCCGATATTTTCAACCCGCAGCACTGGCGCATCGTTGACGGGTTTGAGGATTTTACCGACATCACCTACCACCGCCAGGTGCAGCGCGACGAGACGGGCGAAATCTTGCGCGACTTGCCGACCGTGCGCATTGCTTTTAACCGGCCCGAGGTGCGTAACGCCTTCCGCCCGCATACTGTGGACGAACTCTACCGGGCGCTCGATCATGCCCGCATGACCTCTGATGTAGGCGCTGTGCTACTGACAGGGAACGGCCCCTCCCCCAAAGATGGCGGGTGGGCGTTCTGCTCGGGCGGTGACCAGCGCATCCGTGGGCGCGACGGCTACCACTACGCCAGCGGCGACACCGCCGAATCTATTGACCCTGCACGTGCTGGGCGGCTTCATATTCTGGAGGTGCAGCGCCTGATTCGTACCATGCCCAAGGTTGTGATCGCTCTGGTCTCTGGGTGGGCTGCGGGCGGCGGGCATTCCCTGCACGTGGTTGCGGATTTGACCATCGCCTCCGAAGAGTACGGCAAGTTTAAGCAGACCGATGCGACTGTTGGCTCTTTCGACGCAGGCTACGGTTCGGCGCTTTTGGCACGGCAGGTTGGACAGAAGTTTGCGCGCGAAATCTTCTTCCTCGCCAAAGAGTACGATGCGCAGCGCATGTACGAGATGGGTGCCGTTAACGATGTGGTGCCCCACGCAGAGCTGGAAAACAAGGGTCTGGAATACGCGGCTCATATTGCCCGGCAGTCTCCGCAGGCTATCCGTATGCTCAAGTACGCCTTCAACCTGCCCGATGACGGTATGCTCGGGCAGCAGGTTTTCGCGGGCGAAGCAACCCGCATGGCGTATATGACCGATGAGGCTGTGGAGGGGCGCGATGCGTTCCTGCAAAAGCGTGACCCCGACTGGTCGAACTATCCCTACTACTTCTAGGGTTTTACGCGTTGCAGAATAACCGTTCTGTTGTGCCGGAAGGCCCTTGCGATCCCCGTAAGTCCCGGGTGGGTAGCGGCAAAGCAGGCACCACAATAGGCGCTTTCCCCGGTTCACTCACGCCGCTTTCTGCCCCACGCCAGGATGCGCTGCATCCGCACGCGGTCATCCTCAGCGCCGATGAACCCGCCGATCCGCAAGAGATTCTGCGTGCCTTCGAGCGCTCTCTCACCGGGGACTTGCCGAACAGTGCTCGCGATCATCAAGACCCGCGCGGGCAGACAGAAGGCCCGGAGTCTCTTGCGCTCCTGGTAGGCACCTCCGGGTCTACAGGTGCGCCAAAACAGACGGCGTTAAGCGTGCGGGCGCTGAGGGCATCCGCTCGGGCGACCGAGAGGTTTTTTGCGGACTACCCTTCGGCCGGTTCAGCTAAACCGCAGAGGGCTACTTCTGAGGTTCCTGCGCAATGGCTTCTCGCCCTGCCCGCGCACTATGTGGCGGGAGCCCAGGTTCTCGCCCGGTCGGTGCTCGCCGGAACGACGCCGGTAATTGCCGCATCGATCACCGACGGGGTTAGTTTCACACCCGAAGTATTTCTGAACGCCGCCGAACGGCTCAGCTGCGCCCGCCGGTTCGTTTCTCTTGTGCCCACGCAGGTGCATAAGCTCCTAGAAGCCGCCGAAGCCAGCCCTGCACTGGGGTCAGAAATTTACGATGCGCTCGGCCAGTTCACCGGCATCCTGCTTGGCGGTGCCCCGGCAAGCGCATCCCTGCTGACGGCGGCGCGCGAGCTTGGGCTGAACGTGGTCACCACCTATGGAAGCGCAGAAACCGCCGGCGGGTGCGTCTATTCGGGGGTAGCCCTGCCCGGGGTGCGGCTGCGTGTGGTTCCAGAGGACGCAGGTTTAGCAGACAGCCCGGTTGTGGCCGGGGCTGAAGCGGCCGGGCGTATCTGGCTCGGTGGTGAGCATCTTGCCAGCGGGTATATGGGCGATAGCGCGCGCACCGCATCGCATTTCTTCGTGGATGCCGATGGGTGCCGGTGGTACCGCACCGACGATTACGGCTCGCTCGTGCCCCCCGCCCCAAACACGTCCGAGGACGGTGGTGCTCCGGCGCTGAGTGTTCTGGGGCGCTCCGATGATGTAATTATCACCGGAGGGGTGAAAGTCTCTTCTCACGCAGTCGCCGCCGTCCTTGAGAGCCACCCGGCGGTGCGTGAGGCTGCGGTGGCCGGTGTTCCCGACGCGCGGTGGGGGGCCGCCGTCATTGCCGCCGTCACCCTGCGGAACCTGCCCGAGCATTATGGTGCGGACGCTGCCGAAACAGCAGGGCAGCTGCAGCAGCTGTGCGGCGCACGGCTGGGTGCGGCGGGCGTGCCGAAGGTGGTGCGTATTGTGCCTGATTTTCCGGCCGCGAGCACGGGCAAACCTGACCGGCTGGCAATATACAGTATGCTGTGTAAGGCGCACGCCGAGCAGCAAACCAACCGTGTGTGAAGGAGGGCATAGCCGTGGCATCACCGGCAGAATGGATTGAGGGCGCGCGTCTGCGCACCCTACCGCTTGCTTTGGCGCCGATCGTGGCGGGGTCTGTGGCGGCGGCCGAACTGCATTCGTTCCGCCCCGTACGGGCTGTGCTTGCTCTTCTGGTGGCGTTCTTCCTGCAGGTGGGCGTGAACTATGCGAATGACTACTCTGACGGTGTCAAAGGCACCGATGAGGGCAGGGTCGGCCCGATGCGCCTTGTCGGTTCAGGTGCTGCAAGCCCGAAAGCGGTCAAGTTCGCCGCGTTTTTGTGCTTCGGTCTCGCCGTGTGTTCCGGTATGTTGCTGGTGGCGTTGGCGAACCAGTGGTGGTTCCTGGCGGTTGGCGCATCCGCGCTTTTTGCGGCGTGGGGATACACCGGCGGGAAACGGCCCTACGGGTATATGGGTTTGGGTGACGTGTTCGTGTTCATCTATTTTGGGCTGGTTGCCACTTTAGGCACGTTATTCACGCAAACTAATCAGCTGACGCTCACCGGGTGGGTGGGTGCCGTGGCGGTGGGCCTGATCTCGTGTGCGCTGCTCATGGCGAATAATGTGCGCGACATCCCCACCGATAGTGAATCGGGTAAGCTCACCCTGGCGGTGCGGCTGGGTGATAGGGCCGCACGCATCACCTACGCGGTTGAGATGATCCTGGCGATTCTGCTGTGTACCGTGCTGGTGCCGCAGAACCCGTGGTTTGCGCTGATTTTTGTGCTGGTAGGGCCGACCGTTTACTCATGCGTGACGGTGCTTTCTGGGCGCACCGGCAAAGACCTCATCCCCGTGCTGAAACAGGCCGGTATTGTGGCGCTGGCGTACAGCCTGCTCATGGGGCTGGCGGTATTCTTGGGGAACTTCAGCTCGCTCTCCTAACCCCCTGCCCCATAAACTTTTGTGGGTTTTCCCGACCCGCGCAGGCCGCACAGGCTGTTGCTAGGCGTAGTAGGTGTTCAGGTGCGCCAGGTAATCACCCGCGCTGTCTGCCACCAGCTGGGCGGCGGCTTCATCGTAGTTCTCATGGGTGTCGATGGTGTGGAACGTGAAGAGAGGCTGATAATTGGCGCTAATATAGTTAGCCGTCAGCTCGAAGGGGCGCAGGGTTTCAGCAACAGTGTACCCAACGGAGCCTTCCGCACTGTACTCTGAGGCGGGAGCGCCCAGCGAGACGGCAATACCGAGTTTCTTATTCTCGAATGCCTTACCCTTTGATCCGTAGGCCCACCCGTACGTCAGCACCTCGTCGCACCACTGTTTCAGAAGCGGAGGGCAGTTAAACCAGTACACCGGAAACTGAAGCACAATGTTCTGGTGCTCTTCCACGAGAGCCTGCTCGCGCTCTACATCAATCACACCGTCGGGGTACTCGCTGTACAGCTCATGCACGGTAAACCGATCCGGATGCTGGCGCAGCATCTGCACCCAGGTTTTGCTGACCATAGAATCATGGATATTAGGATGCGTGACAATCACAAGGGTTTTCATGGTATTCCCTTCCGTTCGACTTGAGAAAATACCATGGTATCCATGCCGTTTGGCTCTGACAATACCTTAGAGTACCCTTTCGGCTAATGGCTATACAGCGATCTCTCGCAAGGAGGTGCGCTGCTGACCGTGCGCATCAAAATTCTTCGGATCCAGCCATTGCAACAACCGGTGTTTACGCTGCTCCCATTCGGTATCCAGCATTGAATACCACGCCGTATCGCGGTTGCGGCCTTTATATACGACGGCTTGGCGGAACGTCCCCTCATAGGTGAAGCCCAGACGCTCGGCTGCGCGGCGTGAAGGCTCATTCAGTGCATCGCATTTCCACTCGTAGCGGCGATAGTGCAGCGTCTCAAACACGTACTGCGCCAGCAGGTACTGCACCTCCGTGGCGGCGCGCGTGCGTTTTAGACGTTCGCCATAGGTCACGCTGCCCACCTCGATAACACGGTGGGCGGGGTTAATGCGCATGAGCGCTAAAGTGCCAATCGCACGCCCATCCTGATCTATCACAGTCAGATAGTACGGGTCGGTGGATTCCTCCATGCGCTTGAGGAGGGTCTCTAACTCTGCTCGGTCAGCAACAGGGTTCAGGGACAAATAGGTGAAACTTGGTTTGGGCGCTTCAGGGCCGTAGACCTCGTACAGGTCGTCGCCGTGGCGTTCTGCATCAAGTTTTTCGAGGCGGCAGTAGCGCCCCTGTAAACAATCAACACTGGGGGCCTCACCCGCGCGGTAGTCGGGCAGGGCATCGCCGATAGGCTGCTGGTAGTCGTTATATCGCATGGGTTTTCTCAAATTTTTCGGTTGCGGCAGGTGCTTCTTTATCGTACCTGCAGAAGCACCAGCCCTCAGCGATTTCCTCTGTTTATAGTCCGTACATTGTTTTCATGGCAGCCCATATGATGCCGGGCTGCTCACTGATAGCCTCATGGCTGGCGAACGGCACATTCATCAGGTGCGCCTCGGGCAGGTGCTCACGCAGTTCCGCCAGCTCTTGTAGAGAAAACAGAAAATCGTTCTCCCCACGCGCGGCCAGCACAGGCACCTTAATCGCGGAAACATGCTCGTTCAGGTACCCTGTCTCCGTGGTGTCCAGCCACCGGTGACGCAGATCGTCTACAAGTGTCTCAAGGTGAGGGCGCGGATTCAGCCTCTCGTAGGATGCGACCCTGTCAGCCATGCGCTCACGGAAAAGTGCGGGCGACAGGTTCTCAAACATCTCCCGTACGGAGGCATCCTGTACACCACTCCACGACGCACCAACAGTCACTACCGAGCGGACCCGTGTATCCTCAGCCGCTAGCCGGTAAGCCGCCGTGCCGCCATCGCTGAAACCAAAAACGTGGTATTCTTGCAGCCCGGTAACCTGCACAATATGACGCGTGTCTTCAGCAAGCTGCGCGTAGGTGAGTTCAGCCGTGCCGCGGGTGGAACGCCCATGCCCGCGTGCGTCGGTTTCAACCACAAAAAAGTGCTGCTGCAGCTCAGGCAGGATAGCAGCGAAATCCTCTGCTGACCCGAACCCACCGTGCAGAAGCAGCATGGCCGGGTTTTCAGGCTCACCGCTTAGACGGTAGAACAAATCAGCGTCTCGATAATGCGTGGTGGGCATGTGTTTCTCCTAAAGGCTGAGGGTGCGGTCTGTAAGGTCGCGTCCCCTGCCCGGCCAGCCCGGCACCTGAATCTAGGGTTCCGCCCTTGCTGCCGGTGGTCGGTACGTCCCGCGTTTTCATTCAACTGACTTACTAATAGCATGTCATATTTCTTCTGCGCCGGATATATCCTCAAAACCAATAATGTTGCTATCACAAAAGTTAATGAGTATGCCGTACGGCTCGGCAATAGGCAGCGGGCTTTCCCTAAAAACAATAGACCAGCTGCGGCCCTCATAGAACATAAATTCCGGCAGCGAAAGAAGCGGCCCGTCGGGTGCACGATCCCCCTCAGAGACCCCTAATGCGCCCGGGTTTTCAGCCAGGATGCTCTGTAGAAATAGTTCGGCGTCCTGCCGGTACGCAGATGCACGGTTCATGGTGTGGGCGACAAACGCAAAATCAGCATCGTGATAGTCGGCAGGGTGGCTCAGCTGGATGGAGAACGGCATATGTTTAAAGATGCCGTGCAGAAAATACTCCCCTGTCTCGCCGGCAGCTGTTACCTGCATATCCGTAAAGCCAGCAGCATACACATCCATGCGGTAATCCGCCCTCCATCCACCAAGTGCGCTCAATGCCCGCTACCCCCACAGGAACTGCAGGGCGCCCAGCCACCACGACACCCCATACGCGAGCGCAACAATCACCACTGAGGCCACCACCAGGTACGCATCCCGACGTGAATAGGCGGGCACACGCGCCCACGACCGCGCCCCCGCACCGAACCCGCGTGCCTCCATGGTGACCGCCAGGCGTGAGCCGCGCCTAATAGCCTGCACCATCAGCGCGAACATCTGCCCCGCACCGGTGCGCAGCCGCCCCCACGGGCCCTGCCCCGCGCCCAGCCCGCGGGCACGCCGCGCCTGCCCCAGCGTGTTCCACTCCCCAAATAGGATTCCCACCAGGCGCAGCGCCGCCAGCGCGGCCAGCACAAACCGTGCCGGGAGCCGGAAGGTCTGCGCCAGCGAATCCCCCAGGTCTGTGGGGTCGGTTGAGAGCACGAACGCGAACGTGGGCAGCACCATCGCCAGGGAGCGGAGCATCATTGAGACGGCGGCAGCCAGCGAACCCTGCGTAATACTATTCACCCCGAAGTCGAGGATCACGGGGCCGGTCTTATTCACCAGGATCGCCACACTCCAGCCGGTGCTGGCCACCGCCACCAGGATGGGCCAGGCGCGGGCCAGTAGGTTGACCGGGCGGAAACCCACCACCGTGAACCCCACCAGTTCGAGGACGAGCATGACGGTGGCGCTCACCGGGTCTTTAATGAGGATCGCCGCCAGGATAAGCACCACGGTGACCACGCATTTCACCCCCGCGTTCAGCCCGCCAAACCAGCTGTTCCGTTCGGCGCTTGGCCCGAAAAAGTCCGTGTTCATGCGCGGTTTCCTTCCTGAGCATCCCGGGCGGGCGCATCAAGGGTGATGCTCCGCCCGCCCAGGGCAGCCGTGAACTCCATATCGTGGGTGATAGACAGCACCGCCGTCCCTTCGGCCAGCAGCCCGCGAATAATGCGCACCAGCTCACCCCAAGTGTGGGCGTCCTGCCCGAACGTGGGCTCATCCAGGATGAGCACGCGGGGCGCGGTCGCCAGCGCCGAGGCCACCGACAGGCGGCGTTTCTCCCCACCGGAAAGAGTGAACGGGTTAGCACCCAGCAGCCCGCTAAGGCGCAGCCGCTCAGCCAGGGACTCGGTGGCGGCAGCAAGCGCGCCCTCATCCACGGGCTCACGGCGTAAAGCGGCTAGGCGGCGCGGGCCCAGCTGCAGCTCCTCACGCACGGTGCCGCGCACGAACTGGTACTCGGGTTCCTGAAACACGTACCCGATTCGCCCAAGCAGCTGCGCCGGGTTCCATGAGGGCACATCCCAGCTGGCGGGGTGCGCCTCGTGGGCGAGGTTTTGCAGCGCCGGATGCGCACACAGGGTGCCGTCGGCGGCGTAGAGCAGCCCGGCCAGGGTGAGGGCAAGCGTTGATTTTCCTACACCGTTTGGGCCCAGGATACTCAGGTGCTCCCCCTGCCTGATGCTCAGGTTCACCCCGCCGCGCAGGGTGGGCATGCTGATGCGCACGGGTGCGGCATCCGGCATGGTTTTGAGCTGTTTACGGCGGGCACGCAGCTGTTTTTTGGTGGGGTATTCCCGCGTGATAGCAAGGTTTTCGGCGGAGAGCAGCTCGGCTTTTGGCGCCGTTGGGGTGCCGGGTGTTTCGGGTACGTAGCCGGGCACCCACACGCCGTCGGCGATGAGGGTTTCGCGGGCCTCATCAAGCACCTGCTCGGGCGGGCCGTCGTGGGTGATGCCTCCGCCGGAGCCGAGCACGATCACGCGGTCCATGTGCTGCGCCCACACGCTCACCCGGTGCTCCACCACGATGAGGGTAGCCCCGGTGTGCGCGGCCGCCCGCACCACGGCCTCACGCACCTGCTGCACCCCCTGCGGGTCGAGGTTGGCGGTGGGTTCATCCAGCAGGATGGCGCGCGGGTGCATCGCCAGGATCCCGGCAAGCCCCAGGCGCTGTTTCTGCCCGCCGGAGAGGGCGCTGGTGGGGTGGTCCAGGCTCAGGTGCTCCAGGTTCACGGCGCTCAGGGCTTGGCTGACGCGCTCCCAGATTTCTTCGCGCGGAATGCACAGGTTTTCGGGGCCGAAGGCCACATCGTCGCCCACGCGGGCCAGCACCACCGACGACTCCGGGTCTTGCTGCATGAGCCCCACTATTCCGCGCGCATCGGCGGGTGTGTGCCCGTCGATGCGTGCGGTACCGAGCTGGCTGTGCCCGTCATCATCGTGAATAACCCCCGCTAGGGCGTGCAGCAGGGTGGATTTCCCGGCGCCGGAGGGCCCCAGCAGCAGCACTTTCTGGCCGGGTTCGATGCTCAGGGTAATCCCCGAAAACGCGGGTTTTTCACGGCCGGGGTGGTGCCACCCGAACCCGTCCAGTTCGATGCGTGCCCCCGCTGAGCCTGCTGGTTCTGCGGTGCGGTGCTGCCCCACGGTGGTGGTGTTCACGGTGTGCCTTTCTCCTGCAATAGTGAGGTGTTACGCCTGCACGGTGCGGGCTTGCGCCCCCGAGGCGAGGGAGGCGAGCACACCGGTTTTCGCGAGCGCCTTAGTGAGCGCCCACGAGCCGATACCGGACATTACCAGCCCCGAGAGCACGGAGCACACGATGTAGATTGCGGCTTTGGTGGGGTCCATATCCGGGTAGTAGATGAGGATTTCGTTGCCGCCCATGAACAGCCCCGCAAGCGCACCGGCGAATACCGCCACCGGCAGGTTCCAGCGCCGGTATGCGAACACGGCAAAGGCGATTTCGGCACCCACACCCTGGATGAGGCCCGCCAGCAGAATCTCACCGCTGAAAGCGCCCCCGGTCAGGAGCACGGAAATGAAGGCGGCCACCACCTCGCAGTACAGTGCGGCACCGGGTTTGCGGATCAGGTACCCGCCGAGCACCCCGGCGAGCAGCCAGGCGCCGCCAATGAGGGGCTGGTATTCGGGGACGGCCGCGAAAATGGTTTTAGCGGCCGGGCTCACCCCAATATCCCACACCCAGAACACTACGGCGCAGGCTACCGCCACGACCGATACGATCACGATTTCGTTCACACGCCATGTGAGGCGAGATTTATGTGACATTTTTCCTCCCGTCGTTGGAAGGGGGACAGCCTCGCCCCGTGTATGTGGGCGGGGTTATCGAGAATAGTCGACTCCCTACACCGGTACTAACCGGATCAGGTTCGAGGGTCTGCGTAGCACTCTCAGCGCCGTAGGGCGCTCCCCTGTCGTTAATGCCCGGGTACCACCCGGGGTCCATACATATTCTACATACAGGTGAAGGCTTTGGTGAATCCCGCTCAAAGACCGTGTTCTGCCCAAGGAATAGCGGGTAATAGGCGTGAAGCTGCCCGAAAGTGGCTTTTGGTGTGGCGGGGCGGGTATCACACCCTGAAAAATCCGCTCCGGGTGCGCGTAACCGCGTAAAAGCATATACGCTAGAGGGTAGGGTATTTCTATCGAATGGAGAAACTATATGAACCCCGTCGCCAAAATCGCCATCACCGGTGTGAACCTCGCCGCGTCCGCTCTCGTAGGTAAGGGCTTGAGCTATGTGTGGAAGGGTGTTACCGGCAATGAACCGCCGACTATCGCCCCCGAATCTGAAGACACCGTGCGCAACGTTATTATTTGGGCGGTGCTCACCTCGGTGGTGGGTACGCTGGTGAGCATTGGTATTGCCCGCGCCCAGCGTCGCTTCCTGCCCACCCGGTAGCGCGTACCGTACCGCACACCACCCGCTGATGCGGGTATTTTGAGGGGATGCGCGGGTTCGCCGCACCGGCCCGCGTGTCCTTCACTTTTTCACACAAAACATCCCCGCGGAATGCGCACGGTCGCGCCCGCCTGACAGCTTTTCAAAGAACATGGCTACTACACCTGACCACAGCACCAGCCGCCGTTCGGTGGCCTCATGGGTGCTTTGGGACGTCGGATCGTCAAGTTTCGACACCATCATGACCACCTTCATTTTTACGGTCTACCTCACCAGCGCATACTTCGGGTCTAAGGAGGGCACCTCTGCGGCGCTGTCGCTGGGGCTGACCATTGCGGGGTTTTTCATCGCCCTGTTGGCGCCGGTCACCGGCCAGCGTGCCGATAAAACGGGTAAGGGCGTCTTCTGGTTGGGTGTGAACACGCTCTCGCTGGTGGCGTTGACGGCACTGTGCTTTTTCGTTGCGCCCTCCCCGGCGTACCTGTGGCTGGGGGTGAGCCTGGTGTCGGCGGCAAGCGTGTTCAGTGAATTCGCATTCGTGAACTACAACGCTGTGCTTCCACGAGTTTCAACCCCGAATAATATCGGCAAAATCTCGGGTCTTGGCTGGTCGGCCGGGTACCTGGGCGGGGTGCTGGCGCTGGGTGTGGTGCTGTGGGGGTTCGTGCTTGAACCGAATGGGCTGCGGCTCAGCACCGACGATGCGTTCAATATCCGTGCGGTCGCCCTGTTCTCGGCGTTCTGGTGCCTGGTGTTCTGCCTGCCGCTGCTGGTGCGGATGCGGCGTCGGGAGCGGTTCCTGCCGGAGGTGCTGCCCGTGCGTGAGCTGAAGTTCTTAGAACGGGGTTTTACGCGGCTTTCCCCGGCCCGCCAGGGTGGACTGTTCGCCTCGTACCGGGAGCTGTGGCGCACCATTGTGCGGCTGCAGAAAAGCGCCCCGCAGACCCTGTACTTTCTGCTGGCAAGCGCGGTGTTTCGTGACGGGCTGACCGGCATTTTCACGTTCGGCGGTATCCTGGCGGCGGGCACGTTCGGTTTCACCACATCTGATGTGATTATTTTCGGTATTGCCGGTAACGCCGTGGCCGCTATTGGTGCGATCCTTGGCGGGTACCTGGACGACTACCTGGGACCGAAGAAAATTATTGTGTTCTCGCTGGTGGGTATTCTGCTGGCCGCCACCCCGCTGCTGCTGTTCCCGTACCCGGGCACGTTCTGGGTGTGCGCGCTGGTGCTGTGCCTGTTTGTGGGCCCGGCGCAGTCGGCGTCCCGCACGTTCCTGGCGCGTATTGCCGACCCGGGTACGGAAGGTGAACTGTTCGGCTTGTACTCCACAACTGGGCGGGCCACAAGCTTCTTAGCCCCCATGCTGTTCGGTGTTTTCGTGGTGATTTTCAACGCCCAGGTGTGGGGCATCTTGGGGATTATGATCGTGATTCTGGCCGGGCTGCTCATGCTCCTGCCGCTGGAGTCGCCGGAGGCGCTGCGGCAGCGTAAAGCCCGCCGGCTGGAGAAGAAACAGGTGAAGCGGGAGAGGAAAGAGCACAAGGCCGCCCACCGGCGGTAAGGGGCAGCATACCGCAACGCACCGGCCGCATCACAAAATAACTCTGTGATGCGGCCGGTGCGTTTGTGCCTAGTTAGTCTGCGAACCAGCCTACTCGGTGGCCTCCGCGTTTTGAGTGGTGTCCCCTGCGGGAGTCCCATCGGCGTCTTCTGCGGTATCTTCTGCGGCGGTTTCGCTACCGGGAGCATCCTCTTCGGAGGCGGCCGCATCCGGGTCGGCGGCATCCAGCTCAGCCGGTTCAGGGTCTGTGTACAGCGGGTCATCCACCGTGCGCACCGTCACAATACCCGCCTCAGAAAGCTGCGTAATCACCGTATCGTACGCATCCCGCGGCAGACCCTCAAACAGTTCGCACAGCAGCTCATAGTGCGTCTCTGAAGAGATCTGCTGCTCAGCAGCGATCCAGCATTCGGCTGCGAACCCCGACAGCTCGTTCAGGGCCTCACCGCGGTGCAGCAGGAACGTCTCCTCCCCCACCAGGTACCCCTCACTACCGGGCGCACGAGCCACCGTCACAGTACCGTTAGCGAACACGTTCGGCAGGGCATCTGCGGGCTCAAACGTCTGGTACCCTTCGGCTTCACGCTCCGGCAGCCCCTCACCGCTAAGCAGCTGATACACCAGCGGCTCAGCCTGCTGCACCTCCGAATACACCAGACGCCACGCACCGCCGCTTTCAATAATCACATCGGCGATGCTGCGCAGCCCCTCACGGGTGAACATCAGCCCCGAGGTCTGCTCACAGATCGTCATAAGCGCCTGCGCCAGCGGCACCGGCTCAATACGCGGGGAGGTCGGCTCGTCACGGCGGTCAATGATCACCACACGCTCAAGACGGTAGCTGTGATCATCCGCAGCAACCACGTTCAGCCCCAGCTCGGCGGGGTTCTGCTGCTCCTTCGGCTCGTCGGGGGCAACAATGACCGACAGCGGCTTCGGGTACGGCACCACGGCACCGGTGGTGCGCTCAATAATGGTGGTCTCATCCGTCAGGTACGCCAAACGCTGCCCCAGGTAGCGGGAGGCGGTGGTTTTACCGCTGCCGGATGCCCCCACCAAAGTAATGGCACGCTTCGTGGCGGGGTCACCAATGGCGGCAGCATGCAGCAGCACCTTAGAACCACCCACCAGCTGCTGAATCATAGCGACCGTGAGCATGGATGTCATGGACTGCAGCGCCTCAGCCTCACGGGTGACGTTCACCATCTGCATGGTCTCGAAACCGTTCATCAGCTGCGGGACCTCATCAAACAGGTTTCTGCTGCCATCATGCGCCACGAGCATATGCGCCACGGAGCGGGTCGCCTCAATAGCCGCCTCAACGCTCTCATACAGCACCGGGTCGAGGGTAGCCCAAATCTGCTCCACCTTGCTCACGAACTGCTCGTCAGCGCCGGGACCAAACACCACCTTCAGTTGGGCGCCAGCGGGCCGCACAACCATTGTAGGGAACAACAGTATTCTCTTTTCTCTTAGCCATCAGGACAATAAACCCCGGCTAATCTGCGGGATTCTCAGTAACGGGAATCTCGGTACGGTGAAAGTTCAAATAGCTGCGCGAAGCCGTGGGCCCGCGCTGACCCTGGTAGCGGTTGCCGTAAGCGCCCGAACCGTAAGGGTGCTCAGTCTCGCTCGTGAGCCTGAAGAAGCACAACTGGCCCACTTTAGAACCCGGCCACAGCATGACCGGCAGAGTCGCCATATTCGACAGTTCCAGGGTCACATGCCCCGAAAAGCCCGGGTCGATGAACCCGGCCGTGGAGTGAGTCATCAGCCCCAGCCGGCCTAGGGAGGATTTACCTTCCAGGCGGGCGGCGATATCGGCCGGGAGGGTGACCTGCTCGTAGGTGGAGCCGAGCACAAACTCACCCGGGTGCAGAATAAAAGGCTCATCGGGGGCAACCTCAACCAGGCGGGTGAGGTCTTCCTGCGGCTGTGACGGGTCAATGTACGGGTACTTGTGGTTATCGAACAGCCTGAAAAAACGGTCGATGCGCACATCAACACTGGCTGGCTGAATCATCGAGTCGTCGAACGGGTCGAGCACGATGCGCCCGTCAGCAATTTCCTGTCGTATATCGCGGTCTGAGATAAGCACTCTCTAAGGATACCTAGTGTATCCCCTCCCGTGCGCACCGAAGCGCCACAAATTTTAGGGCGTGCCGCACAATTGCGCACGCATCGATCCTGAACAGCACGGCGGCGGGGTGCTAGCGGGCGGGGTGATGAGGCACGCACCCGGCCGGTATGCGAAAAACCCAAACACACGCTACACTAGATATGTCCATTACGGATACGCGGCTGTAGCTCAATGGTAGAGCGCACGCTTCCCAAGCCTGATACGCGGGTTCGATTCCCGTCAGCCGCTCCACTTGTGTCTCCAGCCTAACGGCTGGAGACCTCTTTTTTAGGCTTACAGGAATCGCTTACACTAAAAAATCGCCCCATCAGGGACGATTTTTTACCTCCAGCCCGTCAGCCGCTCTCATAAACCCCTAGCTTCTGTTAGGGGTTTTCGTGTGCCCAATTTTAGACGGGAATCGCTTCCAGGCGCGGATTTGGTACCTCGCTCGCTCGGAATCCGCACCCTCCAGCCCGTCAGCTGCTCTTAAAAGCTCTGGTATTTACCAGAGCTTTTTTATTTTCCTGACTAACCCGCGAGCAGGTGGTTTTGGCAGCGTGTCAGAGCAATAAAAACGCCGCCAAGAACCGCGATAAAGGTTGTGTGTTAGCCTGAATGAGAAACATCTGCGTGTGCCGCGTCGTCGCAAAATCACCGCAACGCCCGCGTGAGCACGCAGGAAGTACTACTTTCACAGTCGAATCGTGGTCCCATGACAACCAACAGCACCGCCAAAACCACCACACCTTTAGACCTTTCACTGTACCTAGTCACCGGCGAAAACCCCGTCGAAACGGTGCGGCGGGCACGGCACGCCACCTGCATACAGGTGCGCTCCAAGCCCATCAGCGCCCGCGACCTGTACGCCCTTGCCGAAGAGATTGCGTGCACCGCGCTCCCCCACCAGAAGATACTGATTGATGACCGGGTGGATGTTGCCCTTGCCCTGCGCGCTCGCGGGGTGCGCATCGACGGGGTGCATATCGGCCAAGACGATCTGCCCGTCGCCGATGCCCGCCGTCTGCTGGGTGAGCACGCCATTATTGGTCTCACCACCGGCACCCGCGAGCTTGTTGAGCGCGCCAACACCGTTGCACACCTGATCGACTACATTGGTGCCGGGCCGTTCCGCCCCTCCCCGACCAAAGCCTCAAACCGCCCGCCGCTGGGTGTTGAAGGGCTGCGTGAACTTGCCGAGCTCTCGAAGGTTCCGGTGGTCGCCATCGGTGATATTTGGCCGCAAGACTGCCCGAGCATTCGCGAAACAGGGGTTGCCGGGGTTGCAATGGCACGCGCCTTCGTGGAAAACCCGGAATTGCAGGCATAATCATGGCAGAGGCTATTACCGTGGTGGGCGGCGGAGTTATTGGGCTGGTAACCGCCTTTGAGCTTACCGAACGCGGCCAGCGGGTGTGCGTCTATGACCCAACCCCCGGCGAGTGCGGCACGGGTGCCAGCTATTTTGCGGGTGGGATGCTCGCGCCTATTGCCGAAGTGCAGTTTCAGCAGGATGCGCTTTTCCCGCTCATGGTTGCCAGCGCGAATGCGTACCCTTCGCTCATGCGCAGGCTCGCTGCGGTAACAGACGCCCCCACCGGCTACGATACGACCGGCACGTTGGTGGTGGCGGGTGACCGTGCGGATGCGGCGCATCTGCGCAATGTTTCTGAGTATTACCGTTCGCTCAACCGCAGTGCCGAGGCGATTCCCGTGAGCCGGGCGCGTGCCCTAGAACCTGCGCTTGCCCCGGATTTGGCGGGTGCGGCGTTGATTGAGGGCGATCATCAGGTGGCGCCTCGGCTGTTTATGCAGGCTCTCGTGAAGGCGTTGAGGGCGCGCGGGGTCGAGTTTGTGCGTGAGCGTGTGACTGACCCGGATTTTGGGGATATTGTGTGCACCGGTTTGGGTGCGGCGGGGCAGTATCCGCTGCGGCCGGTTTACGGTGATATTCTGCGTTTGCAGACACCGCATCCGCTGGTGGAGCATGTGGTGCGCGGGTTCGTGAATGGTCGGCCCATTTATGTGATTCCGCGGCCTGGCGGTGAGGTGTGTATCGGTGCGACAAGCCGCGAGGACACACGCACACGCCCCAGTGTGGACGGCGTGTATCAGCTGCTCAAAGATGCGATTCGGGTGGTTCCTGCGGTGGAAGAATGCGAGCTTATCGAGTCGAATGTGGGGGTGCGCCCCGGAACCCCGGATGACCTGCCAATCTTTGGTGACCGTACCACGGCGACTGGGCGGCGGCAGCTGATCTCAAACGGGTATTTTCGGCACGGAATTTTACTGGCAGCACTCGCTGGGAAAGCCGGTGCGGAGGTGTTCTTGGGCGGAGATATTCCGCCGGAGTTCGCGCCCTGCTCGCCGAAGAGGTTTGAGCGCTGATACGCGATTTTGCTAGTACATACCGCCAGTTTGTGCACTAACAACGAGAGGAATAACCCATGAAAATAACCTATAACGGCGAACTATTAGACATTTCTACCCCGAATCTTGAGGCGCTGATTCTTCAGCAGGCGGGCACCGATCAGGGTGTCGCTGTCGCACTCGATGGTGCTGTGGTGCCGCGTTCACGGTGGGCGAGTACCGAAGTTCCCGAGGGCGCTAGGGTCGATGCGCTGACCGCAGTTCAGGGCGGGTAGAAGCCATGATTATTGCTGAGAAAGAGTTCTCATCCCGGCTCATTATGGGTTCCGGGGGCGCCACCAGCATGGACCTGCTCGAAAAGGCGCTGGTCGCATCCGGCACCGAGATGACCACGGTCGCGATGCGCAGGCACGCCTCGGGTACCCCTATTTTTCCGCTTCTGACCAGGCTAAATATTGCGCCTCTACCCAATACGGCGGGGTGCCGCACCGCGCGCGACACCGTTATCACCGCCCGGCTCGCGCGCGAAGCCTTGGGGACAAAGTGGATTAAGGTTGAGGTGATTAGCGACGAAGACACCCTGCTGCCGGATGTGTGCGAGACCGTGACCGCCTGCGAAACGCTGGTGGCGGAAGGCTTCACGGTCATGGCGTACACCTCTGATGACCCGGTGATCGCCAAGCGTTTAGAGGATGTGGGCGTCGCGGCGGTCATGCCGCTCGGCTCACCCATCGGCACGGGGCTGGGCATTTTGAACCCGCACAATATTGAGCTGATTTGCTCCCGCGCCACGGTTCCGGTGCTGCTGGATGCGGGGGTTGGCACCGCATCGGACGCCGCGTTTGCGATGGAACTGGGCTGCTCGGGCGTGCTGTTGGCCTCGGCGGTCAACCGTGCGCAGGATCCGGTGGCGATGGCACAAGCCATGAAAGCCGCCGTTGAGGCAGGCTATCTGGCGCGAGGCGCGGGCAGGATTCCCCAGCGCGAGCACGCGAAGGCTTCCTCCCCGGCGGAGGGTCTGGTGTCATGGATGTGACCTCACATAATCGCTCTTCGGTGCCTAGCACACCACAGATTCTAGCGCCAAAGAACCCCGCGCAGGCGCAGGCACTCGAAGCTGAGCGCATATCGCGGCAGGATCGTCTGCCCGGTTTTGACCAGCAGGCGGTCGCCACTGCGCATGTGCTCGTTATCGGTGCGGGCGGTCTGGGGTGCCCGGTGGTGCAGGCGCTCGCCGCCGCAGGGGTCGGGTCGATTGCGCTCGTCGATCACGATGTGATTGAGCTGTCGAATCTGCAGCGCCAGCCGTTGTTCGGTGCCGCCGATTGCGGCCGGGCGAAGGCTGAGGTTGCCGCGCATCGTGCCCGCGAGATTGCCCCGGCACTCACGGTGACGGTGTATCGAAGGTACCTGGAGGCATCCTGGATTCTTGACCTGCTCGCCGAGGAGAACCCGGCGGTGATCGTCGATTGTACCGACACCTTTGCGACTAAATATTTGATTGCCGATGCCGCCGAGATAACCGGTATTCCGCTGGTGTGGGGGTCGGTGCTGCGGTATCAGGGCAGCGTGAGCGTCTTCCGCACGGGGTCGGTGCATCTGCGCGATCTGTTCCCCACGATCCCGGAAACGCTGGAATCCTGCGCCGAGGCGGGGGTGCTGGGCGCTACCACGGCGGTGATTGGTTCGCTCGTGGCGACGGAAACACTCAAGTTCCTGGCGGGGCTGCCCACGCTTGAGGGGCGGCTGCTCACCTACGAGGCGTTGAGCGGTACCTTCCAGAATTTTGCGCTCTCTCCAGACCCGGAGCGGGTGCCCGTGACGGATTTGAGCGCCTATGAACTGCCGAAGATTCTGCTGGATGTGCGCGAGCAGAGCGAACGCGAAACCCAGGTGAAGTACCCGGATTCTCTGCACCTTCCTCTGTCTGCAGCTACCGAGGATGCGGTGCGCGCCATGTTGAAACCGCTCGCCGGGGAATGCGTGGGCGTGTTTTGTAAGTCCGGGGCACGCGCAGCGAAGTTTATGAAGGATTGGGGTGCAGTTGCAGCAGATTATGGGGTGAGGCTCACTGGGGTGTAGCCCACCATCGTGCGGCTTCTTCACGCCGTGAAGGGGTGCGCCACAGGCGTTATAAACCTGAAAACAGGAAAATAACGTTTACATTAAACTTTAAGGTTTGCTGAGTAAATGCTTGAGATTTATGGCACGGGTCTTCTAGGGTAGATGGGGAGACATCCCCTACCGAAAGGGCTCATCATGACCACCGATAATAAAGGCCTCTCCCGTCGCAAACTCCTCAAGGCAGGCGCTATAGGTGTTCCCGCCGCAGGTGTACTCGCCTTTGGCTCGACCCTCGTCACCGCAACCTCCGCGAACGCTATCTCCACCGACGGCTGGTGGGGATCTGAAACTAGCGCGGGTCTGCAGCGGTTCATGAACGCAGTTATGGGCGCAAACCTTGTTGTTGATGGGGTCATCAGCTCCCAGCGTTCGAGTATGGCGCCATACTGCCCAGGAATTGTTGGTGGCTGGGAATGGGTAGAGGTCAACCAGGCAAAAGGCTCCCCAACCATCCAAGCCACGGACGCATGGCTGAAACACTTACCTTATAACTATAAAAATCTTTTTGGCACAATCACCACTGCCTGGATTGAATACCTACAGAAACATTACGGCATTCCCGTAGATCGTCGCCTTGACGCTCCCTCCCGGACTATTCAGGCTTTGCAGAACGAAATCAACCAGTACGTCTAAAATTCTTGTGAATCTTAGCATTCGCATTGCATAAGACAGCACGCTATGTGTAAGGACTTATCATCATGACCACCGATAATAAAGGCCTCTCCCGTCGCAAACTCCTCAAGGCAGGCGCTATAGGTGTTCCCGCCGCAGGTGTACTCGCCTTTGGCTCGACCCTCGTCACCGCAACCTCCGCAAACGCCATCTCCACCGACGGCTGGTGGGGCTCCGAAACCTCGCTCGGGCTACAAAAATTCATGAACGCCATCATGACCGGAACCTGGAACGACGAATTTGGGAGCATGAGCAAGATCCCTACAGTTGCTGACGGAGTCATCAGCTCCCAACCTTCGAGTATGGCGCCTGCTTGCCCCGGAATCGTCGGCGGCTGGGAATGGGTAGAATCCAATCAAGCAACAGGTTCCCCCACCATCCACGTTATGAACGCATGGCTGGATGGCGTGACTCCTAAACAATATGCGGGATTTGACCCCAGCGGCTGGAAGGGTTCTTCCAAGATCGGCTACGGTATCATCAAGCGCCTACAGGGACACTACGGCATCTCTCAGGACGGCCGTCTCGACGCTCCCTCCCGGACTATTCAAGCTCTCCAGAACGAAATCAACCAGTACGTCTAAGTTCTTGCGAATTTCAGTATTCGCATGGATATAGTCAGTACGTTATGTGTAAGGAGTTTTCGTTATGACGAATGAACACGCCGGATTTTCCCGTCGCAAACTCCTCAAGGCAGGTGCTATAGGCGTTCCCGCCGCAGGTGTACTCGCCTTTGGCTCGACCCTCGTCACCGCAACCTCCGCAAACGCCATCTCCACCGACGGCTGGTGGGGATCTGAAACTAGCGCAGGTCTGCAACGGTTCTTAAATACTGTGGTCACGAATAAGGGCTGGCTCACAAACGAGGAGTTTAGCAGGGGTCTGGTTGTCGACGGGGTCATCAGCTCACAGGATTCACGTGTGGCTCACCAGTGCCCCGCAATTGTTGGCGGCTGGGAATGGGTAGAATCCGGCAAAGCGGAAGGCTCTCCCACCATCAAATGGTTACAGTCATGGTTAGATCTGAATCCTCCGACCCCTATCTTCGATGGTGGAGATATTCTTTATCTGCAGCACCACTACGGCACCCCTGAGGACGGTCGCCTTGATGGCCCTTCCCAGACTGTCCAGGCTCTCCAGAACGAAATCAACCAGTGGGTTTAGAGGTTTCTTCTTCATACCTTCCACCCACACCCTGCCTAACTGGGGCGCGTTTTTTCTCCTTATGGGATGCGCCCCAGTTTAGGTTTCATTATCCGCTTTACAGGCCTCAACACATGAAAAGGAAGAAATTATGACTCTTGAGAACACCAGACTTTCCCGCCGCAAGCTCCTCAAAGCAGGCGCCGTGGGTGTTCCCACCGCCGGTTTGCTTGCTTTTGGTTCCACTCTTGTGACCGCAGCACCCGCAAACGCTATCTCCGCCGACGGCTGGTGGGGCTCTGAAACTAGCGCGGGACTGCAGCGATTCATGAACGCAGTTATGGGTGCAAACCTTGTTGTCGATGGGGTCATTAGCTCCCAGCTTTCGTACATGGCACCTGCGTGTCCTGGAATCGTCGGCGGCTGGGAATGGGTGCCAAGTGACGCAAAAGGCTCTCCCACAATTTATTATGTGCACAAATGGCTAGGATGGCGAAACCCTAGTCGTTATTTCCGCGACGCAACCATTGAGAAGTTACAAAGTCACTATGGTATCTCCCCAGATCGGCGCCTTGACGGTCCTTCCCAGACCATCCAAGCTTTGCAGAACGAAATCAACCAGTACGTCTAAGTTCTTGTGAATTTCAGTATTCACATGATGTGCACAGTGCGTTATGTGTAAGGAGTTTTTATCATGACCGCAGAAAACAAAAACCTCTCCCGTCGCAAGCTTCTCAAGGCAGGCGCTATAGGCGTTCCTGCGGCAGGGCTGGTAGCCTTCGGCTCGACCCTCGTGACCGCAACCTCCGCAAACGCTATCTCCACCGACGGCTGGTGGGGCTCCGAAACTAGCGCGGGGCTGCAGCGGTTCATGAACACTGTCATGAACGCTGGCCTTGTCGTTGACGGGGTCATTAGTTCACAGCCTTCGGGTATGGCTTCTGCCTGTCCCGGAATTGTCGGTGGATGGGAATGGGATGGCTCGTACGAGCCTGCCGGTTCACCTACAATAGCTTGGATGAACAAATGGCTAGGTGTAAAACTTGAGAAAAATGATTACGTGAGCAATGCATATATTAGTGAGGGAAGTATTAAGGCGCTTCAAAGCCACTATGGGATTTCCCCAGACGGCCGCCTTGATGCGCCTTCCCAAACCATCAAGGCTTTGCAGAACGAAATCAACCAGTGGGTTGGGTAAATTAACTAATCCCCAAGCTGCGCCAGGTATCGGCTGTTAGGTTCGGTCCCTAAAAAGGCTCTTTATTTCAATAAAGCGGATTTTCTAATGCTTTATTGAAATAAAGAGCCTTTTTCTGGCGAAAAATTAGGGGACTATTTATCGATACTCAGCATCACCTTGGGGCGTTCCCGCTCCCCCGCTTCCAGCCGTTCGAAGGCGGCCTGCGCATCGTCGAGGCTGTAGCTGTGGTCGATGAGCGCGCCCAGCTTGCCCCGGTGCTCCCGCACGAACTGCGCACCAGCCGCGTAGTGGTCGATGCCGTGGCGCACACCCACCAGGTGCTGCCCCCGCAGGGCAAGCTCTGAGGCGTCAAGGCCGGTCTGCGCTGGCGGGAAGCCGATCAGCACCGCCGCGCCCCCGTTCCTCAGCAGAGACGGCGTGGCCTGTAGCGCCGTACCGGAGCCGGAGCACTCCCACACAGCATCCCAGTCCCCAGAGGGGAGCGAGTCCACCGTTTTATAGGCCCTAATCCCAAGCTCGGCAAGGTGCACGGGCTGCGAGGGATCAACCACCGCCACCTCAACGGGGTACTGCCCCAGCACCAGTGCCGCGAGGGTGCCGATCGTGCCGCCGCCCAGCACCAGTACCCTGTCACCGGGTTCCGGGGTGGCTTTCGCCAGGCCCTCCAGAACCGTCACGAGGGGTTCGATCAGAATATATTCGGGATGCGGCTCTGCACCCGGGCCGTCGTCAATGACGGTCAGCACGTGCGCTGGCATCACAAGCTTTTGCGCCGCCGCCCCACCGTGCTTATAGAGACCAACTTCGCGCAGGTTTGTGCAGAGGTTCCGATGCCCGCGCTGGCAGAAATCGCATATCAGGCAGGGAATCATGGTGCTTCCGGTGACCACCGCACCGGGTTTCAGCTGAGTGCCGTGAACAGTCTGCGGCGGGGTTTCGATCACGCCCACCCATTCATGCCCGTAATGGTGCGGGTACTGGGTCAGGCCGCGCCGCAGGTAGTTTGAGGTGCCGTCGTACAGTTCAAGGTCGGTCCCACAGATGCCCGCATAGGCAACCCGGATGAGGGCCTCATCTGGTTGTTGGGGGTGCGCATCGTCAATCTCACGCACTTTAGCGCTTCGGATTCCGGTGATAAAACTGGCTTTCATCGTTTTTCCTCCCCTTCTATAAGCCTGGTTGCTGAAGCTGCACCTATTCGACTTCCACGTGCCCGCCGGAGCAGGTGATGTACACGCTCGGCTGGTTCTCGGCATCGTACGAGTCGCCGGTGCTGCGCTGTTTTCCGAATATTTCCACGCTGCCGGTTGCCTCCCGCACCCGGTAGCCGGGCATCTCATCAAACGTGCCCACCGTGAGCACCGCCCCGCCAGCCACTTTAAGGCTTGCGTCCTCATCAACGGTGCAGTTCACCAGCAGGACCGACGCCGATGACGCCCGCGCCTGAACGTGTGAAAAGTCAGAGTTCCTGCACCGGATGGTGCCTTCGGTGGCGGTCAGGTCGGCGTAGCTGGCGTGCATCCCGCCGATAGTGCAGTACGAGCTGGTGCGCACCCGTAACGCGTCGAGGAACGTCCCGGTGGGGACGGTGATTTTTACCCTGGGGCGTGTCAGAAAGTGCAGCAGTGAGGGGCGGGTTGCGAAGGGTGATTGCCAGTAGTGTTCTGTCTGGGTGAGCTGTATGGCGCCTTCGTCGGTGCGCACGGTGAAAAGTTCTGCATGGGGCACCTCAATAGTTGTGTTTTTGTCGGTTGTTGCGAATATGTCGGTCTCAAGATCAAGTATTTCAAGGGCCAGGGATTTAGGTTCAGTGACGACTATGGACATGGGAAACCTCCACTGCAACGGTAGCGACGGGCGCTGATGCGCCTCACCGCAGGGTTCAAGCGGTACGCACGAACCTGTACAGGTGCACGTTGGGTGGTGCCGCATCCGGCGCCCCGTTTACCCGTATTTTACCCCTGTCACTTGAAACTTTTCTAAAGCATCAGTGTAACGGTGTGTGTGACAAATCTCCCTATTTATATGCATGGTGGGGCCTAACATATCCGCTCGGGGGCTTAAAAATATTCGTCTTTGCACACTTGAAATTCATTCGCTCACACGTTTTTTCGCACCTCGGGACGCTATTTTTTAAAAATGATGTGCACAGCCTTGCAATTAAAGCGCATCTTTATACGTAACGAGAGTAGTATGGGAAGGACAACAATTTTCTGGCCCCAATTTTTCAAGGACTCATGACTCCCCTTCTGCTTTGCACTTCTATCCTTGTTGTTACTCTCACGGCCAGCGGTATCGCTAAGGCTAAAGACCCTTCTAGCACCGTTGAAGGTATTCTGAACTTAGGTTTAGACTCGGTTGCGCCGCTGAAGCTCACCCCCGCTGTACTGCCGTGGGCTGAGCTGGTGCTCGCCGTCGGGCTTCTGTTCGCCCCCGGCCCGCTGTTCCCGGTGTTCGCCATAGCCTCGTGTGCGCTTATGGTGTTCTACCTGGTGGTGATTGCTCGGGCGTTGGCTACCGGCCGCACCGAAGGCTGTAACTGCTTCGGGAAGAAATCGGCGGCACCGGTGAGCCGTTACACGCTGATCCGTAATATTGCGCTGACCATTGCGGGTATTCTCACCGTGGTGGCTTCCTTCGCTGGCGGGAAGGCAGTGGTGTATGAGCTGGTGGGCCTTAACGGTTCCGGGTGGCTGTGGGCTGTTGGCGCGGGCCTGATCGCGCTGACCCTGTGGGCTATTCAGCGGGGCGAGTCCCTGGCCGAGCCCGCCCCGGATATTCCCGAGGTGGTGCTGCCCTCCGCAGCTGATGAGTCCGAGGATTATGTGCGGGTGCCCATCCCTTACGCCTCTATTTACACGACCGATGGGCGTGTGACCACCCTGCGCGATATGTCCCGAGTGCAGGCGCGTGTACTGTTTTTTGCTTCTCCCACATGCGGTTCATGCACCCCTATTTTGAAGACTATTCCCCGGTGGCAGAAGCTGCTGCCGCAGCTGGGTTTGCACCCCGTGTTCAGCAGTGAAGAGAAGATTCGTCAGGCCCATAAGCTGGAGAAACTGGATGAGGGCGTTGAGGCGCTGGTGGATCCCAAGCATGCGGCAATGCACAACTTTGGCCGCGGCACCCCAATGGCCGTGATCCTGGGTTCCGACGGGATGCTGGCGGGCGGCCCCGTAGCGGGAACGAGCGACGTGAAGCAGCTTATGGATGATCTGCTGGTTGAATTCGGCGCCATTAAAGACCCGAACGCCCCCAAGGAGGCGCAGCCCGCTCAGGCCGCCGCTTCGGCAGCAGGAGCCTCAGAGCAGCGCGCACCGGTGCAGGGCGGCTCGGCGACGCAGGCCCCGGCCCGGCCCGGCGCTGTGGACAATGTCTCGCACGGTCAGGTGGGCCGCACCGCACCGGCGCAGCAGAATGTTCCTGCTTCCGAGCAGCCGACCCAGCCTCAGGCTGCCGTATCGAAATCCCAGAATGCGCAGCAGCCCGCACCCGTGAAACCGGGTAGGCAGCCCACGCAGGGTCAGGGTGCTTCCACGCAGCAAAACGTCGCAGCTCAGCGGCAGAGTGCATCCCAGCAGCAGCCCGCAGCGCCCCAACAGGGTACGGCCACTGGGGTCGCCCCCGCGCAGAGTTCGGTTCAGCCCCAAAAAACCGCGAAGAATACGGCAGCGCAGCAGCCTGCCGCGGCTTCTTCAACGGCATCGAAAGAGGCCGCTGCACAGCAGCCAAAGCAGCAGAAGGCTCAGGACGCCTCCTCCCCCGCTCAGAAAGCTCAAACGTCAGCCCCGGCAGCTTCTGCCGCTCAGGCATCTGGGGACTTGGCGCAGGCCACTGCTCCGGTGCCGACGCAGAAGCCCAACGATGCCACCGAGCCCCTGGCCCAGGTGGGGCGGCAGCAGAAGGCGTCCCAGCCACAGCAGGGCGGCACCGGCTCGGGCCAAACCGCACAGCAGATCCAGCCTGCACGTGTACAGCCCACACAACCCGCGAATAAGCCGCAGCCTGCAGGCGGCGGTGCGGAGGCGGCCAAGACCACCAGCGCCGCGAAAGCGTACCGGCTGGGGATGCGGCAGCAGGCGGTGCGCGCTAAATCCGCAGGTGCTCAGCCAGTACCGGCTGGCTCTTCCACCGGCGTGGTGACTTCTCCTTCTGCTAGTTTCAACGGGCCGCGTAAGCGGTACACACCGGGGGCCAGCATGCTCAAGTCGCGGCGTTCCCCCGCTGAGCTGTCGGTGCCTCAGGCTGCTACGCGCCCGCCTCTGAAGCCCAGCTCACGTGCCGCTTCTGCCTCTATGGCGAAGCTGCGCAGCCAGCAGATTATTCAGAAGGCGGCGGCAAAGAAGTAGACTGTTAGAGGGCGCCCGCAAAGCAGATACACCGGGTCGCATAAAGAGCGCAGTGATGCTCTTTATGCGACCCGTGTTCTGCTCCCACGCGGCCCCGCCCGCAACGAAGACGTGCACACACTCCACCCTATAGAAAGGCAACTGATGGCTGAGATACAGTTCAATGCCCCTGGCGAGCGTGAAAAGTCGCTGTGGCTCATTAAGAAGGAAAACGACCCGGGCCACTCGCAGTGGTATATTGAGCGTTTTAAGCAGATGGAGGCTGAGGGTAACGACCTGGGCGGTGAGTCACGTGTTCTGGATGCGATGGCTTCCCGAGGGGCAAAAATCCTGGATGCCGGGTGCGGCCCGGGCCGGGTGGGTAAGCAGCTGCACGCGCTGGGGCACCGCGTCACCGGTGTGGATATTGACCCTGAGCTGATTGATGAGGCGACCCGTGTGTGCCCCGAGGCTTCCTGGGTCACCGCTGATTTGGCGGATTTGCCGCAGGCTCTTGGGTTTAATGGTGATGCCGGTCAGGACGGGTTTGAGCTGCTGGTGTGTTCGGGGAATGTGATGGGCTTTTTGGCGCGTTCTACCCGGTACCCTGTGGTTGAGAATTTTTATCGGGTGCTGGCCCCGGGCGGGCGGGCCGTAGTGGGATATGGTTCCGGCCCTGGGCGGGATTATTCGTTTGAGCAGTTCCTTGCGGATGCGCGTCAGGCCGGTTTTAATGTGGATGCCACTTACAGCACCTGGGATTTGCGTCCTTTCACCGAGGATTCGGAGTATTTGGTGGCGGTTCTTTCGCGGGCTAAGTAGGGTGCGTCTAGGCTTCGGGGGCGGTATGTTGTCGAACGTACCGTCCCCGTTGTGTTGTGTAGGTGGCTTCTATGAGGAAATCAGGTGGATGGCGCGTGCTGTTTCTTCAGGCAGTAGCGCCCCGGCTCCCAGCAGCAGGATGACGAGTGCGGCGACCACGGCGATGGTGGCTGAGCGCCAGCCGGGGTGCAGCTCGTTAAAGGTGATCAGGTGCGGGTGCAGTTTATCAATATCGAGCACGTTCGCTTTCTGGTAGACGGTGGTCTGCTCCGAGAGTTTTGAGGAGACGGTGCGCATCGTTTTTGCATCCCAGACGCGCCCGTCCAGGCGCATGAGCGGTTTCTTGTTTTTGCTGATGGCCCACATGGCGGGGACGGGGCGGTACCGCAGCCGCCCCATGCCGGTGGTTTTTTTGCCGTGCGCCTGCTTGGGGTAGAGCTTTTCAACAAGGATGGTGTGGTCTATGTTTTTGAGCGGCACGGCTTTCCAGCCGATGAGGCGGGCACGCAGCACGTGGGTGTCGGTCAGAGCCACAATGGTGGGTTTGAGCACCGAGTAGAGGCTGATACCGGCGCAGAACGCGATGAGCAGCGTCACTATGGTGTAGGGCAGGGCGGGCCGTTTGTAGCCGAGGAAGGCGAGTGCGGCGATGAGTGTGAGGGTGCCCGGTAGTGCCGCTTCGACGCGCCTGCCGTAGGAACGGATGCGCGGGTGGTAGATGTGTTCGGCGGTGCCGTGTTTGCTGCTGATTTCGTGTGCGCGTTCTGCCATACTCTCCACTTTAGTGGTATGAGCGCTCATAGCCTAGTGGGGCGCGCGGTTTCTGCCGCCCTATTCCTGCCGTTCGGGCACGTGGTTTTCTGGGGTGCAGCCGGTCTTAGCGTGGGCGCTGCGAATACGGGGCGTTTACCTGCTGGCGGGAACGGGGGGGATAATACCGGCGGTGTTTCAGAAGGAGACGCGCACGGATTTCGCGTCTACCTCGGCCATGCCTTTGAGTGTGAACGGGATTTCTTTTGTTATTTCTTTATGGGTTCCCGTGTATAAATCCAGCTGCTCGAACGAGATTTTTACTTTGCCTTCTGCGGGTGAGAGTTTCCACATTTTGTCTGATTCTGCGGTTACTTTCGGCTGCGGGTATTCAATGACTGACCATTTCACTGCCCCATCTACTCGCCCACCGAAGGAGTACTCAAATGGGCATCCGGACGGGTATAGGGTATTTTGGGCCGCGCATTTATCAACGTAGGAACGCACCTGGGTTTGTACGGATTCCAGCGCCTTTTCGCTTGGTTCCAGGGCTATATCGGCCTGGGAGGACGCATCCGCTGTGAGCACCTGCTGCACGCTTTTTGAGGTGGTGTACACTGCGGAGTCGTAGGCGACCGTGTACACCCCGGGGTAGAATACCGGGAACGATGCCTCACCCTGATCGACGGCGACTTTACGGTTATTCACGGTGGCCGCCTCAACCCCCGCGATTTTCACTTTGAGGGTGGGCAGCTCCCCCAACTCAATATCCCAACGGTCGAAGACCCCCCAGTGGGTGCCTGCCTGGTGGAGCCGGAAATCGGTGTGTTCGCTTTTGCCGTCAATGGTGTAGGAGGCGCGCACTGTTGCTTTATTGCCGTTGGGGTCTTTTTCTATGACGTCAATCTGCACATCTTTGAGGGTTGAGGCTGCACGCCGCAGCGTGTCGCCGTCGAGCATAGCGGGGTCCCCGTCGGGGATTCTGGCCCCGAGCAGCCCCAGCGCGTATGAGCCGTTACCCGTTTGGAGTGCGTGGAAATATTCGCGTACTTTCCCCTCCGGTCCGTACACCAGTTTATTGGTGGCGAAAAGCGCGCCAGCGGCCGCCACGAGGGACACAATAACGCCAATAACCCAGGCAGTCAGGAGCTTCTCGACGGGAGAGTGAATACGCATAGATATAGAATAGCTCACAGTGAGTACACTATTAGTACGTATGTAATTCCCGTCATACCGTTATTGTTTTATGTATGCACCCCAGTGGCTTTTTGGCTAAAAGTTATTTTCTGCAATATCGCAGACGTTTATAGCCTCACAGGGCGGGCTCTAGTTAATCCCCCGCAAATCCAGCACGAGTTCGCTCTCATCCGCGGCATCACCGGTGACGATGACCGGAATACCCCAGTCCTGCTGGTACAGGTGGCATGCGGCGTGCTCGGGAATATCGCCGTCGGGGGTACCGTCGCAGGCGGCAGCGCGGGCGGTAATGTGCAGCACCGCCTCCTGAATTTCGGGGTTGAGCACGAGGGTACGGCTGAGCCCCTGGGAGGTACCGGCACCGTCCAGCAGGAAGTTTTCGGGGGTGGATGAGATTTTCAGCTGGGTCGGGTCTCCCCAGCGGGTATCGAGTTTCTGCCCGGTTGGCACGGTAAACCGCGAGGTAAATTCGAGGGTTCCGCCGGTGAGTTTCGTGGCGGGTCGGGCGGTTGTGATCGCACCTTCGTCCACTTTTTGCGCCTGCGCAGGAATGGCGGCGCGCACCAGCTGGTGCGCATTGGTTTCCACGATTATTAGGCGGGGATCCTCACCCGGGCTATGCTCCACCAGGAGGTCGGCAGGTTCGGCGAGTCCGCGCTGTAAGGTGCTTAGTTCCTTCACGGCAGGATCCCAGCGGCGAATCGCACCGTTATAGGTGTCTGCCACCGCGATAGAACCGTCGGGAAGCTCCGCGAGTCCCAGAGGATGCTGCATACGTGAGGTCTGCGAGTCACCGTCCACAAACCCGAAATCGAACAAACCCAGCCCTACGGCAGAGATCACCTGTACACTCTGGTGCCCGGGCTCATCCCGCGTAAAGGTTACGTGGCGCAGCCCGCTGGTTTCCGAGCAGGCGACCCACAAACTGCCGTCACGCGCCTCGATAATGCCGGAGGGTTGGGCAAACCATGCGTCCTCGGCGGGGCCGTCCTGCAGCCCTTCAACCCCGGCGCCCGCAAAAATACTGACGGTTTCAGAGACGGGGTCGTAGCCGAAGAGCTGGTGGGTGCCAGCCATCGCGATCACGAACTGCCCGGCTTCACGCGAATAGACCGCATCCCACGGGGATGAGAGCGCTATAGCGGTGGCGGGCGCATCCTCGGGGATATGGTTTGCATTGCCTGTGACGGCGTTGTCTCCATCAATCACGCGCTGCACGCCGTTGCCCGCAAGGGTACGAACCTCGCCCGTGCGCAGGTTCAGCGAGCGCAGCCGGTGATTCACGGTGTCGGTGATCAGCACATCGTACCCGAGTTTTTCGCGGAGTTCGGCGGGTACCAGGGCAAGCCCTTGCGGTTCGTTAAAGCGTGCAGTGGTTCCGGTTCCGTCGGCGTAGCCTTTTTCGCCGTCTTCTCCCCCGCCGTAGGCTGCCAGCACCGTGTTGAGGTCTTCGGCGACCTGCAGGATGCGGTGCCTGGCGGTGTCGGACACCAGGTAGGTGCGTGCGCCGGTGCCGAACAGGTTTTTGGGTCCGAACTCTGTGGGGAGTTCGATAGCTTTCCCCGGAAAAGCGAATGTTCCCTCGGTTTTGGGTCGGGGCACGTAGGGGCCGTCGCCTCGGTGCAGGGTACCTTTTTCCTCGTGTTCGGCAACGAGCTCACGCACGAGTGAGGTAAGCCCCTGCACGTGCCCCTCCCCGGAAAGATGCGCCACAATATACCCCTCAGGATCGATAACCACGAGCGTGGGCCAGGCGCGGGCGGTATAAGCCTGCCAGGTGGTGAGTTCGGGGTCGTCGAGTACGGGGTGTTTGATGTCGTAGCGGTCTACGGCTGCGGCAAGCGCTACCGGGTCTGCCTCATGCTCAAATTTGGGGCTGTGCACGCCCACGGTGACGAGCACATCCGAGAACTCTTCTTCGAGGGGGCGCAGCTCGTCGAGCACGTGCAGGCAGTTAATGCAGCACAGGGTCCAGAAGTCGAGGATCACGATTTTGCCGCGAAGGGCTTGCAGGTCTAGGTTCTTTTCGCCGGTGTTGAGCCAGGATCGTCCGATGAGTTCGCTGGCGCGCACGCGCACGGTTTTCTGCCCGGTATGATCTTGCCCGGGATGCTGGTTGCTGGTTTCGCTCACGATTCTCTCCCCTGTGGTTTCGCGCCCTGGCCCCGCTTAGCAGCAGGGTGCGCTCGTTTCCACCCTATTATGCCAGCGGTGCGGGCGTGTTCACCGGGCGGTAAAAGTTTATGAACTCGCCCCGCAATACGCCGTCATATTCTGTCATAGAGTCTCTTTCTCCCCTGTTGTTATGGCGGCCTGCGGGGTTGTTCCTCATTCGCACGCCAATAGTTTTGTCCGACAGATAGTTTTTCTTTCCGCCCGTACTTTATAAATAAGTGCGCCCGCCCGTCGGGATATCCGGCGGGCGGGCTATTACGTGGTGCGGGCAGATTTTAGTGCTTCGGAATCGGCTGCAGGCGGCGCAGCTGGGTGACGTGTTTGGGCTCCAGCTCGGCCACGTTCTGCACCTGCAGCAGCTTCATGGTGCGGCGCACCTCTTCGGAGAGGATTTCGATGGTGCGGTCCACGCCGCGGCGGCCACCTGCCATCAGCCCGTACAGGTAGGCGCGCCCAATCAGGGTGAATTTTGCACCCAGTGCCAGGCAGGCCACCACGTCGGCGCCGTTCATAATCCCGGTATCAACCATCACCTCGGTGTCCATACCGACTTCACGCACTACCTCCGGGAGCAGGTGGAACGGTACGGGTGCGCGGTCCAGCTGGCGTCCGCCGTGGTTCGACAGCAGAATGCCGTCCACGCCCAGATCGGCAAGTTTCTTGGAGTCCTCAACATTCTGCACGCCTTTAATGACGATCTTGCCGGGCCAGATGCTGCGGATTTCTTTCAGGTCCTCATAGTTAATGGAGGGGTCCATCGCCGCGTTCAGCAGCTCGCCCACGGTACCGCCGGTTGAGGAGAGCGAGGCGAATTCCAGCTTGGGGGTGGTCAGGAAGTCGTACCACCACCAGGGGCGCGGGATAGCGTTCGCTACGGTCTTGAGCGACAGCTGCGGCGGGATGGAGAAACCGTTGCGCTTATCGCGCAGTCGTGCGCCAGCTACCGGGGTGTCCACGGTAAAGAAGAGCGTGTCGAACCCGGCTTTGGCGGCGCGTTCTACCAGCCCGTAGGAGATTTCACGCTCACGCATCACGTACAGCTGGAACCAGAGGCGCCCGTCGGGGTTTATCTTGCGCACATCCTCAATGCTGGTGGTGCCCAGTGTTGAGAGGCAGAACGGTATGCCTGCCGCGCCGGCGGCACCGGACCCCGCGATCTCGCCTTCGGTCTGCATCAGGCGGGTGAAGCCGGTGGGGGCGATACCGAACGGCATGGCGGAGGTACCGCCTAGCACCTCGGTGGTGGTGTCTACGGTCGAAACATCAGTGAGCACGCCGGGGTGAAACTCGATGTCTTCGAATGCCTGGCGGGCACGGTTCATGGAGAATTCGCCTTCGGCGGCTCCGTCGGTGTAGTCGAAGGCAGCGGCGGGGGTGCGGCGCTTAGCGATTTTGCGCAGGTCGTAGATGGTCAGCGCTTTTTCCAGGCGGTTTCCGGTGAAGTCCAGGCTAGGCTTTTTGAACTGCATGAATTCCATGAGTTCGCTCGGTTTGGGAAACTGACGCTGTACCATTGATGCGCCTTCTTTCTGCGGTGTCACCGCGTCATTGCTGTACCTTCGTGTTGGCGAGGGGCGGGGGTGGGCCACCTCTCATATGCGGTTAGACCACACACCCTTAAAAGTAAGCTTAAGCTAACGTAAAGTCAATTATTAGGGTAGGCTGTACTTATTAAAATCTGTGTGGTGATGCGGTATTCCGCAGGCACAAACCCACACTGGGAGCCCACATCCCCGCACAGCATGTTCTCCGCACGGGAAACCCCGCAAAGGTATTCCACAAGCCAGAACACACCGATGACTGATAAAACTCTGCCCAGTAGCGTAGTATCGAAAGTAGACGGTGAAAAACAAACAACCACACAGCGCACACAAGGACTTCACCATGGACCAGACCCAATCACGACGCGGACGCCCGCCCCGCATCACCCATGACCAGATAGCGCAGGCAGTCATTGACGTTGGTTTCCCAAACCTCACCTTCGCGGCGGTACGCGAAAAACTGGGGGTGGGTGAAAGCACCCTCTACCGGTACGCCCCCGACCGCGACGAGCTTGTACGAATGGGCCTGAACTACGCGTTCTCCCAAGTTGAAATGCCCCCGCTTGAAGGGCACTGGCGGGACATCCTCCATTCCCAGGCGGTGCACCTGTGGCGCAGTTTTGAGAAATACCCCGGCTCCGCCACCGAAGCCGCACGCGGGGTGGTTCCCGCCGTGGCAATGTACTTCCTGGAAGAGCTATGTGCCGCCCTGATTCGCCGCGGGTTCACCCCCGAAAACGCTGTTATTGCCTGCGACACCCTGTTCGATATGGTGATCGACAACAGGCGCGGAGTCGAGCATATTGATGCCCTCATCCCCGATGGCGGCCCGGGGCGGGAGAACATCCTGGAGCAGGTGGGGCAAGACCAGCCCGCACCGCACCAGCAGGATCAGGACCAGGATACTGACCCCTACCGGGAGCAGGCCCAACAGGCAATACTGGATGTTTTTACGCGTGACCCGTATGACTGGCTCATCTGCAAGATCACCATCATCCTTGACGGTATCGCGCAATCACTCGCGCCGCAGCAGCCCCCGGATGCCTCCGCCCTCCCCGATGACTCACCGGCAGAACACTCCGACGATACCCCCACATAAAAGCTCCCGCCCCAACCAGTTTGTAGCTGATTGGGGCGGGAGACCATGTGGTTTCCAGGCCCTGCACGCTGTACGTTCACGCACGGAGGCTGACGGCGCTGGTTCGGCGGTTTCCCCGCCGGATAAGCATCCTAGTAGTACATGCCGTGGCGGTAGTCCCAGCTGGGGAACGAGTCGGAGAGGTGACGCATAATCGCCTCATAATCCAGGCCCTTACGGATCAGCACCGGTGCGGGGGTTACCCCACGCTCGCCGTGCTGTTCGGGGACAATCTTGCCCTCATCATCAACCATGGACACCATCACGCCCTGCTCGTGGCGGGTCTCCTCAGACTTATCGGGCTGGATGGACTTCACATACTCGTCGGAGCGGATAATCAAATCCACGCTGCTTTCAATGCGCTCACCAATGCCGCTGGCACGGCCCTTATTGCCAATACCGGAGGGGTTTGCTGAGCTTGCGAAGGTCAGGCGCCCGCCTTCCCACAGCTTACGCACGATCTGCTCACCGGGCACACCGAAGCGGATCACGAAGCAGCTGGTCGCGCGGGTGTCTCGGGCCAGTTCCTTGGTGGTCTCATCCGGCAGGTACTTCTCGGCGTCCTCACGCCACGGCAGGATGCACCCCAGCAGGATGTCCTCGTCCCAGTGCTTCTGGTAGAAGTCGCGGATTTCCGGAGTCAGCTGGGCGAGAGCCTCAAGCTGCTCCATGGAACCGCACAGCACAACGCCAGGCTTCTGGCGCTTGCGCTGTTTCGCGTCAAACTTACGTTCTAGTCCTTCGCCGTCGGTTGCCATGAGAATGTAACCGACCTTTGTGGGGGATACGATAAGGCCGCCTTTGCCGGAGAGAATAGATACGGCCTGCGGGGATGCTTCCCCAGTCCATTCTTCGAAGGTGGGGGCTGATGCTGCGTTGTTAGTCATGGGGTTTATTATATTCCGCAGACTTTTGTTGGCGCGACGGTCAGGGCAGACATCCACATAATGAGAAGAGCCTCCGGGAGAAACCACCGCCAACACGTCACGCTCACGGGATGAAAAACCCGCCAAGGGGGCATCATCATAGAACCCGGGCGGGGCTTTCTGGCACACGGTTATAGGCCGCGGCGCGTGTCCTCCTCGTGCAGACGCTCAAACATTTCGTTGTAGGCATTCAGTTCGGCGTCCCCGTCACGGTCGGCCTGCCGGTCAATGCGTGCAGCGAGTTTTTTGTCGGCCTTTGCCCATTGGAAGCCCACCGCAACCGCCACGATCATGGTCGGGATTTCGCCGATACCCCACATGAGCGCACCGCCCATCTTCTGGTCGTCCAGCGCCGACAGGCCCCAGGTGCGCCCCAAGTTACCGAACCAGGAGGCGGCCAGCAGGGCCTTCGAGTTCATGATCGAAATACCCACGAAGGCGTGGTACCCCAGGGTTGCGATCAGCATAATCAGGCGCATCGGGTACTGGGGGCGGTGCGGAATCGGGTCAATGCCAATAAGCACCAGCATGAAGATATAGCCCGTGAGCGTAAAGTGAATCATCATGAATTCGTGCCCGATATGGTACCGCAGCATCACCCCGAAAAGCGGCGTGAAATACACAACAACGATTGAGCCAGCAAAATTGACGGCGGCAAAAATGGGGTGTGTAACAACTTTCGACCACCCCGAATGCACAATGCGCACAATCCACTCGCGCGGGCCTCGCGTGCCGTCCTGGCGCGGCTCCAGCGCCTTAAGCAGCAGCGTCACAGGCGCACCTAATACCAGCAGAATCGGTACGACCATCGTGAGCACCATATGCTCAAACATGTGCACCGAAAACAGCACGCGCGAATACACGGCGGGCGGGCCGGAGGTGATGTAGTTCAGCACCAGCAGCCCCAGCATCCAGGAGACGGCGCGCATCACGGGCCAAGAGTCACCTGCACGACGTACCTTCACGAACGCCCACAAGTATACAATCGCCAGATACCCCAGCACAGCAACCCAGAACCAGTCCCAACGCCACTCGGTGAACCAGCGCTGAAAATGCGGCTCAGGCGGCATGTCGTACCAGGTGATAATGCGCACCGGCGTGGCATCCGGCGCGAGAGTTTCCGGAACCGGTGGCGGCGTACGTGAGAGCGACGCCCCCAGCCCGGAGGCCGCCCCCATAATCACAAGCTCAGCAGCTATGGCGCTCCACAGGGCGCGCGTGCCGCTCATCTTACCGGCAGCGAGCGCGGGAATGAGCCTGAGGCGATGCGCCGCGCCAATAGTTCCCAGAATCAGGGTCAGCCCTAGTTTTAGGAGCACAATCTTGCCGTAGTCGGTGCCTAAGTCCCGCCACGACGACATGCGCACCCCCGCGTTCGTAATGCCCGAGAGCAGCACGAGAATGAACCCGATGAGGGCAAGCAGAGAGTAGCGGCGCAGTACCGCATGGGCCATTGGCACGCGACGAGATGCCGCAGTGTGTTCGCCGCGGCGCTCCTCAACGACGGTGCCGGTGCCCGCATCCTTACCCGAAATACCGCGCGAGATAAACGCCAGCGCGATCAGCCCGCCGCACCAGATGCTCACCCCCAGCAGGTGCAGCCCCAGGGAGTTAACGGCGCCCATATGGTCCTGCCCGCCCGAGGAGTGCCCCGAAAGCGCCATATCCGCGATACCGACGAGCGAGATCATGAAGATGAAAAACAGCCCCATGAGTGAGCGCACCCCGAAACAGGCGGTGGCGACCACGGCGGCGACCACCACGGTCATGCCTTTTTCTTTGCCCGCATCTAACGTGGTGACGTAGCTGATCAGCTCACTGGCGTACTCGGCACCGGAGCCAATGGGCCTCCCCGAAATATCGGCGTAGGAAAGAATCAGCACAGCCAGCGCCGCTAGAGTCCACAGCACGGCGGAGGCGGCGGCAAGGTTCAGCACATCGGCGAACGGTTTGTACTCTTTCTCAGCGGTATTGTGTGCGGAGCGTGTGCCCTGGTGTGTGCCGTGGCGTGTTCCGGCGGCATCGGCGGCGTAGCGGGGAATAATACCCATCGCGAAGATCAGCGCGCCCATAGTCGTCGCCATTGCAAAGTTATGCACAACCTCGGTGATGGGCAGCCCCCAACGCACGAGCGCACCAGCATCCGCTAAGTCCGTTGCGGCGTTGGCGGCGGTAATGCGCAGTGAAATAATCAGCACCAGCAGCCCCACCCCCGCGTAGGCGGCAATCCAGGGTGCGCTCAGCCCGGGGCGCACGGCGGCGCTCTTGGGGCTTGCCTCGGTTTTCTGCGGTTGTGAAGACATAGTAGCCATAGTTCTTTTTATCTGTGGTGTGTGCGATGGTGCGTGTTAGGTATGCGCGTACATTCTGGGCGGCTAGGTGAAGAGGCTTTCGCCGATATACCCACCTTCCTCACGTACCCCCGCGGGGATAGCGAAAACCGCCGACCCGATAGGAATCGTCCACGTGTTGAGCATATCGAGTTTTTCGAGCCGTTTCTGAATGGGCACAAATTGTTGCACCGGGTCGGTCTGGTACGCCACGAAAATCAGGCCCGCGTTGGAGATACCGCCGGATACCTCCCCGTGCCGGGACAGCCCGCCCGCGTTCGCCACGGGTTCGTCGTAGTTATAGGCGCGGCGCAGGATGCGCTCCCACGGTTTTTTATCGAGTTCTTCCCCGCGGGCCCGGCGAATATGCGCGTAGGGGGCGATCATCTCAAACCCCAGGTTGTCGGTTTTGGCGAAGTCGGGGTCGTCGAATTCTTTTGCCCCGGTCAGCGGTGCCCCGTTGGAAAGTTTACGGCCAATCGCGTCCTCACGGGCGGGGGTGTCTACCTCATCCCAGGTGTCCAGGTTCATGTGGATGCGCCGAATCACCACGGAGGTGCCGCCGGGTTCCCACGCCTGCGGGTACCCAGCGCTGGCGCTGCCTTTGCCCCACACGATGTCGTCGAGGCTGGCGCCGCCGCGTCCTGGGTTTGCGGCGGGGTCGGCGGTGGGGTTCACGGTGCCGTCTACCTGCCCGAACAGGTTACGCGGCGTGCCGGTGCCCGCCCCGAAAGCACGCAGGAACCCGTTCTGCACCCACCTAATACGCCCGAAGGAGCGGGTGTCTTTGGTGAGCATCCGCTGGGCGTGGGAGAGTACCGTGAGGTCGTCACAGCACAGCTGCAGCAGCAGGTCGCCGCCGGTGTAGGCGTCCTGAAGCTTGTCGATGGCGGGGAACGCCGGCAGGGGTGCGAGCCAGCCGGGTTTTTTCTCGGGTGCGGCGATATCGAAGATGCGGGAACCGAACCCAATAGTGACGGTCAGGTTCGCGCTGACCTGGGCAAGTTCAGGTTCTTGGTCGGTGAGCGGGGCGGTTCCTCTCGTCAATGCTGCAGCATCGTTGGTGAGGATACGCAGGAGCCGCTGGATTGCCTCGGCGTGGAGGTTTTCGTTCAGATCAATGGCAATGAACCGGGCGTGCGCTTGGGATTCTGTGGCGATCCCCTGCTGATGTTCACCGTAGAATCCTGCCGTGGCGTCGGTGAGGGCAATGTCGGCGGGTTTCCGCCCGGGGACCGACATGTCCGAGCGGGGCGGTGACAGCAGCGCGTGGGCGCTGGCCCCGGCAACAGCGCCGACCCCTACCCCGGCGGCGCCGGTAATGACGGTGCGGCGGCGCATCGCGCCTAAGGGTGTCTGCCCCGCAGTATCTGTGGTTTTATGTGGGTTTTCGGGTGGCATGTTTTATCCTGCGCTACTCGTGGTGGTTGTAAGGTGGTGTGCGCATTCTGGATGCTACGGCGGTAGCATCCTGCTGCACCGGCTACGGGCTTTCCTACAGTAGGTACGATAGGGCCGGTTACCGCCCGATCCGGTGCGGCTTAAGTCCATTTATTTTACCAAACAGTTTTTCAGTTCTGAGTGGCTTACCGTTGTTTTTTCTGGGTTTCGCGGCGGGGCCGGTGCCTTGCGGTGCAGGGCTCAAAAGTCCTGCACCGCAAGGCACCGTGTGATGACCTGGCGCCATCGGTTTACCCGCCTCCCATAGAGCGATTTACGGTATTAGCGCGGTGCTGCGGCTACTTGCACTCGGGCAGCGGCGATTCGGAGGCCCCTGCCGCACCGTGCGAATGCTCGTGGGATCCTTCGCCGTGGTCATGGTCAGCGTGTTCACCGGCTGAGGCCGACCCGGAGGCTGAGGACCCGCCGTGTTCATGGTCATGTCCCTCATGCGAGTGGTCATGCCCGCCGTGGCTGTGCGAGTGGTCATGCCCGCTTGCCGAGGCATCGGCGGTGGCTGACGCTGAGCCTTCACCCTTGTACTCTTCCTTCGCACCCTGGTAGTCGCGTGCCACCGGCTTGAACTCGAGTGAAGCGCCGTCTTCGGTCTTGACCGTCACGGTGGTCGCCCCGCCTGCGGCGAGCGAGCAGCTCATATCCATGAGCATAATGTGGTCACCACCGGGCTTGAGTTCCAGGGTGGCACCGGGCTCAATGGTGAACTCGTGCACCTGCTCCATCTTGGTGCCGCCGTCTGAGCCTTTGGTGGTGGTGTGCAGCTGCACGGTGTCGGTGGCGGTCGAGGAGGCGCCGGTGATCTTCACCGGCTTGTCCCCGCTATTGGTGATTTTGCCGAACACGCCGGTCATGCCGCCCTTGCTGGCTTTCACCCAGGCCCCCTCAATTTTTAGGGTGCCTGACGAGGCGCTGGCCCCCTGCCCGCCTGCCGCACTAGCCCCCGCTGAGGCTGATGAGCTTGCCGAGGAGGATGCCGATGCGGACCCGGATGAGCCGGTGCTGGTGGAGCCACCCCCGCAGGCGGAGAGCAGCAGCACCCCAGCTGCGGCGGTGCAGGTAAAGGTTACGAGCTTCTGATGATTCTTGAACATGGTTGGTTTTCTCTTTCTGGGCGGTACCGCCCGGTGTGTGCTGTGCGCTGCTGCGGTCGAGGGACGATCCCAGCTATTGCGCATACTTAGTGAGTGCGGCTACTTAGTAGTTCCTGAGCCGTCGTTGCGTTTGCGGATGAGCATCACCGCAATCGCCCCGACCAGCAGGATCAGCAGCCCGCCGCCGCCCCACAGCCAGGGGGCAAGTCCTTCTTTATGTTCCGTGTCCGACCCGTTCTGTGCCTCACTGCTCTGTTCGGCGGAGGCGCTGCTTACAGGTGCCGAGGCGGTCTTACCGGCCCCCACAGTAAACCTGTAGGTACCCTGAATGGGGTGCCCGTCGGATGAGACCACGCGCCAGGTGACGGTGTACGTTTCATCCGCTGCGGGGTCTTTGAGGTTGAGGGTCTGGGTGACGGTGTTGCCGCTGACTTTAGCGTCGCCTTTCCCTTCAACAAGGGAATTGCCAGCCGAGTCGGTCACACGCACCCGGTTGCCGCCCTCAACGTTCATGAGGTTAGCGCTGTAGGTGAGCGTGATTTCGGTGGGTGCCTTGCTGAGGGTCGCATCAGCGGCGGGGGTGCTGCTGACGAGCTCGTCGTGCGCATAAGCGGGCGCGGCGGTGAGCGTCAGCAGCGTTGCCGTGAGCGCGGCAAGTAGGGTACGCAAAATAGTGCGCATAGTGTTTCCTTGTCTGAGTCACGGGTTGCGGTAACCCGGGTGCGGGTGCGTGCACCATCTGGCACGCTGGCTTTCTCAGACGAAGGCGGGCGGGCCGCGCTCAATACGGCAGTATTTGAGGGTGGCAACCCGCCCGGTGGCGGGTGCGTTCGGAACATACAGTAGGATGCGCCGCCCCAGCAGCGGCAGCACGGCTGGCGGGGTGAAAAGAGCCACCCCCAGGGCACGCATTTTCATGGCGAGCAGGCGTATTAAGCGAGCGAGGGTGCGCTCAGCGCTGTAGAGCACCCCCAGGCTGGCGATAGCTGCCACTAGGTGCACCCCGAACATGGGCATATGTGCGTGTTCGGCCGCTGCGTGGGTGAGGGTGTGGGTGCCGCCTACCCCGCCGCCCGATGGGGCATAGTCATAGGGCGTGTTTCCTGGTAAAACATGGTTGCCCAGCGTATGGGTATGTGCCCCGTGCGCGGCGGTGCCGGCGTGGGCTGCTGCGATGTGCTCCCCCGCTAGGGAGGGCGCGTGGGAGAGGTTAAAGAGTGTGTGCAGTAGTGCTTGTACGGCAACGGCGCCTAGGGCGGTTCCTGCGGTGAGGGCTTGGGGGATGCGGTTGCGCATCCGGCTCATAACCAGCAGCAGCCCCAGGCTCATGAGCGCCCCAAGCGCGGTGCACAGGATGAGAATCATAAGGTGCGGCGCGCTGGCCCCGGCAAGGGTGTGTCCGGCTGCGCCGAGGAGCACGGCGGTACCTGAGATAGCCCAGGCACGCCCCATTAGGGCGGTGCGGGTGGGGATGCACAGCGTGTGCGCATCCGTTTCAGTGCATGCGCAGGGGGTGTTGCAAGGGGTGAAGGCGCGCCGAGCGTAAGCGTTAGCTGCGTCGCGCATATATGCCTCCTCGCTGCTGGTACACCGTGTGTGCGGTTTTCGTGTACAGCACCCATTCTACCGGTAATACCGTAGGGCGCCGCATCCTCCGTTGGATGCGGCGCCTGTTGGGCTACCGCCCGAGGCACGGAGCGTTACTTGTGGCCCCTGAACGGCAGCTTCCTGTGCCGAGGTGGTTGAGCCGTACGGCGCGCCTTATTTCCGCACTGACGCGCCGCTGCTCTTTCCGCACAGGTTTATGAGCTGGCAGCCTTATCGGGTCAGTTGTTCGCATGCCGCATACGGTGGTGTAGGCGGCTTCTTTCCCGAAGGGATTGTGTGAAGGCGTGGCCGTCAGCTCAGCAGCGTGGAGGGGGTTCTAGTGGAGGTGGTCATGAGGGTTTTCCTCTGTGGTGGTTGGTATACGGTTTGGGGTGTACTGCCGCAGTTCGTGCACCCGCATTGTTGCGGGCTTGCGGTAGTGATAGGTTCCACTATATAAGGGGTGGCTATGTTTGACCTGTGTTTATACTGTGATACCCGCCTGTGAACAGCGAGAGCACCGAAGCAGTGGGGGGTTGGCGAGGCGGCTCCCACCTCAGCTGTAGCGGGATACTGCCGCAGCGGGGATACCGTGGCGCCCCTGCCGCAGGTAGTGTGTCTCTGTCTGCTATTAGGGTCGGGGCCGCAACAAGGCACAAGCCGCCCCCCCCCCCCGATTGTTTTTGAGGCCAACATTCGGGGAGCAGTGTTATCCGCTCAATGGAGGGAACTATTTGGAGGTCTGTGTGGGTTCTGCTGGCGCTTTGGGGGTGACGTTCTGCCCGCTGGGCACAGCAGGAACCTGCGGTGTTGCGGGTTTTTCAGTGGTGGGAGACCCGTTTTTAACAACGGTGTATTCCCCGTCTACGCTCACTTCTGCGGTGTCACCGTTGGCGTAACGGGTTTCCCATGAGCCGTCTGCTTTGACTGTGGTGGTGTCACCATTGGGGTTGGTGCGGGTCCAAGACCCTGCGGTACCCACTGTGACGGTTGCCCCGCCGTTTTCGGTGTTCTTCCAGGCTGGGCTGCTTGCGGAGGTTGCGGGTTTCTGCCCGCTGCCAGTCGTCTGGGTGCCGCCGTCTGCACTGGTTTCGGCGGCACTGGGGCTGGTGCTGGTCTTAGGTTTTTCGTGGGGGTTCGCCTGGGTGGATGCCCCTGCCGTGCCCGGGTTTGTTTCTGCGCCTGCACCACCGGTGGTTTTGCCTGCTGCGGTTCCTTTGCTGCCGCCGGCGGTGGGCTTCGGTGTGGTGTTTGCGCTGCTGGTTTCACTGGGGGTTGCGGATGCGCTGTCTTCGGAGATGGTGTTGGTGGTGCCGCAGGCGCTAAGAGTGAGCATCCCCGCGATGCTAAGAGCAGTCAGTACAGATATTTTTGAATTTTTGAAGACGGTATTCATCTTGTCCTTTTCATGCAACGGGGCTCATATATCGGTGTGGTGCTATTAGCTTAGCAGGGTGACCTCAGTAAACGCCGGAAAATTACAGCTTATTTTTGAGAATGCGCGGCTGTTTTCCTCATGCATGGCGCTCATCCCGGGGCGTATGAGTACATTTAGTTTCCGCCGCATTGCACATTGCGAATTCTGAGGTTCACCGGGAAAAGAGGTAACGATAGCAGCCTGTTGTTTTACAGAAGGTGCGGTGCCGCTATTTTTCTACAGGTATGGCGGGGTTAATAGGGGTTTTGGGTGTTGCCGCCCCGGGTGCGCTGGCGGGCGTGGGTGTACCTGGTTTTGCGGGGAGCACGGGGGTGCCGCCGCCTCCGGGGTTGTCGTAGGTTCCGTCGGTTTTAACACGCATACTGCCTTTATTAATACCGCCGATCCAGGTCCAGGATCTGTCACGGTTAACGTCAATAACTCCACCTTCGGGGGATCCGGTCCACCGCCATGAGCCGTCGGTGTTTACGGTGATGGTGCCTATGTCGCTACCGGTTGCGGCCCATGACCCGTCGGGGTTAACGTGCAGCTGAGTTCCGTCAGGGTTGGTGGCAAACCAAGAACCGTCTGTTTGCACGACTGCGGTGTCGGTGTTGAAGGTCAGGGCGTGCACACCGCCGGGGTTTTCGGCGGGCTCGGTGTCAGCTGCTACAGATGAGGCAGTACCGGTGGGCGCACTCGCACCGCTGGTGGTGCACCCGGTTAGAGCGAGGGCCAGCACACCGGTGAGAACCGTAACGAGAAGAACTGGTACGTTTTGAGCAGCCGTCATTGGCGAACCTTTCTGCATATCAGTCACGCACCCCTTATAGCTTGTGGTGGATAAAGGTAGCCCCGGGCCGGTGCTGAACTGCACCGGCCCGGGACTCTAGATCGCCCTGTGCACGGGCGCTAGGTGAAGGATATTCTCCTAAGAATTGCTGTTAACTTTCTTGGGCTGCACAGGGGTCTTTGGAGTAGTAGCGTCTTTTGACGGCTTGATAGCGCTCATGTCTGGACTTTTAGGTATTGTAACCTTAGCCTTACCGTCCTCTGAGGTTCCGGTATTACCCGCGGCATCAGTGTATACCCAAGTTCCATCGGTCTTCGTGGTAAACGTGGTACCGTCATTACCTTTACGAACCCACGAACCATCAGCAGCAACGTTAATAGTTCCTTGGCCCTCTTTTTTCATAACCCAGGACCCATCCGCAGCAACAGACAGTTCGATACCCTCCTCAGAGAACTTTCCAACCCAAGAACCATCAGGGCTCACTTTTACGTCTTCCAGGCCCTGAACTGCGGAGCTTGACCCTGAGCCGCTCTTTGCTGAAGCTGAAGAGTCAGCTGCACCGCTGCTGGAGTCTGAACCACTGGAGCTCTCGGCGGTTGATTCGGTGCTATCACTGTCTGCAGACGCACTGGAATCAGCTGCCCCGGAGGAGCTTGCGCTGCTGTCCGAGCTGGCACTGCTTGACGCGGAGGACGATGCGGAAGCACTGGAACTCGCGCTTGAAGATGCGGAGGAGCTTGCGCTGCTGCTCGAGTTGTTGGAGGCAGACCCTCCACCGCAGGCGCTCAGGGCGAGCACACCAGCGAAGGCGAGAGAAAGTAGGGCCGGTGCTTTTTTGTATTTCATCGAGAGACCTTTCGGTAGTGTATATCGGTGTGTGTCCCCGCCCCAGACGCTTATCCCAACATATGTTGAGCCAGCATAAAGGCAGGGCGTGTCACTAGCGGCTACTTTCACTGGTGCGGAACCGGTTTCACCCCTAGCAGGCCGTTAAAGCACTGATATTCAGTCTACCTGAAAAGAACCGCTGACAACGTGGCGACACATTACACTTTCTAGAAGCACTATCCTGACACTCTCATGACGAGAAAATACAGGCTACTTACGCCGCTGTATTTTTACGAAATCTCAACGTTGCCATACCTTTTCCCAGTCACCAGTCAGGCATCCTGAGGATGAAACATTACACTTACCTCAATCATTCTCCGATTATTATTCAGAGTGGTTGGTGCCACCTCCATGCGGTAACCGCTGGGGCATTCTATTCATGTGCAGTTAGCAGCAGGTTACTTACTTGGAGAGATGGGGGTTCGTGGGTCTTTGACGTCAGTGTTCGGCTTAGCAGGTACCTGGGGAGCAACTACTGTACCGTCCTTGGGTGAAGGGGTGCCGTCATACTCAACAGCGGTGACTTTGCCGCTGGGGTCTCTCATGGTTCACGACCCGTCATAATCGGAAGTTCTTTCTTATGTGATTGTTAGTATGCGGTTATGCTATGCCGCAACGATTCGGGGCACCATCAGTCGCCTGTGTGCCTCCATTTGGCCTGTGTGGGCGGGGTTTTCCGCATCAGTTGAGACCTTTTAAATTTACTGTCGTTTTCTATGCCTCTGCCATAAAAAGCTATGTTTTAACTGTGAAAAGCACCCCATAATGTGTGGGGAGCCTCCATATGTACGGCAACTGGGTGCCGTATCCCGTAGCGGATACAGCACCCAGCCTCAGCAAGATCCGTGTTTTTGAACCGTTGAACGAGCCGGAGCCCCTAACCTAGTTTCTTAGTGGGCTGGACGGGGCTGACAGGGTTGGCGGCCTCAGCATTCGGTTTTGCGGGCACGTCCGGGGTGTCTGGCTTATCTGCTTTACCGTCGTGCTCAACCTGATTGTACGAGCCGTCAGGTTTTACCGTCACACTGTCGCCGTCGTGTTCGGTTTTAGTCCACGAGCCGTCAGGCTGCACCGATACGGTGTCACCGTCACGTTCGGTCTTGGTCCATGAGCCATCTGCTGCGACTGTGATCGTGTCGCCGTCAGCCTCTGTGAGGGTCCAAGCGCCGCCTTCACCCATGGTCACGTTGCCGTTTGCCCCACTGGATGCTGCACCCGAAGCTGCACCAGCCGCGCCACTACTTGCGGCACCGGAGGCACCACCAGAAGCACTAGCAGATGCGCTACCAGTTGCCGCACTGGATGCGGTACCATCCTGAGTCGCAGCCGCAGAAGAGCTGGCTGCTGATGAAGCGCTTGATGAGCTGGAGCTCGAAGAACTATTGGAAGATGATGCGTTATTAGAACCACCGCAAGCGCTCAGCGCGAGCGCACCGGCGACCGCAATGGTCAGGAATGCGGAAGTCTTCTTGACAGATGCGTTCATTGTCTTGTCCCTTCAAGGGTGGTCGGTTGGCTACCACCGGGTGGATGCACAACCACAGCACATTATAGGATCAGGTGTGTGCGTCCCGTATGGGGAGGGAAATTGATTCTCGGCGCCGGTTCGGGTTCGTGGGGAACTGTCGCCAAATGCTAAGAATCTGCTGAACCTAATGTGATTGTATGTTGTCATCCTGTGGTGATATCCCCAGCTTATCAAGGTTTTCTATGTTTTCTCCTAGAAAACCTGTGCTTTAGCTGTGATAGTTAAATCTTAATATTCTGACTTAAGGATTTCGTTGCTGATATGAAAGGTGTTTGCTGTGCCGCACCAGCATCGTTACCCCGCTATTACTGTCTGCATCCGCCGGGGGCGATGCGTCCTGTTGGTGAGAACCGGGTGCCGCATCGGCGTTAATGCGGCACCCGGGGATGGGGGGGGTCAGGTGGGAACGACGCTGTTCCCGTATGTTGTGGGAGATTCCCGCACAAGCGGGCTAGATGTTGTCTGTTATGGATTTTGTGGGTTGTACGGGAGTGACAGGGGTAACTGCCGAGTTATCGGGTTTTTCGGGAGCTTTTGGAAGTTTCGGGGGCTCGTTGGATGCTGCGCCCTCTTAAGCACGCGGAAGGTACCATCGTCATCAACTTGCACCGTGGTGCCCTGGGCACTGCGCGCTTCCCAGGCACCATCGTTCTCAATGGTGGTGATTTCCTGAATCGTGCCGAACCCCAGATCGATGGTGCCCGTTTCGTTTTGTTGCGGAGATGCCGTTGATGCTTTGACACTGGGGGTCGCGCCAGCTGCGGCCTCACTGGCAGCAGCCGGGGAGCTGCTTGGTGTCTGCGTTGGCTGATGCTGTCTTTTCAGGCTCTAAAGGCTGGGCGTGGCCAGATGGGGTGTGGTCAGATGAGCTGGGGGACATGCCCAATGTAGCACTGGTGCTAGGCGATGCACTGGAGGCAGATTCCGAAGACGCTTTCGCCTTTAGAGATTTCAGCCTGCGCCGAAGCCACCGCATCCGAAGCCTGCCGGGTCTCATTCGAGGTGCCGCCGCAGGCGCTCAATAAGCAGACACCCGCTACGGTACAAGAAAGCAGCACATACAGTTTTCGTGCGGAACTTTTCATCAGGGGCTCTTTCCTCACGTGGTTGGTATGCGCCCCAGCTAAGCGGCACAATGGTTGTACCGAAAAGTAGGTACCTCATGCCTTGTGAGTCAGCGCCCCGGCATACTGCAGTGTGCCATTATTAGCGAGGCTGCACCGGTGTTTTCGGTGTGGTCGCGTTCTGGTTCGGCTTCGCGGGGAGCTCAGGAACGTCCGGCCGGTCATGTGAAGGAGCCCCGTCCTCAATCATCACAAACGAGCCGTCGGAGTTGACGGTGACAGTGTCCCCGTCATTCTCACGTTTCGTCCATGAGCCATCAGAATTCACGGTCACCACGTCGCCATCAGGCTCGGTTTTCACCCACGAGCCGTCCGGGTTTACCGAGACAACATCGCCGTCAGATTCGGTAGTGCTCCACCCGCCGCCAGCGGCAACTGCTTGAGTGTTACCCCCCGAGATATTGACGGAAGAACCGCCACCGTTCTGGGAGCCTTGTCCCTGTGTCGCTCCGCCCTGTGGCTGCTGTTCACCACCGTGCGGGGCGGCGGCGGAGGGGCTGGGTCCGTTCTGGGCCGCAGGTGCAGGTGCAGGTGCAGCGGTACCGCTGGCACGTGCACTTGGTGCTGCGGCGGCCTCAGTATTCCCCCCATTTCCCCCGTTTATCGTCTCATGAGCATTATGCGTTGCTGTGCTCTCATGCACCGGTGCGGCGGTGGGTGCCTCAGAGCGGTGAGCCCCACCACTGTGGGAGCTGGCGGATGCTGAAGCGGACGGGGAAGCAGAAGCTGAGTCTGATGCCCGTTTCGCCATCTCAGCCTGGGCTGAGGCCACCGCGTCCGAAGCCTGGCGGGTCTCATGGGATTTTCCGCAGGCGCCCAACACCAAAACACCCGCAAGAGCTAGAGGTACCACCGCATAGTATTTTTTCTGTCGGGGTGTCATAGGGAAAGTCCTTTTCTTAATCCTGCGTGTGAATCGCTGGGCGTTCCCGAAAGACGGAATAAACGCCGTATCTCGTAGCCCAGACGGACCCTGAACTGCGTGCCCCAGCGTACGGGGTGGAGGCTTCTACCGGAGCGGCGCGGGGCCGCTGGCCGCATAGCTACCATGCGGCACCCCATCCATATCATAGCAACGTCCACTATGCCCCAGCTAAGAAAACCTGTGTTTTCCCTGAGAAAACCATGAACGCCCGGCGTGTCACACGTTATAAACCCTGTTTTCGGCGGGTGAACCACCCGAAACCGCCTACAATATTCGCCACATGTCTATCCCGCAGCCCCGCACAAAGCTACCCAGCACCTGTGGCTTTCACATCCTTTTATCTGCGGTATAAGCTGGCTCCCTGCTTCGTATGCGAACCGGCCGCGTACAAACAGAGCCGCCTCCCCACCGATACGGCGGGGAGGCGGCTCTTCACAGTTTAGAGTCTCAAGAATTACTTCTTCTTGGTGGTCTTGGCGGCCTTCTTCTTGGTGGCGACTGCTGCCTTCAGCTTGGAGCCTGCGGTCAGCTTCACGCCGTGACCAGCGGGAATCTGGATGGTTTCGCCGGTCTGCGGGTTACGGCCGGTACGAGCAGCACGGTCGGTGCGCTCAATTGCCAGCCACCCGGGGATGGTGATCTTCTCGCCCTTGGAGACGGAAGTCTCGAAGACCTGGAACACTGCGTCGAGGACTGCATTAACGGTTGCCTGGCTCTTGCCAGACTTCTCTGCTACCTCTGCAACGAGTTCGGTACGGTTCTTAGCCATTAGGGTGCCCCTTCCTGAGACTTTAGATTTGCGACTAAGTCAAAGCTTTTTCCGGTGAGAAATAACTTTGCCTAGGTACAAAATACCAGAAATTACCAGCTCGACTTAGTAATGCCGGGCAGTTCGCCACGATGAGCCATCTCGCGGAAACGCACACGGGAGATACCAAACTTCTGGAAGGTACCGCGCGGGCGGCCGTCAATCTGGTCACGGTTGCGAACGCGAACGGGGGAAGCGTTACGCGGCAGCTTCTGCAGCGCCACGCGTGCTGCCTCACGCTCTTCGGGAGTAGCGTTCTCGTCGATCAGCGTCTTCTTCAGGGCAAGACGCTTCTCGTTGTAACGAGCCACAATGACCTTGCGCTGCTCATTACGAGCAATCTTTGACTTCTTGGCCATTATTTAGCGCTCCTCTCGGAAATCAACGTGCTTACGTACGACGGGATCGTACTTCTTCAGCACCATACGGTCGGGGTTGTTGCGGCGGTTCTTACGGGTCACGTAGGTGAACCCGGTGCCAGCAGTGGACTTGAGCTTGATAATAGGACGCAGATCCTTAGCCTTCTTAGATGCCATAATGCTAGATCTTCTCCCCGCGTGCGATGATGTCTGCGACCACGGCGTCGATGCCACGAACATCGATCACCTTAATGCCCTTGGCGGACACGTTCAGGGTTACCTTACGGCGAAGCGAAGGAACCCAGTAGGTCTTCTTCTGAACGTTCGGATCGAATCGACGCTTATTGCGGCGATGCGAGTGCGAAATGCTGTGTCCAAAGCCGGGAACAGCTCCGGTCACCTGGCAGACTGCTGCCATGTTTCACTCCTTATGGTTGATTTTTATGACGGGTACGCAGTCGATGTTACTCGTAAGCGTCCCGTCACCAATGTAGAAGCACCGGGTTATTCGCCGGGCTAGAGTGTCCAAGACCGCCACCCGGGTGAGAGTCCGAGCAACAGCCCCCGCCGCGGGAAAAACGGTGAAGCTTAAAATTAGTGTCGAGAGGCGTTTTCACCACTACGAACAGCCTTAAATTCTAGGTAACTCAAGGCACTCTCGCAAGCCTAGACGCCGGTAATCCCCATAAATTTTGCGGATTTCTCGCTAAAACCTTAGGGTGCGCACCCCGTAGGGTACCCCGGAAACCACCCAGCATCAGGCCAGAGAGCCACCAGAATATTCTATCACTGTCCCGTATTGGCGCAAGTCAGAGCGCCTATTCACCCCGGTAGCGGATAATTTTAGTGGGTGTTAGCGTGCTCCAAAACCTGAATAAATAACACAGCTGAAATTCGCTGTGTGAGATTAATAGCTTAAAGCACCGATTAAGACATTAAACCGCAAAAGCACAGGCCGCAGCCTTCCACACCAGCGGTGTTCCCTTTGACCCGGAAACTACACCGCGTTCGCCGCATGTTTGCCGGCGAGCACACCCACACCGCCGCCAAGCTCCCGGGCAGAAGACTCAAACAACGCTGGACGAAACGCCGCATACTTAGGCTGCAGCCCATCTCCAGAGCTGGTTCCCCGGATCCTACGCCCCACCCACGGCAGAGCGTGCTCCCGCACCCAGCGCGCGCTCTGCTCCAGCTCTTCACGGCGGCTCAACTCAACCGCTGGCGGCAGCTGCGGCTCCGGCACAGCGCCTTCAAGACCCAATAAAGACAGCACCCGAGCCGCAAACTTCTGGTGCCCATACTCGTTCATATGCAGCTTATCGGGAGCCCACAGCCGCCAATCCACAAAATCACGCATCCGCCAATAATCGACAATGTGCACTCCCCTGTTCTCAGCCACCTCACGGATCAGCTCGTTATACAAGGCCGTGCGCGGACGGGTGCGGGCAAACGGGCCTTCCCCCAAAATGTCCAGACCAGTCATGGTGAACACCTCAATACCCTCGGCACGCAAAAGAGCAAATGCATCATCCATGCGCTGCACCAACGCATCAATATCCACGTTGGGGCGTATGATGTCATTACCCCCGCCGTAAATACTCACCAGGTTCGGCTTCAGCTCAAGAGCCCGGGCCAGCTGCTCATCCATGATCTGGTCCATTAAATACCCGCGGATCGCCAAGTTTGCGTACTGCGCCTGCGCATCCCGGGCACCTATCGCATCAGCCACCCTATCGGCCCAGCCACGCACCTGATTCGGGCGGGACTCATCAATATCTCCGACCCCCTCAGTAAACGAATCTCCCAAGGCCACATAGCGTACCGGCTCACCGTTCAGGCGAGCATCCTCATCAAGGTGAAGCACCGATCCCCTCCCCTAGCTCACAGTTTTGCCTACACGCCAGTATCCCATAAACGACACCTGCTCCTTTGGGGTTCCTGCCTCCTGCACGCTCGCCCTGTGAAGGCGTTTACCCATCGCGACTCCTCCCCACAACGAACATGTCGTGCGGGTCATTGGCGACACGGCAGGTATAACGTCATAGCGGGTAATATTGTTGAGGTTTTGCCGAGCGCCTTGAGTTTATTGTCAAACCAGTTGGCAGACTTATTTGAATTCTCTTCCCTAGAACTTGAGTCTGCCGGTCACCAACCAGCCGCTGCGGGATGCACGCTCGTAAATGGCGTGCGCCATGGTGCGAGCGTAGCTTTTTGTCACGTGGTTATCGTCCATGTACACGTAAACATTCCCGATGATCGGCTGGCAGGTTCCTTCAGGGCAGTACAGGTCAGCCAGGTCGATGGTCACCGCGCCTTCGTACCGGTCTAGCACCTCGCGGGAAGGGTTGGTATCAGCAAGTTTCTCATTCACGGGACGAGCACAGGAGCTCATATCCGACCCGGCTTTTTGGGCGCACTCGTACACATTGAAGTCATAACGCGGGTTATCCCGCAAACCAATCACCTGAATCCCGGCGTCGGTAAGTTTTTTGACGGTCTCATCCAGCGCCGGGTCGACCCGTTCCTCATTGGTTTTCGCATCCGCCACAGTTGCGGTTAACACCACCGTCTGGGGTTTGCGTTTGAGGATTTCCTCGGTCACCTTATGGTTGAATTCGCTGCATTCGTCGGATGCGTTTACACCTCGGGTCGGGTACAGGCACCCTCCCAGCAGGTAGGCTTGCAGGTTGGTGTGGGTCTGCTCCGCGATCGGTTTGAAGGAAGCAATAGACTGCTCGATATGCGAGTTGCCCACAATAACGGTCAGCGGGGCATCATCCGCACCGTACGTTTGGATATTGCAGTATTTGGAAAGCGACTCATCCCTGGGTTTAAACACCCCATCGCAAGCCCCGTCCAGGCGCTCATACTGGCTTTTGGGGTCGGTAGAAGGGATGGGGTTGTCGTTTGATGTCACCCGGTTGGTACCGATGGCGCGCGCACCAGGGTACTCTGAGTGTTCATCGCCAGTACTCTGTTCTGCTTTGGCTACGGCTTTGGTGTTGGATGCGCTCACCCACGCCTGTGCACCAGCAAGCGGGATCCCTGCGAGCAGGAAGATGGCGACAAGGAAAGCAGCCTGATCTGCCCAGGTGCTCACCACGAACACTTTTTTAAACCGTAGTTTCATCATGAGCCAGGGCACGAACGGGTCTTTACGGTACCGTAGCGGTTTTTCGATGAAACGGGTCAGCAGCCATGCCAACGCCACGGAGACCACAATAATCAGGGTCCCTTCCAGGAAGTCTACCCCGGTTTTACCAACAGAGGCGCTGTAGAGAATGAGGATAGGCCAGTGCACCAAGTACAGGGCGTAGGATATGTTACCCAGGTTCTGCAGCGGTTGGGAGACCAGCAGCCGGTCTATGCCCCATTTGCTATTGGTGCGGCCAGCCATAATGACAAGTGCCCCCGAGAGCACCGGCCACAGGGCGAGAAAGCCCGGGAAAGACCGCTGCACCGGTAGCACGGCACCACAGATGGCAAGCCCGATGATGCCCACCCAGCCCATAATGACGCGTGCTTTCTCTGGGGCCTTCCATTTGAGGGTGAGCATGGCCAACAGGGTTCCGATGGCAAACTCCCAGAGGCGGGTGCGAGTGTCAAAGTACGCGTACCCCTGGTTTGCGCTAGTCTCAATGATGGAGAAGGTTAGGGAGGCCACGAACACGGTGTTGAAAACAAGCACAGCTGTGGTGAGCAGGTTCCAGTTGTGACGGCGCACCAGATAAGCAACAAAGGCGAACAGCAGAGGCCATAGAAGGAATATTTGTCCCTGGATGGAGAGCGACCAGAAGTGCTGGAAGGGGGTCTTCGCGGCCGCATTTTGGGCGTAGTAGTCCACTGAACTATTCGCTAGGTGCCAGTTCTCGTAGTAGAACAGCGAAGATTTGGCGTCGGCCATAATCTCAGGCCAACGGCTGGGCGCGAGAATGAAAAACGCAGCAATGGTCGTACCCGCAATGGTGATGGTAGCGACGGGCAGCAGCCGCTGGAATACGTGCAGCCAATAGTTAATGAGGTTCAGCGGACGACCCTCATTGATTTTACGGAGATAAGACAACGAGAGCAGGAAGGCCGAGATGAAGAGGAACACGTCCACTCCCCCGGAGACCCTGCCGAACCATACGTGGTAGAAGACGACCAGTAGCACTGCGAAGGCTCGCAACCCCTGAATTTCGGGGCGAAAGCCGCGTGTCTCAATGAAGTTTTCGAGGGTCTTAGGCTCCTGTGGGCGAGCCGGTGCGGTGCGTGCTGACGGTTGGTCTGACATGGTTGCCATTCTATGGTTGATGTGAATGCTTGCGGTTGGTTTATAGTTTGTATCGGTGTGCCCTGTATGAAAGAAAATCCTGATTCAGCGCATCCGCACAGGCGGAAGGGACGAATCAGGATTTTGGGTGAGCCCCCTACCGGATTCGAACCGGTGACCCTCGGTTTACAAGACCGATGCTCTGGCCAACTGAGCTAAGGAGGCATACGACCTCTAGTTTACCCTACGATGGGCGATTTCCTGCCCTTTTAGGCGCTCAGTATCGGCTACATCACTCTAGTTTATGTGTGGGGTGGGTCGCATACCTGACACATTTATCGTATCAGGTATGCGACCCACCTCGTGGTATGGCTACCCTGAGGTTATTTTACGCACCATACGGGCGACCACAGACCAGCCTGTTACTGCTGCTTTTTGGCATCAATCTTTCCTTGAACCCACTTAGGGAAGTCTTCGGATTTAGGCCCGGGGAACTGTTCCCCATCAGCGTAGATCGCCGGAGTGCCGTGCACACCGTTCTTGAGAGATTCTTCATTGACCACGTTCACGAGGGGGCGCCACTTGTTGTCGTTCAGGTCGCTCGAAATATTCGCCCCGTATTTTGCGGCGATGTCGGCGATCTGCTGGTTATTCAGGTCCCCACCGCCCTGCCGGTCAAAGAGTTCTTTCTGGAACTCCAGGTACTTATCGGCACTCACCTGGTTTGCCACAGCATAGGCGGCGTTTGCGGTACGCGCGGAGTACTGGGTGGGTGATCCACGGTCCAGAATGATCATATTACGGTATTCCACGGTAATGGAACCGTCCTCAACGAGCTTCTTAATGGTCTCGTAGTTTGCCTGTTCAAAATCACGGCAGTGGTGGCAGTTAAAGTCCTGGAAGATCACCACGTGTACGGGCTTACCGTTCTTCTTGGCTTCTTCCGCTTTCTCTATGCCTAGCGGCAGGGCTTCCGGGGTGGCGCTTCCGCTGGCAGAGGGAGTAATGGATGTATCGGAGGTACCGAGTTTATCGGCGTCTCGCTGATCCTGCTTTGACGCATTCTTGACGATTCCGTCTTTGGTAATAACGATACCGCCGTATTCGTTAGCACTAGCTGGCACGGGTCCTGCCTTGGGAATATCCTGCTTCTGCCCATTAATGAAGACAAAACCGACAATAATCACGGCCACTAGGACAACCGCTAGCACACCCAGCTGCAGCAGGCGACGGTTTGATTTTGTTGGGTTATTGCGTGCCTGTTTGGCCGCGATTTGACGGGCCTTTTCACGGGCATCGTTCGACATACCTGTTCCTTTTCTTGTAGGACGCACGACGCTGCGCCTTATTATTACCCCGTCTAGACTACCGAACTAGAGGATGCATATTCCAGCCATCAGTCGATTTCTGCGGAGTTTCGGAGTTTTCTCACGCTCTCAGCTTATTTTACGACGCAAATATATGCCTTTACGCAGATAGTGATGTCATGTTTCTCATACGGGGGTGAAGGAAGATACCAGGCGCCTTATAGCTCTGGCTTTTTGTGTAGACCCCCAAACACCCCCACACACGCACGCAGCACACCCACACTAAAACCACCCCCCCCTTGGGGGCACAAAAAAAGGAGGCCCCCCACAAAGGGGACCCCCACTCACAAAAAAAATTGCGGCAGCCATCTACTCTCCCACACCCACCAAGATGCAGTACCATCAACACCACAGGG
>NZ_RBMG01000019.1:0-1640 GCF_003989155.1 Rothia sp. HSID18069 | reverse complement strand
GGGTGGGTCTAGGTTCTCTAAGAGACTGAAAGGCAGGTGATGATGACGTGCGCATCGACCCGGTCGGTCGGTCGCGTCGGTCCGTCGGTCACGCTGGCACCGGGCATTACTCCGGCGCAGTGGCGGCATACGCAACGGCGCTCACCTGAACCTAGCCAAACAGTTCAGGAACCTTTTTAGGGGATCAGCTTCGGCACTCCTTCACGCCTCGGGATCACTCACCGAGGAAGCAGCTGTTGGCCGTTGCTCGCGAAAAATCCGCCCATCTAACGGGTTGACCGCGGAGATTTAGTCCGCCGGCGTATTTTTGGTTCCGTGTCCATCTTTCACACACGCCCGGTGGGTTGCCTCTCCACCGGTGGGCATAATCTGCTACGATTAACCCAATCTTTTTTTAGATTTTTGGCTATTAACAAAGTATCGTGCTTTCGGGCACGATGCTTTTTTTTTTGCCATTTTTCTCAAAAATTCGCGTTATTTTTTCATTTTTTATCGTTTTTTTGGTGTCCCAAGCTGTTATCACCTTAAGAAAATTTTTAATCATGAATCACTCGTCTTAGTAACCTGACCCATTTGATGCAAGAGGTGTGACCCTCCGACAGCCGTCATTTTTGCGCCACGGCCTCAAAAAAATTCGGCGTCGAGGTCCGCGCGGATGCGCGCGCTCTTCCACCTGAGACCAGCAACAGGCGCAGAGCCGCACACTTCGCTTATGTGCGGCTCTGCGCCTACGTCCGGTGCGTCGATGGTGGGAGAGCGGCCCAGGGGTGACGCTGGGAGATTCCTACGCGCTGCGCGTGACTCTCTTACTGCGTATCAGATCTGGTAGTCGCGCGACGGTGTACAGACCTCATCAACAAACCGACGTAAACAGTCTGAAGCACGATGACGAGCAATAGAGCTAGCATCTGTTCTGTAGTGGCGTCCCCTGAGATGATGAGCACGTATGCGTCGCGTAGGCGATCCACGCAGTCGATGAACGGCGCGTACACCGGGGGCTGATAATTTTCCAGCTTCCTTAGCGTGCTGACTCGCTTCTTTTGAATTGCCTGCCATAGGAAGTGAGGGGCTACGAAGAAGAGCCAGACCTCAAGGTTGATGTACCAGCATAGTGGTAGAGAAATCATCAGTTCCTCATGTCTTTCGGTGCCCCACCTTTTGGGGCAATCATGAGGAATATCTAGAGACACAAGAGTTGAGTCTCAGCAGATGCCAAAGGAGGACTCAGGCACAAGGGAACCCTGTCATCTTCTACCTAGCTTGTTCAGGGGTAAGGGGCCTGTAGTTCCTTGAGTTTTAGCGGGTTTTCTAGGTTTCTGTGCCTGGGGCAGGAAAAGGAATTTGCGGCGCTTCGCTTGCTCATGCTCTGCTTTTTCTGCCCTCTCTGCTCCACCCTCCCAGGCTCCCGGCTGAGCGGGAAGGGCGCGCCTCATCGATTCGGGAGGGAGCGAGCAGAGGGACAGAGGGAGCCCTGCCCTGTGTGCTCTCAGAGAGCAAAAACCCACCCTGCGCGGGGTGGGTCTAGGTTCTCTAAGAGACTGAAAGGCAGGTGATGATGACGTGCGCATCGACCCGGTCGGTCGGTCGCGTCGGTCCGTCGGTCACGCTGGCACCGGGCATTACTCCGGCGCAGTGGCGGC
>NZ_RBMG01000018.1:0-1655 GCF_003989155.1 Rothia sp. HSID18069 | reverse complement strand
ATGACGTGCGCATCGACCCGGTCGGTCGGTCGCGTCGGTCCGTCGGTCACGCTGGCACCGGGCATTACTCCGGCGCAGTGGCGGCTTATGCGTCAAGCTCTCGTCTGGAATCAGCTTCATATCCAGAAGGTGTTTTACCATCCTCAGCACTTGGCACTCCGTCGCGCCCCGCGATCACTCAACGGGGAATCGGCTGCTGGCTTGACGCTCGCGAAAAGATGCCCCATCTAACGGGGTCTATCGCGGGTGGTGAACCCGCCGGCGGTTTTTGGTTCCGTGTCCATCTTTCACACACGCCCGGTAGGTTGCCTCTCTACCGGTGAGCCAAATCTGCTACGATTAACTCAATCTTTTTTGATTTTTATGAGCACTTAAAATGTACCGCGTTAGAAAAACGCGGTACATTTTATTTTCCCTTTTTCTCGAAAATTAACGTCTTTTTTTATTTTTCATCGTTTTTTTTGATGTCCCAACCCGTCATCGCCTTAAGAACATTTTTAATCATGAATCACTCGTCTTAGTAACCTGACCCATTTGATGCAAGAGGTGTGACCCTCCGACAGCCGTCATTTTTACGCCACAGCATCAAAAAAATTCGGCGTCGAGGTCCGCGCAGATGCGCGCGCTCTTCCACCTGAGACCACCAGCAGGCGCAGAGCCGCACACTTCGCTTATGTGCGGCTTCTGCTGCCTGCGTTGATGCGCGTCGATTACGGGAGAGCGGCCCAGGGGTGACGCTGGGAGATGCCTACGCGCTGCGCGTGACTCTCTTACTGCGTATCGGGTCGATTATCGCGCTGACGGTGTACAGACCTCATCAACAAACCGACGTAGACGGCTTGAAGCACGATGACGAGCAATAGAGCTAGCATCTGCTCCGTGGTGGCGGTGCCTGAGATAATCAACGCTAATGCGTCGCACAGGCGATCCATGCGGTCAGCGCGTGGTGCGTACATCGGATGCTGAAATCTTGCCATCTTCTTTAGCGTTTCGGTTTGTTTCCGTTCAATTTTCCGCCGTAAGAAGCGCGGAGCCACGAGATATAGCCAGACTCCGAGACGAGTGTATAAGGCCAGCAGCCAAGAAGACACGAGATAACTCCTGTCCTTCGGGGTCCCACTGGTTGGGACAGTCAAAGGACATATCGGAGTCGTGAGAGTGAGCTTCAGAGATGCCGAAGGGAAGGGCCTATGTTAAGAGCTCAAGCACGAGGGAACCCTGTCATCTTCTACCTAAGTCGTCCGGGGTAAGAGCCTAAAGTTCCTTGAGTTTTAGCGGGTTTTCTAGGTTTCTGTGTCTGGGGTAGGAAAAGGAATTCGCGGCGCTTCGCTTGCTCATGCTCTGCTTTTTCTGCCCTCTCTGCTCCCCCTCCCAGGCTCCCAGCTGACGGGGAGGGCGCGCCTCATCGATTTGGGAGGGAGGGAGCAGAGGGACAGAGGGAGCCCTGCCCTGTGTGCTCTCAGAGAGCAAAAACCCACCCTGCGCGGGGTGGGTCTAGGTTCTCTAAGAGACTGAAAGGCAGGTGATAATGACGTGCGCATCGACCCGGTCGGTCGGTCGCGTCGGTCCGTCGGTCACGCTGGCACCGGGCATTACTCCGGCGCAGTGGCGGCTTATGCGTCAAGCTCTCGTCTGGAATCAGCTTCATATCCAGA
>NZ_RBMG01000017.1:0-1863 GCF_003989155.1 Rothia sp. HSID18069 | reverse complement strand
ATCCCCGCGCTCTCTAGACCTTCACCGACTCGCTCAACCACAGACTCACTCACCGTCTTAAGCTTCTTCACGCAACCACTCGCAAACCCAAACCTTCACGCCCTTCACGCCTCCACACAGCCGCTCAACCACCCCTTGAACCTCTCACCCCGTCCTGCTCTTCCTTGCCCTTCTCTGCTCTCTCTCAAATCCTCATCAGTCATCATCATCATCATCATCAATCACCCCTCTCTATCTCTCCTCTGACCCCCTGAACCCCCTCTAGCCCCCTTCTCACTTTCTCACTGACTCCCAAACCCTCATCACCCCCGCCCCCCTTATATGCCAAAAAACCCATAAAAACGACACCTCACACACAATGAGGGACGAAGCGTGTGTGAGGTGTCGTTTTGGTCGGGTGGCTTTGGCTTGAAATCGCGGGGGCGGGGGTGGTCGGTACAGAAAACACCCCGAAATACACCCAAAAATACAGGGAAGCAGGGTTAAAAGAGTGGCTGCAGAGGGTCTACGGGAGTTGTCATCCCACCCAATTCACCCCCCCCTAACTCGCCTTTGAGTTTCGCGAAGATCTCTAGTGATTCTGTGGCTCTGAGCCTGCGGCGCGATAGGAACTCATTCGCTCGTTCCTCGCTCATTCGTGCTCTGCTGTTCCCTCACTCTTTGCCCCCTCTGCTCAACCTCCAAGGCTCCAGGCTGGAGAGGTGAGCCGCCCCCATCGATTCGGAGGGAGCAGAGGGAGCAGAGAGAGGGAGCCCTGCCCTTGTGGCTCTCAGGGAGCAAAAAACCCACCCGGTGCGGGTGGGTCTAGGTTCTCTCTGAGAGCTGGTAGGCAGGTGATTGATGATGACGATTCATCGACCCGTCGGTCGCGTCGGTCGCGTCGGTCGGTCACACAGGCGGGGTCATTACGTCCCGCAGCGGCGGCATGTGCAACGGCGTTCAGCTGGGTTCAGCTAAATAGTCCAGCAGGTTCTTTCAAATCCTCAGCCTCGGCGCTCCTTCACGCCCTGCGGTCACCCGTCAGGGAAGCGGCTGTTAGCTCGTTGCTCGCGAAACCAGCACCCATCTGACGGGGTAATCCCGGGGGGTCAGCCCGGCGGCGTTGTCGCTTTTGTGGTCGTCTTCCCCACACCGTTGGGTTATCCTCCTCCCAACGTTGAGCCGATTCTGCTATGATTGGCTCAAATCTTTTTTGATTTTTTTAGCACTTTGAATGTACCGCGGAATACCTCCGCGGTGCATTTTTTTTTGCCCTTTTCTCAAAAAAACCCGTGAAAAAATTCATTTTCGGCGCTATTTTCGCGAAAAAACTAAGGCGCTTTCTTATCGCGAATGACTCATTTTGTGCACCTGATTCATTGGATGCATGAGGTGTGACCGTCTGACGTTTGCCATTTTTCGCGCCGCAGGCTCGATTTTCGCGTCACGGTCCGCGCCTCGGCGCGCGAGATTCCACACGCCGACCGCCAGCAGGCACGAGCGCCGCGAAAACGCGAAGCGCGCGGCCTTGCTGCCTGCTCTGCGCGTCGGATCGTGGAATCTCGAAACGCCCGCACAGCCGACAGAAACGCCCTAAACAGACATCTGACCGTCTACCGCCTTCCGCTCGCTCACAGACCGCGCCAGCCGCTCATCTGTGCCCTGACACGCTCCACACCGCGCACGCCTCACCCGCGCTCGACTCTTCCACCACCACGCCACAAATCAGCTCCCGCAGCTCCACCACAAACCGAAAAATCCCCGCGCTCTCTAGACCTTCACCGACTCGCTCAACCACAGACTCACTCACCGTCTTAAGCTTCTTCACGCAACCACTCGCAAACCCAAACCTTCACGCCCTTCACGCCTCCACACAGCCGCTCA
>NZ_RBMG01000016.1:0-2494 GCF_003989155.1 Rothia sp. HSID18069 | reverse complement strand
CGATTCGGGTGATGATTCAAACCTCCTCTGGTGAGTGGCGGAGTATGGATATGGTCATGGTGTGGGAAAACGGGGACTGGCGGTTGCATGTTCCTGCGGATGCGCGCAGTAGTATTTCCCGGGTGACAGACCCGTCACAGTTTATTCGGTGGAGGGCTTAGAACATGGCTGAAGAAGGGGACGTCAATTTCCATTGCGGTTTCGGGGATGCCGGGTGTGTGGCATCGGAGAAATTTTTTGATGCCGCGTATAAAAATATTTCGAGTACGCTCGGGGAGATTGGCAAGGCGCTGGGTACGTTCTGGGTGGATACTCCCTCGATTAATTTAGGGACTGCTGCGGGGCAGCCTTCGGATGTTGTCGGGTTTTTATGGAACTCGACGGGCTGGTTTACCGGAGTGTTCCTTGTATTTGCTGTGCTGTATGGGGCAGGGCAAATGATTTGGCAGCGGCGGGGTCAACCATTGTGGGAATTGGTGGCGGCGCTGCTGAAGTTTACGTTTGCCTCGGGTGCTGGGTTAGCGGCGTGTGTGCTGCTGTTGCAGACAGGCGATGGGTATTCCAAATGGGTGATTGAAAAATCTACCCCGCATGGTGGTTTCGGAGACTCGTTGATGCTGCTGCTCTCTATTGGGGTGGCTAACCCGTCAAGCGGGATCATCATGTTCGTGATCGTGATCGGTATTATCGCGATTCTTGTGTCATTTGCGCAGATCGGGATGCTGATTGTGCGGGGTGCGTTGGCGCTGTTGCTGGCCGGGACGTTGCCGTTAGCGTATTCCGCGACGAATACTTCTTGGGGTCGGCAGTGGTCGCAAAAGCATACGGCGTGGCTGATCGCGTTTATTGTGTATAAGCCGGTGGCGTCAACGATTTACGCGGCTGCGTTTCGGATTATGGATTCTTTTGGGAAAAAAGATGGTGATGTGGGGCAGCAGATTGTGTATTTCACGGCGGGTATTGTGCTGATGGTCGCTGGGTTGGTGGCGTTGCCCGCGATTATGCGGCTGGTGACTCCTGCGGTAGGAGCGGCTTCTGGTGCCGGGGCGATGTTCGCTGGCGCAGCTGGTGGCGCGGTTGCCTCGGGAGCGATTAATGGGGGCATGAATATTGGTGGTAAGTCCTCTAGCGGTGGAGATAGTTCCTCGTCCTCTGGTGGTGATTCTGGTGCTACTGGTGCGGCGAATGCGAAGAGTGCTTCTGCGTCTGCTGGTGAAAGTAGCGCGGCCACTACTGCTGCCGGTGGCGGCGGGGGAGCTTCATCGGCTGCTGCCGGGGGTGCCTCCGCTGGTGGCGGGTCAGCGGCTGCTGGGGCTGCTGGTGGGCCGGTTGGTCTAGCGGTGGTTGCTGGTGCTCAAGCTGCTGCGGGTGCTGCGCAGAAGGTGGGGCGTCGTCTGGGCCGGAGCCTGAGAATCATAGTTCACCTTCTTCTTCTGGTGGGCAGGATACGCCGTCTGCTGGGCAGAGTGATTCAGGGTCTTCGACGGGGGCCGTGTCTGAGGGGCAGAACCGGGGTGGGCCGCCGCCGTCTGGTACGGGAAACAGCGGTGCCGGTGACGGTGGGCCGAGTGGGGGTCAACAGCAGCAGCCACCTCCTGCTGCTGCTGCTGCGGGTGGATCGTCAGAAACACAGAGTGGGGCACAGCCTAGTGGTTCTGGTGGGCATACCACGAATCATACGACGCAGGGCTCTGGGCCGGAACCTGAGCCGCAGACGCAGAAGCTTCAGAGGGGAGAAGGTCCTAGTGGCAGCAAATAGTAAATCTCCGGAGTATGTCGAGCCGACGTATGGGAATTGGCGGTTACCGGTTCGTGCTGGGTTAGGGCGGTTATCGGGGCTGACCTCGGTGATGGTGTTCGTCAGCCTTTTCGTCACGATTTTTGTGTTAAAGCTGGGCGGGATGGTTCAAGGGCTTGTGACGGCCCTAGTGTGCCTGGCGGTGTTAGCGGCGTTGTCCATTAAGGATAAGCATGGGTATTCCTCGTTAGAGAAGCTGGTTGAAAGGGTTATTTTTATGTTTTCGCGTCTTTTCAAGCGGAATAAGTACCGGTCTGGGCCGCTGGGTTTCACGAAAGAAGGCACGTTTAAGCTGCCGGGCGTGGCTTCATCGGTGACCCCGTATCAGGGGATGGATTCGATGGGGACTGCGTTTACGCTGGTGCATATGCCTGCGGTGGGGACGTATTCGGTCACGTTCGCGGTCGAGCCGGACGGGGCGGCGTTGGTGGATCAGCAGGATATTGATCAGTGGGTCGCTAATTGGGGTGGGTTCCTCGCTGGGTTAGGGCGTGAGGTCGGTCTGATTGGGGCTGTGGTGACTTCTGATGTGTCGCAGGGCTCGGGGGCGCGGTTGAAGAAAGAGATTAAAGCGACGCTTTCACCGGATGCTAGCCCTGTGGCGCAGCAGATGTTACAAGAAGCGGCTGTGACGTACCCGGCGGGGGTGACGCAGCATCAGGTGTGGGTAAGCCTGGTGTTTTCAGCGGCTCCTCG
>NZ_RBMG01000015.1:0-2500 GCF_003989155.1 Rothia sp. HSID18069 | reverse complement strand
ACCAAGACTGCAAAATCGTGCACACAACAATCCCACGGGAACCATAATGCGAATAAAGATTCGGCAGCTCAGCCCACCGGCACACATTCGCTGCCTCGTCCAGCATCACCACCATCGGGGTACTCAGACGGCCACCTGCATCAATAGCCATCTCTTCCGCCGCTTCCACCGTGGCCACCGTCAACGCTGTCACCAACGGCCCCGCCGTACCAGCGCCTTCTTTCGAGAGGGAATACAGCGTATTCTTCCCCCGCACAAAGTCCTCGGGCACCAGCTGCTCCCGCCGATCTACCCCATCCCCAGCGGGGGTAATCCAGTCCAACACCGCTTGCGACATCAAACAGTTCGCCATCTGCCGCGCCACACCATACACGCCACCACGCTGACGATCCGGAGATGAAATCACCCCTTCCACAGCCTGAGCCATCTGCACAAACCCCGCCTGCCGCAAAATACTCGCCGGCTCATCTTCCGTTTCCCGCGTTAACCACTGGTAAACCTGTGTAATCTGATCCCGATTAACCGCTGCCGCCAATAACAACGCCGCTAAAAGATCCTGCGCGGCCTCATCAAAGAACGCATCCGTTTTCGCTTTCTCATCACGAGAGCCCGCCGCGAAATGCTGCGCAAGCTTCCGCGCTTTGACATCATCACTCACATAAGACAGCGGATCCCACCACCACGACGCTTCCTCACCAGCCACCTGCTGCGGGTCAAACACCCACACCTGCCCCACACCCTGACGCACCCGGCGGGTCGCATCCACAATATCCCGCTTATTCGACGTCACCAACACCGCACCCGGGGCCGCGATAATCCCCGGAATAGCACGCGAAGTCGTTTTACCAGTCCGTGGCCCCCAAATATCAACACACACGTTTTCCCACGAAGAGAACAGCATCTCCCCAGCAAGGGTCTTAGCAATCGGTAACCCCGGCGAATCTACCCCTAAACGCCGCGCATCCGCTAACGCCTGCTTCTTCTTCAAAAACGCAATATCAGCCCCGGCACCCATATACCGGCCCGCCCGATCAATCTTCTGCTGCGGCGACCGAAACAACCACCGCCGACCCACCAGCACACCGAGCGCCAGCAGCACTACCGCGCTACCACAGGAAATAACCGTAGAAGCAGCACTCCACGGCGCTGCCCCCTTCACGACCCCCACCAGAGCACCCACCGGATGATATTCACTCACCGCCTGCCCCGTTAGAAACGCACCCCCGAGATACCCCGCATAGAACACCCCCACACCCAGGCCCAGCACCCCGAGCACACCCCACACCAGCAGGGCCTCAGTATAATTCCCCCGCTTCTTATTCGGCGTCGACATAATACCCATACCCATCCGCAGCCGGAACTAGCGTCCCGCCGCTAACCGCGTCCACAATACTATTCGTCACTTCATTAGCACTGGCAACATTCACCGTGCCATCACTATTACCCCACCGCTTATTCGTATTATTCATCTCAATCTCGACCTGGGTCAGGCGTACCGCCACACTAATCCCTGGACGGCCACCAACCTTGATCATGAATTTCCCAACCCCCGGAGCCTGCCGAGGAGCACCAGAACGAGATCGTTTCTTCGCGATCCGCGACCACGACCCCGGATCCGCCCACGACACTAACCGGGCCGCTTCAGCATTCGATACCGTCACCGCCTGCCGCAGCTTTTCCATCTCCGCATGCGGTAACGCACCCGTAATCACCATCCCTGAGCGCTCCACAAAACCCCGAGCAGCCTGCCGCTCCGTCTCTGTCGGCAACGACTCCAGATCACTCATCGTATGCGTAATCATGGCCTGCCCCACGCCCTCATTACGGTTCAACCGAGTCAGCGCGTCAATACGGTTCACCATCTCCGCACCAGCGCGCAACGCCCGCCACAACTCGTCCAGCACCACAAAATAATTACGCCGCGGCCCTAACCCGGCATCCGCTAACGCATGCGCAACCTCAACCGAAGCGAACGTCGTTGTCCAACACGCCAACAACGCCGCCGCCTGCACATCACGGTGAATATCCCCGATCTGCGACACATCAAACACCGCCGGACGATCCATCCGCAACGCCGCAGACGTCGGCTTGGAAAACATATCCCCGAACCGGCCCTGCCCATTGAGCGACATCAACGACGCCACCAACGCATCCGTTGCGTCCTTATAGCGGTCAGGATCCCCACGATCCAACGCGATATCCTGCAACGCCTGAGGACGAGAAACAATCACGTCTAAAAGATCCTGCACCACCGGCACACCCTCATGCTCTGTCTCTAACAACACCAGGGCCTTATCCAAAATATTTTCCTCATTCGGCGTCACATGCCCTTTCCGCAGAATCGAAATCAGGGCCAGCAACAGCTGAAGTTTGCGAGTATGAGCATCCACGAGCAGCTTTTCACGAATATCAGGCGGAAGCCGATCCGCGATCGCGCTAATCTCTCCCGGATCCAGCACATTCAGATGCCCACGCCCAGGAGCCAGCTGAATCACCTGCC
>NZ_RBMG01000014.1:0-2597 GCF_003989155.1 Rothia sp. HSID18069 | reverse complement strand
CGATTCGGGTGATGATTCAAACCTCCTCTGGTGAGTGGCGGAGTATGGATATGGTCATGGTGTGGGAAAACGGGGACTGGCGGTTGCATGTTCCTGCGGATGCGCGCAGTAGTATTTCCCGGGTGACGGACCCGTCACAGTTTATTCGGTGGAGGGCTTAGGACATGGCTGAAGAAGGGGACGTCAATTTCCATTGCGGTTTCGGGGATGCCGGGTGTGTAGCGTCGGAGAAATTTTTTGATGCCGCGTATAAAAATATTTCGAGTACGCTCGGGGAGATTGGCAAAGCGCTGGGTACGTTCTGGGTGGATACTCCCTCGATTAATTTAGGGACTGCTGCGGGTCAGCCTTCGGATGTTGTTGGGTTTTTATGGAGTTCGACGGGCTGGTTTACCGGGGTGTTCCTTGTATTTGCTGTGCTGTATGGGGCAGGGCAAATGATTTGGCAACGGCGGGGTCAACCATTGTGGGAATTGGTGGTGGCGCTGCTGAAGTTTACGTTTGCCTCGGGTGCTGGGTTAGCGGCGTGTGTGCTGCTGTTGCAGACAGGCGATGGGTATTCCAAGTGGGTGATTGAAAAGTCTACCCCGCATGGTGGTTTCGGGGATTCGTTGATGCTGCTGCTCTCTATTGGGGTGGCTAACCCGTCAAGCGGGATCATCATGTTCGTGATCGTGATCGGTATTATCGCGATTCTTGTGTCATTTGTGCAGATCGGGATGCTGATTGTGCGGGGTGCGTTGGCGCTGGTGCTGGCCGGGACGTTGCCGTTAGCGTACTCTGCGACGAATACTTCTTGGGGTCGGCAGTGGTCGCAAAAGCATACGGCGTGGCTGATCGCGTTTATTGTGTATAAGCCGGTGGCGTCAACGATTTACGCGGCTGCGTTTCGGATTCTGGATTCTTTTGGGAAAAAAGATGGTGATGTGGGGCAGCAGATTGTGTATTTCACGGCGGGTATTGTGCTGATGGTCGCTGGGTTGGTGGCGTTGCCCGCGATTATGCGGCTGGTGACTCCTGCGGTAGGAGCGGCTTCTGGTGCCGGGGCGATGTTCGCTGGCGCAGCTGGTGGCGCGGTTGCCTCGGGAGCGATTAATGGGGGCATGAATATTGGTGGTAAGTCCTCTAGCGGTGGAGATAGTTCCTCGTCCTCTGGTGGTGATTCTGGTGCTACTGGTGCGGCGAATGCGAAGAGTGCTTCTGCGTCTGCTGGTGAAAGTAGCGCGGCCACTACTGCTGCCGGTGGCGGCGGGGGAGCTTCATCGGCTGCTGCCGGGGGTGCCTCCGCTGGTGGCGGGTCAGCGGCTGCTGGGGCTGCTGGTGGGCCGGTTGGTCTAGCGGTGGCTGCTGGTGCTCAAGCGGCTGCGGGTGCTGCGCAGAAGGTGGGGCAGGCAACATCTGCTGCGGTGCATCAGGCTGCGGGAGAAAGTGCACCTGATTCGGTGTCATCGTCTGTCACTGGTGGCGGGTCCTCTGGGGGTGGGGCGTCGTCTGGGCCGGAGCCTGAGAATCATAGTTCACCTTCTTCTTCTGGTGGGCAGGATACGCCGTCTGCTGGGCAGAATGGGCAGAGTGATTCAGGGTCTTCGACGGGGGCCGTGTCTGAGGGGCAGAACCGGGGTGGGCCGCCGCCGTCTGGTACAGGAAACAGCGGTGCCGGTGACGGTGGGCCAAGTGGGGGCCAACAGCAGCAGCCACCTCCTGCTGCTGCTGCGGGTGGATCGTCAGAAACACAGAGTGGGGCACAGCCTACTGGTTCTGGTGGGCATACCACGAATCATACGACGCAGGGCTCTGGGCCGGAACCTGAGCCGCAGACGCAGAAGCTTCAGATGGGAGAAGGTCCTAGTGGCAGCAAATAGTAAATCTCCGGAGTATGTCGAGCCGACGTATGGGAATTGGCGGTTACCGATTCGTGCTGGGTTAGGGCGGTTATCGGGGCTGACCTCGGTGATGGTGTTCATCAGCATTTTCATCACGATTTTTGTGTTAAAGCTGGTCGGGATGGTTCAAGGGCTTGTGACGGCCCTGGTGTGCCTGGCGGTGTTAGCGGCGTTGTCCATTAAGGATAAGCATGGGTATTCCTCGTTAGAGAAGCTGGCTGAAAGGGTTATTTTTATGTTTTCGCGTCTTTTCAAGCGGAATAAGTACCGGTCTGGGCCGCTGGGTTTCACGAAAGAAGGCACGTTTAAGCTGCCGGGGGTGGCTTCATCGGTGACCCCGTATCAGGGGACGGATTCGATGGGAACTGCGTTCACGCTGGTGCATATGCCTGCGGTGGGGACGTATTCGGTCACGTTCGCGGTCGAGCCGGACGGGGCGGCGCTGGTGGATCAACAGGATATTGATCAGTGGGTCGCTAATTGGGGTGGGTTCCTCGCTGGGTTAGGGCGTGAGGTCGGTCTGATTGGGGCTGTGGTGACTTCTGAGGTGTCGCAGGGCTCGGGGGCGCGGTTGCAGAAAGAGATTGAAGCGACGCTTTCACCGGATGCTAGCCCTGTGGCGCAGCAGATGTTACAAGAAGCGGCTGTGACGTACCCGGCGGGGGTGACGCAGCATCAGGTGTGGGTAAGCCTGGTGTTTTCAGCGGCTCCTCG
>NZ_RBMG01000013.1:0-4156 GCF_003989155.1 Rothia sp. HSID18069 | reverse complement strand
TTTGTGCAACATGGGGAGCGGGTGTGTAAAAGAGTCGGTGGTCGGGACGATACCGAGATTTTGGGCGAAAAGAATTTTTCGGTGCAGGAGGAGCGAAGCGGGGGAAGCACAAGGAAAAATTCTTGAGCTCAAAGGGGATTGAGGTATGGATCGTGCCGTCCACGGACTTTTTGCATCACCGCCGGGCGCGAGCACTCTTTCCACAGTGCACCTCTCGCATGAGGAACGAAGAAGAGAAGGGAGGTGTGCTGTGGGAAAGTGCGTCCCGGCAGAGCGCTTCAACTGGGGAAAACCGAAACCGCGATCACCGGGGGGGGGGCGAGGAGACCACAAATATTTTTGACACAAGACCTGGCGGGGCGAGTTAGAAACACATGAATATTTGTGAAATATACGAGTTCTTATCCGGTTACTTTTTTCCTCTGCTGTCTTTCCTGATTCCTGCACGGTATCTGCGGAAGCTAGAGCGTTTCCTCGCCCGCGTTATTGGTAAAGCAGTAGCGAAGTGGCTGAAAAAATTCATGGAAGCGTTTCTAACAGCAGCAATCGGTAACCCCAAAGAAGTAGGGGGTCGTGCGGGCCGGTGGGTACGCTCTAGGTACCGCAGTAATGGTGATGATGTTCCGGGTACGGGAGGGGCATAAACACCAGGCAGCGAGAAAAACTTTTTTGCTGTTTTTGTTGCGCTTTTAGCTCCCAAAAGCAACTTATATATGAGACCCCCACCGGGGGTACTCACACCACCCCTCTACATAGTGACAGGGTGTCGAGCAGCCATGTTCTGGTTGCTCGACACCCGCCGGAAAGGAAAAAAGTTTTTGATGGCTCGACGTAATACTACTGCGAGCAAGAAAGCTGCCGAGCTTTCAGCAGGATTTGCTGCGCGTGAAGAAGAACTCCAGAATCTCGCAGTTGAGTTTTTTGATCTGGAGGAAAAAAGTGACTACGGGAAGATTCAAAAACGCATTCAGGATTATCAGCAAAAGCTTGAAGAGCTGCAAACGCGAAGTAAGGACACCGAAGCTGAGCTTCGTGCGCAGCAAGCCCCCATCATTGATGCGATGAAACAAGCTGGGGAAACCCCGGCCAATATCGCTAAGCGTCTTGATATTTCTCGTGCCGTGGTGACACGAGCCTTGCGAGCAGAAAAAGATAGGCAGGCCGTTGTTGGCGAAGATGAGTCCGTATCTTCACAGGTGTACCTAAGATACTCAAGGACATTCTCATAAGTGAACGCCAAAGGTTTAGGATGCAGAGTGATGTATTCCCTCTCGGGAACCTCGTCGAGTTCTAGATCCCCGGCTTTGATGTCATTAAAGATTTCGGGTTCAATGGCTTTGACAGCTTGAGGGTCTTCATCTGCCGTATGCGCCGGATAATCACCGTACCCATCATTGAACCACCGGTATCCCCTAACGATTTCTCCAGTGACAGGGTTTACCGCGTCTTCAATCATGTAAAGATCATCATTGAACGGGTTAAAACGTGGATCTAACGCAGGATTTGCAGGGTCTCCTAGATAACCCCATTGCGCGAGCTCTTCCAAAGTCCCGGTATAGGATACAACCGGTTCAGAAGGCTCAGCAGATACGGTTGATACGGTAGCGGTGTATTTCGTCATGATGTTTTAGGTTCCTTTCTAATATTTTTCTGCAAAGTTGTGGAGTTCCTTGCTGTTCACTGTTTTTATTCACCTGCCTCTTTCTTTGTGATGCTCATGAGGTTTGGGTATGATGCAAGCTCTACAGTGGTGTACAGGTCTGGTTCCCATTTGTCCCCGAGCCCTAAAAAGTCCAGGATTTTTTCTTCGGCCCATGTGCTTTGCAAAATATTAGCTGTTGCTGACGCTTCGTCTGCGGTTCCTTCTTCGCCAGATAGGAACATGAGCCCAAGCTCTATAGATTTTTTTAGCCCAAGGATTTTAGATATTTCTTCCCAGTCTTCAGGGTCAGTTTCCGATACGGCCACAGCAGAATAGGTGTAGTTTTCTTCTTCGCCGCAGTAACTGGACATGTCCTGAAGGATCTTGATCCGCTCTGCGGCCGCGAGTTCCTTCACCACTGATTGCTGCTGCTCAGTGAGCGGGGGAAGCGGTAGCATCACCTGCAAATCCCACCCTGTTTTATCGTTCACATATTCTAAATACGCGATCATCCGCATGTCCGTTACCATGAGCGGCTGAGTAAATGGCTCAAGTACCTCTACAGTGTCTAGGTGCTTTTCCCAGTCATTCCCGTAGTCCTCTTGTAGCTCTTTAATCTCTAGCAGGGAATAGACTTCTCGCCGTGGGCAGGTCTCATCACACCCAATGCTTACACTAGGGTCGTCCCACCAGTATGTGTACAAGTTTTCCTTAACAGGTTCAAGAGATTTCGCGTCCACCACTGGAGTTTTGAGCACATCCCAGAAATTCCGGAACAAAGCCTCATCATTAGTCTTCTCAAGACACGTAATAATGTTGGCTGCGGAGATGGATTCTATATCGGTGCTGCCGAAGACTTTTTGGATGGTTTCTTTGGCCCCTAAGATGCGGTAAGTGTTGGTAGTCAATTGGTCTTCTCCTTATAAACTGTTTTTGACTGTGCTGTTTCTGAACGGGACAGCAGGTGGGTCAGGTTCGTGAGCTTGTTTTCTGGTGAACCTTATGTATTCATTGTAGCGCATTCACCCGTATTATCGCAAGTCGATTTCGTAATATTTCTTTGGTTTTCTGCTATTTTTTAGGTTTCGGGCCGCTTTTTTGCACGCCTTGGTTCCAGAGGTCTAGCTCTGGGTATTTTGCGGGTGACCACCCTACAGAGGAGCGTGCTTTCCCGTCTCCGATGATGATGTCAGGTTCGGGGAGAGGGTGGCCGTGCTTTTCGCGGTGGGATATGGTGCCTGCGGTGATGCCGTAGCGTTTAGCGACTCCAGCGCGGCTTAGCCCGCGGATAATTTCTACTTCTGCCATATATAGTGTTCTCCTGTGTCGTGCCTTTGCTGCCCGGTAGGCTTTTGGGGTGTGTAATCCAGTAATGGCGTGTTGCCCACCCCCCTTTTTTGTTCCCCGTGCTGACGGGTGGAAGGGGTGGGCAACGCCTGGTGTGCTTTCTAATTTTTTAGCATGGGTAGTCGGTGGTGAATTTTAGTGGGGCTTCAGAGGTGAGAGCCCAAAATCCGCCCGAGTTGTCGTAACTTTCAATAAGACCAGCTTCAGCGATGATTTGGGAGTGTAGCTTTTCCCTCACAAGCGATTCTTGGTAAAAGCCATGGCTTGTCAGCTGACCACCTTCAGCCCAGTAGCTCTTGGGATCGTGGTAAATTTCTTCGAAATCGGCGGCGTGTTCGTCTGCGATTTTCTTTTCAATCTCTAGCAGACGATCAGCGGCCTCCTTATGCCACTTGGCCGCGTAACCTTTTGCGAAGCCTTCGGTGCCTCGGTAACCGGCTTCAGCGCGGGCGACCGTCCATAGGACTGTGACATCAAGACCGGCGGCGGTGGCATATTCCTTGATCAATTCATGCGCTGCGGGCGGTTCAACGACATGCGACGTTGAGAAAGGATTATCTTTGACACCAGTTTTGGCTTCGATAAATTCTTTGAAGGGTACTACCGGATTTACTGCGAAGCTCTGAATGATGCCGTTTACTTTGGACTTCCAGTCTCCAAAGGAAAGGTAAAAATCTTCAGTTTCACAGTCCTTCCACAGAGGCATATTCCGTCCGCGACCATGCTTAAGGTATTTTCCTTCGGGGATGAAGGAGGGGCGTGCGATACGTAAAACGATTTCTTCTTTCATGACTTTCCCTTTTGATTGTTTTCCTGGCAGCCCTTGCCAGGGGCGGGCTTTGGCTCATTTTCTGGTGAGCCTTATGTATTCATTGTAGCCCATTCACCCGTATTATCGCAAGTCGATTTCGTAATATTTCTTTGATTTTTCAACATATTTTGCTCATTGGCCGAGTTAGTGGCATGAGAGCGTATTAAGGGAGTGACGAGAGCTCTCCTTGAGGAAAGGAAAATGGTGTACTATGTCCTATATGCCCCCACAGGGGCGGGGATGGACCCGTTTATGGTTCCTGCTTAAATGTTCCCCAGATTACTGGGGATGAGCCGTTTGTTCGATTTCTTCTAATCGGAATTGGGTTTCTTCTCCCCACGCTTGTGGGGTTGGAA
>NZ_RBMG01000012.1:0-4642 GCF_003989155.1 Rothia sp. HSID18069 | reverse complement strand
CCACACTGTGCCACGCCGGAATACCGGCGACATCTGTGGACGCTGCGACGTTTGTTCGCATGATTGATCTGGTGCTGGGTCGGGCCACTGCCCCGGTGCAATCCCCAAATGGCTACGTCACAGCCGCTATGAAAAATGGGTGGGGTGAGCTGCTCTCGAAAGCCCAGTCACAGCCCGGCAATGGGGCAGGAATATCTTCTGCTGCGGTATGCCGTCAGCACCGGTGCCGCCTGTCGGCGGGGGAGTGTAAGCGGTGCATCGCCGAGCATCGGGCCGCTGAGCTGGATGAGGTGCAGCACGAGCTGACCTGGAGGCGGCACCTGGGGGATATTGATGTAGCGGCCCTAGAGGTATCTTTACGCCGGGCTGGGTGCAGTGTGGATGCTCTGCCGGTGCAGGTGTTTGGTCAGCGCATTATGGACGCTCTAGAGGGTGGGGTATCCGCGACGACTCAAGGGCTGTACGAATTTTTCAAGAATAATCATCAGGAAATTTTTAAGATCCCGGTCAGCGGCAGTGCTGGTATCTGGGTATAAGGAAAGCGACGTGAACAGGAGTCGAAAATGGTCTTAGTAAATTCAAAACAAGCTGCCCACGCCGCCGCTTCTAGTGTAGCGGCACTCCAGGCTAAGAATCCAATGGATTCAGTGGATTCACAGGTTAAATCTGTGGTGGCCGCGAGTGAGGGTCTGGTGTGGAATGAGGCGACGGCTGAGGCTTTCGAGACGATCCGTGAGGTTATCACGTATGAGCTTGCAAAGTATGACCTGTGCGAATATGCGGAGGATGTGTACCAGGATACATACCTGGCAGCTTTTCACACGCCGTCAAGGGTTGGTCCGTCTCAGGGTGAATTAGGGGCCTGGTTTCGGGGGATCGCTCGTTATGTAGCTCGTATGTGCGTGCGGCGGGTTTTGAGGAATGATGCGCTGGTGCTGAGCCTCGATGCTGAGCAGGATCTTGATGTGGAGCAGCAGGATCTTGATGTGGAGCAATATCAGCAGCTGGAGCATATCTTGCGGGCCTTGTCACTAGCGGTTGGTCATCATGTGGCGTTTGAACGTGCGCTGGTGCTGGCGTTTCGGCATGATGGGGATACGGGGGCTGCTGCTGAGTTTTTAGGTATTCCTCGGCGGACGGTGCAGTGGTCGCAGCAGATGGTGCGGAAGTTCGGGGTTGTGATTGCTCGGGCTTTGACGGTGCGTGCGGCACGGGAAGAGTACGGGAAAGCCCATGAGCCGGTGACGGTTGGGGAGTTGTTGTGGTGTTTACCGCAAGAAGTGGACGCTGCCGGGTATGTGCAGCTGCTCGGGCAGGTGGGGTCGGTGAAGAAAGTGTCTAAGGCTGATGTGATGGCTGTGACTGGGCTTTCCCGTCCGGAGGCTGGCCGGTATGTGTCTGAGGTGGTACGGATGCTATCGATCGCCCGGTCGGTCGTAGAAACCGGCACTCTCGCTATTGCTGAGAAGGAGGCGTAAAGCATAGATGGTTGTTTTATTGAATTTTTTCTCGCGGCCATAATCATTCTTTGTGGAGAAATGATCGTAATTGCCGGAATGGTATTTCTCATGATTTTGCGGGAAGTTGCTAATTTTTAGAAAGGAATTCAGAAATGAGTAAAAAAGAACTAGGCATTATTCCTCGGCTTCGGTGGGTCTATACAGGGATTGCTGGCGCATTACTTTTAGCAAGTGCATTTTTCGCTGCGAAGGGCGGAGTATTTGCCCAGGATTGGGGAAAGTCGGTACCTATATACATTCTTAGCACGATGCAAAATTTTGTGGAATATATAGTCCGTGAATGCCTGAGTGGGGTAAGTACAGGCGGTGCAGAAACAGCGGTATTTTTTACATTTGGTGTTTTCTATGCTTTTTTCGCAGCGGAGGCTTGGGTGGAATATGCTGATAGTCTTCCTAAAAATAAAAATTAGTTGGAAATAGAAAGGGGTTTCTGTTATGCGCATCGAAAGCGTTCTAATTCTCGTCGTTGTTGCTATTTTTATTTTGTGGGCCTTCAAGAAAGGATATGTCAAGGCTTTGTGGAAAGGTTACGTTTTCTCGTTTGACATTGGTACAGCCGAGGACGGTTCTGACACTCGTGTGTTAAAACTTGAGCAGGGATGGATGTTTCGTAAGTTCGTGGGAGCTTCACCTATTATTGGGTATATTCCTATTTCTAGGGAAAATGTTTCTTATTTTCTGAGTACTAATCGAGAAGGGTATGGTCAGCGGCTTATTCCTTTGATGAAGGCTATGCGGCATTGGGAACAAAATATATATAACGCTGAAGACGAGCAGCAGACTAGGAATGCGTACTGGCAAGCGGCGGAGCAGGTGCAGGAAGAATTGGAGAAAGTCTACCGTAGGGTTGATTTTCTTTCTTCAGGTGCCGTCGAGGGCGCAGGCGGTGTTTTTGCTCTGCGGGATGTGCGCGAGAATCGTTCCGAGTTTGATAATCCCCTTACTCTGTCGTCTGCTAGGTGGCTTGGTATGGCTGCTGAGTTTTTAGGTCTTTTATCCCGGTCTGCCTATGAGAATTTTCTAGATTCATGCGAAGGCATGGATAAAGAAGATATTGTCCTTATGGATGAAGATGTACGACAGGAGATCATGAGGTATGTGGATGATCCGAAGCAGGAGCGGAAGCTCCGCCGCCGTAAGAAGTGGGCTAGTTTCTGGGAGTATCCGCTAGATTCTCAGTGGTCTTGGGGTAAATCCCTGAATTTGAAGGGACAGGAGAGGAAACCATGATGGCGAGCATGTTAGTTGATTTTCTTGTTTTTGTAAGCATTCTTACTTTGTGCATCATAGTCATAGTAAATATCGATAAATTAGACTCCTTAGTTTCTTCTTCAGCAGTTCCAGGGTCTGGTGAACAGAAGAAGAATAGGTATCTTGGTGTGGCATCAAAGAAACGGTGGGTAGCCGTTCTGTATGGGGTAACCCATTTTCTAATTTTATTTGGTGGGTGGGCTGTCCTTATGTATTTCGTCATGATTTCCTGGGTCGTGCCTACCTTTATGGATTGGGTCTTTCAGAATGCTGGTTTTCATGATGGGCGTTATGTGCCGTGGTGGCCGTATCTGCTGTTGATGGTTTCCTGCTTTTTCTTCTCGGGATTGGGAATTAGCATGTTACATTACAGTCTTGTGTGGGTTGTGAAGCGGCTGCTTTTGCGTTTTGGTTTTCTGGAATGGAAAGCGCTTTCTGCGATAATTGAAGGTTAAGTCGTGTGAACGAGCATGGGTCTGTTCAAGTGTGTTTGTGGGATGGTCAGGGAATTCTTGTCTGTGTATGGGCTAAGAGTATACTGCGCATATTTCATATGATATTAAAGTAATATCATATTGGTTTTAGGTGGCTGCCATTTTTGTGGTGGCCACCTTCTTTTTATGCCCACGCGGGCAGTGAGAGAAAAGTTTTTTGCTGTTTTTGTTGCGCTTTTAGCTCCCAAAAGCAACTTATATGTGAGACCCCCGTTTTTTAGGTGCCTAGTGGCGCTTGTGGTGCTGGGTGCTTGGGGGTCTGGGTTTTTCCTGGGCTGTGTTGGTCTGGGAAGTCTAGTAATTAGTGGAGGAAATGTGCTTGCTGCGCTGAATTCTTTTTTTATGAAGACTGCTGTGGTGATGGCTGAGGTGCCGAATCCAGGGCAAGGGGAGGCCCCGCCCGGGTCTGGTGGTTTTCTGACGTTTCTTAAATGGGGTGCCTGGATCGTCTTTGGTCTAGCGGTGCTAGGGGTCTTGATTACTGCTGGAGCGATGATGATTAACCATCATCGAGGCCAGGGTGGGCAACATCTCGCGGCATTGGGCTGGGTCTGCGGCGGGTCTGTGGTCGCTGCTTCTGCCTCGGGTATTGTTGGCGCGTTTGTGAAGTAGCCGCTGCCGGTTTGGTGGGTAGGGCCACTATAACCGTGCCCCTACCCACCTGTCTTTCATTTATTCCCTTCAATCTCTTGCATTTCTTGGAAGGAGCGCGTGTATGAGTGGGAAAGTATCGTTACCGAAGTGGAAGCTTGGGGGTCTTATCTCGGTCGGCGTGTTGCTGCTGGCGGTGGTGATTATTTCCTTACCGCGTGGTGGTGGGGATAGTTCCTCGTCGTCGTCTGCTTCTGCTGCCGCCGGTGGCACCGGGGGAGCTTCATCGGCTGCTGGGTGTGCTGGTGCTGGGGTCTCTGCTGATGAGTCGGTGCGGGATCGAGCGCCTAAGGGCACGCAGTGGGTGACGACGGATTCGGGGTGGACCGGGCCGGTGTCATCGTCTGTAGGGCCGAAAACAGACGATCCGTTCCGGCGCTGTTTTGAGCATTCAGCAGAAGGTGCTTTGTACGCGGCGGCGTGGACACTGGTGCAGATTAATGACCCAGAGGTACGTAATGCTGCGTTGGATCAGGCGTTAACGGGGCCTGGGCGGGTGGCTGCGAAAGAGAGCCTGCTCAAAAGTAAAGCTCGTAATGGTGAATCGTCGTTCCAGCTGGGTGGGTATAAGTATTTATCGTTTTCTTCGGATCGGGCCTCGATTCGGGTGATGATTCAAACCTCCTCTGGTGAGTGGCGGAGTATGGATATGGTCATGGTGTGGGAAAACGGGGACTGGCGGTTGCATGTTCCTGCGGATGCGCGCAGTAGTATTTCCCGGGTGAC
>NZ_RBMG01000011.1:0-4917 GCF_003989155.1 Rothia sp. HSID18069 | reverse complement strand
GTTATAAGTACTACACTCACGAAGTCGCCTCTGGTGATGCTTTGCGCGCAAATGACCGCGAGCTAGGCGATTATTACACTGTGGACGGTATGCCGCCGGGTCAATGGATCGGCACTGCACCGGAAGCACTAGGGCTTTCCGGTGAGGTGTCCGAGGCACACATGCATACCCTTTTCGGGCAGAAATTCACCCCGATAGAGACCGTGGAAGTCAAAGAGATGCTGCACGGACTGCCCGAGTTTGACGACTACATGGCCGCCTATAACAACGCCTATGAATCCTATAAAGCGCATGCTGCGGAGCGTGCGTGGGAGATTCTAACCCGCGCCGAGAACGGCTTGAGCCAGCAAGAGATTGCGCACCAGTTAGGTACGCTGGGGCATCCGATGACCCAAAAAACAGTCTCAAACTACCTGTCTCGGTACGCGGCTATGGGCGTTCGGGGCACACATACGCATGTCACGAACGACGGTAAGAGTCGTATTCGTGGTGAGCGGGAAGCGCTGACGAAAAAGGAATTTATTGACCGGTACAAGCTCACTTCAGGGGAGCTAAAAGCCGCGCATAACGCCGGGAAAAAGGCCCAAGATAAGCTCTATCAGCAGCGGGAAGCGCCGCAGCTGCACCCCGAATATACCGCTATTAATGACTTTACGAAGCGTGTTTCTGAGGAGATCGCGCGTCATCGTAGGATGCATGACGGGGCAGAACCCACCAAGGCGCAGATGCAGGAAATCCGTTTCCGCGTCGGCGGTGAACTCTACCGTGCGCAACGCGGGATCGAACCCACGCACGCACAATTGCGTCAGTTTATTGCCGAAAACAGTAAGAAACATCAGACAGCTATTGCCGGTTTCGACCTCGTTTTTACGCCGTCAAAATCCGTTTCGATTGCGTGGGGATTGGGCGATAAGCAGCTGCGCAAGAACATTGAAGCAGCTCATGAGCACGCGATTCAAGACGTAGTGCGGCATCTAGAATCGAATGTGGTTATGACCCGGCGAGGTCATAATGGCATCCGGCAAATCGACACCAAAAGCGGAATTATTGGTACGAAATTCCGTCACTACGACTCCCGTGCAGGCGATCCGAATTTACACGATCATGTGGTGATTGCCAACCGTGTTGAAGGCGCAGATGATAAATGGTCGTCTATCGACGGCCGAGTTTTGTATCAGTACGGGGTCGAATGCAGCGAGCTTTATAACAGTAAAGTCCAAGAATACGTCACGCAGCTGACGGGTTTGCAGTTCGAGCCCCGGATGCAAAACGGCAAACCCATCCATGAAATTGTCGGCATTAGCGACGAGATGGTGCGTGCTTTTTCTTCCCGGCGCGGGGATATTAGCGCTGAACTCGACAAAGTAAAAGCAAAATTTGTGGCCGATAACGGCTACGAGCCGAGTGAAAAGCAGCTTATTAAACTCGCGCAGCAGGCGACACTGGCGACACGTCCGGCCAAGTCTGAGGCGCGTTCTTTAGAAGACCTGCATACCGAATGGGTCGCCGCCGCACACGCCCTGTCTGATCATGGTGTGCACGTTCCAGTCGATCATCAACTAGCCGATATGCTCAAAACCGCCTCCCTGAATTATGAACAGAGCGTACTTCAGGGCGCACGTCAGGAAGCCTATTCCACACCCCTTGAAGCACACACTGACGCGGTTCTCTCCCGTCTAGAGGAAGCGCGTTCGACCTGGCGGCGTACCCATATTAACGCTGAAACTACCCGGTATGTACGCGAGCTAGGCTTGAATGAAACACAGGATAAAGGGCTTATTTCATCCATCCGTCAGTCCGTCGCAAGCGATTCACTGCCCCTGCATATTAAGGACACACGCCTCACTCCGCGCGAATATCTGCGCAAAGACGGTACCTCCCAGTACCAGCGTATCGACTCGGAGTTATTCACTTCTGAGCGAGTTTTAGCGGCTGAGAATAAGATCCTGGATGCCGCATCTCGTGCGGTGATTCCTGCTTCCACGGTGGATGTTTTCGAACTCGCAGCCCAAAAGAAACGTGCGGAACTCGCCGCGCAAGGGCACACATTGCCTGCTGGGCAAGAGGCAATGGCACGCGAGTTCGCCACGTCCGACCGCTTCTTGGTGGTAGGTATTGGTGCCGCCGGTGCCGGTAAAACCTCTTCTACTCGCTTGGCCGTAGACGCTATCGAAGCCTCCGGCAACAGGGTCATTGGTATGGCCCCGACGGCTGCGGCCGCAGCGGTGATGCGCTCTGAAATGCGCATCAATGCCGATACGGTGGATAAGATTTTGACCGATTGGCAGAGCGGCAAAGCCTCCGTGGATGTGCGCCCTGGCGATGTCCTGCTGGTCGATGAAGCCGGGATGATCGCTACCCCGAAGATGGAGAAGATTCTTACTCTTGCGCAAGAGCGTGGTGCTCTCGTGCGCGCGCTGGGTGATTATCGGCAGCTCTCAGCGGTCGGATCTGGCGGCGCGTTGCGCCTGGTGGATCGGGAGATCGGGGCCGTTCACCTCGACGAGCTCTTTAGGTTTAAAAACCCCGAGGAAGCAGCGGCCACACTCGCGCTGCGTGAGCCGCCCCTGGTTGGGACGGATAAGCCGTTCGAGTGGTACAAGGATAATAACCGCATTGTGGCTGGTGATGCGGATGCGATGGTTGAAGACGTTTTCCGCAAATATAGCGCTGACGTGACCGCTGGGAAGCAGTCGATCATGATTGCGTCCACCAACGAGACCGTCACCCGATTGAATGATTTGGCGCAGGCTCACGCGATCGAGCACGGCCAGGTGAGCACTGGCGCGGGGGCGGTAGCGCTGCATAATTCTTCCCGCGCACATGTTGGGGACACCATTGTTACCAGGCAAAATGCACGCCGACTCATTGTTAATAGTGGTCAGGATTTCGTGAAAAACGGTGACCTCTGGCGCGTGACCGACCTGCACGATGACGGACGAATCACCGCACAGCACACCGGCCACGGTGGGAAAGTCACTCTTCCTGCAAGCTATGTTGAACAGTCTGTGGAGCTTGGGTACGCGGCCACGATCCACCGTGCCCAAGGATCTACCGTAGACACTGCGCACGCCCTGGTGGATGCATCTACCGACCGGGCCGGGGCCTACGTTGCGCTCACCCGTGGCCGCGAAAACAACCAGCTCTATGTTGCCTTGGCCGATGGTGAAAAGCGTGATGATGTGCTCGACCGCATCAGCAGCGCATATGAGCGTGACCTCACAGTGCACGAGACTGTGGATCAGCTTCGCGCCGAACACCGGAACCTGGCCACCCTGATTGCCCAGCACGAAGACATCTCCGAGCTGGCCGTACAAAAGGTCATGCAACCGTATTTGCTGGAGGGCATGTCCAGGGTTAAGGAACACCCGGTACGGGATAAAGACTCCGGCCAAATCATTGACCACACCCCCGCTGACGGTGCAGCGGACGCGAAAGCCGTGCTGGCCTCCCCCGCCTGGCCCGCTCTGGCGCACGATATGGGCGAAGCATACCGTCAAGGTATAGACCCCGCCGCCCTCGTAGAACGGGCATACTCCTACCGTCCCCTAGAGGCCAGTGACCAAGGGGCAGAAGCGAAAGATTATGCCGCTGTGATGCAATGGCGTGTCGAAAAACTCAACGTAGATGCCCAGAAGGTTCACGAGGCATCCGAGCGGCCCCTGTCCTACCTGAGCGATGAGCACCTAGCGCGGCTGGTGGATCAAGCCGCTCAGCGTACCCAACCAATGGCCGATAGGCTAGAAATAAGTGATGCCTGGTGGTTCACGAACCCCTATGCGATGGTTAAGAGTGACGAGCTCATGGCCATGCGCTCTAGGACTGTACGCGCACTCAACGCTACAGAAGGGGATACCACCGGCGCGTACCAGCAGATTAAAGAAAACCTCGGCGATATGGATGCTGAAATCACCCGCCGCCGCTGGGAAGTCTCCGGGGATCAACGCGAGCTAGAGCAGATTATCCGTGGGGAACGCCTCCGCTCCGGGCACAGCTTCACCCTGCACAAGGTTCTTTCTGAAGAGCAGCGGATACGGCAGCACCTCATCCCAACCATTGACCTGCCCGAGACCAAGCGCCCTGAGCAGATCCAAAACGGCATCAGTGGCCACACGCTGGATCGGTTCTGGGAGAACCACCCGAACCTGCACAACACCAGGTTAGGCACTATTCTGCGCTCCCGCTCCCGTGAAATCGGGCAGCTCGCCCAAGTCAGGGGCGCACAACTCGCCGCAGAGAAACCCGAATGGGTCAAACAGCTTGGTGACGTTCCGGCCAACAACCGCCTGGCGCGGCACTGGTACCGGGTTGCTGCCGAAACCGAAGCCCTGCGCGATAAATACAACATCGCCCCCAGTGAGCCTGAGGCAGTACCCACGAAGCTGCGCACCCAGGCAAAGCCGCACGAGGAACCCACCCGCGCGGAGGCACGCGGGCAGTTCCTACACGCCCAAGTCACTAATACGCACAAGCGATCCGTCATGGCCGCGCACCAGCGCGCACCTAAAACCGATGCAGAAAACGCTCAGATCGCCCAAGCACGCGATACCCGCCAGCGCGCCCAGGAAGCACGTAGGGAAGGGAACCCGCAGCTGGCCGCTACCCACCCGATGCTGATTCATGAACAGATTAAGAGGTATCAGAACTCTCTGACCCATACCGAGACCGAAAAACCGCAGCAGAAGCACACGGTCGAGCAGACGATCACTGCTCACCGTGCACAACGGCAATCTCTAGAAACCTCAGATGAACAGCTGCAAAAGGTACAACGGCTTCACGCTATGTCCTTTGGTAACCTCAACCGCCGCAGGCAGCAGCCACCGCAGCAGAAACAGGATGCTCGCGACTACGCCCAGCGGCAACGACAAAACCAGAAACAGTCCACTACTGGAAAGGAACTCTAATGCAAGAGCGTAA
>NZ_RBMG01000010.1:0-5183 GCF_003989155.1 Rothia sp. HSID18069 | reverse complement strand
GCCAGGAGAACTCATCACGAAACAAGCTTCCCGCTTAGATGCTTTCAGCGGTTATCCCTCCCGAACGTAGCCAATCAGCCATGCACCTGGCGGTACAACTGACATACCAGAGGTTCGTCCGTCCCGGTCCTCTCGTACTAAGGACAGCCTTTCTCAATTCTCCAACGCACGCAGCGGATAGGGACCGAACTGTCTCACGACGTTCTGAACCCAGCTCGCGTACCGCTTTAATGGGCGAACAGCCCAACCCTTGGGACCGACTCCAGCCCCAGGATGCGACGAGCCGACATCGAGGTGCCAAACCATGCCGTCGATATGGACTCTTGGGCAAGATCAGCCTGTTATCCCCGAGGTACCTTTTATCCGTTGAGCGACAGCGCTTCCACACGCCACTGCCGGATCACTAGTCCCTGCTTTCGCACCTGCTCGAGCCGCCACTCTCACAGTCAAGCTCCCTTGTGCACTTACACTCAACACCTGATTGCCAACCAGGCTGAGGGAACCTTTGGGCGCCTCCGTTACACTTTAGGAGGCAACCGCCCCAGTTAAACTACCCATCAGGCACTGTCCCTGAACCAGATCATGGCCCGAAGTTAGACGCTCAGATTGACCAGAGTGGTATTTCAACAACGACTCCACCACCACTAGCGTGACGGCTTCACAGTCTCCCACCTATCCTACACAAGCCAACCCAAACACCAATACCAAACTATAGTAAAGGTCACGGGGTCTTTCCGTCCTGCTGCGCGAAACGAGCATCTTTACTCGTACTGCAATTTCACCGAGTTCATGGTTGAGACAGTAGGGAAGTCGTTACTCCATTCGTGCAGGTCGGAACTTACCCGACAAGGAATTTCGCTACCTTAGGATGGTTATAGTTACCACCGCCGTTTACTGGGGCTTAAATTCGCAGCTTCGCCCCCAAAAGGGCTAACCACTCCTCTTAACCTTCCAGCACCGGGCAGGAGTCAGTCCGTATACCTCGTCTTACGACTTCGCACGGACCTGTGTTTTTGATAAACAGTCGCTTCCCCCTGGTCTCTGCGACCCCTACACGCTCCCCACCGCACGGGCAGATCACGCTCAGGGCCCCCCTTCTCCCGAAGTTACGGGGGCATTTTGCCGAGTTCCTTAACCATGATTCTCTCGATCGCCTTAGTATTCTCTACCTGATCACCTGTGTCGGTTTCGGGTACGGGCAGCTCAAACCTCACGCCGATGCTTTTCTCGACAGCATAGGATCACCAAATCCCCCAACAACGGGGTCCCATCACGTCTCAGACACACAGCTGGCGCATTTAACAACCAACCATCCTACACGCTTAGACCACGACAACCACCGCGTGGCTTGGCTACCTTCCTGCGTCACACCTGTTAACACGCTTACCTCCAAAGCCTGGGTCCCACACACCCCACAACACCACAAAGAAAACTTCATGACACCGTGTTCGGCATGGTTAGCATCACAATATCAGTATGGACGGTTCTTCACTGGTACGGGAATATCAACCCGTTATCCATCGACTACGCCTGTCGGCCTCGCCTTAGGCCCCGACTAACCCAGGGCAGATTAACTTGACCCTGGAACCCTTGATCATCCGGCGCACGGGTTTCTCACCCGTGATTCGCTACTCATGCCTGCATTCTCACTCCCACACAATCCACCACACACTCCCGTGGCAGCTTCACCTCATGCAGGACGCTCCCCTACCCAACCAGCCACAAGGACTGATTGCCACAACTTCGGCGGTGTACTTGAGCCCCGCTACATTATCGGCGCAGAATCACTTGACCAGTGAGCTATTACGCACTCTTTCAAGGATGGCTGCTTCTAAGCCAACCTCCTGGTTGTCTCAGCAACTCCACATCCTTTCCCACTTAGCACACGCTTAGGGGCCTTAGTTGATGGTCTGGGCTGTTTCCCTCTCGACAATGAAGCTTATCCCCCACTGTCTCACTGCTACACTCTCACTTACCGGCATTCGGAGTTTAGCTAACGTCAGTAACCCTCGCGGGCCCATCAGCCATCCAGTCGCTCTACCTCCGGCAAGAAACATGCAACGCTGCACCTAAATGCATTTCGGGGAGAACCAGCTATCACAGAGTTTGATTGGCCTTTCACCCCTATCCACAGCTCATCCCCCCAGTTTTCAACCTAGGTGGGTTCGGTCCTCCACACGCTCTTACACGTGCTTCAACCTGGCCATGGATAGATCACTCCGCTTCGGGTCTAGATCCTGCCACTACAACGCCCTGTTCAGACTCGCTTTCGCTACGACTACCCCACACGGGTTAACCTCGCGACAAAACACTAACTCGCAGGCTCATTCTTCAAAAGGCACGCCACCACCCCACACAACGGGGGCTATAACGGCTTGTAAGCACACGGTTTCAGGTACTCTTTCACTCCCCTCCCGGGGTACTTTTCACCATTCCCTCACGGTACTGATCCACTATCGGTCACTAGAAAGTATTTAGACTTACCAGGTGGTCCTGGCAGATTCACACGAGATTCCACGAGCCCCGTGCTACTCGGGACAAACGCCACGCGGTCAGAACAATTTCAGCTACGGGACTCTCACCCACTCCGGTTGGCCTTCCCAGACCATTCACCTACCATCCTGAACATCACGCCAACAGCCGGTCAGAACTGCCACGACGCCTCCCACAACCCCCATGATGCAACCCCCGACCGGTATCACACACCACAGGTTTAGTCTCTTCCGCTTTCGCTCGCCACTACTGACAGAATCATTATTATTTTCTCTTCCTGCGGGTACTGAGATGTTTCACTTCCCCGCGTTCCCCCCAACTGGCCTATACATTCAACCAGCGGTCACTCACCATAACAATGAGCAAGGTTTCCCCATTCGGACATCCTCGGATCAACGCCCAGTTATCGGCTCCCCGAGGCTTATCGCAGATTCACACGTCCTTCATCGGCTTCTAGTGCCAAGGCATCCACCGTGTGCCCTTAACAACTTACAAACAATCAAAGAAAAAATCACAGAAAACTCACCACACACCCACACACAAAACAGGCAGGTGCACAGCACAGCTTCCAGAAGATGCTCGCGTCCACTATACAGTTCTCAAACAACAAACCACACCACCACCAGAACCAGAGAAAACCCCCAGCACCAGCACCAGCCAGTCACACAGACCACACAGCGTGCAGCCCGAAAACCCAACAGCGCACCTCAATGGCCCCACCACAAACCAGGAAACATGACATTCCACCCATGAGCAAACCACCCATCCGACACTCGCAGATAGCATGGCCAACCAATATAGTTGAGCTCCTTAGAAAGGAGGTGATCCAGCCGCACCTTCCGGTACGGCTACCTTGTTACGACTTAGTCCCAATCGCCAATCCCACCTTCGACGGCTCCCCCCACAAGGGTTAGGCCACCGGCTTCGGGTGTTACCAACTTTCGTGACTTGACGGGCGGTGTGTACAAGGCCCGGGAACGTATTCACCGCAGCGTTGCTGATCTGCGATTACTAGCGACTCCGACTTCATGGGGTCGAGTTGCAGACCCCAATCCGAACTGAGACCGGCTTTAAGGGATTAGCTCCACCTCACAGTATCGCAACCCTCTGTACCGGCCATTGTAGCATGCGTGAAGCCCAAGACATAAGGGGCATGATGATTTGACGTCATCCCCACCTTCCTCCGAGTTAACCCCGGCAGTCTCCTATGAGTCCCCGGCCGAACCGCTGGCAACATAGAACGAGGGTTGCGCTCGTTGCGGGACTTAACCCAACATCTCACGACACGAGCTGACGACAACCATGCACCACCTGTACACCAGCCCCGAAGGGAAACGCCATCTCTGACGCGATCTAATGCATGTCAAGCCTTGGTAAGGTTCTTCGCGTTGCATCGAATTAATCCGCATGCTCCGCCGCTTGTGCGGGCCCCCGTCAATTCCTTTGAGTTTTAGCCTTGCGGCCGTACTCCCCAGGCGGGGCACTTAATGCGTTAGCTACGGCGCGGAAAACGTGGAATGTCCCCCACACCTAGTGCCCAACGTTTACGGCATGGACTACCAGGGTATCTAATCCTGTTCGCTCCCCATGCTTTCGCTTCTCAGCGTCAGTTACAGCCCAGAGACCTGCCTTCGCCATCGGTGTTCCTCCTGATATCTGTGCATTCCACCGCTACACCAGGAATTCCAGTCTCCCCTACTGCACTCTAGTTAGCCCGTACCCACTGCAAAACCGGAGTTAAGCCCCGGCCTTTCACAGCAGACGCGACCAACCGCCTACAAGCTCTTTACGCCCAATAATTCCGGACAACGCTCGCGCCCTACGTATTACCGCGGCTGCTGGCACGTAGTTAGCCGGCGCTTTCTCTGCACCTACCGTCACTTTCGCTTCTTCGATGCTAACAGAGGTTTACAACCCGAAGGCCGTCATCCCTCACGCGGCGTCGCTGCATCAGGCTTGCGCCCATTGTGCAATATTCCCCACTGCTGCCTCCCGTAGGAGTCTGGGCCGTGTCTCAGTCCCAGTGTGGCCGGTCACCCTCTCAGGCCGGCTACCCGTCGTCGCCTTGGTAAGCCATTACCTCACCAACAAGCTGATAGGCCGTGAGCCCATCTAAAACCACTCCATAACGCTTTCCACCAACACCCCATGCAGAGATTGGTCGTATCCGGTATTAGACCCAGTTTCCCAGGCTTATCCCAGAGTCAAAGGTAGGTCACTCACGTATTACTCACCCGTTCGCCACTAATCCACGGTGCAAGCACCGCTTCATCGTTCGACTTGCATGTGTTAAGCACGCCGCCAGCGTTCGTCCTGAGCCAGGATCAAACTCTCCGTTACAAAACAAAAAGCCTGACAACCCGATCTCAAACACCAACACAAACCGTACACGGGGGTGCACGATCCACGCTGACACAATTGAAACCACAAACGGTCATCAATCAAAAAATAAATAAAATAATTGGTATCACATTTCCAAACAAAAACAATTTGCTCGAAACCAAAAAAGCACACTATTGAGTTCTCAAACAACACACCACCCCAGGACACCACCACACACCCACAACAGGCACGCAGAAGCCCCCCAGACAGTCATCATTCAGAGCCAACCACAACATCAACAGCACCCCTTCAGGGCCCCTCGCCGCGGCGACTCATACAACTATACACACCCCCCACACAACACGCAA